>NZ_CP107954.1:2424834-3637252 GCF_036067295.1 Kribbella sp. NBC_00382
GGCGCGCAGCGTCACCTTGTGCTGCGGCCCGGCCTTGAGCGTGCCGACCGCCGTGTGGGTGACCACGCCATCGGGGCCAGTGGCAACGATCCAGCCGCTGTAGAGGCCGCGACCGAGCTTCGCCGAGTCGAGAGCCAGCGGTACGTCGACGCTGCTACCGGCCGGGACGGTGACGGTGCTCGGCACCGAGAAGGCCTGGGTCTCAGGCGTCTTCGAGTCGAGGTTGTCCACATCCACCGCCAGCGCCAGGGTCACCGGGGCGGCCGAGTCGTTGCGGTAGGTGATCGTCCTGGTCGCGCTGGCGCTGACCAAGCCGAAGTCGGCCGTCGCGGTCGCGGAGACCTTCTGGGTAACGGCGCGACCGACGTCCACCCGTCCGGCGCCCTGGGCGTAGACGCTCAGGTCCGGGTTCGTCTTGGCGGTGCTGACCAGCCCGTTCTTGAGCTGCTCGGCCTTCCAGTCCGGGTGCTCCTGGGCGAGCAGCGCGGCCGAGCCGGCGACGTGCGGGGTCGCCATCGAAGTACCGGAGGCTGCTGTGTAGAGGTCGTCGATCGGCTGGCCCATGATCGTTCCGGCCGCGCGGGCAGCGACGATGTCGACGCCGGGCGCGGTGATCTCGGGCTTCAGGCCGTTGTCGCCGAGTCGCGGTCCGCGGCTGGAGAAGTCGGCCAGCTGGTCATTGCGGTCGACGGCGCCGACGGTGAGCGCGGACGGCGCAGTACCGGGGGTGCCGATGGACTGGTCGGCGCCGTCGTTGCCGGCGGCCACCACGAACAGGGTGCCGGACGCGGCGGTGATCCGGTCGACGGCCTGGCTGAGCGGGTCAGAGCCGTCGGTGGGGCCGCCACCGAGGCTCATGTTGACGACCTTCGCGCCGGAGGCCGCTGCCCACTCCATTCCGGCGATGATGGAGGACTCGTCGCCGAAGCCGTCGTCGCCGAGGACCTTGCCGATCAGCAGGTCGGCCTTCGGGGCGACGCCCTTGCGAGTGCCACCTGCGCCGGCGCCGGTACCAGCGATCGTCGCCGCGACGTGGGTGCCGTGACCGAAGTGGTCCTCCGGTCCGGTCGGGCTGCCAGAGAAGTCCTTGGCCTCCTTGACCTTGCCCTGCAGGTCAGGGTGGTTGGCGTCGACACCGGTGTCCAGCACTGCGACCTTGACGCCGCTGCCCTCGTATCCGGCCTGCCATGCGACGGGTGCGCCGATCTGCGGCACGCTCTTGTCGAGGCTCGCGCGGACCCTGCCGTCGAGCCAGATCTTCGCGATGCCACGGCTCAGCGCGCGGGCGTTCGCGGTCGGGTCGAGCGACTTCCAGAGCGCGGGCAGCTCGTCCTTGTCGGCGCGAACCGCCGTGGCGTCGATCGAGTCGAGCGCGCGGGTGGTCGTGGTACCGGTCAGCGACTGGGAACGGGCGGCCGACTGATCGGCGTACCGGACGATCAGCGGCAGCGTGCTCGCGGCCGAGTCGCCGAAACCGTCGGCGACCAGTTCCTCGACATCGAAAAGGTTGGCGTCGAGCACGCCGGTCGAGATGTACGGGACGGCATCGCTCGGCAGTACCCGCAGGCCGCCGTCGACCTCGATCGTGTGGAACGCGATCCGCTCGCGCCCCGGCGCCGGGTGGACGCTGGCGGCCTTCTTGCCGCCGCCGGCGTCGGTGACCTCGACGACGTCACCGGTGATGAGGGTGATGGCTTTTCCGGCCGGTACGCCGGACGCGCGCGGCGTACCGGGGATGGTGGGAGGCGGTGCTGCGCCGGCGGGGATGACCGCGGCGACGCTCAGCGCCAGGACGGCCGCCACGGTGACGGCGGGCTGGATCCGGGAGGACATGGGCAGATCTCCTCTTCGAGAGGCGTAGGGGGCAGGGCACCTCTTTCGAGTGAGTCTGCAACCGGAACCCGGGTCTGTGCCCTGTCCATGGCTGCCGTAGCTGCGACATGGCGCAACCGCGCCACCGCGGCGAATTCCGGGCGAACGGCGGGTTATTCGCCGATCTTCTTCGACCGGAGCAGGATCTTGGTGTCGAGCGAGGCGGTGGTACCGCCCTCCGGCGACTGACTGACGACGACCCAGTTGCGGTCGTTGATCAGCAGCCGTCCCTGGCCGGTGGCGTCCTCTTCGGTCAGGTAATAGAAGCCGGCCGCCTGCATCGTGTCCTGGGCCAGCTGGTGGTTCAGCCCGACCACCTTCGGTACTACGGCCTCTCGCGCCGTCTGCGGCGGAGTCGGGGGCTTGCTGGCCGCACTAGTCGGCGTCGGCGTCGGCGAGACGATCGTCTCGGATGCCGTCGGCTGCTGGGTTGGCTGACTAGCAGTGACCGTCACGGTTGCCGCGGGGCGAGGCTGGTCGGAAACACCGCAGGCAGCGGCCAGCAACAGCAGTGGCGCGCACCAGAAGATCCTCATATCGCCACCCCTCTCTGTTCGAGGTTAGCCGGACACGCGTCGTCACGAGTGCGTCCGGCGCCCGGCGGGTGCAGGATCTGCCTATGAAGGCACAGCAGTTGGTGCGTAGGTGGGCCTGGGTCGGTACGTTCCTGATCGGCGGCGGGCTCTATCTGCTCGTCCTGGCGGTGCTGACCGACACCGGGAACCCGAACCTCTTCCCGACCATGATCCTCCTCGGCGCGCTCGTCGTACCGCTCACCTTCGTCATGTTCGCGGCCGGCCGCTCCGGTCGCTGGCTGATCGACGGCCCGACGCTGGGTGGCTCTCTGCTCTTCGGTGGTGTCGTCGGCGTGGTGGTCGCCGGGCTGCTCGAGTACGACGCGATGCGAAAGCTCGGGGCGCTCCCGATGCTCGGGGTCGGCCTGATCGAGGAGGCGGCCAAGCTGGTCGTGCCGGCCGTCCTGGTGCTCTTCTTCGGTCATCGCTACCGCCACTCGATCGGAGGCGGCATTGTGATCGGCGTCGCGGTCGGTACGGGGTTCGCAGTACTGGAGACGATGGGCTACGCGTTCGTCGCGCTGCTGCAGTCGGGCGGCAACGTGGGTGCGGCCGAGCAGACGCTGTTCATCCGCGGGCTGCTCTCGCCGGCCGGCCACGCCGCTTGGACCGGCATCACCTGCTGGGGTCTGTGGCGCTACGCCGTCGCACCGAGCGGCAAGCGATTCCTCGGGTTCCTCGGCATGTACGCCGTCGCCGTCGCCCTGCACACCACCTGGGACGGCATCGGCGGGCGGCTCACCTACGCGATCGTCGGCGCGATCAGCATCGGCCTCCTCCTCATCGGCCTCCGCCGAGCCCAGCGCGACGACGCTGATCGCCCAATTGCTTAAGGAGCCGATCGATGCCGAGTCTTCCTGACTTCAAGTTGGAGACGTACTTCTCGCGGTGGGAGTTCAGCGCGCGCTATCACCTGACCGCCTCGGACGCGCAGACGCTCGCGGTGTCCGAGTTGCTCGAGCTTGCCGATGAGGACGGGCTGCGGCGGTGGGAGACGTTGGCGCTGGGGTATACCGAGACGCGCGGGCTGCCGGCCTTGCGGGAGGAGATCGCTGGGACGTACGACTTCGTAGTACCGGAGGACGTGTTGTGTTTCGCCGGGGCCGAAGAGGCGATCTATCTGGCGATGCACGCGTTGCTGGAGCCCGGTGATCACGCGGTTGTACTGACGCCGAACTACCAGGCCGCCGAGACGATCCCGCTGGCCATCTGCGAGGTGACCGGTGTCGCATTGGTTGCCGAGAGCAACTGGTCGCTCGACGTCGACGCGGTCGAGTGTGCGCTCCGGCCGAATACCAAGCTGGTCTCGGTGAACTTCCCGAACAATCCGACCGGCGCCGTCCCGGATCCGGAGACCTGGCTGCGGCTGGTGCGCTTGTGCGACGAGCGTGGGATCACGTTGTTCAGCGACGAGGTGTACCGCGGCCTCGAGCTCGACCGCCCGTCCCTGCCACAGGCGGCCGATCTGTCGGAGAACGCTCTGTCGTTGAACGTGATGTCGAAGGCGTACGGCCTGCCAGGCCTGCGGATCGGCTGGATCGCATGCCGCGATCGAGCCCTCCTGGACAAACTGGAGCGGGCCAAGCACTACACGTCGATCTGCAACTCCGCCCCGAGCGAGATCCTCGCCCTGATCGGCCTGCGCGCTCGCGACCACCTGCTCGAACGCAACCGAGGCATCGTCGCCACCAACCTGCCGTTGTTCGAGGACTTCTTCAGCAACTACCCCGACCTCTTCGACTTCACCCGCCCGCAAGGCGGCTGCGTCTGCTACCCGCGCTATCTCGGCGCGGACGGCGTCGAGGCGATGTGCACCGACCTGGTCGAGCAGGCCGGCGTCCTACTGCTGCCCTCGAGCATCTACCACTCAGAGCTGACCGAAACCCCCACCGACCGCTTCCGCGTCGGTGTAGGCCGCCTCGCCCCCGAAGAAGCCCTGGCCGAATGGTCAACCTGGCTGGACAAACGCCAATGACCGCCGCTGATGGCGGTGGTGCTCTTCCTGTTCTCGGACTCGCTGAGATCAGCGCGCTCGCGACGCCCGACGTGATCTTCGCCGCCGTCAGGGAAGCGCTGATCGCCCATGCCGAAGGCCGCACGTCGGTCCCGCCGCCGATGGTGCTGGAGTTCCCCGACCACGCGGGCGACTGCCACGTGAAGGCAGGCCACGTCGCCGGCTCGCCGCACTTCTCGGTGAAGGTCGCCAGCACCTTCGCCTCGGTCAACAACGGTCTGATCCTCGTCATCGACGCAACAACCGGTGCCCCAGCCGCAGTACTGGCCGATGAAGGCATGCTGACCGCCTGGCGCACAGCCGCCGCCGGCGCCCTGATCACCCATGCCCTCACTCCACCCGAGGTCGACGAGGTCTCGGTCCTGGGCACCGGCGAACAGGCGCTCCTCCAGGTCACCTGGCTGCGCAAACTCCGCCCCATCACCAAAGTCCACGTCTGGGGCCGTCGCCCCGAAGCCGCCGCCCGCCTTTGCCAAGCCCTTCAACGCGAGGGCATCACCGCCACCGCCGATGCCCTCGAAGCCGGCGCCCCGTGCGTCATCACCACGACGGCCGCCAGATCCCCGTTACCCCTGAAGGCCTTCCGCGGCGCCGTCCACATCACCGGGATCGGCACCGACATGCCCGGCAAGAACGAACTACCGCCAGAGCTCTTCACCGACGCGCTGATCGTCACCGACGACCACGCTCAATGCCTCCACCACGGCGACTTCGGCAACGCGGTGAGAGCCGGTGTAGTACCGCCCGACGCAGACCTTCCGGTGGGAGCGTTCTTGAAAACAACCTCCGAAGCGCCGCGGCCTGGCAGGTCGATAGCCGATCTGACCGGCGTCGGCGCAACCGACGCGGCGGTAGCTTCCGCAGTGCTGACGACCCAGCAAGCCGCCTCGACTGAGTAGCTAGCTCAACTCGACGAGTTGGACCCGGAGGGCGCCGAGCAGCTCTTCGGGCGTCTCGAGCTGCGGCAGGTGGCCCGTGCGGGGGATCAGGGTGAAGGTCGAGACCGGGATCGCGTCCGCAAAGGCCTGCCCGTACTCCGGTCCGGCGATGCCGTCGCTCTCCCCCCACAGCACGTGCACCGGGATGTCGATCTCGCCGAGCCGCTTGGCGAGCGTCGGGTCGAGCATGGCCGGTCCGGTGTAGCCGATCAGCGCCAGTACGTCCGGGCTCGGACCGGTCGTCCCGGCCGGCGGGACGGGTGCCTTGCTCGGATCGTGGAAGGAGAAGGACCGGAGTTCGGCGACGGACAGGCCGCTGACATCGGTGATCGGGTGTCCCTCGACCTCGATGCCGATCCCGTCGACGATCACGGCGGCACTGACTCGCGGGTTGTGCTGCAAGGCGATTTCAGCGGCCAGCCAGCCGCCGAAGGAGTTGCCGAGCACGGTGACGTCGGTGAGATCGAGCTCCGCCAGCAGTTCTACGTACAGGCGGGCCAGCTCGGTGACGCTGGTGAGCCCTTCGGGTTTCGGCGTACCACCGAAGCCGGGATGGGTCGGCAGCAGCACCCGGGAGTGAGTGCGCTCAGCGAGCAGGTCGGCGAAGCCCGCCATCGTGGCGACACCACCGCCGCCGTGCAGGAGCAGGAACGGCCGGGTGCGATCGATGTCCTGGATGGTGAGTGCCGTCATGGAATCTTCCTAACGCGTCGATGAGCTATATCAGGAACCTTAGATCAGCTTCCTGATATAAGCAACCTTGTCTAAATGCGCTAGGGTGGCTGCCATGAAGTACCAACCGGGCGAGGTCGCACTGGCCGTCAAGCGCCTGCAATACCGCCACCACCGCGCGCTGAGCCACGCGCTGGCGCCGCTCGGACTCTCGCTCGTGCAGTGGGACACCTTGCGTCACCTGCATCGCAAACCGGATGCCTCGCTGCACGATCTCGCCGTGCTGACCTTCCAGACCGACCAGTCCTTCGGCTCGCTCGCAACCCGGATGGCCGACCGCGGCCTGATCGAGCGGGTCCCAGGCCCGGGTCGGGCCGTGCGGCATCAACTCACCGAAGAGGGCGCACGCCTACGCGCCGCCGGCCAGGACGCGGTGGACGGCGTCGTCGAATCCTCGTTCCAGGCCCTGACCCCCGCCCAGACAGACCAACTCGGCGACCTTCTGACCCTCGCGCTCGGCGCAGACCCCACTGCCTGAGCTGCCGAGCTAGTGGGAAATCGATTTTCGACGGTGGTCGAATAGGTCTGGCCGGGAGGGGAAACGTCTGCAAGGTTCGTAGTCGACCAGTGACTCGTCGTCATCGCCCATCACGACGTCTGGAAGGCACACGCCATGAAACGACGGACATTTCTCGGAAGCATCGCGGCGGCCGGAGTCGGTACTGCCGTCGCCCCAGGGCTGATCGCGCCCGCCACCGCACAAGCCGCGACCTGGAAGAAGCGGGTGACCGGCGCCGACCTCGACACCAACAGCCGCTGGCAGGTGGCCGGTACCGACCTCGGCATCCCGTACGTGCTCGAGAACGGCTCGATCGGCTACCTCTTCGGCGACACCTTCAACACGCCATGGCCTGAGCAGGCGAACAACGACTGGCGTTCACCGGTGATGTTGCGGTCGGCCGTTCATCCGGGGGCAGCCGGCGGCATCGTCTTCGACAGTGCGGCCAAGGTGGCCGGCAACGGCCGGGCGCCCGAGATCATGCGCAACGGCCACAACGGGATCGGCATCGACGGCCTCTGGGAGGTCACGGTGATCCCGAACGACGGCATCAGCTTCCCCGAGACCGGTCGCCAGCTCGTCTCGTACATGAGCATCGAGAACTGGAACTCGGCCGGCCCGAACGGCCCGCAGTGGAAATCCCGGTACGCCGGCCTGGCCTACTCCGACAACGGCAACGACTTCGTCCGTACCAACCTGAAGTGGTTCAACAGCGGCGACAACCTCGACCCGTTCCAGATGTGGACCATGCAGCGCGATGGCGACTACGTCTACGTGTTCTCGGTCCGCTCCGGCCGGCAGGACGGCCCGATGATGCTGCGCCGCGTCCCGTGGGAGCAGCTGTTCACCCCGGCGGCGTACGAAGGCTGGGGCTGGAACGGCAGCAACTGGGGCTGGGGCCGGCCGTGCTCGCCGATCCTCAACGGCCGCTTCGGCGAACCGTCGGTCCGGCGGCTGGAGGACGGCACCTGGGCGATGGCCTACCTGAACTGCGCCACCGGCAACATCGTCACCCGGACCGCGGCCGGCCCGGACCAGGCCTGGACGAACGAGAAGGTCCAGGTCACCTTCGCGCAGGAGCCCGCGCTGTACGGCGGCTTCATCCATCCGTGGTCGACCAAGGCCGCCAACGGCCTGCATCTGATGGTGTCCAAATGGACCCGCGATCCGGCCGGCCACAGCACGGCTTACCACGTCAGCCAGTACGCCGGAAGCCTCTGACAGCAGTTGTCTCCAACTAAACTGGTCCGGTAAACAACTTACCACCGGCGGAAGTGGTATGTTGCGCAATTTGCAACGCGAAATGCGGCACGCGCTCGAAAACGGCAGGTTTCCGGGAGGTTACCGCGAGAGTGCGCTCTCACGACTTAGTAACGGATACTCCTGAACTATTGACTGGTCAGCGGCCTCTGGGCAATTCTCTACGCCACTGAACGACAGGTTCATACCAGTCAGCCGGAGGCCGATCCGGCTACTTCGCCCGAGGTGATCCGATGAAGTTCCGTTCCCTTGCCGTCGCCGCAGTCGCGGCTCTATCGCTTACCGCCCTAGCAGCTTGTGGGTCCTCCGACGACACCAAGGACAGCGCCGCCGATGCCGGTCCGAAGACCATTGACGTCTGGCTGATGAAGGGCAGCGTCTCCGACGACTTCCTGAAGCGGTTCGAGGCCGGCTTCGCCGCCGACCACCCGGAGATCAAGGCCAACGTCCAGATCCAGGAGTGGAACGGGATCGGCCCGAAGATCATCGGCGCGCTGGCCAGCAAGGACGCGCCGGACGTGATCGAGGTCGGCAACACCCAGGTCGCGCAGTACTCGGCCAGCGGTGGCGTCAAGGACCTGACCGAGAAGAAGTCCGACCTCAAGGGCGACGACTGGATCGAGGGCCTGGCCGGCCCGGGCCTGTACGAGGGCAAGCAGTTCGGCATCCCGTACTACGCCGCCAACCGGGTCGTGCTGTACCGCAAGGACCTGTTCAAGGCGGCCGGCATCACCGCCCCGCCGAAGACCCGCGAGGAGTGGCTGGCCGACACCGCCAAGGTGAACACCGGCGGCAACCAGGGCATCTACCTGCCGGGCCAGAACTTCTACGTGCTGTCCGGCTTCATCTGGGACGAGGGCGGCGACCTCGCGGTCAAGGAAGGCGACCAGTGGAAGGGCGCGCTGGAGACCCCCGAGGCGCTCAAGGGGATGGACTTCTACAAGCAGATCCAGGCGCTCGGCAAGGGCCCGAAGGACTCTGACGAGGCCAAGCCGACCCAGACCGACGTGTTCGCGCAGGGCAAGGTCGCGCAGATGATCGCCGTTCCGGGTGCCGCCGAGCTGATCGCCCAGGCGAACCCGGCGCTGAAGGACCAGATCGGCTTCTTCCCGATCCCGGGCAAGACCGCCGACAAGCCGGGCGCCGTCTTCACCGGTGGCTCCGACCTGATCATCCCGGAGGCCGCGGCCGAGCAGGACGCCGCGTACACCTTCATCAAGGAGCTGGCCGGCGAGAAGTGGCAGACCGACCTGGCCAAGTCGATGAAGTACGTGCCGAACCGGACCAGCCTGGCCTCCGCGGTCGGCTCGGACGAGGGCGTGGCGGCGATGGCGGCCGGCGCGGCCAACGGCAAGGCCACCCCGAACTCCCCGAACTGGGCCGCGGTCGAGGCGAAGAACCCGATCAAGGAGTACCAGACCAAGGTGCTGACCGGCGGTGACCCGGCCGCCGCGGCCAAGGCTGCCGACGAGATCATCACCCAGGCCCTGAACGCCAAGTAGAACTATGGCTGTGGCAGAAGTAGAGACCACAGCAGCCCCCGCCCCCGAGCCCGGTTCGCCGGTCTCGGTCCGGCGGGGGCGACCCCTGTGGGAACGCCTCCTCCCCTACCTGCTGGTCGCGCCGACCGTCGTCGGTACGGCGTACCTGCTGGTGTATCCGCTGGTCCGCAACCTGCTGATCTCGTTCCAGAAGTTCGGCATCGCCCAGCTGATCCGCGGTGGCGCCGAGTTCGTCGGGTTCGACAACTACTCGAAGATCCTGAACGACGGGAAGTTCTGGGGCGTCGTCGGCCGGACCTTCGTGTTCACGGCGATCAACGTCGGCCTGATCATGGTGCTGGCCACCCTGGTCGCGCTGCTGATCGGTGCCCTGGGCAAATGGATGCGGTTCGCCGTGATGGGTGGCCTGGTGGTCGCCTGGGCGATCCCGGTGATCGCCGCGACGACCGTGTTCCAGTGGCTGTTCCAGTCCCAGCTCGGGGTCGTCAACTGGGTGCTGGTCGCGCTCGGGTTCGAGCAGTTCGACGGCAAGGCCTGGTTCGCGGACGGCAACTCGACGTTCGCGATCGTGGTGCTGCTGATCGTCTGGCAGTCGGTGCCGTTCGCGGCGCTGACCCTGTACGCCGCGATGACGTCGGTACCGAAGGAACTGCACGAGGCGGCCCAGATCGACGGGGCCGGCTCGGTGAAGACGTTCTGGCTGATCACCTTCCCGATCCTGCGGCCGATGTTCGGGCTGATCCTGTGCCTGGAGGTGATCTGGGTGTTCAAGTGCTTCGTCCAGATCTGGGCGATCAGCCAGGGCGGTCCGGGCGACGCGCTCCTGACGCTGCCCGTCTACGCGTACCAGATCGCCACCGTGCTGAACCGGTACGACCTGGGCGCGGCGATCTCGATGGTCACCGTGCTGATCCTGGCCGTGGTGCTGCTGGCCTACTTCCGGCAGATGTTCAAGGAGGAGGGCGAACTGTGAGAACCCGCCTCAGCCGCAAGATCACCCTGAACGTGGTGGCCCTCGGCGTCCTGCTGTTCTCGATCTTCCCGGTCTACTGGATGGTGCTGACCGCCTTCAAGCCGACCAAGGAGATCCAGGCCGAGACGCCGTCGTTCTTCCCGACCCACGTCACCTTCACGCACTTCAGCACCGCGGTGCACGCGGACGGCTTCTGGACCTTCTGGCGCAACAGCGGGATGGTCGCGATCAGCGCCGTACTGCTTTCGCTGGTGGTCGCCTGCGGCGCGGCGTACGCCGTCGGCCGGATGAAGTGGAAGGGCCGGCAGGGCTTCATCCTGATGGTGTTCATCGCCCAGATGACACCGTGGGAGGCGCTGCTGATCCCGATGTACGTGATCGCCCGCGACACCGACATGTTGGACAAGCTGCCGATCCTGACGCTGATCTACTTCATGATGACGCTGCCGTTCACGATCGTGACGCTGCGCGGATTCCTGAAGGGCATCCCCGTCGAGCTCGAGGAAGCCGCCCGGGTGGACGGCTGCAACCAGTTCGAGGCGTTCCGGCGGATCGTCTTCCCGCTGCTCGCGCCCGGCCTGCTGTCGACGTCGCTGTTCGGCTTCATCACCGCGTGGAACGAGTTCGCCTTCGCGAACCTGCTGATCATCAAGAACCAGGACCAGCGCACGCTGCCGGTCTGGCTCTCGTCGTTCAGCAACACGTTCGGTACCGACTGGGGCGCGACGATGGCCGCCGCGACCCTGTTCATGCTGCCCGTCCTGCTGATCTTCCTGGTCCTGCAGGGCCGCGTCACCACCGGCGTCGCCGCGGGTGCCGTGAAGGGCTGATCAGGCTGTATCAGTTCGGGAAGGTCAACCGCGTCGTGATCCGGTACCGGTCTCCTCGGTAAATGGAGCGGGTGTACTCGATCACGGCGCGGTCCGCGTTGCGGGTGACGCGCTCGAAGAGCAGTGCAGGTGAGTGCAGCGGGACGGTGAGCAGCTCCGCCTCCTGCGCGTCGGTCACTGTCGGCTCGGTGGTCTGGACGGCTTCGCGCGCGGCCACGCCGTACCGGGATCGCATCAGGCCGTACAGCGAGCCGATCTCGAAGTCCCGGCCGGTGATGCCGGGCACGAAAGCGGCCGGGATCCGGATCCGCTCGATGCACATCGGTGCGCCGTCGACCAGCCGCAGCCGGACCACCGAGACCAACTGATCGCCCGGCGAGATCTCCATCCGCTGGCCGAGCCGGGCACCGGCAAGCTCCAGCTCGAAGCTGATCAGCTTGCTCTGCCACGGGGTGCCCTCGGCCGGCGGCACCTGGAAGTCGCCGTCGGCGGTCGGCTCCAGCGCCTGATGGATCTTGCGCGAGCTGGTGAACGTGCCGCGGCCGTGCTCGCGAGTGATCAGCCCGTCCCGGGCAAGGTCTTCCAGCGCCGCGCGCAGGGTCGGGCGGGACACTCCGAGCGACTCGCTCAGACTGCGCTCGGAAGGCAGCGGCTCACCCGGGTTGCGAAGCTCGATCAACCGGAGCAGGCGGTCCCGTGCTTCGGTCCTCCTCATCAGGCAACTCTAGCAATCTTTACCAGTGGTTTGACCGCTCCGAGTGTCGTTCCCGCCGCAATTAGGCATTGACTTTACCAATTGGATAAGCCAAGTTGTGAGGAGATCTCTCCGCCCCGAGATGAAGGTGAGTGAACCTGATGGCTCGATCACGCAAACTCCGCATCACCGCGACGGCCGTAGTACTGGCTGCTCTCGCGGCCGGTACCGCCAGTACGACGGCGAGCGCGCGGCCCAGTCCCGAGTCGAAGCAGAAGGTCGCCGCGTGTGGCGCGTTCTTCGACGACTTCAACTACAGCTCCCGCACCGACCCGAACTTCACCGGCCACGACTGGAGTGTCCGGACCGGCGGGGGTGGCCCGGGCATCGAGGGCACCTGGACCGCGAGCAACGTGACCTTCCCGGTCGTCGACGGGCAGAAGTCGCTGCAGCTTCGCGCCGCGACCAACGGCACGGTCGGCGGCACCACGCAGTCGCAGGTGCAGCAGAACCAGGAGCGCTTCTTCGAAGGCACCTACGCGACCCGGTTCAAGTTCAGCGACGCCCCGGCCAGCGGCGCCGACGGCGATCACGTCAACCAGACCTTCTACACGATCTCGCCGCTCGACTACGACTGGGAGCCGACCTACAGCGAGCTCGACATCTCGGAGTACCTGCCGAACGGCGGCTGGGGCGAGACCGGCCCGGTCGACTTCATCACCAGCTGGAACACGTACCAGGCCGACCCGTTCGACGGCTGGCGGAAGAGCACCGCGCGCAACTTCAGCCACGCGGGCTGGCACACCCTCGTCACCACGGTCGGCGGCGGCCACGTGAAGTACTACATCGACGGCACGCTGGCCGCCGATCACACCACCGACGGCGCCGGCCACAACGTCTACCCCCGCCGGCCGATGACGCTCAACTACAACGAGTGGTTCATCGACCTGGACGGGCACAGCGGCGGTACCAGCGCCTACGTGCAGTCGGCGGACTGGGTCTACTACGCGAAGAACGAAGTACTGTCGCCGGCGACGGCCGCCGCGCGGGTGAACTCCTACCGCTCTGGCGGCACCACGCACGCGGACACAATCAGCTGCTGAATCAGTGACCCGTCAGTAGTGTGAGACGGCCTCCACGACCCATGGACTTTCGGTCCGGACCTGAGTACGGTCCGTAGCGGCGTCCGCACCACGCCACCGTCGGAGAAGGACCTTACGGTCCTCCTCCCAACTGACGGTGAGGTGCCGCCCGCCAGTGGTGCCTCACTGGTGGATGGGCAAGCAGTTCGTGGCAGCAGCTACGGGCTGATGGGGGCCCGTACACCTAGGTGGGGCGGCCGAGCGCAGTGCGCTCCCGCCCCACCGACTCAATTCTTCTGCGTTCACCCCCAACGCCGTACCGCACCTGTTCGTCTTGATGATTGACAGGGAAGGTGGTGCGCATGGCTGACTGGGAATCCGCGTTCGGCGAGCTGTTGCAGGCTCGCGGTGGCGCGTTGCGGTCCTACGCCTATCTGCTGACCGGCGATACCGCGGCCGCGGGCGACCTGGTTCAGGACGCGTTGTTGAAGGTGTTCAGCCGGCTACGGGTCGGCAGCGACGTGCCACAACTCGAGAGCTACGTCCGGCGAGCGATCCTCAACCAGTACGTCGATGGCCGGCGGCGGGCCAAACTGTGGCGGCAGGCCCAGCACCTGCTGGTGAATCCACCGGTGCACGAGGACGCGGACGTCGGTATCGCCGATGAGGTCCGCAGAGCGTTGTCGACGCTCTCGCCGAAGCAACGGGCCTGCGTCGTCCTCCGGTACTACGAGGACCTGACCGTGCTCGATATCGCGGACCAGCTCGGCTGCTCCGAAGGCACCGTCAAGCGCCACCTGTCCGACGCCCGGACGAAGCTGGCCAGCCAGCTCGGCACGACCGAGGAGAGCATGAGATGACCTCCCACGACTTGAAGGACCTCCTCCAGACCATGGCTGCCGACGGTACCGACCGGGTGTCCGTGGACGAGCAGACGCTGATTCCCCGGATCCGCTCGCGCCGTCGCCGGCGTACCGGAATCGCCGCAGCCATCGCCGCCTCGACGGCGGTTGTCGTCGCCGCGGGCGCGTACGCCGTACTCCCTGGCAGCGAGGAGCCGCCTGCCGCGGCACCTGCTCCGGTGAGGCCGACTGTGACGCTCGCCCCCGATGGTGTTCGGGGATTCGCCTGTGGAGGCGCGCTCACCTCGGCGCTGGCCGGCGACCCGGCGCTGCGCTTCGATCCGGCGACGCCGGTCGCGACGCGAGATGCCACCGGGCGGAGGCTGCGGATGGAGTTCAAGCTGACCAACACGTCGGACAAGAGCCTGGACCTGTTCGGCACCCCGTACGGCCCGTGGGTCGTCGTCGTGAAGGACGGGATCGTCGTCGGCGGCACGTCGGGTGAGGCCCAGCCCGGCAAAAGCTGGCCACTCACTCCTGGGCAGACCGTCAGCCTGGAGAGCGGCTTCTCGGCTTACCGGTGTACGCCTGGTGCAGCGGAAGGAACCGAGCCGCTCGCTCCGGGCAGTTACCAGGTCTACGCGTACAAGGATTTCACGCACAACACCGACACCGGCCGGGACAAGGTGATCGCCGCCGGCGGGCCCTGGACGGTGGAGCTGAAATAGCCGGCATCGGGAGTTTGCCGGATTGTCGGACAAGTTTTGCCGGGGTTTGACGTTCGAACCAGGGGCGGTGGGGGCAGACTGACCTGCGATGCAGTGGTTCCCAACCGCCCCTGGGAGATGCCGTGCCTGCTCTTCGATTAGTACGTCCTGCTGTGGTGATCGGCGTCCTGCTGGCGCTGGTCGGCTTCGGTGTCACCCCGTCGACCGCCGCGACGACGGCCAACCTCACCGTGAGTGCTGCGATCGGGCAGCAGAACGGTTCGGTCGGTACCGTCGTCGGGTACGTGGTCGGCCAGCCGACCGCGGCCAACACGGTGATCCGGAGCGCCTACACCGGCGACACCGCGCTCGCCTTGGCCGATTCGGCTTCGCAGACCTCGACCGGGTCGATGCTGTACGTGCAGATCCCGAGCGCGTTCCGGGCGCAGTACGGGCTGCAGACGAACCCGACTCTGCTGGGCAAGCAGATCACCGTCACCGGGACGCTGACGCCCTACTTCACGCCGCATGCGGGGCTGAAGGATCCGACGGCGTTCAGTGGTGGTGGCGGCTCAGACCCGGGTGATCCAGGCGACCCAGGCGACTACTATGCAGCCGCCTCCGGCAAGACCGGCGCCGCGCTGAAGTCCGCGCTGCACACGATCATCTCGAGCCAGACCAAGCTGACCTACGAGCAGGTCTGGAACGCGCTCAAGGACACCGACCAGGATCCGGCCAATTCCAACAACGTGATCCTGCTGTACTCCGGTCGCTCGCAGGCCAAGAGCACCAACGGTGGTGGCGTCAACGACTGGAACCGCGAACACGTCTGGGCCAAGTCGCACGGTGACTTCGGTACGGCGACCGGTCCGGGTACCGACGTACATCACCTGCGTCCTGAGGACGTGTCGGTGAACTCGGCGCGCGGCAACCTCGACTTCGACAACGGCGGCACGGCCGTGACGGAGTGCCCCGGGTGTACCGCCGATGGCGACTCGTTCGCGCCGCGGGCCGCAGTACGGGGTGATGTCGCGCGGATGATCTTCTACATGGCGGTGCGCTACGAAGGCGACGACGGCTGGCCGAACCTGGAGCCGAACAACTCAGTGAACAACGGCACCGCGCCGTACATCGGCAAGCTCACGGTCCTGAAGGCCTGGAGCGCCGCCGACCCGCCGGACGCGTTCGAGAAGCGCCGCAACCAGGTCATCTTCGACACCTGGCAACACAACCGCAACCCGTTCATCGACCACCCCGAATGGGTCAGCTCGATCTGGCCGTAAGTCGGCCGGCCGTTAGGTTTGATGGCATGAGCCCATCAGTACCGCGCTTCCACCTGGCCATGCCGGTCGACGATCTAGCAGCCGCCGCGGAGTTCTACGGCTCCGTGGTCGGCTGCGATCGCGGCCGCAGCTCCGACACCTGGATCGACTGGAACCTCCGCGGCCACCAGTTCGTCACCCACCTGGCCCCGTCGCGCCCCCAAGCGATCCACAACCCGGTGGACGGCCACGACGTCCCCGTCCCCCACTTCGGCCTGATCCTAGAAATCCCCGACTTCCACCAGCTGGCCGACCGCTTCCGCGCCGCCGGTACCCCCTTCGTCATCGAGCCGTACCTCCGCTTCGAAGGCAAACCCGGCGAACAATGGACCATGTTCCTCCACGACCCAGCCGGCAACGCCCTCGAATTCAAAGCCTTCGCCAACGACGCCGACGTCTTCGCCACCTAACTCACTGTCGCCGAGGTACTCCCCACGCCGGCGCCTCCGCTAGCTCCTGCGTCGCTCACCCGGCGCTGAGCTCCCACCCACCCCGGGGCGCGGGCTCTTCTGTCGCCCGCTTGGTGAAGGCGATCCGTCGTCGACCCAGCACGTGGTGCGCGGCAGTTGCCGTCTGAGCAACTGGCGGGCTCGCCGTCGCCGGGTGTATCCCCACGCTGGCGCCTTCGCTCGCTCCTTCGTCGCTCACACGGCGCTGAGCTCCCACCCACCCCGGGGCGCGGGCTCCTCCGTCGCCCGCTTCGCGAAAGCAGAGGTGGTCGCCATGGATCCCGATCGCAGGGCTGGCCACGGCCTCGCAGCCCAGGCATCCCCGGTCGCAGGGCTGAGCGTCGTTTGCAGCGCATGGGCGCCGTCACGATGGCTGGCGGTCCATGGCTGCCCGACAGGCGATCGCAACGTCCCCACCTCGGCGGGACGGTCCGTCGTAGACACAACCGGTGTTGCAGGCGGCGACCGCCCACCCTGCCCTCCAGTTCGTCGCCCCCTCGACAACGCCCGTTGTACTCGGCTGGCTTGGGCCGTCCCATCTGCCGCGTGGCGAATCGTCGAGCCCTTTGACAACTCGGCTCTTTGGCGGGTGTGACCTCAGCGTCTCTGCTCGGCGACGAGGTCGCTCACCGGACCGTCCGCGGGGGTTGGTATCGGGGCGGGCCGCTTGGGACGGCTGGGCGCCGTGACCTTGCCCTCGGCAACTAAGCGATCCAGCCTGCTCGCTGCCCGGATCGGCACGAGTTGCGCCACAGGCTTGCCGTGGCGGGTGATCGTGAAGGTGCGCCCCTGGCTTACATCTTCGAGGTAGCGGCCGAGGCCTACGCGTAGTTGCTGGAAGCCGAGCGTGTCCACCGGATCTCCTTCGTGGCTGGTGGATTGAGCCTAAGGAGCACCGATGCGGGCGGCCCAGGGCAGATCGCGGGGCAAGATGGGGCAGGTTGGATGGCGAAGACTTCGGTCTGTCCCGCTCGACAGGACATAGTCGCCAGATCCCGCTCCAGCTTCGCCTTCTCAGGCGGAGAACCCCAGCAATCGGACACTACGTCCTGTCGAGCGGGACGCCGACGTGGCGATCAGCCGACGACGGCGAGCCCCGCCAGTCGCTCAGACGGCAACTGCTCCGCACCACCTGTTGGGTCGACGACGGATCGCCTTCGCCAAGCGGGCGACGGAGGAGCCCGCGCCCCCGGGATGGGTGGGAGCTCAGCGCCGTGTGAGCGACGCAGGAGCGAGCGGAGGCGCCGGCGTGGGGTCTTGAGGCGGAGGGTTTCCAGCAGGCTCGAATGCCTCGGGTGAGGACCTTGGGGACACCTAGCGTCGACGGTATGGCGAGCAAGACGAGCTATCGGGATGTGTTTCAGGTTCGAGAGTTTCGGGTGATGTGGCTGGCTGAGTTGCAGTCGGTGGCTGGGGATCAGTTGGCTCGGGTGGCGTTGTCGATGTTGGTGTTCACCGATACCGGGTCGGCGGCCTTGACCGGGCTCACCTATGCGTTGACGTTCGTGCCTTCGCTGCTCGGCGGGATCTTTCTGACCGGGCTGGCGGATCGGTTTCCGCGGCGTGAGTTGATCATGTGGATCGACGGGCTGCGCGGATGTCTGGTGCTGCTGGTGGCGATCCCGGTGATGCCGTTCTGGTTGTTGTGCGTGCTGGTCGGGATCGTGTCGTTGCTCCAGCCGGTGTTCAAATCGGCGCAGGTCGCGCTGCTGCCCGAGGTACTGGGTGAGGGACGGTTCGCCACCGGGATGGCGATCCGGAGTATCACCATTCAGTCCGCCCAGATGGCAGGGTTCGCGGGCGGCGGGCTGTTGATCGCGCTCTTCAACCCGTACGTCGTACTGGCGATCGACGCCGTCACCTTCTTCGGCTCCGCGTTCCTGATCCGCTCCGGACTGAAGCCACGTCCGGCAGCCGACCGAGGAGGTGCGGATGGTGGTACCGGCGTACGGCGATCGTGGCGGGCGTCGGCCGGGGAGACCTGGGGACTGTTGTTCGCGGATCGCGGGATGCGTGCACTAGTCCTGATGCTCTGGCTGATGGCGCTCGTCGCGGTCTACGAGGGGATGGCTGCGCCGTACGCCGCTGTGTTCGGCGGCAGCTCGGTGATGGTCGGGCTGATCCTGGCCGCCGATCCGCTGGGGAGTGTGATCGGGGCGTTCCTGTTCAGCAAGTACGTTCCCGAGGAACGGCGGCCGAAGTTGCTCGGGCCGCTCTCGATTCTGGCGGCCGCTCCGGTGGCGGTGTGCCTGCTGCGGCCGGGGCTGGTGGCGTCGATCATCTTGTTCGTGGTGGCCGGTGGGTTCGGCACGATTGTCGTGATGCAGACGACGACGTCGATGACGGTCATGCTGCCGGATGCGCGGCGTGGGCAGGCGATCGGCATGTCCAACTCGGGGCTGACCACGGCGACCGGCGTCAGCCCGCTCTTCGCCGGAGTACTGGCCGACAAGACCGATGCGGTCCAGGCGGTGGGTTGGTTCGGCGCGGCCGGTGTACTCGCCGCGATCCCGCTCGCCGTCCTCTGGCAGCGTGCGAACCAGTCGGAGTCTGTCCCAGCGACCGATTGATACAACTTCCACTGAATACAGCTTTCGATGTACAGTCGCGGCTGTGGACACGATCAGTCGTAGCGAGGTGCTGGCTCGGTTCGGTCATGCGCTGTCGGATCCGACCAGGACGCAGGTGATGCTGGTCCTGACCGAAGGCGCGAGCTACCCGGCTGACTTGGCTGAGCGGATCGGCGTCAGTCGGCAGTCGCTCTCCAATCACTTGGCTTGTCTTCGTGGTTGCGGTCTGGTGGTCGCAGAACCCGAAGGCCGGCGGACCCGCTACGAACTGTCCGACCCAGCTCTCGGTACCGCCCTCGCTCAACTCCTCAACGTCGTCCTGGCAGTCGACCCTGCCTGCTGCCGCCCCGACGCAACAGGTGAGTGCCGATGACCGAAGCCACAAACACCCCTCGCCAGCTCCCCGCGATCGGCGAGCCACGTCTCCTCCCTCTTGCCACTCCACAGCCGTCTGCGGCGGAGGTCGCGAGGCGTCGGCAGTTGGGGCGGCGGGCTCAGGTGCTGGCTGGGGTAAGCGTTAGTTACAACGTGGTCGAGGCTGGAGTGGCGATTGCTGCCGGCACTGTCTCGGGGTCGGTGGCGTTGGTCGGGTTCGGGTTGGACTCGATAGTCGAGGTCGCCAGTGGGCTGATCATCTTGTGGCAGTTCCGGAGTCCGATGCCGGAGACGAGAGAGCGCCGGGCGCTGCGGCTGATCGCGTTGTCGTTCTTCGGGCTCGCGCTGTACGTCTCCATCGAGTCCGTACGATCCTTGCTCACCGGTTCGACCCCCGACTCCTCGACGGTGGGGATCGGCCTGGCCATCGCCTCGCTGATCGTCATGCCGGTGCTGTCGGCCGCGCAACGGCGTACCGGCAAAGCTCTGCAATCCAACGCGGTAGTTGCCGACGGCACCCAAACCCTGCTGTGCACCTACTTGTCAGCGGTGCTCCTGGTAGGCCTCGTGCTCAACGCGACGCTCGGCTGGTCCTGGGCGGATCCGATCGCCGGACTTGTCATCGCCGCGATTGCCCTGCGCGAAGGAATCCAAGCCTGGCAAGGCAAAGGCTGCTGCGCCCCCAACAGCACAGCCCACGCCTGCGAAGACGGCTGCTGCTGACTATCCGTTGACCCGGAACGTAGTGTTCCCGACCTGCCGGGTAGAGGTGACCCTGCCCGGCACATGCTGCCCAACCGGCTGAGTGATCGCCGGCGCCGGCGTACCAGGCAAGGCGACTCCAGAATGCGCGGCCGACTGCCCAACCCGCGTCTGGACCCAGTCCTGCAACCCGGGATCAGCCAGCGATACCCGCGACCCGTTCGGGCTCTCCCGCAGCATCCCGCGAGCAACCAACCCTTGCCGCGCCGCATCCACCTCTTGCCACTTGCCCGGCCCGGCCGCCTGCGTCTCGCCCGCCATCGCCATTCCGCGCGGTCCCCGTACTGCGACCTTCGCCAGCAACTCCTTCTCCGCCGGCGAGCAAGTGTTCCAAGCAGCCTGGTAGAACACCCGAGCCTGATCGTTCACCCGAGCCGTCGCCGCCTTCGCCACATCGACCGTGATCCCCTGCGGCGGCTGCGCGAACTGCAGCGCCGTCTCGGACAGATCCCGCAACCGGCTCGGACTGCCATTGGCCGACTTGAGCAGGTTGTCCACCGCCTCCGCCTGGTACGGAATCCCGTGCCGGCGCAGCGGATCCGTCACGGTCGGCCGCAGCTCGTCGTCCATCAGCGGCGCACATTCCCGTACGTCGAAACGCCCCGTGACACCAGTAGCGATCCCGGACATCCCACCGGACGCAGCCATCAGCCGAGTCGCAGCCATCTCGCCACCCGCCCCGACGAGGTACACCCGCTGCCCCTTGCGCTCCAGATGCGCCGACAACTCGGTCAATGCCGCCAGATCCCGCTCGGACGCGACATCGAGATTGTCGACCATCAGCATCACCGGCTGGCCCTTCTTGGCGGCCAGCTCGCCAAGGTTGTCGGCGAGCTGATTGAGCGTGCTGCCGACCCCGTCCTTGCCCGGCGCCTCCCATTGCTTCTTCACCACCGCTTGCACCGGCGCGACCCCGAAACGCAGTTCGGCGCCGCGTTGCTCGCTGCGGCTGCGCTGGGTGAGGTCCCGAAGCGTCTTCTTCAGCTTGCGCAGCGCGAAGTACCCGTGCTGTTTGCGAAGCCCACCGAGATCCTCGCTGACCGCCCGGACGAACCGGTTCTCCAGCGGCTCCCGCGGAGACGCGTCGACCCGGACGGCGATCCAGCCTCGCTGCTGCGCAAAGGCCTGCGCGCGGTCCAGTTCGAGGCTCTTGCCCATCCCGGGCGCGCCGGTGAACAGCACCGAGTTGCCCTCGGGTTCGCGCAGGTCGAGCGAGATCGGCCGGCCCAGCCGATCGGTCCGGGTGACCATGGAGGCCGGGCGCCGGGGCGTGCCGAAGACGCGACTCATGCACCCAGCCAACGCCGTGCAGCGGGCCGGCACGCGATCTCCAGATGAACATCCGGACAGCCGGCGCTGAACCCCTCAGAACACTTGATGCGGCCGGAAGCCGAAAAGTTGCGCTCAATAGCCAACTAATTCTTTTTCACCGGAAATACCCAGAATAATTCACCGTACCCTGGGATGTTTGCTCTTCCCGTGCCATTCTGCGCAAATGAGCACAAGGTTTCGGATGGCAATAACCGCATTGGCAGGAATGGTGTCGATACTGGTGGCGGCGCCCGCCACAGCGATGCCCACGGCGGCTCAGTCGCCCGACCCGAGGCTGACCGTCACGGCCGTGACGCTGGGCCGGACGGCGGTCGCCGTCTCCGGCCTCAACCGGGTCTCAGTGCCGGTCACGGTCAAGGCGGGCTACAACTCCGACGACCCGATCTATGCGAACACCCTGCTGAACGTGTTCCTGCAGCGGACCGGTGGGATCGGCGCGGTCCCGCTGATGGTCGCCGGACACCTGACCCGTACCGCCGGAACGCTGAAGAACGGCACCTGGACCGGCACCGTCGACGTGCCCTCGACCGCGAACGGGACCTTCCACGTGTTCGGCGTGCTGGCCGGCGAAACCCTTGACGGCTCGGACGGCAGCTCGACCACCGAGACGCTCTTCAACGGGCCGAACATCGCGGTCACCGGGCTGCACCAGCCGAAGCTCGGCGTCTCGGTGATCCCGAGGGTGGTGCCGTTCGGCTCGGGCTTCCAGGTCAAGGCCGCCATCTACGACTCGACGACCGGCAAGCCCTACAGCAGCCGGATCCTGCTCCAGATCGCGAACGAACATCTGTGCATCGAGTACGACGCCGGCTCGAAGTACACCGATGCCGCCGGCATTCTGTTCGCTTCCTTCCCGGCCGCTGCCGCTGACTACGTGACCTGTGTCCGGGTGCGCGGCAAGTTCTTCGACACCCTGGGGACAACCTTCGTCGTGCGCCGGCCCGGCATCGTCAGCGCCGTCCCGTCGAAGACCAGCGCGAAGGTCGGCACGATCGTCCCGGTCAACGGCTCCGTGCGCGGTGCACCGGCCGGCTGTGCGGTTGTCCTACAGCGCCTGTACGCCGGAACGCAATGGCGCGGCGTGAGTACCGGAATTGTCCGCAGCAGCGGCCGCCTCACCGTCAATGCTCAACCGCCGTACGTCGGCAACGTCAGCTACCGGGTCTCCTTGCCGACCTGCAACAACTACCAAGCCGGAGTCAGCAAGACCTTCGTGATCAGGGGAATCTGATGCGCATTCGAAGTACTCGGGCGGTGATCGCGGCGCTGGCCGTGATCGGGTCGGCGCTGGTCGCGTTGCCCGCGGCGCAAGCGATGCCGCCGGATCCGGACCTGTCGGTGACGAGCGTGACGCTGGCGCGTACGTCGGTCGCCGTCTCGGGGATGAACCTCTACCCGGTACCAGTGACGCTCAAGGCCAGCTACCCGCCGAGTAGTCCGCCGACCGCCCACAAGGTTCTCGCGGTCATTCTCGAGCGCTCGGGCGGTGTCGGTCCGCTCAACCTGATCGTCGCCGGAAACCTGGTGCGGACCGTCGGTACGGCGCAGAACGGTACCTGGACGGGCAATCTCAACGTCCCGTCGACGGCCAACGGAACCTTCAAGGTCAGCGGGGTGGTCGAGGGGGACAGCTACACCGGCGATGACGGCAGCAAGCCCGGCCCGACCTCGTTCGCGGGCCCGAGCATCGCGATCCGTGGCGTCCACATCCCGAAGATCGGTGTCTCGGTGGTCCCGCGAGTGGTGCCCTTCAACGCGGCGTACCAAGTCAGAGCTGCCATCTACGACTCCGCGACCGGTAAGGCCTACGGGACCCGCATCCTGTTGCAGGTCGTCCGGAGCAACCTCTGCGCCGAGTACGACGCCGGATCCAAATACACGAACACGGCCGGGCTCCTGGTCACGAACTTCGAGGGCTCGGGGGGAGACGTCAACCATTGCGTCCGCGTCCGCGGTCCGTACGTGGACCAGCTGGCCTTCCACTTCTACCCGCTCCGGCCGGGCATCGTCAGCGCCGCACCGGTGAAGACGAGCGCGCCCGTCGGCGAGGTTGTACTCGTCAACGGTTCTGTCAAAGGGGCGTACTTTCCGACGCCGCGCCCGGTGACACTGCAGCGGCTCTACGGTTCCGTGTGGCGCGGGGTCAGCAGTTCGACGGTTCGGCAGAGTGGCCGGATCACGCTGACGGCGCAGCCGCCGTCGGTCGGGAACTTCACTTACCGGGTGTACCTGCCGGCCTTCGCCTATTACCAAGCCGGAGCCAGCAAGACCTTCGTGATCCGCGGGACCTGAGGGCCGTTGGGCGGAGTGGGTTAGCCTAACTTAGGTATGCCTAACTCATTCCGCCCGACCGTCGAGAGGACCGTGCTCGCGTGAGTACCCCCGCACCCCGTAACCGCCGCGCCAAGCTGGGGGTCGTCCTCAGGACCGAGCGCGTCACCCCGCACATGATCAGGGTGGTGCTGCGTTGCGACGACTTCGTCGACAACGGCACCACCGACCACTACGTGAAGCTCCTCTTCCTGCAGCCCGGAGTGGAGTACCCGGAGCCGCTCGACATGGGTGAGGTCCGCGAGAAGCTGCCGTCCGACCAGTGGCCGACGATGCGGACGTACACCGTCCGCTCGTGGGACGAGGCCGGCAAGGAACTGACGATCGACTTCGTCCACCACGGTGACGAGGGCATCGCCGGTCCGTGGGCCGCGGCCGCTCAGCCTGGCGACAAGCTCTGGTTCAACGGTCCCGGTGGTGCGTACTCACCGCAGGAGACCGCCGCCTGGCACCTGCTGGTCGGTGACGAGAGCGCGCTGCCGGCGATCGGCGCCGCCATCGAGGGCCTCCCGGCGGGCGCGCACGCCAAGGTGTTCGTCGAGGTCGAGGACGAGACCGAGGAGCAGAAGTTCAGCGGCTCCGGCGAGGTCGAGCTGACCTACGTGCACCGCGCCGGCGCGACCGGCGAACGCGGCGACGGCCTGGTCGCGCTGGTCGAGGCGCTGGAGTTCCCGCCCGGCGACGTCCAGGTGTTCGTCCACGGCGAGGCAGGCTTCGTACTGCGGTTGCGCAAGCACCTCTTCGGCGAGCGTGGGCTCCCGCGCGGCCAAGTCTCGCTGTCCGGCTACTGGCGACTCGGCAAGAACGAGGACGGCTGGCAGGCCGAGAAGGCCGACACCGCCCGCAAGGAACGCGAAGCCGCCGGCAACTGATCCGTCCGGCCGGATGATTCCCAGCTGCTCTGGCGTTGTCGCCTCTGGGGGACAACTTCAGAGGAGCAGACGTGAAGATCGGCATCATCGGCAGCGGCAACATCGGTGGCACCCTGACCCGACGGCTGAGCGCGCTCGGTCATGACGTCTCGGTGGCGAACTCGCGCGGACCCGAGTCCCTGCGAGACCTCGCCGCCGAGACCGGCGCGACCCCGGTCGAGGTGAGCGAAGCCGCCAACGGCGCGGAGCTCGTCGTCGTGACCATTCCCGAAGGCAAGGTGCCGGCGCTGCCGGCCGGGCTGTTCGACGGTGCGGCCCAGGGGTTCGTGGTCGTTGATACAGGCAACTACTACCCGCAGCGCGACGGCCGGATCGCGGGCATCGAGGACGAGGGCCGGACCGAGAGCGCCTGGGTCGCCCAGCAGCTCGGGCAGCCGGTGATCAAGGCCTTCAACAACATCATGTCCCAGCACCTGCTGGAGAACGGCGTCGCGTCCGGCACGCCGGGCCGGATCGCGCTCCCGGTCGCCGGCGACGACCAGCAGGCCAAGGAGAAGGTGTTCCGCCTGATCGACGAGCTCGGCTTCGACGCAGTCGACACCGGCACCCTCGCCGACTCCTGGCGCCAGCAGCCGGGCTCACCGGTCTACGGCGCAGACGCAGACGCAGACGGGGTCCGCAAACTCCTCGCCGAAGCCACCCCCGACCGCCAGGCCGCCTTGAAGGGCTGAACCAGGTTCAGCGGGCCATCCGCCGTTCGAGGATCTCGGCGATGGCCGGCGCCTCGTTCTGCGGGAGTACCCAGTCCTCGCCCTGCGCTTGCAAGATGAGCGCAGGGCCGGGGCTGCTCGCCGGAGCCAGCTTCATCGCCACCGGGTACCTGAGCCGCTCAGCGCCCGACAGCGTCACCGCATGGACTCCGGTGACAGCGGCGAGCGGGTAGGACTTCTCCCGTACGGTGCTCTGTCCGTCAACGGTCTGCAGCACCATCTGCTCGTGCAACGTGACCCGGTCAGCCCCGACGGACAGCCGCAGCCGGGTCAGCCCGCGCATCCGGAAGCTCAACTCGTACTCCGAATCCGCCAGCTCCGCGATCGCCGGGCTCATCAAAGCGCGGAAGGCGTAGCGCCCGAAGCCCGAGCCGAGGATGGTACCGACGATCGTGATCGGCAGCGACCACAGCGCCAGCGAGCCAGCGCCGAGCACATCCGCATCGAACGTGGTGAACAGCGCCGTCACGCCCCCGAGCAGGAACCCGGCCTGAGGCCAGCGAGCAGGCGTGTAGCGGCTCTTCCCCAGCCGCCACCACCCGACGGCCAGCGCCGCGAGCGGAACAAGCGCACCCACCCACTTCACCGCGCCCTCATCGGAGGACGCGGTGATCCACAGGACCAGGCCGAGGAAGATCAGCGGGATGCCGAGATAGATGAACGACACAACCAGTTGCGCCTGCCGCTGCCTTGCCTCGAGTGAGCTCACCCGGAAAACCCAAGCACAGAGACCGACAGGCTCCTAAAGTTGCCAGCGATGACCGCGCTCTTCGAAGTACCGGCCCCGCTCTACAAGACCCTCTCCGACCAACTCGCGTGGCTCGAGGCCTCGCCCGCGCTGGCGGCGGAGTACCTCAAAAGCTGGCAGTTGCGCCTCGACGGCAAGCCTCTGCACGGGATGGCCTCGGTCGTCCTGCCGGTCGTCCGCGCCGACGGCACCCCGGCGATGCTCAAGCTCCAGCCGTTCACCGACGAGAACAAGGGTGAGGCGCTCGGCCTGAAGACCTGGAGCACCGACGACGTGGTCGAGGTGCTCGACGACGATCCCGCGACCGCCACGATCCTGCTCGAGCGGCTCGAACCACGCTCGCTCGCCGACGTCCCCGACGACACCGAGGCGACGACGATCCTGGCCGAGTTGCTCGGCCGGCTGTGCGTAGTACCGGCTCCGCCCGGGCTGCGGCGGCTGGACGACATCGTCGCCGAGATGCTGGCCGACGCGACCAGGCTGATCCCGCGCCTGGCCGACCCCGACCAACAGTCCCTCGTACGCCGGTACGCGGCACAGGCGACTGAATTGGTCCAAGAGCCAGGCGACCGACTCCTCCACTGGGACCTCCACTACGAGAACGTGCTCGCCGCCCAGCGAAAGCCCTGGCTGGTGATCGACCCGAAGCCGCTCGCCGGCGATCCGTGCTTCGAGCTGCTGCCGGTGCTGCACAACCGCTGGGACGACCTGGTGGCGACCGGTGACCTGCAGAACGCGATCCGGCGACGCTTCGACCTGATGCTCGAGGTGACTGGGCTGGAGCGCGAGCGTGCCGTCGGCTGGACGATGGTCCGGATCCTGCAGAACGTGCTCTGGGACCTCGACGGCGCCGAGGACGAGCGCGAGGACGAGGTCGATCCACATCAACTGGAAATCGCCCGTGCATTGACCCGCTGAGGATGCTTACATAATTACATGACTACGCCGACGGTATACGAGTGGGCAGGCGGTGCGGAGGCGTTCCGCCGGCTGACCGAGGTGTTCTACGACAAGGTCCTGGTGGATCCGATCCTCGCGCCGGTCTTCGCGCACATGAGCGACCAGCACAAGGAGCACGTGGCGATCTGGCTGGGCGAGGTGTTCGGCGGCCCGAGCCGGTACACCGATGAGCTCGGCGGCTACCCCGCGATGCTCGGTCATCACCTGAACCTCGGCCTCACGGAGGAGCAGCGCTCCCGCTGGGCCGCCCTGATCGCCGCCAGCGCTGACCCGGCCGGCCTCCCCGCCGATCCGGAGTTCCGCTCGGCCTTCGTCGCGTACATCGAGTGGGGCACCCGCATCGCGCTCGCCAACTCGCAGCCGGGCGCCACCCCGCCGCCGAAGGCCCCGGTTCCCCACTGGGGCTGGGGCGAAGCACCGCCGTACCAGCCCTGATAGTTGTGACATAACCGTGCCGCCAAGGGCTTTTGCCGCGGTGACCCCGGGGTAAGACCAGGTAAAGGTTGCAGTGTCAGACACCCGTCGGGGGAATCAGGGAACCAGGGCTTCGATATTGTCGGCGGTTCACGACGAACCCGGTGGCCGGGATGCGAGGGTGAACCATAGTGACCGCTCAGCTCGAGTACCCCGACTTGCAGGACAGCGAGGCGCTGCTGTCGATCCAGGGTCTGTG
Source organism: Kribbella sp. NBC_00382 (assembly GCF_036067295.1). Classification (NCBI taxonomy): domain Bacteria; kingdom Bacillati; phylum Actinomycetota; class Actinomycetes; order Propionibacteriales; family Kribbellaceae; genus Kribbella; species Kribbella sp. NBC_00382. The sequence goes on from NZ_CP107954.1 coordinate 2,452,519, forward strand.
GAAGGTGTTCGGGCCGAAGGCGGCCCGGGTCCCCCGCCGGCCGGAGCTGGCGGCGCTCAGTCGCGCCCAGCTGCTCGACCAGACCGGCTGCACCGCGGCCGTCCGCGATCTGAGCTTCGACGTCGCCCCTGGTGAGGTCTTCGTCGTGATGGGCCTGTCGGGTTCCGGCAAGTCGACGCTGGTCCGCTGCCTGACCCGGCTGATCGAGCCGACGGCCGGCAGCATCTTCTTCGAGGGCGAGGACCTGCGCGCCGCCGACGAGAAGCGGCTGCGGACGCTGCGCCGGAGCAAGTTCTCGATGGTTTTCCAGCACTTCGGGCTGCTCCCGCACCGCAAGGTGATCGACAACGTCTCGTACGGGCTCGAGGTCCGCGGCGAGAGCAAGCCGGACCGCAAGCGTCGGGCACAGGAGGTCATCGACCTGGTCGGCCTCCGTGGCAACGAGAACCTGTACCCCGAACAGCTCTCCGGCGGCATGCAGCAGCGGGTTGGCCTGGCTCGCGCGCTCGCCTGCGACCCGGACGTGCTGCTCTTCGACGAGCCGTTCTCCGCGCTCGACCCGCTGATCCGCCGGGAGATGCAGACCGAGGTCGTCCGGCTGCACCAGGAGGTCGGCAAGACGATGGTCTTCATCACCCACGACCTGAACGAGGCGCTCAAGCTCGGCGACCGGATCCTGCTGATGCGCGACGGCGAAGCGGTCCAGCTCGGTACCGGCGACGAGCTCGTCGGGGCTCCGGCCGACGACTACGTGCGCGACTTCGTCCGCGACATCCCCCGGGCTGACGTCCTCACCCTGCGCTGGATCGTCCGCCAGCCGCGCGACGGCGAGGAGCTGGCCAACCTCGAGCTCGGCCCCGACGTCCTGGTCCGTGAGGCGACCCGGCAGGTGCTGGAGTCGCCGCACCCGGTCAAGGTCGTCGCCGACGGACAGTTGCTCGGCGTGATCGGCGACGAGGAAATCCTCGCCGTGGTCGCGGACCGGAACACCTCCGCCTGACATGGCGTCCATCACCGGCAACGTAGAGCTCCACGTCCGCAAGCCGCGGCGTGGGGTGATCGTCGGCGTCCTGCTGGTCGTCTGGGTCGCCGCCTGGTTCGTGCTGAAGGGCGTCAACACGCTCGCGCTCGGCGGGCAGGAGACCACGGGGCTGCACCGCTGGCTGACCGACCATCGCGACTTCCTGGGCAGCGGCAACGTGGTCCTCGACGGGATCCGGGGCGCCGTCGACCAGCTCGTCATCCTGCTGCAGGCGGTCATCTCGCAACCGTCGTACGGGCGGCCGGTTCCGGTGATCGGGTGGCTGGGGGTCGTGGCGGTCTCGGCGTACCTGGCCTGGGCCTTCGGGAACTGGAAGGTCGCGCTGCTGACCGCGGGCGGGCTGACCTTCCTCGGGCTGCAGGGGTTGTGGCAGGAGAGCATGGACACGCTCTCGCTGACCATCGCCGCTGTGCTGCTCGCCCTGCTGGTGGGCATCCCGCTCGGTATCTGGGCGGGACTGTCGAATCGGGTCTTCAAGGTCGCGACGCTGATCCTCGACCTGATGCAGACGCTGCCGACCTTCGTGTACCTCGCGCCGCTCACGCTCTTCTTCGCGATCGGCCCGGCCGCTGCGACGATCGCGACGCTGATCTACGCCGCGCCACCGGTGGTCCGGCTGACCGCGCACGCGATCCGTTCGGTACCGCGCGAGAGTGTCGAGGCGGCACGCTCGCTCGGCTCGTCGGGTGGGCAGACGCTGATGAAGGTGCTGCTGCCGATGTCGCGCAGTACGGTCGTCGTCGGCATCAACCAGACGATCATGGCCGCGCTGTCGATGGTGACGGTGGCCGCGCTGATCGACGCGCCCGGTCTCGGGCAGACGGTGCTGAAGGCGCTCCAGACGCTCGACGTCGGTGTCGCGTTCAACGCCGGCCTGGCGATCGTCGTACTGGCCATCGTGCTCGACCGGGTGACCACTGCTGCCGGCGACCGGCCTTGGCGTACTGCGAGCCTGCGGCGCAAGGTGCTGCTCGGCGTCGGTGCCGCGGCCGTGTTGGTGGCGGTCTGGTTCTCGCGGACCTACGTGTGGGCGGCCGAGTTCCCGACCGGTGCGAATGTCGGTTCGAAGATCGCGGTCGCGGCGGCTGATGCCACCAACTGGGTGCAGGACGTCTTCGGCGGGTTCACGTACGGCGTCCGCGACGCGGTCACCAAGGGCGTGCTCAACCCGCTCGAGGGGTTGCTGACCGAGTCGCCCTGGTGGCTGGTGGCTGCGGTGATCGTCGCGCTGGCCGCCCTGCTGGGGAGCTGGCGGGGCGCAGTACCGGCTGCTGTTTGTCTTGGTCTGCTGGTTGCGACCGGGGTGTGGCACGACAGCATGGTCACGTTGGCGTCGACGCTGCTCGCCACCGTCGTGGTCGTCGCCGTCGGGCTCGTGCTCGGCGTGTGGACCGGGCGCAACCATCGCGCGGACAGCTGGCTCCGGCCTGTACTTGACGCCGGCCAGACGATGCCGCCGTTCGTTTACCTCGTACCTTTCCTGGCGCTGTTCGGGGCCAGCCGGTTCACCGCGATCGCGGCGGCTGTCGTCTTCGCCGTACCGGTGACCACCAAGATCGTTGCCGACGGCATCCGAGCGGTGCCGGTCGCGACCGTTGAGGCGGCCAACTCGGTCGGCTCCAGCACCTGGCAGGTGATCAGCAAGGTGCAGTTGCCGGTGGCCCGCCGGGCGATCACGCTGGCGGTGAACCAGGGGCTGATCTACGTACTCTCGATGGTCGTCGTCGGCGGCCTGGTCGGCGCGGGCGCACTCGGGTACGACGTCGCCGCCGGCTTCGCGCAGAGCGAGCTGTACGGCAAGGGACTCGCCGCCGGGCTGGCCATCGTGCTGCTCGGCGTGATGCTCGACCGGATCACGCAGGCCGCGGCCGCGCGTACCCGGAAGTACAAGGGAAGATCTAGAGGAGACAACCTGTGGTGACCAACAAGCTCCGTACTGCTGGAGTGCTGACCGCCCTGGCGCTGGCCCTGACTGCCTGTGGCGGTGCGAAGGTCGGATCCGACAAGCCGGCCGCCGGCAGCAGTGGCAAGGAGTGCGGCACCTTCAACCTGACCGTCAGCCCGTGGGTCGGGTACGAGGCGAACGCGGCCGTCGTCGCGTACGTCGCGACCAAGGAGCTCGGCTGCAAGGTGGTGAAGAAGAACCTCAAGGAAGAGATCGCCTGGCAGGGCTTCGGTACCGGTGAGGTCGACGTGAACCTGGAGAACTGGGGTCACGAGGACCTGAAGAAGAAGTACATCGAGACCGACAAGGTCGCGGTCGAGGCCGGGTCCACCGGGGTCAAAGGCGTGATCGGCTGGTACGTGCCGCCGTGGATGGCGGCCAAGTACCCCGACATCACCGATTCGAAGAACCTGAACAAGTACGCCGACCTGTTCAAGACCTCGGAGTCCGGCGGCAAGGGCCAGCTGCTCGACGGCGACCCGTCGTACGTGACGTACGACGAGGCGCTGGTGAAGAACCTGAACCTGAACTACAAGGTGGTGCAGAGCGGGAGCGAGACCGCGCTGATCCAGGCCTTCCGGGACGCGGAGAAGAACAAGAAGGCGTTGCTCGCCTACTTCTACCAGCCGCAGTGGTTCTTCGACGAGGTCAAGCTGGCGAAGATCAACCTGCCGGCCTACAAGGCCGGTTGTGATGCGGTTCCGGCGAAGGTCGCCTGCGACTACCCGCCGTACGACCTGGACAAGATCGTCTCGAAGAAGTTCGCCGACTCGGGCAGCCCGGCGTACGACCTGGTGAAGAAGTTCAACTGGACCAACGACGACCAGAACGTGGTGGCGAAGTACATCGCCGAGGACAAGATGACCCCGGACGCGGCCGCCGAGAAGTGGGTCAAGGACAACCAGTCCAAGGTCGACGCCTGGCTCGGCAAGTAGGTCTTAGAAGATGCCCGGTCCGGGAGTCAGGATTCCGGCCGGGTCTGTTGTGTGCTTGACCTGTTGAAGGTGTGGCCAGCGGTCGCCGTAGTGGTCGGCCCAGTCGGCCTGGGTGAAGGCGACCGATTCGATCGGGTACCGCGTGCCGCCGAGCGCGCGGGCCCGGTCGTACAGGCGGCGATTCCTCGCCAGCAGGTCTTCGCTGAAGGTGGCCGTGGCGGTCATCAGGGTGAAGAGATAGACCCAGTCGCTGTCGTCTTGCTCCGGCAGGCGAAGCGATGGCCGGGTCAGCTTGGCGCGGCGGTGGGCGTAGAGCAGGACGAAGCCGCCGTCGCCGATGTCGTCGGGGGTGAGGCCTTGGACCACCTCGGTGACGTAGCGCTCGGCGTGCGTCTCCGGTAGCCAGACGGTGAACCAGGGCTTGGCCCGGTGGTCCCAGTCGAGCGCTTCGCGGAGTTGTTCGACCGCGACGTCGATCCGGGTGACGTGCGGGAGGAAGTCGTTGTCGCTGATCGCGGTTTCGGTGGGGGTGAGATCTCGTAGTACGTGCTGGTCGTCGGGCGGCGTCGCAGTCTCGTGGAAGGTGAAGGCGCTGAGGTGCTGGCCGTCGCCGAACTCGCCGTACAACTCGCTGACCTCTGAACGGTGCAGCAGAGTCCGGAAATCCCGGAAGAACTCGCTCATCTCCGAATACGAAAGCTCATGGCCCCGCACCCGCTCCGGCGCGATCCCCAGCCGAACAGTCGCTCTGGTGATGATCCCGTACTGTCCCAGCCCGGCCAGCACGGCCTCAAAGAGCTCCTTGTCGTGCTCAGCAGAACATGTCCGCAGCTCGCCGGTGCCGGTGACCACCTCCAGCTCGATCACCGAGTCGACCTGGCCCCCCGACTGGATCGCCGGTGGGATCCCACCCAGCGAGAGCGTGCCGCCGAGGGTGAGCCCGAGGAAGCCGGTGAGTGCCGGTGGAGCCAGCCCTTTCGCGTGTGCCGCGTTGGTGAGCTGCAGCCAGTCGACGCCGGCGTCGACGATCGCGTAGTCGTCGCCGATCTCGTGGATGGTGTTGAGCGCCGTCATGTCGATCAGCACGCCGTCGGTGAGGCCCTGGCCGTCGGTGGTGTTGGCGAGACCGCGGGCGACGACTGGGATGCCTTGTTGTGCGCAACGCCTGACGATCTCCTGGATGTCCTCGACGGAGGCCGGCCGGAGCACGCCTTGCGGCACCTTCGTCCGGTACCTCCCGGCATCCTGCGACACTCGCTCGCGGCTGGCTAGGTCGACTGAGTACTCACCCTGCAAGGAGACCTCCGGCGTACAGGTTGAAGGGCCGTTGAGCTTGTTCGGGGCCACCGGCAATTATCACGCGGCGCGCGAGCAACGCCGACGACACGCCGGAAATGTGGCCGGACCGGGTAGCGTCGGTTCCATGATCATCGTGACAGCTGCACTGAAGGGCGGGGTAGGTAAGACAACCACGTCGGTGTATTTGGCCGCGCTGGCATCTTCCAACCGTCGCACAGCCACCCTCATCGACGCCGACCCGCAGGGGAGCGCCGCGGACTGGATCGCCGACTCCGACGACGAGCACCTGGCCAGGATCGAGATCGCCGAGGCGCCGACCGAGCGGCTCCTGACGAAGGCGCTGGACCGGGTGCCACCGGAAGGCATCGGGGTGGTGGACATGCCCCCCTCCCACGAACGCCTCCTGAACAAGGCGCTGGAACGAGCCCGGATGGTGGTCATCCCCACCCGAGTAGGCGGCGTAGAAACCCCACGGGTGAAGGCCGTCCTGGAGCTGGTCCCCAAAGAAATCCCGGTCGGCCTGGTGATCTGCTCGGCCCGCACCTACACGCGTTCCTACCAAGAAGCCATGCAGCAGTACGCCGAGGAAAACATCCCCGTCTGGGGCACCATCCCCGAACGAGTCTCCATCACCGCAGGCCCCACCGGCCCCCTAGCCGAAGACGGCCTGGAGTCCTACCGCAAAGTCTGGCGAAAAATCCTAGCCGCCGCCCGCAGCTAGCCGCCGCCCGCAGCTAGCCGCCGCCCGCAACTAGCCACCCCGGCGCCGCCCTTCCCCCACCCGGAAGGGCGGCCCCGCACGCCCCACCACCACCCGCCCACCCGGCTCGTGGCGCTGGCCGCCATCTCGCACCTCGAAGCAGCCCGACCTCAGCCCACCCACCTCAGGGCTCGTGGCGCTACGCGCCACCTCGCGCCAGGAAGCACAGCCCTCGGCCCGCACCTCCAGTCAGGCTCGTGACGCTTCGCGTCACCTCGCACTCCAGAGCAGGCTCAGGCAACACCGCCCGCCTGGGCTCGTGGCGCTGGGCGCCACCTCGCGGCAGGGAACAGGCCCGCACCTCGCCGTCGGGCTCGTGGCGCTGCGCGCCACCTCGCGTTCTGTAGTACAGCGAGGCCCGCAGCACTGCGCCCACCTAGGCTCGTGACGCTTCGCGTCACCTCGCGAGCTGGATAAACGGCGGAAGCGGCTCCCCCTCGCCACAACACCACCCGGCCGGCCCCCGGCTCGTGGCGCCGGGCGCCAGCTCGCACCACGAAGCAGACTGCCCGGCCCACCCACGCCCTCACCGGGCTCGTGACGCTATGCGTCACCTCGTGGGTCTGCAAGGTGAGGTGCTCGCGGCTGGGATGTGTTCCGCTCGACAGGAAGTAGTCGGTTTCGGCGCGTCCGTCGGGCGCCGGCTGGGCGTGGGGAGAGGGCGGATCGGCGAGTACCTCCTGTCGAGCGGGACATAGGAGGCAGGGAGCTACGGGCCGGGTGGTCGGCTTGTAGCGCCGCAGGTTGGAGACGAGGGTGCCGATCGTCGGCGACGGCCTGCAGTCAGATCTCGGCGCGAGCCTGAGGAATGGGAGCCAAATACCCCCGATAAGGGTTAATAACCACCCCAAGTGCCCACTGAGAATCTCCGCGAAAGAGCGGCCGGATGGAGGTGGCGGCGGGGAGGTAGGCGGTGGTGTGCAGCGCGGGTTAGCGGCTGAGTGGGGGTTCGCCTCGGACGTAGGAGCGGATGACCGTGGCGGCGGCGCCTCGGGCCCAGTCGTCGAAGGTGTGGGAGCGGAGCATCAGGCGGCAGTCGCCGGCGGCTCCGAAGGCGTGTTCGGCGAAGGCTTGGCGCATGCGTTGGTCGTAGAGGTCGTAGTCGGCGACCCCTTCACCGGCGATGACCACCAGTTCGGGGCCTACCAGGTTGACCATGGCGGCCAGGGCCGAGCCGATGACTTCGCCGGCCCGGTCGAAGGCTTCGCGGGCGTGGTCGTCGCCGTTGTGGGCCAGGTCGATCGCGCCGGCGAGGTCCAGGTCCGGCTGACCAGTGGTCTCCCGTACTCGCGCCAGAATCGCGTCCGACGACGCGACCGTCTCCACACAACCCCGTCGTCCACAAGTACAGACAAGATCCCCCGGCGCCAACGGCAGATGCCCGAGCTCGCCCGAGACCCCGTGCGCCCCGGACACCACCTCGCCGTTGATGTAGAGCCCGCACCCGACCCCGGACCCGATCGTCACCACCGCGAACGAATCCGCGTCGACCCCGACGCCGAACCAGTGCTCAGCAACCGTCAGCGCGCGAACATCGTTCGTCACGACAACCGGCACCTTCAGCTGATCCGAGAGCAAGGCAGCAAGAGGCACGTCCCGCCACCCCATGAACGGCGAGTCCCGCACCACCCCGTGGGCAGCGTCGACATCACCCGAGACCGCGACCCCGATCCCGATCAGCGGCCCGGCCGGGTCGGCAGGATCGTCGAGCGTCTCGATCAGTTCCTTGGCCAGCTCGGCCAGCCGCTTGATCACCGACTCCGCCGACGTGTCGGTCACCTGCTGGTGCCGTACCGCGCGAATCCCCGCCCGGAAGTCCGTCGTCACGCCGATCAGATCGGTCGGCGTCACCTTCAGCCCGATCACCGAGATGCTGTCCGGTACCACCGTCAGCGGACTCACCGGCCGCCCGATCCCCAGCTCGACCCGGGTCCCACTCACCTCGTCAGCCGGTACTGCGATCAGCTGGTCGGTCACGAAGCCCGCCTCGATCAGCGGCGCGACCGCCTTGGTGACGGCGGCTTGGGAGAGTCCGGTGCGCCGGGCGATCTCGACCCTAGGGATCGGTCCCTGGGTCAGAATCCTGGTCAGCACCTCGACCCCCGCCGGAGTAGCGAGAGGCAGCGGGCGGTTCGGGCGCAACGGCACAGGACCAAACTACCGGCGTCCGGCGCCTTTCATCGCTCCGGGCGCACCTCTCAGCGCAAAACAGTGCGAATCACCGCAAAACCGTGCAAAGACCTCGTCGCCGCCCGGGGGATGACCGCCGGTCCGGTTTAGCCTCGCACCAGGGGGAAAACTACCGGGGGCGAGCGAAGCGAGGTTACTGAATGCCGGACCCGACGAGGCAGGATCCCGTCGTAGCCCCCGGCGTCGACGCCACCAAGCCGAGCGTCGCGCGTGTCTACGACGCGTTCCTGGGTGGCAAGGACAACTTCGAGTCCGACCGCGCCGTCGTCCGGCAGATCCTCCAGATCGCTCCCGAGCTACCCGACTGGACCCGCGAGAACCGCCGCTGGCTCGGCCGCGTCGTCGAGTGGTTGACCCGCGAGGCGCAGGTGACCCAGTTCCTCGACCTCGGCTCCGGCCTGCCGACCGCGCAGAACACCCACCAGCTCGCGCAGCAGATCAATCCGGCCGCCAAGGTCGTGTACGTCGACAACGACCCGGCCGTGATCGCGCACGGCAGGGCTCTGCTGGTCGACAACGACCAGACGTTCTTCGTACCGGCCGACTTCACCGAACCCGAGAAGCTGCTCGCCGATCCGATCGTCGCGGACAACCTCGACCTCGGCCAGCCGGTCGGGATGATCCAGGCCTTGGTCCTGCACCACCTCGAGGACTACGAGAAGACCCGCGAACTGGTCCGGACGTACGTCGACGCGCTGCCGTCCGGCTCGTTCCTCGCGATCAGCCACGCCTGCAACCCGCGCGACGGGAGCGAAGCGGCCCGGCTGTCCACGGAGCTGGAGGACAAGTTCCACGAGAAGTTCCCGTCCCTGCGCTTCCGCACCCCGGCCGAGATCACCTCGTTCTTCGACGGCCTGGAGATCCTCGACCCGGGCGTCGTCCGCCTCTACGACTGGTGGCCGCCCGAGGCCGTGCTCGAAGAGACGCCGGCCGCCGGCCTCCGAGCAGGCGCCGGCCAGATCCTGTACTGCGGCGTCGCCCGCAAGCCTTAGTCCGTCAAGGGAGACTTGTCGACATTCATCGCCGCCTCGAGCGTCGGTGACGCCAACGCCCACCGAATCGTCCGGGTCAGCCCCTCGCCGGCGGCCCGCACGACAGTGCCCTCGGCCAGCGGCAAGAGCGGCAACCGCAACGGCCACCGAGTCCACCAGGGCAGCAGCCCGACGGCCGCAGCAGTCAGTACTGCGTACGCCGGCCGCGCAGCAAGTGGTACCGGCGGATGTACCAGGATGAAGCGAGCCGCCTGCCGCGCTTCCGTAGTACCGCGCAGCTCCGGCCGGTACTCCTCCAACATCTGCCCCAACTCCGCCTGAGTCGTCGGCGGCTCCACCACGCCCAGCGCACGAGCAACCCGAGCAGTGTCCTCGACGTATGCATCCCTCTCAGCACTGTCGAGCGGCACAGCCCCGTACTGCCGATGCGCAGCCAGGAAGCTGTCCACCTCAGCCAGGTGCACCCACTTGAGCAAGTGCGGGTCAGACGCCCGGTACCGCACACCATCCGGGCTAGACCCACGCACGCGCTCGTGCACCCCGCGTACCCGGGCCACTGCCTCCTCCGCGTCGGCTGCAGCGCCGTACGTCGTCACAGCGAGGAAGTAGCTGGTCCGCTGCAACCGTCCCCACGGATCACCCCGGTAGCCCGAGTGAGCCGACACCGCCGCCATCGCCAACGGATGCAGCGACTGCAGCAGCAGTGCCCGGAGCCCGCCGGCGAACATCGAGGCGTCCCCATGCACGCGCCGGATCGGCCGGTCCGGCGCGAACCACCGAGGCCCGGGGGTGTCGTGAACCCGGGACCGCTCAGCCAGTGGATCCGGCCCGGCCACCTTCGTCAGGATCATCCGGGCAAGCCCGTCCCTCAACGGATTGAACAGGTTCTCCTGCGGAGTGGCGGACATGACTCCAGTCTGCCCACCACTCCAAGCCCCCGACCATCAGTGGGAGACGTCAACGAACACAGGGTTCGTGTACAGCCAAGTGTCGAGCCACGGATCGCCATCGCCGTTCGGGTGCTGGATCGGCCCAGCCGGGTCGATCTTGCGGCCCAGGTAGCCAGGACCGTTCCGCCTGCCGTCGCTGCCGCGCAGGCGGAGGTAGTGCGACCGCTCTGCCCGGCCAAGCGGGATGCGCAGCGTGTAGGTCCCGGTCTTCCGGTGTACGTCGACCTGCTCGACCACTCGCGTGTCCGGTGCCCGCCAGCTGTCCTTGTCAGGCGCAGTACCGGTCACCACGCCCCGGATGACGTCCAGGTGAGCCAGTTGCGGCAGCAGCCCGTGGAAGTTCGGACGGGTCGCACTGGTCACCGTGACCCGCAACTCGAGCCGCTCAGTACGGCGTACCTTCAACCGCCCGCCCAGCGTGACCCCGCGCTGCGACGACCCGGCCGGAGCCACCCGTACGTCGATGCCGTCAACCAGCTGTCCGTGATCCACCCAGACCCGCCCGGCCCGGAGTCCAGCCATCACGTCCAGGTAGCCGTACTTCGTCACGCCCACATGCGTCCGGCTGAACTGACCAGGCCAGAAGTCGCTACCGGCCTGCGGAGTACCCGAGTCGGTCGGGGACGGCTTCCACCCGAGCGAGTCGAAGTTCTGCCCGGGTGGGAACACCCCGTCGGTCCAGGTGTCCCAAATGGTCCGGTGGTTGTCGCTGTTCGAGGTGATCGAGAACAGCTTGCCCTCGGCGAGCATGGCGTCCCACAGTCCACCCACTGTCGCCGTTGCCCAGTCGAAGCCGCCGTACGTGCGGTACGCATCGTTCGGGTACCCAGGGAAGCTGCCGGTGCCCGGGTTGTTCACGTACTCGCCGCGCTGCGAGTTGGTCGTCCCGCGGTACGCGACCCAGGCCGGATCCGCGTCGCCCTGCGAACCGGGCGCGCCTTCCATGCCGATCATCACGCCACTGTCCCGCCAGGCCCTGATCTCGTGCGGCGAGTCGATGCCCAGCCGCAGCGGGTGGTTGGCCAGCACGAGTACGTCGTCGACGAACCCGCTCCGCTTCTGCGCGGCCAGCCACTGCAGCGCCTTGATCGCGTGTAGCTCGTTCTCGGGGGTATCGGCGGAGCGGTTGGTCAGCTTGCCGTCGTACTCCCGCTCGAACTGCTGGAGCAGCGCAACGTTGTTCGGCCCCGGCGCGACCAGCACGGTGCCGTGCTCCGCGGCCGGGATGTACCACTCGAGGCCCTGGAAGATCAGCATCCGCGGGTTCTCCGACCGCGCCTTCAGCACCTCGGCGTTCTCCGCGGCTGCGCCCTTGTCCGCGTGCCCGAAGTTGCTGTGCTCGGTGAACGCCATCCAGTCCAGCCCGAACTGCGCCCCGCGCTGCGCATGCTGGGTGAAGTCGTACTTCGCGTCATGGCTGTACCGGGTGTGCACGTGATGGTCCCCCACCAGATACACCAACTCCGGATCCCCGTGCGAGGTACTGGTGCTGGCCGCCGCCTCACTGGCTCCCGCGACGCCGCTGATCCCAGCAGCCGCGAACCCTGCCCCCAGTAGCCCGGCACCCCGGATCAACCCGCGCCGAGACACCCCCTGCGGATCCAATGCCTCTTCAGGAACCTCGGGATCGGCCCACTCAGGCACTTGCTGCTCGGTCATGACGGGAACCTTTCTTGTGCTGACAAGACACTGTCAAGGCCCGTCATGACGCGAAGATGTGCACCGGATGAACTGTCGCCCTATGTACCGATGGTTGTCATATACCGATGAACTGACTATCGTTCAGGGTATGCCTTCCACCGAGATGCGCGAGCCGACGTTCCTCGTCCTGGCCGCGCTGGCCGACGGCCGCAAACATGGCTACGCCGTGATCAACGAGGTGTCCACGCTGTCCAGCGGCCGAGTCACCCTCCGCCCCGGCACCTTGTACGCAGCCCTCGACCGCCTCCGCGAGGAGGGCCTGGTCCGCCCGGCCGGCGAGGAGGTCGTCGAAGGCCGCCTCCGCCGGTACTACGAACTCACCGACTCCGGCGCCGAGGCACTGACCACCGAGGCCGCCCGCCTGCGGGCGAACGCCGACCAGGCGATCACCCGGCTCCGGCTCCGCCCGACGGGGGGTGCGGCATGAGCGCGTTGTACAGGGGAGTGCTCAGCTGCTACCCCCGTTGGTGGCGGGAGCAGCACGGCGAGGAGGCCCTCGGCCTGCTGCTCGACTCCGCCGAGGCCCGCGGTCACGCCGACCCCAGAGACTTGCTCAACCTGGCAGCCCATGCCGTCCGGGTCCGCCTGACCCAGTCGGGTCCGCCCACTCTGATCCGGGGCATCCGCAATCGTGTATCGGTGATCGCGGTGACCTTGCTCGCCGCGATCAGCAGCACCTTCCTGATCTTCGGTGAGTGGGCGCCCTGGGACCCGCAGACCGGGATGACCAACTCGCCCGTCGCCAACGTGACCACCGGATTGTTCTGTTTCCTCGCCGGTCTGCTCGCCGCGATCGCTATGGTCTTCGACCGCGCCATCGCTGCGCGCTGGCTGGCGGCAGTCAGCGCGATGAGCGCGCTCGCGATCATGTGGCTGCCGATCCAGCAGTTGGCCGAATCCCACGGCTTCACCCGGCCACCAGGCACGATCCTGCTCTTCACCGCCGTGATCGCCACCCTCGCAGCCGCGGGCCACCCAGCAAGATCCAAGTCAGCCGGCACCTCGCCAACGCCCCGCCGCTCGCGTGGTCGGTTCGCTCTGCTTGTCGCGAGCCCGTCCATCGGCGCGGTGCTGATGACCGCGCTGTCGGTCCAGTCCGACCACTGGTTCTTCTATCGCGAGCCTGGCCAGGACTCGCTGCGGGTCGGCCTCGGAGTCCTGCTCGGCACAGCCCTGATCGTGGTCGCCGTCGTCCTGCTGCTGGCCGGCCACCGCTCGTGGGGAGCTGCGCTCGCCATCAACTCGGTGCCCTGGCTGCTGCTGTTCTACCTGAACGGGCTGGTGGGCGGCGCCTGGACCTCGGACGGCCCCTTGGGCGTAGTCAGCTCCATGCCGTTCGGCGGTATCGGCGTGCTGCTAGCCGTAGTGCTGTCAGCTCTCGTCGCCGGCCGGATCGCGGTCCGGATCAACCGCCGGCGTCAGCCGGCCGGGAACTCGGTGGCCAGCAGCGAGTAGAGCGCTGAGTCGCGCCATTCGCCGTTGGTGAAGACGTGGTGGCGCAGCTGACCCTCATAGCTGAAGCCGAGCCGCTTCGCCACCGCGATCGAAGCCAGGTTCTCCGGGCCGATCGCAGCGGTGACCCGGTGCAGGTCGAGCTGACCGAACGCGAACCTGAGCAGCGTCCGGGACGCATCGGTCGCGTGACCGTGACCCCAGTGGTCGGCGCCGATCCCGTACGCGAGTTTGCCGCCCCGGTGGACTCCGGGCGCCAGCCGGGCGAACCCGATCACCTGGTCGTCGTCAAGGCGGGTGACGGCGAGCATGTAATCGGGCCGGTCCTGCTGGGCGGACCGGGTCAGGATTCCGGCGAGCATCTTCTCCGCGGACTCCGGCGTGTGGCTGTCGAACGCCATCCAGCTGGTCACCCGATCGTCACCGACGATGGCATAGAAGTCGTCCAGGTCGTCCGCCCGGAACTCGCGGAGCCTGGTGCCATCGCCGGTGAGTGGATCCATCCCGCCTGCTACCGCGGGAAGGTCTGCATCGGCGTCCGGGTGAACATCTCGATCTCTTCCTGCAGGTCGCGGGCATCCTCCGCGTGGCCCGACTGCCGCAGGGCCTGGTGCACCCGGCGGGCCGAGTGCACGACACCGTTGATCCGGCGCTCGGTCGGCAGACCGAGGACCGGCGCGAGTGCGTCGGCGGCGCCGTCGAGTTCACCGTTCGCGATCCGGGTGATGGCCATGGCGGCGTGGCTGCCGGCGGCGTCGCCGAAGGCCCACTCGGGGTGCGATTGGTCGGTGTAGGCATCCACTGCCTGCCGAGAATACTGTTCCGCGGTCTCACGCTCGCCCGGAAGCCAGGCCAGCGCGTCGGCCGCGTAGTACAGCTGGCGGTTGCGGCCGAAGGTGCACAGGCCGCCCATCTCGTCGAGCTCGTCGGCCTGGACCGTGCCCCACGCGTTCTCCGCGCGGACCAGGGCGGCCCGGGCGGCGTCCGCGTTGCCTAGCGCGGCCCAGGCGCGGGCCTCGCTCACCGGGAGCCAGACGCCGGTGGTGCTGTTGGCCTGCTCGGCGTACCCGGCGCCCAGTTGGGCGTACCGGACCGAGTCGTGCGGGTTGCCGGCCCAGTAGGAGACCAGTGACTGCAGTCCACGGACCCAGGCGCGCAGCCCGTGGTGGTCGGCGTTGTCGGCGCAGAGGAACGCGGTCCGGGCCTGAGTCAGCGCGGCGTGCGGGTTGCCGAGGTCGTGGGACGCCTTGGCGAGCAGGCCACCGGTCACGCCGCCGAGGAAGTACAGCTGCCGCAGGTGTTCCGGACGCTGCCGGCTCTCCAGCAACGCGAAGACCAGGTCCTGCGTCTCGACCAGTTGGCCGAGGATTTCCGGCAGCGGGCGCTGCGGGTAGGCCTTCGCGACGTGTCTCACGTCGTCGTACACCTGTTCCATGGCCTCGCTTCCGAGACCGGTCTGGGCCGCGAGGGCGAAAGCCCGCGCACGGCTGGCAGCCATGTCGAGTACCTCCATCTCATTACCTGTCGTGATCCGTCCACCTGCCGCAGGCGCCGGCACCACCTGGGCGGCCTGCTCGGGGACGTACGGAGCGAGGAGTTCCTCGACCGGCTTGCCGAACATGCGTTGCAGGGTGCGCCGGGTCTGTGGAGTGGTCCCTGCCCGCTCGCCCGATGCGAGGCGCCGCAGGTGCCGCTCGGTGATGGTTCCACCCAGCTCGACGAACTCGGCGACGATCTCGGAGTAGGTCTGGTTCCGGCGCTGGATCAGGTGCGCCAGGACCGTTCTAGGCGTATACCTACCCGCCATCGTTCCTCCCGTTCACGTCAGATAAGACGTTGTCTCGACTGATGCCCCACTACAAGGTGCAGTCACCCAGATGTCCGCCAGAGGTCCGGAAGAGGTCCGGCAAAGGTCCTCTCCAGGTCCTAGAGCGGTCACGGTCGGTCTGTGCACCATTACTGCCATGACAACCAGTAAGTCCAACTGGTTGCAAGGGCTGAGAGTTACGGGGTGAGCAAGCAGTGACTGTTGCGGAAATGACGTCGAGGCAGCACCGGCGCCGAGTGCGGGTCTGGTTCGGCGAGCATGTGATCGCGCAGTACGTGGCAGAAGCACCGCTGGCAGCGCGCTACGAGCAGGCGATGCGGCGCCGTTTCGCCGGTCTCAAGGTCACCAACGACCTGCTCGGCCCGCAGCAAGAAGCGGACGTTTAACAGTTCAAAAGACTTCCGGGTCCTCCTCAGACCCGGAGCTGCTCCTGGGGTCTCCTCACGTCCAGGGTCAGCGATCGAAGGTCCGGGGCACTCCTCAGCTCCGGACGAAACCTCAGGTGCGGTCCGGGGCATCCTCAGCTCCGGACCGCACCGCCCACCAGCCCGGCTGGGCTGGCGGCTGAGTCCCTGTATCGCCGCCGCCCAGCCGTTCCAAACCCACCTCCTGGCCGACACCTCGGGCCGGGCGGGGCAGTGTCCGTCGCCGGAGCCCCGAGCTCCGGCGGAGGGCACGTGTGGCTCCTGACACCTCACCAGGAGCCACACTCCGAGGTGGCCGGATCCGCTGTGTGACCGCCGCGCCTGGGCGGTCACGCAGCGGAGCCATTTCCGGGGCGGTAGCCGAGATTCACCGCCATCCGGCGCAGTACGTCGACGGTCTGCAGGTACTCCGCGTCGACGATCCCGTTGGTGATCCGCCGGCGCTGCGCCCCGACCTTCTCGCTCAGCTGCGCATGCGCGGCCACTCCGGCCGGCGTCAGCCCGTCGTCGTCGAGCCAGCCGCGCTCGGTCAGCGGACCTGTCAACGATGCCAGCTCGGCCGCATCGCCGGACAGGAACGGCGCCAGCGCGACCGCAACCGGCGCCTCTCCCTGGACCGCGTTCAGGATCTGCCACTGCCGCCGGCTCAGACCGTCCGCCGCGAGCACCTGCTCGAAGGACAGCTCGAGCAGCCGGTCCACTTCCTTCAGCCACCATCCGATAGGCTTATTGTCATCTGACATGTGCATGTCAATGAGCATATATCTTGGAGGGCTGATGGTCGACCCCGTTGCCGAGGTCGAGGCGGCGATGGTGACGATCCGGCGGCGCCAGGCGAAGAAGCTGTTCGCCCGCGCGGCCGGGGTCGCCGACGACTCCGGTCAGCAGGTGATCGACGCGATCGAGGCGGCGGGCGCCGAACCGCTGGGCGTGAACGGCATCGCCGAGGCGCTCGGCGTCGACCAGCCGCGCGCGAGCAAGCTGGTCGCCGCCGCGGTCAGCGCAGGCCTGGTACGCCGGGAAGCAGATCAACTGGACGGTCGGCGAACCAACCTCGTCCTCACCCAGGCCGGCCACGACCGCCTGGCCGCCGTCCACACCTATCGCCGAACCCGCTTCGCCGAGGCGATGACCGATTGGCCGGAGGCCGACAAGGAAACCTTCGCTGTCCTCCTCACCCGCTTCGTCTCCGCCCTCAACCGCCCGTAGCGACGTACACCGCAAACGGAGCGTCCGGGTGGACACCAATCCGACCCTCGACCAATCCATCGCTCTGGATCTCGCCGACGTACTTCATCCCCAGCCGCTCCATCACCGCGCGGGACGCTGTGTTAATGCGCTCGGTGAAAGAGATCACCGACCGAGCGCCCAGCACACCGAAGGCGTACTCGAGCGCTCCTCGACCAAGCTCGGTCGCAAACCCCTGCCCGCGAGCCGAGCCCAGCAAGGCCCACCCAAGCTCAAGCCGATCAGTTATCCACAGAGCATCGTCATCAAGGAGCGTCGCGATCTTTGCGGTGACCTCCGCGGTCGGGTCCATCCGTTCCATCCCGCCGCGTCCGACCAGTGAGCCGGTGGACCGCTCGTAGGCCATCCACTTGCTGACGCCGTTGGTCTCCCACCGTGACTGGAACCCGGCGGCCCGGCGTACCGACTCCTCGGCGGACCAGGTCTCGTCGTACCACTCCGCAACCCACGGATCGCCGTGCAGCCGCTCCAGGTCCGCCGCATGTCCGGGCAGGACCTGATCCGGTCCCGTGATCGGGACCAACATCAGGCGCTCCGTCAAATGAGTCCGGACGGCGTACGCGACGATGTCCCGCAACCGCCGATCCCCGTCGGTCCGATTGACCATCAGCAACTCCAGGTCAGCCGGCCCGACCCAGGCGCCAGCGTCGTGCTTCCCGAATTCCTCACGCGGCCGCGTGAGGTCCCCGTCAACAGCGACGAGGTAGTCGATCTCCCGCCGCACCCGCCCCTCGTACTCCCACTCCCAGTCGGTGACGGCCGCCACGATCTCCCGTACCCGCCACCCCGTCTCCTCCTCGACCTCCCGAGCCAGCGCCTGCTCCGGCGTCTCCCCGTCCTCCAGATGCCCACCCACGACATCCCAGATCCCCGGCAACAACCGCCGCTGCGCAGTACGCCGATGCACGTACACCCGCCCCTGCTCATCCCGGATCAACGCCCCAACACAGTCCACTGCCCGCATGCCCACGGACCCTAGACCTGAGGCGCTGGCAGAGTGGACGGCATGCGTGCGGACCGGGCAATTCTGTTCAAGCTGGCAACCAACGAACGACTCGAGCAACTAGTGAAGGGCATCCCCGGCGGCGAGGAGAACGCCTGGCGAGCGGCCTCCCGGTACGTCGCCGGCCGAACTCGCGACGAGGCACTCCAAGTCGCCGCAGCCCAGGTAGCCAAGGGCCACGGCATCAGCGTCGACCTGTTCGGCGAGATGTCCACCGACCCGGCAGATGCCGCCCATGTAGTCGACGAGTACCTAGAGCTGGCCAAGCTCCTCCCCGAGCCACCCGCCGACGTCTGGCTGTCGCTGGACCTGTCGCACCTCGCACTAGACGTGGACCCCGCCACTGCCGCCGACCACGTCGCCACGATCGCCGAAGCCCTCCCACCGGGCCGCCTGCTCCAGATCGGCGCCGAGGACACCGCCCGAACCGACAAGATCCTCCACTGCGTCCTAGACGTGGCTAGCCGCGGCCTGGCGGACCGCATCGGCGCCACCGTCCAGGCGAACCTGCAGCGTTCCCCCGACGACATCGACGCGCTGACAGCGGCCGGAGTACAGATCCGCCTAGTCAAAGGCGCGTACGTCGAGCCAACCGGTGCCTACCCGTACGGCGAGCAGACAGACATCGCGTACCTCCGCCTGGCCCACCAATTGGCAGCCAGCAAAGCCCGCTGGTCCCTAGCAACCCACGACGGCCGCCTACGCGAGGCAGTACTGCTCTCAGCCGGCCCTGTCCCCGTCGAGCAACTACTAGGCATCCGCCCCGAAGTACTGGACGACCTACACACCCGAGACCTCCCCACCCGCGTCTACATCCCCTACGGCCCATCCTGGTTCCGCTACTGGCTCCGCCGCCTAGCAGAGTCCCGCGGCGCCTAGGCAACTCCCCAGTCGATGAACCGCGGTGCCTCCGGCAGCGACAGGATGCGTCGCGGGCGGCCATGCCCGTTGGCCGGCATCTTCATCAGGGAGAACTTGCCGTGGTCCTCGAGCCGGTAGGCGATCCAGCAGCCGTCCGGTGAGTAGGAGCCGGTCAACGCATTGACCTCGCCACCGCTGTAGTTGGTGAGCATCCGCAACCCGGACCCGTCCGGCCGGATGGTCGCGACGTTCGCCGACGTCCCGGCGGGCTGATGGTCGGCATTGGCGATGATCGCGATCCGCGAGCTGTCCGGAGCCCAGTCGTGCTTGACCCCCACATCCAGCGAGTACGGCGTCAGCTGGCGCAGCCTGCTCCCGTCGACCCGGATCGAGAACAGGGCCTGCTCTTTCGAGGGCACCCTGGTCCGGACGAAGGTGATGAACCGGCCGTCCGGCGAGACGTTGGCATCGGTGTCGTACCCGACCCCCGGGAACGGGTTGTGCGTCAGCGTCCGCCGCCCGCTGCCGTCGGTCCGGAAGATGTCGATATTGCCGGACTCGGAGTCGAACACGATGTGCCGACCGTCAGCCGTGAACGCCGGATTGCCCTGGAACCCGGTCGGCGTCAGATCCCGCAGCCCGGACCCATCGCGGTTGATCAGGAAAACCCCCGCATGGCTCTCGCCCCCGAACTCGAACACGATCCGGCGGCCATCCGGCGACCAGTCCGGGTGAGCCGCGTCCCCATCAACGTGAGTGATCTGCCGTACGCCGCTGCCGTCCGCGCGGACAGTGAAGAGCTGGAGACCGGAGCTGGTCTGCGCCGCGTAGGCGAGCCGGCCGTTCCTGCCAGGCCCGGTCGCCTGCGCCACTGCCGGCACGGAGAGCCCGGCGAATGCCGCCAGTGGGATCAAGGTCAAGCGGCCGACCTCGCGGCGGGTCAGTTCGGTGTTCATGAATTCCCCCTTCGATTCCTCGAAGTGTCAGCGCCCCACGACCTCGCCCACACTCCCTACTTCTCGGGATGCCGCCCGGGTGTCACGATGGCCGCATGGGGGCTACCGTTCGCGCTGCCCGGCAACTGATCGCAGACACTGCGACGCTGCCCGGCACCCCGTTCGCCGAAGAGGTGATGCGGGCGGTGAACGGCGCGGTCGGGTTCGACGGCTACTACCTGTTCGCCGTCGATCCGATCACCCAGCTGCGCTGCACGATGTATGCCGAGAACGGCCTGCAGGTCGCGACCCGGCGGCTGATCCTGAACGAGACGGTCGAGCAGGACTTCAACCGCTACACCGAGTTGATCAGGCGGCCCGGCCATGTCGGCGTACTCGCCTTCCGCGCGGCTCCGGAGCCCCGCAGCCCGCGACTGCACGAGATACTCCGCCCGCAGGGGTTCAGGTCAGAGCTCCGGCTCGTCCTGGTCGACGGTGGCCGGTACTGGGGTGCGCTGTCCCTGTTCCGCGACGAGCGCCGCCACCCGTTCACCGACGTCGACGCTGAGGTAGCGGCCGACTTGGCAGGATCACTCTGTACTGCGGTGCGCCGCCACCAGGTACGCCGTACTAGCGGAGAGCCGGTGCCCGCCGCGGCCGGGGTGGTCCTGGTCGGCCGAGACGGCGAATTCCTCTCCGTGAGCCCTGAAGCCAAGACCTGGTTGGGGTATCTGAGGTCCGACGGCCTGAACTTCGACGACGTGACCCGGGTGGTGCACGAGGTGGCTCAAGCGGCTCGTGCCGGCCGACCGGACGCGCTGTGCCGGGTACGCACCCAGGACGGCCGATGGCTGGTGCTCAGCGGTAGCCGGTCTGCAGTGGCACCAGTAGAGGTCGCCGTCGTCATCCAGCCGGCCAATGTCCAGCAGGTGCTCCCGGCGTTCGCGGCCTGGTCCGGGCTGTCCCACCGTGAGTCCGAGGTTCTCGGCCTCGTCGCCGACGGCCTCGCCGCCAAGCAGATCGCCCGCAGGCTCGACCTGTCGGTCCTTACCGTGAACGATCACCTGCGCTCGACCTACCGCAAGACCGGAGTCACCGGCCGCGACGAGTTGCTCGCCCTGACGAGCTAGCTGCGGGGCATCTCGGTGACGCGGTTGGGCATGAACATGACGGCTACGACTAGCAGGACCGCGGCCGCGGCAGCGCCGTAGTACACGTCGTGGATGGCGGGGGCGAGGACCGAGGCGGGTAGGTTCTCCAGGTTGTCGTGGCTGTCGCCGAGGCGGCTGGCGACCATGGCGTTCGCGACCGCGCCGAAGATGGCGACGCCGACCGCGCTGCCGACGGAGCGGGCGAACATGTTGGCGCCGGTCACCACGCCGCGGCTGGTCCACTCGACCGATGACTGCGCGGCGACCACGCCCGGCGAGGCGGAGAAGCCGAGGCCGATACCGATCACGAAGCAGGCGAAGGCGAGGTAGACGACCGAGCTCGACGGCTTGACCGTGAGCAGCAGGCCCGAGCCGATCACGACGAAGACCGAGCCGATCGCCATCGTCCAGCGGAAGCCGATCCGCAGGTAGATCCGGCCGGCGAGCGACGCCGCGATCGGCCAGCCCAGCGTCATCGCCGCGAGCGCGAAGCCCGCCACCAGCGCCGACGTCCCGAGAACGCCTTGTGCATAAAGCGGTACGTAGGTCGACAGGCCGATCATCAGGACGCCGACCAGCAGAGCCGACGAGTTGGCGGAGTTCAGTACGCGCTGGCTGAGCACCCACAACGGCAGGATCGGCTCGGCCGCGCGGCGCTCGACGAAGCCGAAGGTCACCAGCAGCAGCACGGCGACGGCCAGGATCGCGATGCTGGTGAACGAGTCCCAGGACCACATCACCCCGCCCTCGAGCAGCCCGAGCAGCAGCAGCGAGCCGCCGACGGCGAGCAGGATCGTACCGGCGTAGTCGATCTGGTGGCGGGTGGTCCGGACGACGTTCTCCTTGAACCGGCGGTAGAACACCACGCCGGCCGCGAGCCCGAGCGGAACGTTGACGAAGAAGATCCAGCGCCAGGAGATGTAGTCGGAGAAGACGCCACCGAGGGTGGGGCCGACGAACGAGGCGATGCCCCAGACACTGGCGATATAGCCCTGTACCTTCGCCCGCTCGGCGACCGAGTAGATGTCGCCGACGATCGTCATCGCGATCGGCTGGATCGCGCCGGCCCCGAGCCCCTGGATCAGCCGGAACGCGATCAGCGCCGGCATGCTCCAGGCGAACCCGCAGAGCACGGATCCGAGCACGAAGAGCAGGATGCCGAACAGCATCAGCGGTCTGCGGCCGCGCTGGTCGGCGAGCTTGCCGTAGATCGGTACCGAGACCGCCTGGGCCAGCAGGTAGATCGAGAACAGCCACGGGAACTGGGTGAACCCACCCAGGTCCTCGACCACCGACGGTACGGCCGTCGCCAGGATGGTCGCGTCGATCGCCACCAGCCCGACACTCAGCATCACGGCGAGCAGAATCGGTCCCCGCTCCGACCGCAGCCCGACACTCGCCCGGTCGATCCGCTCAGTAGTCATAACAGCTACACAACTTACGTGACGGGATACCGATTCCCGTAGGTGATGGCCAATAGCTGGACGCTCCGGTACTGGAGGCGGTGGGGCTGCCGCGTGGGTACTCTCCGTGGGTGAGGATGCACGGGCTGGTCCGGGTGGTCGTGCTGGTGGTGACGATCTCGCTGACGCTGGTGTTGCTGCCGATCGCGATCAACGTCGGCACCGGCGGGACCGCCCCACGGTTCCTCGAGCCGTACGTCGGCTGGACCTGGCCCGCGATCGGGGTGCTCTGGCTCGTCGCGATCGCCACCGGACTCGCGCAGTACCGGAGCCGGCGCACCGTCGGGCTCTCGGCCCGCTCAGCAGACCAGCCGCGCAACCGCCCCAACGCCCTCGCCCGTGTCGACCGCTACCTCGCCGACCGGTTTGCCGGCTCGCTGGCCTCGCAGACCCGCCTCGCCCTGGCGCTCGACATCAGCCCGGAGGCGGTGATCCGCCCGTACGACCTGCTCGTCCAGCCGCTCAACAGCAGCATTACCGAGGTCCGCGAGGACGCAGACATCGCTGCGGCCTTCGACGACCTCCAGGACTCCATGCTCATCCTCGGAGCCCCTGGCGCCGGCAAGACCACCCTGCTCCGAGAGCTGGCCCGCACCCTCGCCTCCGAAGCGCACACCAACCCGAACAGCCCGATCCCGGTAGTAGTCGACCTCGCCAGCTGGAACGCCACTACTGCGCGCGAGGAGGGCGACGACCCCGGCGACAGCTCTCTCCTGGCCGGCTTCGTCCGCTGGCTTCTCGCCGAGCTCAACACCCGGTACCAGATCCCTGCCGCAGTAGGCCGGGTCTGGCTCACCAAGGGACGCCTCGCTCTACTACTGGACGGCCTGGACGAGGTAGCCCTTGCCCACCAGGAGAAGCTCGCTCCGGTACTGGCCGAGCTGGGCCAGCGCTACCTGATCGGCCAGGTGGCCGTGACCTGCCGCATCCAGGAGTACGAGGCACTCCAGCACAAGCTCAAGCTGTACGGCGCGGTCCGCATCCGCCCGCTCAGCCGCGAGCAGGTACTCGACTACTTCGCCTCCGGTGGCGAAGAGTTGGCCGGTGCATTGGCAGCGATGGAGCGAGACGACGACCTGTGGGACCTGGTCAACTCCCCGCTGATGCTGAACGTCATGGCCCTCGCCTACCAGGGCAGGGACGCGCGTGACATCGCAGGCGGAGTGCTGGCCGACCACCGGCGAGAGCTGTTCGACACCTTCATCTCCGAGGTCCTGGCCCGCTACCGGCCGAGCAGCTCACACTTCGAGTCCCGTGCCGCGGTCCGGTCGCTCTGGTGCCTCGCATGGTGGACGCGTACCAGGGCCGGCGACCGTATCGAAGTACCGCGCCGCCTCACACCCAACGGCTGGTACGGCCTGGTCCTCCCCGCCGTCGGCTACCTGGCCCACATGATCTGCCTGCCGGGCCTCTTCGCCGGTCTGGCCGCAGGAGCCGCAGCGGGCGCCACTGCCCTGTACGGCGGATCGGCCGGGCTCGCTGTCTGCGTAGCCGCGCTGGTGATGGTCCAGGTGCGCCCACAGACCTGGTGGATCCTCCAGGAAGGCCGCAACCAGCCGAGACACCAACTGCTGGCGGTGATGATCTGTATCGGCATGATCGCCGGGCTGGTGTCGGTCCTCGCCGTCACGGCTCTCGCCGAGCGGTTGCCGCCCTGGCTCGGCCTTGCGTTCCAGGGAGTGGTGGTCTGGGCGTCCTACGGCCTGGAGTACATCCTTTCCGGCAACAACCGGCGCCGGCTCCTGCTCACCGTCCGGCTGGTCGGCGTGACCGTGGCGAGCGCGGTCCTCTTCGCCGCAGTCGACGACCGCGCGGATTTCGTCGCCGGCTGCGCGATCGGCCTGATAGTTGCCCAGGGCATCCGGTTGGTGAAGGCGCTGCCGATGGACCACCTGGTCTACCCGCACAGCAAGGGGGAACACCAGGACGGCCCCGGCGTTCGCTGGCGGATGGGCAAGTGGACCCTTGGTGGCGCACTGGCCGGCCTGCTGATCGCGGTGGCTCTGGGAGCGACGCTGTGGTGGACCACTGGTCCCGAGGCGGTGTTGGGCATCGCGGCAGGCACCGTCGCGTCCAAGGCCTGGCGCCGACGGGCGCCCTTCTTTGCCGGGCCCCTGTCGCGGGGTCTGCACGGCCTCCTGCTTCGGTGGAGCGGCTACCTGCCGTGGCGACGCGCTGCCTTCCTCCGGTACGCCGCCGAGCGCTACGTCCTCACCAAGACCGGCCGCGGCGAGTACGCCTTCATCCACCTACTAGTGCGCGACCACCTGGCCGAGTGCGACCCAGACGCCTTGGCCGCCAAGGTAGATCAACGGATAGCTGCCAGAGCCGACCGCAGCAACCTAACGCGCACCCGCTAGTACCTGGTCGAGGATCCGGGACCACTGCCGCACAATGCCGTGCCGTCGCGCCGCGTCGTCGGTCAGAAGGTCCGCCAACCCCAGCCCGCGAGCCATGTCGAGCACACCCTGCACGGTCTCCCGTACTCCCGGCGTGCGCTCCTCAACCTCCAGTACCTCCAGCAGCGCCCGGTGCGCCTGCCGCCCGACATGCGCCTCCAGCCGGACGATCTGCTGCCGCAGTGGCTCCTCAGTGGATGCCGCTACCCACAGATGCAGGGCAGCTCTGAACAGCGGTCCGGTGTAGACGTCCGCGAGCATCCCGACGATCGCCTCGGTCCGCCCCTCACCACTAGGCAGCCCGACAGCCTGCTCGCGGATCTCAGCCAGCCGCACCTCGGTCATGTACTCCACTGCCGCCGCAAACAGGTCCGCCCGCGTGGGGAAGTGATGCTGCGCCGCCCCACGCGATACACCGGCCCGAGCCGCCACTACCGCGACAGTGGTCGCCGCATAGCCCACCTGTGACAGTGACTCGAGCGCCGCCTCCAGGAGCTTCTGCCGGGTCGCCCGGCTCCGATCCTGCTGCGGCTCACGCAGGACCTCACTCACGCGTGGCTTCCCGTGCTCTCAGCTCGCGTCGCAGGATCTTGCCCGACGCGGCCTTCGGGACAGCGTCGATGAACTCCACCTGACGGACCTTCTTGTACGGTGCCACGCGCTCCGCGACGTACTCGATCACGTCCGCCTCGGTCAGCTCCACGCCCGGCATCGGCACGACGAACGCCTTCGGCACCTCGTTGCCATCGGCCTGTACGCCGATGACGGCCGCATCCGCGATCCGGGTGTCGGTCAGCAGCACGGCCTCCAACTCGGCCGGCGGCACCTGGTACCCGTGGTACTTGATCAGCTCCTTGAGCCGGTCGACGACGTACAGGTACCCGCGCTCGTCCACCCGGCCGATGTCGCCGGTGTGCAGCCAGCCGTCCGGGTCGACGGTGGCGTCCGTCTCCGCGGGCCGGCCGAGGTAGCCCTTCATCACCTGCGGTCCGCGGATCCAGATCTCACCCTCGTCCGTATCGTTGCCATCGGCACCGACCAGCCGCATCTCGGTGGACGGGAACAGTTTGCCGACGGCGCCGGCCGGAGGAGCGATGTCGTCCTGCGGTACTGCGTGCGTCCCCGGAGACAGCTCGGTCATCCCGTAGCACTGCAGGATCGTGTGCAACCCGAGCCGCTTGGCGCACGCCTCGGCCAGGTCGCCGTCGAGCGGAGCCGCCGCGGACGTCACGTACTTCAGCGAGGACAGGTCCACTCCGTCGACCGCGGGGTGCTTCGCCAGCGCCAGCACGATCGGCGGGGCGACGAAGGCCCGGGTGATCTTCTGCTCGTCGAGCACGGTCAGGAACTGCTGCAGGTCGAACTTCGGCAGCACCACCACGGTCGCGCCGAGCCGCAGCGGCAGGTTCATCAGCACGCTCAGCCCGTAGATATGGAAGAACGGCAGGATCGCGATGATCCGCTCGCCCTCGTCGAGGTCGAACATCGCCTCGGCCTGGGTGAGATTCGTGCCGATGTTGCGGTGCGTCAGCATCACGCCCTTGGCGGCGCCCGTCGTGCCGCTGGAGTACGGAAGTACCGCGACGTCGTTCGCCGGGTCGATCTCGACCACCGGCTCGGGCCCGGTCGAGGCGAGCAGTTCGAGCACCGACCGGTATCCCTCGGCCTGGTCACAGACGAGGATCTCCTGGACGTCGGTGTCCTTCACCGCCTCGGTCGCCACCGGCAGGAAGAGCGAAATCGTCACCAGCAATTTCGCCTTCGAGTCGACCAGCTGCTTGTGCAGCTCGCTTGCCGTGTAGAGCGCGTTGACGGTCGTCACCGTGGCGCCCGCACGAGTCGCGCCGTAGAAGACCGCCGGATAGATGATCGTGTTCGGGCTGTGCAACGCGATCGTGTCGCCGTGCACGATGCCCAGCTCGGCGAACCCGGCCGCGATCCGCCGGCTCATCCCGTCCAGCTGCGCGTAGCTGATCTCCCGTCCGCTGACGCCGTCCACCAGCGCGATCCGGTCGCCGTACTCCTGCGCACGACCGAGCACCACGTCGTGGATCGGCGCGTCGAGGATCTCGATCGGCGGGTACTGACTCTGAATGACCACGGGCGGGGTCCTCTCTACACGACGACGGTTGGAGGAACGATGACGGAATCAGTAGGACTTCGGTAGGCCCAGACTGTGTTGCGCCACGAAGTTCAGGATCATCTCCCGGCTGACCGGCGCGATCCGGGACGCCCGCGCGGCCGCGACCAGCGACGCGACGCCGTACTCGACGGTCATCCCGTTGCCTCCGAGCGACTGGACGGCCTGGTCGGTGGCCCGGACGGTCGCCTCACCGGCGGCGTACTTCGCCATGTTGGCCGCCTCACCCGCGCCGAGATCGTCGCCGGCGTCGTACAGGGCGGCGGCCTTCTGCATCATCAGCCGGGCGAGCTCGAGCTCGATCTTGTTCTGCGCGAGCGGGTGCGCGATGCCCTGGTGGGCGCCGATCGGTACCTTCCAGACCTGCCGTTCCTTGACGTACGCGACCGCCTTGCCGAGCGCGTGCCGGCCGATCCCGATCGCGAACGCCGAGGCCATGATCCGCTCCGGGTTGAGCCCGGCGAAGAGCTGCATCAGGCCGGCGTCCTCGGAGCCGACGAGCGCCTCGGCGGGCAGTTGGACGTCATCGAGGAAGAGCGAGAACTGCTTGTCCGGGCTGATCAGATCCATCTCGATCTGCCGGAACTCGACGCCCGCAGCGTCCGTCGGCACGATGAAGAGCGCGGGCTTGAGCTTGCCCGTCTTCGCGTCCTCGGTCCGCCCGACGACGAGCACGGCCTTCGCCACGTCGAGGCCGGAGATGTAGACCTTCCGCCCGGACAACGACCAGCCGTCCCCGGTACGCCGAGCCGTCGTGGCGATCCCGTGCGAGTTGGACCCGGCGTCGGGCTCGGTGATCGCGAAGGCCATCGTGGTCGTCCCGTCGGCCAGCGACGGCAGCCACTGCTCCTTCTGCCCGTCGGTGCCGAACCGGGTGATCACCGTGCCGCAGATCGCCGGCGACACGACCATCATCAGCAACGGACAGCCCGCGGCGCCGAGCTCCTCCAGCACGATCGACAGGTCGGCCATACCGCCGCCACCGCCGCCGTACTGCTCGGGCAGGTTCACGCCGAGGTAGCCGAGTTTGCCGGCTTCCTGCCAGAGCTCGGTCGTCTGCCCGCCGGAGCGCGCTCGCTCGTTGAAGTACGCGTAGCCGTACTTCTTCCCCAGCTCGCTCACCGCCGCCCTGAGCGCGCGGCGTTCCTCGGACTCGACGAAGCTCATGCGTTCTCCTCAACTTGTACGACGGCCAGTACCGCCCCCACCTCAACCTGCTGC
This sequence comes from Kribbella sp. NBC_00382, assembly GCF_036067295.1. Classification (NCBI taxonomy): domain Bacteria; kingdom Bacillati; phylum Actinomycetota; class Actinomycetes; order Propionibacteriales; family Kribbellaceae; genus Kribbella; species Kribbella sp. NBC_00382. The sequence goes on from NZ_CP107954.1 coordinate 2,480,459, forward strand.
CCAGCTGTGACGCTCAACTCCACCAAGACCCCATCAGCCGGCGCCGAGATGGTGTGCTCCATCTTCATGGCCTCCAACCACACCAGCCCTTGCCCCGCCGTCACCTTGTCCCCAACCTCAACGCCCACCCGCACCACAGTCCCCGGCATCGGCGCCACCAACGACCCAGCCACCAACTGCTCGGACGGATCCGCAAACCGCTCCACCGGCGTAAGCGCCACCGACCCCACACACACCAGCCCCGGATAAGCAGCAACCTCGTACTTCCGCCGCACCCCGTCGACCTCCAGCACCACCCGCTCAGCCTGGGCCTCGACAACCTCCACCCCATCGATGGCAACGCCATCCCGAGTCGCCCGATAGTCGATGTCGTACTGCCGATCACCCACCGTGTAGCTCTTCCGCTGAGCCTGCGAAGCCAGATTCCGCCACCCACCAGGCAACCCACGCTGCACCTTCGCACTCGCCCGCCGCCCAGCCGCATCCGCCAACGCCGCCGCAACAGCCGCCAACCGCTCAACCGCTGGATCCGCCGCCGCACCAATCCCATGCGTCTCGAAGAACGCCGTATCGGTATCCCCAGCCAGAAAGGCCGGATGCCTGAGAATCCAAACCAGCAAATCCCGATTCGTCCGCACCCCATGGATCGCAGCCCGCTGCAGTTCAGCCGCCAACCGCCCAGCCGCCTGCTCCCGAGTAGCCCCCCACACGATCACCTTCGCCAGCATCGCGTCGTAGTACGGCGAGATCACCGACCCGCTCTCAACCCCCGAGTCAACCCGAACCCAAGGTGCCCCCTCCCGAGGCCCACCCGGCCCAAACGCAGACCCAGGAAGCTCAAAGCGGTGGAGGGTGCCGGTTTGTGGTTGCCAATCAGCAGCGGGATCCTCCGCGTACAGGCGCACCTCGATCGAATGCCCAACAGCAGCAGGCGGCTCAGCCGGCAGCGCCTCACCGGAAGCAATCGCAAACTGCAAGGCAACGAGATCCAACCCAGTGGTCGACTCAGTGACCGGATGCTCAACCTGCAGCCGGGTGTTCATCTCCAGGAAGTAGAAGCCACCATCCTCGTCGGCGAGGAACTCAACCGTCCCCGCCCCCACATACCCGATCGCCTCGGCCGCCTTCCGCGCCGCCTCGAACAACCGCTCCCGCATCCCCGAAGTACGTTCCACCAAAGGCGAAGGAGCCTCCTCCACCACCTTCTGATGCCGCCGCTGGATCGAGCACTCCCGCTCCCCAACAGCCCAAACCGTCCCCTGCTGATCCGCCAGCACCTGTACTTCGATATGCCGCCCACTAGCCAGATACCGCTCGCAGAACACGGTCCCATCACCAAACGCCGACAACGCCTCAGCCGAAGCCGCATCGATCTCAGCGGCCAGATCCTCCAACCGCCGAACCACCCGCATCCCGCGCCCACCACCACCGGCCGACGCCTTCACCAGTACCGGCAGATCCGAGGCGCTCACCGAAGCCGGCGTCAGCTCGGCCAGCACCGGCACCCCAGCCGCCGCCATCAGCTTCTTCGCCTCGATCTTCGACCCCATCGACGAGATCGCCTCGACCGGCGGCCCGATCCAGGTCAGCCCCGCGTCGATCACCGCAGCCGCGAACCCAGCGTTCTCGGACAGAAACCCATACCCCGGATGCACCGCATCGGCCCCAGCCTTCAACGCCGCCGCGATCACCAACTCCGCACGCAAATACGTGTCCCCAGGCGCGGTACCAGTCAAATGCACCGCCGCATCCGCCTCAGCGACGTACGGCGCATCGGCATCCGCAGAAGAATGCACAGCCACGCACTCCATCCCCAACGACCGCGCCGTCCGAAACACCCGCCGCGCGATCTCCCCGCGATTCGCCACCAGTACCGACGTGATCATCGCCATCACATCCTGAAGACGCCGAAATTGGCGCCATCGAAGCGGGTGCCCTCAACGGGCCCGGAGTGGATCGCCGACAGGCAGAGCCCGAGCACGGTACGGGTGTCACGTGGGTCGATCACGCCGTCGTCGTACAGGCGTCCGGACAGGAACATCGGCAGCGACTCCGCCTCGATCTGCCCTTCCACGTAAGCCCGCATCGCGGCATCACCGTCCTCGTCGTACGGCTGCCCCTTCGCCGCCGCGGCCGCCCGCGCCACGATCGACAACACTCCAGCAAGCTGCTGTGGCCCCATCACCGCCGACTTCGCCGACGGCCAGGCGAACAGGAACCGTGGATCGAAGGCCCGCCCGCACATCCCGTAGTGCCCGGCGCCGTACGACGCCCCCATCAGGATCGAGATGTGCGGCACCTTCGAGTTGGAGACCGCGTTGATCATCTGCGCGCCGTGCTTGATGATCCCGCCCTGCTCGTACTCCTGCCCGACCATGTACCCGGTCGTGTTGTGCAGGAAGATCAACGGCGTATTGGCCCGGTTCGCCAGCTGGATGAACTGCGCCGCCTTCTGCGACTCCTCGCGGAACAACACCCCACGCGCGTTAGCCAGGATCCCGACCGGATACCCGTGCACGGACGCCCATCCGGTCGCCAGCGACGATCCGTACAACGGCTTGAACTCGTCGAACACCGACCCGTCCACCACTCGAGCGATCACGTCCCGCGGATCGAACGGAATCTTGAGGTCGCCCGGCACGATCCCGAGCAGCTCGTCGTCGCTGAACAAGGGCTCCTCGTACGAGGCAGCCGGCGCCGGCCCGAGCTTCTTCCAGTTCAGCCGCGACACGATCTGCCGTCCGAGCCGGATCGCGTCCGGCTCGTCCACTGCGAAGTAGTCGGCCAGACCCGAGGTACGCGCATGCATCGCCGCGCCACCGAGCGACTCGTCGTCCGCGTCCTCACCGGTCGCCATCTTCACCAGCGGCGGCCCGGCCAGGAACACCTTCGCGCCACCGTCGACCATCACCACGTAGTCGCTCATGCCCGGGATGTACGCGCCGCCCGCGGTCGAGTTGCCGAAGACCAGCGCGATCGTCGGGATCCCCTCGGCCGACAACCGGGTCAGGTTGCGGAACATCGCGCCGCCCGGGATGAAGATCTCCTTCTGCGTCGGCAGGTCCGCGCCACCCGACTCGACCAGGCTGATCACCGGCAACCGGTTCGCCCGGGCGATCTCGTCCGATCGCAGCGCCTTCCGCAGCGTCCATGGGTTGCTCGCGCCGCCCTTGACCGTCGGATCGTTCGCGGTGATCAGGCACTCGACGCCCTCCACCACCCCGATCCCGGTGATGAGGCTCGCGCCGACCGTGAAGTCGCTGCCCCAGCCCGCCAGCGGCGACAGCTCGAGGAAGGCGGTGTCCGGGTCGAGCAGCAACTCGATCCGCTCCCGCGCGAGCAGCTTGCCGCGCTTGTGGTGACGTTCCACGTACTTCGGGCCGCCACCGGCCAGCGCCTTGGCGTGCTCGGCCTCCAGCTCGGCGAGCTTGTCGAGCATCGCGGAGCGATTGTCGGTGACAGTCATGCAGTGAACCCCAGTCGTTTGGCTGCCAAACCCGTCATGATCTCGGTGGCGCCGCCGCCGATCGCGAGGATCTTCTGGTCGCGGTACTGGCGTTCCACCTCGGCCTCGCGCATGTAGCCGAGCCCGCCGTGCAGCTGCAGCGCCTGGTCGCAGACCCAAGCGCCGGCCTCGACCGCGGTGTTCTTCGCGAAACACACCGCGGCGATCACGTCCTCGCCCGCCTCCGCCCGCCGCACCGTGTCGTGCACATAGACCCGGGCCACATCGACGCGCCGCGCCATCTCGGTCAACGTGTGCTGCACGGTCTGCCGCGAGATCAACGGCCGCCCGAACGTCTCCCGCGCCCGACACCACTCAACGGTCAGATCCAACGCGCGCTGCGCTCCCGCATACGCCTGTACTGCGAGATTCAGCCGCTCAGAGACGAAGTTCTGTGCGAGCTGGACGAACCCAGTGCCCGCCTCGCCAACAAGATTCTCGGCAGGCACCCGTACGTCAGTGAAGGACAGCTCGGCCGTGTCGGAGCAGAGCCACCCCATCTTCTGCAGCTTGCGCGACACCTCGAAACCCGGAGTGCCCTTCTCGATCACCAGCAGGCTGATGCCATGCGCGCCCGGCCCGTCGGTCCGGACAGCGGTCGTCAGGAAGTCCGCGCGGGAGCCCGAGGTGATGTAGGTCTTGGCACCGTTGACGATGAAGTCGTCCCCGTCGCGGCGCGCGGTAGTACGGAGGGAGGCGACGTCCGAACCGCCGTCGGGCTCGGTGATCGCCAGCGAGCCGATCAGCTCGCCGTCGAGGGTCGGGCGCACCCACCGGTCGATCTGCTCTTGGTTGCCAGCAGCAACGATGTGCGGTAGCGCGATCCCGCAGGTCAGCAGGGATGCGATCAGCCCGCCGGAGCTGCCCGCGTAGTGCAGCTCCTCGGTCACCGCGATCGAGTCAGCCAGTGATCCGCCGCCGCCACCGACATTCTCGGGAAACGCGACGCCGAGGATGCCGAGCTCGCCGGCCTTCTTGTGCAGCTCCCGCGGCAGCTCGCCGTCGCGCTCCCACTGGTCCAGATTCGGCAGCACCTCGGCGACCGTGAACCGCCGGACGGTCTCGCGCAACGCCTCCCGCTCGGCGTTCACAGCAACACCTCCGGTACGTCGAGATAGCGCGACCGGAGCCATTCGCCGACAGCCTTCGCTTGCGGATCGAAGCGCGCCTGCGAGGCGACTCCATCGCCCAGCAGCCCGCTGACCACGAAGTTCAGCGCCCAGAGATTCGGGAAGACATGCCTGGTCACGGTCAGATCCCGAGTCTCGGGCAGCAGCTCCTGGAACCTCTCGACCGTCAACGTGTGCGCGAACCAACGCCAGGCGGTCTCGTTCCGCACCCACACCCCGACGTTCGCGTCGCCACCCTTGTCGCCACTGCGCGCTCCCGCGATACGCCCCAACGGCACCTCCCGGGTGAGCGACCTAGCGGGCCGCCCAGCCGCGACGAGTTGCGGCAACGGCATCGGGAGCGCGCCGCCTTCCGCCTCGGCCAGCTCCTGGGTGTCTTCCGACGGCTCGATCACTTGGCGCCGGCCGTCCGGCAGTACTACGACATGCTCTAGCTGGTGCGGATCGACGTACCCGGCGGTGAACAGCCCGTACGCCTGTTCCTTGCCGGGAGGAGCCGTCACGTGGAAGCCCGGGTAGCTCGACAGCGCGAGCTCGACCGCGGCGCTGGTGAACACGCGACCGGCGACCAGGGGATCGGGATCCTTGATTGTGCACTTGAGCAGGACGCTCGCCTGCTCCTCGGTCTCCGCGTTCGGCTGCTCGCTCCAGAGGACCGACCATTTCAGCTCGGCCGGCCGCTTGACCAGGTCCTGCTCGAGCTGCCGCTGGATCAGCTCGGCCTTCGCCTCCAGCTCGAGCCCGGTGAGTACGAAGGCCACCTCGTTGCGGAACCCGCCGTGGCTGTTCAACGACACCTTGTACGTCGGCGGCGGCGGCTCGCCCTCGACGCCGGTGATCCGGATTCGGTCCGGGCCGTCCTCGGACAGCTCGATCGAGTCCATTCGCGCGGTCACGTCCGGACCGGCGTACCGGGCCCCGGTGATCTCGTAGAGCAGTTGCGCCTTGACCGTGTCGATCGTGACCGCGCCGCCGGTGCCGTCGTGCTTGGTGATTACGCTGCTGCCGTCGGCGTGGATCTCCGCGATCGGGAAGCCGGGCCGGCGGAGGTCGCGGATCTCCTGGAAGAACGAGTAGTTGCCACCGGTCGCCTGGCAGCCGCACTCGATCACATGTCCGGCGACGACGGCGCCGGCGAGTTCGTCGTACTGGTCGCGCCGCCAGCCGTGATGCGCCGCGGCCGGCCCCACGATGACCGAAGCATCGGTGACCCGGCCGGTCACGACGATGTCCGCGCCGGCCTTGAGCGCTTCGGCGATACCCCAGGCGCCGAGGTACGCGTTGGCCGTCAGGGGATCCCCGAAACCGAGTTCCTCCGCACGCGAGATGAGGTCGTCGCCCTCGACGTACGCGATCTTCGGGTGCAGCCCGAGCTTGTCCGCGATCTCTTGGAGCTTCTCCGCGAGCCCTGCGGGGTTGAGGCCGCCCGCGTTGCTGACCACCTTGACGCCGCGATCGAGTACCTCGCCGAGCGCGCCTTCGAGCTGCGCCGGGAACGTCTTCGCGTATCCCATCGACGGGTCCTTCGATCGATCCCGGCCGAGGATCAGCATCGTCAACTCAGCAAGGTAGTCGCCGGTCAGCACATCCAGCGGCCCACCGGTCAGCATCTCCTGGAACGCCTTGAAGCGATCGCCGTAGAACCCCGACGAGTTCCCGATCCGAATCGGGTCCGTCGCTCCTGCAGTCACCCGAACTGCCCTCGCTCCCGGCCCTTGCCCGGCATCCCGGCGAACGCCTGGATGATCCCCAGCCACTCGTCCGCCTCGGCACCCACCGCGTGCACATCAAGGTCGTCCCGATGCCGGCGCTGCGTCGCCAGGAAACAGAAGTCCAGCGCCTTACCCGTCACCCGCTGCTCGGCATCCTCCGGACCCCAGCTCCACAGGTCGCCCTCAGGCCCCGAAAGTTCCACGTGGAACGGCGAAGCCGGCGGCTTCCGATCGTTCAGCAGATAGGCGAAATCCCTGGTCCGTACTGCGAGGTGCGCAACGTGCCGCAGCCGGTTGGACGGCCGCCGCGTCACCCCCAGCGCATCGGCGACGTCCTGCCCATGCGCCCACGTCTCCATCAACCGCGCGGTCGCCATCGAGGTAGGACTCATCGGCGGCCCGAACCACGCCACCTTCTGCCCAGCCGGCACCGCCTTGAGCGCTTCCTGCAACTCCCCACGAGCCTGTCGCCAGTACGTCAGCAACTCTCCCGCCGGCAGTGCGGCTCCCTCGGCAGCCCCGTCGTCCACAAATCCGGCCGGGTTTTCCACAGCCTTCTGTAGCTCGACCTGGAACTCCTCCGGCTCGGCCGCCGCCAACCGGGCCGCCTCATCCGTCCATGCCAGATGCGCAATCTGATGCGCGACCGTCCATCCCTCGGCCGGCGTCGGCGTACTCCATCCACCGACCGCAAGCCCACCGACGAGCAGATCCAGCTCGACACTCTCAGCACTCAGATCGGCCAGCACATCATCCAGCTGCACGCGCGACTCCCGCCCTAGACCCGGTCCCCCGAGCCTCCCACCCAGCCCGGAAAGAATCAAGCACGCGTGCTTGTTTTTGTCCGGACCGTTCGGGAGATCCATTCGGGCACGATTGGTCTACTAGCAATTGCACGCTCTTGGAAAAGGTTCCGGGCGACCCCGGTGGGGTGTTAGGCAGAGGGATGCACAGTTCCCTGCCGGGTAAGGCCGCCGAGATCCGGGCGCTGCTGCTCAGTCTGATCGACGCCTTGCCGGAGGGGTCCGCATTGCCGCCCGAGCGGGAGCTGGCGGTGCGGTGGAATGTCGCGCGGATGACGTTGCGGCGGGCCGTCGACGAGCTGGTGATCGAGGAGTTGCTGGTCCGCCGGCACGGCAGTGGGACCTATACCTCCCGGCCGAAGGTGGCCAGGTGGCTGGGGATGATGGGTTTCGCCGAGGACATCCGGCGGCGCGGGATGCGGCCGGGGAGCCGGACGCTGGAGTTCAGCCGGGCCAAGGCTGAACGCGCGGCCGCCCGTCGGCTGCGGATCCCGGTCGGCGATCCGGTGCTCACCTTCACCCGGCTCCGGCTGGCTGACGGGACGCCGATGGTGGTCGAGCGCACCACGCTGCCCGGCAGCTACGTACCGGGTCTCGAAGCTGAGGATCTGAGCGGTTCGCTCTACGAGCTACTGACCAATCGGTACGGCATCGAGCTGGCCTCCGGTACGTCGAAACTCGAGCCCGTGATGCCCGACGCCGAGACCGCCGAATGGCTCGACATCCCGAGCACCCAGCCGTGCATGGCCTTGCACGGGGTCAGCTTCGACCGCCGCGACCGGGTCTTCGAGTACACGTCGTCCGTCTACCGCGGCGACCGCTACGCCTTCACCGCCGAACTCCGGATGACCCCGCCGTAGTTATCCGGTGACCGAGTCCGGGGTTTCCACGCGGGTGAGGAGATGGGTCGCGGCGTGGGTGGTGGCGGTGGCTATGGCGCCCACCAGGCTGGCGCGGTCGCCCAGGGCTGAGCGGACGATGGTGGGTGGAATCGGGAGGGCGGCCGCGAGCTCGGCTACTCGCTCGGCCAGGAAGTCGTTGTCACCGATGCCGCCGCTGAGGATGACGGTCTCCGGGTCGACGACGGCGCAGATGGCGGCGACGATCTCGCTGATCCGGCGGCACTCGTCTTCCACCAGGGATACGGCTTGCGGCTCGCCTAGACGAGCACGCTCGAAGAGGTCGGCTACGTCCTTCAACGCCGGGTCGAGCGCTTGGGCCTCGCGCAGGAGCGCTTTGCCACCTGCTTCGTCGGCGCTGGACGGCGTACCGCTGCGGTGGGCGTGGCCGGTCGGCAAGAAGGCGACCTCGCCGGCCGCGCCGTGGGCACCGCGCAGGAGTGCGCCGTTGTGCATGATGCCCGCGCCGACGCCGGTACCGATCGCGATGACCGCGAACATCGACGCCTCTGTGCCGGCGCCGTGCCGCTGCTCGCCGATCGCGGCGAGGTTCACGTTGTTCTCCAGCAGTACCGGTCCGTCGATCGCGGCCGACAGCTGGGAGTAGAAGTCGTACGGCTTGTCCTCGCCGACATTCCACGCGTACCGGACCATCGGATCGTGGGGATTCACCACGCCAGGAATCGACACCCCGGCAGCCAGCAACGGCACGTCCACCCGATCAGCCGCCGCCCGCGCCTCGGCAAGGAGCTCAACGGCCTGCCGTACGACGCTCGCCGCCCCCTTCGCTCGCGTCGACCGCTTCAGCTCGGCCAGCGGGGCGCCGCTGAGGTCGCAAACGGCTGCCCGAAGGTTCGTACCGCCGATGTCGATCCCGGCGACACACCCAGCAGCAGCCGGTACGCCGTACAGGGTGGCAGTGCGGCCGGGTAGACCACTTCGCTGCGCCACGGGCTCCGCCAGGCCGAGCGACTCGAGCCGCTCGACCGCGGCGAACACGGTCGGACGGGACAAGCCGCAGGCCACCGCGAGCTCGGACCGGGTCTGTGGTCCGGACCGGGTCAGCAGCTGGGTCAGCACGACGCTCGCGCTGGGAGTGCCGCTCACAACACGGTTCATGCGTCACCTCCGGTTAAGCCTTGACTACCGCCTCGGAGCCTGATGATACTTCCCATAAGTTAGGCAGGCTGCCTAACAAACTCGGAATCGGAGTGAGTCATGGCAGACAACCTCTCCCGTCGGACCGCCCTGCAAGCGGCAGGTGGACTCGGGCTGGCAGCGTTCCTGGCGGCGTGCGGCGGTGGCAAAGGCGCGACGACCGGCGACCAGGGCAGCGGCAAGGGCGAGGTCCGTGCGCTGTTCATGAAACAGGCGGGCTACTCCGAGGACGACATCACCAAGATGACGGCCGCCTTCGCCAGCGCGAACCCGGACATCACGGTCAAGCCGGAGTTCGTCGCGTACGAGGCGCTGCACGACAAGATCGTCGCTGCCGGTCCGGCCGGTACGTACGACGTGGTGCTGATCGACGTGATCTGGCCGGCCGAGTTCGGCGGCAAGAAGATGGTCACCGACGTCACCAGCCAGTGGCCGGGTGAGTGGAAGTCCGGCATGCTCGCCGGCGCGGTCGCCACCGCGGAGTACGACCAGAAGCTCTACGGCGTGCCGTGGATCATGGACACCAAGTACTTCTTCTACAACGAGGCGCATCTGCAGGCCGCCAAGGTCGACGCGGCCAGCTTCGACACCTGGGACGGCGTGCTGGCCGGCGCCCGGAAGATCAAGGCGACCGGCGCCGCGAAGTACCCGTTGATCTGGTCGTGGCAGCAGGCCGAGGCGCTGGTCTGCGACTACGCGCAGTTGCTCGGTGCGATGGGCGGCAAGTTCCTCGACGACTCGGGCAAGGCGGCGTTCAACACTGGCGGAGGGGTCCAGGCGTTGGAGTTCATGCGGCAGACGATCGTCGACGGGCTGACCAACCCGGCGTCGACGCAGTCGCTCGAGGCTGACGTACAGCGCGTCTTCCAGGCTGGCCAGGCGAGCGCGGTGCTCAACTGGACCTACATGTACGGCGCTGCCAACGACGCCAAGCAGAGCAAGATCGCCGGCAAGGTCAAGGTCCTCCAAACCCCCAAGGGCTCGGCCGGGCGGCCGGGTGTCAACGGCGGCATGGCCCTCTGCGTCACCACCGGCAGCAAGAACCAGGCAGCCGCCTTCAAGTACATCAGCTTCCTCACCAGCCAGCCCGAGCAGAACAAGTACGCCCTCGACTCGCTCCCAGTCTGGAAGACCTCCTACGACGACGCCGCGGTAGTCAAAACCAACCCAGCCGTCGTCCCCCAGGCCAAGAAGCAACTGGACGACCTGATCCTCCGCCCCCAAGCCCGCAACTACAACGCCTTCTCCCAAGCCCTACAGGCCGAACTGCAAAATGCGTTGTTGGGCCGCAAACCAGCCCAAAAGGCCCTAGACGCCGCCGCCGACAAGGCGAACAGCCTCCTGCAGTCGTGAGCCAGACACAAACCAAGCCGGCCACAGCAGGCTCGCCGGCCCCCCGCCAGAAACCCGCACGACCACGGCCGAAGGCCGTGGTCGTGCGGGGCGAGGGGAAGTTTGCAGTCTTCCTGCTGCTGCCTGCCGCCTTGGTGGTCTTCGGAGTGGTGCTCTACCCGGTCATCCGCACGCTGCTGATCTCGCTTTACAAAGTCGACAGCGCCATGCCGGGCAGCTACCCATTCGCGGGATTGAGCAACTACACAAAGGTTTTCAGCGACCCGTCCTTCTACCCGGTGCTCGGGCACACGGCGTACTTCACGCTGGTGTCGACCGCGGTCGAGCTCGTTCTCGGCATGGGCGTCGCACTCCTGCTCAACGCACCGCTGCGCTTCCGCTGGCTCTGGCGCAGCCTCGTCGTGCTCCCGTGGGCCTTGCCGACGATCGTCAACGGCGCCCTCTGGCGCTGGATCTACAACGGCCAGTACGGCGTACTGAACCAGCTCCTCGGCACCGACACCCAATGGCTCGGCTCCCCGTTCCTCGCGCTCAACATGGTGATCGTCGCCGACGTCTGGAAGAACACCTCGATCGTCGCGTTCTTCCTACTCGCCGGCCTGCAGACGATCCCCGCCGAGCTGCACGAAGCAGCCGTGGTCGACGGTGCCAGCAAGCTGCGCACCTTCTGGTCGGTCGTAGTACCGCTGCTGAAGCCGAGCATCGCCGTAGTCCTCGTCCTCCGCACGATCGAGGCCTTCAAGGTGTTCGACATCATCTACGTGATGACCGGCGGCGGCCCCGCCTCCGGCACCCAGACCGTTGCCTTCTACACCTATCTGCAGGCGTTCTCGAACCAGCTCTTCGGGTACGGCGCCGCGCTCGCGTACCTGATCGTGATCGCCGTCGGCGCACTGGCGATGTTCTACCTGCGCATCCTCCGGCAGAACCAGTTGGCAGGTGTCTGATGCGCAACCGTCCTTCTCCCGTGCTCTACATCTTCTGCGCCGTCCTCGCAGTAGTCGTGCTCGCCCCGTTCGCCTGGCTGGTCATCTCCAGCATCTCGCCGTCGAACGAGCTGACCGCCGGCACGCTCTGGCCGGACCACCCAACACTCGCCCGCTATCGCGACATCTTCACCTCGTCGGCCGGCGGCGACAACGTGGCCGGCACCTTCCGGATCGCGATGCTGAACAGCCTCATCGTCGCGTCCTGCACGACGCTCATCTCCCTGGTGGTCGGCTCACTAGGCGGCTACGCGTTCGCCCGCCTACGATTCCGCTTCCGCCGTACGACCCTGTTCGCCTTCCTGGCGATCTACATGCTCCCGCCGATCGCGCTGGTGATCCCCCTGTACCTGGCGATGGCGAACCTGCAACTGCTGGACACCAAACTCGGCCTCATCGTCACGTACTGCTCGATCGTCACCCCGTTCTGCCTGTGGACGATGAGCAACTTCTACCTGAGCCTGCCGATCGAGTTGGAAGACGCCGCCCGCGTAGACGGCTGCTCACGCCTGGGCGCCCTGCTCCGGATCGTCCTCCCGCTCGCCCGTCCCGGCATAGTCGCCACTGCCATGTTCGGCTTCCTCCTAGCCTGGGACGAGTTCTTGTACTCGTTGATCTTCACCTCAACCACCAACGCAAAAACCATCCCGGTGGCCATCGCCGAATTCACCGGCAAATTCTCCTCAGACTTCGGCCTGGTAGCCGCCGGCGGCGTCCTAGCCGCCCTTCCCCCCGTCCTGCTAGCCCTCCTATTCCAGCGCTACATCGTCAGCGGCCTGACCGCCGGCTCGGTCAAGGGATGAAATACCCCGAAGGCATCGCAGCCCAACCCGCCGCCCTAGCCACCAGCCTCGCCTCCCTCCAACTCCCTTCCTACAAAGGCGGCCTGATCGCCCTGGTAGGAATCGGAGCCAGCGAACACGCCGCTCAAGGAGCCGCCACAGCCTGGCGCGCGGCCGGCCTACAAGCAGTAGCCATCCCAGCCTCGTCCCCACCCGTAGCCGCAGCCCTAACCCTCCTAATCAGCGAATCCGGCCGCAGCACAGAAGTCCTCGCCCACAACCCCTCCTCAAGAACCATCGCCCTGACCAACTTCCCCGACAGCCCACTGGCAGCCGCAGCCGACGAGGTCATCCTCCTGAACTCCGGCCCAGACAGCCCCGCCTACACAACCGGCTACACCGCAACCCTCCAAGCCCTAGGCGTACTGGGCGACCACTGGTCCGCCACGACCTCCGCCACCGCCTTCGGCGGCGGCGGAAGAGGAGGTGAAGGCTCTCTTCCCGCTTCGGCCAAGATCAACTCGGCCGGAGCCGCCGACGCCGAATCGGCCAGTGCCGGAGGCACCAGCACTCGAGCTGCCGCGTCCGCCCACGGAACCGCAGCCGCCGCGCCCAGCGCGAGCACAGCCCCCGGCGCCAGCACCGCGCCCAGCGCGAGCACAGCCCCCGGCGCCAGCACCGTGCCGAGCGCGAGCACAGCGCCTGGCGCCAGCACCGCGCCCAGCGCGAGCACAGGGCCTGGCGCCAGCAACGCTCTCGCCTCCGGCGTCACGCCTTCCGTGAGCGCCGCCTCCTTCGGCGACACCGACGTCTCCGTCTCACCCTTCGACTGGACTGCGCTGCCGGCTCTCGTCTCCTCCGCGCTCGCCGCGCCGCTAGGCGCGGCGAGCGCGTTCCTGGATGAGGCTCGCTTGGTCGACGTCGTCGCCAGTGGTGTGAGTGTGGCAACTGCCGGCGAGGGCGGGTTGTTGCTGCGGGAGTCGGGACGGCTGCACACGGCTGTGCACGAGACTCGGAACTATCTGCATGGGCCGATGGAGATTCTTGATCGGGAGACCACTTGTCTGTTGATCGGGGATGGGCGGGAAGTGCAGTTGGCGTGTGACGTGCGGGAGTACGGGACCAAGGTTGTGCTCGTCACCACGCGGGAAGTCGAGTCGAGTGAAGGGCTTGTGGTGATCAAGGTGCCTAAGGCAAGTAACGGGCTGGCGCAGGCGGTGCTGGAGATGGTGGTTGTGCAGCGGTTGGGGTGGGAGGTCGCGCGGAAGCGCGGGCTGCAGGTGGATGGGTTCCGGCATCGGCAGAGCGATACGAAGGTGAGTTGAGGTCTTGCCCACGATTCATGTCATCGGGAACGTTCAGCTCGACGTACTGGCGAACCCGGTCACTGCCATGCCAAAGCCCGGCGGCGACTCGATCATCGATCGGGTGGACGTCCGCCCGGCCGGTGCCGCGGGCAACGTGAGTCTCGCGCTCGCAGCCCTGGGGGCCCCACACCGCCTGTTCGCCGCAGTCGGCGATGACTACGCGGGCCGGTGGGTTCTGGCCGAGTTCGAGAAGCTCAAGCTCGACCAAGACATCCTGGTCAAACCCGGCGCGACCGGCATCTCCATTGCCGTCGAGGCTCCCGGCCGTGAGCGCGCATTCATCACCGCGCACGGAGTACTGGCCGACTGGACCCTTGCCGACCTCCCGGACGACGCAACCGAAGCCGACTACGTCCTGCTCACCGGCCACTTCTCCCTCCCCGCGCTCCGCCCCGCGACCCACGAACTCCTCGCAAAGGCCCGCGCGAATGGCGCCACCACCATCCTCGACACCGGCTGGGACCCCGACGACTGGAAGACCACCGGCCGCCAGGAGATCCTCGACCTGCTCCCGCTCGTCGACCTCTTCCTCCCCAACGAGCCCGAGGCGCTGGCGCTCACCAACCTCCCCATCCCGCACGACGCCGCCATCGCCCTCACCCGGCACAGCAACCACCAGACGATTCTCAAACGAGGCCCCGCCGGCGCCCTGCTCACCAGCCCGACCCCACCCAACGGCCGCCCCGGAGCAGCCACCCCAGGCGCCGACACCATCGTCATCCCCGCCCCACCGGCCGTCCCCCTGGACACCACCGGCGCCGGCGACAGCCTCGCCGCCGCCCTCCTGGCCGAACTAGCCGCCGGCAAGCCCCTCCCCGAAGCCCTCACCTTCGCCGTCGCCTACGCCTCCGCAGTAGTAACCCGCCCCTCCCACAACCGCCACCCCACCCGCGCCGACCTGCCCCGCTTGCCGCACTAGCGCCCAGGAAGCGGCGACCTCGAACACCACGTGGTGACCTCGGACAGCTAATAACTTGTTCACGCCCACCATTTGGTGTTCAAGGTCGCCACAAGTGCACCGGGCTCAGCGGAGTTTGGCTGCTAGTTCGGTGAGTACTTCGCGGAAGACGTCGAACCGCTCAGCCCCGATCTCGGCCCGCCACGCCTCCTCCACCCCGTCCAGCAACCCACTCACCTGCGCCACCACCGCGTCCCCAGCACCGGTACGCCGAATCAGCTTCGCCCGCCGATCATCCGGGTCGGCCGCCAGCTCGACGTACCCCTCGCGCTCCAGGTGCTTGACCAGTTGCCCGAGCCCTTGACTGCTCACCCGCAACTCACCGGACAAGTCGACGATCCGGCACCCGTCCGCCGGGATCACGTCGAGCACCCGCACCTGCGCGACGCTCAGCTCCGTGAACGACGCCGGCGGTACCGCGTCGAGCCGCAGCCTCCGGTTCACCCGGTTGAGCAACTGGGCCAGATGCGGCGGTCCGTTGACATCCGCCATCAGCACTCCCTACCGTCAATACACAACCAACGTTCCTTTACTATATCCGAGGCCGCGATGACCGACCTAGAGCGTGTACTGCGTCCCCTGCTCACCGATGCGACCGTCGACGAGCTCGCCGCCTCCTTCGTGGACGACCCCACGGTGACCCGCTGGTGGACCGAACCGGTCGACTACACCTTCGGCACCCCGACCACGGTCGGCGCCCTCCGCCTCAAAGCCGAGACCAAGACCGAGCCAGGAGCGAAGACCGAGAACGAGACCGGCGCCGTCGAATGGTCGGTCTTCGTGAAGGCGATCCGCTCCGTCCGGCACTGGCCGCTGCTCCACACCCTCCCGCCGGCTGTCCGCGAAGCCGCGATGGCCAGCGACTTCTGGCGCTTCGAGGCCGACGTCTACGCGACCGACCTGACCGAAGCCCTCCCCGCTGGCCTCCGCCTCCCGGTCGTCCACCGAGTCGCAGACCTGGGTGACGAACACCTCGCGATGATCCTCGAAGACGTCCCCACCCTCGCCGACCCGCAACTCTGGGACACCGCCAGATTCGCCAAGGCGGCAGAGCTCCTGGGCCGCGCCTCCGCCCGCCTGACCGAGCGCGACGCATTGCCGGTCCAATCCCGTACCCCCGCTGGCCCGCTCGCCGTCTTCTACGACAACTACCTCGTACCGCTGATCCTCCCGACGCTGCAGAGCGACGACCTCTGGGCCCACCCGCTCCTCAAGTCAGCCGACGCCACCCTCCGCACCGACCTCAAGGAACTGGCGAGCCGGCTCCCCGCAGTACTGGACCGCCTAGCCCACCTCCCACAGGTGATGGTCCACGGCGACGCCAGCCCACAGAACCTGCTCATCCCCGCAGACCAACCAGACACCTTCGTGGCCATCGATTGGAGTCTCGGCGGCCTCGCCCCGGCCGGTGAAGATCTGGCCCAACTCCTCCTCGGCCTCGCCCATGCCGGTCAGCTCGAACTCTCCGAGCTGACCACCCTCCGCCCGATCCTGGTCACCGCATTCGCCGCCGGCCTCCGCGCCGAAGGCCGAGACCACCCCGAGGCCGACCTCGCCTACGCCCTCGACGGCGGACTGCTCTTCCGGAGCGCGTTCACCGCATTGCCCCTCGCCCGGCTCCAGGAACCACTCACCGACGAACTCGCCGAGACCTTCCGCAGCAGGTTCGCTATGACACGCCATCTCGTCGACCAGGCGCTCGCGATGCCCCGCTGACGCAGAGTAAGCGCGCAGTCACTATGATCACGATAGTGATCATGTGCGCAGAATTGTGGGCACGGTAGCCAGTGGACTTCAGTACGCCGATCAGCACCGTCATCCCCTCACTCGACGGACCCGTGCTCCAGGTACTCGCTCGCTCCGACCGCATGCTGTCCGGCCGCCAAGTGCATGCCGAAGCAGGTACCGGCAGTGTGGCCGGCGTACGCCTGGTCCTCCAGCGCCTGGCATCCACAGGTCTGGTCCATGTCGACGAGGCCGGCACCTCGCTCCTCTACCGCCTCAACCGCTCCCACCTGGCGGCCCAAGCGGTAGAACTCCTGGCGAACCTCCGCGCCACCTTCGCCGACACGCTCGCGGCGAACCTCAACTCCTGGCGCATCCCACCCCTGCACGCCAGCCTGTACGGTGCAGCCGCCCGCGGCGAAGGTAACCTCACCAGCGACGTCGCCCTGCTCCTGATCCGCTCCGATGAAGTTGCCACCGACAACCTTCTCTGGGAGCAGCAGGTCGGCGGCCTGATGAGCGACATCGTCGAACTCACCGGCAACCCGGTCGACGTCGACGAACTGAGCCGCCGAGACCTCGCCAACCACCACCACGCCGCCGTCCCCGTCATCAACGACTGGCTGCACGCCCCGACGATCCTCTACGGCCCGCCACTGCAGGTCCTGCTCGCCGGACGCGCGAGCGTCGAGCGCCCGATCCTCGCGGACCTACCGTCCCTCCCGGACCTGGCCAACTTCCCATCCTTCCCGGCCCTGACCGCCGGAGCCGTCAGCTAGAGCCAGCGCGTTCCCGGATCTCCGACGTACCCGGCGACCTCGGCCACCGGTCGGTCGATCAGGATCTCGGTCAGTACGTCGACGGCCATCTCAACCTCCGAGCAACGGCGACATCAAGCGCGCGATGCGGCTGTCTCGCCTGGTCAGCCGCTCTTCGGTGTCGGCGACCGTCATGGCACGGAGGCCGGCGTTGATTCCCAGCCAGCGTAGGGGTTCGGGCTCCCAGCGAGGCGAGCGATGGTCGACCCAGGGAAGGTGGATCAATGGGGTGTCACGGCGGAGGATGAGGTCGGTCAGCGTCCGGCCGGCGAGGTTCGTAGTACTGACGCCGTCGCCGACGTAGCCGCCGGCCCAGGCGAGGCCGGTCCCGTGGTCGATCCCGACCGACGCGCACCAATCTCGCGGTACGCCGAGCGCGCCGCCCCACGTGTGCGTGAAGGCGACATCCTCAAGCCCATCGAAGAGATCCCGCAGCGTCGCCTGCAACGCGGCGAAGACCCGCGGCTCCTCATCGAACGACGGCTTCACCCGAGACCCGAAGTGGTACGGCGCCCCGCGACCACCAAAGGCCAGCCGCCCATCGGCCGTCCGCTGCCCATAGATCACCAGATGGCGGTGATCGCTGAACGTCGGCCGATCCGCCAGCCCGATCCGCTCCCACGTCGCCGCACTCAACGGCTCCGTCGCCACCATCAACGAGTAAACCGGCGCCACCGTCCGCGCCTCACCCGCCAGCGAAGGCGTAAATCCCTCGGTAGCCCGGACGACAACCTCAGCCCGCACCACCCCGTACTCCGTAACCGCACGCCCACCCGAAATCGAAAGCACCGGCGTGTGCTCATGAATAGTCACCCCGAGCCCCTCCACCACGGCCGCCAGCCCCCGCACCAACTTGCCCGGATGAATGGCAGCGCAATGCGGCGTAAACGTTGCCCCGAGCACCTTTGTCGCCCGCACCTGCGACGCGACCTCATCAGGCTCCAGGAACCGCAGATCCCCCGGCCCCCACTCCCCAGCCGCCGCCACCTCAGCCCGGGCCCGAGCCAGTTGAGCCTTCGACCGAGCCAGCACGATCGTGCCGCCCTTGTGGTAATCGCAGTCGATGCCCTCAAGAGCGCCGACCCGCCCGACCTCGTTCACCGACCCCTGCATCGCCAGGTGCATCGCGATCGCCGACTCGCGACTCGACCCCGGCAGCGAGGCCAGCCGATGCGACGAGACCGGGAACAACGCAGAACACCAACCACCATTGCGCCCTGAAGCCCCGAACCCAACGGTCTCCGCCTCCAGCACGACGATCCGCAGCGAAGGATCAGCCTTGGCCAGGTAGTACGCCGTCCACAGCCCGGTGTACCCGGCGCCGACGATCGCCACGTCGGCATCCCGGTCGCCCGCCAGCGCCGGTCGCTCGACCACAGGTGCTGAGGCCGAGCTCCACAGAATCAGCGCACACCCCACGAGTACGTCTGCTTGACCAGCTTCAGGTACACGAAGGTCTCGGTCCCCTTGACGCCCTTGATCGACCGCACCCGCTCGGACAGCACGCGGAGCAACTGCTCATCGCTCTCGCAGAGCACCTCGGCCAGCAGGTCGAACGACCCGGCGGTGATCACCACGTACTCGATCTCGTCCATCGCCGCGAGCTCGTCGGCGATCGGCTCGAGCGCGCCCTCGGCCTTGATCCCGATCATCGCCTGCCGCGCGAACCCCATCTCCAGCGGATCGGTGACGGCGACGACCTGCATGATGCCGGCCTCGGTCAGCCGCTGGACGCGCTGCCTGACGGCGGCCTCCGACAGCCCGACCGCCTTGCCGATCGCGGCGTACGATCTGCGCCCGTCGACCTGGAGCTCGCGGATGATCGCCTTGGCGGTGTCATCGAGCAGTACAGCGTTCTTTTCGGGGTTCCCCGTGCGTCCGGTCACCAGCAGATCCTGTCAGCGTCACCGGGGGTAAGCAAGCAGGAGTATCGGAATCCGTTGCGAAATGACTATCCAACTGCGGAATCCCTTGTCTTGGCGGAAACCGTTTGACAGTATCGCCCGCTAACAGACCCTGACAGGGAGGTCCGGATGAGCCGTCGTCCCCAGCCTGTGATCGGGCGCCGGGCCGTTCTCCGCGGGGCCGCGCTGGGGCTGGGCGCCGCTGGGCTGCTCAACGGCTGCGGCATCCCGGCCGCGAAGCAGAGCGCCGGCAGCTGCGTCAGTACGGACAAGTCGGCGACCGAGAAGACGCTGATCTTCTCCAACTGGCCGAGCTACATGGACGAGTCGGACGAGAAGGTCAACGGCAAGACCGTACTGCCGACGCTGGAGGACTTCGAGAAGAAGTCCGGCGTCCAGGTCACCTACACCGCCGACGTCAACGACAACTCCGAGTTCTACGCGAAGGTCCGGGACCAGCTCGGCGCGTGTCAGCCGTGTGGCCGCGACATCTTCGTACTGACCGACTGGATGGCCGCTCGCACGGTCGGCCTCGGCTGGATCCAGCAGCTCGACCACGCCAAGATCCCGAATGTCGACGCTCACCTGCTCAAGCAGCTCAAGGCGCCGCGCTGGGACCCGAACCGCGACTACAGCGTGCCGTGGCAGTCCGGGCTCACGGGCATCGCCTACAACGCGAAGTACACGAAGGAGGTCGGCAGTTTCGCCGACCTGCTCACCCGCGGGGATCTCAAAGGCAAGGTCACCATGCTTTCCGAGATGCCCGACACCATGTCGTTCATGCTCCGGCTGGTCGGCGCCGACCCGAACAAGTTCGACGACGCCGCCTGGAGCAAGGCGCTCGACAAGCTCAGCGGGTACGTCGCTTCCGGGCAGGTCCGGCGCTTCACCGGCAACGACTACGTGCAGGACCTGAACGCCGGCAACATCGTCGCCTGCCAGGCCTGGTCGGGCGACGTCCTGGCGCTCCAGGCGGACAACCCGGACGTGAAGTTCGTCGTACCGGAAGAGGGTCTGGCGCTCTGGTCGGACAACATGCTCGTGCCGAACAAAGCGACCCACAAGGCGAACGCCGAGGCGCTGATGAACTACTACTACGACCCGGAGGTCGCGGCCACCCTGGCGGCCTGGGTGAACTACATCTGCCCGGTCGAGGGCGCCCGCAAGGCGATGGAGAAGATCGATCCCGAGCTGGTCGACAGCCCGCTGATCTTCCCCGACACCGAGGTGCTCGAGAAAACCTTCGCGTTCATGCCGCTGGACACGGCCAAGGCGAAGCTCTACGAAACCGACTTCAACCTCGCGATCGGGGGCTGACCGCCATGACCGTCACCCAGGACGACACCGCCACCGGTACCAACGCCAAGACCAGCGATCTGGTGCTCACCGGGATCAGCAAACAGTTCGCCGGCCATCGGGCCGTGCACGACCTGGACCTGACCGTGCCGCAGGGCGAGTTCTTCGCGCTGCTCGGTCCGTCCGGTTGCGGCAAGACGACGACGCTGCGGATGGTCGCCGGGCTGGAGGAGCCGACCAGCGGGACGATCAGTCTCGGCGACCAGAACATCACCGGCCTGCGACCGTACAAGCGGCCGGTCAACACCGTCTTCCAGAACTACGCGCTCTTCCCGCACCTCGACATCTTCGAGAACGTCGCCTTCGGCCTGCGCCGCCGCAAGGTCAAGGAGGTCAAGCAGAAGGTCGACGACATGCTCGAGCTGGTCGAGCTCGGCGGCTACGGCAAACGCAAGCCCGGCCAGCTGTCCGGTGGCCAGCAGCAACGGGTCGCGCTGGCCCGCGCGCTGATCAACCGGCCACAGGTCCTGCTGCTCGACGAGCCGCTCGGCGCGCTCGACCTCAAGCTCCGGCGGCAGATGCAGATCGAACTGAAACGGATCCAGACCGAGGTCGGCATCACCTTCGTGCACGTCACGCACGACCAGGAAGAGGCCATGACGATGGCCGACACGATCGCCGTGATGAACGCCGGCGTGATCGAGCAGCTCGGGTCGCCCGCGGACCTGTACGACCTGCCCGCGACCACCTTCGTCGCCAACTTCCTCGGCCAGTCGAACCTGGTCCGGGCCACGATCATCAGCCAGGCCGACGGCAACCTGGTCGTCGACGTGCATGGCGGCAAGGTCGTCGTACCGGTTCCGCGCTGCCGGGTGACCGAGGGCGACGTCTGGATGGGGATCAGACCGGAGAAGGTCTTCCTCGCCCCGGCCGGCACCGAGGACAGTACGGGCGTGAACGTCCTGCGGTCCGCGGTCGTCACCGATGTCAGCTATATCGGCGTGAGTACGCAGTACCTGGCGAAGCTGCCGTGGGGGCAGGAGCTGACGGTGTTCGAGCAGAACACCGGCGCGCGGGAAGCGTTGAAGGTCGGCGATGCCGTCGATCTGCACTGGCAGCCGTCGCACACGTTCGTGCTCGACGCGGCGCAGGACGCGTTGGCCGGCGTCGAGGACATCGCGGACGCGGGATGAGCGCCCTCGGCCAGCTTCCAGGGCCGGTGACCGGTGCACCGCCCGCCGGCGAACCTGCGCGCAAAGGCCGCAGCCTGACCGGGTACCTACTCCTCGCGCCAGGCGCGCTCTGGTTGCTGCTGTTCTTCGTCGTGCCGATCGTGTCGCTGCTCGCGGCCAGCCTGTACGACCCGAACGGCTCGATCGAATCCGGCTTCTCGATGACGTGGAGCTTCCACAACTATGTGGACGCGCTCGCCGACTACGCCCGCCCGTTCGCGCGATCGCTCTGGTACTCCTTGCTGACAACGGCTTTCTGCCTCCTGCTCGGCTATCCACTCGCCTACGCGATCGCCTTCAAGGCAGGCCGCTGGAAGAACTTCATGCTGGCGCTGGTGATCGCGCCGTTCTTCACCAGCTTCCTGATCCGTACGCTGTCGTGGAAGTTGCTGCTCAGCGACAACGGTTTTGTCGTCGACTTCCTCAAGACGGTCCACATCCTCGGCTCAGACGGCCGCCTGCTGGCCACGACCGCCGCCGTGGTCACCGGGCTCACGTACAACTTCCTGCCGTTCATGATCCTGCCGCTCTACGCCAGCCTCGAGAAGATCGATGCCCGCCTGATCGAAGCGGGTGGTGATCTCTTCGCCGGGCCGTTCACGACCTTCCGTACGGTGACCTTGCCGCTCTCCATGCCGGGCGTCGTCGCGGGCACGCTGCTGACCTTCATCCCGGCCGCGGGCGACTACATCAACGCACAGCTGCTCGGTACGCCGAAGCAGCGGATGATCGGCAACGACATCCAACGCCTCTTCGCGGCCGGCGCCTACCCAACGGCCGCGGCGCTCTCGGTCACGTTGATGGCGGCGATCGTCGTCCTTGTCCTCTTCTACGTACGCCGTGCCGGGACGGAGGAGCTGGTATGACCAAGGTCGGCCGCTGGATCGGCCAGCACCTGATCCTCTTCCTCGGACTGCTCGTCCTGCTGTACCTGTTCGCGCCGATCTTCGTCGTGATCCTGATGTCGTTCAACGCGCCCAAGAGCAAGCTGTCCTACACCTTCGACGGCTTCACCTGGCAGAACTGGCAGCACCCGTGCCGCCCGTTCGGTCTCTGCGACGCGGTCGGCACCAGCCTGCAGATCGGGCTGGCGTCCACCGTGATCGCGACCGCGCTGGGCACGTTGATGGCGTTCGCGATGGTCCGCCAGCGCTTCCGCGGGCGGTCCGCGACGAACCTGTTCATCTTCCTGCCGATGGCGTCCCCTGAGATCGTGCTCGGCTCCTCCCTGCTCGCGCTGTTCGTGTCGTCCGGCTTCGGTGGCCGGCTCGGGTTCTGGACGATCCTGATCGCGCACGTGATGTTCTGCCTCTCGTTCGTCGTCGTCACGGTGAAGGCACGGCTGTCCGGGATGGACTCGCGGCTCGAACAGGCGGCGATGGATCTCTACGCCAACGAGTGGCAGACGTTCTGGCGGATCACCTTCCCGCTCGTCTTCCCCGGCATCATGGCCGCCGCCCTGCTCAGCTTCTCGTTGTCCTTCGACGACTTCATCATCACCAACCTCAACGCCGGTACGACGGTGACCTTCCCGATGTTCGTCTGGGGCTCCGCCCAGCGCGACCTCCCTCCACAGATCAATGTCGTCGGTACTGCGATGTTCCTCCTCGCCCTGTTTCTGGTCCTCGGGGGAGAGCTGGCCCGCCGCCGACGGAGCGCTCGTGCTCGCTGACGCCGAACCGAAGGTCTACTGGCTGGACGACCCGGCAGCACCTGAACCGACTGAACAGCTCATCGGGGAACATACAGCGGACTTGGCGATCGTCGGCGGCGGATACACCGGCCTGTGGACAGCGCTCCGGGCCAAGGAGCGCTACCCATCGCTGGACGTGGTCGTCCTGGAGGCGTCGACCTGTGGGAACGCGGCCAGCGGGCGCAACGGCGGCTTCTGCGACGCCAGCCTGACGCACGGCTTCGGCAACGGGCAGGCGCGTTGGCCGGACGAGTTGCCAACGCTGGAGCGACTCGGTGAAGAGAACCTGGAAGCGATCGGCGCGACCATCGCGAAGTACGGGATCGACTGCGGCTGGGAGCGTACCGGCGAGCTGACCGTCGCCACGGCACCCCACCAACTGGAAGACCTCGCGGAGGAGGCCGACGCCCGGCAGGCGCTCGGCCACAAGGTGGCGCTGCTCGACGCCACCCAGACCCGCGCTGAGGTGAATTCCCCGACCTACCTCGGCGCGCTGGCCGACTACTCCGGTACTGCGCTGATCGAACCGGCGCACCTCGCCTGGGGACTCCGGCGAGCATGCCTCGACCTCGGCGTCCGCATCCATGAGCACTCGCCCGTCACGGGCCTGCGCGGTGATTTGTTGCGAACGGCAACTGGTTCGATACGGGCCGGCCGGATCGCGTTGGCCACCAACGCTTTCCCGTCGTTGCTCCGGCGCCTACGGCTGTACACGGTGCCTGTCTACGACCTGGTGCTGATGACCGAGCCCTTGTCGCCTGAGCAGTTGAGCGAGATCGGCTGGCGTGGCCGGCAAGGCATCGGTGACGCGTCGAACCTCTTCCATTACTACCGGCTGACCCGTGACAACCGCATCCTCTGGGGCGGCTACACACCCCTGTACTACTTCGGCAGCCGCATCGACCCAGCACTCGAGCAGCGCGATGCGATCCACGAGATGCTCGCCAGGCACTTCTTCGCGACGTTCCCCCAGCTCGAGGGCCTGCGCTTCACCCACCGCTGGGGCGGCGTCATCGACACCAGCACCCGCTTCTGCGCCTTCTTCGGTACTGCGTCCGAAGGCCGCATCGCCTATGCCCTCGGCTACACCGGCCTGGGGGTAGCCGCCACCCGCTTCGGCGCCGACGTCATGCTCGACCTCCTGTACGGCGAACAGACCGAGCGTACGGACCTCAAGATGGTCCGCGAGCGCCCGCTGCCGTTCCCGCCCGAGCCGATCCGTTCGGCAGGAATCCACCTCACCAGATGGTCGATGGCCCACGCGGATTCCCACGCGGGCCATCGCAACCTCTGGCTCAGAACCCTTGACCGGATGGGCCTCGGGTTCGACTTCTAGAGCTTGGTCTCCGCCTCGGTCAGTACCGAGCGGAGGATCTGCTCCATCTCGTCGAAGTGCGACTGGTCGCAGATCAGCGGCGGGGACAGCTGGATGACCGGGTCGCCGCGGTCGTCGGCGCGGCAGTACAGGCCGGCGTCGAACAGCGCCTTGGAGAGGAAGCCGCGGAGCAGCCGCTCGGACTCCTCGTCGTTGAAGGTCTCCTTGGTCGTCTTGTCCTTGACCAGTTCGATCCCGTAGAAGTACCCGTCACCGCGGACGTCGCCGACCAGAGGCAGGTCGAGCAGTTTCTCGAGCGTCGCACGGAACTCCCCCTCGGTGTCCCGGACGTGTTCGTTGATGCCCTCACGCTCGAAGATGTCGAGGTTCGTGAGCGCGACGGCCGCGGAGACGGGATGGCCCCCGAAGGTGTAGCCGTGGGCGAACGATGTGTTGCCCTGCAGGAACGGCTCCATCAGCCGGTCCGTGGCGATCATCGCGCCCAACGGGGCATAGCCGGAGGTGAGTCCCTTCGCGCAGGTGATCATGTCCGGTTGGTAGCCGTACCGCTCGGCGCCGAACATGTGGCCGAGGCGGCCGTACGCGCAGATCACCTCGTCGCTGACCAGCAGTACGTCGTACTGGTCGCAGATCTCTCGTACCCGCTCGAAGTACCCGGGCGGTGGCGGGAAGCAGCCGCCCGCGTTCTGTACCGGCTCCAGGAAGACGGCCGCGACGGTCTCGGGGCCTTCTTGCTCGATCGCGACGGCGATCTGGTCGGCGGCCCAGCGGCCGAACGCGACCGGGTCATCGCCGTGGATCGGGGCGCGGTAGATGTTCGTGTTCGGCACCCGGAAGGTGCTCGGGACGAGCGGCTCGAACTGCTGCTTCAGCTCCGGCAGGCCGGTGATCGACAGCGCGCCGTGAGTGGTGCCGTGGTACGCGATGGCGCGGCTGATCACTTTGTGCTTCATCGGCTTGCCGGTCAGCTTGAAGTAGTTCTTCGCCAGCTTCCAGGCGGTCTCGACGGCCTCGCCACCACCGCTGGTGAAGAAGACCCGGTTGAGATCGCCCGGCGCGTAGCCGGCCACCCGCTCGGCGAGCTCGATCGACTTCGGGTGCGCGTAGGACCAGAGCGGGAAGAACGCCAGCTCCGAGGCCTGCTTGGCCGCGGCCTCGGCGAGCTCGGTGCGGCCGTGGCCGAGTTGGCTGACGAAAAGGCCGGCCAGACCGTCCAGGTAGCGCTTGCCGCGGGCGTCGTAGATGTACGCGCCGTCGCCGCGGACGATGACCGGGACCTCGGCTGTTTCGTAGCTGCCCATCCTGCTGAAGTGCAGCCACAGGTGGTCGCGCGCGGACTGCTGCAAACGGTCGAAGGCGGCGTCGTCAAGGGCGTCGGACGGCATCATCGGGTTCCTCATCTCAGGCTGGCCGTTCCCGCCATCCTGCCCGCCAGCCTGACGACTGGCAAGTGATTTCGTTCCGCTGTGCCCAATATCCCGCCGATCTCATCGGTCGATAGCGGCATCTGATTCGGATTCCGCACTAGTGGAGGATGACTGCGTGGACACCCTCTTCACCAACGGCTCCCTCTTCGACGGCCAGACCTACCGTGCGGGCTGGTCCGTCTTGATCCGCTCCGGCCGCATCCTCGCTGCCGGCCCTGAACTGTCTGTCGATCCACAAACAGAAGTAGTAGATCTGGGTGGGGGTTTGCTGCTGCCCGGCTTCGTCGACGCCCACGTCCATCCAGTGCAAGGCGGACTCGAACGCGCCCGTTGCGATCTGTCGCCTCTGCACGGCCGCGACGCGACCCTCGCAGCGATCTCGGCGTACGCCGCAGCGAATCCCGACGTGGACTGGATCCTCGGTGGCGGCTGGCATCAACCCGACTACGAAGGCGGCGCTCCGCTGGCGAGCGACCTCGATGCCGTCGTCAACGACCGCCCGGTCTTCCTCGCCAACGCCGACCACCACGGCGCCTGGGTCAACTCGCGTGCCCTCGAACTGGCCGGCATCGACGCCCGTACGCCGGACCCCGCCGACGGCCGGATCGAGCGCGACCCCGACGGCAACCCCACCGGCACCCTGCACGAGGGCGCGATGGATCTAGTCGGCCACCTGGTTCCACCAACAACCCACGACGAGCAGGTCGCCGCCCTCCTCGGCGCCCAGGCGTACCTCCACTCCTTCGGCATCACCGGCTGGCAGGACGCGATCTTCGGCGACTACGCCAACCTCGACGACTCAACCCCGGCGTACGTCGAACTAGCCCGCGACGGCCGCCTGACCGCCCGAGTCAACGGGGCCCTCTGGTGGCGCCGCGACCTCGGCGCCGAACAACTCCCGTCCCTGATCGAGCGCCGCGAAGCCCTGCAGTTCCCCCGACTCCGAGCAGGCAGCGTCAAGATCATGCAGGACGGCGTAGCCGAGAACTACACCGCCGGTATGCTCGACCCGTACTACGACGGCTGCGGCTGCCGTACCGCCAACGCCGGCCTCTCCTTCGTCGACCCCATCGCCCTGCGCGACCACATCGCCGCCCTCGACGCCGCCGGCTTCCAAGTCCACGTCCATGCGATCGGCGACCGCGCAGTCCGCGAAGCCCTGGACGCCTTCGAAGCAGCCCTCGCAGCAAACGGCAACGCAGACCTGCGCCACCACATCGCCCACCTGCAAGTCATCCACCCCGACGACATCGCCCGGTTCGCCAAGCTGGGTGTGGCCGCGAATATGCAGGCGCTCTGGGCAGTCCATGAGCCGCAGATGGACGAGCTGACCATCCCGTTCCTCGGTCCCGAGCGGACGCGTTGGCAATACCCCTTCGGTGACCTCGCGCGCTCGGGCGCTCGGCTAGCGGCCGGCTCCGATTGGCCCGTTTCGAGTCCGGACCCGCTGGCCGCAGTACAGGTTGCTGTGAATCGGCGGAGCGGCGATGGGGAGTACGAGGCGTTCCTGCCGGAGCAGGCGCTCGACCTGGCGACGGCGCTCGCGGCGTACACGTCGGGCAGTGCGTGGGTGAACCATGCCGACGAGACCGGCCGGCTCGCTCCCGGCATGCTCGCCGACCTCGCGATTCTCGACCGGGACCCGTTCGTCGAGCCCGTCGAGGAGATCAGTGAGGCGCGGGTTGTGGCGACCTATGTCGAAGGAGATCGGGTGTATAGCGAGTGAATCCGTTGTGGGATGGCAGTCAGGCCTACCGAATTCGTTGTGAGTCCAGTTAGGCTCCCGGGCATGCAGACGCTCTCGAATCTTGTGGATGGCAAGCCGGTCGGGTCGCTCGGCGGCGCGACGTACGACGTGATCGACCCGACGACGGGTGAGGTCTACGCGCAGGCGCCGAAATCCGGGACGGAGGATGTCGATGCTGCGATGCGGGCCGCGGACCGGGCCTTCGAGACCTGGCGGGACACGACGCCGGCCGAGCGGCAGCGGATGCTGCTGAAGATCGCGGATGCGCTGGAGACGCGTGCGGACGAGTTCACCCGGGTCGAGAGTGAGAACACCGGCAAGCCGCTCGCATTGACGGCTTCGGAGGAGTTGCCGCCGTGTGTGGATCAGTTGCGGTTCTTCGCCGGGGCGGCGCGGGTGCTGGAGGGGCGGTCGGCCGGGGAGTACATGGCCGGGCATACCTCGTGGGTCCGGCGGGAGCCGATCGGTGTCGTCGGTCAGGTGACGCCGTGGAACTACCCGCTGATGATGGCGATCTGGAAGATCGCGCCGGCGCTGGCGGCGGGCAACACGATCGTGCTGAAGCCGAGCGACACGACGCCGGCGTCGACCGTACTGCTGGCCGAACTGTGCAACGAGTTCCTGCCGCCGGGTGTGTTCAATGTCGTCTGCGGCGATCGCGATACCGGCCGTGCACTGGTGGACCACGAGATCCCGCAGTTGGTCGCGATCACCGGCTCGGTGCGAGCAGGCATGGAGGTTGCATCGGCCGCGGCCCGGCAACTTAAGCGCACACACCTGGAGCTTGGCGGCAAGGCGCCGGTTGTCGTCTTCGATGACGCCGACCTGGAAGCAGCCGCTGAAGCGATCGCAGTCGCTGGCTACTTCAACGCCGGGCAGGACTGCACGGCCGCAACCCGGGTCCTCGCCGGACCACGCATTCATGACGACTTCGTTGCCGCGTTGACCGAGCAGGCTCGCTCGACCAAGACCGGGCGTCCGGAAGACGATGTCGCATACGGTGCTCTGAACAACGCTGACCAACTCAGCCGAGTCAGCGGTTTCATCGACCGCCTCCCCGACCACGCTTTGCTCCAGACCGGCGGCCACGCGGTCGGCGACCGCGGCTACTTCTATGAGCCGACGGTCGTGTCAGCGCTGAAGCAAGACGACGAGGCCATCCAGCAAGAGATCTTCGGCCCGGTCATCACCGTCCAGCGCTTCACCGACGAGGACGAGGCGCTGCGCTGGGCCAACGGCGTCGACTACGGCCTGGCCTCGTCGGTCTTCACCCGCGACCACGGCCGCGCCATGCGGATGGCCCGCCGCCTCGACTTCGGCTGCGTCTGGATCAACACCCACATCCCGATCGTCGCCGAAATGCCCCACGGCGGCTTCAAAAACTCCGGCCACGGCAAAGACCTCTCCATGTACGGCCTAGAGGACTACACCCGCATCAAACACGTCATGTCCAACATCGAGATCTGAACCGGTACTAGCGGTCACTGACAGGTTCTCGGGCTGCTGGCGTCAAGCATGACGCCAGCAGCACCAAAACCCGCCAGCCGGCTGAGCTCGTTGGGTGTGGGTGGCGGGCCGGTCGGCTTCGGCTCGCGTTAGCGGTAGGAGTCGAGTTTGGCGGTGATCTTGTCGAAGACGGCTTGTTCGTGGGGTTTCGGGGCGTAGACGACCAGTTCGTTGAAGCCGATGGCCTCGTACCGTTCGACCAGGCGGGCGAAGCCGTCCTCGGAGGCCCAGGGGTCGATCTGGCCGTACGCCAGGAGGACTCGGCGGATCTCGCGGCCGGCGAGGCCTTCGTCGAGGGTCTTCGAGCGTTCGATCGACTTGGCGTAGAACTCCTCCTCGGTCGCCGCGCCGGGGAACGTCACCCAGCCGTCGGCGTGGGCCGCGACCACCGCGAGTGCACGCGGAGCATTCGCCGCCACGATCAACGGGAGACGGTCTTGTACGGTCCCTGGCGTCATCGCGGCCAGCGTGTACGGGTAGTACGGGCCGTCGTGGTCGCTCACATCGCCTGACAGCAGCCGGTCGACGACGGCAACGAACTCGGCCAGTCGGTCGGTTCGCTCGCGCGCGGTCCATACCGGCGTACCGGCCATGCCGTGGTCGGTCGGCCAGACGCCTGAGCCGATGCCGAGATCGAACCGTCCGCCGGAGACGTGGTCGAGCG
Source organism: Kribbella sp. NBC_00382 (assembly GCF_036067295.1). Lineage (NCBI taxonomy): Bacteria > Bacillati > Actinomycetota > Actinomycetes > Propionibacteriales > Kribbellaceae > Kribbella > Kribbella sp. NBC_00382. The sequence continues at coordinate 2,510,460 of NZ_CP107954.1, forward strand.
TGGTGGCGGCCTTGGCGAGCACGGTCGGCTGGCGGAACACCATGTTCGCGATCAGCAGCCCCACCCGGATCCGGCTTGTCGTCGCGGCCCAGCCGGCGATGATGGTCGGTCCGTCGTGGACCGGGATCGCGGCGTCGCGCGGGTTGCGCAGGTTGTCGCCGGTCCACAGCCCGTCGAACCCGGCCGACTCGGCGATCCCCGCCCAGCGCGCCGCGTCGTCCCACCCAGCCGGATTCACCTTGAGCCCGAAACGCATCGTGTTCCTCCCGAAGTCCTGGTCCCCCAACCCTCGCACGCCACCAGTCCGTACCTCCGAAACGCTGCCCACGAGCACAGAACCCCGCCCGAGAGGCCCGCCCCAGTGGTCTACTGACGACTCATGACCCACCTGGCTTTCGACGGCGGCCAATCAGCCCTCCGCCTCCGCGTCCTCCCCACCGGCACCACCGCCGAAGGCCCCGGCCACACCCACGGCCCCAACACCCTGCAATCCACCCTCAACGCCATCCACCAAACAGCCACCAAGGCTGGTCTGATCAAGCAGCCACCCGTAGCCTCCGCCGGTACCCACGAGGCGATCGAGGTTGCCGCGCTCGGGCTGACTGGGTTTCCGCGGGATCCGGGGGTTGCTCGGCAGTTGGCGGCCGGCATCGCGGAGGTGTTGCAGGCACGGGAGGTGCGGTTGACGCAGGACATGGTGACGGCTCATGCGGGGGCGCTGCCGGATGGGTACGGAGTGGTGGTTGCCGCTGGCACGGGACTCGTCTGCTTGGCGGTGGATCGGGACGGGGCTTGGCACAAGGTCGACGGGGACGGGTACCTGTTCGGCGACGCGGGGAGTGCCTTTGCGATCGGGCGCGCCGGGCTGGTCGCAGTACAGAGAGCAAGAGATGGGCGTGGTTCTGCGACCGCGTTGGCCGACACGACGCTTGACCCGATCGCGCTCTACTCGTCTCCGACGCTGGTGGACGAGGTCGCGCGGTTCGCTCCGGAGGTACTACGACGTGCTGCGGAAGACGACCCTGTTGCCCAGAGCATCGTCACCGGAGCAGCCGCCGACATCGCCGAGACCATCGCGACCGCGATCGGCCAACTGACAAGCAACGAACCCGTCCCCGTCGCCTGCGTCGGCGGCCTGTTCGCTGGAGCCGGCGAGCAACTCACCGAACCCCTCCGCGCACTCCTGCCCGACCGCGCCCACCTCACCGAACCAGCCGGCAACTCCCTGGACGGCGCCGAACGCCTCGCCACCGAGCCACCCGGACCGTACGCCGACCTGCTCGTCATCCACCGCAACTGAGGTCCACCTTGGTGGAGGTTTGGCCGTCCTGCCTGTCTACTTGGTCTGCACATGCAGATCAGCACGGGGTTGACGGCTGGAGCGTTGAAAATGAGTGAGCTGCTGCTGGCAGCGGTATCCCTGGACGTGACCCCACCACCGGGTCATCGCCTCGACGGATACTCCGCCCGCGAGGGCCTGGCCACCGGCACCGCGGATCCGCTCCGCGCGACGATGATCTGGCTCAGTACGGCCGACTCGCCCGGCGTGCTCTGGTTGAGCCTCGACGCGATCGCCGTCGGTACCGAACTGACCGCCGAACTCTCCGCCGCCGCCGGAGCCGCCGCCGGAATCCCACCCGAGTGCGTACTCGTCTGCGCATCCCACACCCACTCCGCACCGGCGGGCTGGACCGGCGAGATCCACCCCGTCATCCCCGTACGCCGCGAGCCGGACTTGTACGAAGCCCTGGCCGCCGCCATCGCGTCCGCGCCGATGGAACGCCTCCCGGTCCGCGCGTCCTGGCGCTCGACCGAGGTCATCGGCCTCGGCACCAACCGGCACCGGCGCAATGGCCCGCACGACAACACGGCCGGCATTCTAACGTTGCATTCCGTCGCCGACGGCTCACTCACCGCCGTCCTGCTCGACTTCGCCTGCCACCCCACCACGTACGGCCCCGAAAACCTCCTCTACTCCGCAGACTGGCCCGGCGCCACCCGCACAGCCCTGTCCCACCTCGCCTCGACTCCTGTTGTGGGCTTCCTCCAAGGAGCCGCAGGCGACGTCAGCCCGCGTTTCACCCGCCAGGGCCGAGGTGCCCCCGAGGTAGCCCGTCTAGGCGGTCTACTAGCAACCCGCGTAGCCGAAGCCATCGCCGCCCCCGGCCTCGACCTCCCCTCCGAGGCCCCCACCATCCGCCGCACCACAGTCAGCCTCAAGATCCGGGACCTCCCCACCCCGACCGACCTGGAAGCAGTAGTCGCCACCGCCGAAGCCGGCCTCCACGCCGGCCTGGACGACCCCACCCAACGCATAGCCCAAACCCGCCTGGACGGCGCCCGCGGCCAGTCCCTGATGGCCGCCGCCAACCTCCCACCGACCCTCGACCTCCCCATCAGCGTCATCATGCTCGGCGACGTCGCCTGGGTCCACCTCCCCGTAGAACTCTTCGCCAGCCACGGCTGCTTCCTGCAAGCAGACAGCCCCCACCCCATCACCCGAGTCATCGGCTACACCGACGGCTACTACGGCTACGTAGTAGACCCAGACGCCGCCCACCAAGGCACCTACGAAGCCCTCATCACCTACTTCGACCAACCCACAACCCACCACCTCCTAACCTCCGCCACCAACCTCCTGTCCCACGAGTGACCGCCCACTACGCTCGCCGCGTACTACGACCTGCTCAGCACCCTCGCAACGCGCCAACTCATGCTCAGGCAGTCCGCCGTACTGGACTGCCCCATCGACGATGCGATCGCAGCCCGATGGCGGCAATTGGCCGAGCAGCACCAAGCCCGGCTGGTCGTCGTGGACTGCGTGTGCTCGGACCAGAGGACGCACCGGGAGCGGCTGGAGGGGCGGCGGCGGGGGATTCCCGGGTGGCATGAGGTGGGCTGGGCTCACGTCGAGCGGATGCGAGCGGAGTACCCGCCGCTGTGTCGCCTGATCTCGTCCTCGACGCGATGAACCCCGTCGAGGGGAATCTCGACGGGGTTCGGGGGGTGTTAGTACGACAGCCGGAGTTCGTGATGTTGGGTGGCAGGCCCGGACCGCCACCACTCACAAACCTGCCGTTCCACCCCGGAGCACGCCTGCGCATGCTTGGCCCGATGCGATCAGTTGAGGTTTGTGAGTGGTGGCGGTCCGGCTAACGCGACGACCACACGCTGAACATCACGAACTCCGGCTGTAGTACTAGAGGGCTAGTTCTGGTTGGAGTTTTTTGGCGGGCCAGACTCGTTGTTTGCGGGCTGCTAGGGCGGAGGCGCCGAGGCCGGCTAGGAGCCAGGCGGTGAGGACGAGGAGGTCCTTGCCGAGGCTGTTGCCGGGGCCGTTGTACATGAGGTGGCGGACGCCGTCGATGGCGTAGCTCATCGGGAGGACGTGGTGGAAGAAGTACAGCGGGGCGGGAATCGTCTGCCAGGGGAAGGTACCGCCGGCGGAGACGAGTTGGATGACCATCAGGACCAGGCCGAGGAACTTGCCCACGGCACCGAACCAGGATGAGAGCGCGTGCAGGATCGCCACGAAGGTGATCGAGGTCAGCATCAGGTAGCCGACCGTCAGCAACGGATGCGCTGTATCGATGCCCAGCCCGAAGATGACCGCCGTGAAGACCAGCGCCGCTTGGATCGCCCCGAAGATTGCCGGGGGCAACCAACCGCCCAAAGCCACCCGGATCGGTGCCTGCAGACCGGCCAACGCTCGCGGCGACAGCGGACGCACGAGCAGGAAGAGCACGTACGCGCCGATCCAGCAGGAGAGGCTGAGGAAGAACGGAGCGAGACCGGCGCCGTAGCTGTCCGCAGTCGCCTGTGAGTCGTTCTTCAGTCCGACCGGAGCGCCAAGGGTCTCCGCGACGGCCTTGCGCGCCTCGGGTGACGGGTCCGGGATCTGCTTCGCGCCGTTGGTCAGAGCGGTGTTCAGCTCACCAGCACCGGTCTGGAGCTTGCCGACACCCGTCGCCAGGCTGTTGACGCCAGTGAGCAGTTGCCCCTGACCAGTGACCGCCTTCTGCTCTCCCGCCGCCAGCTGCGCAGCGCCGGATTGCAGCGAGCCGATCCCCGTCTTGAGCTGCCCAGCGCCGGTGTTGAGCTGTCCCGCACCGGCGGCAGCGCTCTTGATGCCGGCGGTCAGCGCCGGAGTCGCGTCGGCGAGCGTCTGCGCGCCGGTCGCCACCTGCCGCGCACCCGTCGCGAGCTGGTTGAGCTGCTTCGAGGTCGACTGGATCTTGGTGTTCGCCGCGACCACCGGGCCGCGCAGCTTGGCGGTCTCGGTCAGTACCTGGTTGATCTGCGCCTGGGTGAAGCCGCGTTCTTTCAGTCGGGCGGCAAGCCCCTGGTCGAGCGACGACAGATCCGACACCAGCGTGCTCGACGCCGTCGCCACCTGCTGCCCGACGCCCGCGATCTTCTCGTTGCCATCAGCAACTTGATCGGCGCCGTTCGCAAGCTTCTTCGTATCGGCCGGCAAGGTGGCCGTCTTGTTCTTCAGCGTCGTCAGCCCAGAGCTCAATTGACCGGCGCCGTTGGCGAGATCGCCCGCGCCCTTCGACGCCGTGGTGAGTCCGGTGCTCAGTTTGCCGGCGCCCAGAGACAGCTGCTGTTGCGCGGTGTTCAGCTGACCCGCGCCCGACTGCAGTTGTGCTACGCCACCGGCGGCCGAGGTGAGACCGCTCTTCAGCTGCCCAGCGCCGTCCGCGGCCTTGATGATCTGCCCGTGGATGGTGCTGAACCCGGCCAGCAGCTTGCTCGCCGCCGTCTCACTCACCTGCGCGGCGACGGACTTGGTCACCTGCGCGACGACCTGGTTCGCGATCGTGTGGGCGAGGTAGTTGTTGGCGTCGTTGGTCAGCAGCTCGAGATTCGCCTGCCGGGGCTCGAACTCCGCGCTCGACGCGAGATCCGCCGAGAAGGACTTCGGCAGTACCAGCGCGAACTCGTACTTCCCGTTCTCCACGCCCGCGAGCGCCTCGGCCCGATCGACCCGGTGCCAGTCGAAGCTCTTGGACTTCACGAGTTCATCGGCGACCTGCGGTCCGACGGACAACTTCTCGCCGGTGGACAACGTCGTACCGGCGTCCTCGACGACGACTGCCGTCGGGACCTTGTCGAGCCGGCCGTACGGGTCGTGGTTCGCGTACAGGTAGAGCCCGCCGTACAGCGTCGGGACGAGGATCATCGCGATCACGGCCAGCTTGGGCAACCGCCCCGCGGTCAACCGCCGCAGCTCGCTCATCGCCATCCGGATCGAGGTCATGCTTCGTCCTTCTTCTCGTCAACCACAGGCTCTTCGTCGTCCGCAGCCTCGACCTCAGGCTCGTCGATCTCTTCTTCTGCTGCTTCTTCGACTTCTGGTACTTCGTCCTCGACCGGTACTACGGGTTGCGTCGCCACCTCGGCCGCAACGGGCTCCACCGGAGCGACCGCCTCCACCGGAGCGGCCACCTCCACTGCAGCGACCGCCTCCACCTGCACCGGATCGGGCTGATTCACCGACCCCAGCTGCGCCGCCTCCACGCCCAGCAACCGCGCCGACGCATCAGCACACGTGATCACCACGCCGTACCCGCGCGACGCCAGCTCTCGACCCACCGCGTACCAATCATGCGGATCCCCGCCGAGCCGATCCGGCATCGTCAGGATCACGAACTTCACCTCAGGCCGCGCCACCGTCAGCTCCGCGAGCATCTCGGTCCGCACCCCAACCGGCAGATGCTCGAACCGCCGCTCCGCGAACGCCGCCCAGTCATGCTCGGTCAACCAAGCATCAACCGCCTTGCGCCCAGCCTTGCGCCCGGCGATCGCCAGCTCCTCGCCCACGATCGTCCGCACCGGCAGTGCGTCGTCAGGCTCAGTGATCCCCGGCGTATCGACCACAGCAACCCGCTGGCGCAGCAACCGACCAGAGGTATCGCCATCCAGCTGTACGTCACCACCGTTCGGCTTCAGCCGCCCGGAGAGCCCCAGGGCGAGCGCCACATGCCCAGGCCCGGGATAGCCCGCCAGCAGGACCAACTGATGGTCACTGACGCGGATCGACGTCGCATGCAGCATCGGTGCGTGCGGACCCTGCACGCTGATCGCGTGAGCTTTGAGCTCCATCGTGGACTACCCCGTTCAATACGGTTGTGTATTCAATACAGAACTGTATCCTACTGCTATGGAAACGCCCAAGCGACGTCGCTCCGCCACCCGGGCCCGGCTGCTCGAAGGTGCCCTCGAGGTGTTCGCCGAGCGCGGCTTCCATGGCGCCTCGGTCGAAGACATCTGCGAGCGGGCCGGGTTCACCCGCGGTGCGTTCTACTCGAACTTCGCTTCCAAGGACGAGCTGGTCCTCGCCCTGTTCCAGGCCACCACGGATCGCCTGCTCGAGCAGATCGCCGCGCTGCTGCCCGACCTTGCGAATCAGCCAGGAACCCTGCTGGACGCAGTACTGGGTCTGCTGGACGAGGCCGCGCCCGACCAGCGGCAGTGGCATCTCATCTCCACGGAGTTCACCCTGCACGCGCTCCGCCACCCCGAGGCCGCGGCGGCGCTCAACCTGCAGCGTGCGATGTTCCGCGATCAGCTGACCCGGCTCGTCGAGGAGATCACCAAGGCGAGCGGGCTGAAGATGAGCGTGCCGCCGCAGCAGTTCGTACGGCTGGTGATCGCGGTCCACGAAGGCGCCCGCGCCCAGAGCCTGCTGGAACCCGACCTGGTCCCGGCCGGTTCGCTCGAGCACACTTTCCTCCCGATGATCCTGGCCGCGGTCCATCGCTAACCGGGTTGGCCGGGTGTAACGTTCGAAAAAGGTCGAACGTGGGGGGGTGACCTTCCTTGAGTCAAGGTGGGCCACGGAGATCAGGCCATGACGCGTTACTGGATATCTCGGTCGAGAGCCAGGAGGCGGGCACCATCGTCGTGACGATGCTCGGAGTGCTCTCCTTTGCGACAGTGCCGAGAGTGCGAGCCGCGTTGCAGAAGTGCCTTGCGGAGCAACCTGTCTGCGTCGTGGTGGACCTGCAACTGGTCGCGGTCCAGCATCTGGCTGCGCTGAACGTGTTCGCGACGGCAGCCAGGCAGGCAACCGTCTGGTCAGGAACGCAAGTGATCCTGATCGCCAGTCCCGCGCAGGACAGCCGGCTGAAGCCACGGCTGCGAACGCTGGGCCGATTCGTCCGGATCTGTCCGACGATGAACCATGCCATGGCCGCTGCGCAGCGACGCCCGATTCGCTTGCTGTCGGTGCGCGCCCTAGCGGGTCATCCGGCCGCCGCGGCCACGGCTCGCCGGCACGTCCGCGAGATCTGCGAACGATGGGAGTGCCCGGAACTGGTCGAGGATGCCGTGCTCGTCGCCGACGAACTCGCCAGCCATGTGGTGATGAGCACCGGAATGGATTCCATCCTGAAAATGGAGCTGCGCCGCGGTCTGCTGACGGTGTCGGTGACCGCCGGTCGGACCGGCCGCGGACCCCAACCCGCTTTCGGTGCGTCAGCGTTCCAGATGGTGTCCACACTGGCCGCGGCCTGGGGATCGACGCCGGCGCAGAACGGCACGACGGTCACCTGGGTCGTTCTCCGGAACCCGACCGGAATCTAGCCGACCTTGATGTCGACGCTGTGCAGGCCGGTCGAGCCGTCCGGCGCGGGCGCGGCTTGCGCCTCGATCTGAGGATTGCCCTTGGCATCGAACGCGCGGACCTGCAGGACATGGTTGCCGCGCGGCGCGTCCCAGGTCCAGTGCCACTGCCGCCAGGTGTCGATCGACGCATCGGCGGCCAGCTCAGCCTGTTGCCATTGGCCACCATCGACGCGGACCTCGACCTTCGAGACGCCAACATGCTGATCCCACGCGACCCCGGCGACCGTCACCTGACCGGTCGACGCCTTCGATCGCGGTACGTCGATCCGCGACGACAACTTGATCGGCCCCTTCTCCGACCACCCGCGCGGCGTCCAGTACGCCTCGAACTGATCGAACCGGGTCACCTCGATCTCCGCCAGCCACTTCGTCGCCGACACATACCCATACAGACCCGGTACGACGATCCGCACCGGGAACCCATGCTCGACCGGCAACGGCTGCCCGTTCATCGCGAACGCGAGCATCGACTCCCGATCATCGGTCAGCGCGCCCAGCGGCGTACCGGCGGTGAATCCGTCCTTCGACGTCGACTTGATCGCATCGGCATCGGCTGACACGCCCGCCTCGGCCAGCAGGTCCTTGAGCAGGACGCCGGACCAGAGCGCGTTGCCGATCAGATCACCGCCGACCTCGTTGCTCACACACGTCAACGTGACCCACTTGTGTACGACCTTGCGCTTCAGCAGATCGGCGAAGTTCAGGTTGATCTCCCGATCGACCATGCCGTGGATGCGCAGTGTCCAGTCGGCCGGCATGATCAACGGCACGGACAGCGCCGTGTCGATCCGGTAGAAGTCCTCGTTCGGCGTCGCCCAAGGACCAGCACCAGCAGCCTGTACTCCGGCCGGCGGGTCGAGGCTCGGCGGCAACGGCAACTGGAGCGCGTCGCGGGCGTCCGTGACGGCTGCCCGGTGGCCGCCGACGACCCGGCCGAGGGCGCCGACCGCGATGGTACCGAGGGTCACACCGGCCGAGAGCTGGAGAAAGCCCCGGCGGCTGACGCCGTCTTCAGGGTCTCTGACGAGTCCGGACAGCCTGGTGGCGAAGAGCCGGAGGATGAGCAGTGCGGTGATACCGGCGACGAACGACGGGGCGAATCCGGTCTGGCCGGTGTCGGGCCTCGTTGCCGCGGCGATCACGGCGAAGCCGGCGAGCACGATGACGACGGCCGCGCCCGCCCAGTACCGGAGTACGGACAGAACGCCGCCCACTGCGGCGAGGGCGAGCAGGACGATGAGGATGCCGGTCTTGAGGGCGAGCTTGTCGTGCGTCCCGAAGAGCGAGATCGCGAGGTCCTTCAGCCACGGCGGGACACGGTCGATGAACGCCGAGCCGATCGCCACGACGGGCGTCTGGCGGGTGCCGAGCAGCGCGGCCGCGACCGAGCCCGCGGCGAGACCTGCGACGGCGGCGAGGATGCCGCCCGCGGCCGCTCTGAGGAAGAGTCCTCGCCGGCCTGGTCGCGCTGGACCGTCGCTACTACCAGGGTCGCTCAGGGAAGACCGGACCAAAGGATGGTTCACAGCTCAACCATCGCTCGGAGCGGCGTCCGACACCAGCCAGACGCCGCATCCGTTAGTAGCGGGTAATGCGAGGGGTGGTTCAGATCCGGTCGGCCGCGGAGAGCGAACCGAGGTTGGGCCGGCCGTTGGGCCAGCGACGGGCGTTGTCGCGAACGCGACGGAGCTTGCCGAGGACGAGCTCCCGCTCGTCCGCCAGCTGGGACATCCACAGGCTGTCGATCTCCAGGAGGTGGTCCGGCAGCGCTTCGCGAAGCCGCCGCTTTCCCTCCTCCGTGAGGACCGCGTACGAGCCGCGGGCGTCATCGGGACAAGGTTCCCGGCGCACCAGACCGAGGTTCTCGGCGCGGTCGACCAGCCGGGTGATGCCGCCGGTGGTGACGGTCAGCTCCCGGGCGAGTGAGGTGAGACGCTGCTTCTCCCCGTGGCTGCGGGCAAGCCGCAGCAACAGTTCGAACATTGCCATTTGCAGACCACTGCGCTTGAGGGAATGGCGCATCAGGTGATCGAGTTCGGCTGCTGCTTCACGCAGCAGGCCGTACGCGGTGATCACGTCGCTTTCCCAAGGTTCGGCGGCGTGAGTGGGTTCTGCATCGGCGAGCGCTAGGGGCGAGCAAAGCGAAGGCGCGATGGTCATGCGCGGACTCTATTAGCTGACGCGGTGACTTCGCTACACGGGGTGACCTATCGGCTACAGGTCGAGATCCGATTGATGACTGATTGAGCGTGACTGAGGCCCGTTCAGGTGCTGCCTGTGGATAACTTCCGCGGCGGCCGGCCGATTTTTGCCAGGCTTCCTCTTGTCAGTCCGACGAGGGGAAAGCAGGAGTTTCCGATGACCGAGCCAGCAGAGAAGTCCCCGTACGGCCCAGGCTTCATCGCCGCCTGCATCACCCTCACCGCCATCCTCGCCTGCGGCGCTCTGCTCCTCCTCACCAACCCCTCCGACACCGATCCGGCCAGCTCGGTCGTCGGCGCCCAGCCCTCCCAACCGACTTCCAGTCAGCGAGGGGGCGCCTCGAGTACCGCCCAGCCCGTAGCCCAGCCGAGCAGCTCGACATCGACGGGGTCCTCCGGTACTTCGAGCAGCTGCGGCCTGGCTGATGGCGACCAAGCCGTCCCGTCCAACCGGCCGCCGAAGGCTGACTTGTGGGAGATCAGCCGGCGAGTGGTGGTGCCGCGCTCATCGGCGTACGGGCCGGGGAAGACCGACCCGGACGGCTTCCGGAGGTGCTTCGCGCATTCGCCGACCGGCGCGGTCTACGCGGCGTACAACGTGATCGCCGCGCTGGCCGATCAGAGCAGGATCCTCCCGACCGCGACCAAACTGATGGTCCCCGGCCGCGACACCGACCTCCTGCTGCAGGAGGTGCGGAAGGAAACGGCCGACACGGCGTCGGCACCGGCGCAGGTTGCCGGCTACCGAATCGTCGACGCCGGCCGCGACCGCGTCACGATCATGCTCGCGATGCCGGTGAAGACGGAGTTCATGAGCGGCACCTTCACGCTGACCTGGCGCAACGGCGACTGGAAGCTGGTACCGCCACCGGACGCCGCCGCGGTCGGTACGCCGTATTCGCAGCACCACAACCTCAACGACTTCGTGGCCTGGAGCGGTGTCTGATGTGCGGAAAAGTCGACATCGGCTGCAAGGTCAGCGAGGGCCTCGGCAACGTGATCAGCAACGCCGCCGAAGGACTGGTCCGCCAGCTGTCCGACTCCGTGCTCTCGGTCCTGCACTCGCAGGCGACCTTCTGGATCCAGATCAAAGGCCCGACGCTGGCCACCGAGGACGCCAAGGGGCACTGGAAGAACCAGGACACGATCTCTTTCCTGCAGACGCACACCTTCTGGCTGACCACCACCTTGTTCGGGCTGGCGATCATGATCGCCGGGATCAGGATCGCCTGGGAACAACGGGGCGACCCGCTCAGACAGTTGCTCAAGGCAATGATGACGTTCGTGCTGGTGTCCGCGGCCGGTACCGCGACCCTGCAACTGCTGTCCGCGTGGTCGGACGCCTTCGCCAACAGCATCGTCACGGCGGCACTACCGCCGGATACGTCGTTCGAGGGCGCGATGAAAGGGGTGATGATGCAGGACGGCAGTCAGATTGCCCAGCGGATGCCGCTCTTCCTGATCATCTTCTCCGCCTTGGGGGTGCTGTTCGGTTCGCTCATCCAGATCGTGCTGCTGCTGATCCGTTCGGCGATGCTCGTGCTGCTGGCCGGCCTCTTCCCGCTGGCAGCGGTCGCGACGCACACCGAACTCGGCAAGGCCTGGTTCAAGAAGTTCTGCGGCTGGGCGCTGGCGTTCATCGCGTACAAACCCGCGGCCGCGCTGATCTACGCGGCGGCGATCCGGATGACTCACGACGGCATGATCAACTCCAGCGGTGACGGCCTGGTGCAGACGCTGACCGGGATGATGATGCTCGGCCTGGCCGTCGTCGCACTCCCCGCTCTGCTCCGCTTCACTGTCCCACTGACCGCCGCCGCAGCAGGCGGCAGCTCAGGCAGCGGCGCTGCAGCCCTCGACCCAGGCGGCCTCGCCTCCGGCGCCATCAACGTCGGCCGCTCATCGGGCTCCGGCTCCGGCGGTGGCATGGGCGGCGGAGGAGGCGGCAAGTCCGGCGGGGGAGGCGGCAGTGCCAGTGCAGGCACCGGCGGAGGCGCATCGGGCGCCGTCGGTGCGGGCGCAGCAGCCGCGGGCGTGGGCGTCGCCATGTCCGCCACCAAGAAGGCAGCCGGTTCGATCGCCGGCGCAGTCTCCCACTCAGCAGGCGAGGCAGGCGGCGGCTCAGGTTCCTCCTCCAGCAGCGCCCCCGCCGGTGGCTCTCGCTCAGGCTCCGGCGGTTCGCGGCCCAGCGCTCCCCGCCCAAGGGCCTCCGGAGGCGGCTCGAGAGGCGGTTCCAGTGGAGGCTCCGGCGGCTCAGGCGGAGGTGGTGGCGGTGGTGGCAGTGGAGGTGGGGCCAGACCTACCGGCTCCCGAGGCGCCCCACTCCGCACCAACTCGCCACCCCCACCACCGGGCTCCTCAACCCCGGACCCCTCAGGCCCCTCCGGCAACTGGTAACCCCAGCTCCAACCCCCCAGCCCCAGCCGAGCCCCCAGCTCCAAGGCATCGGGCGGCAATTGCCAACCGTCGGCGGTTGATCGGGTGGGACGTGGGGAGGCGGGGTGGTCGTAACCTGCGCGTCTTCTGAGGTCCACGTGGTTGAAACATGTGCTTCTTACCTTGAGAGCCCAGGTCGGCCGTGCGAGGCGGGTGAGGTTCCATGTACGAGCACGTTGACCCGTTCATCGGGACCGGCGCCACCGAGCTGCCCACGCCGAATGGCCTGGCAGGGACCTGGTGGTGGCCCAAGCCGCAGGTCGGCAACACCCACCCGGGCGCCATGCACCCGTTCGGGATGGTGTCGGCGACCCCGTACTCCGGCGCCTACCCGACCGGCTACGGACTGTACGACTTCAACACCGAGGGCGTGCCCGGCCAGTTGTACGACCGCCCGGTCGCCTCCGGCTTCACCCACTTCCAGCAGTCCGGCACCGGCGCGATCCGCAAGTACTACAACTACTTCCGCGTCACCCCGATGCTCGGCCCGCTCGATGACCTGGGCACCACCTGGGACCTCCTGGACGAGGTGGCCGAGCCCGGCTACTACGCAGCGACGCTGAGCTCAGGAGTCCGTTGCGAGGTGACGGTCGGCCCCAAGTCAGCCGTGCACCGCTACACCTTCCCGGCGAATGACGCCGCCCGCATCGTCATCGACGCCTCGACCGGCGGCCTCGCCATCCCGCACAGCCAGACCGTGCCGCTGAAGGCCCACCTGGCGATGCTGCAGCCGGGGGTAGCGCAGGGCGAGATCCACGTCGAGGGCGTTCCGCTAGCCGTCCACCTCGAGGTCGACGCCCCCGGCTGGCGGCAGGCTCTCTGGTACGACCGGCGCCTGATGCCCGGCGGCACCCGACTCGACTTCGACTACATCCGGCCGACCACCCTGCGGCCGTTCGGGCTGATCTTCATGGGCCCCTCGCGCGCCGAGCAGACCGTCGAAGTACGGCTGGGGTTCTCCCTGCGCGGGTGTGAGACGGCCCGCGACAACCTGCACACGGACGTCGGCCGCAACCAGGCCACCTTCGCCGCACGGCGCGACGAGACGGCAGCCACCTGGCGCGACCACCTCGGCAAGATCGAGATCAAGGCCGAATCCGACGACCAGGCAACGGTTTTCGGCACCGCGCTCTACCACTCGCTGGTCAAGCCGTGCTTCGCCCCGGACGAGAGCCCGTGGACGACCGAAGGCCCGTACGCGTTCGACATCTGCACCATGTGGGACATCTACCGCACCCAGTTGCCGCTGATGACCACGCTGTTCCCGGAGCGTTCGGTCGCGCTGGCCAACTCGATGCTGTCGATCTGCGAGCAGGAGGGCAACCTGCCGATCGGCTACCGGATGGCGAAGGGCGCTGACCGGTTCTCCCGGCAGGGCAGCGCTCTCGCACATACGTTCCTCGCCGACCTGTGCCAACTGGATCTGCCCGGAATCGACTGGGACTGGGCCATGGTGCACCTGGAGATGGACCTGCGCCGGACGTACGGCGAGGACTACCTCGTGCACGGTGTGGCGCACCCGATCAGCCACACCCTCGACCTGGCGTACGCCTACCACTGCACCGCGGCGATCGCCCGCAAGGTACGCGACCGGACACTGGCCCAGCAGATGAGCGACCTCGCCCATGGCTGGCGGGCCGCGTACGACCCCGGCACCGGCCTGCTCCGCGACTCCACGTTCTACGAGGGCGGCCGGTGGAACTACTCCTTCCGGCTGCTGCACGACATGCGCGCCCGGATCGCGATGGCCGGTGGCGACGAGGCGTTCGTCGGCCTGCTCGACCGGTTCTTCGGGTACGGCGCCGCACCGGTCACCCAGCCGGGAGTACGTCCGAACGTGGCAGAGATGGACGCCGGGTACAGCCTGTACCGGTTCGAGGGATTGAACAACGAACCGGACTACGAAGCGCCCTGGTCCTACCACTACGCGGGCCGGCCGGACCGTACCGCCGAGGTGGTACATGCCGCCATCGCCAACCAGTTCGGTACCGGCCGGGGTGGACTGCCAGGCAACGACGACTCCGGCGGGCTGTCCGCCTGGTACGTGTGGGCGACGCTCGGGCTGTTCCCGGTGGCCGGGCAGAACCTGTTCCTGGTGAGCGCGCCGGCCGTGGCGGAGTCCACGATCCGACTGCCGGAGAGCGACCTGTCGATCACCACCACAGGACTCGAGCCGGTCGAGGCAGGCGGACCGGTCTCGTACGTCCAATCCATCGCGGTGGACGGCAAGACCCTCGAACGCCCCTGGATCTCCGGCCGGGAACTGCGGCACATCCGCAACCTGCACATCGAGCTGGGCCCCCGGCCCTCCGGCTGGGGCACCCAGATCCGACCACCATCCACATCCGACCCACTGCACACCGCTGGAGGTGAGGCATGAACATCATCGCCGACGACACACACGTCCCGTCCAAACCCAACCGCCGCCTGGTCATCGTTGTTCGCGCCGACCCGGTGATCTGTGGGCACTCTGGTGAGGCCCGATGCCTCGCGGAGGTGGCGCTCACCCGCGGCTTCGACGACGTACGGATCGTCACCTGGCCGCTCGACGCGCTGGAGGCGGCCGGGCTGCCACTGAAACCACTCGACGGCGTACTGCCGTACAGCCCCGGTATCACCGTGGAGCGGCCCGACCCCGTCGGCGACTACCGGGTTCCGGACGGCCGGTACCTGGCCGGCCTGATCGGGCGGTTGGTCGAACTGTTCAGCGACGGCGTGCCGACGGTCGCGATGTCCCTGTACCTGAGCCCCCACGCGATCGCCGTACAAGAGGCCGTCCAGGTGGCCCGCAGCATGGGGCCTGCGCAGGTCATCACGGTGGCTGAGGCGGTGGGCTCCGACATCACCAACGTCGTGCGCGAATGCGTGAACACCGGCCGATTCGGGGCGGCCGCGCACATCCTGTCGGTCTACCTGGCGGCTGATCACTGCGTAGCGGTGTCGGAGTACACCAAGGAACTGATCGTTGCCTCGGCGGCGACCCTCGACGGCATGCATGGCACGACGTTCGCGCAGCGATGCCGTGAGCGGATCGGCATCTCCTACCCCGCAGTCGACTCCTGGTCCTACCTGTCGCTCACCGACGACAAGATCGCCGAAACTCTGACCCGACGCGGCCTTTCGCGGGACGGGTATGTGCTGTTCCTGTCCCGGATCGCCTCGGCGAAGGGGATCGATGACCTGATCGACGCGTACGCCGGATCGCGCTCAGCCGAGCGGGTGCGCCTGGTACTGGCCGGGCGCGGCCCGCAGGAAGCCGAGGTACTGGCGCGGGTGGCAGCAGCGGGTCTGGGTGACCGGGTCCGGGTGCTGACCGACGTGGACGACGCGGAGAAGCCGGCGCTGATGGCCGGGAGCGCGGCGTTCGTACTGCCGACCCGCGAGCAGCCGGAGTTCGTCGAGACGTTCGGGATCGCCCTGGTCGAGAAGGCTCTCGCCGGCGGCGGGCCGATCATCACCTGCGCGACCGGCGGCGTACCCGAGGCCGTCGGTGATACGGCGCTGCTAGTGCCCCAGCGTGACTCCGCCACGCTGCGGACCGTGCTTGACGGGGTTGTGTGCGACTGGACCCCCGAGCAGCGGACGGCAGCCGAGCTGCGCGCCCGGGCGTACGCGTTGCAGTTCGACCGCGCCCAGGTCTTCGATCGTCTCTTCGCCCGCGCCAACCCTCCCGCCGTCCACGTCGCCTGACCTCGACCTGTGGGGGATAGAAGATAGGGGCATGCCCTTACAGCGGATCGCTCTCATCTCGGATGTGCACGGAAATCTGTCGGCGCTGGAGGCGGTGCTCGCCGATATCGAGGGACGCGGGATCGAGCGGGTGTTCAATCTCGGCGACTACGTCGGCAAGGGCCCGCGGGGGAGTGCGGTGGTCGACCTGTGCCGGGAGCGGTGCGAGGTCAACATCCTCGGCAACTGGGACGACTTCTTGCCGGACCCGGACCGGGAGTACGACAGCGAAGGCCTGCGCTGGTGGAAGAACGAACTCCGCGAAGACCAGCACAGCTGGCTGCGAGCCCTCCCCTTCAGCCACGACTTCGTCCTCAGCGGCCGCCAGATCCGCCTCTTCCACGCATCGGCGACGAGCGTCCACCGCCGCGTCCGCTTCGACCACGACGAGCAAGAGTTCGTCGGCATGTTCCAGAACACCGAGGCGACCGGCGACGGCCCGATCCCGACGGTGGTCGGCTACGGCGACACCCACGACGCCTTCTACGAGGTCGACCTGCAACGCCGAACCCTCTTCAACACCGGCAGCGTCGGCAACAGCATGTCCGACCCCACCCCCGTCTACGTCATCCTCGAAGGCATCCCGGACTCCCCCGACGACGCCCCTTTCTCCATCCAGTTCGTCCGAGTCCCGTACGACGTCCAAGCCGAACTGGAAGTAGCCCGCTCCCTGGCCATGCCTGAACTCAACGGCTACGAAGCCGAAATCCTCCACGGCGTCTACCGCGGCGACCTCTACTCCAACACCACTCCCACCTACCACCGCCGTCCTTCCCCAGCGGTCCAACCCGCGTAGCTACTCGGGTGGTTTGCGGCTGGCTTGGGCTCGGGATACCACCTCGTCTGCGGTGAGGGCGCTCTGTGGGTGGTAGCTCAAGCACATCGGGATCTGCAGTTTCTCGAAGCCCAGGCCTTCGCTGGTGGCATAGAAGTGTCCGGACCGGAGCCGGGCGATGTCGTCGACACGGCCGCCCTTCGCCTTCGCGAGTTCGGTGGCGGCGCTGATCTGCGCGCCGGCGTTGAGCAGCCCGAAGAACTGCGTCGTGGCATTACCGGGGATCCGGTTGTGCAGTCCTTTCGGCGCTTGGGTGGCGAAGACCAGACCGAGCCCGTACTTCCGGGCCTGCGCGGCCAGTACCAGCGTGCTTTGCGTGCAGGCCGTCGCCGCACCGGAAGGCGCATAGGTCTGGGCCTCGTCCATCACCAGCAGCCCGCCGAGCGGACGGTCACCGGCGGGATTGCGTTTGATCCACGCGAACAGCGCCATCTGCAACTGGTTGACGAAGCTCTGCCGCTGCTCCTCGGCCGGTAATCCGACGAAACTGATCACCGAGATGCGCGCTCGATAGCCCTGCGTCGGAGTGAGTAGGACGCCCGGGTCCAGCGCCTCGCCGGTACCGCCGAACAGCGGGTCGTTCACCGTCTCGACGTTGAGGGCCTCGGCGATGTCGGCGGCGACCTTGGGTGCGCTGCGTACCCGGCTGATGCCGCGTGGCAGGTCGGACAGCAGGTCGATGAACTCCGTCAGCTCGGTGCCGCCGTCCCGGGCGAAGTGCTCGAGCGCCTCACGGAGTACCGCCTGGCCGGTCTTGACCTTCCGCCCGGTGAGCTGCGCCCGCGGCAGCAAGCCGGCCACGGCCGCCTCGACGGCGTCGCCGAACTCGTCGGGGTCATCGAGTACGTCCGCGAAGTCGGGCAATGGCCGGAAAGCCAGCGGCCGTCCCTTCGCGCGTCGCGGAGTCCAGACCACGACCTCGGTACTCCGCAAGTACGCGTCGGCCTTCTCGGCATCGCCCGCCACCCACCCGGCCGGCGTGCTGGGCCAGCCGTCGCCCAACCTGGCCAGGTCGTTGTTCGGATCGAGCACGATCGAGGAAACCCCTTGCAGCGCACACTCCTCGATCAACCGCCGCAGCAAGACCGTCTTCCCCGACCCAGACCCCGCAAACGCCACCGTATGCTTCCGCAACTGCACCAACGGAACCCCGAACACCCGCCCCGACTCAACCCCAGTCCCAATCGGCACCACCGGCTCTGCCCCACCGCCCTGGGCAGCTGCCGATGCCGGCTCCGATCCAGCTGGCCGCGCTGTCGACGCCGCGCCGGCAGCGCCCACGCCGCCGGCCCCTGCGGTGCTGCCCACACCGCCCGCGTCGCGCGGCTCGGCCGCGGCGCCCGCGCCGGCTGAGTTGGTTGAGTGGAAGACACGGCGGAAGAGTTCGGTGCTGGCCGCAGGGCGGCGGGTCTCCAGCCATTGGAGGAAGCCGGGGTCGGGATGGCGGCGGAGAGCGTCGAGGGCTGCGAAGGTTCGTAGGTCTTCGACTGTGATGGGCACCGACAGCCCGCCTGCGGCGGTGAATTCGGTGACCTCGCGGCTCGTCATCGGACCTGACGACCAGCGCGTGTTGCGGAGGATGATGAGCTTGCGTTTCGTGACACCCTGCTCGAGCCCGGCCTCGGTCCGTGCCGCGCGCAACCGCGTCAACGCAGCCCGGCCGTGCTCGCTCGCGATCGCCCGGAACCCCCAGTGCATCTCGTCGTCCGTCTGCTCGTCCAAGGTCCGCCGCAACCGCGCATGCAACGCCGGCTTGTTACCCGGCGGCGGATCCAGCTCAAACTCCTGCCCGGCACCACCAAGCTCCGCGATGTACGCGCTGAGCGCCGCCGCCAGCAGGACCGGCATCTGAAGATCCTCGGTCTTCGGATCGAGCGCGGCATCGATATCCGCGGTCTCGCGCAGTTCCGCGAACCGAGCGTCCAGCCGCCCAAGCCCAGTGGGCGCGGCGTGCTTCGCGGGACGAACCGGCTCGGGTTCAGCAGCGAAGTCGTCCAGCTCGACCAGCCGATCGGTCTCCAGACATCTCCGGATATGGCTGTCCACCCGCTGCAACAGCCGGCGCGGCGTGTAATCCCGCGCACCACCGTCCTCGAAGGCAGACCGAAGTACGGGCCAAGTCGGGTACGCCGGTACGAAGTCAGCCGCCGAATAGAGCCCCGCGAGCCGTCGAGCAACCAGATCCACCGCGATATCCGGATCGGGCAGCTGACTCTGCATGGTCACCACCCGGAAGCGATCGGCCGCCGGGCTGATCGCCGTCGTCCTGATCAACTCCCAGGTCGCCGGGATGCACGCCACCACCGACAGCGTGCGATGTGTCTGCTCCCGTAGCTCCATCAACCCATCGGCAAGCTCATTGATCAGCTTGACCCGGGCATCGTGGTTGGAAGCGTCGTCGCCGCGACCGGACGAAGCCTGGGCCATCACGCTGTCGATCTGATCGACGGCGATCACCGTGGGCCCGGTCAGCGCGAGCAGCCGCGACAACTCGCCCAGGATCTGCTGCGGCAACCGGCTGCCCCGACGGAACCCCCAGGCCTCGCGATCCGCGTCGGGAACGTCGCCGTCCAGTTCGAAGTAGCTGTATCCGACCTCCTGAGCGACCTCGTCCGCGCTCCGATAGAGCACGAGTGCGCGAGCAGTGTTCTGGCAGTCGGTACCGACCTGTGGATCGATCTGCTTGAGCCCCGCGATGAACGAGTCGAGATCGGCCCGCGTCGCCGGCTCCTCCCCGCGCAGCCGCCTCTGCAGACTCTCCGGAAGCGTGGCCTGCTCACCGAGCCGATGCAGCAGCAGGGTCAGCTGATCTCCCTGGCCGGCGTGAAATCCGTCGATGACCCCACGGACCGCGCTCGGCCAGAACGAGGCTCCGTTCACGACCTTGATCAGGAAGAAGTACCCACCGCTGTCCTGCACCCGCTGCCTGACCCACCCCAGCAGGTGGGTCTTGCCGACCCCCTTCTCCCCTTCGAGCGCGATCCCGATCGGGCTCGCGCCGGTACTACCTCGCGCGGCGGCGACCGAGGCCATCACGGTCCGGATCACGTTCGCGTGCAGGCCCTCGACGTGGTGCTCGGCCGGGCTCCAGATGTCATCCGGAGTGACCGCCCAGTTGAACTGGACCGCGGCGAGTGCGGCCCGCTCGTCATTCCTCATGGGTGTCGATCTTCAGCAGATGCCGGCTGCTGCCACCGAATCGAACCGCTGCCTCGTGGTCCGCCGGGGTCAGCACCTGTTGATTCGCCTCGGCTTGGACGTGGACACCCGGCTCCCGCGAGAGCTGCTGAAGCGCGGCGTCCAACTCCTCCCGGTCAACGTCGTCCAGCTCCGCCCGCAGTGCGGCCAACCCGACCCAGGTCGACCCCGTCCGAGCACTCAAGGTGGCGTAGGCGGCCCGGATCCGCGATTCGAGGTCCGGCTCGGCAGGTTTGAAGACGTCGGCCAGTACCTGACCAGTTCGCTGCAGGTACCGGTGCAAGCCACCGAGGATCGCGTACAACGCTCCACCTCCCGCCCCCGAACGCAGTGGCCGCTCGGCGTTCAGTTCAGCTGTGCACCAGGCAGCACCGTCGTCGGTGATCTCGTGGACGAAGGACCGACCGACCTTCTCGCTCGTGACGAGCTTGAGGTCGTTCAGCCTGAGCCTGCTGGCACCGTCCAGCTTGAGGCCGGCCGAGTCGGACAGCTCCGCGTTCGTCATCGGACGGGCCTCGGCCAGCAGTGCGAGCAGAACGGCTCGCTCCTTCAGGTTCAGCGGTTGAGCAGGCACGGTTTCCATCCTTCGATCAGGGGTTGTCGCCGACGACGCGGAGGCCGTCGGGGTCGGCGATGATGCGCACGCTGTTCGGTGCCGTGTCGGTCCACAGGCCGGTGATCTCGACCCGCTGGTGATTGCGATGAGCGGCCAGCGCCACGTCGTACGAGTCCTGTCCGGGCAGCCGGACCCAGAGCACCCGGCGCGTGCCAGGTCGGCCGGCGGACCGCAGGGTGCCGCGGACCTTCACCCGCCACCGGTCAGACCCGGTCTCGTTGTCGTTCAGGGTTTCGAGCCGGCCCGTGATCGTCACCGGGCCGGACAGATCTGGCAGGCCAGGGGCGGCAACCCGGGCTAGGCCGGAACCTCGAAGCTGGTCGGAGAGTTCCCCGATCAATGAGCCACTGCCAGGAGGAAATCCCAGCACCTGATCGGGTTGCGGCGAAGCGATCCCCCGAGCCCAGCGGAAGCCCAGCTCGAACGACTCGTCGCTCGTCCCCAATGTGGATAACGCTGTGCAAAAGTCTGGGGACAATGAGTCGGGTAAGGAATCGATGCCAGTCGGCCCGGCCGCGACAGCCCGGCGTACGGCGAAGGCTGCCTCGTACAGCTCCACCAGGACCCGGCGACCGGGCGGAGGCTCAGCCGGCGACGATTCCTCGCCGAGCGGGACCAGCAGCGTGACGCTGAACTGCTGCGAGGTCGTCGTCCCGAGATGGAGGCCACTCAGCAGATCGGCCACCGGAGTACCGAAGGGCGATCGGAGTACCGTCTCGGCCGCGATGCGGAAGAGGTCGTGCAGGCCTTGCAGGGCGCCGAGTCCGGATTCGAGAGGTATGAAGCCTTCTGGCTGCCCGATAACCGGTGTCCGGTACGACGCGGTGTCGAGCAGCGGATAGGCGATGTCCCGCGCGATCTCGCCGGCCGGACGGTTCTCGAAGCTCTCCAACGCCCGCAGCAAGTCCTTCAGCCGGGCAGCGCTGTCGCCAAGGCCGTCCCGAGGCGGTACCAACACCTCTTCCTGCCCGTTCGACCAGATCGCGGCGCCGTTCCAGGTCTGGTCGCTGCGGGACCAGCCGGCCTCCGACAGGTACGAGCTGACCGCGCCGACCCCGATGTCAGCCATCGATGAGCTGCCGCAACGTGGTCACCGTGAGCACGTTGGCCGTCGGAACACTGACCCGGACGTGCTTCTTCTTGTCCGGTTGGTCGAACGGTGTCCGGTCCCGCAGCGATACGTAGTACCCGACGTCTCTGAGCAGGAGGCCGGTCGTGTTCAGGGCCGCGTACTGGTCGGTCTTCGCCGGGACGATCACCAGGAACAGGTACCGGTGGACCAGGAAGTCCGGCCCGGCGAGCTTGTTGAACTGCGACTGGTTGAGGCCGTCGAAGTCGAACGCGGCGGCGCGGCGCTGCGGGCGCGAGGTGGTCTTGACCTGGACCTCGATCCGGGGCGACCAGCCGGTGGCGGAGTGCATCTTGATGCAGAAGTCCACACCGTCGTAGTCGATGTCGTCGGAGGAGATCAGCAGCCCGGCGGCAGACGCCAGGACCCGCACGTAGTCCTCACCGAATTTCCCCTGATGTACAAGCGCATCCAGCATTCGACCCCCGGAGTACGAAGCATCCCCCCGTGCTCTGTGTGATCGACCCTAGGGGCACCACCGTGAGTTGTCAGCCCCAAGGTGTTTCGCGCACCACCTACCGGACGAGGAGGGCCTCGGAGCCGACTGGTTGGTAGCCGGCCGATAGGAAGGTTCGGGTGGAGGCGGCGTTGCCGGGGCTTACCTGGGACCAGATGTGGGTGCCGGGTGGGATGAGGGCTCGGGCGGCGCGGGCGAGGTGGCGGCCGTGGCCTTGGCGGCGGGTGGATTGAGGGACTTCTAGGGCTACCTCTAGGCGGCCGGCCAGGCCGCGGCCGGTGAGGACCAGGCCGCCGTACGGGGTGGTGTAGGCGTGGACGTCGTCGCGGTAGCGCCAGGCTCTTTCGATGCGGGGGTGGCCGCGTTCGGTGAGCTCGGTGAGGTCTTCGACGGCGGCGGCGCGCTCGGCCGGATCGGTCAGGGCGGGGGCAAGCAGCATCTGGTCGATGGAGTTGACCCTGCGGCCGGTGAGCTGCTCGAGGGCGTACAGGAACGGCGGGTTGAGCGGGGCGGACAGGTCGCCGTCGGGGATGAGGTCGGTGACCCAGGACGGGGAGACGTCCGCGGCGATGACGATGTGGGCGGTGAAGGCGACGACGCAGGCCTCGCGGGCGGACGGCGCCGGTACCACCGTGATGCTCAGGTCCGGGGTGGGGAAGACGCCGCCTTCGATCCCGCGCAGAATGTCAGCCAGAGTTGTCATCACGAGCCATTGTGGAGGAGACCCCTCCCGGCTCCTGAATTGGAGGCACACGTGCGTAAGCCTGAGCTGGTCGCGGCCGAAGGGCTGCCCGAGAGCGTGACGATCTACGAGGTCGGACCGCGGGACGGGTTGCAGAACGAGGACGCGATCGTCGACGTCGCGGTCAAGGCCGAGTTCATCCAGCGGCTCGCCGCGGCCGGGCTGACCACGATCGAGACGACCAGCTTCGTCCACCCCAAGTGGGTGCCCCAGCTCGCCGACGCGGCCGAGCTCCTGCAGCGGCTGGACCTTCCGGACGGGCTCCGTACGCCGGTACTGGTGCCGAACGAGCGTGGTCTCGACCGCGCCCTCGAAGCCGGCGTCAGCGAGATCGCGATCTTCGCCAGCGCGACCGAGACCTTCGCCGCGAAGAACCTGAACTCGACCGTCGACGAGCAGTTCACGATGTTCGCACCGACCGTGCGGCGCGCGCTCGACGAGGGCTTGACCGTCCGTGGCTACGTCTCGATGTGTTACGGCGATCCGTGGGAGGGCGACGTGCCGATCGACCAGGTGGTCAAGGTCGGCGCGCGGCTGGTCGAGCTCGGCTGCCACGAGCTCTCCCTCGGCGACACGATCGGGGTCGCTACGCCGGGGCAGGTCGTCGCGCTGATCAGCGCCTTCGGGAAGGCCGGGGTCGGCGTCGACAAGCTGGCCGTGCACTTCCACGACACCTACGGCCAGGCGCTCGCCAACACGCTCACCGCGCTGCGCGAGGGCGTCACCACGGTCGACAGCTCGGCCGGTGGACTCGGCGGTTGCCCGTACGCCGAGAGCGCCACCGGCAACTTGGCGACGGAGGACCTGCTCTGGCAACTCGACGGCCTCGGCATCAAAACCGGAGTCGACCTCGAAAGCCTCGTCACCACCAGCGCCTGGATGGCCAAACAACTAGGCAAGCCCTCAGCCAGCCGCGTAGTACAGGCTCTTGCTGGTTAAACCTCTACAGATTCCCGACGGGTCAACGGCAGCCGCTCGCGGGTGCTGTCGTCGGCGGGGGTGTCGACGAACAGGACCAGGTCGGGGTGCGCCGGCACGGCCAGCTCGGTCACGGTGAAGGACAGCTCCCCGGCGACCGGATGGACCAGCCGCCGCAGCCGCGCCTCGCCGTCCGCGACCTCGTGCCTCGCCCAGAGTTGCTCGAACTCCGGGCTCAGCTTGCGCAGCCGGGCCAGATCGGTCTCCCAGTCGGGATCACCGATGTGCTCGACGTACGCCGACCGCATCCGGGCGACCAGATACGGCACCTCGGTGTCGTAGTTCAGCAGCTGGTCGCGCGCGAGCGGCTCGGTCACGATGCACCACAGCAGGTTGAGGTGGATGCAGGGCAGCGTGTGCCAGTCGTGGTAGAGATCCGTGGACGCCTTGTTGGACTGGAGAATGTCGTAGCGCTTGTTGGTGATCAGCGCGGGCAGTGGATCGAGTGCGGCCAGGATCTCGCTCAGCACCGACTCGTTCGCGCAGACACCGGTCTTCGTGCGCACCGGCGTCGCCTCGGCCAGTGAGTACAGGTGCGCGCGTTCCAGCTGGTTCAGTCCGAGCGTCGTCGCCACCGCGTCGAGCACCTGACCGCTCGCGTTGATCGGCCGGCCTTGCTCGAGCCAGGTGTACCAAGTCACGCCGACTCCGGCGAGTTGGGCGAGCTCTTCGCGCCGCAGGCCCGGAGTACGGCGTCGTCCGCCCGGAGGCAGGCCGACGGCTTCGGGGGTGACCTTGGCGCGGCGCGCCTTCAGGAACTCCCCGAGCTCGGCTCGACGTGTACTCACCCGATCATGCTGACACGCGGCACCGACAGTTTCCTCAGGATTTCGCCGCGCAGGAGGATTACTGCTCGATCGGCCGACGGATCCGCCGGACCAGGCTCTCGTCGGCGTACCGGCCGATCCGGTACGTCGACCAGCCATCGACCCCCGCACCGACAGCGCCGCCGAGCAGCGGGACCCGTCGAGTGACCATCAGCCCCATCCGCTTGCCGCTGATCCGCGCGATGAGCTCACCCACCACCTCGCCGGCCACCAGCCGGTCCAGCTCCGGGTCGAACACCGGCGCGGTCGCGATCGCGAGCGGTGAAGTCGGCAAACTGGCCTTCTTCAACCGATCCGTGACCCCGTCCTCGCCGAGTAGACACGTGATGACGGCCGTCCGGACCCGCGGATCGTCCAGGTCATACCCGCGCAGATGCGCGATCGACGCGACCATCCGCGCCTGTACCACCGCAATGCCGGTCAAGTTGGCCGGAAGCGCGACCGGCAGCGTCACCAGCCCGCCGATGCTAGTGACGAACCCCTGTACGCCGGCCAGCCGGATGTGCTGCTCGATCACCGTATCGACGGCGCGCTCAGCGTCACCGTCATGCTTGTCCAAATGCCGCTCGGCCACCTTCTCGGCGCCCGGAAACCGTTGGTACCCGTCGATGGCGATCTCCAGCACCTGGCGGAGCACGCCGGCCGCCGCCTGCGGAGCGAACCGCTGGGCAGCAGGCGCAAGACTGCTGGCAACAAACCTGGCTACTCCGGCCACAGCACTCCCTCACAACTCGGACACCCGTTCCCCGGAGACCCGCGGACAGGCGCAGCACTCTCAACTCTACGTGTCACCCCAGCTCGCGCCACTCGGGAGAAACCCCGGCCGGTCCCTTGCTCACTCAGAGCTGGGCGCGGGTGCACCGAGTGACGTACGGCATCGTGAGGTTCTTGCGGCCGCGCAGGTCGAGGTGCGAGTCGAGCAGCTCGGTGACCTGGTGCATGAGTTCGTCGCGGTCCTTGGCGGGCATCGTGATGACGTACGACCGTGACGCGACCATGTCGAGCAGCTCGGCCCGGGTGAGCGCGTGCTCCCAGCGGATCTCGAGTCGCTCGACCGCGCGGAACGGAGTACCGATCGGTGGTGCGGAGTCGATCTCCTGGCGAGCGTGCCGGTGCAGCACGCGATCGAGCTCGGCGACCCAGGGCACGGTGTGGTCGCGGATGTTCCACACGAGCCCAAGCGTCCCGCCCGGCGTCAGCACCCGCGCAATCTCCGGCAACGCCACAGCGGGGTCGAACCAGTGCCACGCCTGCGCCACCACCACAGCGTCAACAGCCTTGTTTTCCAGGGGAATCGCCTCGGCCGAACCATCCCGTACGTCGGCCGACGGCACCGCCGCGACCAGTTCCTCACGCATCGCCGCCAACGGCTCGACGGCCGTCACCGCAAGCTCGCGAGCGGCCAGCAGTTCCGTGAGCTTGCCAGTACCGGCGCCAAGATCGAGCACCGACTTCGCAGTACCAGGGACCAGCCAGTCGACCGCTGATACCGGATAGGACGGTCGTCCACGCCGGTACGCCGCGGCCGCATCGCCGAAGGAAGTCGCCTGGGCGTGCTTGGACCAGCGGCGACTCGCCCCTTGCCGGGTCATCCCGCACGCCTGCCCGATCTCCTCCCAGCTCGCCAGCCGCTGCGATCGCAACTGCTCGATCAGCTCGCTCCGCCGATGCTCCAGCGCGGCGATCACCTCGGTCATCCGCGCGAGCCCGTCGAGCCCACCGGAACCCTCGACCTGCTCGATGATCTCCATGCTCGGCAGCATATGTTGCGGACTGCTAGGCCTGTCAACAGATGTTGCGGCCTGGGTAGGCGTTCAACCTGTCGGCGGGGTAGGCCAGGATGGTGGGGTGCCAATCGATCCACCTGCCTCCGTGTGGGAGTTCCCGCCGGTCGCGGTCGCCGGGGCCAGCGACGTCGTGGCGGCCGGGGCGGATCTCGAGCCGGGCACCGTGCTGGCGGCGTACAAGCGGGGACTGTTCCCGATGCCGGACAGTCATGGGCCGCTGCTCTGGTGGTCGCCGGTGGATCGCGGGGTGATCGAGGTCGACGGGTTCACGCCGTCGCGGTCGCTGCGGCGGGCGCGGCAGCGGTTCGAGATCCGGGTCAACACGGCGTTCGACCAGGTCATCCGGGCCTGCGCGGACCCGAGTCGGCCGGGGTCGTGGATCGACGACGACATCATCGCCTCGTACACGAAGCTGCACGAGATGGGCTGGGTTCACTCGGTCGAGGCGTGGGACGGCGACGAGTTGGCCGGCGGGCTGTACGGCGTGGCGATCGGCGGGCTGTTCGCGGGCGAGTCGATGTTCCACCACAAGACGGACGGCTCGAAGGCCGCGGTGGCCGGGCTGGTCGAGTTGCTCAGCGACAAGTTCGCCTCCGAGCGAGTGCTCGACATCCAGTGGGTGACCAGCCATCTTGCGACGCTCGGCGCCGTCTCGATTCCGCGCGAGACGTACGTCCGCCGGGTGGATCGGGCGCTGGCCTTCCCGCTGCCGCTCGCCTTCGGCGGAAGCCTCAGCCGATACCAATAAAGGTCGCCAGCTGACCGGTCGCGTCCGCGAAGAACTCGTCGGCCGGATCCATCGTGCCGACCAGTTGGCCGAACAACTCGAAGCTGACCATCCCGTAGAGCTGGGTCAACGCGATCATCCCGCGGCCGAGCACCTTCAGCGGTACTTCGGGCGCGTACTCGGCCAGCACGCCAAGCTGCTCCGCCACCAACGTGCTGGGCTCCGGGGTGCCGTCGGGCGGAACCAGTACGCCGGAAGCCTGGGCCTCACTCAAGATCCGGAGCAACGCGATCGCCACCCGACCGGCTGGCTCGATCGTGCTCTCAGGAGCTTGGTATCCGGCGACCGGTGAGCCGTAGATCAGCGCGTACTCCTGCGGGTGCTTGATCGCCCAGGTCCGGACCGCCTGGCAGACGGCGAGCCAGGCCTCGCGTGGAGTCGCCGCATTCTTGGCGGCTGTCTCGGCCTTGGCGCCCAGCGCGTTGTACGCGTCGATGATGAGCGCGGTGAGCAATTCGTCGCGGCTGGGGAAGTACCGGTAGAGCGCCGACGAGACCATGCCGAGCTCGCGCGAGACGGCCCGGAGCGACAGCCGCTCGGCGCCCTCGGTGGCGAGCTGGCGGCGCGCGGCGTCCTTGATCTCCTGCGTCAGCTCGGCCCGGGCTCGGTCACGGGCGGTCCGTCCGGCGTTCATGCTCCGCAGTCTGCCACGATCACTGACCTAAATCGAGAGCACTGCTCTTGACTCGCGTGTCGAGCTGGTGTTCACTGGTCACAACAGAGAGCACCGCTCTCGCAAACTGGGAGGCGATCCTGATGCAGGAGTACAACGACAAGCGAGTGGTGACCACCGGCCGCGGCAGCATGCTGGCGATGAACAAGGTGGTGGCCGGCCTGACCAACCTCGGCATCAGCCTGATGGGCAGCCGGGTGCTCTCGGTCCAGGGCCGCAAATCCGGCGAATGGCGCAGCAACCCGGTCAACCTGCTCGTCGTCGACGGCGAGCGCTACCTGGTCGCCCCGCGCGGCCACGTGCAGTGGGTCCGCAACCTGCGTGCCAGCGGCAACGGCACCCTCCGTGTCGGCCGCCGAGTCGAGTCCTTCCGCGCTGAGGAGCTGGCCGACGCCGACAAGCCCGACATCATCCGCACCTACCTGGTGAAGTGGGCCTGGGAGGTCGGCGCCTTCTTCGGCAAGGACGTGCGGAAGGACTCCCCGCTCGAGACGCTGCTGCACGTGGCCCCCGGCGTACCGGTCTTCAGGATCCACAGCGCCTGAGTCGTCACAGGTCGTACTGGTCGGGCAGGCGCAGGTTGGGCCCGCCGACCTGAAGGCCCAGGGGTGTCGCCCGGCCCTTCGGTTCCTCCCACTCCTCCTGGCGGCCGAGCGCGGTGAGGTCGAGGTAGTGGTACATGTTGTGGAACTCCTCGATCCCGCGGCCGAACGTGGAGTAGGTGTGGAAAACGTCGTCACCGACCTGCAGGAAGGTGCTGATCCCCGGCATCTCCTCGCCGTTCATGTCGGGCGTCCACGGGCCGTTCGTCCACGGCGTACCGGCGTCGGCGATCTCGTCCTGGGTCCGGTAGTGCAGCACCACCGGCGCCACCCGGTCGTCGAGCGTGGCATGGAAGTCGTAGTTGAAGTCGCTTCCGAAGGACGAGTACCAGGGGAAGGCCCAGCCCATCCGCTCGCGGTACGCGGCCAGCTTCTCGTACGGTGCCCGCGACACCGCGACGAGCGAGGTGTTGCGCACGTACAGCTGCCGGAGCCGCCCGATCCCGTCGGCCGCTGAACTGCAACTGGGACAGGCGGCATCCCAATCCGGCCCGTACATGAAGTGATGCATCACCAGCTGCGGCCGGCCGTCGAACAGGTCGAGCAGCCCGACCTCGCCCTCTGCGCCTTCGAACCGGTAGTCCTTGTCCACCAGGACCATCGGCAACCGCCGGCGCTCGGCATTGAGTTCATCGCGGGCCCTGGTGACCGCCTTCTCTTTCTCCAGCAATCCCCGTCGAGCCGCGAACCACTCGTCCCGCCCGACCACCGGCGGCAAGTTCCCCATCTCGGTCATTCCGTTCCTCCTCGCTCTCCCCGACTCCGTTCCCCGCGATGCGCTTTCCAGTACCGGGGCAGCGCGGGGCAGCTGGGTTCGAGCGTGTCGGATCTGGGGGTCAAGGGCGATTTCAGTCGGTCGAGGGGCGTTTGGGCGGGCGGCGGAGGTGGGCTTGGCGGTACAGGTTGTTGGTGATGTTGGTCGTGAGGGCGGCGCGGGTCCAGTTGTTGTCGATGGACTGGCGGGCGTACCAGAGGCGGAGGGTGGGGTTGTCGAGGAGCTGGAGCAGGGTCAGGTGGTGGTACCAGGGGAGCCCGGCGAGTGGGCCCCGGGCGTACGCCTCGTGCGGCCAGGCTTCGGCGAAGGCTCGCATGTAGGTGAGGTTGCGGACCGACAGGCCTTTGTGCGCGGGGAAGCGGGCGGTGAGGTCGGTGGAGAGGTGGATCAGGCAGCGGTTCGTCCAGTCGGGCTTCTCTTGCCAGCGCAGGAGTTCACGGCCGATCCACCAATGGGTGAGCAGTGGCTCGCGGTCCAGGACGAGGTGGGCGGCGACCGCCTCGAGGAAGGCCGGGTACCAGGCCGGCATCGAGGGCCGTTCGGTGGGAGTCGAGGTCATGGGAGCCAGGATGTGACCGAGGCCGACGGCGACACGAAGGCCTTCGGCGGGCAGCTTGGGGCAAGATGGCGGGCATGATCTCGCAGCAGGAATTGAAGGTCGCGCCGAAGGTCTTGTTGCACGACCACCTCGACGGTGGGTTGCGGCCGGAGACCGTGGTGGAGCTCGCGGCAGAGGTCGGGCACAAGCTGCCGCGGACGGATGCCGGTGAGCTCGGGCAGTGGTTCGTCGAGTCTGCGGATTCCGGGTCGCTGGAGCGGTACCTGGAGACCTTCGACCAGACCGTCGCCGTGATGCAGACGGCCGAGGCGATCAAGCGGGTCGCCAGCGAGTGCGTGCAGGACCTGGCCGCCGACGGGGTCGTGTACGCCGAGGTCCGGTACGCCCCCGAGCAGCACCTCACCGCCGGGCTCAGCCTTGAGCAGGTGGTCGATGCCGTGCGTGAGGGGTTCGAGGACGGCATGGCCAGGGCCGAGCGGCCGATCGTGGCGCGGCAGTTGCTGACCGCGATGCGCCATCAGGCACGGTCGATGGAGATCGCCGAGTTGTCCGTCGCCTATCGCGACGCCGGTGTGGTCGGCTTCGACATCGCCGGCGCCGAGGCCGGTTACCCGCCCACCCGGCACCTGGACGCTTTCGAGTACCTGCAGCGCGAGAACGCGCACTTCACCATCCACGCCGGCGAGGCGTTTGGCCTGCCCTCGATCTGGCAGGCGATCCAGTGGTGCGGCGCGGACCGGCTCGGCCACGGCGTACGGATCATCGACGACATCAGGTACGACGAGAGCGCCGGGCTGGACGGCAAGGTGGAGCTCGGCCGGCTGGCGGCGTACGTGCGCGACCGGCGCATCCCGTTGGAGATGTGCCCGAGCTCCAACCTGCAAACCGGCGCGGCCGACTCGATCGCCCAGCACCCGATCGGCCTGCTCGCCAAGCTCAAGTTCCGGGTCACGGTGAACACCGACAACCGGCTGATGAGCGGTACTTCGATGAGCCGCGAACTCGCCCTGCTCGCCGAGGCCTTCGACTACGGCCTGGCCGACTTCCGCTGGTTCGCGATCAACGCGATGAAGTCGGCCTTCATCCCGTTCGACGAACGCCTCGCGATCATCGACGGCATCATCAAGCCTTGGTACGCCGAAGCGCTAAAGGGATAGACGCCGAGCCGCCGGGCGACGCAGCATCGACGGCATGACGCCGAAGCAGATCAGGTTCGTGGAGTTGTCCGGTACGACGATGGCCGCGTTGCTCGCCGGCGACCTGGCCGCGGCCAGCCAGGAAGCGGGCGTCGAGCTGACCGAGTTGTTCGCCAACGATGAGTCGAAATGGCTGTGGAACTACCGGATCGCCCAGATCGAGGACGACCCGGAAGCCGCCCGCTGGATCGTCCGGGCGGCTGTCTCCGAGCCCGAAGGCGTCGTGATCGGCCACGGCGGCTATCACGGTCCGCCCGACGAGAACGGCATGGTCGAGGTCGGCTACACGGTCGATGCGCGGTACCGGCGGCAGGGCTACGCGAAGGCGATCCTCACCGCGCTCATCGACCGTGCGGCCGCGGAGCCCGGCGTGAAGACCGTGCGCGCCTCGATCAGCCCCACCAACGCCGCCTCCCTCGCGACCATCGCCGGCTTCGGTTTCCTCGAGGCGGGCGAGCAGTGGGATGAGGAAGACGGCCTGGAGTTGCTCTTCGAGCGGTCGGTCTGACTACTTGACACCGGATACCCGGAAGCTAATATTCGGTTTCGAGTAATCGAGATCGAGGAGGTGTCCGTATGGCCAAGCGCAAAGTGGCGAACCCGTTGGCGTTCGCCGTGCTCGGCAGCCTCGGTGAGCGGTCGATGCACCCGTACGAGATCTCGACCATGCTCAAGACCCGCGGCAAGGACCTGAGCATCAAGCTCAATTACGGCTCGCTCTACTCGGTCGTCGCCGCGCTCGAGAAGAACGGTTTCATCGAGGCGGTCGAGACCGTGCGCGACGGCAATCGCCCGGAGAAGACCGTCTACGCGATCACCGCCGCCGGCCGGGACGAGTTCGCCGACTGGCTGGCCGAGCTGCTCGGCAGTCCGGAGCGGGAGTACAGCCAGCTGGAAGCGGGCCTGGCCTACCTTCCGGCGTTCTCGCCGGACCGGGTCGTCGAGTTGCTCGACCAGCGGATCGAGGCGCTGGCCGCCGAGATCGAGAAGCTGGAGACCACGCACGCGGAGATGGCGTCGAACCAGTTCCCGCGGATCTTCTGGGTCGAGTCCGAGTTCCGGCTCGCCCTTGTCCAGGCGGAGATCACCTACACCCGCAAGCTGGTCCGGGCGATCCGGACCGACGAGCTGGAGGGTTCGGCCTTCTGGCGCAAGGGATTCGAGGCCGTCGAGAAGTACGGCATCCAGCCGGCCGACCTGTTCAAGGACCCGGTCAAGTACTTCGGAGAGGAGCTCCCCTGGCTGCAGGAGATCCCACCGGAAAGTAGATAAGCACGGCCCTCGACCAGGGAGCGGCAACTCCCGGGCCAAGGGCCGCAGTTCCTCGAGTCGATCCCGCAAGCGAGACCTGACACCCAAGGCGCACTGGTCAGGATAGCCGGGTCGACTCCTCATCACTCAGCAAGAGGAGTCACGTCACCATGGCATCACCCCCTGCCCTCGAGGCAGCAGAACTGGTCAAGACCTATCCCGCCGGCCGCAAGAAGCCGCCGCTGCGGGCGCTCGACGGACTGAGCTTCACGGTCCCGGAGGGCGTAGTACTGGGATTGCTCGGGCCGAACGGCGCGGGCAAGTCCACCACCGTGAAGATCCTCACCACCTTGTCGCGGGCCGACTCCGGTACCGCGCGGGTGGCCGGCTTCGACGTCGTCAAGCAGCAGGCCGAGGTCCGGCATGCGATCGGCTACGTGCCGCAGAAGTCCAGCTCGGACCCGATGGCGACCGGCGTCGAGAACCTCGTCCTGTCCGGCCGCATCTACGGCCTGTCCAGGCAGGAGTCGGTACGCCGTGCCGCCGAACTCCTCGCCCGTTTCGACCTCACAGAGGCCGCCTCGAGGCAGGTCCGCACGTACTCAGGCGGCATGCAGCGCAAGCTCGACGTCGCGCTCGGACTCGTCCACCGCCCGCGCGTGCTCTTCCTCGACGAGCCGACCACCGGCCTCGACCCAGAAGCCCGCGCGGACCTGTGGAACGAGGTCGAGAGACTCTCCGGCACCGAAGGCCTCACCGTCCTCCTGACGACCCACTACCTGGAGGAAGCCGACCGACTGGCCGACCAGCTAGCGATCGTCGACCACGGCAAGATCGTTGCCGAAGGCACCCCTGAAGCGCTGAAGGCCGAGCTGCGCGGCGACTCGGTACAGGTCGAGCTGGTGGACGCCGACCTCGACGGCACGGTCACCAGGCTGCTGGCCACCCTGCCTGGGGTCGGCGAGATCGTTGTCGACGGCAACACTTTGCGGGCACGCGTCGACCGTGGCGCGACCGCGGTTCCCGCAGTACTGGGAGCCCTTGAGGAGAAGGCGATTCCGGTCACCGCGGTCACGGTGTCGCGGCCGTCTCTCGATGATGTCTATCTGCAGTACACGGGTCGCTCGTTCAAGACGGCGGAGAAGGAGCAGGCGGCATGAGCACGCTGACAGCAGATCGAGTCACCACATCCAGCCCTGCACGCCGGGGCGGCTTCCTCACTCACACCGCGTTCATCACCGGCCGCTGGCTGCGAGCGCAGTACCGGTCTCCCGCCCTGATCGCCTTCACACTGGTGCAACCGGCGATCTGGTTGCTGCTCTTCGGCCAGCTGTTCAAAGGTGTTGTCGCGCTGCCGGGCTGGAGCGACTCGTCGTACATCGCGTTCCTCACCCCCGGCATCGTGATGATGACCGCCCTGATGACGAGCGGCTGGAACGGCACCACCTTCATCGCCGACATGGAACGTGGCGTCATGGACCGGATGCTCACCTCGCCGGTCCGCCGAGGCGCCCTGATGGCCGGCCAGTTGATCAGCAACGGCACCACCACCGTCATCCAGACGATCCTCGTCTTCGCCATCGGCTTCGCAGCCGGCGCCCGCTACGACGGCGGCGTCCTCGGCTACGCGGTAACGATCCTCGTCTCCATGCTGGTAGGCACCGCCTTCGGCTCCCTCTCCAACGCGGTCGCCCTCCTAACCCGCCAACAAGAAGCCTTGATCGGCATCTCCCAATTCATCTCCCTCCCCCTGACCTTCATGTCCTCGATCATGCTCGACCCCAAACTCGCCCCCCACTGGGTAGCCGTAGCAGCCCGCTACAACCCAGTCGACTGGGCCGCCATCACCGCCCGCCAAGCCCTCTCAGCCACCCCCGACTGGAACTCAGCCACCCGCCACGGCCTCTACCTCCTGGCCTTCACCCTCATAGTCGGCTACCTCTCAACCCGAGCCTTCCGCACGTACCAACGCTCGGTCTAGAGCGGCTTGACCCAGCGGGACCAGTTCGGTTGGGCGGCGTACCCGGCCGCGCTCCAGGCGCGATGGGCCTCGGCATTCGCATCGAGGACCATCGCGTCGGCCCGCCGTCCGCCGTACTCCGCGAAGCGGCTCTCGGCCAATGCGACGAGAGCGCGGCCGATCCCGCGCCGGCGGTGACTCGGCGCGACGGCGAGACGATACAGATGGCACCGCCAGCCGTCCCAACCGGCGATCACCGAGCCGACCAGCTTCCCGTCGTCCTCGGCGAGCAGCAGGGCGGCGGGATCGCGGGCGATCAGTCGCACGACCGCCTCGGGTGAGTCCGGCGGCCGATCCGAGTCTTCGGCCGCATCGGCCCAGAAGGCCAGCACGCCAGGCGCATCCGCCGCTGTCGCCACCCGAAAGTCGATCGCCGCCATCTGAGCGATCGTACCTACGGCCCGTGTCAGCCTGCGGTTTGGAAGGTTCGGCGGTAGTCCTGGGGTGGGACGCCTACTACTCGGCGGAAGTGGTGGCGGAGTAGGGCTGCGGTGCCGAAGCCGGCTTCGGTGGCGATCTGTTCGATGCCTAGTTTCGTCTGCTCCAGCAGGGTTCTGGCGTGCAGGACTCGTTGGGTGGTGACCCATTTGAGGGGGGTGGTGCCGGTTTCGGCGACGAAGCGGCGGGCGAAGGTTCGGTCGGACATCTGCGCTCGGCGGGCGAGCTCGGGGACGGTGTGTTCGATGGTGAGGTTGTCGACCATCCAGTCCAGGACCGGTTGCAGGCTTTCGCCGGACTGTTCGGGGACCGGTACTTCGACGTACTGGCGTTGGCCGCCGTCCCGTTGCGGCGGGACGACCATCCGGCGGGCGATGCGGGTCGCCACCGCACTGCCGAGTTCGCGGCGGACGAGGTGGAGGCAGGCGTCGATGCCGGCGGCGGTACCGGCGCTGGTGATGATGTCGCCGTCGTCGACGAACAGCACGTCCGCGTCGAGCTTGGCCTCGGGGAACTGTTCGCGGAACTTGTCCGCATACCGCCAGTGAGTCGCGCAGCAGCGCCCGTCGAGCAGGCCGGCCGCGCCGAGCACGAAGGCGCCCGAGCAGACCGTCAGCAGGATCGCGCCCCGGGCGTGCGCTGTCCGGAGGGCGTCCAGGATGCGTTCGTCGTACGCCCCGCGCCAGGTGGTGGCGGGCAGCGCGACCAGGTCGGCGTCCTCCAGCTCCTCCAGCCCGTACGGCGCGATGACGGACGAGTGGCTGCTGGTGAGCAGCGGCTCGCCCGGCGTGGTCGAGCACACCTTGAAGTCGAAGGCCGGTACGCCGTCGTCGGTCCGGTCGATCCCGAACACCTCCGAGACCACCCCGAACTCGAACAAAGCGACGTCCTCCATCAGGACGACAGCGATCTTCCGCAGCATGTGAGCCAGTATGGCAGAAATTTGTGGGTGACAGTCAATAGTGCCAATTGTGGCTGGATGTGGTTGGTAGCATGATTACTGCCATGAACGGAATCATCGTCCTCGCAGTACTCGCGCTGGTAGTGATCGCGGCTCTCGAAGGCAGCAGCAGGCGGAACGCCGCCGGACTCGGACACGGGCCCGATGGCAGCTGGGTTGCCGACGACCGCGACACCGCCAGGTCCAAGCTCGACCTGCTCGCCCTCGGTGGCGCCGCAGAGCCGTTCTCCCACAAGCCCGTCGCCAACACCGGCAGCGTCGTCAGCATCCGCCGCGCCCGGGTCCTCCACTCACACGGCCGCCACGCGGCCTGACGAGCAGCACGCAAATGGCCGGGGAGACCACTCTCCCCGGCCATCGCTATGGAGCTGCTAGGCGGGTCTTCCGGCGTGGTCAACCACAGCAGCGGTAAGAATTTGTCAAGCAATTCGACTCGGATCGAAAGTTGACCCCGTCGGTTGGCAGGGTGGATGGTCCATCCCGACCGACGGAGGATCAGATCGATGGAGCGCAGGACCCTACTTCTCGGCCTGGCCGCGGCGCCGGCGGCAGCAGTCCTGGGGCAGCAGCAGGCACAGGCTGCGGCGACGGCGAGCTACTACGTCGGGACCACTGAGCAGACGCAGAACAAGGTGATGGTCTTCGACAAGAGCAAGGCATTCAGCGACGCGAACCGGCACTGGAGTTTCAGTCCGGGTGGTGGCGCCTGGGCCAACCTGTCGGACGTGAAGTTCCGGGCGACCGAGGCGCAGGGCTGGATCGCGCTGGTGGCCGCGTCGGGTGGCAAGGCCGGGATCGTCAACATCGGCAGCGAGAAGGACACCGAGCTGAACGACCTGTCCTGGTCGGCGACGCCGGGTGGCAATCCGCACGCGATCGAGCGCGTACCGGGCAACGGCTCGGTGATCGTCGCCAGCTCGGACGGCAAGTTGACCGTGTACGCGCCGAGCAGTGTCGCCAACCTGGGCAGCCTGGCGAAGGTACAGACCATCGACTATGCCGGGGCGCATGGCGTCCTGTGGGACCCCACCTACTCGCTGCTCTGGGTGGTCGGCAAGAACCGGTTCAGCCACTACGCGGTGACCGGGAGCAAGCGCAGTACGCGGCTGAAGTACGCCGCGCACTTCAGCCTGGGCAGTGGAAATCTCGGGCACGATCTGCAGCCCGACTACACCAACCACCAGAAGATGTTGATCACGGCAACTAAAGGCGTGTACGAGCTGCTCACCGACGGCGGGACGTTCCGCAGCCGGCAGATCTCCACCGAGCGCAGCGTGAAGTCGTACGTGAAGCACTCGTCGGGCGAAGTCGTCTCGATCAAGGGCGACGGCACCCAGCCGCGCGACTGGGCGAACAAGACGGTCCGCTTCTCCGCGTCGGCCGACCGGACCCGTACCGGCGCCCAGTTCTACAAGGCACGGATCTGGACCACCGCCTTCCAGTAGGAAAACCACAGGCGTGGTCCGGGAACCTATGTCACAGTCGGGCTCATGGACGACTACCGCACGGTGAACCGGGCCAGCTGGGATGAGCGGGTGTCGGCGCATGCCGCGTCACCCGACTACATGCTGGACAAATTCGCAGACCCGGAGTACCTGAGTCAGGTCGTGCAGTTCGACGTGCCGCGGCTGGGGGACATCGCCGGGTTGCGGGGCGTGCACCTGCAGTGCCACATCGGTACCGACACGGTGTCGCTCGCGCGGCTCGGTGCGCGGATGAGTGGGCTGGACTTCTCCGCGCCCGCAATCGAGCAGGCGCAGAAGTTCGCCGACGGGCTCGGGCACGAGATCGACTTCCACCAGGCCGACGTGTACGACGCTGTCGAGGTGCTCGGCGAAGCGCAGTACGACCTGGTCTTCACCGGGATCGGCGCGATCGGCTGGCTGCCGAGCATCCAGCGCTGGGCCGACGTCGTGGCGGGGCTGCTGAAGCCGGGCGGGCGGCTGTTCATCCGCGAGGGGCACCCGATGCTGTGGTCGCTCGGCGTCTCCAAGACGAGTGGCGAGATCGTGCTCGACGCGCCGTACTTCGAGACCGAGGCGCCGCAGATCTGGGACGAGGGCGGTACCTACGTCGAGACCGACGCCGAGTTCAGCCACAACACCACCCACGAGTGGAACCACGGGCTCGGGGAGATCTTCACGGCGCTGACGAAGGCCGGCCTCGACGTCACCGACCTCGAGGAGCACGACAGTGCTCCGTGGATGCCGCTGGCGGGTCACATGACGCGCGACGAGCAGGGCGAGTGGCGCCTCACGGATCAACCGGAGCGTCTCCCCGCCACCTACACCCTGCAAGCGCGTCGCCGCTAGGACGGTGCTCCTACCGGGTGCTTAGTGCGCGCTCCGGCGCTGCTGCACCTTCTGGAACATCTCCTTGGCCTTGCGCTGGTTCTCGGGCTTGCTGAGCTCACGCTGCGCGACCTGCAGCAGCTTGGCGACCACAGCGCCCTTGACCAGTGTCTTCACGAAACCCATTGGGGGCCTCCTTCTCTACTTCTTACGAAGGTAGCGGTACCCACAACCAATCCCCATGGGTGATCCCCCGCAGTCGTCCCTCAGACGTGGTCGGCGTAGGCCAGGTGGGTGCCGCAGTGCAGGCAGCGGAACAGGTAACCGGTCGCCTCGCCGGTCGCCGACAGGGCGGTCGCGGGCTGGTTGATCATCTCCAGTGCTTCGGGGACGACCAGTAGGTCCTCGTAGCCGACCTTGCCCAGGTACGCCGCTGCGTCGGCGCAGTGGAACATCCAGTGCTCCTGCTGCCACCCACTGAACCCAGGGGTCCGGGTGAGCACCTCGGTGAGAACCGGCTGGGGCACGTCGTCCGGGACGTCGAGGACGGCAGTGAGCTCGGCCTCGAACAGGGTTGCCGCCGAGCCGTCCGAGATGCACCACAGGCAGAGCTCCTCGACCACCTCGTCCTCGCTGTAGACCGGCCCGGTGTACATCAGCCCGCGGTGCCGGCCGCAGCAGCGGCAGGGCGCATCGCTGGTGATCACCTCACCAGTGCCCACCGGATCGGGGTGGTAGCGGAACGTCGGTACGTCGGTCACACCCAGACCTTGGCGGACCGGCGTACCGGGTGCAAGTCAGCCCGCCTCTTCCCTTGCCTTGTACTGTCCCCGCTCGCTCCCCCTCCGCTTTCCTTCCCTTGCTCTGTCCGTGCCGTAAGGCACACTTGGGGGCGTGCCCGAGTTGCCGGAGGTTGAGTCGCTGACGGGGTTCCTGCGGGAACGTGCCGTCGAGCGGGCGTTCGTGCGCGCCGACATCACCGCGATCAGCGCGCTGAAGACCTACGACCCGCCGATCTCGTCGCTGGTGGGCCTGCTGATCGACGACGTGCAGCGGCACGGCAAGTTCATCGACATCTCCGCGCAGGGCATCCACCTGATCATCCACCTGGCCCGCGCCGGCTGGCTGCGCTGGCGCGAGGAGCAGTCCACCGGCTTGGTCCGGCCTGGCAAGGGCCCGATCGCCTGCCGGGTGGCATTCGACGACGGCTCCGGCTTCGACCTGACCGAGGCCGGCACCCAGAAGAAGCTCGCCGTGTACGTCGTCCGCGACCCCGCCGAGGTGCCCGGCATCGCCAAGCTCGGGCCGGATCCGTTCACGCTGACCACCGAGGAGTTCGGCGACATCCTGAAGGCGGCCGGCCGGGTCCAGCTGAAGGGCGTCCTGCGCAACCAGTCGATCATCGCCGGCATCGGCAACGCGTACTCCGACGAGATCCTGCACGTCGCGAAGATGAGCCCGTTCAAGCCGGCCTCCAACCTGTCCGCCGACGAGCTCCAGCAACTCTTCGACGCGATGCAGGAGACCCTGCGCGACGCGGTCACCCGCTCGGCCGGCCTCGCAGTACAGGACCTCAAGTCGGAGAAAAAGAGCGGCATGCGGGTGCACGGTCGTACCGGCCAGAAGTGCCCGGTCTGCGGCGACATCGTCCGCGAAGTCAGCTTCGCCGACTCGTCCCTGCAGTACTGCGCCACCTGCCAGACAGGCGGCAAGCCGCTTGCCGACCGCCGCCTGTCCAAGCTCCTCAAATGATTCAGGTCATCTGGTTGAACATGTCCAGTACTTCGGAATTGAACGGCGTGGCCAACAGGATCTGAGGACCACTGGTGGTCCGTCGCGACGTCGCGGCGAAGATGTAGCCGAGGTTCTGGTCGATCCGGTCCTTCAGCCACGGGCCGCCGCTCGCGCCGCCGTTCATGGTGCAGCCGAGGGCCGCGTCGGTCGAGCCCGAGGCGGACGTGGTGCCGTCGCAGTAGTACGGGACCTCACCGTTGAACGGCGGCTCGGCCGGCCAGCCCCAGATCCGGGTGCCCGGTTGGCTGCGGCTGTTGTTGATGGCCAGACCGTTGCCGCCGACCGTGTCGATCAGGCTCCGGTTGTTACGCGGCCAGACCGTGAAGAACGCCTGGTCGTAGCTGAAGTTGCTGTTGTTGATCCAGGCGTTGAACGTCCGGGCAGCCGCCCAGTTCCACAGCCCGGCACCGGACTGGCCGTTGTAGTAGGACGGTGCGAAGGCGATGTTCGAGTGCCAGTTGCCGCCCTGCCCGCTGTGGATGCAGTGGCCGGCGGTGACGACGAGGTTCTTGTAGTTGTTGTTGACCGCGGCCGCGGAGCAGACGTAGTTCAGGCCGTTGTCGGAGAAGAAGACCTTGCCCGCGGTGCTTGGGACCGGGTCGTTGAGTGTCGTCCGGCCCACCGGCGCGACCGGGTGTGAAGCGATGCTCGGCGGTCCAGTCCGCGGTGCGGGATCCTGGCTCGCGGGCAGCTTCGGGTCATTCGGCAGGTCGGCGGGGATCGCGTTCCGCAGCTTCTCGGCGGTCCAATAGCCGGTCGGCTCCAGCGCACCGGCCGGCGCCTTCGACGGCAGAGCAGGCGCCTGTACTGCGGACGTCGCGGCCGGGCTGGTCGCTGCCGGCGCATCGGTGGGAGTGGCGGCGAAGGCCGATCCGGTGGCGGCGGTGGTGAGCAGGAAGCCAGCGACGGCCAGCTTCAGTGATCGTTTTCCGGGCAGGCTGAAAGTGCGCATGGTGGCTCCTCATTCGGGGCGGAACAGAGTCACTGCGTGATCACTGACAGTAGAGGGGAAACGTTCCCAATCGGCAAGGCCTCGGCCGATCTGCGGACCAGGGGGCGCGGTGGGCGGCCGGGGCTGCGATGATCACTGCATGACTCCGGAGATTCCCGCAGTGGTGGTTGCCGACGTCGACGACGCGTTGCTCGCCGAGGCGTTCGTGCTCGACGTCCGCGAACCCGACGAGTGGGCCCGCGGGCACATCGAGAACGCGGTGCACATCCCGCTCGGCCAGCTGCAGGAGCGGGTCGGCGAGGTGCCGCTCGGGCAGAAGGTGCTCTGCGTCTGCGCGGTCGGTGGCCGGTCCTCGATGGCGACCCAGTTCCTGGCGTCCCAGGGCCGCGACGCGATCAACCTCGACGGCGGTATGACGGCCTGGGAAGGCGCCGGCCGGCCGGTCTCGCTCGACTGATTCCAGACAATAATCTTCCGGTCTCCGATCAAAGACGTTACTTTGTCACCGATCGGTTGACCGGCGTACACCCGCGCCTCACACGGCGGTAGGGCTCGCGGCGTCGGATGGCCGCGTCCGTCCACGCCGAGGAGGCCGTTGTGTCGTTCCGTCGCGTTGCCGTTTGTCTCACCGCAGGTGGCCTGATTCTCGGTACTACGATCAGCCCGGCCTTCGCCCGATCCGTAGCGCAGCACCAACCGCTCCCCGATGCCGCCATCGCCGGCGACGGCTTGGTGACGAGCCGGCAGGACGACCCGATAGCGCCCGGCGTCGACCACACCGCGTTCGAGCGGCTGGACGCTCGCGGCTGGCTGCGCGGCGACATCATCGTGGCCGATCTCGACAAGCACGGCGTCACCGTCGACTACGTGAACACCGGCAAGGTCTCAGGCGGCCAGCCGCTCAGCCAGCAACTCGCAAGCAAGGGCGCGATCGCCGGCGTCAACGGCGACTTCTTCGACATCAACGACACCACCGCGCCCCTCGGCGTCGGCATCGAGCGCAACGGCAACAACACGGCCGGCCGGCTGATCAACGCCCCCGCCGCCGGCCACAACGACACCGCGGTGATCGGCAAGGACGGCCTCGGCCGGATCGCCCAGGTCTTCCTGCAGGGCACGGCGACCGACGACGACGCCACCAAGCTCGACCTGACCAACCTCAACTCACCCGGCGTCAACGCCGACGGCATCGGCCTCTACACCCCAGAGTGGGGCGCCGCACCCCTCACGAGAACAGTCGACGGCGTACCCAACGTCCGCGAGGTCCTGCTCCGCGACGGCGCAGTCGTCTCCTCGACGACCACCCCCGGTACTACGCGGCTAGCGGCCAACGAGCTGGCCCTGATCGGCCGTGATGCAGGCGCCACCTCCCTCAACGCCTTCGAACCCGGCGACAAGGTGGACATCCAATACGGCCCGCGCCCAGACGCACTCGACGCCGCCGTCGCGATCAGCGGCAACGTCCAACTAGCCCACGACGGCAAGGTCCCGGATGACGTACCCGATGCCGACCTCGCCCCGCGAACAGCAGTCGGCTTCACCGAGAACGGCCGCCGCATGGTCCTCCTCACCGTCGACGGTCGCGCGACCGGCTCCCGCGGCCTCTCCCTCAAGGAGATGGGCCAGCTGATGATCGGCCTCGGCGCCGACGACGTCCTCAACCTCGACGGCGGCGGCTCCTCCACGATGCTCGCCCGCTCACCCGGCGAGGCCGCCCCCGAGGTGGTCAATGACCCGTCCGACGGCGGCGAGCGACTGATCCCGAACGGCCTCGGACTCCTTCCCACCAAGGGATCCGGCAAGCTCAAGGGCTTCCAGCTCGAAGCAACCGGTACTGCGGCCGAGGACGCCGACACCGACGTCTCCAAGAGCTCCCGCGTCCTCACCGGCCTCACCCGAGTACTGACCGCCAAGGGCCACGACGAAACCTACACACCAGCCACCGGTACGCCGAACTGGTCCACCGGCAGCAATGCGAGCGTCACCAGCAAGGGAGTCGTCACGGGCCGCCGCGCAGGCGATGTCATCGTCACCGCCGCGAAGGGCTCGGCACGCGGCCGCTTCCCGATGACAGTCCTCGGTACTCCGATCCGCCTCGCCCCCTCGACTCGCCAGGTCTCGTTGCCCGACGCAACCGCCAAGGGCTTCTTCACCGTCAACGGCTACGACGCGGACGGCTTCTCCACCTGGGTCGAACCGCGGGACGTCAAGCTCACCTACGATCCCGCATTGGTGACCGTTGTTGCGCGAGGCAACGGCTTCGACGTGAAGGCGATCGGTACCGACGCCGTCTCGACCGTCGTCACCGCGAAGGTCGGCCAGCTCACCACGCAACTCAGTGTCACCGCAGGGCTGACCAGCCAGATCGTGGATGAGGTCGACGACCCGGCCAAGTGGGTTGCGAACGCAGTACCGGTTGGTGCCTCGACGGCATCGAGATCCGTTGCCGAGGGCCACGATGGTGGGCAGGCGATCGCGCTCGACTACTCGTTGACGGGCAGCACCGCGACGCGGGCGGCGTACCTGTCGGAGACTCCGCAGCAGACGCTGCCCGGCCAGCCGCAGAAGCTCGGCGCGTGGATCTACGGTGACGGCAAGGGCGCCTGGTTGCGCGCGAACGCCTACGACGGCGCGGGCGGCTCGGCCCAGACCCTCAACCTGGCGGCGACAGTCGACTGGACCGGCTGGAAGTACGTTGAGGCGGACATCCCGCCCGGGCTGACGATGCCGCTGCGGTTCTGGCGGATCTACGTCGTCGAGACGGTGCCGACCCGGCAGTACTCCGGCCGGATCGTGATCGACGATCTGACCGTCCGCGGCGCCCCGCCGGTGACGATCGCGCCGCCGGCCAAGGTGATCGACCCGATGGTGGTCACGGACGGCAGCGCGACCGGCGGCGGACGCTGGAAGTTCGCCGTGATGTCGGACGCGCAGTTCACCGCCGACGACCCGAACTCGGACTTCGTGAAGCAGGCCCGCCGGACGATCCGGGAGGCGCTCGCGCAGAACCCGGACTTCCTGGTGATCAACGGCGACTTCGTCGACCGTGGGTTCGCTCAGGACATCGCGCTGGCGAAGAAGATCATCGACGAGGAGGTCGCCGGCAAGGTGCCGGTGCACTACGTGCCGGGCAACCACGAGAGCTACGGGCCGGGCGACCTGTCCGAGTGGACCAAGGTGTTCGGCGCGCCGACCAGCACGTTCGACCACAAGGGCACCCGGTTCATCCTGCGCGACTCGTCGCTCGGATCGCTGCG
Organism: Kribbella sp. NBC_00382; assembly: GCF_036067295.1. Taxonomy (NCBI): domain Bacteria; kingdom Bacillati; phylum Actinomycetota; class Actinomycetes; order Propionibacteriales; family Kribbellaceae; genus Kribbella; species Kribbella sp. NBC_00382. Next base: position 2,554,583 of record NZ_CP107954.1, read on the forward strand.
GGCCGGTGGGTTCGCGCAGATCCTCGACCTTCGGCAGCAGCTCGACGACGCTTCCCGCAACAAGGCGATCAAGAACGTCGTGGTGATGGCCCACCACCCGATCGACGACCCGTCGCCGACGCAGAACTCGCAGCTCGGCGATCGCAAGGAGGCTGAGCTGCTGGTCCGCTGGCTCGCGGACTTCCGCGCATCGACGGGCAAGGGCGCGGCCTACATGGCGGCTCACGCGGGCACCTTTGCGGCGACTCGGACCGACGGAGTGCTACTGCCGCTGACGGGCAACTCGGGCAAGGGCCCGGCGGCTGCTCCGGACGCTGGTGGGTTCACCGGGTGGGCGCTGGTGGGGATCGACCCGTCAGCGAAGGAGGCGGCGGCTGGTGAGCGCCACTGGTCGGCTCCTGAGCGGGACTGGTTCCAGGTGGAGCTGCGGGCGCATGTGGACTCGCTGGAGCTGTCGGCGCCGGCAGTGCTCAAGCTGGGCAAGACAGGGGCGGTGGCGGCGACCGTAGTACAGGAGAACCGGCGAGTGCCGGTGTCGTTCCCGGTCTCGGCCGACTGGTTCGGATCGTCTCTCCTGCACATCGGCTCCATCCGTACCGCGCCCTTCTGGGCAGTGGCCTCCTATGACCCGGCCACTGGCACTCTGACCGGCCTGCGCCCCGGCACAGTCCAGCTAGGCGTGACAGTCAACGGCACCAGCAAGAGCACGACCGTGCAGGTCAACTGGTAGCCCTCACACGATCAGGACTGCGGCCGTTCAACGGGTATGAAGCGAATCGTTGAGCCCAAGGTCCTGTACTTCGGAACGCCAGTGGTACTCATCAGCTCGCAGAACCCGGACGGCAGCACCAACCTCGCGCCGATGTCCTCTGCTTGGTGGTTGCACAACACGGCGATGCTGGGGATGGCCGTCGCGTCGCAGACCGTACAGAACCTGACAGAGCGGCCGGACTGCATCCTCAATCTGGTCGAGCCGGCGATGGTCGCCGGCCTCGACCGGATCGCGCTGCTGACCGGGTCCGAGCAGATCCCCGAGCCCAAGCGGGCTCGCGGCTACCGCTACGAGCCGGACAAGTTCGCAGCGGCCGGGTGGAGCAGGATGCCCGGAACTCTGGTCGAGGTCGACGCCGTCGAGGAAAGCCCGATCAACCTCGAAGGGCGGATCGAGGCGATCCACACCGTCGGCGGACCCGACTCCACCCTGCGGGCGATGGAGATGTCGGTCCGTCGCGTGCACGTGCGGGAGGACCTGCTGATGAACGACGACCGCTACATCGACCCGCTGCGCTGGGACCCGCTGATCATGAAGTTCACCGAGTACTTCGCCGGCGGCGCACCGGCGTACGAGTCCTCCCTCGCCCGCGGCTGGCAGATGCCGGCGCTGCAGGTAGCGTCTGGTGCATGACTGACGTGAGGCGCCCGCGGCGGCTGCAGAGTGGGGATCGTGTCGCCGTGGTGGCACCGGCCGGGCCGCTGGTGGCCGAGCGGTTGGAGACGGGGTCCAAGCATCTCCGCGAGTGGGGGCTGGAGCTCGACATCATGCCGGCCGTGCTGACCCGGCATGAGCGGTTCCCCTACCTCGCCGGTGATGACGCTGCACGTGCGGCGGACTTCCGGGCCGCGTGGCTGGACCCGCAGTACGCAGCAGTGTTCTGCGGGCGCGGCGGCTATGGCGTGCAGCGGTTGCTGCAGCATCTGGACCTGGATGAGCTCGCTGGCGTCGACAAGGTGCTGGTCGGCTTCAGCGACATCACCGCGTTGCACGAGGCCCTCAACGCTCAGGGGCTGGTCACCGTTCACGGTCCGATGGCTGCGGCCGTCGAGCAACTCGGTGCACTCGAAGGGCGCGAGCGGCTGCATGACCTGCTGTTCGAGCCCGAATCCGTCAAGGACCTGCTGGCGCCACGTGCTGCTCGGACCGTGGTGCCCGGTACTGCGGAGGGTCGGCTGCTGGGTGGCAACCTAGCCCTGCTTGCCTCCAGCCTGGGCACTCCGACGTCAGTACGGCCGGACGGCATCGTCGTGCTCGAAGACGTGAGCGAGGACGGCTACCGGGTCGATCGCCTGCTCACCCAATTGCTGCGGGCCGGCTGGTTCGACCAGGTGACCGGTCTGGTGATCGGTGACTTCAGCGAGCCTGACGATCAGGGGCTGGTCACTGACGTGGTGCGTGAGCGGCTCGAGCCACTCGGCGTACCGATGGTCGAGGGCGCGGCGATCGGGCACGAAGAGGTCAACCTGGCTGTCCCGCTTGGTCTTCCGGTTCGTCTGGACGCGACGGCCAGCACGCTCACGCCACTGCTGCCTGCCTTCAGCTAGACAAATGCTCGCGCAGGAAGGCGAACGCCTGCGGGTAGGCGTCGAGGCGGTTGGCGCGTTTGGCCAGGCCGTGGCCCTCGTCCGGGTAGACCAGCAGCTGACACGGAACGTCTCGCTTGCTGAGTGCCTCGACGATCTGCTCCGCCTCTGACAACGGCACCCGCGGATCGTTCGCGCCATGGATGACGAACAGCGGCGCCCGGATGTCGTCCACCCGGTTCAGCGGACTGGCCTTCTCGAGGAACTCACGGTCCTCCGCCAGTACGCCGTACTCCCGCTCGCGAGCCACTCGCCGGTACGCCGACGTGTTCTCCAGGAACGTGACCAGCGAGGCGACCCCGACGACATCCACCCCCGCCGCCCAGCGCTCTGGCTGGAACGCGAGCCCAGCCAGCACCATGTAGCCGCCGTACGATCCGCCCCACAACGCGGTGCGCTGGGGATCGACGTCGATCGACGGCAGCCAGTCGTGAATCGCCGCGAGGTCCTTCACCGAGTCGAGCCGCAACTCCTTGTCGTCCAGGGCGTACCACCGCTTCCCGTACGCCGCTGAGCCGCGCACGTTGGGCACGATGACGGTATGGCCCTCCGCGGCCAGCGCCGTGACCACTGGGTTCCAGATGCGCATCGCCATCATCTCCGGGCCGCCATGTATCCACACCACGGCCGAGCCGTCCCCACTGCCGTCAACAGGCCGGTACACGAACACAGGGACCTGCTCGCCGTCGAAGGACGTCACTCGATGGCTCTCGGGATGCTTGAGCCCCTGTGGAAGCGCAGTACTCACCGGCGACTGGACGGCGACGACCTCACCCGTCGCCAGCGTGTAGCGGAACACGGACAGCGGGTCGATCGGTGAACTGTGGTTGAGCAGCGCGTAGCTGCCATCGGCCGACCAGAGCGGGTCCGGAGCCACGATGAGCCGCGCTGCGCAGCCACCGATCGGCAGGTCGAGCTGTGCGACGTACGAGGCGTCCTTGAGCTTGTGCAGCGCCATGGTGACGACGCCGTCGTCAGTGGTCCCGACCAGCAGGTGTTCGCCGTCGGGGCAGACCCATCCGGCCAGGTCGTGCCTCTCGTCGACCAGGAGATCGGTCCAGCTCGCAGTACCGACGTCGTACCGCCGTAAGGCCAGCCGCTCGCGCCCTGCATCGCTGGCGACGACGAACCCGGACGAGTCGGGCAGCCACGAAGCTCCTTCGTGGTAAGTCGGGTCGTCGTAGCCAGTGAGCTCAGTGACCGACTGTGCGGCCACATCGACCAGTAGGAGCTGTACCGAGTTGCCCGGGCCACCGGCGAGCGCGACCACCGCCCAGCGCTCGTCGGGGGACACGGTTGCTGACGTCAGGAAGCCGCCACCGTCGTACAGCGTGGTCTCGTCGCCACTGGCCAGGTTGAGCATCACCAGGTCGAAGTCGACCTCGTTGCGGCGGTTGGTGGTGAAGAAAACCCTGCCTGGCTTGGCATCCACGAGGTGATGGAAGTAGGCGAGGTCATGCGTGAGTGGAGAGAGCACCGCATTGCTGTCATCCAGATCGAGCACGGACAGCTGGCCACGCTCGTCACCGCCACTGTCGTGCTCGACGACCACTAGCTGGCCACCGGGCACGAACCGCGCCGACCGAGCTGTGTCGTTCAAGGCCGTCAGCGCACGCCAGGAACCATCCACGGCCACCAGATGGATCTGGCGGATCCCACTCTCGTCGTACCCGACGAGCAGATTGCCCGCCGGATCCACGTCGAAGGCCATCACGGTCGGCAGCGAGAGCAGCGTCGTCAGCACGCTCCAATCCTCACACGCAGGCAAGTCCTCCGGACAGCACCTTGCTGCAGCCCAGCCGGCGACGGAAGTCAAGAGTGACGACCTCTTGTTGATGACGCAGGGTAATCGTAATCTCGCAGAGGGGCATGATGCCACTGGCCGCAGGGGTGAGTCAGTGCGGACCGGCATCGATTTCATCAACCGCCGAAGGGGTCTGCCATGCCAAAAATCTCTGCACGTCTCCGTCGCACCACTCTTGCCACCGCACTGCTCGTCGCACTGTCGGCCGCATCAGGCTTCGTCAGCGCTGGTCCGGCGGCCGCCGTGACCACAACGTTCGCCGACAGCTTCGAGAACCCGGTGATCAACGTCGACTTCGTCGACTACGTGGCCGGCCAGCAGGTCGGCCCCTGGAAGGTCGTCTCGGGCAGCGTCGACCTGACCACCGACTGGCAGCACGCCCAAGGGCGTCAGTCCCTGGACCTCAACGGCTCGAATCCAGGGGCTGTCTCGCACACCGTTTCCACGACTCTGCTCACCACCTACCGGGTGACCTACGCGCTGGCGGCCAACCCCGACGCCGGTCAGGCGATCCGCACCGGGAATGTCAAGGTGAACGGGCAGTTGCTCGACTCGTTCAGCTTCGACAGCACCGGCAAGACCGTCTCCGCCATGGGCTGGGTCTACCGGACCTTCTACTTCACCAACACCCTCGCCGCGTCCGCGGACCTACAGTTCGCCAGTACGACGCCGAGCGCGTGGGGCCCGGTCATCGATGACGTGCGGGTGGAGAGCTGTCTGCTCGTGCTCTGCTTGTGAGGCCGGGGTGAGGGGCAGACAGCCTGCCCCTCACCGTCGGATCAGCGTTCGCCGTGCCAGGAGTGCCACAGCGCTGCGTAGGGGCCCTGGGCTCCTACCAGTTCGTCGTGGCCGCCGAGTTCGACGATGCGGCCGTCCTCGACCACCGCGATCACGTCCGCGTCGTGCGCGGTGTGCAACCGGTGGGCGATCGCGACGACCGTCCTGCCTTCCAGTACTCCGGCCAGCGACCTCTCCAGATGACGGGCCGCGCGTGGGTCCATCAGCGAGGTCGCCTCGTCCAGCACCAGCGTGTGCGGGTCAGCCAGGACCAGCCGCGCCAACGCGACCTGCTGAGCCTGTGCCGGAGTCAGCGAGACCCCGCCCGACCCGACCTCCGTGTCGAGGCCGTGCTCGAACCCAGCCACCCACGCGTGCGCATCGACGGCCCGCAAGGCAGTCCACAGCTCTGCGTCGGTAGCGCCGGTCCGCGCCAGCCGCAGGTTGTCCCGGACGCTACCGACGAACACATGGTGCTCCTGGTTCACCAGCGCCACATGGCTCCGCACCTGCTCGGCAGACATCTTGTCCAGCGCCGCGCCGCCCAAGGTGATGTCACCCACCCGTGGCGAGTAGATACCGGCGAGCAGCCGGCCGAGCGTCGATTTCCCTGCTCCAGAAGGGCCGACGAGCGCAACGCGGGCACCAGGCTCAACGGTCAACGTGACGCCGTGCAGCACGTCACGGCCTTCCAGATATCCGAACCGAACCTCGTCGGCCAGTACGGTCCGGCCCTCCGGCTCGTCCTGGTGACCGGCCTGCTCCTCTTCGATCTCCCGTACGCCGACCAGTCGCGCCAGCGAGACCTGAGCCACCTGCAGCTCGTCGTACCAGCGGATCATCATGTTGACCGGCTCGACCAGCATCTGGATGTAGAGCGCACCAGTGGTCAGCGCGCCGACAGTGATCCAGCCCTTGATCGACAGCCCACCACCGATCACCAGTACTGCGGCCAGCGCGACCGTGTGAGTCATGTTGATCACCGGGAACAGCACCATCCGCAGGTACAGCGTGTAGCGCTCCCAGGCGACCCACTGGCCGATCCGGGTGTCACCCATCTTCACCCGGCGGTTGCCGAGCCGGTGCGACTCGACGGTCCGCCCTGCGTCGACAGTCTCGGCCAGCGCGGAGGCGACGGCCGCATAGCCCGCAGCCTCCGACCGGTACGCCGATGGCGCGCGGCGGAAGTACCAGCGGCCACCGATGATCAGGATCGGTGCAGCGATGACGATGGCCACCGCCAGCTCCGGTGCCGTCACGATCAGGGCGCCGATCAGCAGTCCGGCCCAGATCACCGCGATGGTCAGCTGCGGAACCGCATCCCGCATGGCATGCGAGAGACGGTCGACGTCGGTGGTGATCCGGGACAGCAGGTCACCCGTGCCGGCGCGCTCCAGCACACCCGGCGGCAGTGCGACCGCCCGGACCAGGAAGTCCTCGCGCAGGTCGGCGAGCATCTCCTCGCCCAGTACCGCGCCACGGAGCCGGGTGAGCCGGACGAAGACCGTCTGCACTGCAAGGGCGATCAGGAAGCCCAGCACCACGTAGGGAAGGTTGACGTCCTTCTCACCGAGCGACAGCTTCTCCACGACGTTGCCGAGCAGGTAGGGCCCGACCATGCCGCTCAGAGCCGCCGCCGCGTTGACCAGGGTCAGCCAGCCGAAGGCACGCCGGTGCCTGCGGAACAGGGTCTTCAGATAGGCCGACACCGTTGCTGTGCCGGCCACCGGCAGGCGAGCCGCCTCCTGCGGGGCTGCCGGGTCGTACTCGGGGCGCTTCACAGCGACTCCTCAAGAGTTGGCTCTTCTTCACGGGTGACGACAGCGCGGTACCGCGGGTTGGTGTGCAGCAGCTCGTGGTGGGTGCCGACGGCGTCGACCCGGCCGTCCGGTACGAACACGACCCGCTCGGCCCGGTCCAGCATCAGCGGGCTCGAGGTGAACACCACGGTCGTCCGGCCCGACCGGAGGAACCGCAGGCTGTCCGCGATTCGTGCCTCCGTGTGGGCGTCCACGGCACTCGTCGGCTCGTCGAGCACGAGCACCGCGGGATCGACGTACAGGGACCGGGCCAGTGCGACCCGCTGCCGCTGTCCACCGGACAGGGACCGGCCGCGCTCGGTCAGGACGGCTGCTGTTGCGTCAGTGCCACCGTCGGGCAGCGACTGACGCAGTACGTCGAGGATGTCGGCGCACTGAGCAGCGTCGAGGGCCCGCTCGACCGAGACGGCTCCACTCGCCGGTACGTCGAACAGCTCACGGACGGTGCCTGAGAGCAGTACCGGGTCCTTGTCCTGCACGAGCACTGCGGTCCTTGCGGAGTACAGCGGGAGGTCGTCCAGCGCGACGCCACCCAGCAGGACAGACAAGTCATCTGGCTCGGCCTCGGGACTGTGGCCGCCCAGACGATCCGCGAGCAGACCGCCGGCATCCGGGTTGCCGCAGACGACAGCCGTGAAGCTCCCGGTCGGCACAGTCAGCCCGGACATCGGGTCGACCAGGTCACCGTGCGGCACCTCGGCCTCCGCCGTGCCCTTGGAGTCGTCCATCCGCTGCAGCGACAGCACCCGAGCAGCACGCCGCGCGGACACCTTGGAGAAGATGAACGCGCTCGCCGTCTCCTCGAACGTGTGCAGCGGAACGAGCATGAAGGTGATGAACCCGTACGTCGTGACGAGCTCGCCCACGCTGATGTGCCCGTCGGTGACCAGCCCGACGCCCATCCACACGATCAGCACCAGGAACAGCCCGAACAGCAGCACCTGGATGGCCGCGATCAGCGACCACATCCGCGCACTGCGGACCGCGCTCTGCCGGTACTCCTGGGAGGCCGACCGGTAGCGGTCGAGGAAGAGCTGCTCGCCACCGATGCCGCGCAGCACCCGCAGGCCGGCGACCGTGTCGGCGGCCAGTTCGGTGGCGCGACCGCCCTTGGCCCGCTGGGCGTCGGCGCGACGCTCGGCGGGACCCATCAGCGGCACGATCGAGAAGGCCAGGATCGGGACCGCGATCAGCACGACCAGGCCGAGCCGCGGCTCGTAGAAGAGCAGCCCGATGACGACCGCGAAGCAGGTCAGCAGCGCGGCCGCGAACCGGCCGAGCACCTCGACGAACCAGCCGATCTTCTCCACGTCACCGCTGCTCACCGCGACCACCTCGCCGGCGGCGATCCGCCGGGTCAGCATCGAGCCCAGCTCAGCGGCCTTGCGGGACAGCAGTTGCTGCAGGCGGGACGCGGTGGCGATCCAGTTGGTGACGACGGCCTTGTGGAAGAAGGAGTCGGCGCCGGCCTTGGCAGCGCCCATCGCCAGCAGCAACAGGCCGGCCAGGAACAGTCGTGGCCAGGACTTGTCGATCACGGCCTGGACGGCCAGCCCGACCGCGACGGGCGCGGCGGCGATGCCACCGAAGTACAGCAGACCCCAGCAGAGCGCCACGGCCTGACCGCGTAGCTGCTGGTGTTCGAGCCAGAGAATGAGACGGAGGCCGGACCGGGTGTCTGGCACACCCGGATCGGCGAACGGAATGAGGCGCAGCGACATGACGTCCCAAAGGAACTAGAGGGGCTTGTTCGGACCTGATCAGGCGAATAGATCCAGACTAGGTGGGGCCGCCGACAGTGCGCCAAGGCTTTTCCCGCGGGCTGGATCGGGCCTTCTGGAGACGGTTCCGGCCGCGGCCGTCGCGGTACTGGGTAGTACAGTCTTCAACAGGTCCGGAGCGAGGGAGACGAGTGCAGGAGCTGAGTCGGCGGCGTCGGTTGCTGGTGCTGGCGATCTGTTGCCTGAGCCTGTTCATCGTCGGCCTCGACACGACCGTGGTGAACCTGGCGCTGCCCTCGATCCGGTCCGAGCTGAACGCCTCGGTCTCCAAACTGCAGTGGACGATCGACGCCTACACGCTGGTGATCGCCAGCCTGCTGATGCTGTCCGGCTCGACCGCGGACCGGATCGGCCGGCGGCGGACCTTCCAGGCCGGGCTGGTGCTGTTCGGGCTCGGCTCGCTGGCCTGCGGGTTCGCGCCGACGGTCGACCTGCTGATCGCGTTCCGGATGGTGCAGGCGATCGGCGGCTCGATGCTCAACCCGGTGGCGATGTCGATCATCACCAACACCTTCACGAATCCGCGCGAGCGGGCCCAGGCGATCGGGGTCTGGGGTGGCGTGGTCGGGCTGAGCATGTCGGTCGGCCCGGTGGTCGGCGGCGCGCTGGTCGACTCGGCCGGCTGGCGGTTCATCTTCTTCGTGAACGTGCCGGTGGTGCTGGTCGCGTTGGTGCTGACCGCGTTCTTCGTGCCCGAGTCGCGGGCGGCGGTCGCGCGCCGGCTCGATCCGGTCGGGCAGTCGCTGGTGATCCTGTTCCTGATCGGGCTGACGTACGGGATCATCGAGGGCCGGTCGGCCGGCTGGGGTTCGCCGCTGATCGTCTCGTGCTTCGTCGTCGTGGTGCTGTCGCTGGTCGCCTTGGTCTTCTACGAGCGACGGCGCGAGCAACCGCTGCTCGATCCGCGGTTCTTCCGGAGCGCGCCGTTCTCGGGTGCGACGCTGATCGCGGTCGCCGGGTTCTCGGCACTGTCCGGCTTTCTGTTCCTGAATTCCCTTTATCTACAAGAGGTTCGGGGTTTCACGGCACTGCATGCCGGTCTGCTGACGCTGCCGATGGCGGCGATGACGGTGATCTTCGCGCCGGTCTCCGGCTGGCTCGTCGGCAACCGTGGGCCGCGGCTGCCGCTGGTGGTAGCCGGCACGATGCTGGCCTTGAGCGGCTTGATCCTCGCCCAGTTGACCGCGAGTACCGCGGTCCCGTTGCTGCTGCTCGGGTACCTGATCTTCGGTCTCGGCTTCGGCATGCTCAACTCGCCGATCACCAACGCGGCCGTCTCCGGGATGCCTCGCTCGCAGGCCGGGGTGGCTGCGGCGATCGCCTCGACGTGTCGTCAGGTCGGCGCTTCGCTGGGAGTTGCGATCGTCGGCACGGTGCTGACCGCTCGATTGACCGGCCCGCTGGAGACCGGCTTCGTCTCGGCGGCTCGGCTCGGGTGGTACATCATCGCGGGCTGCGGCGTACTGGTCCTCTGCTTCGGCCTGCTCACCACCGGCCGCTGGGCGCGCAGTACGGCGGCCCGCGTCGCCGCAGACATTGAGTCGCCGGCCCGAATTGCTTGACAGGCCGTCGCCGCTCGCCTTCGATCTGTAGTCGAGGCCGACTGGGGGCGACATGCTGCGAGTGATCTTCACCGAAAGCGACCTCTCCCAGGTCCGGGTCGTCCCTGCCGCCGACCCGCTGTGGGAGATAGCCAACAGCCTTGACCGCTTGCAGACCCGCCGCGGCCGGTGGGCCTACGCGTCCTGGTACCGCGCTGCCTCCGAGACCCTCACCGACCCGGTACTGCGCAAGCAGGTCACCTCGATGCTGCTGCCGCTCTTCCCTCGGGCGGCCTACTTCCCGGACTTCCTCACTCCACCTGCTGCACGCGGCGGCCTCGAGGCGGGCATCGGCGCTCTGCTGGCGACTCCTGCCGAGCGGGTCACCGATGAGCTCAAGACCCTGGCGCTGGTCCACCAAGCGCCGTCGTGGGGTCCCCGGCTGGCGGACGGCGACCTGCGGCCCGACCTTGGAGCCGCCCTGCGGACGTACCACCAGAAGGTGATCGAGCCGCACGACGAGCTGATCTCCGCAGAGCTCGCAGCCGACCGGGCAATCCGCGCCCGGGCACTGGCCCGAGGTGGTCCCGACAGACTGCTGAGCAGCTTCCAGCCCCTGATGCGCTGGCGCTCGCCGGTCCTCGAGGTCCGCTACCCCATCAACCGAACCATCCACCTGGCCGGCCGCGGCCTCCACCTGATCCCGTCCTACTTCTGCTGGCAGAACGCCATCACCCTGGCAGACAACGACCTCTCCCCAGTCCTCGTCTATCCCGTACTACGTGAGCCCCCAGGCCCCAAGGATGGAGAGGTAACGGCCGCGGCCCTACTCGGCAAGACCAGAGCCGCCGTACTCCGCGCCACCGCGTCCGGCCTGACCGCTGGTGAGATAGCCGCCCAGATAGGCATCGGCGCCCCCACCACCAGCCACCACCTGACAGTGCTCCGCGACAGCGGCCTGATCGCGACCCACCGCGCCGACAAGACAGTGCTGCACGTACTCACCCCACTCGGCGCAGCACTACTCCGCCAGCGGCCCCGCTAGCCCTCGAGCAGTCCCGCGCGGACCAGTGCCTTCAGGCGGCCGCGGAGGATCTTCTGCCGGCGCTCCTCAGCGGGGAAGAGATCCACGTACTCCGAACCCCTAGCCGCCAGCAGGTCGTCGTCGAGTCTGCGGACCGTACCGGCTGGGAAGCGATGCGTCATCGCGGCCTGCACGGCCTTGCTGTCGATGTCCTGCAGCAATGCGGTTAGCTGGTCCTCGGTGGTGACGCCGAGTTGGGCCAGGATGCCGAGGATCCACGCGTAGTGGTTCGTCTTGGCATGCGGCGCGTCCGGGTAGCGCCTGGTCAGGTACGTGGTGAGCGTCGCCGTCGTCAGGTCCATCGGCGCCGCGTCGGGCTCGGCGGCCGCCAGCTCCCGGTAGAGCTTGTCGATCTCGGCGAACTCGTTGTCCGCCAGCTCCATCAGCGCCGCCGCGAGCAGGAAGCGCCGGTCGAACTCGGGCTTGCGGTCGGGCGGGATGTCCAGCTTGTACCGGATGTCGTGCTCGAATTCGGCCCACGCGTGCTGGACCGCGGTACGGACCTGGATCTCCATCGTCAGGTTCTTCAGCACCGCGTACTCCGGCAGCTCACGGCGGTGGGCGTTCAGGCGTACCAGGTAGTGCTTGCTCGCGTACCCGAAGGCACCCTGCGCGCGGGTGTGCGCGCCCATGTCGGTGTGCTCGACGATCTCGAACTCGGACTCGATCACCTCGCAGACGCGATCGACGGCCTCGACCAGGAAGGTGATGATCCGGGCCGCGACCAGGTCGGTGATCTGGTTCAGCGGATCGTCGTACTTCGGTTTGGTGGGATCGTCCGGACGCGGTTTGGAGGCCTTCGCCAGGAACGACTCGGGATCCTTGGCCCGGGCCGTCGCGCTGAGGTAGTTGATGCCCTCTTCCTCGCCGATCAGCTCGTTGATCAGCGCTTCCAGCTTGCGGGCGCCGCCGACGTACTGCTGATGCGTCCGCTCGTACTGCGCAGCCGCCTGCACCGTCCAGTCCTGCAGTTCAGCCCCACCCATGCGCAGACCTTAGTGCTGATCGCGGTTCCTAGGCTGCGCTACGCGTGTCTAGCACTTTCTAGTGTTTTCGCTATACGGGCGCAGAGGGTGGCAGATGATTGTCGCGGCAGCGACACGCGATCGGGTTGGCTAGCGAAATCTAAGGAAAACGCTAGAGAGCCTCATAGAGTGAAATGCATGGATCCGATCCGGAATCCCTATGCGCCCGGCGCCGGCCAGCGCCCGCCCGAGCTGGCCGGACGCGACACCGAGGTACGGCAGTTCGAGGTGGTACTCGAACGCGTCGCGGCGGGACGGCCGGAGCGCAGCCTGGTGCTGTCGGGGCTGCGCGGGGTCGGCAAGACGGTGCTGCTCAACACGCTGCGGAGCCAGGCGATCAAGCGCGCCTGGGGTACCGGCAAGATCGAGGCCCGGCCAGACCAGAGCATCCGGCTGCCGATCGCCCAGGCTCTGCATACGGCCATGCGCGAGCTCGGGCACCGGCACCGGGACTCCGAGCGGGTGGACGAGTTCAGCGCAGTACTGAAGGCCTTTGCCCTGCGTACCGCCCAGAACGATCGCAAGGGCATCCGCTGGCATCCCCCGGTCGACGTGGTCGCCGCGAAGGGCCGGGCCGACTCGGGCGACCTCGAGATGGACCTGATCGAGCTGTTCGCGGATGCGGCCGACCTGGCCGGCGACCTGTCGGTGGGGGTCGGTCTGTTCATCGACGAGATGCAGGACATCAGCGCCGACGACCTGTCCGCCCTGTGCGCCGCCTGCCACGAGATCAGCCAGCAGAGCGCCGCACTGGTCGTAGTAGGAGCAGGCCTCCCGCATCTGCCCGCCGTACTGTCCGCCAGCAAGTCGTACTCCGAGCGCCTCTTCCGCTACGTCCGCGTCGACCGCCTCTCCCGTGAGGCCTGCGACCGGGCGCTGATGATCCCCGCCGAAACCGAAGGCGTCGTCTTCGAAGAGGAAGCCCTCGACGAGCTCTACGCCCAAACCGACGGCTACCCGTACTTCGTCCAAGCCTTCGCCCACGCCACCTGGGACCACGCCCCCGCCAGCCCCATCACCATCAAGGACGTAGCAGTCGCCGCCCCCGAGGCCTCAGCCGAGCTGACCGTCGGCTTCTTCGGCTCCCGCTACGAACGCGCGACTCCGGCCGAACGCGAGTACATGCGAGCCATGGCCGAGCTCGGCATCACGGCCGACGACGGCCCGGTCAACACCGCCGAGGTCGCCACCACCCTCAACCGCAAACCCCAATCCCTCTCACCGGCCCGAGACGGCCTGATCAAGAAGGGCTTGGTCTTCTCCGCCGAACGAGGCACCGTCGCCTTCACCGTCCCCCACTTCGGCAAATTCCTCCGCACGCGGACGGCCTAGGTCGATCTCCATGGAAGTTGCTCTTTTGTGATGTAACTGGGAGTCGATAGGGTTAGGCGAGATGGCTACCGGACGGAGTGGGCGGCGTTCGGGGAGTGGTGCGCGCCGACGGAAGTCAAGGCACAGCCGGACCAAGTCGTACAAGGCGCAGTGGTTCTCGGTGACCGCGCTCGCGGTGCTCGGGATCGTCATGGTGGTTCATCCAGTTGCCACTCAGGAGCGCAATCTCGCCGCGCAGTTCAGCGGCAGCGTGGTGGCCAAGAGCGAGCCGACCCAAGTACCGGTCGCTAAGCCGACGCAGGTGCCGACGCCGACGGCGACGTTCACCACGCCGTTGCGTCCGGCACCGACTTTGACGCGGCGACCCAAGGGCTCCAAGCCGAACGTGACGGTGTCGACCGGACAGCTGCTGGTGGTCGCCGGGTTCGCGAAGGCGACCGGGCCGAACAACAAGCTGACCTACCGGGTCGAGATCGAGGACGGGCTGTCGCTCAACGGCGAGAAGGTCGCGGCCGAGATCCACAAGACGCTCACCGATCCGCGCGGGTGGCAAGCGCTGGGGCCGGTACGGTTCGAGCGGACCGACAAGGTCGACGCCGACCTGCGCGTGATCGTGGCGACGCCGACGCTGACCGACAAGCTGTGCCTGCCGCTCGATACCGGCGGTGAGGTCTCCTGCCGGGTCGAGAACCGGGTCGTGCTCAACGCCAAGCGCTGGATGTACGCCGTCCCCGCGTACGCCGGCAAGGTCGACCTGTACCGCAGCTACCTGGTCAACCACGAGGTGGGCCACGCCCTCGGCCACGGCCACTCGACCTGCGCCAAGCCGAACACCCCGGCGCCGGTGATGATGCAGCAGACGAAGGGCCTGGCCGGCTGTCTGCCCAACGCATGGCCGACGATCAAAGCCACCTAGAACGACCTCGCCCGTGAGAACCTGTCCGGAGACGGTCCGAGTGAGCGGGAGGGTGTAGCGAATGTCGTCACAGGACTTCCCCACCTACGGCCGGGGCGACAACCCCGACGAGTCCCGCGAGGACCAGCACTACGCCAAGCCAGTTCCCTACGGCCAGCCGCAGTACGGGCAACCGGCGCAGCCGCAGTACGGCGTACCGAACCAGTACGCCGAACAGCCACCACCGGCCGCTTACAACCAGCCACCGGCCTACCGCCCCGGCGCCCCCTACGGCCCACCGGCGAATCCGCAGCCGCACGAGCTACCCACCTACGGCCGCCCAGCCCGCCGTGACCCGCGCGCAGCCCGGGTAGTCCTCCTAGCCGCGATCATCGCCGGCATCTACGGACTCCTGGTCATCTCCGTCCAGCGCATCTCGCTCCGGGAGATCTCCCAGCTCCCCGGCTCACCCCTGAACCACCCGCTCCGTACGGACGCCATCGACACCATCGGCCAACTCCTGACCCTGGTAGTCGGCGTCGCCGCACTGCTCATGTGGCTGCGCGACGTCGTCAACCGCCGCAAGGAAAACCGCCAGCCAGACCCGATAGAGCTGACCGGCCTAGGCCTGGTCGCCCTGTCTCTCATCCCGATCCTGGTCTGGTTCGTGATGGTCCTGACCACCGGCATGGGCGCCATCGACGACTCCCTGCACCGCCTCCCCACGGCGTACGCCTGGGGCGGTACCGGCCTCCTGATCCTCGCTGTCGGCCTGGCCCTCGGCTACCGCGAGCTCAAGCCGGAGGTACGCAACCCAGTCGTCCAGCAAGCCCCGGACCGCCCGCCTTGGGAGTGACCCAGGTCGTACTGGTTCCCGGGCTTGGCCTCGGGCCGGAGTCCTATGCCCCGACCGTCGAACACCTCACCACGCCGTACCAGGTCATCACCCTCCCCGGGTACGGCGAACCCGCCGACCCCGACGATGACCTCCACACCGAAGCCCTAGCCAACCGCTTGCTCGACCAGGTCGACGGCCCGGCGGTCCTGGTCGGCCACTCGGCCAGCTGCCAGATAGTGGTCGCAGCAGCCCTGGCCCAGCCTGACCGGGTGAAGGGCCTGGTGCTGATTGGGCCTACGGGTGACGTCACCGCCTCGGACTGGCCGACGCTCGCCGCCAGGTGGATCCGCTCGGCAGTGTGGGAGTCGCCGAGCGTCGTGCCCATCCTGGCTCCGCAGTACGCCCGTACCGGCCTGGTGTCGATGGCACGCGCGATGGAGGTCGCCAGACGCTACGACCTCGCCGAAGCGATTCGCGGAGTCACGTGCCCGACAGCAGTCGTCCGCAGCGAACACGACCGCCTCTCCCCGGCCGACTGGGCCCAGAGAATCGCCGACCTCGCAGGCGCGCAGGCCTGGACTCTGCCGACCGGCGCTCACATGCCGGTGCTGACGAACGGCGAAGAGGTTGTGACCTTCATCAAGCGGGTAGCCGGTGTATACAACGGGCAATGACGAGCTATCGTTGACGAAGTAACAAAACCTCCGCGGGAGCTCGCGCCGATCAGCGGGCTGAGAGGGCGACGAGCTGTAGAACCAGCCGGGTCGCCGACCGCCTGAACCTGACCGGGTAATGCCGGCGTAGGGAGCAGGTCAGCCATGACCACTACCGCTGCACGCACGTCCACCGCCACCGAGGCGCCGCTCGTCCTGACCACGGACGCGCCCCGCACCTTGGGGTTCCTCGACCAGTTCACGCTCTGGGGCAACTTCGGCATCTCGCTGTTCGGCCCGGTGACCGGCGCGCTCGTCGCGGCGTACACGGGTTCGCTGGTGAAGGGCCTGATCGCCGTCGTCGTCGGCTGCGGGATCGGCGCTCTGGTACTCGGCGGCGCCGCCGTCTTCGGCTCGCACACCGGCGCACCCGCGATGGCCAGCCTGCGTGGGCTGTTCGGCCGCCGTGGCTCGATGGCGCCGACGGTGCTCAACATCGCGCAGAACATCGGCTGGGCCACGATGGAGATCATCGTGATCTCGCAAGCGGCCGTGGCGGTGACGAGCGAGAGCTGGCGCTGGCTGTTCGTCCTGATCGCCGGCTTCATCGCGACCGCGATGGCCGTCCGGCCGCTCGGCAGCGTGAAGATCCTGCGCAAGTTCATGGTCTGGCTGGTCCTGCTGGCCTCGGTCTACCTGTTCATCCAGGTACTCAGCAAGCCGGTCCACGACCTGCCGCAGGACAGCGTCTTCGGCTTCTGGCCGGGTGTCGACCTCGCCGCGGCCGGCGTTGTCTCGTTCGCGCCGCTCGCCGCCGACTACACCAGGCACTCGCGTACCAACAAGGCCGCCTTCGCCGGTTCGGCCCTCGGCTACGGCCTCGCCGCGATCCTGTACTACGCACTCGGGGTGATCGCCGTCGCCACCCTGCAGACCAACAGCACCGACGTGATCACCGCGCTGGTCACCCTGCCGGCCGGCGCGATCGCGTTGTTCGTCCTGCTGGTCGACGAGGTGGACGAGGCCTACGCGAACGTGTACTCGACCACGATGGCCGCGCACAACCTGATCGGCCACATCGACCGGCGCTGGATCTCCGTTGCCATCGGCATCCTCGCCACCGTGCTCGCGCTCTTCGTTGACCTGGGCAACTACACCCAGTTCCTGTACCTGATCGGATCGGTCTTCATCCCGTTGTTCGCGGTCGCGATCGCCGACTTCTTCGTGGTCAGCAAGATGAACTGGGACGTCTCCGACACCGCCAAGTTCCGCTGGCAACCCACCCTGGCCTGGGTCTTCGGCTTCGTCGCCTACCAACTCGTCAACCCCGGCACGGTCGAAGGCTGGTCCCCGTTCTGGCTCGACCTCCAGCAGTCCCTCTTCAACAACCAGCCGGTACCGGGCTGGCTCGGCGCGACGTACACGTCGATCGTGGTGTCGATGGTCGCGGCGATCCTGTTCGGCCGGCTGGGACGGGCCAAGCAGACCGTCTAGCGGTACTCCGGATTCTCGAAGTCGAAGCGTGAACCGGCGTCCCATTCGGAGCGTTGGTTGCCGTAGGCAGGGATGCCGCCGGCGTCCTTCAGCATCCTTGCCAGGTGCAACAGGTTCCAGGTCATGAAGGTCGTGTTCCGGTTGGTGAAGTCGTTGTCCGGGCCACCCGATCCCTCGTCCAGGTACGACGGACCCGGGCCGGCCTCGCCGATCCAGCCGGCATCGGCCTGGGGTGGAATCGTGTAGCCGAGGTGCTGCAGGCTGTAGAGCACGTTCATCGCACAGTGCTTGACGCCGTCCTCGTTGCCGGTGATCACGCAGCCGCCGACCCGGCCGTAATACGCGTACTGCCCAGCGGAGTTGAGGATCGAGGAGTTGGCGTAGAGCCGCTCGATCACCTTCTTGGTCACCGAGCTGTTGTCGCCGAGCCAGATCGGCCCGGCGATCACCAGGATGTCGGCCGCCATCACCTTCTCCTGAAGGGCCGGCCACTCGTCGGTCGCCCAGCCGTGCTCGGTCATGTCCGGCCAGACGCCGGTGGCGATGTCGTGGTCGATGGCTCTGATCACCTCGACCGCCACGCCCTGCTTGTCCAGGATGTGCTTGCTCACGTCGATCAAACCCTCGGTGTTGCTGCGCTCGGGGGATCGCTTGAGCGTGCAGTTGATGAACAAGGCCCGCAGGTCGTCGTACCGGGTGGTGGACATGGCTCTCCTTCGGCGAATCGTTGCTGTGGCTCAGTGTCACGGGCCGCACCGGCGGTGCACGAGAGCGGCGCGATTACCGTTCGCCGACTTCGAGAAGGTCTCGATCCGGTTCCCGATACTGACAGTGACCCAGCGTGGCCGGGATACTGGCGCAATGCTGAACTCTGCACTGCGCAGCCGGGCCGAGTACGAAGAACTCGGGGTCGAGGGGCTGGCCAGTCGCACCACGCCGGAAAGTGACGCCGCCATCGTCCAGGCCGTCGAAGAACTCTTGGCGGGCCGCGAGTCCGTACTGGACCTGTGCTGTGGCTACGGCCGGATCAGCCTGCCGCTGCGGCGGGCGGGCAAGACCGTGCGTGCCCTGGACATCTCCCCGAACCTGGTCGAGGCCGGCCAGGCCAAGGCGCGAGAAGAAGAGCTGTCGATCGACTGGGCGATCGGGTCGATGACGGACCTGCCGTACAAGTCGGACTCCTTCGACGCGGTGATCTGCCTGTGGACGGCGTTCCACGAGCTGTTCGCCGAGGACGAGCAGATGTCGACGATCTGGGAGATCTCCCGGGTACTACGGCCCGGCGGGCTGGCTGTGATCGAGGGGCCGGTCTGGGGGCCGGCGACCGCCTCGGAGATCGCCAACGGACTGCGGCAGGGACCGGAGCACCGGATCGTCACCACCGAGCACTACGGCACCAGCAGCGTCCACTACATCCACGACGAGGCCAGCTACGGCCGGCTCTGCTCAGCCGCGGGAATCAAGGACTACAAGGTCTACAAACGCGAATGGGGCGGCCGCCGTCGCCTCATCCTCGAAATCCGTCAACCGGGTAACGAATAGAAAAACAGCAGGTCCCCACTCCACATTGGGGACCTGCTGCTTTCCCCCAGCATAAAGAAAACGATCGACCGCCGGAAAAGTTAACTTTTCGATTCCAGGTTCAGCAGGAATCGCTTGGCGTCCAGGCCGCCCGCGTAGCCGGTGAGCGCGCCGCTCGCGCCGATCACCCGATGGCAGGGAATCACCACGCACAAAGGGTTCGCGCCGAGCGCCGTGCCGACGGCCCGGGCCGCCTTCGGCCGGTCGATCTCGCCGGCCACCCGTCCGTACGTCGTCGTCTTGCCGTAGCTCGTGTGATCGGGCAGATCGGTCAGCACCAGTCGCTGGAATGGCGTCGCGAGAGTCAAATCAACAGTTAAATCAAACGCCTTTCGCTGACCGGTCAGGTATTCGTCCAATTGCCGCCGGACGTCGTCCAGCGGCCCGGGCTGGCGGAGTACGCGCGGGGAGATCGCCCGGGCGAGGCGGTCGGTCAGCGACTCCTCGTCGCCGAAGGAGCTGGCCACCACCCGGTCGCCCGCGACTGCGAGCAGCAGAGTGCCGATGGGGGTGTCGTGCAGGGTGTAGGAGACGTCGGCGGTCGGCAGGACCGGCGGGCGGGCGCCTCCCGGGGTGAGCCGGCTCAGCCGGCCTTCGAGGTCAGTCATCATTTACTCCGAGTTTGGTACGCAAGGTCGCGAGCGCATCGCTGACGAGTCGGCGGGATGCGGCGGGCGTGGTGTCCAGAGCGGCGGCCACGCCATGGTGGTCCAGGTCGCCGACGTACTTGAGCGTGACGGCGACGCGTTGCCGTTCGGGCAGGTCCTGCACGGCCTGCCAGAGCTCCGGATCGGGGAAGTCGGCGGCCTCCGGGCCGTCGACGGCGATCGGGGGCGCGTCGTCGAGGGGTGTCTGCGGTTTGCGGGCGCGGTACATGTCGGTGGCGCAGCGGGCGGTGATGGTGAGCAGCCAGCTGCGCAGGTTCTGCGCCGAGGTCAGGTTCGGGTACGCGGCGAAGGCCTTCTCCCAGGCGCGCTGGGCCACGTCGTCGCCGTCCACCGGTCCGGCCAGCGCCCGCGCGAGCCTGGCGACGTCGCGCCAGTGATCGTCGATGAGCGCCTGGAACGGCGGCAGCCTGACCTTCTCCGAAACCATCACGCCAGTAGAACGCATGCACACCCGGCCGTGTGAGGGCACTCCGTGGACCGTCGTTTCGAATACCGAGATTGTCTAGTTTTCCAGTGGACTTTGATGAGAGAGTCGTTGACATGACGACGAACCTGCCGGTGCTGATCAGCAGTCTGCTGACGCGCCGTCGCGTCATCGACCAGATGCGCACCTCCAGCGCAACCTGTCGCTAGTACCTCCGTACTGCCGCTCGTCGTGTGACTGAGCGAAGACGCCTCCCGGCCTGAGAGCCGGCTGTAACCCCACCCGCCCGGTCGCGGTCCAAAGAACTGACAGAGCCCTGCCTGTCCGCTGCCGGTCGTCCCTGCCCCGTCCCGAGGGAGAGACATGTCCGTCCATGCGATCCACCCTGCCCTGCCCAGCCGCCCCGGCCTCACCGTCGTACCGGACCCACAGGATGTCGAACGGACCGTCGACGCCGACATCTTCCGGTCGGTGTTCCGCCGGCACGCGGCCGGCGTGGTCGTGATCACCGCGGACGCGGGCAACGGCCCGGCCGGCTTCACCGCGACCTCGCTCGTCTCGGTCAGCCTGCTGCCGCCGCTGGTGTCGTTCTCGATCGCCACCACCGCGTCCAGCTGGCCGACGGTCCACCGGGCCGACAGCCTGGTGATCAACTTCCTCGACGCCGGCCAGCACGAGATCGCCGGGCGGTTCGCCACCAGCGGCGTCGACCGGTTCGCCGAGCCGACCCGCTGGTCCCGGCTGCGGACCGGAGAGCCCGTACTGGACGAGGCGCCCAGCTACTTGCGCGGACTCGTCGAACACCGCTTCGCAGTCGCCGATCACCACATCGTCGTGGTCCGGCTCGCCACCCATGCCGAACGCCGCGACCACGAGCCGTTGCTGTACCACGACGGCCGCTACGCGACCACCGACCGGCCCTCCTGAACCCCTGTCTGGATGAAGCTCATGCCTAAGAAATCCCTTGCTGTACTAGCCGCCGCGGCACTGGCCGCCGTCACCCTGCTCTCCGGTTGCGGCGGCGACGCCCAGGCCGGCGGGACCGGCGCGAAGCTCGCGCTCGACGCACCGCTGCCGACCGAAGTACCGGACGGCGTGAAGATCGTCGTCGGCGATCCGGCCACCCAGGTGGCGTTCAAGCTGTCGGGCCAGCTCGACAAGGTCTCGAAGTACACCACCTTCGCCAACCTCAGCGGTGGTCCACAGACCACCGAGGCGTTCCGCGCGCACGCGCTGGACCTCGGCTCGGTCGCGGAGATCCCGTCGATCCACGCCACCTGGACCGGGCTGCACGTCAAGATCGTCGCCTCCAAATTCCGGCTGGACCCGATCAATCACCCGATCTACGAGCTCGGCGTGGCACCCGGCGTACAGGTGAAGACGCTGGCCGACCTGCGCGGCAAGAAGATCGCGTACAGCCCCGGCCAGGCGCAGGGCGCGCTGGTGCTCAAGGTGCTGAAGAAGGCGGGGCTGACCAAGGAGGACGTCAAGCTCGTCGAGCTGCCGAGCACCGGGGACATCTACCCGAACGCGCTCGCGGCCAAGCAGGTCGACGTCGCGCCGATCGGCGGCGTCTCGATCAAGCGGTACCTGACGAAGTACGGCAAAGACGGCGGGACCACGATCCAGCACGGGCTGCGCGATGACGCCGGTCACCTCTACGGGCCGACCGAGTCGCTCGAGGACGCGGGCAAGGCGGCCGCGATCCGGGCGTACGTCGCGGCCTGGGGCGTCGCTCAGGACTGGATCGACAAGCACCCCAAGGAATGGATCGAGGGGTACTACGTGAAGGACCAGGGACTCACCGAGGCGGACGGCCAGTGGCTGGTCGACAACGCCGGCCACCCGGACATCAGCGGTGACTGGAGCGACGCGATCAAGCGGCAGCAGGAGACCATCGAACTGCTCGCCAAGGAGACCGGCAAGCCGGTGATCCAGGCCAAGGACCTGTACGACCTGCGCTTCCAGACCGTGGCGTCCGATGCGATCAAGGCGGCGGCCAAGTGACGCAGCTGGCGATTCCAGGCATCCGGACGGGGGAGCGGGAGCAACGCGCTGTCGCTCAACCGCTCCGTCGGCGCCGGCGGCTCGGGCCGGGCAAGCAGCTCAAGTTCGGCGCCGCTCTCGGCCCGATCCTCCTCCTGGTGATCTGGTCGATCGGGTCCGCGACCGGGGTGCTCGATCCGCGCGTACTCTCGGCGCCGTGGACGGTCGTCACCACGACCGGCGACCTGATCGCGGACGGCCGGCTCCAGTCGAACCTGTGGACGTCTGCGCAGCGAGCCTTCGCAGGCCTCGGCATCGGCGTCCTGCTCGGCACGGTCCTGGCGCTCTTCTCGGGCCTGAGCCGGCTGGGCGAGGCGATCCTCGACGGTCCGATCCAGATCAAGCGGGCGATCCCGTCGCTCGCCCTGCTCCCGCTGCTGATCCTCTGGCTCGGCATCGGTGAGTCGATGAAGATCACCACCATCACGCTCGGCGTCTTCGTGCCGATCTACATTCACACCCACAACGGCCTGCGCACGATCGACAGTCGGTACGTCGAACTTGCTGAGACGGTCGGGCTGTCCCGCTGGGAGTTCATCCGCTGGGTGGTACTGCCCGGCGCGCTGCCCGGCTTCCTGCTCGGCCTGCGCTTCGCCGTGACGGCTGCCTGGCTGTCGCTGGTGGTCGTCGAGCAGATCAACTCGACCAGCGGCATCGGCTACATGATGGAGCTGGCCCGCACCTACGGACAGACCGACATCATCATCGTCGGGCTGGTCCTGTACGGCGCGCTCGGCCTGCTCTCCGACGGCGTGGTCCGACTGGTCCAGAGGAGGACGCTGTCATGGCGACGCACACTGGCGGACTGACGCTGGATCACACCGTCGAGGTCAGAGGACTGACCCGGCGGTACGACGACCGCGCAGTACTCGACAACCTCGACCTCAGCATCAAGCCCGGCGAATTCGTTGCCCTGCTGGGAAAGAGCGGCTCGGGCAAGAGCACGTTGCTGCGTGCGCTCGCCGGGCTGGACTACGACGTCGCTGGCTCTGGCGAACTCGTCGTACCTGGGAACGTCTCCGTCGTCTTCCAGGACTCGCGATTGTTGCCCTGGGCACGGGTCCTCGACAATGTCGTACTGGGTCTGCGCGGCGCTGACGACCGAGGACGCGAAAGCCTTGCCGAGGTGGGATTGGCGGGGCGTGAGAAGGCCTGGCCGAACGAGTTGTCCGGCGGTGAGCAGCAGCGGGTCGCCCTGGCGCGTTCGTTGGTACGGGAGCCCGCGTTGCTGTTGGCGGATGAGCCGTTCGGGGCGCTGGACGCGCTGACCCGGCTGAAGATGCATGTTCTGCTGAGGAAACTCTGCGCGGCGCATCAGCCGGCCGTGCTGCTCGTCACCCATGACGTGGACGAGTCGATCGTGCTCGCCGACCGGGTGATCGTGCTCGACGAGGGCCGGATCGTTGCGGAGGAACAGATCGAGCTCGCCGAGCCGCGCAGCCCGGCGGATCCCGGGTTCGCTGCCGTCCGTACCAGACTTCTTGATGCGTTGGGAGTATCGCTGTGAGCCGTCATCTGCACTTGAACGCGTTCTTGATGAGCACCGGGCACCACGAGGCGTCGTGGCGGCTGCCGGAGAGCAACCCGGTCGCGAACACGGACGTGGCGCATTACCAGAACCTGGCCCGGATCGCGGAGCGCGGCAAGTTCGACTCGGTCTTCTTCGCCGACTCGCCCCAGCTGATCGGCGACATCGGGCGCCGCCCGGCCGGCGCCTTGGAGCCGACCGTGCTGTTGACCGCGATCGCGGCGGCCACTTCACGGATCGGGCTGATCGCTACCGCCAGTACGACGTACAACGATCCGTACAACCTGGCGCGACGCTTCGCGAGCGTCGACCACGTGAGCGGTGGGCGTGCCGGCTGGAACGTCGTCACCACCGCTGGCCCGGATGCGGCGAAGAACTTCAACCTGGCCGATCAGCCTGCGCATGCCGAGCGGTACGACCGGGCAGCCGAGTTCCTTGAGGTCGCCTACAAGCTGTGGGACTCCTGGGAGGACGACGCAACCCTTGCTGACAAGGAATCCGGCGTCTGGGGCGACAACGCCAAGGTCCAGCCGATCGAACACGTCGGCCGCCACTTCCAGGTCCACGGCGCCCTCAACCTGCCCCGCTCACCGCAAGGTCATCCCCTGATCGTGCAGGCCGGGTCGTCCGAGGACGGCAAGGGCCTGGCTGCCCGCTACGCCGAGGCCGTCTTCACCGCACAGCAGACGTTGGAAGACGCTCAAGCCTTCTACGCCGACCTCAAAGCCCGTACCGCCGCGCTCGGCCGCGACCCGTCCACGCTCAAGATCCTCCCCGGCATCGTCCCCGTGATCGGTGACACCGAAGCCGAAGCCCTGCGGTTGGAACGCGAACTCGACGACCTGATCAAACCCGAGTACGCCCGCCAGCAACTGGCCAAGACGCTGCGGGTCAAGCCGGAGGACCTGCCGCTCGACCAGCAACTCCCGGCCGATCTTCCCGACGAGGACGAGATCGAGGGCGCCAAGAGCCGCTACACGCTCATCGTCACCCTGGCCCGCCGCGAGAAGCTCACCGTCCGCCAACTGATCGGCCGCCTGGGCGGAGGCCGAGGCCACCGAACCTTCAGCGGCACCCCGGAACAGGTGGCCGACGCGATCCAGGAATGGTTCGACGCCGACGCGGCCGACGGCTTCAACATCATGCCTGCGGTCCTACCGTCCGGCCTGGAAGCCTTCGCCGACCACGTGGTCCCGATCCTGCAAGCACGCGACTTGTTCCGCACCGACTACACCGGCACAACCCTCCGAGACCACTACGGCTTGGCGCGTCCCACCGGCCGTACCAAGTCCCTACAGGAAGCCGTCAGCTAAAAAGACTTGCCCACCGCGTCTCCTGCAGGACGCGGTGGGCAACCAGCTCAGGAAGTCACTCGCCGAGAAGCTGCGGGCCGTCGCTCTGGGTGCGGAGGAGGCGGACACTGCTGGCCTTCGAGTGGAGCTCGACGGTGCCGAGAGGGTTGATCACGGTCTTGGTGCCGTTGGCGTGGCTGACGGCGTAGGCGGTCGCCACCTGGCTGGTCTTGCTGAGCCCGGCGAGCATGGTGCTGCTCGCGCCACACCGCTGGGCGACCAGATAGTCGTACGCCTTGAAGCCGGTCGAGCGGACCAGCTTGAGGGTTGCCTTGAACGGCGCGGTGACCGGGATGTGGATGGTCCACAGAGCGCCGGCCTTGGTGCTGGCCAGCAGGGTGTCGTACGCCGCCGTCTCGGAGATCACCGTGATCGCCTTGAATCCTGAGTAGCCAGGTGCCGACCCGTAGGACTTCACCGCGCCGGTGGTGACGTTGTACCGGTACAGCGAACCGTTGCCGTGCAGGCCGTAGAGGAACTTGTGTCCCTTCGAACCCAGCACGTTGGAGGTCGCGATGGTGCTGAACCCAGCCCAACCGGTGCCGACCCGCTGGGCTGTCGGTGCGGTGGCATCGCCGAACTCGTAGTTCGCCCTGGCGAGGTAGAGGTTCGCGCCCTGCAGGACGTACGCGCTGTAGTACGACTTGGGCGTGGTGCGACCCGTGTAGTACCAAGTGGCGCTGGCACGGATCGGGAAGTACTTGAAGTCCATCGGCCCGCCCGCGGTCAGCGGTTTGGTTGCGTAGATGGCATCTGCGCTGGCCTCTCCGGTGTTGTCCACCGCGCCGACCTGTACGTTGCACGCCCCCGCCGCTTGCGCCTTGACGGCTGCCGCAAACTCGGGCCCGGGCTTGCCCTGTACTCCGGCGGTGGCCTGGCCGGCCACCGTGGCTCCGGTGACCAGGCTGAGCCCGGCCACCGCAAGAGCAAATCGACGAATCTTCATCAGCAGAGTTCTCCCCTTGGTACCTCGATGCCCGCCCCGCGCACCGCCGAATGTCGGGCACACCCTACAGATCCGGCCACCTGATGAGCAGCAAAATTGCATCAACCTGCAACGGATACGACCAAC
Organism: Kribbella sp. NBC_00382; assembly: GCF_036067295.1. Lineage (NCBI taxonomy): Bacteria > Bacillati > Actinomycetota > Actinomycetes > Propionibacteriales > Kribbellaceae > Kribbella > Kribbella sp. NBC_00382. The sequence goes on from NZ_CP107954.1 coordinate 2,580,656, forward strand.
TTGCCGACTGCTTCGCCGTTCTCCATGATCCGGTGGGCCTCGGCGATCTCGTCGAGGGTGAAGACGCGGTCGATCCGGATCGGGAGCTTGCCTGCGGCAACCAGGTCGATGTAGCGCTGGAGGGCGACGGCGGGGAGGTCGCTGGACTCGCCGCCGTAGGCGGTCAGGCGGACGCCGTTGGGGAGGTAGCCGATCGGGTAGAAGTCGGGGATGGTCCAGGCGTCGCTCAGCATGCCGGTGAAGCAGACGGTGCCGTGGACGGCAGTGGCTTTGAGGGTGTCGGGGAGGACGTTGGTACCGACCAGTTCGAGGGCCGCGTTGACGCCTTCGGGGAGGATCGCCCGGACCTGTGCCGCGACGTTGCCGTTGTCGACCAGTGGGTGGTCGACACCCAGCTCTCGCAGCATGTCCAGGCGCTTGGGGTTGCGGGTCGTGGAGAAGACCGTCAGGCCTTGCTCCTTGGCCAGTATGGCGGCAGCCACGCCGACCGACGAGGTGCCGCCGCGGACCAGGATCGACTGCCCCGCTTGGATCGCGAGCCCGGTGTGCAGCGAGCCGTGGGCCGTCTGGAGCATCTCCGGCAAGGCGCCGAGAGTCGCCCAGTCGAGGTCGGTGGTCACCGGCACGACCGAGCTCGCCGGTACGACGGTGTACTCCGCGTACCCGCCGTCGAACTCGCGCCCCATCCCGCCCATCATCGCGACCACCTGCTGCCCGACCGCGAACTCGCCACCCGGCGCCAGGTCCACCGTGCCGGTCGCCTCGATCCCCGGGATGATCGGGAACTTCGCGTTCGTCGCCATCCCCGCCCGGAGGTGGTACTCGGACCGGTTCAGCCCGAACGCCTCGACCTTGATCCGCACCCATCCGTCGCGCGGCTCGGGCCGCTCGACCAGGCTGACCTTCAACGACTCCGGCGGCCCAGGCTCGGTCAGGACAACTGCTCGCATCTGCGTCACCCGGCCAGTCTGACCTACCCCACCCGCACATCCGGTACAGCCGACCGCGGGTTGTAGCCCGCAGCCACCACCCGCATCACAAACCCGGCTGCCTCCTCCAGTTGCCGAGCGCTACTCAGATCGCCGACGACCGCCGTCTCGCCTCCGAGGTCGCCGATGAGGGTCGCGGCGACCTCGAGAGCACCTCCGTCGTCGCCGCACACGGCCACAACCGCCCGCTCGACCCCGGCGTCGGCCGCCCCGCCGTTTCGCCCCGGCCAAGACGTTCCGGCGAAGAGGTGCAGTGCCTTCACCACGTGGGCACCGGGTGCCAGCGAGGCGACCAGCGCCGCGGCCGACCCGCTCTCCGGCTTCAACCGTCCAGTCGCGTAGTCGACCGCATTGGTGCAATCGATCACCGTCTTCCCCGCGAACGCACCGTCCGGCGCCCCCGCGAGCGACAGCATCGACGGCAGCCCTTCCCACGCCACAGCGACCACGATCACGTCGGCCACCGCAGCCAGTCCGGCCGGCTCGATCGGCGTACCGGAGAAGGCCGCGGCGGCCTTTGCCGAATTGTCCGACGATCGGCCCGCGACAAAGATCTCGTGCCCGGCCGCCGCCCACACCTTGCCGAGCGCAACGGCCAGGTTCCCGGTCCCCAGAAAGGCAATCTTCATTTGATCAAATCCTCCACTCGTCCAGATTTCTGCAATTCACGCTAGGCGCCGTTCTCCGACCGATCGGTAGGGAACTTCCTGCCACAATCGGGCTGTGGACAACGGCGGCTGTGAGACCTTCGTGGCGGACTGCCGCCTGCGCCAGGCGACCGAGCTGATCGCGCACGCCTGGGACCCGCTCGTCCTGATGGCGCTCAGGCGCGGTACTACCCGCCGCCGCGACCTCCTGGCCGGGATCGGCGGGGTCAGCGACAAGGTGCTCAGCCAGGCCCTCATGCGCCTCACCAAGCACGGCCTGATCACGCGTACCGCGGTGCCCGCCGACCATCGAGGCGTCGCCTACGAGCTCACCCCCACGGGCTCCTCGCTCGCCGCCGGCCCGCTGGCGGCGCTGGCGCAATGGGCTGCCGACAACGGCGAGGCGATCCTTCCCGCCGCGCCCGCCTAGCCGCGCGACCGGTCAGCGTTTTGCAGAGGTTGGCGTGCCTGCGGGAGTTGTTGACGAGTGAGCATGTCAGAGTTGGTTCATGGCGAAACGCCCCAGCGTGGTGGCCCATCGCGGCGCCAGCGAAGTCAGTCCCGAGCACACGCTGGCGGCGTACCGCCGGGCGGTCGAAGCAGGCGCTGACGGACTGGAGTGTGACGTCCGGCTGACCGCCGACGGCCACCTGGTCTGCGTCCACGACCGGCGGATCGACCGCACCTCCAACGGGCGCGGCGTGCTGTCCACGATGAGCCTCGAGGAGCTGGACGGCTTCGACTGGGGATCGTGGAAGAACCCCTGGGCCGAGCTCGACGACGAGGCCGAGCTGCCCGACCCCGACCTGACCAAGGTGCTCACCCTCGAGCGGCTGCTGGAGACCGTACGGGACGCCGGCCGGCCGCTCGAGCTGGCGATCGAGACCAAACACCCGACCCGGTACGCCGGGCTGGTGGAGCGCCGCCTGATCGAGATGCTCGACCGGTTCGGCTGGGCGCACCCGAAGATCGGCACGGAGTCACCCATCCGCGTGATGAGCTTCTCCTGGCTCTCGCTGCGCCGCATGCGCGTCCTGGCGCCCGGCCTCCGCACGGTGCTGCTGATGGATCGCGTCCCGCTCCGCTTCCGTGACGGCTCCCTGCCCACTGGCGTCTCGTACGCCGGTCCGAGCCTGGAGATCGTCACCGCCCACCCGGAGTACGTCGATCGTGCCCACAAACACGGCCACCAGGTGCACGTCTGGACCGTGAACACCGAGCAGGACGTCCGGCACTGTCAGGACATCGGCGTCGACGCCCTGATCAGCGACCGCCCCGAGCTGGCCATCCAGACCCTCGCGAGCCCTCCGCAGACCTCACCGGCCCTCCCCAGCCAGCCCTCCCGCCGCAAGCTCCACCTCCCGCTCCGCCGGTCCCACCGCCCCGACTGAGGGCATTCGGTCCCCGCTCATTCGAGCGCGGTGGTTGCGGAGCGTTTGTGGGGTGCGTCTCACTTTGTCCGCCTGCGTGACGAGCCGAATGCGAACTGTTATTTGCACGTTCAATTCCGTCCGAATTGTCTCGGTTTCTCTGCTAAACGTGTGATCTTCGGCGCCGCTATGTAACGGAATACCTGCGAGGGTTTTCCCGGCCCTGATCGGGGGCAGAAGTGGGAGTGTTGTTCCGACCTGAGGAGACCCTGCTTGTCCTCTGCGACCTTGCCCGCCGACGTGAGCATTGTGGACGTCGTACTGCCGCACGAAGTGTCTGCGGTAGCAGATGCCCGCCGCCGTCTGGTCGGCTATCTGAAGCGGCACCGGGTGACGGAGCACGCCTGCGACGATGCGCAGCTGGTCCTCTCGGAGCTGCTCTCCAACGCGATCCGGTACGCGCCTCCGCTGCCGGGTGGTGAGGTGCGTGCCGCCTGGTGGATCGACAAGGCCGGAATCCATCTGGAGGTCGTCGACGGCCGCGGCGACACCGAGCCGCGGCGGGTCGTCGACGCTCACCCCGGAGCGGTCGGTGGCCGGGGCCTGGCGATCGTGGACATCCTGACGTCCGAGTGGGGTGTCCGGACCACGTCCGCCCGCCGGACCGTGTACGCCGTCGTCCCGCGCTGACCGCGGGTTGGTGACCGCTGGCCCGATACTGCAAGACTGCGGGGTATGGGAAAGAAGTCGCGCAACCGCGCCAACAACACCACGACCACGACCGTCACGCTGGACCCGGCCGACCTGGTCGACGTCGGCCCGCGCGAACCCTGCCCGTGTGGCTCCGGCAAGCGGTTCAAGCAGTGCCACGGCCGTGAGCAGGCGCAGGCGGCCGACACCTTCGTGGTCCGCCCGTTCGAGGGCCTGCCGTCCGAATGCGACCTGATCGCCTTCCGCGAGATCGTCCCCGCCGGTACTGCGGAGCTGACGCTGGCCGGCGAACACAAGGGCAAGACCGTCAACCTGGTCACCCTGCTGCCGATGGCGATGCCCGGGCTGGTCCGCGACGACGAGACGATCTGGATCGGCCTGCAGACGCACGCCTCGTCCGGTGACCCGAGCCGCGACGTCGCTCACGCGATCACGGCGGCGCTGGCGACCGAGCCGGGCAACCCGATCCAGCTGGGCGACCTGCTCAAGGACGGTCCGCGACTGCAGGACCTGATCGACACCTCCAAGCCGATCACCGTCAAGGTGCACGAGGGCTTCGACTACTGGGTCGGCGAGAACGTCGACGACCCGACCGGTGAGGTGGCGGCCGGGCTCGAGCGCGCCAACGCGGCGGCTGCTCCGACCGTACGGCTGGATTCGGTCGAAGCGGCGTACTGGACGCAGATCGGCGACCGCCGGTACCTGCGCTGGGTGCTGCCGCACGCGGAGGACACCGTGCTCGACGCGCTCGCCAGGCTCCACGCGGCCGGCTCGTCCGCGCTGACCGAGGGAAGCCGGCTGATCGGCTCCTTCCGCGCGCTCGGCGTACTGGCGCCGGTGTGGGAGCTGCCGGCCGACGCCGAGGCCGCCGACCTGGAGAAGCCGGCTGCCGAGTTCGCCGTCGCGCTCGACAAGGCACTCGCCACCGAGGCCGCACTGACCACTGAAGAGCGGGCCGCCCGCGCTGGTCTGGCGAGCCGTCAGTTGACGATCCGTTAGGACAGAACAAAAGGGCCCCGCACTCATCGAGTGCGGGGCCCTTTCACGTGGACGGCCCAAGTCCTGCTGACGGGGGAGCAACAGGGCCTGGGCCTAGGCATGAAGAGTACTCATAACCGGCCCGGTCGACAACCCCCGATTTCACTCCGCGTGTCGTCACCTGTACTTGCGTTGTCAGGTACCTCTCCTGATGCGGCATCGCTGCCACATCCGGACCCGTACTGCGGGCGTCAGGCGACGGTCACGGGGTCCCGGAGTACCGGGCAGGACATGCAGCGAGGGCCGCCTCGGCCGGAGCCCAGCTCGGAGCCGGCGATGCGGATGACCTCGACGCCGGACTCCTCCAGCCGCTGGTTCGTCTCGACCGTCCGCTCGTAGGCGATGCAGACGCGCGGTGCGAGCGCGAGGGTGTTGTTGCCGTCGTCCCACTGTTCGCGTTCGGCGGTGACCGGGTCCAGGCCGGTGTCGATCCGGCGCAGGGTGTCGATACCGAGCGCCTTGGCCGCGGCGACCAGGAACGGCTCGGACTCCGCGACATGCAACTCTTCGCCTTCGGCGGTGACCGCGAGAGCGCGCATCTCCTCGGCCATGTTCGGGTACATCAGCACGGCGTCGACATCGACCATCGTGCAGATGGTGTCGAGGTGCATCGTCGCCCGCTGCTGTGCGATCGGCACGGCGAGGACGGTGTGCGCCAAACCCTTTGCGAACACCCGTCGCGCGAGTCGCTCGACCCCCGCCGGCGTGGTCCGCTCACCGACGCCTACGGCCAGTACTCCGGGCCCGAGGGCGAGGATGTCGCCACCCTCGACGTGCTCCAGGCTGTGGTCGTACACCTTCTCCGCGCCGGCGAAGCGTGGGTGGTACGTGTAGATCAGCTCGGTCAGTTGCGACTCGCGCACGCGAGCCGGCATCGCCAGCGAGGTGACGGCGACGTTGTCATGGATCCAGACGCTCGAATCGCGCGTGAACAGCAGGTTCGGCAGCGGGTCGATCAGGAAGTCCTCGTGGGCCAGCAGCGACGTGACGAGCCCACCCCCGGCCCGTACTTCGTCGTTGCGCACGCCGGCCATCAACGCCTCGGCCAGTTGCTCCGGGTCGAGTGCGGTCAGCCCTGCGTGCAGGTAGGTGCGCAGCGTGTCGCCGAGTCGCAGGTCCTCGGTCGCGCCGTTGACCGCCACCGCGCGGGCGGCCGGGTCGCTGAGTGCCTCGGCGAGCAGCTTGTGGAGGTACAGGACCTCGACGCCGCGGTCACGAAGTACCTGGGCGAACGCGTCGTGCTCGTCCTGCGCGCGGCCGACCCAAGGGAGTCCGTCGAAGAGCAGCTTGTCGTTGTTCCGCGGTGTCAGCCGGCGGAGCTCGTTGCCCGGCCGGTGCAGCATCACAGTTCGCAGCGGCCCGACCTCGCTGTCGACGCCATACGCCTCGGTCATCTGCCTGCCCTCTCGTCCGGATCCCGTCCCCACCAAGCTACGGCAGCGCGCGGTTGAGCGTGCAGGCCGTTGTGATTCTGTCTGATTGTCCGACAATTTCTGCGGATTTCCAACTTGAGCAGCCGGCCGCCGGGGATCGGTCGAAAGGACGAGATATCCACAGGGCGCGGGGACGGAGGCGGGGGATCGGCTGCCGAACAACTAGGCTGCGGTGCTGTGTCCGGTACTGATCTGCCTCCCGTCGAGCCAGCCCGGGGATCCGTCGCGTGCGTGATCCCGGCCAAGGACGAGGTCGAGCGGATCGGCGCGACGATCGACGCGGTCCGCAAGATCGCCGGCGTCGACCTGGTCGTGGTCGTGGACGACGGCTCCACCGACGGCACCGCGGAGGCTGCTGAGCGCGCCGGGGCGACCGTAGTACGGCACCCGCGCAACCGCGGCAAAGCCGCCGCGATGGAGACGGGCGCAGCTGCCGTCGCCAAGCTGGACGCTGGTGCTGGTGCTGGTGCTGGTGCTGGTGCTGGTGCTGGTGCTGCGCAGCCGCGCCACCTGCTGTTCCTCGACGCAGACCTCGCCGACTCCGCGACCGGTGCCGAGCCGTTGATCGAGCCGGTACTGGCCGGACGCGCCGACATGACGATCGGCACCCTGCCCGCCCAGCTCCGTCCCGACGGCAGCAAGCCCGGCGGCCACGGCTTCGTAGTACGCCTGGCCCGCTCCGGTATCGAGCAAGCCACCGGTTGGGCCCCTGAGCAGCCGCTCTCCGGCCAGCGCTGCCTGACCCGGGTCGCCCTCGAAGCAGCCCTTCCGCTGGCCCCGGGCTTCGGCGTGGAAGCAGCCCTGAGCATCGACCTCGGCCGCAAGGGCTTCCGCATCCTCGAGATCCCCATCGACGTCCGCCATCGAGCCAGCGGCACTGACCTCCGCGGCCAGCTACACCGCGCCCGCCAATACCTCCACCTCCGCCGGGCCCTCTCCGCACGCAACGCCCTACCCTCCCGCGGACCCAGCAAATGACCACCGACAAAGACGCCACCCCGCCCCCCACCAGCGAGGCGCCCGCCCACCTTCCGCCCGCCGGCGAGGCCGTAGCTCATTCATCGGGCGCCGATCGCGACGGTCGCCGGGCGGTTGGTTTGTATCTGGCGTCGACGGTTCTGATTGTTGCTGCGGGGTTGCTCGGGCCTTCGGTGGTTGTGCTGACGTTGACGAATCGGCACGCGTGGTTGCCGTCGTACTGGTTCACCACGAAGCCGAACGACTGGCTCGTGACGCTGATGATCTACGTCGCGATCCTGCTCGGCGGCTACGGAGTTTTCCTTGCCGCGCGAGCGATCAAGAACGGCTGGGCCCCCCGCGTCAGCCGATTAGTTGCCCTAGGCATCGGTACGACGGCGGCCGTCACGCTGGTACCTCCGATGGCCTCCGGCGACGTGCTGATCTACGCGGCGTACGGGCGGATCATGTCGCTCGGCGGCAATCCGTACACGACAGCGCCCGCCGACACCATCCGCCTCGGCTACGACCCGGTGATCGCCGCGACCGAGCGCCCATGGCAGGGCGCGAAGAGCGTCTACGGCCCGATCGCGACCTGGGTGCAGTGGTTCTCGTCCTGGGTAGGCGGCGACTCGATGCAGCTCACCGTCTGGATGCTGCAGCTGTCCGTCGCGATCAGCCTGATCGTCTCCGGCCTGCTCCTCATGAAGCTGGTCGGCCCGAGCCTGCCCGCCAAGCGGCGCGTCGCAATGCTCGCCCTCGGCAACCCGCTGCTGCTCTGGACCGTACTGGCCGGCGCGCACAACGACGCGATCGCCGTGATGTTCGCGGTCATCGCGCTGGTGCTCTTCCGCCGACACATCTTCTGGGCCGGCATCATGCTCGGCATCGCGGGCTGTACGAAGCTGTCGATCGGCCTGGTCGGCGTCGCCATGCTCTGGTCGCTGCGCTCCGACCGCCGCAAGGTGATCATGTTCTGCATCGGCGGCGCGGTCTCGATGGCCGGCCTGTACGCCGTCGTCGGCCTCCAAGCATTGCAGCAGGCCCGGTCGAACAGCTCGTTCATCTCGACCGGTACGCCGCACAAGGTGCTGCTCAGCTTCTTCACCCTGTTCCTGCCGAACGGCCTGGTCCGGACGGTGCTCGCGATCGCCGCCTGGGCCGGCCTGATCGTGCTGGGGATCCTGCTCTCCCAGGTCTTCCCGAAGTCGCTCGTCCCACGCACGCATCCGGACGACCACACCCCCGAGGCGATCCGCTACACCGCGATCTACGGCATCGCCTGGATCGTCACGGCGATGTACTCCCTGCCCTGGTACGACGTGATCGCGTGGGTCGCACTGGCCGCGGTCGCCGCATCCAAGGTCGACAAGTGGATGGTCATCCGCACCACGATGATCGCGATCGCCTACGTCCCCGGCCGCGATCCGAACGCACGCCAGGTCGCACCCTTCCTGTCCGACTCGCTCGAGTGGTTCAGCACCCGTCTCCGTGACACCGTCTGCCCCGCGATCGAGCTCGCCGTCCTGATCGGCCTGATCGTCTGGGCCCGCCGAGGCGGCGCCCAGTGGTGGCCGTACGACTGGCCCAAGCGCAAGGCAAAGCCAGAGCCTCAGAAGGTCTCCACGCCCTAGGGCAGGACGACCGCGTGCCCTAGTCTCACCCGGTGCAGAAGATTTCAGGGGCGGGCGAGTTCCAGCATGCGCTGCCGAGCCATTACGCCGATCAGTTGGTGACCGAGTCGTTGTCGGTGGGGACGTACTCGATCCCGGTCGGCGGGGTCGATGACCAGCAGCCGCACCGGGAGGACGAGATCTACGTCGTCACCACCGGCCGGGCAACCCTGGTCACCCCGTCGCGGACCGAGTTGATCGGCCCCGGCGATGTGCTCTTCGTCCCCGGCGAAGAGCCTCACCGCTTCGTCGACGTCACCGAAGACCTCGCCCTGTTGGTCTTCTTCGCCCCGGCTTACACCGGCCGCCACCCGGACCTCGTCCACCCGGACGACGCTTCCTAAGACGGCGGCCGCGGGGCGTCAGCTCCAGAGTTCGTGGCCGGCGGCGATGGCCTTGGCGAGGATGGACTTGATCGGCTTCTTCAGGACCGAGGCGGCCGCGGCGACGTCGTCGTACTCGGGCTGCACGTTGACCACCTGACCGCCGTACCGGGCGATCTTGACGTGGATGCGCTGGCCCTCGACCTCGACGCTGGCGAACTCGCGGTCGGCCGCGTGCTTACGGACCTGCGACTCGCGCAGCCCGATCGCCGACGTCTCCGACAGGATCACCGAGCGGACTTCCTCGGCGTTCGCGCCGCCGACCAGAACCGACAGGGTGTGCGCCGGCCGGCCCTTCTTCATCAGGATCGGGGTCAGCCACGCGTCCGCCGCGCCGGCCTCCATCAGCCGCGCGAGCACCTGCGGCCAGATCCGCGGGTCGAGGTCGTCGACGTTGGTCTCGTAGACGAGCTCGGTGGCCGGCCGCTCGAGCCCGTCACCGACGATCACCCGCACAATGTTCGGCACCTCGACCGGGTCGCGCCCGCCCGCGCCGATCCCGGTCTGCTGAATCCGCATCGGCGGCAACGGCCCGAACTCGTCCGCCAGCGACGCAAGCAGAGCCGCGCCGGTCGGCGTAGTCATCTCGTACGGCGCTGTGCCACCGACAACGGGAGCATCCGCCTCAGCCAAAAGCGCGAGCACCGCAGGCCCCGGCACCGGAATCCCCCCATGCTGCCCCCGAACCTGCCGCCCACCCCCCAACGCGATGGTCGATACCACGATCCGATCCAGTTCCAACGCAACCGAAGCAGCAGCAACCCCAACAATGTCGGCAATCGCATCAAGCGCGCCCACCTCATGAAAATGCACCTCATCCGGCTCCACCCCATGAGCCGCCCCCTCAGCCCGAGCCAACCGAGCAAAGGTATCCAACGCCCGCTCCCGCACAGCGTCAGCCAACCCAGCCCCCTCAATCAACCGCCGAACCTCAGCCCAAGTCCGCGTATGCCCGCCAACCTCAGCGTGGCCATGCCCGTGCCCGGCAAGGTCATCCGCATGGCCATGGCCGTGCCCATGGCCAGCACTGGCCGGGTCACCAGCCTGCCCGGCCTCAACCTGATCCGAAGCGCCGGCGTTAGCCGGCGCCAGGTCCGGGAAGTTCTCTGGGTGGAGCTCTCCGCTGACTCGGACAGATGCCTTTGTTGCTGCGATCTGGTGTCTCGACGTTCGTTCGACCGTTACCGAGAGGGACGGGTCTACAGCGGCGACAGCCGCGTTGACGACCTCCAGGTCGGCCCCGGCGGACAGGAAAGCGCCCAGGAGCATGTCGCCGGAGGCGCCGGCTGCGCAGTCGATCCAGGCGATTCTCACTGCGACTTCACCTCAGTGGGTGCAGCACGTCGCGCGACCCGAGCAGCGAAGACGCCAGCCCCGAAGCCGTTATCGATGTTCACCACGGTCACCCCAGGCGCACACGAGTTGAGCATGCCCAGCAGGGCAGCCACCCCACCGAACGAAGCGCCATACCCAACAGATGTCGGTACTGCGACCAGCGGCACTCCAACCAGCCCGCCCACAACGCTAGGCAGCGCGCCCTCCATCCCGGCCACCACGATGAGGCAGTCGGCAGCGTCCAACCGCTCGCGAGCGCTCATGATTCGATGCAAGCCGGCCACCCCGACATCGGTGATCAGGTCCACATTCGCCCCGAACACCCCGACAGTCGTCGCAGCCTCGGCTGCCACCGGCGCATCCGAAGTACCGGCAGCTACTACCGCCACCGTCCCCCGCAGTACGGGTGCAGCGCCCAGGACCGCAGTACGGCCTACTGGGTCGACGACTGCTGATGGCAGGGCGGAGGTGACCGCCTCCTGCGCCTCAACGCTCAGGCGGGTCGCCAGGACGGCATGGCCGGGGTGGGTCTCGTGCAGGGTGCGCAGGAGCTCTACAACCTGCTCGGGCGTCTTCCCCGCTCCGTAGACCACCTCGGCGTCGCCCGTACGCTCCAAGCGGTCAGTGTCGAGGCGTGCGTAACCGAGGTCATGCACTCCGGGCAGCGGGCCGGGGTTGTTGCTGGGGTCAGGCAAATGAGTCACCCCGCGAATCTACGTGGCGATCCACGGTTCCCCCGATTCGGTCCCCGACGGAGCCCCGCGCTGCCCCGGCAAGGCCCAGTAGTGCGACGCAGCGCAGCCGCTTGACCACGCAGCCATTAGGCTGCGGTGCGTGTCTTCGACGTTAGCCGCTGGTTTCGGTATCGCCGCTCTGTTCGTGGCGGTGCTCGCCCTCGTGTTCGCCATTCAGGCGCTGAGGGCGCAGTCCGGCACGCCCAAGGCCGCCGCCAAGCTGCCCGCCACGCCCCAACCGCAGCCCCAGACCGAGCCGCAGCCCGCTCAGCCCGAGGCCAAGCCGGGCACGGTCAAGTCGGAGCTCCGCAGGCTGAGCAAGGAGCTGGAGGACGCCCGCAGCGAGCTCCGCGAGACGCTGCAGCACCTCGCGGTCGTCCGCTACGACGCGTACGGCGACATGGGCGGCCGGCTCTCCTGGTCGATGGCGCTGCTCGACGACAAGGGCGACGGCGTCGTCCTCACCTCGATCAACAGCCGCAACGACGCCCGCTCGTACGCCAAAGAGGTCAAGTCCTTCGAAAGCGACGCCAAACTGTCGCCGGAGGAAGAAGAAGCCCTCGAAACCCTCCGCAAAGAAGCCGCCCAACCCCGCGACACCCCAGCACCCCAGTGACCCACCATTTGAGGGGTTATCCCCTCAAATCGTGGGTTGCCCAGCGAGAATCCGAGGGGGCAACCCACCGTCTCAGGGGTTAACCCCTGAGATGTCGCGGGGCGCAGGTGGGTGGTCAGCGGCGTTTGGGGACCCGGACGACCAGGGAGCCGGGCTCGACCTCTGCGGTCAGTGTCCGGCCAGGGCCGATGCCGTCGCCGTCGAGTTGACGCTGAACGTCGACCGCCGAGGTGATCTCCACCTTGCGCCCGGTGAAGCGCTCCAGGTACATCTCCGTCCGCTTCGTCCGCGTCATCACCCGCCAGAACACCAGCGGCCACTGGGTCACCCGCCGCGGCGCGATCACCACGACGTCGATCAGCCCGTCGTCCGGCCGCGCGTCCGGCAGCAGCGGGATGTTCGCCTGCAGCATCCCCACGTTGCCGACCACGACCGTCCGCACCCGGCGCTCCACCGGCTCTTCGTCGTCCAGCACGATCCGGACCTTCACCGACGGGTGGTTGATGTTCTTCGCCGCCGAGACCAGGTAGGCCGTCCAGCCGATCTGCGCCTTGAGGATCGGCGGCGCCCCGGTGATGATCGCCGCGTCCAGCCCGAGCCCGGCCATCACCGCGAAGTGATCCGTATCGAGCCCGTCGCCGGACACCTTGACCAGGTCGATCCGCCGGTCCCGCCCGTCCAGGATCCGCTCCAATGCGTCATCCAGATCCAGCGGGATATGCAGATTCCGAGCGAGCAGATTGCCCGTACCGGCCGGAATCACACCAACCGGTATGCCCGTACCTGACAACGCCGCGCAAACCACCCGTACCGTCCCGTCGCCGCCGGCGACCAGCACCAGATCCGACTCGTTCTCGATCGCCCGCTTGGCCATCGCGTTGCCCGCATCGTCCTCCCGCGTCTCCAGCCACAGCGGGTCGTCGAACCCACGGACCGCCAGCGCCCGAGTCACCTTCCGCCGGAACGCCACCCCGTCGCCGACCTTGATCGGGTTGACGATGACGGCTGCCCGCGGCGGTATCGACGTACCGTTCCCGTCTTCCGGCGTACGCCGACGCCGGCGCCGCAACCCGGGCCTGAGCCCGAACCCGATCGACGTCGCCGTCAGGATCGCCAGCCCGAGCGCCCAGCCACCGAGTACGTCGGACACCCACTGCACGTTCAGGAACACCCGGTCCATGGACGCGATCCAGACCACCGCGATCGTCGGCAGCGTCACCAGCAGCCGGAACCGGCGTCGCCAGCCGCGCACTGACGGCAGCACCACCCCGAGCGCCCCCGCCATCACGAAGGCGGCGGTGGCATGCCCGGAGACGTACGACCAGCCGCCGGACTCGACCAGCATCTGAGTCGGGCGCGGCCGATCGAAGATGTGCTCGGTCGCCTGGACGAGCCCGAGCTCAGCCCCGGCGGAGACGATCAGCCACACGGTCAGCAGCCGGGCGCGGCGGTGCCACAGGTAGATGGCGACGACCAGGATCACGGCTCGCGAGGTCCACGGCAGGATCACCGCGCCGACCACCTGCCAGACGTCCACCATGTTGTCGTGCGCCGCGCCGTACGAGAACACCCGCGAGGCGACCGACTCATCCCAGCGCCGCAACGGCGGCCACTCCCCGAAGACCAGCAGGGTCACCACGATGAACGGCAACGCACCCAGCACAACCGTCAGCGCACGGCCAACGTGAGTCGGTGGATGGTGGTTCATACCGGCTGATTTCCCCCTTTAGAGGCTCGTGAGTGGTGTGGATCGACGCTGGAGGCGCCCAGGCACGCACCTCGCGGCACCTGAGCAGCATCCACGATGCTCCGCATCGAGGACGCTCCTCACGCACCGCGATGCACGCACCTGGCCACCTCCATCGTTCGATCCACACCACTCACGAGCCTCGATGACGTACTGGTGCCAGCTCATCATCCCGAATAGACTTCGCCGCCGCTGACACGCCCCGATACCCTGCACCTGTGATCGATGCCAAATTGCTCCGTGAGAACCCCGATGTCGTCCGCGCGTCCCTGACCAAGCGTGGCGAGAGTACCGACCTGGTCGACCAGGTCCTGGCGGCCGACGGTGATCGTCGATCGTCCATCGCGGCGTTCGAGTCGTTGCGCTCGGAGCAGAAAGGCCTCGGCAAGCAGGTCGCGCAGGCCAAGGGCGACGAGCGCACCGCGCTGCTCGAGCGCACCAAGGCGCTCGCCGCCGAGGTGAAGGCCAATGAGGCCGCCGCAGCCGAGGCCGAGACGCGTTTCGACGAGTTGGCCGGCAAGCTGCCGAACCTGGTCTCCGACGAGGCCCCGGTCGGCGGCGAGAAGGACTTCACCGTCGTCGAGGAGATCGGCAAGCCGCGCGACTTCGCCGCCGAGGGCTTCGATCCGAAGGACCACCTCGAGCTGGGCGAGCTGCTCGGCGCGATCGACATGGAGCGCGGCGCGAAGGTGTCCGGCGCCCGGTTCTACTTCCTCAAGGGCGTCGGCGCGCTGCTCCAGCTCGGCATGCTCCAGCTGGCCATCGCCCAGGCGGTGGAGAACGGCTTCACCCCGATGATCACCCCGTCCCTGGTCAAGCCCGAGATCATGGGCGGCACCGGCTACCTGAACGCCCACGACGACGTCTACCGGCTGGAAGAGCCCGAGCTCTACCTCGTCGGTACGTCCGAAGTCCCGCTCGCCGGGTACCACATGGACGAGATCCTCGACGTCTCCGCCGGCCCGATCCGGTACGCCGGCTGGTCGTCGTGCTACCGCCGGGAGGCGGGTTCTTACGGGAAGGACACCCGCGGGATCATCCGTGTCCACCAGTTCGACAAGGTCGAGATGTTCTCCTACTGCAGCCTCGAAGACGCCGCCGCGGAGCACCAGCGGCTGCTCGGCTGGGAGAAGGAGATGCTGGACAAGATGGAGCTGGCTTACCGGGTGATCGACACCGCGACGGGTGACCTGGGCGCTTCGGCGTACCGGAAGTTCGACTGCGAGGCCTGGGTGCCGACCCAGGGCGCGTACCGCGAGCTCACCTCCACCTCGAACTGCACCGACTTCCAGGCCCGCCGGCTGAACATCCGGCACCGCGACGCCGACGGACGTCCGCGTCCGGTGGCGACGCTGAACGGCACCCTGGCCACCACCCGCTGGCTGGTCGCGATCCTCGAGACGCACCAGCAGGCGGACGGCTCGGTCCGGGTCCCAGCCGCGCTCCGCCCGTACGTCGGTGGTCGCGAGGTCCTCGAACCGGTGGGCAAATGACGGACGGCTGGCGGCCGAAGGCCGTTGCCCTCGACATCGACGGCACGCTGATCGATCACGACGAGCGGCTCTCGCCCGCCGTGATCGACGCAGTGCAGCGGGCCGCTGCCGAGGTGCCGATCATCCTGGCCACCGGACGCTCCTGGCAGAGCACCCGGCCGGTGGCGGAGCTGCTCGGCCTGCCACCAGGTTTTGTTGTCTGTAGCAACGGTGCGCGGACGTTGCGGCAACCGTCCGGCGAGGTGGTGGACGAGCGGACCTTTGATCCGACGATGGTGATCGCCTCGGTCCGCGAGCACGCTCCGAACGCCCGGATGGCGGTGGAGGAGGACGACAACACCGGCTACCGGGTGACCGCGCCGTTCCCGCCGGGGGATCTGGGCTCCGACGGCGTGGCGATCAGGGTCGTCTCCGACGCCGAGCTGGCGCCCGGACACGTGACCCGGTTGATCATCCGGGACCCCGAGGCATCCGAGGCCGACTTCATCGAGCTGGCCGAGCGTCTCGGCCTGCACGGAGTCAGTTACGCGGTCGGCTGGACCGCCTGGCTCGACATCGCGCCGGAGGGTGTCGACAAGAGCACCGGGCTGAAGGTCGCGCTGGCGCAGTACGGGCTGGAAGCCGAGGATCTGCTCGCGCTGGGCGATGGCCGCAACGACATCGAGATGCTCGTCTACGCCGGCCTCGGGATCGCTATGGGCTCGGCGCCCGACGAGGTCAAAGCGAAAGCGGACGAAGTCACCAAATCGGTCAGCGACGACGGTGTCGCCGCAGTGCTCAACCGATATTTCTGAAGCTCAGCTGAGAGAACTGTTCGACCACAATGCAATAGCCTCCGGAGATAGTTTCACCCGGCAACCAAACTGTGCAACCAAAAAGGTCATGGCCCCTGCTGTAGCAAGGGCCATGACCTTTTGATGACTGACTGATAGTCCGCTGGCGGGCCGAGTATCAGGGTCAGGCGACGCGGGTACTGCCGGGACGAGGTGACTGGCAAGGCCGGTCCACCACGGCGTCGAACGCGTCCAGGACGGCGCTCAGCTCCGGGCGGGCGCGCGGGGCCTTGGTCGCCGGGCTCTGTCCCCGGCGGGCCCTACGCAGGTGGCGCTTGACGGTGGACAGCGAGCAACCCAGTCGCATGGCCAGGGATTCCAGGCTGTCGTTGGGGTACTGCGTCCGCAGGCGCAGGACCTCTTCGTGGCTGACGGGCCGGCGCGTGCCCCGCGCTCCGGCCAGCTGGTCGAAGTCGTCTGCCTGGACCTCCACGTCCAGCAGGTTCCGCATCGAGCGGCGCTGCGCGGCGGTGGTGCCGGCGACGAAGCCGCTGACATCGTGCTGGGCGACGGCGCTGAACAGGCAGTCGGTGAACAACGGGCAGGACGCGCAGACGGTCTTGGCCTCACGGACCAACTGGTCGTAGCGTTCCCGGGTCCGCCGGGTTGCCGAGGCGGGTGGCGGCTCTTCCATCAGGCGGTGCTGGAAGATGTCCGTGCGTGCGGTGCAGCCGGTCATCGCCCCTTCCACGATGGAAGATGTGTCGACAGCCGCACGAGAGCCGCTGCTCCCTTGCCCCGCTATCTTGGCGCTGTTGACGATCATCATGGCTCCCCAAGTTCCAGGGCCCGGGTGAACGAACGATGAATGACGCTCGAACTCCCGAACCCACTAGCTGATGGACCGATCTGTTGCCGACCCACCCTGTCGTCCCGGCGCGGGACGCACCGATCCATAACTGTTGACGCTGTGGCCGCGGATTTGGTTGCACCCAATTCCACATCGATATGGCGATAAGTGTTTGCAGGGTTGGGGCCGCACCGGACCGTGATCCGGAACAGGTCTAGGACGCGGTTGAAACGCCCCCGGTTCCCCGCTCGCCACCGCATGAAATCATGCAGAAACCCTGCTGTGCATGGGAACTGGCTGCCTTTGCAGCTTCCTGCCGTAACGGTCTGATGACGTTGTTCAACGGTCAATCAGATTGCAGGTTTAGCCAGGTCCAAACGGTTGCGCCCGGGTCTCTCGAAGAGGTATAGGCGACTCGGTCGCAAGAAGTTACGGTGGTCCGGTGCCGATCCCCGCAGCAGTCCGCCCGCCCCGTCTGGTCGCGACCGATCTTGACGGAACCTTAGTACACAGTGATCGTTCGATCTCGCCACGGACCAAGAAGGCGGTGCTCGCGGTGCAGGAAGCCGGCGCCCAGTTCGTCATGGTCACCGCCCGGCCGCCACGCTGGCTGCACGACCTCGCCGACCTGGTCGGCGCGCACGGCGTCGCGATCGTTGCCAACGGCGCCATTCTGTACGACGTCGTTGGCCGTAAGGCGATCCGGACCGCGCTGATCGATCCGGCGGTCGCCCTGGAGGTCGCGCTCGCCATCCGGGCCGAGCTGCCGGACGTCGAGTTCGCGATCGAGCGGACCGATCGTTACGGACAGGAACCGCACTATCTCAATCGGTGGCCGAAACCCGAGGACACGTTGATCGCGCAGCTCGACGAGTTGCTGTCCGAGCCGGCCGCGAAGCTGCTGGTTCGCCATCCCAGTTGGCATTCCGACGACCTGCTGGCCACCATCGGTCCACTGGTCGGCACGCGGGTGACGGCCAGCCACAGTGGCGGGACCAACCTGGTGGAGATCTCGGCGAGCGGAGTCTCGAAGGCGGCGATGCTCGCCGAATTCGCTGCCGGGCTTGGGATCTCGGCCGATCAGTCGATCGCGTTCGGCGACTCGCTGAACGATCTGCCGATGCTCGCCTGGGCCGGGACGTCGTACGGGATGGCCAACGCGCACGCCGACGTCCTGGCGATGGTCGACGTCGTCTGCCCCACAAACGACGAGGACGGTGTCGCCACCGTCCTCGAAGAAATCTTCAACCTCTCATGAACTACAGGTACATGCCCCCACTGCCCGGTCCGTCGGTCGTACCGGGCTGAGGCGGGCCGGGGAAGGGCGAACCGTCCTCGGGGCCCTGCATCTGCTGGCCGCCGGGGAGGGCGCGGCGCATCTGCTCCAGTTGCTGGCGGGCCGCCATCTGCTGGGCGAACAACGCGGTCTGGATGCCGTGGAACAAACCCTCCAGCCATCCCACCAGCTGGGCCTGCGCGATCCGCAACTCCGCCTCGGTGGGCGTGCTGTCCTCGGTGAAGTCGAGGCTCAGCCGTTCGAGCTCCTCGACCAGCTCCGGCGCCAGGCCGCTCTCGAGCTCCTTGATCGACGCTTCGTGGATCGCCCGCAGCTGCTGCCGGGAGGCCTCGTCGAGCGGTGCCGCCTTCACCTCGTCGAGCAGCTGCCGGATCATGTTCGCGACCCGCATCACCTTGGCCGGCTGCTCGACCAGCTCGGTCACCGAGCGCGGCTCGTCGCTGTGCTCGTCCGTCCGCTCGCGCGGCGGGCCTTCGACAGCCATGCCGTCCGGACCGACGATCAGGATCTTGCCGTCCTCGGTCTGGGCGCCGGTCATCTGTACTTCCCGCTCGCCCTGGTTCTCGCCGCTGCTCTCGCTCATACGCCCATCCTAGGTGCGTGGGTTCCAACGCTTCAGGAGGCCTTCGAGCGATGCCTGCGCACCGCGTCACGGTTCGCACACGCAGGGCTGCAATAGCGCTGACGCCCGCCTCGCGACAGATCGGCGTACACGTTCTCGCAGCCGTCCGCCGCGCAACGGCCGAGCCGGGACATCCCGCGGCCGGCCAGGTGCAGCGCAGTACCGGTGCTGATCAGTGTCGCGACCAGTCGCCCGACCGGTACGCCGTCAGGGCGGTAATGCATGTGCCAGCCATCGCCGGCGTGGTTGGTCAGCCGCGGATGCTCCGTGTACTTCGCCAGCATCGCGTTCATCAACCGAACCCGGCTGTCCTCATCAGGCGCGTCGACGACCTCCAGCCATTCGTCCAACGCGACCCGTACCGCGGCAAGGTCGGCGGACGTCACACGTCTGGCTCTCACCAGCCGGCTCTCGACGCCGCTCTCCTCGCATCGTTCGGCCAGCTCGACAGCCGTGGAAGCGGGGTTGGTCACCAGATTGACGGCCAGCAGGACCGCGTCCGCGCCGTAAGGGTTGAGATGCACAATGCCATTACAGCACGATGGACCCATGACCACCACAGATGAAGCTCACCGGCACCGCTGGCACGTCGAGTCCTCACATCCCGTCAGCGAGGGATTGCTCAGCTACCAACGCTGCGCGTGCGGCCAGTGGCGTGTCACCAGTACGCCGCTGCACCCGGTCGCCCATCCCGATCTGGCCAGGGTAGGTGCTCAGGGCAACGAGTTGCAGCGGCGTACGGCGTACTAGTCGACCCGGCTGACCATCGGCAGCCGGGACCTGGTCAGCAACCAGGCCAGCAGTCCCGCGAACAAAGGCACGACGATCACGATGCCGCCGATCTCCCGCCAGGGGATCATGAACTGCGGTGACCCGAAGGCCGCGTGAGCTGTGTAGCCGTACAAAGCGCCGACTCCCACGCCCAGCAGACATCCCAGCTCACCCAGGATCCACGCCTGCGCGGCGGCCAGACTGCGCCGTCGCCGTGGCGGAGCGCCGACCGCGGCCAACGTCGCGAGGTCTGCGCGCCCCTCCGCCGCAGACAACGAGACCGAGATGGCCACTCCGAGCAACGTGACGATGGTCGCCGCTGCCATCAACCCGAGGAACCACAGCCGCGCTGGGCTCTCATAGCCCTTCTCGATATGCAGGTAGTCGTCGTGCCCGAGGATCTTGGCCACGGCGGCGAGTTCGGCGCTGGTCGGCTCGCGTTCGAGCTGGTAGATCGCCAGGTACGGATCGACGGTGCCGAGCTTTCTGGCTGCCGCCGGGCTGATGATCGCCGTGGTCGACAGCTGAGCCGTCATCGGCGCGGAAGGAACCGAAGTCGCCGGAAAGCTGACGGCCGACTTGCTCTCGGGGTCGCCGTCCGAGCTCAACGGAACGGTTCCGCCCTTGATCCCGGCCGGCGAGGGAAGCACGATCTTGCCGGCCCGCAACTCCGCGGCGGCTTGCGGGCCGTAGCCGGGGAAGCGCGCGACGTACGCCGGGTCGACGGCCATAAGGTTGTAGCCGTTCTGCTGGTCCGTCGGCGTTGTGACCACTGCGAGCGTAGGGATATACGGACCGTTTCGCTTCGCGCCCGTCGGGATGATCTGGCCGATCTCGTAGGTCTGCTCGACCGGCAGGGCGGCGGCCACCTTCTTCACGGTCGCCGGTGAGTTCGTGACGCCACCGGGCGAGAAGCGCAGGACGGCGTCACCGGGCAGGCTCTCGGGGACGTAGTCCTCGGCGTCGGCCGCGATCGAGTTGGAGATCGCGAAGGCGATCGCCGCGGTCGCGCCGACCGACATCATGATGGCGGCCGCGGCAGGCCCGGTGCGGTGCCGATGGCGGGCAGCGTCGCGCAGCGCGAGCCGTCCGCTCAGCGGCAGGAACCGGGCGAACCCGGCCAGCTTGGCCACCAGGTTCGGCAGCATCCAGACCAGGCCGACGACGGTCGCCGTGATGCCCAGCAGAACCAGCGCGATCGGCCCAGTAGGCGTCACGGTGGCCCGGTAGTGCTCGCCCTGTTGAGCGACCTGTCGCTGAGCCTCCTCGAGCGCCCTCGACATCCAGATGCTGCCGAGGATCGTGCTGGCCACACCGAAGACGACCAGCCAGATCGCCGGCTTGCGCAGTCTGACCACTCCGCCGGCCGCGGCGAATCGCCCACTGAGTGCGGCCAATGGTGTCTGCCTTCCGGCGCTGACCGCAGGCACGATCGCCGCGGCCAGGCCGGCCAGCAACCCCAGTGCAGCGATCGGTACGAGCCTGAGCCAGGGAATCTCCGTGCTGACGATCAGCGTCGACAGCATCTTCTCCCACAGCGGCCGTCCCGCAAGGACTGCCAGGATCGCGAGCAGCAGTCCGCCGCCGGCCCCGATCGCACCCATGAACAAGCCCTGCGCCAAGACGATCCGGCGGATGTCGCGTGGCGTCCCGCCGGCCGCGGTGACCAGGCCCAGATCGCGGGTTTGCCGCCGAGCGATGACGGCGAACGCAGTACCGGCGAGCAGGACGATCTCGAGGATGCCGAAACCGATCACCAGCGCCATCACGGCGACCGCCCCGGCATCGGTGGAGGCGCCGTACGGGTCCGGTGGCGGATCGACGATGTTTGCCCGAGGCAACAGCATGAGCCCGTTGCTGAGCAGGTTGTCGCTCAGGGCGTCGGCGTCGGTACCGGCCGGGAGGTCGGCGAGGTAGACGACCGGAGCGATCGGGTCGATGGTCGCCAGTGGCGTGTCCGGAGTACCGAAGACTGTGCGCAGGCTGGGGTCGCTGAAGGTGCGGGCCAGTCCGACGACCTGGTACTTCTGGTCGTTCGCCGCGGTCAGCGTGGCACCGGCCTTCAGCTTGCCGTCGTCGAGGAGCCCGAGGTAGTCCGCGAGTGATGGCGAAACGGCCACCTCGGTGGACTTGCCCGGATACTGCCCGCCGTCGAGCCGGAAGGTACCCGCGGTCAGCTTGCTCTGGCCGGCGCCGGTGACGAGGCTGACCGAGGTGTCGGCCTCTGGTCCGCGGATATCGACCTGCCCGGCCTCTTGGAGTGCGCGGGCCGTCGTACTGCCCGTCGGCAGCAAGGGCAGCGGATCGACCTTGCTGGTATCGCGCGGCTGCTGGTCGGTGCCCTCCAGCATCCCCGGTCCGCCGGTCAGCAGACTCGGCCGCGACGGCCAGGGATTCAGCTTCGCGTACTCCGCAACGGTGACCTGCGCGTCTGCCTGGCCGATCGTAGTCCGGGCCAGCGTCTCGCCGGTCGGGCTCTGCGCCTTGTCCATCAACCCGATCCACGACGCCGCGAAGACCGGTACGCCGATAAGCGCGGCGACGAGCAGAGTCCTCCCCAAGGAACGCCGGGCCGTTCGCCGGGCGATCCGGAGTGGGGGTCCCCAGCCCGCCATCAGCGGGTTTCCAGCAGGATGTCGACCTCGGGCAGCGGACCCGACTGGCCTACCAGGACACCATCACGCAGGTAGACGACGCGATCGGCCCAGGCTGCGTGCCTGGCGTCATGGGTGACGAGGACGCCGGCGATGCCGTGCTGGTCGCAACGGTCGCGAATGAGTTGGAGGACTGCCTCGCCGGTCTCCGAGTCGAGGGCGCCGGTGGGCTCGTCGGCGAGCAGGATGCGGCGTTCTCCGACGATGGCCCGGGCGATCGCGACGCGTTGGCGCTGTCCGCCGGACATCTCGTCGGGAAATCGGTCGGCGAGCTCCGCGATGCCCACCTCCGCCAGCGCGGCATCGGCGTACTTGCGGGCAGTACGGGCGCGAGTGCCGTCCAGCTCGAGCGGCAGCATCACGTTCTCGGCGGCGGTCAGGGCCGGGATCAGGTTGAAGTCCTGGAAGACGTACCCGATCCGGCGCCGGCGCAGGGCGGCGACCGCCTTGGCGTTCAGGGTGGCCAGGTCGTTGCCGTCGACAAGGATCTCGCCACTGCTCGGCCGGTCGAGTCCGCCGGCGCAGGTGAGCAGCGTGGACTTGCCCGAGCCGGACGGGCCCATCACGGCGACGAGCTCGCCGGCCGCGACTGCCAGGTCGACGCCGCGCAGCGCATGCACGGCCTGCTCGCCGGTGCCGTGCACCCGGGTGAGATTGCGGATATCGAGGATCGTGCTCATCTCGTGGCCTCCGCCTGTTGGTCTTCCTCGGAATGAATCACCGGCGTGCTGGTCTTTCGATGGCGCGACAGCATCGACTCGCAGTGGTCCAGCCAGCGGATCTCCGCCTCGGCGCCGAAGATCATCGACTCCAGCACCAGCAGCCAGGAGATCTCACCGTCGCGGCTGCCGCGCTTGAGCCGAGTCAGCTCCTGCATCGACTGCATGGTCGACGCCCGCTGTCGCTGCAGCACCGCCGTCACGTCGATCCCCGGTACGGCGAGCGCGAGGGCCAGCTTGATCGCCAGCTCGTCCCGCGGCCGCGACTCCCGGGTCACCGGCGTCTCGAACCACTTCGCCAGCTCGTCCCGGCCGGCCTGGGTGATCTCGTACAGCGACCGGCCGTCGTCGTCCTGGCCGGCGCTGGCCTGCACCAGTCCGTCGCGTTCGAGCCGGGTCAGGGTCGTGTAGACCTGCCCGATGTTGAGCGGCCAGGTCGAGTTGGTGGCCGCCTCGAACTCCCCGCGCAGTTGGTACCCGTACTTCGGCTCCGTCCGGAGCAGCGCCAGCAAACCGTGCTTGATCGACATAGATACTGAGTATGCATACTCAGTATTCCCTGGTCAACGCCCTTTCGACTGAGGACGAACTGTCAGGGGGTGAACAGGCGGGCGAGGTGGGTGTCGAGCGACTCGGCGAGGAAGGGTGTCCGTGTGTCTTCGGGCATCGCCAGGGATTGGACGACCAGCCCGTCGATGACGGCGAGCAGCAGGGCGGCCTCGGTCTCGGTGTCGGTCACCTCGGAGAGGTCGCCCTCCGCGGCTGCCGCGTCGAGCAGTCGGGCGAGGGCGATCCGGAGTTCGTTGTCGGTCGCGGCCGCGATCTCCTTGAGGGTGGGGGAGGTGGTGGCGGCCGCGCTGAAGGCCAGCCGGACTCGGGCGTCGCGGGCGCGCGGCTCGTCGAGCGGCAACCAGAGTTCGAGGGCTTCCCGTAGTACGCGCCGGGGCGGTTTGGAGAGGTCGATGGAGGCGAGCTTGAGGTCGAACAGCTCGGTGACGTGCCGGAACGCGGCGGCGACGAGGTCTTCCTTGCTGCGGAAGTAGTACTGGACCTGGGCGAGCGAGATGCCGGCCGAGGCGGCCACGGTGCGCATGGTGGCGGCCTCGAGCCCGCGTTCGGCGATGATGTCGACCACTGCCCGCAGGACGTGTGCCCCGCGCCGAACCTGTTCCCCAGTCACTGTCCTGACGGTACTAATGTTCAGCGAGTAATCGGCGGACATCCGAGGAGTTGTATGCAGCCCGCAGCATTCGGCGCGACGGTGGTTACCGCTCGTCCGGCCCAGGTCGCCGCGTTCTACGAGCGGCACTTCGACCTGAAGATCGCCCTCGACATCGGCTGGTTCATCACCCTGCGGCGCGGCGACGCCGACTGGGAGCTGGCGATCACCGAGCGCGGCCATGCGTCGGTGCCGGCCGCTGTTTCGGCGCTGACCGAGAGCAGCAACGTCTTCGGCTTCATCGTCGACGATGCCGATCGGGTGGCGGCGGCGCTGGTCGAGGGCGGCGTCACGCTGGAGACCGAGGTGGTCACCGAGGTCTGGGGCCAGCGGCACTTCTTCGTCCGCGACCCCGAGGGCACCTGGATCGATGTGATCCAGCTGGTCGCGCCCGACCCTGAGTGGCTGGCGGCCAACTTCCCGGCCGCCTCGGAGTAGCAGCTTGCTCAGCCGCCTGGCCGAGCGAGTCGTCAGATGGTCAGCAGGATCTTGCCGATGTGGTTGGACTGCTCGAGCGCCTCGTGTGCCTGGGCGACCGCTTCGAGCGGGTAGGTGCGCTGGATGACCGGGCGCACCTTCTTGGCGGCGAAGACCGGCCAGACGTGACCGACCACCTCGGCGAGGATCTGCCCCTTCTCCACGACTGAGCGGACCCGCAGGCCAGTACCGGTGACGGAGCCGCGCCGCGACATCAGCCGCCCGAGGTCCAGCTCGCCCTTGGTGCCACCCTGCATCCCGATGATCACCAGGCGGCCGTCGTACGCGAGGGTCTTCACGTTGTCCTGCAGGTACTTCGCGCCCATGATGTCGAGGATGACGTCCGCGCCTTGTTTGCCGGTGGCCTCGTTGACCACCGACGCCCACTCGGCTTCCTTGTAGTTGATCGCGACGTCGGCGCCGAGCCGGTGGCAGAAGTCCATCTTCTCCTTGCTACCGACAGTGCAGAGCACCCGTGCGCCGTGCGCGACCCCGAGCTGGATCGCCATCGTGCCGATCCCGGACGAGCCGCCGTGCACGAGCAGCGTCTCGCCTTCCTTGAGATGGGCGGTCATGAACACGTTCGACCAGACCGTCGCGACCACCTCGGGCAGCGCGGCCGCGCTCACCAGGTCGACGCCGTCCGGTACGGGCATCACCTGCGGCGCCGGTACGACGACCTTCTCGGCGTACCCGCCGCCCGCGAGCAGCGCGCAGCACTCGTCGCCGACCGACCAGCCCTCGACCTCGGCGCCGACCGCCGCGATCGTGCCGGACACCTCGAGCCCGATCGTGCCGGGCGCCCCGGGCGGCGGCGGGTAGTGGCCCTGCCGCTGGAGCAGGTCGGCCCGGTTCACCCCGGCGGCGACCACGTTGATGACGACCTCGTCGACCGCAGGGGTCGGATCCTCGATCTCACCGATCGTCAGGACCTCGACGCCACCGGCACCCTCACAAACGACAGCTCGCATGCCTGCCACCGTACTGCTTGTCCTCAGGTCGCGGAGTGCGGCTCAGCGAACGATCTCCGCCATGTCCCCCGCGATGCTGTCGAGCGGATCGACGGTGCCTATCGTCTTGAACCAGTCCCAGAGTTCCAGTGAATGGTAGAGGCGGTAGAGCGTCATCCGGGGCCGCCAGTCGGTGGGGAGTTCGCCGTAGCCCTCGAGGAGGCCGGCGAGCTTGTCGGCGTTGCCCCAGATCGAGTAGCACTCGGTCTTGGCGAGATCCACCAGCGGGTCGGCGGCGATCGCGTTCTCGACGTCGATGAAGCCCTGGACCTGCCAGGTCTCCGGGTCCACGAGCACATTGCCCTCGTGGAAATCGTTGTGGCAAAGGGCTGGTGCGGTGTTTTTGCTCAGCAGGCCGGCGTGCTCTTCGACGTACCGGGCGATCTTCTCGCTCAGCTGCGGATCGCCTCCGAGCTCGTCGAACTCCTTGAGTTTCTTGGTGAACTGGCGGCGCATATAGGCGTCATTGCTCGGCAGCGGCTCGAGTACTTCGTCGGTGAGATACCCGTACGCCGGTTGCGGAATGCGGTGAATTCTTTTGAGTAACTCCCCGAGCTGAACATAGACGGCCTTCCAGTCCGGCGGCTCTGCCTCGGAGAGTGGCACTCCGTCGATCTTCGTCAGCACCGTGAAGGCTGGCTCACCCGGCTCGGCGTGCAGGACGCTCGGCACTGCCGCTTTCAGGTGTTCCCGCAGCAGACCGTAGACGTGGACTTCCTTGGCCTGTTTCCAGGCCCATTCCGGCTCGTAGATCTTCATGATCACCGGCTCGGCCGCTGTCCGGCGTACCTCGAAGACCTTGCTCAGCTGGCCGCCCGACCGTTCCACTACCTCGTCGATCGAACTACCCGGGCAGGCCTTCTCAACCATCGCGGCGATATCCATTGCCGCCAAGGTAGGGCGGGCATCGCCAGGTGTCGAAGGATTAATCGTCGAGGTCGGCCCAGGAGTCGACGTCATCGCCGGCCCGGCTGGGTGCGGACCACGCGAGGTCCAGCCCCAGGAACAGTCGCCGGACGGACTTGTTCTGCGGATCGCCGATCCTCTTCAAAGCATCGGTCAGCGCCGTACGCCGGTACGCCGCCGCCAGCCATTGCTCCCGACTGTCCGTATCCAGCAGCCCGAATCCGTCATGCTCACCCACCCCGTCCACCAATTGCGTCACCTCGTCAGCGGTGATCCAGGGCAGATCGCAGGAGACCAGGACGACGGTTGGCGCTCGTCCGATCTCGAGCCCAGCCGCGATACCCGCGACCGGCCCACCACCCGGCGGATCCTCCGTCGTCCAATCCACCGGCCGGCAGACTCGACGCTCAGGCCCGACCACAACCGTCGACGCCGCCGCATTCGTTGCCGTCAGCACCCGATCCAGCAACGACACCCCATCCAGCACCAGCAGCGCCTTGTCCACCCCACCAAACCGAGTAGACCCACCCCCAGCAAGCACCACTGCATCGAACTCCACCACCCCAGTCTGCCCCCTGGCCTGCTACTTGGGCATCATCGCTTGGCGGCGGGCAGCAACCTCCGCCAGTTCCTCCTCCGACATCCCGGCACGCCACCTCTCCCGGGCTTCCTGCAGCTCGGCGCGCAATCGCTCGGCCGCTCGGAGCTGCTGCTCGACCTGCTCCAGCTGCCGTCGGATGGTTCACGAGGGTCGGCCAGCTCCCCGTCCAGAACCCGGGCGACCTCACCCAGTCGCCGTCGCGAGCTCGCCGACCTGCCAGGTCCTGTCCTCGGGGTTCATGGAATCGACAGTCCGTCGGGTGAGGATCAAGTCGGATTCCTGGCACCATGGAGAGGTGAAGATCGCCGTGGTGCAGACCGCCAGCTCGCACGACAAGGCCGCCAACCGTGACCTGGTGACGCGACTGGTCGCCGACGCCGCGGTCGGCAAGCCCGATCTCGTCGTGCTGCCCGAGGCGATGATGGCCGACTTCGCCAGCGAGGGTGGTTCGGTCGGCGATCTGGCCGAGCCGCTCGACGGGGAGTTCGTCGGCACGCTGCGCAAGACGGCGGCTGAGCACGGCGTCGCGATCGTGGCCGGCATGTTCGAGCGGAGCTGCGACGAGGCCCGGCCGTACAACACGCTGCTCGCGGTCGGTGCGGACGGCGACCTGCTCGGCGCGTATCGCAAGATCCACCTGTACGACGCCTTCGGCTATCGCGAGTCGGACCAGCTGACCGCGGGCGACGTCGCGCCGGTCGTCGTCGAGGTGGCCGGGCAGAAGCTCGGGCTGATGACTTGCTACGACCTGCGGTTCCCCGAGTTGTCGCGGGCGCTGGTCGATGCGGGGGCGGAGGTGTTCGTAGTACCGGCGGCCTGGGTGCGCGGGCCGCTCAAGGAGCATCACTGGACCACGCTGCTGACGGCTCGCGCGATCGAGAACACCTGTTACGTCGCCGCGGCCGCGCAGAACGGGAAGAAGTACTGCGGGCTGAGCCAGGTCATCGACCCGCAGGGCATCGCCATCGCGGCGGTCGGCGAGGCGGACGGGATCGGTACGGCGGAGATCTCGGCGGACCGGCTGGCCGACACCCGCCGACGCAATCCATCCCTGCAGAACCGACGCTTCACAGTGACTTCTCGCTAGGTTTCCTGAGATCCGACGCCCAAAGTTCGGACAAGCGGGTTAGCCTCCTGCCTGTGACGCAACGTCGGGACGATTTCGACCTCGACCACCACGGCGACCTCGAGGTCGGCCATGGCCTGGTCGATCTCGCCGTCAACGTCCGGGCCGGTACGCCGCCGGGCTGGCTGATCGAGGAGGTCGGCGCGAGCCTTGCCGACCTGGCCGCGTACCCACGCCAGGACGCGGCGCTCGCGGCCGTCGCGGCCAGGCACCAGCGCGACCCGTCGCAGATCCTGCTCACGGCCGGCGCCGCCGAGGCCTTCGTACTGATCGCTCGCGCGTTCCGGCCGCGGCACCCGGTCGTCGTTCACCCGCAATTCACTGAGCCTGAGGCTGCCTTGAGGTCGGCCGGTCATCTGGTCGACCGGGTGATCTTGGGCCCGGAGACGGGATTCGCGCTTGATCCCCGCGCGGTACCTTCCGACGCGGACCTGGTTGTCATCGGCAACCCGACCAACCCGACGTCGATCCTCCACAGTGCCGATGACCTGCGCGAACTCGCTCGCCCCGACCGCATCCTGGTCGTCGACGAGGCCTTCATGGACGCGATCCCGGGTGAGCCGGAGTCGCTGGTGGGGGCGTCGATTCCGGGGCTGGTGGTGGTACGGAGCTTGACCAAGACCTGGGGGCTGGCTGGGCTTCGGGTCGGGTACGTCGTGGCCGCGCCCGGGTTGATCGAGCAGTTGGCGGCAGTGCAGTCGCAGTGGCCGGTGTCCACTCCTGCGCTGGCTGCTGCGATTGCTTGCAGCAACGAGCGTGCCTTGGTGGAGGCGGCGCAAGCGGCTGCTGATCTGGATCGGCAGCGGGCGCATTTGCTTGCTGGTCTTGGCTGTACCTCTGCCGTTTCGACGTACGGGGTTGCGCGCGGGCCGTTCGTACTGGTGCATGTGGCCGGGGCGGCGTTGGTGCGGGAGCAGTTGCGGGAGCGTGGTTTCGCAGTACGGCGCGGAGACACGTTCCCTGGGTTGGGTCCGGATTGGCTGCGGATCGCGGTCCGGCCGGAGGCGGTCACGGATGCATTTCTGAAGGTCTGGCAGGACGTTCTCGGCTGATCGGATGATCGCTGTTGAACCGAGTGCTCGTTGTAACGCGCTCAGGGGTTTAGTCCCGGTCTACTTTGCGCACAAGATGGGCGACAGAACACTCCGGGTACTTCGAAGGGAGCAGCATCATGGGTTTGAGCGACGACGACATGACGACCTCGTCGGCCGACAGCGAGGGGCCGGCCGACGGTGGCGCGTCCAGCGGCGCGACCGATGGCGGCGCTGACGGCGGCGGCAACACTTCCTCGAGCGGCTCCGGGTTGCCGGGGAACGCCGAGGGTGAAGGCTTCGCCGATGGCGGCGCGACGATCGGCGGCCACGATGGCGGCGCGGACGGCGGTGCTGATGGTGGAGCCGGTGAAGGCCCGGCCGACGGTGGCGCTGTAGGCGGCGGTACTGATGGTGGCGCCGATGGCGGTGCCGAGGGTCCCGCTGACGGTGGTGCTTCGCCTGGTGTCAGCGATGGCGGTGCTGATGGTGGAGCCGACAGTGGTGCTGAGGGGCCTGCTGACGGCGGTGCTTCGCCGGGTGCGACGGACGGCGGAGCAGATGGCGGCGCTGGTGAAGGCCCGGCCGATGGTGGCGCTGTAGGCGGCGGTACTGACGGTGGAGCCGACGGCGGTGCTGAGGGGCCCGCTGACGGAGGCGCTTCGCCTGGTGTCAGCGATGGCGGTGCCGACGGTGGAGCCGACAGCGGCGCTGAGGGGCCCGCTGACGGAGGTGCTTCGCCCGGTGCGACCGATGGTGGCGCTGACGGCGGTGCCGACGGGAACTACTCAAGTTGACGAGCCCAGTGCCGGAGAGCGGGCGACTTCCGGAAGGGCGCCCGGCTCTCCGGCGCTGTGTGGGCGGTGAACTCGACCTCGACGAGTTCGGCCGCTCCTACTGGGGTGCCCGCGCACTGCTCTCGCATGGCGGCGACTACGGCGACCTGTTCAGCCTGCAGGCCGTTGACGAACTCCTATCCCGCCGCGGCCTCCGCACCCCGTTCCTACGGATAGCCAAGAATGGAACGGTTGTCGGCGACAGCCAGTTCACCGGTGCCGCGGGTGTCGGTGCGGAGATCGGCGACCAGGTCCGCGACGACAAGGTCGCTGCGCTCTTCGCGAGCGGCCACACCGTAGTACTGCAGGCGCTGCATCGCACCTGGCCCGCACTGGTCGACTTCGCCACGCAACTGTCGTCCGATGCCAGGCACCCGGTGCAGATCAACGCGTACATCACCCCGGCCGAGTCGCAGGGCTTCTCCGCCCACTACGACGTCCACGACGTGTTCGTACTGCAGGTGGCAGGCGAGAAGCACTGGACCGTACACGAGCCCGTCCACGTAGACCCGCTCCGCAATCAGCCCTGGACCGACCACTCCCAGGCAGTCGCAGCAGCAGCCCGTGACCGCGCCCCGGTGATCGACGACGTACTGCGTCCCGGCGACGCCCTCTACGTCCCCCGCGGCTTCCTCCACTCGGCCAAGGCGCTCGGTGGCGTCAGTGCTCACCTGACCATCGGCCTGCACACCATGACCCGCTACCTGCTCGTCCAAGAGCTGGCCGCCCTGGCAGCCGACGAACCCGCCTTGCGCGCCGCCCTACCCCTCGGCTTCGACCCCGGCGACCCATCGCAACTAGCCGGAGTCCTAGAGGAGGTGACGGCGTTGTTGACCAAGCGGATCGAGCAAACCACTCCCGAGGACCTAGCCCCGCGTCTGCGCCGCCGCACCTGGTCCGGCAACCGCCCAGCCCCGCTACCCCCACTGGCCCACGCCGCCGCCATAGCCGCGCTCGAGCCCGGTACGGCGGTCCGCCTTCGCGCCGGCCTGCGCTTCCACCTGGCCGACGGAGACCCGGTCCGCCTCCAACTGGCCGACCGCACCATCTCCTTGCCCAAGGCAACCTATCCGGCCGTGGCGGCCCTCTGCTCAGGTACCGACGTCAAGGTAGGCGACCTCCCCCTGGACGAGCCCGACCAGTTGGTGTTGGTCCGCCGCCTCCTGACCGAAGCAGTCCTCGTAGTACAGAGCCCCCGTGAAGACAGCTGAGGACCTAGCCGAAGCCCTAGGCCTGAGGTGCGCCGCCGCAGCCGAAACCCGCGGCGACTCTTTGGTGGCCACAGCCCTACCCGCCACCCGCTGGCTCCTAATAGAACACAGAGCCGCCTGGCCCCGCCAAGCCCTAACAGCCCTAACCAGCACTCCAGTAGCCGAGCTGGCTGGTGAGGCTGGACCTGTAGTCGACCTGCCTGCCCAGGTGGGTCGGCTGTGCGCAGCGGCTGGCATCCGACCGGTACTCATCAGACGTCACGGCCGCCAAGACCGCAGTACTCCCCGCCGCTGGGCCCTAGTAGACAGCCGCCCCGGCCAAGAATCCGTCCACTGGGGCGACCTCCCCACAGACGACCACCTACTGAACGTATTAGCTGGCCGCGACCCAGGCACCCCCAGCCCGGACCCCATCTACCTAATCTGCACCCACGGCCGCCACGACGCCTGCTGCGCCATCCGAGGCCGCCCAGCCGCCGCAGCCCTCTCCGCGGCTTTCCCCGACCGCACCTGGGAATGCAGCCACATTGGCGGCGACCGCTTCGCCGCCAACCTAGTCTTCCTCCCCCACAGCCTCTTCTACGGCCACGTCCCCACCACCGAGGCTGTCACCCTGGCCACCCAATACAACAAGGGCTTTCTCGTCCCCCAGTATCTCCGAGGCTCAGGCGCCCACCCACCCCCAGTCCAAGCAGCCCAACACTTCGCCCGCACCTCCGGCGCCCCCCTCACCCTCAACGCCCTAACCCCAACCCAAATAACCACTCTCACCCCCACCACCTGGCAAATCCACCTAACCCCCGACCCCAACGCCGACACCAGTGAAAGCACCAACCCCGGTAGCAGCGCGAGCACCAGTGACAAGCCCACCAAAAACAACGGAGACAAGACAAGCGCAAGCGTCAGCGGCACCCCCGATGCCAGCGTCGCCGTCTACGTGGTGACGTTGACGGCCGGCACGACCACCATCAACGCAGCCATGACCTGTGCTTCAAAGCCCCCGGGGCAAGTAACGACCTACACCCTCACCGGCATCGAACAGACGTACCAATAGCCCGCTGCCGACAAGCCACCGAAACGACCACCGCAACACGAGCGCAAGCGGCAACCCCGATACCAGCGCCAGCATCCAGCCGGTACCAGCACTCGCGTAGCGCCATATCCGGCACCACCAACAACGCAAGCACCAAGGCTGGTACTACGCCAGCGCGAGCAACACCGCCAACACCGACGCCGGGTACCAGCGTCAGCACCAAGGCCGGGTACCGGCGGCACCGTGAGCATCGTGCTCTGTACCGAGCGCCAGCACGAGCATCAACGCCAGCGTGAGCGCCGGCGTCAAAGCCATCGAAAGCGAATGCGGCATCGCGAGCCCGAGCGGCAACGCCCGTAGCAGCAACAGCGCGGGCACCAAACCCGTACCAGCACCAGCGCGAGCACCAAGCCCGGTACTAACGCAGCGCGAGCAACAACTCCAACGCCAACGCCGGAAACCAGCGCCGGCGCGAGCATCAAGGCAGAGTACCGGCGGAAGGACACGGCCGCCGAAAGTGCCGCGACAGGCGAGCGCAAAGCGGCAACGCCGATGCCAGCGCGAGCATCAAGCCCGGTACCAACGCCAGCGCCAGCGCGAGCACCAAGGCGAGCGCCAAGCCCGGTACCAGCGCCATTGCCAACGCCGGCTCCAACCCGTCGGTGGCAAGGCCGTGGAAACGTCCGCGGTAAAGCGAGTGCAAGCGTCAGCGTCGATGCCAGCATCAACGCCCGCCCCCGCGCGAGCGCAACCATCAACTCCGGTACTAGCGCCAGCGTGAGCGCGAGTAGCAAGGCCATCGGGAACGACCGCGACAGGTGAACGCAAGGGGCAATGCCGATGCGAGCGCGAGTACCAAGGCAGGTACCAGCGACCGCACGCCGTGCCAACGCGAGTGCGGGCGTCAATGGCACCCGCCCCCACAGCCAGAAAACACGCCCCCGTCGCAGCTCGAACCGCAACCCGGCCACCGAACGACCGCGGCAAAGCGAGGGCAAGCGGCAGCGCCGATTCCGGCGGCGGGCAGGCATACCGACAGCCCGTAGCTGTCGAGCGGCTTCGGACGACGCCTGCCGTGATCGGACGAACTCACCGGAGCGCCGGTACTACGAAGCGGTGTGCTCCACCCATCAGCGCTGACCGCCCGCCAGCGCTGACCACCTGCCGCCGCTGACCATCCGTCGCTGGCGGCCGTCCGGCAGCTGTTTGCGCCAGGCGATCGGCCCAAGCCTGTCGAGGAGTGGAGGACAGATGAGGCTCGAGCCCGTGGGTGTGGGCTAAGCCGGGTCGGGGAGTTGGCGGTCGTCGTGGTGGGCGCCGTAGTACGCGGATTGGGTAGACATGATGTCGCGCATGGTTGCTTCTCTGCCCACGCCGTAGACGGTGCCGGGGAAGTTGAGGGTTTGCTGGATTTGCCAGATGTCGTCGTGGCGGTCGGGGGAGAAGAGTTGGGCGGGGTCGCCGACTGCGATCCAGCCGATCGGCAGGACGGTGCCGGCGGTTAGGCGGGAGTTGACCTGGAGCACGCTGTTGATCCGCAGTTCGGCGCCGGTGCCGGCGAACGAGCCTGGGAACAACGCGGCGCCCGTGGCGATGAAGACTTCAGCTTCGACCGTGGCGCCGTTCACGTGGGCGTGCGGTCCGACCATGACCGCAGCGCCGATCATCGCGGGATGGTCTGCCCGGCCGCGGACCAGGGCGTTCTCCATCACCACGCTGTTCTCTCCGAGGTGGACCTCACCGTCCTCCGCCGTCAGTACCGCGCCATGCAGCACCCGGCTGCCTTCGCCTAGTACGACGGCTCCACACAGCACAGCTGATGGCGCCACGTACGCGGACTCAGGAACGACCGGTCTCCGGCCACGATGTTCCAGCAACATAGGTACGTCCTCTCGTCCTGCATCACCTCGGTCTTCCTCTAGCAGTTGTACTTGGCAGCGGGCGGCTCTCCACAGCCCGGGCCCTCACTGCCCGGGCGGCCAGCGCTCGGTACCGGCTGTCCACATCGAAGGTGGGAGGCTCAGCCGCAACGAGCGAAGGTTTGGGGTGGGAGTGAAATCCGCGAGCTACGAGAAGGACATTAGAACACCTGTTCGAAGAGTGCAAGAATGCCTGACCCGTCAATCGCAGAGCCGCAAACCGCCCGCCCGAGCGCCCCGCAGCAACACGTTCAGGTACGCCGGGTCGCTACCTCAGGCAGCACCCGCTCGAGCACCACGATCGTCCCCGCCGCGACCAGCGCCAGCACCGACAGCGTCACCCAGGGCAGCTCCTGCCGCCTCTCGAAGAGCTGCGCGAAAAACGCCGGCACCAGCACACTCGCGAAGGTGAACGAGTACTGCCAGTACGAAAGGTACTTCCCACGTCCGACAGTCGGCGCAACCGCAGCAGCGAGCGCGTTCCCGGTGGCCGCGTGCAGCACATCAGCCCCGGCGAACACCACAGTGGCCAGCACCAACCCGGGCACCACCAGCCCAGCCGGCACATGCAGCAGCCCCGCCATCAGCAGTCCCCACACCGCCCAGAGGACTCCAGCGAGTACCAGTACCTTCGTGCGCCGCCGCCGCTCGGTGTGCCGCACCACTAGCGTCTGCCCGGTGGCCAGTACGACCGATGTGGCTGCCAGGAGCACGCCCACGATCCACTTCGGCGCCTCGGGCAGTGCCTCAGTCACGTACACCGGAAGCGCCACCCCGATCATCATCGTGCACAGCGCCAGGATGGTGTTCGCAGCGATCAGTACCAGGAACGCCTTGTCCTTCCGCAGCAACGGAGCAGGCCCGGTGTCCTGAGCGGCCTGTGCCTCGTGCTTGGCCCGCAGCCTGAGCAGTAGTACGCCGGCGATGAAGAACGTCACCGCATTCACCGCCATCCCGACCAGGAACGGCGCATCTCCACCGAGGCTCAGCAGTACGCCGGCCGCCAGCGCCCCAAGCCCGAACCCGGCCGCCTGCATCATCCCGCCGAGCCCGAACCACCGATCCCGATCGCCCGGGTCCGCGATATCCGCCAACAGGCTGAAGATCGCCGACCAGAAGACCCGCTGTCCGGTCGTCATCACCAGCGCGCAGAGAAACAACAACCACAGCGATCGCCCGAAGAAGAACCCCGTGAACGCCAGCCCCTGCGCGAACTGCGCCCCGATCACCAGGTTCCGCGGCCCGACCCGATCGACCACCATCCCGACAGCGGCGGGCGCCGCGATCGAGAACATGGTCGCGACGGTCAGCATCAACCCCGCAGTACCGAGTGGGATGTCCGCGACGCGGACGAAGTACAGCAACAGCAACGGTCCAGCGCACCCGCCACCGAACGAGTCGATCGCCAACCCAGCCAGCAACGGCGCACGCCCACGCATGTTGGGCAGGCCGAGGGACACCGCGGTAGGCATGACATTCCCCTGGCTTCAGTCGGACTCTCAACCGAGCACAGTAACAACCCCTTGCCGAGAGCCTCCAACCCATTTAGCCATCGCTGCCCCGCAGACCGGCCGGTACCTCCACCCCTCACCCGCTAGCCCGTACCGGTATCCTCAACCTTCGGCGCCACCTCCGGGTGACCGCCTGGAGGGCTCGCATAGTGGCCGAGTGCGCTGGTCTTGAAAACCGGTATTGCGGGTGACCGTAATCGTGGGTTCGAATCCCACGCCCTCCGCTTGCAGTAGCGCGGAAATGGCACTGCGGGCCCCTCGATCGAGGGGCCCGCAGCGTTTTGTGGGACTACTTCCAGGGGCCGCAGCCGCCCGTGTCGCCGCAGGCGCGGAACTGGACACTGCTGGCGTCGGTCCATACGCCGCGGAAGTCAGGCGAGGTGTTGATCCGGTGCACGGTGGTGTTGATGCGCACCTCCATATAACCGTTCTCGCCAGTCATCGTGCCACGGTAGTAGCCGTCCACCAGATGCGCCTCGCCCCCGAACGACGCGGCGGAACAGATCGACGCACGGGTGTTGTTCGGCGACTGGTAGAGATTGCAGATCTCCGGTGGGGCGTAGAACCCATCCACACCGATGAGTTCGCGCAGCACCGCCGAGTGTCAGCATCAACCCTGCTCCGAATGCGGCGACCAGTCGTCCTCGTACGGACATCAAACTCCCTCTGTTCGTGAACTGGAGACCGTCTGATCTCCCTGCAAAAAGCGTTTCACGAACAGATCGCCGTCGGGCGGCGGTTGCACCTTGTTGCAGAATTTCGCCTGGATCAGATGATGGTGGTCCAGATTTTTGTGCTGGCTTCGGCGCCGACGAAGGGGTTGTTGGCGGCCCAGAGGAGGCCTTCGTCGTTCTCCGGTACGTCGAAGTTGCACATGACCCAGCCGCCGTCCGCGCCGCGGTTGTTGAAGCACTCGCGGTGCCAGCTCGCGTCGGACTCGGTGTCGGAGATCGTGCCCGCTGCCGGCTCGCCGTTCGCCTTGGTGTCCTTCACCCAGACGCGGTCCCCGTACTCCGCGAAGCACGCCTTCGCGCCGGTGACTGACACGCACCAGACGCCCATACTTCCCTCGGGCGGAGCGCCGCTCGGGCTGCCTTCCGTCGCCGACGCCGGGATCGTCGTCCCGGCCAGGATGGCGACCGTAACAGCGGAAATCGCGGCCAACCCACGGACAAACCTCTTCACGCGAACTCCTCAGGTTCGAACGTTTGAGCCACGGGAGTCAATCACGCCCCGAAACCTGTCGGTGGGGCCGCCTAGCCTCTGTCGGCATGGTGACTGACAGCTTCCTGGCGACCACACGAGCCTCGTACGACACGCTGGCGGCCGAACACCCGGACGTCTTGCTGGCGAGCCTGGACGACAGCCCGCTCGACCGAGCGCTGTTCGCAACCTTCGCGGAACTCGTGCAAGCCGCCGGCGGCGGGCCGGTGGCGGATGTGGGGTGCGGGCCGGGGCGAGTAACCATCCTCTTGTCGCGCCTCAACCTGGATGCGTTCGGCATCGACCTGTCGCCGGGGATGCTGGCGCTAGCGAGGCAGTCCTACCCGGAGTTGAGGTTCGACGAAGGGTCGATGCTGGCCCTCCAGGTTCCGGACGGATCGCTGGGCGGAGTACTGGCCTATTACTCGATCATCCACATTCCGTGGGAGCAGCGGTCCCAGGTGTTCGCCGAGTTCCACCGGGTCCTGGCGCCAGGCGGAGTGCTGATGCTGGTCTTCCAGGTTGGTGATGATCGAGGGCGGCGCACCGACTACGACGGTACGGCGATCGAACTCGACTTCTACCGGCAGCAGCCGGACGAGGTCGCCGACTTGTTGCGCGAGGCTGGGTTCGAGGTGTGGATGACGGCCGTACGCGGGCGTGCGGAGTGGGAGAAGGTCGATCAGGGGTATCTCCTGGTCCGCAAGCCCGCGGCTGGGGGTTAGGACTGGAAGAATGCCAGGAGGTCGGCGTTGATGACGTCGGCGTGGGTGGTGGGCATGCCGTGCGGGTAATCCTTGTAGGTCTTGAGGACGCCGTTCTTCAGGAGTTCGGCCGAGCGGGGGCCGGAGGCGACGTACGGGACGATCTGGTCGTCCTCGCTGTGCATGACCAGCACCGGGATGGTGATGGTGCGGAGGTCCTCGGTGAAGTCGGTCTGGGAGAAGGCGACGACGCCGTCGTAGTGCGCCTTCGCGCCGCCCATCATTCCCTGCCGCCACCAGTTGGCGATGACCGCCTCCGACGACTCCACACCCGGCCGGTTGAAGCCGTAGAACGGTCCCGACGGCAGTGCGCGGTAGAACTCCGAGCGGTTCGCGGCCAGTTGCGCCTGGAGGTCGTCGAAGACCTCCTTGGGCAGGCCGTCCGGGTTCGCGTCGGTCTTCAACATCAGCGGCGGTACTGCGCACAGCAACGCGGCCTTCGCTGCCCGGTCCTCTCCATGCCGGGCCAGGTAGTGCGCGACCTCGCCACCACCGGTCGAGTGGCCGACATGGATGGCATCCCGCAGATCGAGGTGCTCGACGACAGCCAACAAGTCGTCGGCGTAGTGATCCATGTCGTGACCGTCGCCGGTCTGGGTGGACCGGCCGTGGCCGCGGCGGTCATGAGCGACGACCCGGTACCCCTGCTGCAGGAAGAACAGCATCTGGTTGTCCCAGTCGTCGGCCGACAACGGCCAGCCGTGACTGAAGACGATCGGCTGACCGCTGCCCCAGTCCTTATAGAAGATCTCGGTTCCGTCGCTGGTGGTGATCGTTCCCACGGTGATGCCTCCCTAGAAACACGTTCAGGTAGGAGAATCCCTTGTCAGCAAGGGATTCTGTGACGTTCTCACCCCTCCGTCACGATAGCGCGGTACCAAGAGGCTGAGGAGTCCCCTGAATAATTCTTTGCGCGACCGGACGGCCGCTACGTAGCGTGCGCGTATGACTGTGGATCCGTACGGCGATGAGCGGCTGGTCGAGTTGTACGACGAGGACAACAGCGCTGGGGCGGATCACGAGTACTTCCTCAAGCTCGCCGACGGAGCCAAGAAGGTCGTCGACTTCGGGTGCGGTACCGGCCTCCTGACGCGCGCCTTCGCGCAGCCGGGACGCGTGGTGATCGGGGTCGATCCGAGCGCGACGATGCTGGGCTATGCCCGCCGGCAGCCGGGTGCTGAGGCCGTCACCTGGATCGATGGCGATGCCGATGCGGTCGCGCCGGCCGGGGATGCGGACCTGGTCGTCAGCAGCGGGAACACGATGATGCACATCAGTACCGGGGATTTACCGTGGGTGCTCGAAAAGCTGGCGGCGGCGTTGAAGGCCGGTGGGGTGTTGAGCTTCGAGACTCGCAATCCGGCCGCGCGGGCCTGGGAGCAGTGGGGGCCGGACGCGACGTACGGCGAACGCGATACGCCGATCGGGCACCTCAAGGAGTGGATGGAGGTCACCGAGGTCGACAACGGCCGCGTGGTCTTCGATGCGCACAACGTGTTCGAGGACGGCGTCGACACCGTTCTCACCACCACCCTGTACTTCCGTACCGCCGGCGAGCTCCGCACCCAGCTGGAGAAGGCCGGCTTCGGCAAGATCGACCTGTACGCCGGCTGGCACGAGCAGCCGCTGGCGGACGACTCCCGCCTGTTCGTAGTACGAGCGACCAAGGCCGGCTGACTCCTCTGTCGAGAGTGGGTACGTGGTTCCGACGTACCCAGAAACGACCGAGGAGGCCGGAGTATGCGGGATCTGGTGGTGACCGAGAACATCACGCTCGACGGGGTGATCGACGCGAGCGAGGGGTGGTTCAACCCGGGGGATGCGGACCTGTCCGACGTACTGGGTGCGCTGGAGGTGCAGCGGGAGGCTGCTGACGCGTTCCTGGTCGGGCGGCAGACCTTCGAGGACATGCGCGGTTACTGGCCGCACCAGACCGATGACCCGACCGGTATCTCTGACTACCTCAACACTGTCGCGAAGTACGTGGTCTCCACGACCCTGCAGGACCCGCAGTGGGAGCACAGCACGGTACTGCGTGGGCTGGATGAGGTGGAGGCCCTGAAGGCCACCCCTGGCAAAGACATCGTCGCCACCGGCAGCATCAGGCTCGTGCACTCGCTAGCGGCCGCCGGGCTGGTCGACGAGTACCGCCTGTTCGTCTACCCGGTTGTCATCGGCAAGGGCGACCGCCTCTTCCCCGACGCGACCACACCGGCCACCCTGCAGCTAGTAGAGACCCAGCCCTTCCGCTCCGGCGTCACCTTGCTCCGCTACCGCACGTAAGGCGCACTAGCTGTGTGGGAAGGACAGGTGCTGGTGGATCAGCTTCCAGCCGTCCTGCCGTCGCTGGAACACACGGGTAGCCCGGGACCAGCTGTCGACTGACCCAGCCTGCACATGGTCAAGACCCCAGGTGACAGCCAGGTCTCCACGCGTCTCCACCCGCAGGTCGGGGGTCTCAAAGCTGACCGCATCAGCCGCCTCAAGGCCCGCAGCGCACACCGCCCGTACGGCCGCCTTGCCCACGTACTGCATCTGCCCGCCGTGCTCGTAGGACACGACATCCTCCGCGATCCCGTCCATCAGCCCGTCGAGATCCTTGGCAGCCGTCAGCTCCGACCAGCGACCCTGCAGCTCCCGTACTTCGGAAGCCGGCGAATCGTCCGACGGGAACGAGTGATGTTCATGCGTCACCACCCACCGCCCGGACTCCTTGCGCAACCCCAGCGTCAGCCGCAGTCGCGTGGGGCTGTCCGGGAACTCGCCAGCCTGCCCACACCGCAGCAGCGCGAATGCGAACGCGACATCCACCCCCGCCGTCACCGATAGCGACTCGATCTCGAAGACAGCCCCGGACGCCTGCCACTCGAAGAACCCCGGCCAGGTCTCCCGATACGCGTCCAGCCCACGCACCCCGGAGTACGGCGGTGGTACGTCGAACATGACGATGTCGTCAGCGTGATCCTCGAGCACGACCGCCAGCTCGCCAGCGTGCACCGCCGTCGCCCAACGCTCGATCAAACTGCGGATCGCCTGTTCATCAGTCATCGTTCCAGTCCTCTCTCGAAGCCACTGTCACGACTACAACCCGCGCCGCCCGCCAAACTCATCGCGGCAGCGACAACGGCAACCCGAACTCAGCGAAGTCGGCCTCCAGGAACGACACCACCTCAGCGATCGCGGACCCCCGCACTACGAGCAGGTCCAGACCCTTGGGCAGGTACCGCCCGTCCACCAGCATGTACGTGCCGAAGGCGAGCTGCCCGTTCGCCTGGCAGGGCAGGAACCTCCACTGCGCCTTCAGCGGCCCATCCAGCAGGAACCCGCGGATCCCCTCGTGCCCCTCGAACCATTGCGGCAGCGGCGGCATCGAGTACTTCGCATCCTCGGTCAGCAGC
Organism: Kribbella sp. NBC_00382; assembly: GCF_036067295.1. NCBI lineage: Bacteria > Bacillati > Actinomycetota > Actinomycetes > Propionibacteriales > Kribbellaceae > Kribbella > Kribbella sp. NBC_00382. Next base: position 2,621,713 of record NZ_CP107954.1, read on the forward strand.
TCCACGATCGCCTCGACGTCACCCGCCTCCCAAGCGGACAGGTACCGCCGACCCAACTCCCGCGTAGCGGCCTCACCGAGACTCGCCAGCGTCGCCTGTTGAGTGGGCGCGCCACTGACGACCTTCCGAGCCCGCTGCAAGGCACTGTTGACCGCAGCGACCGTTGTGTCGAGCAACTCGGCCACCTCACTGGCAGCGAAGGCCAGTACGTCCCGCAGCAGCAGTACTGCGCGCTGAAGCGCCGACAGGTGCTGCAACGACGCCACAAAGGCCAGCTCAACACCCTCAAGCGCCAGCACCCGAGCCTCTGGCGTCAACTGCGCAGTCCAGGCCATCCTGCTCGACGGATAGGGCTCGACCCACAAGGCCTCAATAGCGGGTGTATCAGTAGGAAGCTCTCGACGGCCCCGGCGCTCGATCAGCGTCAGGCACCGATTAGTGGCGATCTTGTAGAGCCACGGCCGCACCGACTCACCCTCGAAGCGCCGCAGGCTGCTCCAAGCCCGTACTAACGTCTCCTGCACGCAGTCCTCGGCATCGTGATCCGAACCGAGCATCCGGTAGCAATGCGCATGCAGCTCGCCCCGCAACGGCCCGACCAGCTCACCGAAGGCGACCTCGTCCCCTGCCCGAGCAAGCTCTATCCGGCGATCCACCGCCCCAGTGTTGCAGCTGCCCGACCACTGTCGATCGCTTCCGCGCACTGCTTCAGCGCGACAGCCAGCTGGTCGACCAGTGGCTCGTCCGTCAGCCGCGCCACGGCCACAGCAGCTGCAGCGTTCAGCAGTACTACGTCCCGCGCCGGGCTGACCTCGCCAGCTAGGACCGAGTGCAGCACTCGGGCGTTAGCAGCCGCAGTACTGCCGCGCAGCGCAGCAAGCGATGACGGAGCAAGGCCTAGTGAGCGCGGATCCAAGGACTCGGGTACTGCCCGGCCATTGCGGACCACCCAGACGCAGGACGATGCAGTAGTCGTCAGCTTGTCGAGACCGTCATCGCCTCGGACAACCAGGGCGTCCCCACCGCGATCAGCGAGGGCTGCGGCCAGTACCGGCTGCATGCGTGCGTCGGCGACTCCCACCAGCTGATAGACGGGATCAGCCGGGTTGAGGAGTGGACCGAGCACGTTGAAGGCGGTGGGAACGCCCAGCTCACGGCGTACCGCCGCTACGCACCGCAGAGCCGGGTTGAAGCGAGGTGCGAACAAGTAGGTGATCCCAGCCCTCTCCGCGACCCTGACGGCCTCAGCGGGAGACAGGTCGAGTGGAATGCCCAAGTGCTCGACCAAGTCGGCCGAGCCACCGGTCTGTGAGGAGGCGGCGCGGCCACCATGCTTGACCACGGTGACGCCAGTCGACGCGGCCACGATCGCCGCCATGGTGGAGATGTTGATCGCGCCCGTCCCGTCGCCACCCGTCCCGACGATGTCGACAAAGATCCCCGGGATGGTGACGGAGGTGGCGTGCTGGCGGAGCGCAGAGGCCATCGCGGCGATCTCGGCCGGTGTCTCGCCCTTGGCCCGCAAAGCGATCAGGAAGCCGGATACCTGAGCCGACGTCGCCTCCCCGCTGACCACGCGGTCCATTGCCCACCAGACGTCCTCCGGCGCAACGTCACGGCCGACGAGCAGGTCGGAGATCAATCTGGACCAGGTGCGGTTCATGGTCAGTCCTCGAAGTCGGGCCGACCCCGACGAGGCTCACCTGCAGACATCACAACGGCCGCCTCATCGAGGCGGCCGGTTGGGTTCGCGCAAAGGTAGGTGGGCCGCCTAGTCGACGGGCCACCAGCTGCTCAAGCGCGTGATCACGGCTGAACAGTAACAAGGTCGCTCGCGATCTCCCAGAGGCGTTCGGCGTTGCCCGGGTCGAGGGCGAACGGAGCCACTCCGCCACCGAACATCACCGGCGGCCCGGTCAGTACGGGGGCTTCGGCGCAGTCTTCGTAGTACCGGCCGCCGGTGGTGAGGGTTGCGGCGAGGACCGAGGTTGCGGCGCCTTGCTGGACGGTCTTGCGGCGCTCGACCGGCGTACGGAGTCCGCCGGTGTGCTTCTGGAGGTTGGTCGCGATCGCTCCGGGGTTGACCGCGTTGGCGACGATGCCGTCATCGGCCCATCGCCTGGTCGCCTCGACGGCGAGGAGGACGGTCGCGGTCTTCGACTCGCCGTACGCGCCGATCGGGGTGTACGGGCGGTAGACCCAGTCGAGGTCGTCGAAGACCGGCGGCGCCATCAGGTGTGCGTTCGAGCTCAATGACACGATCCGCGCTCCGCCAGCAGCGGCGAGGGCGGCGTGGAGTCCATCAACCAAGGCGAAGTGGCCGAGGAAGTTGACGGCAAACTGCAGCTCGTGGCCTTCCGGCGTACGGGTCAGCTCCGGTATGCCCATGATGCCGGCGTTGTTGACCAGGATGTCCAGCGGTCCGTCCCACGCGCGAACAAAGGCCCGAACGGAGTCCAGAGAGGCGAGATCCAGCTCGGCAACCGCAGCACCTGAGATGTTCGAAGCGATTTCCTTGCCTGCGACAACATTCCGGACGGCGAGCACGACCTCGGCGCCGGCCGCCGCCAAGGCGCGCGCCGTCTCGACCCCGATCCCCGAGTTGGCGCCGGTGATGAGCGCGCGCTGGCCGGTGAGGTCGACACCAGCCAGTACATCGCTAGCAGTAGAAGAGAATCCAAAAGAGTTCATAACCCGATCCTGCGTCGACCAGCGCCCGGTAAGAAGGCTCTGCTGACACTGGTACCAGCAGGGGCAGGATGAGCCCGCAGTACGCCTCTACCCTGGAAGCATGAGCAACCTCGGCGAGTACCTGAAGGTACGTCGCGAGCGGCTGCGCCCAGAGGACGTAGGCCTGCCAGGCGGCAGCCGTAGGCGCGTACCGGGCCTGCGCCGCGAGGAGGTCGCGCTACTGGCCGGCATCAGCGTCGAGTACTACCTAAGGCTGGAGCAGGGCCGCGACCAGCACCCCTCCGACCAGGTACTCGACAGCCTCGCCCGCGCGCTCCAGCTGGACGCCGACTCCGAGACCTACCTCAAGAAGCTCACCACTCCCACCAAGCCGGTACGCCGCCGAGCCCGCCCCGAGCAGGTGAGCGCCGGCGTACAAAGCCTCATCAACACCTGGTCGACCACCCCAGCCCTGGTCCACGGCCGCTACATGACCACCCTGGCAGCGAACCCCATGGCCGTTGCCTTAAGCCCGTTCTTTGCGCCCGGCATCAACACGCTGAGGGCGGCTTTCCTGGAGCCGGAGATGCGCGAGTTCTACCTCGACTGGGACGAGATGACCGCCAAGGCCGTCGCCTACCTCCGCTCGATCATCGCCCCCGACATCGACGACCCCCAGATCACCACCCTGATCGGCGAACTCAGCCTGCACAGCGACCGCTTCCGCACCCTCTGGGCCAAACAGGACGTCCGCCAGAAAACCAGCGGCACCACCCGCTTCAACCACCCGCAAGTAGGCCCGCTAACCCTCAACTACGAAAAGCTCGCCCTCCCAGGCACCCCACACCAGATGCTCATCACCTACCACGCCACCCCCGGCACGCCCTCCCACGAGAAGCTCCAACTGCTGGCTCACTTGTAGCCGCGGATGTAGTCGACGACGAACTCGGGCACCGCCTCCACCGAATCATCGGGGAAGTCGAAGACGGCGAGCATCAGTTGCATCGGGTACGCCGGTGGGCTCGGGCAGCTGCGGACCAGAGCACCGTCGACGTAGAAGTCGGCGCGGTCAGGCGTCCAGTCGACGGCGTACAGGTGGAAGTCGGTGAGGTCCAGGTCCAGCCGGACTGCCTCGAAGTCTTCGGGGACCGACGGGTCGCGGAAGGTGTGCAGGCCCATGCCTACCTCGACGGAGCCGGGCAGCACGGACTTGCCGAACATCTCGGTGATGCAGATCTCGGCGCAGCGTTCGGGGCTGTCTTCCAGGCCGACCATCCACAGCGCGACCATCGAGCGGGGCGAGACGACGGCGCGGGCGCGGAGTTCGATGTAGCCGCCAGTTGGTGTCCAGCCCCAAAACGCAGGCTGCTCCTCGCGGACAACCAAGCCGTCGCGGTACGGCTGCTGGCCGACAGTACTGCCGACCGGCCCCGAGAAGTTGCCCGTCTGGATGCCCGAGACCCGCGTCGGCGGCGTGTGGTCGTCCTCACACCACAGGCCGTGCTCCGGCGGGATGAACAGCCGCAAACAGGAGTCCGCAAGCTCGTACTGCGCCGCCGTCGCGGCCCGGGAACTCCAGTGGGGAAGGTAATTCGGCAGCCAGACGGCGGTATCGAGCGTTGATCCGTCGAAGTGGTCCTCGAAGACAAGCTGACGCTGCGCCATAGCGGCCATGATCCCCGACCTGTCACATGATGAGCCCGGCAACCGTCAACGGATTGACCGCGACCGAGAGAAAGTGACCTGTGGACGACATCGACCAACTGGCCGGCCAGTTCGAGCAGAATCGTGCTCAGCTGCGCTCGGTCGCGTACCGGATGCTCGGTTCCGTGAGCGAGGCCGAGGACGCGGTGCAGGAGGCCTGGCTGCGGTTGAGCCGGTCCGACGCGAGCGAGATCCAGAACCTGGGCGGCTGGCTGACGACGGTGGTGTCGCGGGTCTGCCTCGACCAGTTGCGCAGCCGGAAGACGCGCCGGGAGGACTCACTCGACGTGTTCGTCCCCGACCCGATCCTGAGCCCGCTCGACCCCGCGGAAGAAGCGGTCCAGGCGGACGCCGTCGGGCTCGCGATGATGGTCGTGCTCGAGAAGCTGGCGCCGGCTGAGCGGCTCGCGTTCGTGCTGCACGACATGTTCGGCCTCACCTTCGACGAGGTCGCCGAGATCGTCGGCAAAACCTCGGCCGCGACCAGGCAACTCGCCTCCCGCGCCCGCCGCCGGGTCCAGGGCGCCCCGGTCACCGACAGCGACCTGAGCCGCCAACGCGAGGTCGTCGACGCCTTCCTCGCCGCCTCCCGCAGCGGCGACTTCGAGGCGCTGCTCTCCCTCCTCGACCCCGACGTCGTACTCCGCGCCGACGCCGGTACTACGGAATCCCACGGCCCCGCAGTCTCCAAGCTGGTCCGCGGCGCCCTGGCCGTCGTCGAACAAGCCCTCACCTTCACCCGCCTGGCCCCGCACACCCGCCCGGCCGTCATCAACGGCTACCCGGGCGCCATGACCGTCGTCAACGGCACCCTGATGGGCGTCATGGACGTCACCGTCCACAACGGACTGATCACCGAGATCAACATCCTGGCCGACCTGCCCCGCCTCGAAGGACTCCCGATCCCCGCCTGACTCAAAAACTTCCACCGGTCGTGTCTATCTGGGCCCTGCCGCTTCGACGTGTGTGTAAGAGCCAGGCACACGCGAGGGAGCAGCAGGATGAGCACGCAGGCGGTCTATTCGGTAGAGGCGACTGGTAGTGACGTTGTTGCGGCACTGCTCGGGTCCGGCTTCAACGGGTCGATTCACCGGGCAGGTGACGAGCAGTACGACGCACTGCGCAAGTCGATCGTCCCCACCTTTGACTCGCGGCCCCTAGTGGTCGCAGAGGCCAGCAGCCGCACAGATGTCCAGGCGGCAGTGCGGACGGCCCGGCAGCTCGGGTTGCCGATCGCAGTACAGGCGACTGGGCACGGTACTCGGGTGCCGGCCGACGGAGGCATCCTGCTCAAGACGAGCGCCATGACGTCAGTACTGGTCGATCCGCAGCGCAAGGTGGCCAAGGTAGGCCCGGGTACTCGCTGGGGCGCAGTGATCGATGCTGCTGGCCAGTTCGGGCTGGCACCGCTGGCCGGGTCGTCGCGGGACGTCGGGGTCACCGGCTACACGCTTGGCGGAGGCGTTGGCTGGCTCGCCCGGAAGTACGGGTTCGCGGCCGACAGCGTGATCCGTGCCGAGGTCGTGACCGCGGATGGCCGAGTCGTGACCGCGAGCGCCGATGAGCACCCGGACCTGTTCTGGGCGATCCGCGGTGGCAGCGGCAACTTCGGGATCGTCACCTCACTCGAGTTCCGCCTGTACGCCGTGCCGCAGGTCCACTCCGGCATCGTGTACTTCGCGATCGACAACGCAGCCGAGACGCTCAAGTTCTACCGCGACTGGTCCGCCACCATCCCCAACGAGCTCAGCACCGCGATCCTGCTGACCCGCGCCCCGGACGGCACCCGCGCACTCGCGATCAAGGCTTCGTACTCCGGTGAGGCCGAGCTGGCCGAGCACCTCCTCAAGCCCCTCTTCGAGGTCGCGGGCCAACGACTGGCCGGCGACCTCAAGACCACCCCGTACGGCGAGTCCTCGATGGGTGGAACCCCGGCCCGCCACCTGGACCTGCTCGACACGCTCGAGGACGACCTGCTCGACGAGTTGGCCAAGCTGCCCGGCGCGACCGTCGAGATCCGTCACTGGGGTGGCGCGATGGCCCACCCCGGTCCCGGCGCCGGCCCGGTCGGGCACCGCGAAGCGGCGTACTCGCTGATCATCGACCAGGAGGTTCCCGGGCTGGCCACCACCGGCCGGACGTTCCTGAACTTCCTGGCTGACCCGGCGCGCGCGACCTCGGCGTACTGCGAAGCCGATCTGACCCGCCTCCGCGCGGTCAAGCGGGCCTACGACCCGGACAACTTCTTCCACCTGAACCACAACCTGAAGCCCTGAGCACAGCAAAGCGGCCCGGCCCCTCGCGAGAGGAGCCGGGCCGCTTGAGCAAGAACCTCAGGCAGTGCCGGAGTTGCCGTAGACAGTGACGTGCACGTGGTCGTAGTGGTTGGCCGTCGTGCTGCCACGGTCCTCCATCGCGCGCCAGCCTTCGCTGCCGCGCTGGACCGTCCAGATGTGCTGCTGCCAGATGAGCTGGCTGACGCCCATCGCCTTGCGGTTGGCCTTCAGCCAGTCGGCGATCTCCTGGCCGGTCTCGCCGCTGACCATGATGTCGAGCGCGTGGCCGGAGGAGTGCTCGCTGCCGCTGTCGCCGCTGCGCAGACCGCCGTACGAGGTGACGGAGGGGAACAGGTGGCAGATCGCGCGGTGCACCCGGATGGCGTCCGCGGTCAGGCCGTCCTCGACGCTGGAGCCGGACTTGCAGGCTGCCTGCGACGGGGTGCCCGCGACGGACTCCTCGACCGGCTTGGTCGCGGCCAGGTACTGCGCCTTGACCCAGCGGGAAGCGCCGTCGCGGACGATCTCGGCCCAGATGCCCTGGACCTTGCCGGTGACGGAGACCTTGCTGCCCTTTTCCAGGACGGTCAGCAGGTTGCCGGTGACCGGGGCGGACCACACGTTCACGTCGGTGGTGGTGAACTTGCTGCCGGTGATCTTCAGCGGGGCGACCGTCTTCACGCTCTCGGCGGCCCGGGTCTTGATCGAGCTCGGCTTCGGGATCGGAGCCTGCTTCTTCAGGTGCTTCGCGACCGGCGGCGTCTTCGACGGCGCCTGGGTCGGTGCCAGGTTCAGTGACGGACGAAGGGCGTCCCGGCTGGTCGGTGCCTCACGCTTCAGCTGCAGGGGCGAGCTGGCGGTAGTCACGTCGTGCTTCGGGGCTTCGTCGGGGAATGCGACTGCGGAGCCGGTGGCCAATAGCGCCACCGCGGCGCCGGGAATCGCGACCTTCACGATGCCGGGGCCGATCATCTTGGGGCGCGGTTGACGGTGCCGCGCCTGTCTATGCCGTCCTTCAGTCACTGACTCACCCAATCTGCCGAGATCAAAACGTTATCGACCGGAGGAGTCAAGCACACAACCTGGCGAGTCAACGAACTGGCGCGGCGTTTTAACGAATTACGTACATCCCGCACGCTCAGCGGTTGTGATTTACCGCGCGGCGCCGGGGCGTGGTGTCTGCTTGACTGCCCGTCATGGGCGATCTCGGGTTCAGCGTGGAGCGGGGTGCTGTGGCCCGGGTTGTGATCGACCGGGTACCCAAACGGAACGCGCTCACTCGGGCGATGTGGGAGGCGCTGCCGGGGCTGCTGGCCGAGTTGGCGGCGGATCCTGAGGTGAAGGTCCTGCTCGTCACCGGCGCGGGTCCGACCTTCTCAGCGGGTGCTGACATCGGCGAACTCGTCTCTGGCGCCGACCCGGCCGATCCGATGGCCGAGCTCCGGGCTCATAACCTGCGAGCGCAGGCGGCGCTGCGCGAGTTCCCGAAGCCGACGGTCGCGGTGATCCGCGGCCATTGCATCGGCGGTGGGCTGGAGATCGCGGTCAACTGCGACTTCCGGTTCGCGGCGAGCGGTTCGACGTACGGGGTGACGCCGGCGCGGATCGGCGTGGTCTATCCGCCGGCCGCGATCAAGGTGCTGCTCGATCTGGTGGGGCCTGCGACTTCGAAGTACCTGCTGTTCAGTGGTGAGCTGCTGACGGCGGAGGAGGCCTATGCGAAGGGGCTGGTCGACCGGGTCTTCGCCGAGGACGCGCTCGATGCCGGTGCGGCTGAGTTCGCCGCGATGTTGATCTCGCGGTCGCAGCTGACGATTCGCTCGGCCAAGGAGACGGTCAACGCGCTGCTCGCTGGGAAGGACGCGGATTCGCCGGCCTTCCGGAGGTACCGGGAGACGATCGCCGACGGTGAGCTGGTCGAGGGGATCGCCGCTTTTCAGGAGAAACGAGCGCCGAAGTTCCCCTGGCGAGGCTGACGCCGCGTAGCCGTGCCTGTACTTCGGGTTGACGGGTTAGCGGGGGTTAGGGATGGGCACCAGAGGTAGGCGCCGCCAACCCCCGCCCTGGCGGCCAGAGGAGATAAGGGAGGCTTCATGCTCATCCTCGGACTGATCCTGTTGATTCTGGGATTCTTGCTGAGTATTCCGATCCTGTGGACGATCGGCATCGTGTTGCTCGTCGTCGGAGCAGTGTTGTTCCTGCTGGGATCGACCGGTCGTGCTGTCGGGGGACGCCGCCACTGGTTCTGATCTACTGAGGTGGTCGACGCCCCGCGAGCCTTCGGGTTCGCGGGGCGTTGTCTGTCCGGGTCGCTACGATCCGGCGGTATGAAGTACCTGGTACTGATCTACGGCGACTACCGCTCGGCTGATCTCGCGGCGGTGCGGGCGCTGACGAAGTTCAAGGACGAGCTCGCCGTGAGCGGTGAGCTGGTCAGTTCCGAGGGGCTCGCCTTCCCCAGCGAGGGCCGGGTGGTCCAGGTCCGTGAGGGCGCCAAGGTGGTCACCGACGGCCCGTACGGCGAGGCCAAGGAGCAGCTCGCGGGCTTCTTCCTGGTCGATGTCCCCGACGACGAGCGCGCTCAACAGGTAGCGGGCCGCGTCGCCACCATCGTCGGCGACCGGGTCGAACTCCGTCCGACGGTGCTCAGCACCTAAGCACCGACTACTACAGCCTCCCGAGCAGCAGCGTGCTTCTTGCCGACCAGCAGGCTCGTACCGGCCAAGCCGACCGCGATGAAGGCCAAGCACGCCGCGAACGCGACCCGGTAGCCGGACACCAGCTCGGCCGCCGTGGTGCCGTGCGTGTTCCCGATCGCAACGGCGGACAGGACCGCGATCCCGACTGCCCCACCGATCTGGAACGTCGCGTTCTGCAGCCCTGACGCCACTCCCGAGTCCTTCTCGGGCACATCGCTCAGCGCCGCGATCGCCCCGGCCACGGAGCCTGCGCCGAGTCCGGCGCCGAAGATGGTCAGCCCCCAGAACGCCAGTTCGAAGTACCCGGAGGTGACGGACAGCAGGCTCATCACCGTGCTCCCGATGCCCGCCAGGACAAGGGATGTGGCGGCGATCGGACGCGGGCCGATCCGGGTGACCAGGTTCTGCCCGACAATCGAGCCGCCGACCGCCGTGGCCGCCACGACCGACGACATCAGCCCGTAGCGGGTCGCCGAGGTGTGGAGGGCGAGCTGCGCGTACTGCGTGTAGACGAAGTTCAGCCCGAAGGCGGTCAGCCCCCAAGTCATCCCGATCAGGTTGCCGCCGACCACTGCACGCGACCTGAAGATCCGGAGCGGAACGAGCGGGGCCGCCGACCGCTTCTCCACCAGCACGAACAGCGCGAAGAGACCGGCTGAGACGAGTGCCAGCAACGTGGTCCGCCCGGCCGATGACGTGGGCGCTTCGATGACGGCGTACACGAGAACGATCAACGCAGCGGTCACTGTGGCAGCACCGGCGACGTCGAAGCCGCGTCGGCCGGGTCCACGGCTGTCCTTGAGCAGTACCGGAGCCAATGCGACCACAAGCAGGCATACGGGCACGTTGATGAAGAAGATCCACTGCCAGCCGAGCCCGTCCGTCACTGGTCCACCGATGAGCGACCCGGCGGTACCGCCGACGCCACTGGTCGCTCCCCAGACCCCCAGCGCCTTGTTCCGCTCAGCGCCGTCCGGGAACGTCGTCATCACGATCGAGAGCGCACTAGGAGCCAGTACCGCCGCAGCGATCCCCTGTAGACCGCGTGCGAACACCAGCGCATCCCCTGACCAGGCAAAGCCGCACAGGAGTGAGGAAGCCGCGAACAGCAGCAGTCCGGCGATCAGTACTCGCCGCCGGCCCAGTAGGTCAGATACGCGCCCACCGAGGAGCAGTAGGCCGCCGAACATCAGTGCATAGCCACTGGGCACCCACTGCACTCCACCGGTGGAGAAGGTCAGCTCCCGCTCGATCGACGGCACCGCGACCAGCACGATCGACGCGTCCAGGATGATCATGAACCCGGCCAGACAGAGCAGGGCGAGGGCGAACCAGCGCTTCGGATCGGGACTGTTCTCCATGATGCAGGGCCTCCGGTACTCCGGGACGCCCGGGCTGAGCGTCACTCGCCCGGTACGTCGGACCCCTTGCCGGCGGCTCGACATTTTGCGTCGCCATGTCGAAATCACCGGGGGTAGCTACGACGTACCGGGTGAGAGGGGGTCACCACGACCTCCGCGACCCGTCAGGATGGTGCCTGTGAAGTACATGCTGCTGATCTACAGCAACGAGGAGAGCTGGGCCGGACTGACGGCCGAGCAGCGCGACGGCCTGGCCCGGTCGCACGAAGAGTTGATGCACGAGCTGACCGAACAGGGCATGCTGGTCAGTGCCGCCGGACTGGCCGATCCGATCACCACCAGGACCGTCTCCGTTCGCGGCGACACCCTGACGACGACCGACGGACCGTACGCCGAAGCCAAGGAGCACCTCGCGGGCTTCTACCTGGTGGAGTGCGACGACATCGACCAGGCGATCGACTACGCCGCCCGGATGCCGGACGCGAAGTACCTCGCCGTGGAGGTGCGACCTGTGATGGACAGCTCCGGGCTGGAGATGTGAGCGACTTCGAGCTCCTGCTGCGGGAGGAGACGCCGCAGGTGCTCAGCGCGCTCGTCCGGCACTACGGGCACTTCGACCTGGCCGAGGAGGCTGTGCAGGAGGCCCTGCTCGCCGCTGCCCAGCAGTGGCCTTCAGAAGGTGTGCCTGACAACCCGCGCGGCTGGTTGATCAGGGTCGGCTCGCGGCGGCTGACCGACCTGCTCCGGAGCGAGTCGGCCCGGCGCCGGCGCGAGGAGAACGCGGCCAACCTTGCCGCGCCCGAGGAGTTCGTTGCCTCGGCCCCGGATGTCGACGACCTCGCCGGGCGGGACGACACGTTGACCCTGTTGTTCCTGTGTTGCCATCCGGCGGTGTCGGCTGCTTCGCAGATCGCCCTGACCTTGAGGGCTGTCGGCGGTCTGACCACGGCGCAGATCGCCGCCGCATTTTTGGTGCCTGAGGCAACGATGGCGCAGCGGATCTCGCGGGCCAAGCGCGGTATCAAGCAGGCAGGCAGTACTTTTGAGATGCCGCCCGAGGCCGAGCGTGATGCCCGGATGGGTGCTGTGCTGCACGTTCTGTACCTGATCTTCAATGAGGGCTACACCGCGTCGTCCGGGACGTCGTTGCACAGCGCGGAGCTGACGACGGAAGCGATCCGGCTGGTGCGCGGTGTACGCCGGTTGCTGCCCGATGACGGCGAGGTGCAAGGGCTGCTGGCGTTGATGTTGCTCACCGACGCGCGGCGGCCGGCCCGGACCGATGCTGATGGCGGGCTCGTTCCACTGGCCGATCAGGATCGGTCGAAGTGGAACAAGGAGGCGATCGTCGAGGGCGAGGCGCTCGTCACGGACGCGTTGTCCCGGACTCAGCTCGGGCCGTACCAGGTGCAGGCGGCGATTGCCGCAGTACATGGGACTGCCGAGCGGTCGGAGGATACTGACTGGCCGCAGATCGTCGCGCTTTATCAAGTACTGGAGCAGATCTCGGACAATCCGATGGTGACGCTGAACCACGCGGTCGCGGTGGCGATGGCGACCGGGCCGAAGGAGGGGCTCGCTGTGCTGGAGCCTCTCGATGCGGACAATCGGATCACTGAGCATCATCGGCTCGAGGCTGTGCGCGCGCATCTGCTGGAGATGTCGGGGGATCTGGATGGAGCCCGGGCGAGCTACTTGCAGGCGGCCCGGCGTACGACGTCGATCCCTGAACGGAACTACCTGCAGTCCAAGGCGGACCGGCTGAGCTAGCTGCTCGAGATCGGCTAGCTCAGCCACAAGCTGGTCAGTGCTTGAAGGCGTCCTTCGCCTTCTCGCCGGCCTGCTTCAGGTCGCTGACGCCCTGGTCGGTCTTGCCCTCGGTCTCCAGGCTGTCGTCACCGGTGACCTTGCCGACGACCTCCTTGGCCTTGCCGGCCAGGTCTTCCGCGGCGTTCTTGGCCTTGTCTGCGAAGCTCATGCGCTTTCCTTCCCTAGTGGGTGAACCGGCCCATCGGCTGCCCCCTGCAGCAACCGATGGACCGGCCGCGGCGCCCCCCGTCCGAAGCGCCGACAGTGGGTAAGTCGGACCTCGCCGGTACTTCGTCACGCGCCCGTGACCCAGATCACCCAGCGGCCGCCAACTGGCAACCTCGAGGTGCCGAGTCGCGCCACCGCCGCTGGTGTGTCAGCTTTGGAGTGTGGATCTCACCAAGGCATCGCTCCTGCGCGAGATGCTGACCGGGACGGAGCTCGGCAGCCGTACGACCGAGTTCGCCCACTCGCTGCGCAGGTTCACCACCCGTACGGGCGGTCTGATGCTGTTCGGCCCCGCCGACGACGAGCCCTGGCACCTCACCGCCCACCTGGACGACGAGCTGCACCGTGCCGGCATCGAGGACATCCGCCCGTCCCTGGTCCGCTGGGCCCCACCACCGGACGCGCCGCCGCACCTGTCGATCGGCCTCGACCGCCTGCGCGAGTCGGGTCGGGGTGAGTCGCTCCTGGTCGTCACCGAGCAGACCCCGGCCGGCACGTTGCTGGAGCGCATCGACGACGTACGCCGCCGCGGCACGACGATCTTCAGCATCGACAACGGCAACAAGGACCTGGCGTCCCTCTCGCACGAGTCGCTCGTGCCCGAACTCCTGCTCCCGAACAGCTTCGGCGCAGGCTGGGTCAGCCACCCGGTCGGCCAGGACCACGACGAACCGGACCACGGCCGCCACGCGATCCCGGACGAGACCCTGACGGCGTTGCGCGATGCCGTGGCCGGCTTCGAGATGACCCAGCACCTGGTCAGCCTCGCCGTCGCCGACGAAGACACCAGCCAACCCGCCGGCTGGCGCCGCTCGCTCAGAACCTTCATAGAACGCCTGAGCGGCGAACCCGCCTAACCGCCTCCACCCCCGCCAGCGATCGCAGGCGGGTCGGGCAGGCGGGTTGGGCCACTTTGTGCACGAGGTGAGTAGATCGCCGGCCGGAGAATGCTCAGCTGGAGCACAGAGTGCCTTAGGCAACTGGTTTCCGGCAGCGGACCTCGCCCCGGGAGGTGAATTCGGGGTCGGCTGGCGGGTTCTGGCAACCACCCTCTGTACCTACGAACAGGATGTCCTGCGGGTACGCCGGTAGACCCGGCTCGCTCGAGCGCGAACTGCCGGAGCGGGCGGGACTACTGCCTGTCCGTCGGTACGGACTCGCGGAGCTAGCTGTCCTGCAGGCCCGCGAGAAGTGGGTACCGAGACTCCATCTCAGAGTCGTCGTCGAAGTCGAAGTTCTCGCCAACCGGCAGATCCGGAGTGTCGACACCGGCCGCCTCGACGATCTCCCAGTACTCCGTACTGGACCCGCCTCCGGCCTCGTAGGCATGCTGGGCGACGCTCAGCATCCCCTCACCGCTGAACCCCTCGAACCCATCGCCGAGATCCTCGTCGACCACATCGGCCAGCGAGTCCGGATCGGCCAGCGCGGCCTCCCAGATCTCCCGCCCCTGCGCGGCCAGCCAGCCACGGAAGTTGTCGAACCCGTCGTCGGAGGCCCCGCCGTTGATCAGGTACGCCGCACCCCACAGATCCTGCCGGTACGACTCCGCCTGCAACAGCTCCCACTCGACGCCGAACCCGGCGATCTCCTCCAAGGCCAACTCACCCAACGCCTTGGTCAACGCGTCAGCGACTCCATCCGGATCCGCGACGGTGTCATCCACCTCAACCCGAGCCGCCTCGACAAGCTCCCAGAACCCATCCCTGTCCACCCCGAAATCGTGTCACGAAACCCGGTCCACAAGCATCCCCTCATCCGGATCCGGGACAGATATCGGTGAAGTGACCCCGCCTTCGGGCGCCTCAGCCGCCTCAACGGGCCCCATCGGCTCGACTTGCTCGGCACTGTCATCAGGCGGAGCAACCGTCTGATCGGAGTCATCCGGGCGGCTTGCTTCCTGCTCCTGTCCGTCCTGCGAGGAGAGTGCGGTAGAGGTGAGCGAGGGTCGCTCCTCAGGCTGCTCGGGCGTCTCCCGCAGACGGGGAGGTGCTGCGGTCCAGGCGCGGAGGTCCTGCAGGACGTCGCCGTAGAACGTGTTGATCGCGCTCTCGACCGAGTCGATGAACGCGCCACGGCCGCGTCCACGCTTGGAGCCGAGAGGCAGGGTGAGCGCGACCCGGAACGAGCGGAGTTCCTTCCGCGGATCCTCGATCAGGCGGACCGGTTGCTCGCGGACGTTCTTGAGCAGGTCAGCGGTGCCAGGACCACGGGAGTGCAGGGTGAAGGCTTCCAGCCTGGCTGTCTCAGGTGCGTGGCGGAGCTGGCGGACCAGCCAGTTGACCCGGGTGGTCGGCTTGCCCTCCTTGGGTGCGGCAATGTCGACGTGGCAGATCGCCTGCCCCGCACGCAGATCGGCGGTCACCACCAGCGGGCCGACAGCGTTCGGAATGCTGATCGCACCCTGCATGGTTCCGGTCGTGCACATCGACTGAACGAGCGCTTGCGAGCGCAGAGCGGGTTCCGCGATTTCCTTCCGGCTCAGCGCGGGAGTGACGTCGTCACCAAGCCGTCGGCCCAACTGGAGGCTGACGTAACGGAGCAACGCGTCGAACCGGGCGGCGACCTCAGGCGCGCACTTGTCGCCAGGGCGCAGAGTTCCGGCAGCAACCGCCTCCCGGGTCGTCACCCACGAACCGCCCATGTCATCGAACTGCAGTGCCCCTGAGCGCGGGTGTTCGAGGTACCGGATCAACTCGCCGAGGATCCAGGCCTGGTCAGGGTCGGCGACTCCCCGATGCTCTTTCTGCAGCACGGCCTCCGCCAGCACCATCGACCAGGACCAGTGGTGCAGTGCGACCCGCTTGAGTTTCTTCTTGTCCACCTTGGTCGGGTGCATGCCGGCGATCGCCGGGATCTCGTTCGAGATCGTGATCACCGCGTCGAAGTCCCGCTCCCGCGCGATATCGAGATAGGCCTCGAGTTGTTCGCACTCCAGGTTGTTTACGCCGGTCTTGACCTCGACCAGGGCGGTCCATTCCTTCTGGCCACGACGAGCGCGGATCAGCCCGTCCGGATAGAGCCGTCGATCACCGAGCTCGAACGGAACCTCGATGTAGGTCTCCAACGCACCGGCAGGCGCGCCGAGCGGCTGGGTCAGTACGCGGCCGAACTCGCGGACCGACGTCATCACCGCCAGCAGGGCTGACGTCGCCCGTCGTTCCTGTTCATCCGCTCCGTTGATTCCCGAGGTTGGGATCAGCCGGGCCTGATGCCACGTTTCCTCTGCCATTTCCTTGCCCCCCACAGGCGTTGCCGACCGCGGGCCCCCACCAGGTCCGCATCCCCTTGATCGCCCGATGAGTTCCGGACGTTACGCCTACCGTCACAGAACGTGAAGACCTGAGCGAGTATTTCAACAGAACGTGAGCATCGAAGAGTGGTTACCAGGGCTGGTCGAGGAGGGAGCGGAGTTCGGTGGGGAGGGTTAGGTGGGCGCCGGCCAGGGCGGTGGTGAGGTAGGTGGGGGTGCTGATGCCGATGATGGGGGTGATGGCTGGGGTGCCGTTGGTGAGCCAGGCGATGACTACCTCGTTGGGGGTGACGCCGAGTTCGGTGGCGACCTTGGTGAGGGCCTCCAGGCGGCGGGTGGTGCCGGGGTGGTCGAAGGCTTCGTGGAAGGGGCGGTCGGCGCGTTCGTAGCCGCCGGACATCAGGGGGCTGTAGGCGAAGAGTCGCTGGTCCGGGTTCTGCTCCGCGTAGTCGAGGACCTCGTCGGTGATCCAGCCGAAGCGGTGGTCGTGGGCGTTGTCGCGGACGAACGGCCGCGGCTGGACGTACGAGTAGCGCAGTTGCAGGGCGGTCGGCGCCTCGACGCCCTGCCGCTCCGCCAGGCCGCGCATCCTCTCCACTCGCCAGAGGGCGTAGTTCGACAGCCCGATCCGGCCGACTGTGCCGGCGGCGACGTGTTTGCCGAAGGCGCCGACAGTCTCCGCCAACGGAGTCTCGCGGTCGTCGCGATGCGCGAAGTACAGATCGATGTGGTCGATTCCGAGGCGGCGCAGCGACGTCTCCAGTGCTGCGTCGATCGCCTTGGCGCTCAGCCCCTCGGACTTCTCCGGGTAGCTCCCCGGCCACAGTGGCTCGCAGCCAACCTTGGTGGCGAGTTTGACCCGGTCGCGGACACCCGGCCGGGCGGCGAACCAGCGGCCGAGCAGTTCCTCGCTCTGCCCACCGTGACCGCTTTCGTGCTGCCAGAAGGCGTAGCAGTTGGCCGTGTCGATCCAGACGCCGCCCGCGTCGACGTACGCGTCCAGCAGAGCGAAGGAGGTCTTCTCGTCGATCCGGGTCCCGTACTCCATGGCCCCGAGGGCGATGTTTAGCTCAGTCATACCCAGAGCCCTCGATGCTGGAGTTCTCTCTAGGTCAACACCAACGACCATTAGTTGAGACGATTGGTGTCAGATCGCGGACATTCATGGCAAACTAAGGCTCGTGAGCGAGTACCTGGCTGAAGACGACGTGATCGATTACTCGCATCCTGAGATCGCCGCCCTCGCTGCCCGGCTCCGCGCTGAACACCCCGGTACTACGGACTTCGCGCGCGCTGCTTTCGACTTCACTCGCGACGAGGTGAAGCACTCGATGGACATCGCGGATCCAGTCGTGACGGTGGCGGCGTCCGAGGTACTCCAGCAAGGTGCAGGCCTCTGTTTCGCCAAGTCGCACCTGCTCACCGCACTGCTCCGGGCTGAGGGCGTACCCGCCGGGCTCTGCTACCAGAAGCTCTCCAATGGTCATGGCGGCTACTTCCTCCACGGCATGGTCGCGGTCTACCTCGACGGCGAGTGGCACCGCCAGGATCCGCGGGGCGACAAACCGGGTGTCACCACCGAGTTCTCACTGACTGACGAGCGCCTCGCCTATCAACCCCGCGAGGAGCTGGGCGAGGCCGACCTCGACCCCATCCTGGCCAGCCCGGATCCCGGCCTTGTCGCAGCCCTTCGCGGCGCCGACAACACCGTCGATCTGGTCCTGAATGACGGGCTTCCCGCCGATCTCGCCACTCGCGAGGGGGATCCTTTTCCTGCACCACACGGGTAGGGTTTGTTTTCTTCGGCCCCGGACCGGCTGAACTTACCGGCGTCCGCAGGGGTACGGCGGTCAGACAACCGGCCCGGGACCGAGGCAAACAAACGTCACGCCCAGCGCGCGAACACCTCACCGGCGACTTCGTCGGTACTACGGCCGCCCGTCCCCACCGAGAAGTCGCTGACGCCATCACCAGCCAGCTGCGCCGACAACTCGGCGGCACGCGCCACCAGCCTGGTGAGGTCGTCACCCTCCTCGCGTCCCCGGCGCTCGATGCGAACAGCCAGCTCGGCATCCGGCGCATCGAGCCGGCAGATCAGCACCGGCCCACCCGTCGCCTCCTCGAGCAGACGCCGCTCGTCCACACTCTCGACGACCCCCGCCACGATGAGCCGCTGACTCCCGGCCCGCTGGTAGTTCGCCCACACCGCAGCCAGATTGGTCGCCTTCAGCCGCGCGTTGTACGGATCGTCGACCGGCGCCGGCCAGACCGCCCCCAGCAGATCGAGATCCGCGAACGCAGGAGCCTGCCCAAGGTCGATACACCGATCCCAGATCCGCCAGCCGACCGTCGTCTTGCCGACTCCGGGTGCCCCGGACAGTACAAGCGCGCTACGCATTTCCCCGCGTTGACGTCCTGACCACCAGCTCGGGGGTGAAGGTCACGCGCTGGTGCTCATGGTCCGGGTTGGACGACTCGTCGAGCAGTAGCTCCGCCGCAGTACGCCCGAGCAGCTGCCGAGGTTGTCGTACCGAAGTCAGCGGTACTGCGGCAGCCGCCGCGAACTCAATATCGTCATACCCCACGATGGCAAGATCCTCCGGCACCCGAAGCCCGAGACTCACGCATTGCTGTAGCAACCCCAATGCCAGAAGGTCATTTGCGCAGAAAGCCGCCGTCGGCCGCCGGTCCGCAGGCAGCCCGGCAAGTCGTTGCCCAGCGCCCCTACCTTCGGCGACCGTCAGCGCTCCAGTCAACACATCGACCAGGTTCTCCGCTGGCAGACCGCCCTTCCGCAAGGCCTCGTGAGCACCCTCGCGCCGATCGCGAACCTGGCCGATCGTGTTCGGCCCGCCCACAAAGGCGATCCGTTGATGGCCGAGTTCGATCAAGTGAGTCAGCGCGACCTCGCCCCCAAGGACGTCGTCGACCGCCACCGAGCAGTGCTCCCCGTCGTCGATCGCGCGGTCGACCACAACCACCGGCGTACCGCGATCCGGCAAGGTGCTGAGCCGCGCCGAGTCAGGGTCGATCGGGGTGATGAGAACGCCTTGCACCCGTTGCTGTTCGAGTAGATCGAGGTAGTCCGCCTCGCGGCCCGCATCCTCGTTGCTGTTGCAGAGGAAGACCGACAGGCCCGCCTTCTGCGCCGCCTCCTCGACGCCGCGCGCGACGTCGGTGAAGAACGGGTTGCCGGCGTCCAGCATCAAGTAGGCGATGATCCGGCTCGAGCCGGCCCGGAGTTGTCGCGCCGATTCGTTGCGGACGAAGCCGAGCGACTCCATCGCGGATTCGACCTTGGCGCGGGTCGTCGGGCTGACCATTTCCGGCCGGTTCAGCACGTTCGAGACGGTACCGAGCGAGACGCCCGCCGCGGCCGCGACGTCCTTCACGCCGGCTGCCGACCGGGTCCCGCCACCGGGACGCAGCCGTCGGGCCTGCCGCCGCGCGATGGCCTTCGCCAGCCGCTCCTGGTCTCGCACCGCATTCGGCGTACGGGGCGGCTTCGGAGTACGGGACGGGCTCGGAGTACTGGCCGGGTCCGGCGCACGGCGCGCGCGGTCCGCTGCGCCACTCGGTGTCACGCGGCCTCCCCGGGTTGAAACGTGATAGCTGACGAAGCGTACCTGTTTTCCGGTCGAAACCCGCAGTCTTTCCCCGTGGTTCTCCACAGACTCGCTCCAGCCTCTTGACGGCCCGAGCGGCCCGCCATTACCTTCGTGCAATCTTCTTGAAACCTTTCAGCAACAGCGTCCAAGACCGTCAGAACCCGCCGGAGGTGAGCATGCCGACCGAAGCCCCAGTACTGCGGGTGCGCGAGGTGTCGAAGTCGTTCGGCGCTGTCGCCGCCGTGCAGAGCGTCTCCTTCGACCTGTACGGCGGAGAGGCGCACGCGTTGGTCGGTGAGAACGGCGCGGGCAAGTCCACCATCGTGAAAATGCTGGCCGGCGTGCATCGCCCGGACGCCGGCACCCTCGAGCTCGACGGTGCGCCGATCGAGCTGAACACCCCGGCCGACGCCAAAGCGGCCGGCATCGCGGTGATCTACCAGGAGCCGACGCTCTTCCCCGACCTGTCCGTCGCGGAGAACATCGCGATGGGCCGGCAGCCACTGGGTCGTTTCAAAACCATCGACCGCGCGGCGATGATCAAGCAGGCCGAGCAGCTCTTCACCAGGCTGGGTGTGGCGATCGAGCCGAACCGCCCGGCCCGCGGCCTGTCGATCGCCGACCAGCAGCTGGTCGAGATCGCGAAGGCGTTGTCCGCGGACGCCCGGGTGGTGGTGATGGACGAGCCGACCGCTGCGCTCACTGGGGTCGAGGTCGAGCGCTTGTTCGCGGTGGCGCGATCGCTGCGCGACGACGGTGCCGCGCTGGTCTTCATCTCGCACCGGTTCGAGGAGATCACCGCGCTGTGCGAGCGGGTGACGATCATGCGCGACGGCAAGCACGTCTCGACCGATCTGATCAGCGAGGTCAGCGTCGACGAGATGGTCCGCCGGATGGTCGGCCGCGAGCTGGGCGCGCTGTTCCCCAAGCAGGACGTGACTCCGGGCGCTGTCGTGCTGAGCGTGGCCGGACTGACCCGGGATCCGGTCTTCGCCGACGTCTCGTTCGAGGTCCGGGCCGGCGAGATCGTCGCGCTGGCCGGCCTGGTCGGTTCCGGCCGCTCCGAGGTGGTCCAGTCGATCTTCGGCGTCGACCCGCGCGACGCGGGCACGGTCAAGGTCGGCGGCAAGACGCTGAAGGCTGCGTCGCCGCGAGCCGCGATGGCCGCCGGCGTCGCGCTGGTACCGGAGGACCGTCGTCAGCAGGGCCTGGTGATGGAGCTGTCGATCGAGCGCAACGTGACGCTGCCCAGGTCGCGCGCGCTCTCGCAGCTGGGCTTCCTGACCGGCAGCAGTGAGCGCCGCTCGGCCAAGGAGTGGACCCAGCGCCTGAAGACGAAGTACGGCCGGTTGCAGGACGAGGTCGGCACCTTGTCCGGTGGCAACCAGCAGAAGGTCGTGCTGGCCAAGTGGCTGGCGACGGCGCCCAAGTTGTTGATCGTCGACGAGCCCACCCGCGGGATCGACGTCGGTACGAAGGCCGAGGTGCACCGGCTGATGTCGAGCCTCGCCGCGGAAGGGGTCGCCGTCCTGATGGTCTCGTCGGAGCTGCCCGAGGTGCTCGGGATGGCCGATCGGGTGCTCGTGATGCGTGAGGGCCGGCTGGTCGCCGAGCTCGACCGCGAGCGGGCGACCGAGGAATCGGTGATGTTCGCCGCGATGGGACAGGAGGCCTCGGTATGACCCCCGCACCCACCCGTGCCGACTCCACCGGTGCTGACTCGGCCGGCGCTGACCCGGTTGGCGCTGCTCCGGCCCGGGCCGGAGCAGTCTCGCCTGCCGCGAAGCCACCCACACCGGCCGTCCGCCGGTCCCCTCTCGATCTGGTCCTGCGAGCCCGCGAGCTCGGCATCGTGCTCGCTCTCGCGCTGCTCGTCGCCGTGACGGCGACCTCCAACTCACGCTTCCTCTCTGGCCAGAGCATCCGGGACATCCTGCTCGGCACCGCGATCCTGGCCGTTCTGGCGGTCGGCCAGGCCGTGGTGGTGATCACCCGCAATATCGACCTCTCGGTGGGATCCGTGCTCGGGCTGAGCGCGTTCACCGTCGGCACGCTGCTGCGCGATCACCCCGGACTGCCCGTCGTGCTGGCTCTGCTGATCGGCGCCGCTGTCGGCGGGGTCTGCGGCGCGGTCAATGGAGTGCTCGTCCGCTACGGCAACGTCCCCGCCCTGGTAGTCACCCTCGGCACCTTGTACGTCGTCCGCGGCATCACCTACTTCTGGGCCGGCGGCCAGCAGATCAACGCGGACGAGCTGCCGTCGGGCTTCCTCGACTTCGGCAACGCGACCCTGCTGGGCGTTCCGTACCTCGTCCTGATCGCGCTTCTGGTTCTGGTCGTCACCGGCATCGTCCTGCGGAATTACCGAGTCGGCCGCGAGCTGTACGCGATGGGCTCGAGCCCGCAGGCCGCGCGCCTGGCCGGTATCTCGGTCGGGCGGCGCACGATCGGTGCCTTCGGGGTGAGCGGCGCATTGGCCGGCCTGGCCGGGGTGCTGTTCGCAGCTCGGTTCGGAACGATCGACGCGGCAGCCGGCACGGGCATGGAGCTGAACGTCGTGGCCGCGGTCGTAGTCGGCGGAGTCGCCGTCTTCGGCGGCAGCGGTTCGGTCTGGGGTGCTGCACTCGGCGCACTACTGCTGACCACGATCGGCAGCTCGCTCGCGGTGCTGGAGATCAACCAGTTCTGGCAGCAGGCGATCGTCGGCGGCCTGATCCTGCTAGCCATCGGCGCCGACCGGCTGGTCGCCGCCCGAATGGCCGCGTCATTGAAGAAGCGAGGCTCTCATGTCAGCTGAAACTGCAGTCGAGAGCCGCACAGCAGGACTGACGGCCAGGTTCGCCAACTGGAACGTCGCGATCATCGCGGTCACCATCATCGTGCTGATCGTCGCGGCGGCGACGGTGGAGAACTTCGGCACCTCGCAGAACTTCGGCTTCCTCGTCCTCGACCTGTTGCCGATCGCGCTCGTCGCGTTGCCGATGACGCTGGTGATCGTGACCGGCGAGATCGACCTGTCCGTGGCGAGCACGCTCGGCCTGTGCAGCGCGGTGATGGGCTCCCTGTGGAACTCGAACCAGCCGATCGAGACGATCATCCCGCTCTGTCTGCTGCTCGGCGCTGTCCTGGGCGCAGTCAACGGCTTCTTCGTCACTGTGCTCGGCCTGCCGTCCCTCGCCGTCACCATCGGCACCCTCGCCCTGTACCGCGGCCTAGCGTTCGTAGTACTGGGTGACAGCGCCGTCGCCGACTTCCCAGTCCAATACACCGACTGGGTCACCGGCAACATCGCCGGTACGTCGATCCCGAACGTGCTGCTCATCATCGTGGTGCTCGCCATCGTGTTCGGCGTACTGCTCCACGCGACTCCCATCGGCCGTGCCGTCTTCGCGGTCGGCGCGAGTGAGCAGGCTGCCCGCTTCGCCGGCGTCCGCCCCGGCCGCCTCAAGTTCTGGCTGTACGTCGTCAGCGGCCTGGTGTCCGGTCTCGCCGGAATCCTCTGGACCCTGCGGTACTCCAGTGCTCGGGCCGACAACGGCGCCGGACTCGAATTGGCGGTCGTCGCGGCCGTCCTGCTCGGTGGTGTCTCCATCTTCGGCGGCAAGGGCGCACTGCCCGGTGTGATCGCCGGAGTCGTCCTGCTCGCCTCACTGCAGAACGCCTTGCGGCTGTCCGACGTCTCGAACGAGGCGCTCAACGTCGTCACCGGTGTCCTGCTGATCGTCTCCGTGCTCGCACCCAATCTCGCCAACGCCGTCCGCAGTTCTGTCCAGCGCCGCCGGCACCGGACCACCAATCCCCTGTAAGGCCACTTGTCCAGAAAGGACAGCTCATGTCTTTCCGCATCTCTCGCCGCCTCGCGGTGCCGCTGTCGACGGTGGCCGTCGCCTCCCTCGCGCTCACCGCGTGCGGCGGCGGCACCACCAAGTCGAACACCGCGAACGACGCCGGCAGCGCCCCCAGCAGCACCAGCTCGGCAGCGGCCGACCCGAACGCGCCGCTGAAGGAAGGCCTCAAGATCGCCTACCTGCCCAAGCAGCTGAACAACCCCTACACCGACGTCGAGGTCGGCGGCGGCAAGGTCGCGGTCGGCGAGCTCAAGGGCGAGTACAAGCTGGTCGGCCCGAACGACGCGAGCGCGTCCTCGCAGGTCAGCTACATCAACACGCTGATCCAGCAGACCCAGGACGTGATCGTGGTCGCGGCCAACGACCCGAACGCGGTCTGCCCGTCGCTGAACCAGGCCCGTAAGGCCGGCATCAAGGTCGTCTCGTTCGACTCCGACGCCTCGAAGAACTGCCGGGACGCGTTCATCAACCAGGCCACCACCCAGGGCATCGGCGAGAGCCTGGTGAAGATGGCCAGCGAGCTGGCCGGCGGTTCTGGTGAGATCGCCGTCCTGTCCGCGACGCCGAACGCGACCAACCAGAACTCCTGGATCGAGGTGATGAAGACCGAGCTGAAGAAGCCGGAGAACGCCAAGCTCAAGCTGGTCAAGGTTGCCTACGGCAACGACGATGACCAGAAGTCGTTCACCGAGGCTCAGGGCCTGCTGCAGTCGTTCCCGAACCTCAAGGTGATCGTGTCGCCGACCACGGTCGGCATCGCCGCGGCCTCGCGCTACATCAGCGCCTCCAACTACAAGGGCAAGGTCGCGATCACCGGCCTCGGCCTGCCGAACCAGATGCGCAAGTTCGTCAAGGACGGCACGGTCAAGAAGTTCGCCCTCTGGAACCCGGCCGACATCGGCTACCTCGCCGCGTACGCCGGCGCCGCGCTCAAGTCCGGCCAGATCACCGGCGCCGAGGGCGAGAAGTTCAAGGCGGGCAAGCTCGGCGAGTACACCGTCGGCGCGGACGGTGAGATCGTCCTCGGCCCCCCGACCGAGTTCACCGCCGCCAACATCGACAAGTTCGACTTCTGAGCACGTTGCCGTCATGAACCGCTACTGCTTCTGCCTCCAGGTCCGGCCGGATCGGCTGGACGAGTACGTCGAACGCCACCGGCACGTGTGGCCCGACATGCAAGCCGCGCTGCGCGACTCCGGCTGGCACAACTACTCGCTCTTCCTCCGCGACGACGGGCTGCTGGTCGGGTACGTCGAGGCCGAGGACCTGGAGGCGGCGCAGAAGGCGATGGCCGCGACCGAGGTGAACACCCGCTGGCAGGCCGAGATGACCGAGTTCTTCACAGGTATCGAGGGGCGGCCGCCGGACGAGTCGTTCGTGCTGCTGCCCGAGATCTTCCATCTGACTCCGAGTACCGAGGACTGATATGACCACCGTGACCGATGCACTGAGCCGTCAGGAGATCGAGCTGCCCTCATGGGCGTTCGGCAACTCGGGGACCAGGTTCAAGGTGTTCAGCCAGCCCGGCGTGCCGAGGTCGCCGGAGGAGAAGATCGCCGACGCGGCCGTCGTGCACAAGTACACCGGGGTCGCGCCGAGCGTCGCGCTGCACATCCCGTGGGACAAGGTCGATGACTACGCCGCGCTCGGGGCGTACGCCAAGGAGCAGGGCGTCCGGCTCGGCGCGATCAACAGCAACGTCTTCCAGGACGACGACTACAAGCTGGGCAGCGTCACCAACCCGGATCCGCGGATCCGCCGGAAGGCGACCGACCACCTGCTCGAGTGCATCGAGATCATGGACGCCACCGGTTCGCGGGACCTGAAGCTGTGGTTCTCCGACGGCACGAACTACCCGGGCCAGGACGACCTCTGGGATCGGCAAGACAGGCTTGCCGAGGCGCTCAAGGAGGTCTACGACCGGCTCGGCGACGACCAGCGGATGCTCCTTGAGTACAAGCTGTTCGAGCCGGCCTTCTACGCGACCGACGTGCCCGACTGGGGTACTTCGTACGCGCACTGCCTCGAGCTGGGGCCGAAGGCCGTCGTGTGCATCGATACCGGGCACCACGCGCCGGGGACGAACATCGAGTTCATCGTGGCGTTCCTGTTGCGGGCGAAGAAGCTCGGCGCGTTCGACTTCAACAGCCGGTTCTACGCCGACGACGACCTGATGGTCGGTGCGGCCGACCCGTTCCAGTTGTTCCGGATCATGAACGAGATCGTCCGTGGCGACGCCCTCGACCCGGACCGTGGGATCGCCTTCATGCTCGACCAGTGCCACAACATCGAGGCGAAGATCCCGGCCATCATCCGGTCAGTGATGAACGTCCAGGAGGCGACCGCGAAGGCGCTGCTGGTCGACCGCGACGCGCTCCGCAAGGCCCAGCAGGACGGTGACGTGCTGGCCGCGAACGCCGCGATCATGGACGCCTTCAACACCGACGTCCGCCCGCTGCTCGCCGACCTGCGGACCGCACAAGGCCTCGATCCCGACCCGGTCGCTGCCTACCACCGCAGCGGCTACTTCGAACAGATCACCAAAGACCGAGCCGACGGCCAGCAGGCCGGATGGGGAGCGTAATGACCGAGCCAGCAGCCGAGCTTGTTGCTAGAAGCAACAGGCTGGGTGCCGACCCGCGCAACACCAACTACGCGGGCGGCAACACGTCCGCCAAAGGCACTGCCGTTGACCCGGTGACGCAACAACCCGTCGAGCTCGTCTGGGTGAAGGGTTCCGGCGGGGACCTCGGCACGCTCACCGCCGCGGGTCTGGCGGTACTGCGCCAAGACCGGCTGAACGCGCTTGTCGAGGTCTACCCCGGCGTGGACCGCGAGGACGAGATGGTCGCGGCCTTCGACTACTGCCTGCACGGTAAGGGCGGAGCCGCTCCGTCCATCGACACCGCGATGCACGGACTCGTAGACGCTCCGCACGTCGACCACCTGCATCCCGACTCGGGGATCGCGCTGGCGACGGCCGCCGATGGCGAGAAGCTGACTGCGGAGTGCTTCGGCGATCGAGTTGTCTGGGTGCCGTGGCGGCGTCCTGGGTTCCAGCTCGGGCTCGACATCGCGCAGGTCAAGAAGGACAACCCGCAGGCGATCGGCGTGATCCTCGGCGGCCATGGCATCACGGCTTGGGGCGACACCTCTGCCGAGTGCGAGGCCAACTCGCTCGACATCATCCGGACGGCGGAGCGCTTCCTGGCGGATCGTGGCAAGGCCGAGCCGTTCGGGGCCGTAGTACCGGGGTATGAGGCACTGCCTGAGAGTGAGCGGCGGCAGCGGGCGGCGGCGTTGGCGCCGGTGATTCGTGGGCTGGCGTCGACGGACAACCCGCAGGTCGGGCACTACAACGACTCGGATGGCGTGCTGGAGTTCACCGCTCGGGAGCGGTTGGCCGAGCTGGCTGCGCTGGGTACGTCGTGCCCGGACCACTTCCTGCGTACGAAGGTCCGGCCGCTCGTTCTCGACCTGCCGCCGACGGCTTCGGTCGAGGAGGCCACGCTGCGGCTCAGGGAACTGCATCTGGAGTACCGCGAGGACTACGCGGCCTACTACGACCGCCATGCGACGCCTGACAGCCCGCCGATGCGCGGTGCCGACCCGGCGATCGTGCTGGTGCCCGGCGTTGGGATGTTCAGCTTCGGCAAGGACAAGCAGACCGCTCGGGTGGCCGGCGAGTTCTACCTGAATGCGATCAACGTGATGCGCGGCGCGGAAGCTGTCTCGACGTACGCGCCGATCGACGAGAGCGAGAAGTTCCGGATCGAGTACTGGGCGCTGGAGGAGGCGAAGCTGCAGCGGATGCCCAAGCCGAAGCCGCTCGCCACCCGGGTCGCCTTCGTGACCGGCGGCGGTTCCGGCATCGGCAAGGCGATCGCCCAGCGGCTGGCCGCCGAGGGTGCCTGCGTCGTCGTCGCGGATCTTGACCTCGCTGCAGCCGAGGCCGTCGCAAAGGAGATCGGTACTACGGACCGCGCGGTCGCCGTCGGTGCGGACGTGTCGGATGGCGCGGCCGTCGAGCAGGCGATGCAAGAGGCCGTGCTGGCCTTCGGCGGCGTCGACCTGGTCGTCAACAACGCCGGACTCTCGATCTCGAAGCCACTACTCGAGACCACCGAGAAGGACTGGGATCTGCAGCACGACGTGATGGCGAAGGGGTCGTTCCTGGTCTCGCGCGCTGCCGCGAAGGTGCTGATCGACCAGGGCATCGGCGGTGACATCGTCTACATCTCCAGCAAGAACGCGGTCTTCGCAGGTCCCAACAACGTCGCTTACGGCGCTGCAAAGGCCGACCAAGCGCATCAGGTCCGCCTGCTCGCGGCTGAGCTGGGCGAGTTCGGGATCCGGGTCAACGGTGTGAACCCCGATGGTGTCGTCCGGGGCTCTGGGATCTTCGCCAAGGGATGGGGTGCGCAGCGCGCTGCGGTGTACGGCGTACCGGAGTCTGAGTTGGGGGCGTTCTACGCGCAGCGGACGCTGCTCAAGCGCGAGGTGCTGCCGGAGCATGTGGCCGCAGCAGTCTTCGCTCTCGCGGCTGGGGATCTGTCCCAGACGACTGGCCTGCACGTACCCGTCGACGCCGGCGTCGCCGCCGCCTTCCTGCGCTGAGGAGTTTCGCCATGTGGAGCAGTGATCCGAGCCGCTCGGTGGACGGACACGGCGTGCTGCCGTGGGTCGAACCGCGGAAGACGCGGATCGGTCTGGTCGCGGGTGGGCTCGGCGCGTACTGGCCGCAGTTCCCCGAATTGCTTCCGCAACTGCAGGCCTCGGCTCGACGCGTGTCGGAACGGTTCTCGGCGCTCGACTGCGAGGTGATCGACGTCGGCTTCATCTCCGACGCGACCGAGGGAGCGGCGGCGGCCGAGAAGCTGAGGCTCGCGGACTGCGATCTGATCGTCGGCTTCCTCACCACCTACATGACCGCGTCGATGCTCGTACCGATCGCGCAGCGCAGCGGGGCGCCGGTCCTGCTGCTCAACCTGCAGCCGACCGAGTCGATGGATCACGCGTCCTTCGACACCGGTGCCTGGCTCGCGTACTGCGGTGCTTGCCCGCTGCCCGAGATGGCGAATGCCTTCGAGCGCTGTGGGATCGACTTCCGTTCGGTCTCGGGGTACGTCGAGGACGAGCGCGCGTGGGCGCGGATCGAGCGGTGGCTCAAGGCTGCTGGGGTTAGGGCCGCGTTCCGGCATGGGCGCCACGGACTGCTGGGACATCTCTATCCCGGGATGATGGACGTGATCACCGATCCGACGCTCGTCTCCGCGCAGCTCGGTGGGCATGTCGAGATCCTGGAGATCGACGACCTGCGGGTTCGGGTCGAGAAGGTGACCGAGGCCGAGACGGCTCTCCGGATGAAGGTCGCCCGGGAGGTCTTCACGCTGGACGATTCGGTGAACGAGGACGACTTCCGCTGGGGTGCGACGGTGTCGGTCGCGCTGGACAGGCTGGTCGAGGACTTCCAGCTGGACACGTTGGCCTATTACCACCGAGGGCTCGACGGCGAGACGCACGAACGCGTCGCCGCCGGGATGATCCTCGGCGCATCGTTGCTCACGGCAAGGGGTGTGCCGGCCGCCGGGGAGTACGAGCTGCGCACGTCGCTGGCGATGCTGGTGATGGACAAGCTGGGCGCGGGCGGTTCCTTCACCGAACTGCAGGCGCTGAACTTCCACGACAACGTGGTGGAGATGGGTCACGACGGTCCTGCCCACCTGGCGATCAGCGCTGCCAAGCCGTTGCTGCGGGGGCTCGGGGTGTACCACGGCAAGCGGGGTTGGGGAGTCTCGGTCGAGTTCGACGTGAAGCACGGCCCGGTCACTGCTTTGGGCCTGGGCCAGTTGCGCGATGGCTCGTTCCGCCTGATCGCGTCCGAGGGCGAAGTCGTCCCCGGACCCCTCCTCCAGATCGGCAACACCACCTCCCGCGTCGACTTCGGCTGCGACCCCGGCGAATGGACCGACGCCTGGTCCGCCTCCGGCATCGCCCACCACTGGGCCTTGGGCACCGGCCACCGAGTAGCCGAACTGAAAGCAGTAGCCGACCTCCTCCACCTAGACCTCCGCGTCGTAAAGGTCTGAGGCCCACCCATGGCCGTCAACCTCGCAGCAGTAGACCTAGGCGCCTCCAGCGGCCGAGTCATGCTAGGTCGCGTCGACGCCTCCGTCGGCCAGCTCGACCTGACCGAGGCCCACCGGTTCTGGAACGGCGCAGTGCGGCTCGGCGACACGTTGCACTGGGACATCCTCGCCCTTTACCGCGAGACGCTGGTCGGCCTCGCCGCCGCCAACACCCTCGCCCAAGCCGCCACCACTCCGCCGACTCACCCTGCCCCTGCATCCCCGGCCGGCCCGGCCACGGCTCAGCCGGGGCTGGCTGGCGTGGGGATCGACTCCTGGGCGGTGGATTACGGGTTGCTCGACTCGCGGGGGCGGTTGCTTGGGAATCCTGTGCATTACCGCGACGCTCGCACCGACGGGGTGATGGAGCGGGTGCTTCAACACATTTCCGCGGATGAGTTGTATGCGGTGACTGGCTTGCAGCAGTTGCCTTTCAACACGATCTATCAGTTGGCCGCTGAGCGAGGGCTCGAGCAGGCTGCGACGTTGTTGATGATTCCGGATCTGCTCGGGTATTGGCTGACCGGCGAGGTCGGGGCTGAGGCGACCAACGCGTCCACCACGCAGTTGTACGACGTACGGGCTCGGGGGTGGAGCGAGGGACTGGCGCGGCGGGTCGGAGTACCGGCCGGGTTGTTGCCGGGAATTCGTGAGGCTGGGCAGGTGATTGGACCGCTATTGCCGGCGGTTGCTGAGGAGACCGGGCTTGATCCGGCAACTCCGGTGATTGCGGTGGGGTCGCATGACACCGCGTCGTCGGTGGTTGCGGTGCCGGCTGCGGAGGGGGAGCGGTTCGCCTACATCTCGTCGGGGACGTGGTCGCTGGTCGGGCTGGAGCTTGACGAGCCGGTACTGACCGCCGAGGCGCAAGCGGCGAACTTCACGAACGAAGGGGGTGTCGACGGCCGGATCAGGTTCTTGCGGAACGTGATGGGGCTGTGGATCCTGCAGGAGTGCCTGCGGGTGTGGGGGGATGACGATCTGCCGGGACTGTTGCGCGCGGCTGCCGAGGCGCCGGCGTTCGCAGTACTGATTGATCCGGACGATCCGAGTTTCCTTGCCCCCGGCAACATGCCGGGGAGGATCGAGGAGTTCTGTGCACGCTCCGGGCAGGATGCGCCGCGGTCGCGCGCGGCCGTCGCCCGCTGTGTGCTGGAGAGCCTCGCACTGGCGTACCGCCGGACGCTCCGGCTGGCGCAGGAAGTCGCCGGGCGGGAGATCGATGTCGTCCATGTGATCGGTGGCGGTTCGCAGAACGAGTTGCTGTGCCAGCTGACCGCAGATGCCTGCGGACTGCCCGTCCTGGCTGGGCCCGTCGAGGCATCCGCCCTAGGCAACGTACTAGTCCAGGCGCGAGCACTAGGAGAACCGCTTCCCGACCTGACCGCGATGCGCGCACTGGTCCGCGCAACCCACAAGCTGCGGCCCTACCAGCCGCAGGGCAAACCGGCCGACTGGGACGCCGCCGAGTCCCGGGTGTTCGGAACAAGGTGACCCCCCATGACCACCCTCCAGAACGACCCCCTGGCCCCGGAGAACCGCCCTCACCCCAATCCACCCCACCTCCGAGCCATCACCCACAACCCACCCCACCCTCCCCAACCCACCCCCCACCGCCACGAACCCCCCGACCCTCGCGCCCTGCACCCGAGCGCCTTCCACCGTGGTGATCCAGAGCCCCGCGACCTGTACCCCGACGAGCAACAGTCCGGCGCCCTGCGCACCGGTGAGCTGGAGGCCCGCGGTCTCCACGCGGGGGATCCGCCGCCTCGGGATCCGCCGCCTCGGGACACGCTGACGCGGGAGGCGTTTGCTCGGGAGGCTTATGCGCGTGAGGCGCGCTCACGTGATCCGCTCGCTCGGGACCTGGTGGCCCGGGAGGGGCCGGGGCGTGAGCCGCTCGGGCGGGACGTGAGCGCCCGGGACGTGGTAGCGCGCGAGCCGCTTGGACCGGACATGGCAGCGCGCGAGCCGCTTGGACCGGACGTGGCGGGGCCTGAGTCGTTGGGGCGGGATGTGCGAGCTCGGGAAGCGTTGGCTCGGGTTGGGCGGGGGGCGCATCGCGAGATCAGCCACGACGACCTGCAACTCCTGCGACTCCTCGCGACCGGTCTCCCGATGGACTCCGTTGCCCGTCGTCTCGACCTGTCCGAACGCACCGTACGCCGGCGCACTCGCGCCGCCTGTGACCGTCTCGGCTTCGGCACCGCCGTAGAAGCCATCGTCTGGGCCGCCCGCCGCGGCCTCCTCTAACCGCCCCCGACCCCAACCGCCCGCGCCGGGCACCGACAACCAGCCCGGCCACAGCCGCCGGCCCCCCGACAACCAGCCCGGCCACAGCCGCTGGCCCCCGACAACTACCGGAGCCGTCTCCGCCGGTTCCGTCAGCCAAGCGGCAACCCGACCGTCCCCGGCAACCCCGACCGTCTCCGCCGGTCGGCACAACTCATCTCAACCAGGTTCACCTGTCGACTCCGTAGCCGACGGGTCTGTTCGCGCTGTCCAGTTTCGGCCTCGCCTCACCGAGTGCCGTGCTCCGTCTGAAGATCCCGCCCGAATCTCCCGAGGAGTCCGTCCAGATGTCTCTCCGTTTACGCATCGGCAGCCTGCTGGCAGCCGCCGTCCTGGTGACCCCGCTCCTACCTGCCACAGCCGCCCCACCGCCGGCAGCCGCCCCAACCGCCGCAGCCAACCCAGCCGCCGGGCCCACCACCGTGACCGGCCTGCGGACCAACAGCCTCACCAATCCGCTCGGTATCGCCCCAGGCGCGCCCCGGCTGAGCTGGCAGCTCGACGGCACCCGCCGCGGCACCGCCCAGACGAAGTACGAGGTGCACGTTGCCTCCACCGCCGGCAAGACCGCAGACCCCGACATCTGGAACAGCGGCGTCGTCACCTCCGACCGCTCGGTCGACGTCCCGTACGCCGGCCCAGCCCTGACCCCGTACACCCAGTACTTCTGGCAGGTCCGCGTCTGGGACGACACCGGCACCCCATCCGCCTGGTCCACGGTCGCTACCTTCGAGACAGCGAACCTGAAGCCCGAGGACTGGCAAGGCGACTGGATCGGCGCCGACAACCAGCCCGGCGCGGAGTGGACCGACTACACGATCGACGCCGACGTCACCCTCACCAAGGACGCGCTCGGCTTCTTCTTCCGCGGCCGTGGTGGCAACGGCTACATGTGGCAGCTCAACCAGGAGAACGACGCCCGCCCGACCCTCCGCCCCCACCTGAAGCAGTCCACCGGCTACACCCTCCTCGGTGAGATCCCGCTGACCGGCGTCAACCTCAAGCAGCGCAACCACCTCAAGATCACCATCGCCGGACACACGATCACCACCTGGATCAACAACACCCAGGTCGACCAACGAGACCGCTCCGACCACGACGCCCCCGGCCTCGTCGGCTTCCGCACCAACGGCGTCGAGGCAGGCGTCGTCCACACCCTCAAGGTCACCAACGCCGCAGGCAAGACCCTCATCGACACGGCCTTCGCCAAGGGCGACCAGACCTTCCCCGACGGCACCGTCCTCGCCACCGGCGGCCTTGAGGTCAAAGGCAACACCGACCTCTGGCTCCCCGGCAAGGCTGTCCCCGTCTTCCGCAAGAGCATCACCTTGCCCAAGAAGGTCGCCAAGGCCCGGATGTACGCCGCCGCGCAGGGCATCTACGAGCTGAGCCTCAACGGCCAGAAGGTCGGCGACCAGCACCTCGCCCCCGGCTGGACCGACTACGCGCATCGCATCCAGTCCCAGAGCTACGACGTCACCAAGCTCGTCGCCAAGGGCAGCAACACGATCGGCGCCGAGGTGGCCAACGGCTGGTTCGCCGGCAACGTAGCGATGTTCGGCTCCAACAAGTACGGCAGCCAGACGGCCCTCTCCGCCCAACTCCGCGTCACATACACCGATGGCACGACCGACGTCTTCGCCACCGACCCGACCTGGGAGACGGCGCCAGGCGCAGTACAGGCTGCTGATCTGCTCAACGGCGAGACTTACGACGCGCGCAAGACCCCGACCGACTGGACTCCGGTCCAGGTCAGGCCGAGCGCGACGTCGAAACTGGCTCAGCAAACCGACCAGCCCGTCCGGGTCACCGGAGAGCTCGCAGCCAAGGCGATCGCGTCACCTACGCCCGGCGTCTACCTCTACGACCTCGGCCAGAACATGGTCGGCGTCGGCAAGTTCCAGCTGACCGGTACCCCCGGACAGACCGTCAAGATCCGGTACGGCGAAGTCCTCAACCCCGACGGCACCCTCTACACCGACAACCTGCGCAGCGCGAAGGCCACCGACCGCTACACGTTCGCCACCAGCGGCCCGGAGACGTACCAGCCGAGATTCACCTTCCACGGCTTCCGGTACGTCGAACTGAGCGGCCTCCCCACCGCCCCACCGGCCAGCGCCGTCACCGGCGTCGTGATGGGCACCGATGGAGCCAAGACCAGCAGCTTCATCACCAACTCCGCCCTGGTGAACAAGCTGCACAGCAACATCGTCTGGGGCCAACGCGGCAACTTCCTCTCGATCCCGACCGACACCCCGGCTCGCGACGAGCGGATGGGCTGGACGGGTGACATCAACGTGTTCGCCCGGACGGCCGTCTACAACCTGGATTCGCAGGCCTTCCTCACCAAGTGGCTGCAGGACCTCCGCGACAGCCAGGCCGCGAACGGCGCCTACGCAAGCGTTGCACCGACCGTGCCCAACTCGTTCGACGGCGGTCTGGGCAACGCAGGCTGGGCCGATGCGGGCGTCAACGTCCCGTGGACGATCTGGCAGGCGTACGGCGACACGTCCGTCATCAGCCAGCACTACGACTCGATGCGCCGGTATGTCGACTACCTGGTCGCCAGCTCCAATGGCCTCATCCGTGGTGGCGGTGACTATGGCGACTGGCTGAACCTCGACGACCCGACCCCAGGCGACCTGATCGGTACCTCCTTCATCGCCAAGGGTTCTCGCCAGTTGAGCCAGATGGCGGCCGCGATCGGCAACACGGCCGACGCAGCGAAGTACCAGAAGGTCTATGAAGACACCAAAGCCGCCTTCCAGTCGCGGTTCGTCGCGGCCGACGGCACGGTGGGCACGGACAGCCAGACGGGGTACATCCTCGCCTTCACCAACGACCTGGTCCCGACCGACAAGATCACCGCGGCCGGCGATCACTTCGCCAACACGATCCTCCGGCGCGACACCCATCTGTCGACCGGCTTCCTCGGTGTCGACGGACTGCTGCCGGTGCTCACCAAGATCGGCCGCTCCGACCTTGCGTACAAGCTGTTGCAGAACACCTCGTACCCGTCCTGGGGTTACGAGATCGGCAAGGGCGCCACGACGGTCTGGGAGCGCTGGAACTCGATCAACCCGGACGGCACCTTCAACGACGTCGGGATGAACTCCTTCAACCACTACGCGTACGGCGCAGTCGGCGAGTGGATGTACCGCACGCTGGCCGGCGTCTCGGCCGCCGAACCGGGCTATCGCAAGGCGCTGATCGCACCGACGCCAGGCAATGGCATCGACTCGTCCGACTACAAGTACCAGACCCCGTACGGCGAGATCGCCAGCCGCTGGAAGGGAACGACCGAATACGGCCTGACGCTCGACGTGACCGTGCCCGCCAACACGACGGCGACCGTACGGATCCCCGCACCGAACGTCGGAGCGGTCACCGAGAGCGGCAACCCGCTGGCCGGTGCGGACCACGTGAGCAACGTGGTCGATGAGGGCTCGACCGTCGCGATGACGGTTGCCTCAGGCACCTACCGGTTCGTGGTCGAGCCGGCGCCGATCCGGCTCAGCGCGACCGGTACGCCGGCCGCGGGCGAGCCCGGTACGACCGCCACTGTTTCGGCCGTCGTTAAGAACCGTTCGACCGCCCCGGTCACCGGCAAGCTCGAGGTGACCGTGCCTGAGGGCTGGACCGCGCCGACGACCGAGCCCGTGACCCTGCCACCAGGCACGCAGACCACGATCACGGCACGTATCGCGGTACCGCTCGCGGTGAATGCAGGCCCGGTGGCGTTCGGGGTGAAGTTCCTCGACGCCGTCGCACCGTCGATCGGCTTCACCGTGAACGAGTCGCTGGAGCCGGCCAACGCCATCGACTACGTGGATCTCGGATTGATGGCGTCCGAGTCGGCGCACTCGCTCACGGCCGCGCCGTCGTCGGGGACCACCGTGGAAGCCGGCAGGACGCGAAGGTACGCCGGGATGTTCGTGCCGGGCGCCTGGTTCGAGTTCAACCTCGGCATCAAGGCCAACCAACCGTTCGTGATGCGGCTGGTGGAGACCTACGACAAGGCGCAGACCAAGGACTACGAGGTCCTTGTCAACGGCAAGGTGGTCAAGCACCGGGTGATCAGCAGCCCGGGCGCCGGACTGCAGACGTACCAGTTCGTGGTCGACGACCCGACGCTGCTCACCAATCCGACCGTCCGGGTCAGGATCCAGCACAACGCGACCGCCTCGGGCTACGACCCGTCGATCGCGGACGTCTGGTCGCTGCCGAAACCCTGATCGCGTGCATCCGTCCGGCGCTCCCAGCGCCGGACGGATGCCTAGATCAGGTAGCGGAACTCGGCCGAATCGGGCTTGATGCGTTCGATGTCGAGAGGGGCCGCCTCCATCCGGTCGAGCAGACCGGTGAGGTCAGTGGGGCGGCCGATCTCGATGCCGACGAGGGCGACACCGGTCTCCCGGTTGTTGCGCTTCACGTACTCGAAGAGCGTGATGTCGTCATCAGGCCCGAGAACGCCGTCCAGGAACTGCCGCAAGGCACCCGGCTCCTGGGGAAACGTCACCAGGAAGTAGTGCTTGAGTCCCTTGTGGACAAGGGATCGCTCGAGGATCTCGCCGTACCGGCTGACATCGTTGTTTCCACCGGACAGCAGGCACACGACAGTC
The DNA here is from genome assembly GCF_036067295.1 of Kribbella sp. NBC_00382. Taxonomy (NCBI): domain Bacteria; kingdom Bacillati; phylum Actinomycetota; class Actinomycetes; order Propionibacteriales; family Kribbellaceae; genus Kribbella; species Kribbella sp. NBC_00382. The sequence goes on from NZ_CP107954.1 coordinate 2,658,211, forward strand.
TGGCCCGGCTTGACCTCGACCCCGTTGCCCAGAGCCGCCGCCGACAAGGCGCCGGCGGGCTCGGCGATCAGCCCGTCCGTTTGGTACAGCTCCAACATCTCCGAGCAGACCAGCCCCTCGGGCACCGACACCATCTCCACCCCAGCGGCCGCAACCAATGGGAGGGTCACGTCACCGACCCGGCGTACCGCAGCGCCATCCACAAAGCTATCCAGCTGCGGCAGCGTCACAGGCGAGCCGGCAGCCAACGCAGCAGCCATACTCGCCGCGCCACCCGGCTCCACCCCGACAACCCGTACGCCGGGATGCCGCTGCGCGAGCCAGGTCGCCACACCCGCGATCAGCCCTCCACCGCCGACGGGCACGACCAGTACGTCGGGCGCCTGGCCGAGTTGCTCAAGGATCTCGATGGCGACCGTGCCCTGTCCTGCAACGGTTCTGGGGTCGTCGAAGGCGGGGACCAGCGTCGCGCCGGTGGCAGTTGCCTCGGCCAGAGCGGCTGCGGCCGCATCGTCATAGGTGTCGCCGGTCACGATCACCTCGACCTGCGAACCGCCGAGTGCCGCGATCCTGTCCCGCTTCTGGCGTGGCGTAGTACGGGGAACGTAGACGCGGCCGTGGACGTCGAGGGTGTTGCACGAATAAGCCAGGCCCTGGCCGTGGTTGCCGGCGCTCGCGCAGACCACGCCGGCCTTCTTCGCCGCGTCCTCGAGCTGGGCGATCAGGTTGTAGGCGCCGCGGAGCTTGTAGGAACGGCCGATCTGCAGGTCTTCGCGCTTCAGCCAGACGTCGGCGCCGGTGCGTGCGGAGAGTCGCGGGTTGCGCTGCAGCGGAGTACGGACCGCGATCCCGTCCAGCCGCTCGACCGCGGCCTCGATCTGCTCCGCATCAACCATGCTTGAAGCAACTGCATGACTCGCCTGCATGACGTTCCTTCCCGTGCATCTGCACGTTCTTCACCGTTTTGCTCGCTGCACAAGACGCGCCCCGTCCAGAGTTCGGACCGTACAACACTGTTGCGCAACAGGTCCTTTTTTCATGCGTGAAACTCCTCTGGTGTGGGCAGTCTAGTTCTCATACGCTCACTCGGTGTAACGGCCAGGGGTCTGGACGGGATGAGCCGAGTAAACCGGTCAACGGGGACTGGAGGGCAGAGATGGAATCGATTCCGTTCAGTCTGTGGGGAGATGCGTTGTGGTGTGGGCAGGAAGTCGTGCGGGAGGCTCCGCACGAGCAGGCGATCCGTCGCTTGTTTCCTGATCCGATCCCGGCGCGTGGCGCAGACCTGGACACCACCGCGGACCTGGTCCCGGAACCGCGGAACCGCTTCGACCCTCGCTCGATCGCTGTTCGGGTGCAGGGAAGTGTGGTCGGCTACTTGCCGAGGGACGATGCGCACCGGTACCACCCGGTGTTGTCGGAACTGGTGGCGCAGGGTCTGCAACCGCAGGTCCCTTGCCACCTGTGGGTCAGTGAATGGGAGCCCGCCGATTGGGAGGGCAAGGGCGACAACGGCACCGAGTTCCACGCCAGCGTCGCCGTCGCTCTGGGCCAGCCGCACATGCTGGTCCCGGTCAACCTGCCACCGCCCGGGAGCTACCACCTGCTGCCGCCGGGCAGCGGGATCGTCGTACCGGGCAGTGAGGTCAAGCCGGACGTCCTGACACCGTTCTTCCGGCCGGAAGGCGAGTGCTGGGCGTACGGGACGATGCACGCCGTCGAGGAGGAGGACGGGTTCCAGGACCGGCATCAGATGGTCGTGGAGATCAGGCTGGACGACGAACCTGTCGGCCGGCTGAGTCCTCGGCTGAGTGCCGAGTTCCTGCCCGCCATCCACTACCTGGCGGACATGCGTGCCGAGACAGCCACACGAGTCGCCGTTCGCGGCGACCGGACCGCATCGGAGGTGATTTTGTACGCAGCTCGGAGTCATGATCTGCCGGCCACTTGGCCGGACGGTCTGACCCGGTCTCCAGTGGCTTCTCCACCCTGGCACTACTGGGTCGGTAAAGAGGCGAACTGATGCCAAGGCGGCCGCGCAGTACTCACCTAAAAGGTGGAGGCGGGTACTGCGGGGCTACCGAGGGGATCAGAGCTTCTGGCTCAGCAGCTGGAAGATCTCGTCGTGGGCGCCCGGGAGGTCGTCGTGGCCGAGGTCCGGATAGGTGCGGTGCTGCTTCGGGCTGGTGAGCTTGTTGTAGACCGCGTACTGCGTCGACGGTGGGCAGGTCTGGTCCTCCAGGCCGGAGTAGAGCGTAACTTCGGCCTGGATCCGGGCTGCCAGGTGCTGTAGGTCGATGTAGCCGAGCGTCGTGAACACCTCCTGCTCGCGCAGGTGCCTGGGGTCGCGCTTCTTGAACCAGGTGGTGATCTCGTTGTACGGGCCCTTGTCGAGGTTGAGTTCCCACGCGCGCTGGTAGTCGGCCAGGAAAGGGAACACGGCCGCCGTGTACTTGACGGTCGGCGTCAGCGCCGCGGCGACCAGGCTGAGGCCGCCGCCCTGGCTCCAGCCGGTCGTACCGATCCGTGCGGCGTCGACCCCGGGCAGGGCGCTGACGATGTCGACGAGCCGGCGGGTGTCCAGGAAGACGTGCCGGTACAGCAACGACTCTGGGCCGCCGTCCAGGCCCTCGACGAGGTGGTTGCGTAGCGAGAAGCTGTTGGGCTGCTGCGACTCGCTCCGGTACGCGACTTGCTCCCGTACGTCCAGAGCCGCGACGGTGAACCCGCGGGCGGCGTACGGGAGCAGGTCGACCCAGTTCGGCTGCTCACCGCCGTACCCGTGGAACATCAGTACCGCGGGGCCCTCTGGGTTGTGCGGGCGGAGCACCTTGGCGTGCACGCGGTAGCCGCCGGTGCCGGTGAAGTAGAGGTGCTCGGCCGTCGCGAACGGCAGCGGGAAGTCGGTCGCCGGGGCGAACTCGGTCTCCGGGTCGGTCGCCGCGAGCTCGGCCAGCGACTTCTCCCAGAACTCGTCGAAATCGGCCGGCCGGGGATTGGTCCCCTGGTAGGCGAGCAGTTCCTCGGACGACATCTCGAACGACAGCACGGTCTCCGGACTCCCCTTTGTCAAGTCTTTGTCAGGTCAAACAATCGACCCTTATTCTGCGGGGTCGGCGGTCTCCGCGGCAGTGCCGTCCCAGATCGTGTAACCGTTGGCCTTGTTGAGCCGCTCGCGCAGCTCGGCCTCGAGCTTGTCCAGCCGCGCCGGCGCTAGCCATTGCACGGGGATGAGGACGGAGTGCTCCTCCTGCTTGGTTCGCAGGACGATCGCCTGGCCCTGCGTGGTACCGGTCCGGCCGACTGCGGTGATATCGGTCCACGCGGTCCGCAGCCCGCGTACCTGGACGTCATCAGAGCCCAGCCTCAGCAGCACCGGCGGCCGGGCGAGGATCCACAGCCCGGCCAGCACCACGAGCCCACCGAGTACGCCGAACACAGCCACCGCCGCGTCCGGCACCCCGACCCCCCAAAGCACCGCCGCCACGCCAAGCAGCATCACCCCAGCAGCCGGAACCCCAAGAAACCGACCCGGCCGCATCCGGTACGTCGTACGCATCCCCCCAGGATCTCAACCCCCACCGCCGACTCAGCTGGCGGGTCCGGTCGAGTCCGTCAGTTGCCGGTCTGGGTGGGGTCGTAGGCGCAGGCGTCGGCGAGGTTCTGCGGCTCGCCGGCCGGGGGCTTCACGGTCGTCGTCTTCTTGCCCGGCTTCTTCGTCGTCGAGGAAGACGGCTTGCCGGACGGGGTCGAGGCGACCGGCTTGGTCTTCGGCTGAATCGCCTTCTGGACCAGCTCGCGCATCGCCTCGTAGTCCGGGTTCTGGCCGGTCGGGAAGTTCTTCGACTTGTCCAGGTCGACGTTGGTGACGTTGGCGTTCTTCACCTTGAGGCCGAGCTCGATGAAGTCTCCCAGGATGTCGCCCGGGATGTCGGTGCGCAGCAGCTGCTTGCCGGCGGCGGCGATCTGGTTGTAGCTCGTCACCAGGGCGGCCGGGCTCGCGCTGTTCACCAAGGCGTGGATCGTGCAGCGCTGCCGCTCCTGCCGGGACGGGTCGCTCAGGCCGTACCGGCCGCGGGCGAACCAGAGGGCGTCGTGGCCGTTGAGCTTCTGGTTGGGGCCGGGCTGCAGGTAGCCGGACGGCTTGCGGGCCGTGTTCGAACCCGGGCCGGCGCCGTAGTCGCCGCCGATCGGCACCTTGTAGTTGATGTTGACGGTGATCCCGCCGAGGGCGTCGATGATCTGCTCGAAGCCCTTGAGGTTGACCTGCATGTAGTAGTCGATGTCGAGACCGAGGGCCGCGCCGGCCGACAGCTTGAGCACGTCCGCGCCCATGTTGTCGGTCGCGCCCAGCAGGCCCGGGTACTTCTTCGGGATGTTGTCGTACATCGAGTCCAGGTAGTACTCCGGCTGCTCGGCCGGGCCGCTCGGGTCGTAGTACCCGTCGGGGAACTTCTCGTGCAGCGGGGAGTCCTCGGGGAACGGCATCCGCATCCAGTTCCGGCTGAGCGAGATCAGCGCGGTGTCACCGGTCTTGGTGTCGATACTGGCGACGATCACCGTGTCGGTCCGGGTGCCTTCGCGGCCGACGCCGTCGTCGGCGCCGAGCAGGACGATGTTGAGCCGGGGCTTCTTGGCCCACGGGTCCTTCTTGTCGACGTTCGGCCGGGTGGCGCTCTTGGAGTCCTTCTCGGACTTGAAGACGCTGCCGACCAGGTCGCGCTGGGCCATCACGGTCTGCGCGGCGAAGGTGGTCGGGACGGCGATACCGAAACAGAGCAGGCCCACGAAGGCTGAACCGGTGAACCGGCCGACCGAGGTCAGGCTGATCGGGCGGAGCAGCTTGTGGGACGAGACGACGATGCAGATCCAGATCAAGCCCATCACCAGGACGCCGCCGGTGGCCAGCAGCAGCCGGCTCGGGTTGACGGCGAGGTCGACGATGGCGCCACGCTGGGTGAGGGCCACGTACGCGGCGAGCAGCAGCAGGCCGGCGTACAGGGTGATCACGAACGCACCGAGCTTCTTACGGCCGCCCAGGACGAAACCGAGGCCGGGGATCAGAGCACTGACCAGGGTCAGGCCGAGGGCCTTGGAGACGGTCCGGCTGCGGTAGGCGCGCTGGGCGCGTTGCCGGGACCGGTTGGCGCGAGGCGCGGACCTGCGTCCAGCTGCGCGAGTACTCCGCGTCATGGCTCCGTTCCCTGATCGACGACGTGGCGGCGTGCGGGACCGTCAGAGTAGGTCCCTCTTACTCAGACGCCGACACGGCCTCCTTGGTTGACGTCAGTTACGACCCCCGTCGATTCGGCCAGGTTACAGGGGAACGGAACCCGCCCCCAAGACGGCCATCCGGCCCCACTTTGCTGCCGGGCCGGTTGTCCGGATAGTCTTGGCCGTCGTCGCATCGCAGTCGGATGCGCGGAGGAGGCGTCGCCTAGTCCGGTCGATGGCGCCCGCCTGCTAAGCGGGTTGAGGGTAATCCCCTCTCGAGGGTTCAAATCCCTCCGCCTCCGCAGTACCCGAGAGCCGCCCAGCCGCAAGGCGAGGCGGCTCTCTGCTTTCCCGCCCCCACCAGCTCCACCGCTTTCCCGCCCCACCGGCTCCACGGCTCGCCCGAGCCCGCCGGCTCCACGGCTCGCCCGAGCCCGCCGGCTCCACGGCTTGCCCGAGCCGCCAAGCCCATGGCGCGACCAGCCACGTCAGCCCACCCGATCGCCCAGCCGCCTCCCGCCACACCTCGTGGCGCCTGGCGCCACCCCGGCCCCGGACCGCCACGACACACCAAGCACGACATCAACCCACAAGCGACCCGACCCTGAGCCCGCACTTCGCTCACGCTGCAGGAGGAATGTGAGTAGGCGTGTGATGACCGCCCGCCCCGCGCCCCCTCGGCTTCCCCCCGACGCTGACGCCAACGGCCGCTTGGGGCAGGGCTCTCGTGCCTACCAGCAGGAGGCAGCCAGAGTTACCACCCAGGCCGAGGTACGCGCAGCGCCACGAGCCGGACGGCGTAGGCCGACCGTGGGGCGAGCAGTATGTTCCTGACGGCAGGTGGCTCTGCCGGGTCGTCGCACTCGCTGCAATCGTCGGCACGTCTGGTCCGGGATATGCCCGAGGTGACACCTCCGCCTCCAGGGCTGATCGGCATCGAAGGGGTCGATGTCGTCAGCATCAAGGCGTGGGCGAGGTGGCGCCCAGCGCCACGAGCTAGGGACGGGGGCGGAGCTGCACCTGTGACCACCACCCATGCCCGCGTCGACGGCGTCGGCGATCGTCGAACCACCGGTGGCTCGGGTGCTGCGCTGATCGACGCCTCTGGTCTGGGGACAGGCCCGGGGTGACCACATTCACCTCCAGGGCTGACCGCGCCAAAGGAGGTCGACGCCGTCAGCATCCAGGCGGAGCGAGGTGGCGCTCGGCGCCACGAGCTGGCGATGGCGGGGCATGCATGGGGTGGTTACGTTCGCTCATGGGCTGGTCGGCATCGAAGGGGTTGATGTCGTCAGCATCCAGGTGGAGGCGAGGTGGCGCGCAGCGCCATGAGCCTGTGTACGGCGGGCTGGTGGTTAGTCGAAGGCTAGGTGTTTGGCTTCGGCTAGGCGTTCGGCGGAGCGTGGTGTCATGGGTTCTGTACCGGCGATCAGGTGGGTTACGCCCAGGGACTCGTAGTGCTTGAAGGATTGGGCTAGGTCTTCGATTGAGCCCTTGAGGGTGTTCGCCTCAGGCTCGGCTACGGAGGGCTGGTTGGGGTCTGTGACGGTGATGCCGACGGTGAGTTCGACAGCATCGGCTGGGCGGTCGGTGGCGGCGATGGCGGACCTCATGTCGTCGAGGCGGGACTTGACCGTGTCGTCGGCCTCGCCGAACCAGGCGGTGTTCCACTGGTCGGCCCACTTGGCGGTGAGGTCGAGCATGCGGGGTCTGCGGGCTGCGACCAGAAGAGGGATCTGGCGCAAGGGTGGCGGCTGCAAAGCCAGGTCTTTCACCCGGTGGTACGTACCGTCGAACGTCACCGTCTCGTGCCGCAGCAACCGGGCGACGATCTCCAGCCATTCCTCGAACCGGCCCACCCGATGGTCGGTCGGCAGGCCGAAGGCCTCGTACTCCGGATCGTGCCAACCAGCCCCGACGCCAAGGATCAACCGCCCGTCCGACACCAGGTCAAGCGTCGCCGCCATCTTGGCCGTCAGCCCCGGATCCCGGAACGACGAGCAGAGCACCATGTTCCCCAGCTCCACCCGCGAGGTCACCGCGGCGACCGCACTCAGCAGCGTCCACGACTCGTGCATCCCGTAGATCGTCTCGTCAGGCGCCTTGTAGAAGTAGTGATCGGCCAGCCACACCGAGTCCAGCCCGGCCTCGTCGGCCGCCACCGCCATCGCCTTCGTGTCCGCCCAGGTCGGCATCTCTCCGGTCGGACCGTCGTTCCCACCGACCGGCAGCATCACTCCGATTTTCATCTCGCCAACCTAATCCGCCCGCCGCAGACGCGCTCCCCGAATCTGCGGCGGGCAGATGGGTCAGGCGAAGCTCAGCTCCAGCAGCCCGCCAGAGAAGGTCGGCTGCAGTACTGCCTCAACCCGCAGGAACTGCGCCCGCACAGGAGCAAACGAAACCGAGTTGAGCCGGTCGCGATCCACCCCGTACGCCGATGCGCCCTCGACAGCCCGCCACGTAGAACCGTCCAGCCACAGCACCCGCCAAGACGCCGGCACCCGGCATGCCCCGGACCCGGTGTCGTCGAACCAGTACGCCGCCACCCCAGACACCGCCCGCACCGACCGCAGGTCGTACTGGATCCATTCAATCGTCCCCCGCCGATCCCACCAGGTGAAGCGCGGTATGGACGTGTCTGCCGACGACGACGGAGTACGCCCGTCGTCAACAGCCTCCAGCGAGTCCGCGTCATTCACATGCGAAGCAGTGACCCGAGTGCGATACCGCCACGCAGTACCTCCGCTAGCCACCGACGGGAACGAGGTGATGCGCAACCGCGCCGCCCCCATCGGTACCAGCGTCACCTGCTCCACCGGCTGGGTCGACCGCGCCGGGCTGGCCTGGAGCAGACCGACCACGTCCTCGGAGTCCGCCTCCCACTCGGGGATGCGGCGAGCCGACCCCTTCAAGAGCAGCGGCGTACCGGCGTGAGTGAAGGGATTAGCGCCGCGCGGAACAGTACGGCGTACAAGGTCAAACCCACTACCGGCGACCAGGCCGTAGTTCCAGGGGGACTCCGGGTAGACGGCTAGCTCCGGCCACTCCGTTGTGCCGCCGATCGCCTCCGTGCGCTCCTCGATAGCCAGCGAATACGTCAGTGGGCCGCGAGAGACCGACACAGCTCCATGGTTGTCCGGCCAGACGCGAGTAGTCGTCCGCATCGGCAGTACCAGCTTCACCCGGTCCCCTGAGCGCCAGGCGCGGTCCAGCTTGACCCAGCCGCCCTCAGCCCGCGCAGGCGTCCGAACCGAGTTGACTGTGACAGTGAAGTCGCCTGCCCAGCCAGGAACCCTTAGATACAAGGGGAACCGAGCACTCCCGTCAACAGTGAAGGTGATCGTGTCCCCGAACGGGTACTCGGTGTCTGCGACGACGCTGACCGGAGTACCGGCTGCCCCGACCTTCGCTGTGACCTTGCTGGCGGCATACATAGAGGCGGCCAGCCCGTTGTCGGTAGTGGCCAGCCAGAGCTCCTGTGCGTAGTACGGCCAGCCCATGCCGTAGTTGTGCGGGCAGCAGCGGTACTGATGCACCCCGTACTTGTAAGCCTGCATGGCAAAACCGTTCTGGAACTGCCCATGCTTCACCCGGTCGTCCAGCTGGATGCTGTTGGCGGAGGTGATGTAGTGCATGACCCGCTGCTGCTCGTCGTACGAGGCTGGGAGCAGGTTGAAGGCGAGCTCCTCGCAGCGGTCCGTCCAGTCGGTATCGCCGGTGAAGCGGGTCAGCATCTCGAACGTATGCATCAGCTCGACGATCCCGCACGTCTCGAAGCCCTGCCGCGGGTCGCCGAAACCAGGTCGCGAGTTCTCGTCCCCAGCGAACCCACCGCCGGGGAACTGCCCATACAGGCCCATGATCGTCGCGTAGTTCCGGTACGTCGCTGCGCTGTGGCTGGGATCGCCGCTCAGCAGCCCGTACTGCAGTGGCTCCCGGATGCCTTGCGCCAGGTTGACGTTGTGCCAGGTGGGGATGCCGTTGACGTAGTCGGCCGAGCCCGAGTGCATCTTGGCGACCAGGTCGAGCAACCACTCATCACCGGTGCGGTTGTAGAGCCAGTAGGCGCTGTCAATGTTGTCACCCCAGCGGAAGGCGCCCCAGGACCGGTTGAAGACCTCGGCCGGCTGGTTGTCCTGGAACTGCAGATAGCGCGTCATGAACGGGATGACCCGCTCGTCACCGCTGTACTCCTGCCAAGAGCGGAAAGCGGCCAGTAGCGGCATACCCGGCCAGAAGTCGGGCCCACCCTCCAGCGACGTCCGCAACCGCGTAGGGCCGAACCACCCGTCGCCAGCCTGGGTAGCGATGATCCCGTTGAGCCAGCGCTCGGCCCTGGTCAGTACGCCGGTATCGCCGGTGACATAGCCGAGATCGCCGAACCCCCTGAGCCAGTAGGGCAGCTCCTCCCACGCACCCTGCGCCGGGTCGACCCAGCCGTTGCCCTCGTAGGGGAGGAAGTCGGAGATCTCGTCGTACCGCCCGCAAAGGCCCTTCACCTGCAAGTCGAGCTGCTGGGCCAGCCAGCCGCGGGGCTCGATCGCACCGGGTGGGAGCTTCTGGAACGGTACTGGTTGCAGGGGAGCGCGGTTGGGGACGTAGTGGCCGCCTCTGGAGGCACGCGGCCCAGTGGCGTGTGCGGCGGTTGGATTGACGGTCATGCCGACAGCCAGGGCGCCGGTGGCAAGCAGGAAGTCACGACGGTGGATCCCTTCGACCATGGTGAAGCCTTTCGCGTGATGGTTCGGGGCGGGTTGCATCACACTTACTTGCTGCACGGACGGAAAAACGGCACACGTTTTCCGTGATCGATACTAAGCTGTCGCCAGGCAGGATGGCAGGGCTCGGGAGGAAAAGATGAGGCAGCAGGCGCGGATCGTGGACGTGGCCGCGCTCGCCGGGGTGTCCGCGGGGACGGCGTCGAAGGCGCTCAACAACACCGGCCAGCTGAGCCCGGCGACGCGGGAGCGGGTTCGGCGGGCGGCCGAGCAGCTCGGGTTCACGCCGGATACGCGCGGGCGGGCGCTGTCGTCGGGGCGGACGTACACGGTGGCCTTGTTGACCACGGACAGTTCGGGGCGGTTCAGCATCCCGATCATGCGTGGGGTCGAGGATGTGCTGAGCGCCGGTGAGCTGGCGACGATTCTGTGCGACACCCGCGACGATCCGCTGCGGGAGCAGCACTACTTGCGGTCGCTGATCGCGCGGCGGGTCGACGGGATCGTGGTGACCGGCCGGCGTACTGAGCCGCGCGGGCCTATCGACGTACCGCTGCCGGTTGTTTATGCGCTGGCTGCGTCCACTGATCCGGACGATGCCTCGGTGATCGTCGACGACGCAGGTGGCGCGGCCTCGGTCGTCACGCATCTGCTGGGGCTCGGGCGCTCGCGGATCGCTCACGTCACTGGTCCGGCCAACCATCGATCGGCCACCGAGCGAGCCCAGGCGGTGGCCACCGCTGCAGGCAACGCCTTTGTGGGTGAGCCACTCTTCGGTGAGTGGAGCGAGCGGTGGGGGCGCCAGTCGGTCGATCAACTGCTGCGCAGCTCGCACCCCGATGCGATCACCTGCGGCAGCGATCAGCTCGCCCGTGGCGTCTGCGACCGACTGCGCGAGCTGGGCAAGTCAGTACCGGTCGACGTGGCGGTCACCGGTTACGACAACTGGTCGGTGATGGCCGAGGCGAGCCGGCCGCCGCTCACGACGGTCGATCTCCAGTTGGAGGAGGTTGGCCGTCGTACTGCGACATTGCTGCTCGACGCCATCGCCGGGGAGCCGCATCACGGCGTACTGGAACTCCCGACCCACCTGATTCCCCGCGAGTCGACGCTGGGAATGTCATAGTCCCTCGACGATTGGGTACTGTCGTCACGTCCAGTTTCGTGAGGCTCTCTGGGACGTTCGCGCCCCTCACGAAAGGCTGTGGTGCTGATGACGGATTTCGCGGTACGCCCGGCGGCGTACGACCTGAGAATCATTCTCGCTCTCGCCCTACCCGCCCACGTCGTCGCCCTGATCGACGACACCTGGCAACCGGCCTGGCTGATCGGCCGCCTGCATCACGCCGACGGCTGGACGGCTCTGGTCCAGTACACGGCCCCCGACGGCCGCGAACTCACCTGCCGGATCCCCGTCGACAGGCTAGGTCCACGGGCCGACACCTGAGATCTTGTCGACGGTGATGTGCGTGATGTACCCGCCCGGCAGATCATCGCCAGGCAGAAAGTCGGCATCCGGTCCCTGGTAGACCTTCGCCAGGCCCCGCAGCAACTCGACCGCGCCTCCTTCGGTGATCCGTGCCGTCCCCTTGATCACCAGGTACTCCGTCAGGCCCATCTCGTTGTGCCGATCAGTCTCGATCGACAGCGCGACCCGCCCGTCACGCCGGATGTTCTGTACTTTGCGGTTGTTGGGCACGTGCGCGGCGACGATCTCGTCCCCGTCCACGCCGACCCACACCACCGAGACCTGCGGACTCCCATCCGGATTGATCGTCACCAGATGCGCGAGGGCATCCGATTCCAGCAACTCCCGCACACTCCCCGGAATCTCCATGCGCTCAACCTAAAGGCGAAGCGCCCCGGCCCATAAGGGTCGGGGCGCTTCTGCAGTCCGACGGCGCTGGCTTCCGGTCAGCTGGTCGGCGTACGGGGTATGTCAGGTACTGCTACAGCTACAGCTACAGCGTCAGCCGAGGCGGGCCTTCAGGTTGTCGAGCTCGAGCTTGAGGGTCGCCGGGACCTTGTCGCCGAGCTTGGTGAACCACTCCTCGATCAGCGGAAGCTCGGCCTTCCACTCCTCGTCGTCGACGTTCAGCGCGACCTGCAGGGCCTCGAGGCTGAGGTCCAGGCCGGTGACGTCGAGCGCGTCCGCGGTCGGTACGAGACCGATCGGGGTCTCGACCGCGTCAGCCGTCCCGTCGAGGCGCTCGATGATCCACTTGAGCACCCGGCCGTTCTCGCTGAAGCCCGGCCAGACGAACTTGCCGGCCTCGTCCTTGCGGAACCAGTTCACGTAGAAGATCTTCGGCAGCTTGTCGGCGTCGTGCTCCTTGCCGACGGTCAGCCAGTGGTTCAGGTAGTCACCGGCGTTGTAGCCGAGGAACGGCAGCATCGCCATCGGGTCGCGCCGGACGACACCGACCTGGCCGACCGCCGCGGCGGTGGTCTCGGACGACAGCGTCGCGCCCATGAAGACACCGTGGTCCCAGTCGCGGGACTGGGTCACCAGCGGCACCGTGGTCGCGCGGCGGCCGCCGAAGATGATGGCGGAGATCGGTACGCCGTTGGGGTCCTCGTACTCGTCGGCGATGATCGGGCACTGCTTGATCGGAGTACAGAACCGGCTGTTCGGGTGGCTGCTGAGTTCGTCCGACTCCGGCGTCCACTCGCGGCCCTTCCAGTCCGTGAGGTGGTTCGGCGGGGTCTGCGAGTAGCCCTCCCACCAGACGTCACCGTCATCGGTCAGCGCGACGTTGGTGAAGAGCGAGTTGCCCTTCTCGATCGTGCGCATCGCGTTCGGGTTGGTCTTCCAGCCGGTACCGGGGGCGACGCCGAACAGCCCGAACTCGGGGTTCACGGCGTACAGGCGGCCGTCCTCGCCGAAACGCATCCAGGCGATGTCGTCGCCCAGCGTCTCGACCTCCCAGCCCTCCAGCGTCGGGTCGAGCATCGCCAGGTTGGTCTTGCCACACGCGCTCGGGAACGCCGCCGCGATGTAGTGGACCTTCTTCTCCGGCGAGATCAGCTTGAGGATCAGCATGTGCTCGGCCAGCCAGCCCTCGTCGCGGGCCATCGCGGAGGCGATGCGCAGCGAGTAGCACTTCTTGCCGAGCAGGGAGTTGCCGCCGTAACCGGAGCCGTACGACCAGATCGTCCGCTCCTCGGGGAACTGGACGATGTACTTCTCGTCGTTGCACGGCCAGGTGACATCCTTCTGGCCTGGTGCGAGCGGGGCACCGACGGAGTGCAGGCAGGGCACGTACTTCGCGTCGGTGCCCATCTTCGCCAGTACTTCGGAGCCGGTACGGGCCATGATCCGCATCGACGCGACGACGTACGCCGAGTCGGTGATCTCGACGCCGAACATCGGCACCTCGGCCGTCAGCGGGCCCATGCAGAACGGCACGACGTACAGGGTCCGACCGCGCATGCTGCCGCGGTACAGCTCCGTCATCAGCGCCTTCATCTCGGCCGGCGCCATCCAGTTGTTGGTCGGGCCGGCGTCGGCCTCGTCGACCGAACAGATGAACGTGCGCTGCTCGACCCGGGCGACGTCGGAGGGGTCGGTGCGGGCCCAGAACGAGTTCGGCTTCTTCTCGTCGTTGAGCCGGACCAGCGTGCCGGCGGCGATCAGCTCGTCGGTGAGCTTGGTGTACTCCGCGTCCGAGCCGTCGACCCAGTGGATCCGGTCGGGCTGGGTGAGTTCGGCAACCTCGGCAACCCAGGCCAGCAGGCCCTGGTGCTCAGTCGGGGCGTTGCTCAGGTCGTAGGCCGGTGTCGTCGTCGGCGGGCTCTCGACTCTGAGGGCAGTCTCGGTATGGGCAGGGCTGGCGGTTGTCGTCATCGGCGGCTCATTCCCTCTCGCTCGCGATCGTCCCGGCGTGTACTCCCGGCCCTCGACGCTGAGGTTTGGGTACGACGTCGGCCGCCGGGGTCTCCGGCGGTTCGATTCAGCTGGCTGGCGGTGTGATCTGTCGCATACCAGTACGTCTAGTGGGCGTATACCAGTGTGCAAGTGGTACTAACGGTACGCGACCGGACCGGGTGTTGAGAACCGGCTGGACGTGAGGCCCGTCACAGATTTCCGCCGACAAGGGCTTTCCCAGCAAAAAATCCGGCCGCGGGGTGGTCACGCGGGGTGTTTGCGGGTCTTGGGTGGTCTTAGACGGTTACTTCGGGGCGTGCAGGGGTCCGGGGGACGGCAGCGGCTCAGGGCTGACCAGCGGCGCAGGGGCCGGTACTGCCGGTCGCTGCTCCTTGGTCTCTGTGCCGATCTTGGTTCCGACGGAGTAGAGAGCGCAGAAAACTCCTAGCACCGCTAGTACTGCTAGTAGCCTCGGCCACCAGCGTTTGCTGCTGACTACTGCCTTCTGGCCGTTGGCCACTGCTGCGTTCTGGCTGCTGGCCACTGCGTCTTGGCTGCTCGGCTCCTGGTCAGTTGGGACTGGTAGTGCGCCGTACTGCGCCAACTGGCTGCGCACTGCGTCTACCGACTCCTGGTCGTTGCCTAGTAGGCCGTCGAGGGGATCCAGGAGTCGCTCTGCGCCTGACTGGCCGGGCACTAGTTGCGTTACGGCGTACGGGCGGTCTGCAGTGAGGTTTGCCGCCCATAGCGGCGTCTGCTGTTCGTGGGGCTCCAGTGCGGCCGTACGGCTCGCGCTGGTCAACCTGTCGCGGACCTGCGGATCTGCTGCGCCCCTGTCGCTGAGGACGAGCGCGACGATCTCCATGCCGGTGAAGGAACGCCCGCGCCAGATCTCGGCCAGTGGGTGCTCCAGTAGCCGCTGGTCGAGCTCATACCCGTGGAGTTCCGGTGTGGCGTTCACTTGCTCTCCCAGAGGGCCCGGTCGGCCAATACCTGAACTGCCCGCTGTGCGGCGACCAGGTCGATCGGGTACGCGGCGTAGTCCACCTGAACGGTCAGGTCGCCGCGGTACACGAGTACTGCGACGTGCGAGTCCCGTCCGTTGGTACCGGCGCGCTTGTCGAGCTTGGTCGGGTACGGCCGATCCTTGACCATCGGCCAGGGCTTGCGGTCGAAGGACTGCCTGGCCACTTCGGCCGGCACGAATGGTGAGCGGCCTGGGCCCGCTTGGCGGCCGGAGTACGGGGTGATCCTGATCGTGAGGGACGCTGCCGTCGGCTCTGGGACGGCGCAGGTCAGCTCGGTGCTGCCTGTTTGGATCAGCCTCGCCGTGGTGGCCTTGGGCAACAATGTGGAGATGTCGCCGAGTCTGGCGCAAAGGTCCTCGGGGAGCAGGCGTGCGGACTGGAGGTCGTCCGGTTGCGCGGGTTTGCCGACGGCGATCCCGATGCCCAGTCCGGCGACTGCGGCGATGCCACAGGCGATCGCAGTACCCCGAACGAGCGGACCAGCCATGCTCGCGACGCTTGCCACGCAGAAATTCCCCTTCGCTTTACCCCGGACGTCGCCTTTGACGCTCCGGGGATGGTCCTGGTTCCTGCCTATGCTGCGGCGGTGACTTCCTTCCCGGACATCGTCGTCGGTACCGCTGGTGAAGTACTCGAGTTGCCGTTCGGCGTCTTCACCGTGCGCATCTCCGGCTCGCAGACCGGTGGCGCTCTGTCCGTCGTCGACTCCGTGCTCGCCGCCGGTGCGCTGGGAGCGGCGCCGCACGTCCATCACGCGCATGAGGAGTATTTCCTGGTTGTCGCGGGTGAGGTCACCTTCGACACGGCGGACGGCGTACTGACTGTTGGAGCGGGTGGGTCGGTGTCGGTGCCGCGCGGGCAGGCGCACGGCTACCGGAACGCGACCTCTGAGGCGGCGCGGTTGACCACAGTGTTCACGCCGGCGGGCTACGAGAACTACTTCCGGGCGGTGGCTGCGGCTGCCGCGTCTGGGGTGGAGATCACGCCTTCGTTGCTGAATGAGCTGCGGGCTGAACAGCGGACGACACCTGCCGACTTCTGACCCCTCTGGCGTGCTTTGGGGAATACCATCCCGGCATGGATCTAGGGGATTTGCTGGGTGGGCGTGACCTCGGTGATGTGAAAAAGGCCGTTGGGTTCGTACTGGACAACTCCGACGACTTCGACAAACTGCTGAAGCTGGTCAAGGACCTGCCGGACGACGCGCTCGGTTTCATCGGCCGTCTCCCGGACCTGATGAAGACGATCGGTACCGGCCTGGCCGAAGCCGGCGAGCAGGCAGCCAAGGCCGCCGGCGCCCTGGTCGGCGACGACGGCGAGGGCGGCGCCCGCAAAGCGCTCACCGGCAGCGCGACGACGATGAACTCGGCCAAGGACAAACTCCACGACGCAGCCGGCATGCTCGCCGGTCTGGCCGGCGAACTCGACAAGATCCCCGGCATCGGCGACGCGGCCGCCAAACGCCTCAACGACGGCAGCGGCAGCATCGGCGGCGTAGCCACCGAAATCGAAAGCCTGGCCGGCAACCTGACAGACCTCTCCGGCATCCTCGCCTCAGTAGGCGAAGCCCTGGCCGGCCTGGGCACCAAGCTGACAGAGTCCGGCGGCTCCGTAAAAACCCTCCTCAACTAGCCCTCGTACGGCGTACCGACAGGCCTCCGTACGCCGTACTCACGCTCGCTGGGGAGCCGATTGGCACCCACCCCGGTCCCGCGTGTATCGTTACCCTTCGTTGTCCGGCGCTCGTAGCTCAACGGATAGAGCATCTGACTACGGATCAGAAGGTTGGGGGTTCGAATCCCTCCGAGCGCGCCAGCAAAACCCCAGGTCACCAGGTGGATGACCTGGGGTTTTGTCATTCCCAGGACCGTGGTTCCCCCACGCGGCCCCACTACGCAGGCTCCTCCGTCGCCCGCTCCGCGGACCGCTCCCACCCACCCTGGGTACGCGTGCTGCGCCCGCTGATTTGAGAGCACCCTGGATCCGTCGCCTCGGCGTTGAGTGACTGACTCCCGACCCGCGTAGCCGCGCTGACGCGGCCCGCGAGTCCCGATGAGCAGATCCGACGCTCAGCTAGCGATTGCAACGCCAGGTGCTGGCCATGATCACCTGAGTCGAACCGAGTCGGACACGGAACTCAGCGAGTTCGCGCTCGCGCA
This sequence comes from Kribbella sp. NBC_00382, assembly GCF_036067295.1. Classification (NCBI taxonomy): domain Bacteria; kingdom Bacillati; phylum Actinomycetota; class Actinomycetes; order Propionibacteriales; family Kribbellaceae; genus Kribbella; species Kribbella sp. NBC_00382. The sequence goes on from NZ_CP107954.1 coordinate 2,675,201, forward strand.
ACTCCTGGCAACATCGGTGACAGGCAACAATGAGTAACCCCAGACTCGGCAGAGCAAGGTCACGCAACGACTGAAGGCAGGGGAAGATCATGAAGCTGACTCTCATCGCAGGCGACCCGGACTCTCAGCCCACCAACTCGCCCACCCTCTACAAGACCGACCGGGGAAGCTGGATCGTTCAGGGCTGGGTGGTCGACGACCCCGACGCTCTGGCAACGCTCAAGCTCCCGAACGGTGAGACCGCCGTCGAGATCCCGGATCGCATGATCCAGTTCTTCAAGTAGGACTCGTGGAAGAGATCACCGACGACGAGTTCCAAGAGCTGCTGAAGACGTTCAGCCACAGCTCTATTCACCTTGAGACCCGCGACGCGTACGGCACCGAGGTCGAGCTGCCTCACATGGCGCAGTGGGCAGCAGGCGAACCGGACGACCTTGAGTGGCTTCAAGATTGGTGCGCCACGTTGCGCGGCCATATCGCCGCCGGACGGACAGTGCGACGCGCACGGATCGTCTCTGAGCCTCTCAGTGACTATCAGCGGTGGACCCTCGCGATCGGTCATCCGATTGTCGAGGCCGGCGAAGACGTCCGTTTCGTGCCAAGGCGCGAGGTCTCCGAACTCTGTTTCCCTGGCAACGACTACTACCTGTTCGACGACGAACGAGTCGTTTTCCTGCACTACTCCGGTGCAGGACTGAACAACGCACTGACCACCACGACGAACCCGGCAACCGTCGAGATGTGCCGCAAGGCATTCGACCAGGTGTGGCCGCTGACGATTCCCTACAGTGAGTACAAGCCCGAATAGCTCAGCCCGAAAGGTTCAGGAAGCCCTAGGGCTACGCCTTCGGAATCTGCGCAAAGATGCTGGCCTGACCGGTCGTGAGCTTGCCGCCGCGACCGGTTGGCATTTCACGCGTATCAGCAAGTTGGAGCACGGCGTGCAGACTCCCACCGATGCCGACATTCGGGCTTGGTGCGCAGCCTGCGGAGCGGGGGACCAGGAGGCCGACCTGGTCGCCCAGGCGCGGGCAATCGAGTCGATGTATGTCGAGTACCGACGACGCGGTTCCGCGGGCATGAAGCAACTCATGCTCGCGTTCCAGAAGACCTACGAGACCGCCGAGCAGTTCAGGATCTATGAGCACAACGTGATTCCAGGGCTGTTTCAGACGCCTGAGTACATCCGCGCGATGCTCACCTTCTGGATGCGATTCCTCAACACCAGCAACGATATCGACGAAGCGGTAGCTGCCCGGATGCAGCGCCAGACCATCCTCTACGAAGGCCGGCGAAAGTTCACCGTGGTCCTGGAGGAGAACGCGCTCCGAACCTGGTTCGGCACAGCCGAGACCATGGCCGGCCAACTCGACCGGCTGCTGTCGCTGATGAATCTCCCGAACATCGCTCTCGGAATCGTGCCCGCCATGATCGAGCGCCAGGGCGTCGGCTCGGCGGGTTTCTGGATGTTCGATGACAAGCTCGTCACCCTCGAAACACCCACCGCCAGCATCGAAATCACCCAGCCACAAGAGATCCGCCTTTACGACCGGATGTTCGACCTACTCCGCCAGTCCGCGGTTTACGGCCCGGACGCCCGCGCCCTGATCATCCGAACGCAATCCGAGATGAACACCAGCAACTAGGCGCAACACCGTAGCCGCCTCGTTCGCCCGGTTCCTAGCGTTGCCGTATGACAACCACGGGGAACACGTCGTTCGGAGTCGAGTGGGGCGGCCACCCCGACGACGACCACACCACCGCGACCGGTTGGCCCACACTTCGGCCGGCCGAACGCTGCGACGGCGAAAACCCGATGACCGGTCGAGCCTGCATCAACGGCGACCACAAGGGCTACCACCGTGACAGCCTCGGTGCGGAGTGGCTCGACGACGACTAGCTACCGACCGGTCTGCAATTTGGTGGCCGAAACCCTGGACCTCTATTCAGCCGAACCGACCATCACCCCTCAACCGACCGGCCGCATGTGACCCCTGCAGCCACGCTGGCCCGTCACCAAATCGCTCAGATCGATGAACGGCGGCTCATTCGGTGTTGCCGGCCGCAGGATGGGCCGCGCCTGGGTTCGGGGCTACCTGCCCCCTGAGGAGTGCGCGACCAGCGGCGATGCTGGCATGAATCATGGGTGCCGTGATTGGGATGCTTCCTTCGCCGCGCCGCTGGACGATGCTGATGAAAGCGCCTTCGGTGTTGCCGTCCGCTGTGATTGCGCCATGAACCAGAAATGGCTTGAACTCTTCTGGCTGTGGGGGAACGTCGATGATGATTAGGGTGAGTCCCTGATCGGTTGGTACCAGATCGATCCGTAGGCCGTACGGCGGCGGATAGACGTGCAGGTCGAGAACTCCAAGGTAGCGGGCCGTTGTGTCGGCATAACGCGGTCTGACACCGTGAACCTGCCGGATGATCTCGCCCCCTGGGACCTTCTTCGCCTTGGCGCCAACAACGATGAGCCCACCGTCTTCCGCGTTGGCGAAGCGAGCGACAGCTTGAGCGAGGCTGATCTTTCCTTTGGTGGTCTTTAGGTCGTACTCCTCCCCTTTGGCATCTAGCCAATTGCCTTCAGGCTGGTCGATTAGCAGGTGCGCACCACCCCCGCGCACGAGATCAGCGATGGTGTTGCGCGAGACCTCAGCGTTGGCGAGCGCGTCGCAGAGCTGGAGCACGTCCTCGCCGAGGTGGTAGAGGTCAGCCGCCGTTCGGCCTCGTAGAGGTGTCGCGATCTCAAGGTCGATCGCGAGGAATTCGTGGTCAGACCACGAATAGTTGGTTTCGATGACTCCCAGTTCCGATCGGGCGCGCTTGAGGAGCGGCGCGACCAGGCGCCGAACCTGCCCCAGTGCGGGCTTCTCATCACCATCATCTGGCCATGGAGCCGTGCAGGTGACGGTGACGACTAGTTGTTTGTCTCTAGCCAGGAAGCCGATCTGGCCGAGAGGGCTGTCCGAATCGAAGTGTCCCTCGGGGACATTCGAGACACCTGCCCGGCCCCAGCCGGAGCCGTAGAAATCGCCCGCAGAGAGAAGAGCATTTTTAAGATCGGATGCAGAGACCAGAGTCAGCTCCTCTTGCATGAGTACAAGCTCGCCATCGGGCCCACTTCGGCGCTCGTCACCCCGAACAACCCAATCTTCAGTGCGCCGCGAGAATGAGATTGATGGCATCGGCTAAGACTATCGATCGGGTCGGATGACCGCAGATCATATTGCCACTGCCTCCTATTGCCGGATTGACCTCTTATGGATCAAGGGCGCGCCGCCGGCCTGGGGCGAGCCCATGCGACCTGGCGGCCGAACCTCGCCCCATCCCGGCGGCGCAGCGGGCGAACCTGCATGCATGCCTCCGGCGGGGGCCTCACAACTCCGGGATGGGTTGTCTTCCCGCCTGCCGCTCAGCCCAGTCAGGACCTATCAGGAGCCTCAGAGCGGCCAAGATCGTTCGTCCAGCAGGGCGCTCCATCTTGGCCCCTCTGGCGTCTCCTGATCGCGCTACGCGTGGGCTGAACGGCAGACGGGAAGACACCTCTTGGACTGGGGACTACGTCACTCCGAGTTCCTTCTTCATCGCCAACCGAAGAGCAGCGATGTTCTTCTTCACTGGAAGATCAATGTTGCCCTGCCTTTCCAGGATCGCCGTTGCAAGATGATCAGCCAGCCTTGCAGAGGTTGACGTAGTGATCTGATCGACGTCCTCACCCGCCAGGAGCGCTACCTTCGATTGAGCGGCATGGAGGGCTACGACGGTCTGCGTGATCTCGCTGGCAGTCGGTCGACCGGGATGCCCGATGTCAACAACTTGCGCTCTGCTCAGGACGGAGAGAGAGTCCAGTACGTGCTGGTGGAAGCTGGCATAGACGACACGTCGTTCGTCACGCAATGTCTGCTGGTTTGTGAGATGAGCTTGGTTACGCGTGTTGACAGTCTGGATTGCTCCAGTGATGAGACCGCCGAGAAGAGTCCCGGCCAGCGTGAACCAGGCGAGCGCGTACGGGGACAGGTTCGTTGCAGGATCCGAGGCTGCCGCTACTACAGCTATGACCATAAACGGAGCATAGAAGGTCACTAGCGGGACAGGCAGGCTTTAGCACCCTCATACTGAGCCTCATGAACTGGGCTCCGTTCGTCCTCGCATGCATCCCAGCAGCGACTGCCCTCTTGGCTGCGACAACCGCGGCTCGGTCAGCACGAAAAACAAAGTTGCTTGAGACGCAGGCTCAGCATGTGCGTGACCTTGAAAATCGGTTAGCCGAGAAGAAGTACGCGGTCTACCAGCCGATGATCGATCTGCTCAGCAAGATGCTGGACCTAGATGCGGCGAGGGCTGCGGACCCGGATGAGCTGAAGTCGGCTTTTGGGAAGTTCGATGCTTGGATCGTGATCTATGGCTCTGACGCGGCGGTGAGGGCCTGGCACCACTTCCGTCAAGGTTCCTTCAACGACGCACCGTCGATCTTGCTGATTCGCTTCTACGCAGACTTTGTTATGGCTGCCCGGCGCGACATGGGTCACCTGGACACGACTGTGTCCGCGATGGAGCTCGTCGGAACGAGAATCAACGATATCTATGGAGAGAACAACGAGATGGCGACGGTCCTCACCCTCGATTGGGTAGATCTAGCCAAGCACGTGGACTGGACACCGCCGTGGATGGCTGACCGTTCCAAGACAGAAGTCGAGAGCGCCAGGTCGCCAGCATGACCGGATTGGCATGAGGACCTCGATAGACACTATCGGTTCACTCGTAATCGGGGCCCGCTGCTGACCCCAGTCTGACCCCAACGTGCCCTAACGATTGGCTCCTGTTGGCACCGATCGGATCGCCGACGCGGGGGCCGCGATGAGGCGCGGCGCAGTTTGCAGGGTCCTACGGATCAGAAGGTTGGGGGTTCGAATCCCTCCGAGCGCGCCAGCACGAGCCCAAGTCATTCAGGTGGATGACCTGGGCTTTTGTGTTCCCAGTAGCGTTCAGCCGCCGTCTTGAGATCGTCGCTCGCATAGACGTAGGTCTTCATCGTCAAGGCGGCGTCGTAGTGAACAGCCCACTTGCCGCGAACAGATCGTCGGCCGACCCGGCTCCTACGCGGGTGCTGATAAGTAATCTGTCGCCAGCGGCAGATGACGGCGTACGCGCATGCGTGGGAGATCCGGGACGCCTACGTCTATCAACCGTTCGAGGGCTGGCGTGGGGGCGGGGCGGAGGTTCCGCATGTTCCTGCGCGGGTGACGTGTCACTGGCGGCGGACCTGCTGGAGGCGCCACAGGGAAGCGGGTCTCGGGAGCCTAGAGCAGTTGCGGCGGCCGGCGCGGACCGGGAATGGGCATTGGGAAGGCTCTGGAGCGGGTGGATGAAGTCGCCGCGTTCGGGCTGGGCAGGGTACGGCTGGACAGGGTTCCGCCGAACCGGCTGGCGGCACTGGCCCTGAGGGGCCTTGGGACAGAAGGCGGCAAACCTTGAGCGGATGCCGGAACGAAGCACACCGCGCTGCTGACGTCAGTCATACGGCACCGTTCGGCCCCTTGCGTCCCCCGGAGGCGCTAGGAGTGACTCCGGGGGACGTGCTGGGTGGATGGTTCAGCTACAGGTTCCGTCGCACGGTTCGACCCAGGCGGTGCCGCAGCCGCTCGGGCGGTATTCACAGTTTCCGGGGTAGCAGTGCAGGTCTCCGCACCAACCATCCGTGGTAGCGCAGGGGCAGGTGTCCACGGTGCCGGTTCTCGCCGTCTGGGTCCGTGCGGCAGGGGCGGGGCCGAGAGTCGCGATCGCGGCGTACGCCTCCGGCTTGCCGAATGCTTCGATCGCCGCGTCCCTCAGGGCGCGGAGTCTCGTCGTGTCGGCGGACCGCCCGGCCTGCGCCGGTTCCCAGATCTCGTGCCGGGCGACGAGGGCACGGGCCTCGTCGAGGACCCTGTGCTGTTCGGGAGTAAGGCTGGGCCGGGCGGCGCGGAACTGATCGAGATGGGCCGTCCACAGCCGGCTGCGGACCTCGGGCGCGGAAGCGGTGAAGATCTCCCGACGGAAGGTCAGCGGATACTTCGCGAAGGTGTCGTAAGTATCGGGCAGGGCCGCCCGGTTTACCGCGACCCAGTCACGGGCCGATTGCTTCTCGATGTCGGCGAAGGCAGGCATCGTGCCGGTCAGGGCCATGCCTGCTATGACGCCAACCCCACCCGACAGCCGCAGGAAGTGCGCCCGGCTTAGCTGCGCCGTACCGGTCGGGGCGCCCGGTAGTTCATCGGCCCGGCCGTCAGCGCGGCGGCGAAGCCTCCCCAGTGCCTGGATGACCCGGGCGCTCGCGGCCAGCCCGAGTCGACGGGCGAGTGGAACCGCGATCGCACGCCCGGTCCATGCCCGGACCCGATCGCCGTCCACCCGCAGCAGGGTCGGTGCCCACACCGGGTCAGGGCCCAACGCCCGAACCCGGAGGGTTTGTACGTCGGCGTCCCCCAGCGGTCTGATCTCCAGACCCGGTCCGGATGCTTCCGCAACCGCTTCGGACACACTGGTGCACGTTCCGCACGATGCGTCGAACGCAAGAATCCACTGCTGAACCATGGGCATCCTTTCTCGTCTCAGCCGATCACGCTGGAGAACCAGCGTGGTCGGTCACGCTACAAGGGCTGGAGGTCACGCGTTGTGGTCGAGCGGCTGCTCCAAGTGCTCCTCCGTCGCTCGCTCAGCGTGCAGCTCCCACCCACCCTGGGCGGCCGAATAGCTCCGAGGGCTGCCCCGGTCGTGTCGACGAGTGCCTCAGGCTTGGTCGAGCAGATGGCGAAGGTTGCGCAGCTCGAGGTACTCGTTCTCGACGTAGTCGCGGTGCGGCCGTCGCACGTCGTCTCGTGCGAGGTAGTCGCGTACAGCCTGCTCGGCTGCCTGGATGTTGCCCGTGGCGAGCAGGAGGTCGGCTACGTCGAGTGCTGCTGCCGGCGTCATACCGAGTTCTTCTTCGTCGCCTGCCTGGAACTTGTCGAGGATGACCTGTCGGTTCGTGAACTGACCGAGCCAAGTCAGTCCCATGTCTCGCATGGCGTCTATCGCCTGCTCCTGGGATGGCTCGAAGTCGAGCGGCCACCACACGTCGTTCTGCTCTGGCATCAGTTCGCCAATGCGCTTTCTGAGCTGACAGTCGTAGTCGTTGATCCAAGACGAGCGGGGTGGCCCGTCGCGATCCATCTCGGGGACGAACACGCCTAGGTTGATGGTGAAGAGTCCATGCATGTTGACCCTGATGCCCGCCAAGACGTCGGGTCGCCCCGATGGGTCGTAAGATCCCATCTGGAAGTTGACCAGGTGCACCAGCCCATCCTCGACGCGACGATTGAAGGTGTGGCGTCGCTTCTTGAAGCCCGCCGACTTCAGCAGCGGCGCGGCGACCGCAACGATTTGCGCCATTGCCTCAGCAGTCGGTGTCGATGACATGCGCATAGCGTTCCGTGACGCAGTTGCTGTGACAAGTCGCCCAAGATCTCCAGCAGCACCGCAGGATTAGGGATCAAGCTGGATGTCTGTGGTGGTTCGGGAAAGCCCTCGCTCTTGCTGTGTTGGGCCGTCGATAGCATCGGCGGCATGGCGACTCGGCTTGTTCAGATCAATATGAAGGCTCGGGATGATTCCGCGCTGGGTGGGTTTTGGGCCGAGGCGGTGGGGTGGAGTGTCTCTAGTGAGGGGCCTGGGGTTACCAATCTTGAGCCTGAGGGGTTTGTTTACCCCGATCCTGTTGCTGTCTGCGTCGACCTTGTTGTCTCGGCGGAAGCCAAGACGGTGAAGAACCGTGTGCATGTTGACCTCGCGACCAGATCCTCGGGCCATCAGGCGGAGGTGGTTGCGCGGCTTGAGGGGCTTGGGGCGACGCACGCCGACGTGGGGCAGTGGGACGTGCCGTGGGTGGTTATGGCTGATCCTGAGGGGAACGAGTTTTGTGTGTTGGACTCGCTCTATGAGGACACCGGGCCGATCGCGAAGGTGGTGGTCGACTGTGTTGATCCGCGAGTTATGGCTCGGTTCTGGGGTGAGGCTATGGACTGGGTTGTGCACGAGGTGACCGACGACAAGGCGGTACTGCGGTCCGCTAAAGGCGTCGGGCCGTATCTGGAGTTCCGCCGGACGCCCGATGTGAAGACCGTGTGGAATCGGGTCCATCTCGACGTGCGCCCTTACCCAGGGGACGATCCGGAGGCTGAGGCGGCCAGGCTGCGGGGGCTCGGTGCCACCGTCATCGACCTTGGGCAGAGCGAGGTCCACTGGACGGTGCTCGCCGACCCGGAAGGTAATGAGTTCTGCCTCCTGTCGCCAAGCTGACGGCCTCCAATTGGCCTGAGGGTGGGGTTGGATGGGTGGGTGGATGGCCAGGTCAGTGTGGGTGGGCGGGTTCTTCGGTTTTGTTTGTATGGGCCGGTGGGTGGGGTGCCGGTGGTTGAGTTGTATGGGACTCCTAGTACTCGGTTGCGGCGGCCTGATCAGGTGGCGGCGATGGAGGAGAGTGGGGTTCGGGTGTTGATGGCGGATCGGCCTGGGTATGGCGGGTCTACTCGGCAGCCGGGGCGTACTGTCGCTGATTTTGTGCGGGATGTTGAGGTTCTCGCGGACAGTCAGGGATGGGAGCGGTTCGCGGTGGTGGGTGGGTCGGGTGGGGGGCCGCATGCGTTGGCTTGTGCGGCGCTTTTGGCGGAGCGGGTTACCCGGTGTGCTGTGCTCTCCGGGGTTCGGCCGCGGGTTGTGACGCTGCCGCCGGAGGAAGATTTTCGGGGACAGCTCAAGCAGCTTGGCTCCGACATCTTGGCGCAGGTTGAAGCAGGCGGGCCTGAGTATCCGGGAGCGCCACCCGGGCCGCCGGCTTGGGATGACCCGGATGCCCGGGCTCGGCTGATGACGACGTTCGCGGACAGTCTCGATGGCTGGTACGACGATCAGGTCGCTCTCTCTCAGCCGTGGGGGTTCGCCCCGGAGAGCATCGGCGTCCCGGTCGGCATTTGGTACGGGACGAACGACGAGTTCGTTCCCGAGGACGATGCACGGTGGCTACTTGAGAACATTCCTGGCGCGCAGGGCCATCAGTACCCGGGCGGTCACCTTCCCGGTATCGCGACCCTGAAGGACATCCACCAGTGGGTCAGCTGTCAGGTGAGCCACGAGGCGTAGAAGATGCCTAGGCCGGTTGCTACGAAGATTCCGGCGATGATCCAGAAGCGGATCACTACGGTGACCTCGTCCCAGCCGAGGTGTTCGAAGTGGTGGTGGATGGGGGTGATTCGGAAGATGCGGCGGCCTGTGCCGGTGAGTCGCCTGGTGAGCTTGAAGGTGATCATCTGAAGGATCACCGACATGGTCTCGAGGACGAACAGTCCGGCGACGACCGTCATCAGGAGTTCGGTGCGGGACATGATCGCCAGCCCGGCCAAGGCGCCGCCGATGGCTAGGGAGCCGACATCGCCCATGATGATTCGGGCGGGCTTGGCGTTCCACCAGAGGAAGCCGACACAGGCTGCAGCGATGGCGGCCGAGAAGACCGCGAGGTCGAGAGGGTCGCGTACCTGGTAGCACTGCGACTCCACCAGCGTGGGCCGCGAGGAGTCGCACAGCTGGTTGTTCTGCCAGACGTTGATGATCGTGTACGCGCCGAAGATCAGAGCCGAGGAGCCGGCGAGTAGGCCGTCGGCACCGTCCGTGAGGTTGGCGCCGTTGGAGGTCGCGGCGACGATGAACCAGATCACCAGCAGGACCACGATCAGCGGCAGCTTGATCCACCAGTCATGAGTGGTGGAGATGTACTGCGAGGCCGGCCTGACACCGCGGTCGTCGGCGAAGAACTGCGTGGCCAGGACCCCGAAGACGAGCGCGACCAGCGTCTGACCCGCCATCTTGGCTCGGCTGCTCAGACCTTGGTTGTTCTGCGTGTAGACCTTGATGAAGTCGTCGAGGAATCCCACCACCCCGCAGCCGAGGAACAGCAACATCAGCAGCCACGCGCTGGCACTCGGCCGACCACCGGTCAGGATCGTTGCCACCAGGTACGCAGCAGCGGCACTCAGCAGGATCACCAGACCGCCCATGGTCGGCGTACCCCGCTTGACGTGATGCGTCGTCGGTCCGTCGTGCCGGATCGGCTGGCCGAAGCCGTGACGGACGAACCACCCGATGGCGATCCGGGTCCCCAGCAGCGAGCAGAACACCGCCAGCCCGCCACTCAGGAGTATTGCCCGCACAACATCAGCCCCTCTCGGCCATTTCGGGTGGTCGATCCCAGCGAGGCGTCGTCAGAAGGTGGCGATCGGGTTGACCGGGCTGCCCGAAGTACCGGCGAGGCGGAGTGGGGTGAGTGCCAGGTGGAAGTCCCATTGGCCTAGGTCGGCGGCTGTTGTTGCGCACGCCTCCAGGTCGAGGTTGTCGAGCAGCCAGAGGCCCATCGCGACGAGGCCCACGGCGTGGACGGGCATCAATACGTTGTCGTACCCCGAGGGCTGAACGTCCTGGGGTGTGTCGGCGCCGATCAGTGCGACGCCTCGTTCATGTAGCCACGGGAGGCAGGACGCGTGCCAGCCGGCCTGGGTGATGTCGCCGGACGGACCGGACTCGTGGCGGGCTCGGCCGTAGCCGGTACGTAGGAGGACCGCATCGCCGGAGCCCACCCGTACGCCCTGGCGACGCTCGGCCTCCTCGAGATCCTCGGGGAAGACACCCTCACCCGGCTCCAGCCACGGCACGTCGCGGACCTGCGCGATGTCCAGCAGGACCCCACGCGTGATGATCCCGTTCGCCGCGGCCGTGACAGCGGCCCACGCCGATCCCGTCTCGGCGTCGACGAGCGAGTCCGGTCGCCCGTTGTACATCTTGCCGTCCCAGAAGAGGTGGCAGGGCGAGTCGAGGTGGGTGATCGTGTTGCCGTGGAAGAAGATGCCGAGTCGCTCGTTCGAGAACCCCCAGCGGCGGTCGGCGTGGAATGCGGCCGGCATGTGCTCGGCGCCCGGCATGTCGGCGGCGCACGGGCAGGCTGTCGTGGACCGTTCCATTTCCTCCGGTACTGCGACCTCCCACCCGCACGACACACTCCTGCCGTGGCGCACGGCCCGCGCCGCTGCCAGCCGCACGTCGTCGGTGATGAGGTTCAGCGTGCCGAGCTCGTCGTCGTCGCCCCAACGTCCCCAGTTCGACAGCGTCTCGAAGTACCCGAGCACCTCGTCCTGTGTCGGCATCGCTCGCTCTACCGTCATCCCAGTCCTCTCCGTGAACTGGCATGACACCACATCAATAGGCCATCAGGTCGCATTCGACAACGCACAACCGGCCTCGAAAACCGTGTGCAGGCAGGAGGAAGAGGCCTTTACTCTCCGGGTATGGACATTCGCGAGGAGCTTCCGGGTGATGGCCAGGTGGTGCGGGGCATCCACCTGCAGGCGTTCGGTGACCATGGTCTCGTCGTCGCTGACATGGTTGACGCCCTGCGGGACACCACCACGGCCGCGGGTCGGCTCTCGCTGGTCGCTGAGCAGGATGTGCAGGTTGTCGGGCATGTGATGTTCACCAGCGGCTTGCTCGATGCCGATCGGCGGCTGGTTGAGGTGTACGTGCTCAGTCCGTTGGCGGTGATGGCCGAGTTTCATCGGCGCGGTATCGGGGCGGCCTTGGTGCGGTACGGGCTGGGGATCCTCGCCGAGAAGGCGGTTCCGCTCGTCTGGCTGGAGGGCGATCCGCGGTACTACATGCGTTTCGGCTTCATGCCTGGTGATGGCCGGGGCTTCCGGAAGCCGTCCCTGCGTATCCCTGACGACGCCTTCCAGGTCATCACGCTCCCGGCGTACGAGCCATGGATGACTGGGACGCTCGTCTATCCGGATGCGTTCTGGCGGTATGACGCAGTCGGTCTGCGCAGCCCTGAGGCCGAGGCGAGGAATAGTCCAGCGGTGACGCAAGCCGCAGCCGACCCGAGGACCAGCGGGCGGTAGCCGATGAGCGAAGCCAGGACGGCTGCGCCGAGTGGGGCTGTTGCGCGGCTGATGGTGGTGGGCGTGCCGAGGATGCCGGCGATGGTGGCGTAGCCCTGGTCGCCGTAGCGATCGAGCAGGATGGCCGGGGTGGCGATCGAGGCGACGCCGAAGCCGAGGCCGAACAGGACCAGGCTGACGGCGGCGCCGATGACGGTCCTGCCGATGAAGGGAAGCAAGGCGATGGCAACGCCTTGCAGGGTGATGATGGCGGCGGCGACGAGTGTGATGGGTAGCCATCGCCTGGCCACCGTCGTGATGATGCGGCCGGTGACCGACAGGAGTCCGAGCAGGCCGGTGAGGGTCGCGGCGACGGTCGGGGAGTGGCCGAGCTGGGTCAGGTACGTGACCAGGTGGACTGCCATGACGGCGAGGGCTGCGCTGTGCAGGATGAAGGCGCAGGCGATCAGCCAGAACCCGGCGTCGCGCAGTACCCGGGCAGGCGACCTGGGTACGTGGTGGGCAGCGGGTACTACTGGGCGGGTGTGGCGGAGCCCCACAGCGTGCAGCGGCACGGTGATCGCGGCGACGACGACGGCCAGGACGATCAAGGCGTGGCGCCATCCGTAGGCGTGGATGAGTTGGCCGGTGAGCGGGATGAAGATCGAGCTGGCGAAGCCAGCCACGAGGGTGATGCCCAGGAGAGCGCTGGCGCGCTTCGTAGGTGCGGTGACGGCAACGATGATGGCGAAGGCCGGTTGGTAGAGGACCATCGCCGAGGCGGCGCCGATCGCCACGAATACGGCGTACAGGTGAGCTGCAGTCTGTACCTGAGACCACGCCAGTACTGCGACGGTCGCCAGAAGCGAGCCGGTCGTCATGACGCCGTGGCCGCCGTGGGTGTCGAGCCAGCGGCCGACTGGGATTGCCATGGCCGCGCTGACGAGTACGGCGGTGGTGAGCGCTCCGGTGGCTGTGGTGGTGGAGATCCGGAGGTCATGGCTCATCGGGGCGAGGAGTGCGCTGAAGGCGTAGTACAGGACGCCGTATCCGATGGTGGTGGTGATGGCGAGGGCGGCGACGACACCGCGTTGCTGACCGTCGCGGCGATCGCCGATCACTGAGTCGGTGGCGATCGCCGCAGCGGTGCGGTTCATCAGTTGCAGCAGCTCGACTGGGTTGTTGTTGGTGCGTTGTCGATGACGGTCAGGAGGCCGCCGCTGATGCCCGTGGCCAGGCCACGGGCGGTCGGCGGCGCGGAGATTTCGACGGGTTCTGGTGACGGGCCGCAGCAGCCGCCGGCGGTGTCTGCGCTGGTGTCGCCGTAGGCGAGGTTGGAGGAGCAGACGCCGGTTTCGGGGAGGTCTAGTTGGACGTCTCGGGCTTCTTGCCAGTCGCCGGCCAGGGCGGCGACGACCGAGCGGGCCTGTTCGTAGCCGGTGGCCAGGAGGAAGGTCGGGGCTCGCCCGTACGACTTGGCGCCGATGGCGTAGTAGCCGGGCTCGGGGTGGGTTAGCTCGTCTACACCGTGGGGCGGGACGGTGCCGCAGGAGTGCTGGTTGGGGTCGATGAGCGGGGCCAGGGCTCGGGTGGATCCCATGATCGAGTCCAGGTCCAGGCGCAGTTCGCTGACCATGTCGTGGTCGGGGCGGAAGCCGGTGGAGTTGACGACCGTGTCGGCGATGACGCGTTGCGTGCCGGCGGTTAGCTCGATCCGCCCGTCGGTCGTGTGGGAGGCGGCTTCGGTGCGGAAGTTGCTGACGAGTTCGACTCGTCCGGATTGGACGAGCTTCTTCAGGCGGCTGCCGAGGGCGCCGCGGGCGGGGAGTTCGTCAGCTTCGCCGCCTCCATAGGTACGGGCTTGATCGGAACCGCGGACTACCCAGACGATCTCGGTGCCGGGTACTTGCTCGGCCAGTTCGCCGAGGTCGAGGAGCGTTGTGGAGGCCGAGTGGCCGGCGCCGACTACCGCAGTACGGCGTCCTGCGAAGCGGTCACGGTCGCGGCCGAGTACGTCGGGCAGGGCGTGAACGATGCTGTCTGCAACTAATGCTTCGCCGCGGGCGGGGATGCCGGATCCGCCGAGTACGTTCGGGCGGCGCCAGGTGCCGGTCGCGTCGATCACGGCGGAGGCGAGGATCTCGGTACCGTCGGCCAGGCGGATCAGGAACGGTGCAAGTTCTCGGCCCGCAGTACGGACGCGGTCGAAGCCGACTCGCGTCACCGCGGAGACCTCGGCGTTGTAGCGGATCCGGTCGGTCAGCTCGGGCGTCTTGGTCAGCGGTGCGAGGTAGGAGTCGATGAGGTCGCCGCCGGTGGGGAGTTTCCCGAGGTCGGGCTCGATCCAGCCGGACTGGGAGAGCAGGCGTCGGGCGGCGCTGTCGAGGTCGTAGCGCCAGGGGCTGAACAGCTTCACGTGCCGCCATTCCTCGATCGCGGCGGCGACGCCGGGGCCGGACTCCAGTACGAGGAAGTCCAGGCCGCGCTCGGCCAAGTGGGCGGCGGCGGCCAGGCCGACCGGTCCCGCACCGATGACCACAACCGGTCCCATCGATCCTGCCGGTGCCGCCGTTCCCGCGGATCCTGCCGGTGCCGCACCGGCGGCGGTGTTCTGCTCGCTCACGATCGAACTCCTCAGGTCTATCTCGACATTCATCTAATCAGTGGTGAGCCACAGCTTGCCTCTTGATTCGATAGGAGTCAAGATAGACGCATGTCGAAACAAAAGGACGTCGGATGCTGTACGCCGATCTCCGAAGCTGCCCTTGATTCCGCCGGAGCGACCGAGGGTGCGGCGGTCTTCAAGGCGCTGGCCGATCCGATCCGGCTCCGGCTGATGTCGATGATCGCGTCCGCCGACGGCGAGATCTGCGTCTGCGACCTGACCGGCCAGTTCGACGTGAGCGGTCCGACCATCTCCCACCACCTTCGGGTGCTCCGTGAGGCCGGGCTCGTGGATTGCGAACGGCGCGGCACCTGGGTCTACTACTGGCCGATGCGCGAACGACTGCAATGGGTCTCCGCTCTGCTTGCTACGCCGGCCAAGGTTCACGCCTGAGTCAGTTGACTCCGATGGATTAGCTCAGCAATCATTGAGTCAATGAACACTGAGCGATCGACTCTGATCGAGCGAGCCCGAGTCCATGCCGCGCTCGGCGATCCGGCGCGCCTGGCGATCGTCGACACCCTGGTCGCCGGTGACGCCGCACCCGGCGAGCTGAGCGCAGTACTGGACCTGCCGACGAACCTCATCGCCCATCACTTGAAGGTGCTCGAGGAGGCCGGCCTCGTCGCCCGCTCCCGGTCCGAAGGCGACCGCCGCCGTACGTACGTCCGGCTGGTGACCGAGGTGCTCGAGTCGGTGATGACGCCGACCCTGACGACGGCGCCACGCGTCGTATTCGTCTGTACGGCTAACTCCGCACGCTCGCAGTTGGCCGCGTCGATCTGGTCGCGGCGCAGCCACATCCCTGCCCTATCGGCCGGTACTCAGCCAGCGGCCAAGCCGCATCCCCGAGCCGTAAGCGTCGCCCGCAAGCACGGCCTCGACCCGGCCGGTTGGCGCACGGCTCATGTACGTGACGTGGTCGAGCGGGACGACCTGGTCATTGCTGTCTGCGACATCGCCTACGAGTATCTTCCCGCCGAGTCCCGGCCGCGCCTGCACTGGGCCGTGCCCGATCCCGCGGCGGTCGACACCGACGCGGCGTTCGAGGCCGCCTATGCCGAGCTCGCCGACCGCATCGACCGGTTGGCGCCCGTTCTTACGCCCACCGAAGTACCCAGGAGTCGACCGTGAGGCACCATCGAGAAGACCTGTCCGCTCCGGCCGTGGGTAGCCGGTGAGCGGCGCTGCGCCGTTGTGGCGGCGAGCGGTGGCCGAGGCAGTCGGTACTGGGCTACTGGTGACTGTCGTTGTCGGGTCCGGCATCGCGGCGTCGGCCTTGTCTCCGAGTGACGTCGGCTTGCAGTTGCTGGAGAACTCCTTTGCGACGGCACTCGGGCTCGCTGTGCTGATCCTGATGCTCGGGCCGGTGTCCGGTGCGCACCTCAACCCTGTTGTCTCGGCCGTCGACTGGTGGCTCGGGCGCCGTACCGGCAAGGGCCTGACTCCGCGCGAGCTCACCGCCTACGTCCCCGCGCAGGTCGTCGGGGCGGTCGCGGGAGCCGTACTGGCTAATTTGATGTACGCCAAGGCTGCGGTGTCTTGGGCGACGACAGATCGCAGTACCGGGCATCTGTGGCTTGGCGAGGTGGTTGCGACTGCGGGACTCGTCGTACTGATCTTCGCTCTCGGCTGGTCGGGGCGAGCTGCCGTTGCGCCCGCCGCTGTCGGTGCGTACATCGGAGCGGCGTACTGGTTCACTTCGTCGACCTCGTTCGCCAACCCGGCTGTGAGTATCGGGCGAGCGTTCAGTGACACCTTTGCCGGGATCGCGCCTGGATCCGTGCCGGGATTCATCGTCGCGCAACTCTTCGGGGCCGTGGTCGGCGTTGGTCTTCTTGCCGTGCTGTATCCCGATGCCGGCCAGGCCGCCGACACGATCGTCACCCCACACGCCGACACCACCGGAGCCACCACGTGAGTAAGCCTGTCGTCTTGTTCGTCTGCGTCCACAACGCCGGTCGGTCTCAGATGGCCGCTGGATGGCTTCGATCGCTTGCAGGGGATGCGGTTGAGGTTCGATCGGCCGGATCCGAGCCGCGCGATCAGATCAACCCGGTCGCCGTTGAGGCGATGCGCGAGGTCGGCATCGACATCACCGGGGCGGTACCGCAACTGCTCGAAACCGAGACGGTCCGTGGAAGCGACGTCGTCATCACCATGGGCTGCGGCGACGCCTGCCCGATCTTTCCCGGCAAGCGGTATGAAGACTGGGAACTCACCGATCCGGCCGGTCAGCCGATCGAGGTCGTCCGCGAGGTTCGCGACGACATCCGCGGTCGGGTCGAGAAGCTCATCGGAGAACTCTCTAGAGCCTGACCTCGCCACCAGGACGCAGGGTGGATTCCGAGCGATGATGGCTGCATGACCGCTGCAGACCAGACAGTCCCGCCGGGCGAATCGGTGTGCTGGTGCTGTGGCGGCGAATTCGGAAGCCGTGACATCTTGCGGCTCGGTCAGCATCCGGAGGTGGGTGTCTGTCTCCAGTGCGCCCGCTTTCTGCAGCGGCGAGCTGTCGAACGCGAGGACGAGCTCCATCCGTCGCCGGGCGCGCGGGCCCGGGCGGTCGTACGTCGAGGGCGTGACTTGGTGATCAGCCACGGGTGGCAGCAGCGGCCGATCATCGGGCAACTACTACGCCGAATCGACCGGTATCTGCCCTAGCGGATCTTTGGGTTGATGGCGTTGCGGAGTTGGTCCACGGTTGGTACCGAGTCGTTGGGCTGCCTTGATCACTCAGAGCACGGTGACGGTTTCTGGCGGATAGAGCCGGTGGCCGCCCGGGGGTGCGGTCGGGCTCGGACAGTAGGCCGCGGCGTTCGTAGTACCGGAGGGTTTGTTGGTTGACGCCGGCGGCTTCGGCGACCTGGCCGGTACGCAGCCATGAGCCGGTCATGTCGGTAGTCCTGCCGCTTTGGCTGCTCTCGCGGCCAGTGCATCCAGTACGTCGACGTGGGCCGGCGGGACTGTCACCTGGAGCCGTACCGTCCGGGCGGAGTCCGGTGTGAAGGTGAAGCGGAAGAAGGAACAGCAGCTCGTCTCGCGGGCGGTCAGGTCGCGTGCTGTTGCTTCGGCGGCGGCGTCGAGGGTGAGTTCCAGTACGGTCGGCGCCCGACGCTCCAGCCCACGCAAGCCGTCGGCGAACAGCTTGTCGAACTCCGCGATGCGGAGGGGCTGCTCAGCGGTCGGGAGCGTGCAGGCCGCTGGAGCCCAGTCCCCACCGGCCCCGACATTCAGCGTCGTCATGTTTCGACGGTAAACCTGTACCTGGGTACTGAATGCAAGTCTTCAGGCGGGCCAGTCGTTGGCGGGGAGGAGGTCGTGGAGGGGGAGTGTTCGGTTCGGGCCCAGAACTACGTCGGTGTCCAGGTTCGAGGGGTCGATCTGGCGGATGAATTCTCGGCAGCGGCCGCACGGTGGTACGGCGTGGATGCCGTCGTCGCCTCGCCAGACGGCGACGATCTTTGCGATCTTGTACTCGCGGGCGGTCACCATGGCTGCGATGGCAGCGTGCTCGGCGCAGAAGCCTGTGCCAGGGTTCGGTGGCGCACTTCTTCGTGAACCGGGACTGGTACAGCTTCGACCTCGGCGAGTTCGAGTAGGTTCGGCGCATGGGTATCGATGTCTGGGAGTTTTACGAGCAGTACGCGGAAGAGGACAGGTCTTCGCTGAACGAGCGCGATCGCCAGGTACTCGCGATCTGTGATTTCCGTCAGGAGGTCAACTCGGGCGGATTCGACTCCTATTTCCGGTACTGGGGTGGAGACACGGCGTTGACCGCGGTAGCCGGGCTGCCGCGGCTGCTCGGATCCGGATGGGCCGACCTTCTGGGCGAGGCTGTGGCGCTGTTCGGCGTCCCCTATTCGCTGGACGCCGACGACCGGGCCGAGAAGATCGACGACAACTCCCTCGACGCGACGTTCAGTGACCTCGACAAGCGTTTCTACAAACTGGAAGCCACCGCCGGCGCCGACGCAAAACTCACCGAAGCCATCGGCGCAAACCGAGGCTGAGGCACTACTACCAGTCCGAGCCGACGCCGTGGCAGGTGACTCCATGGCGTCGGCACGCGTCAGCCAATTGCTGGTCGGCGATTTCCAGGTCGGTGCGGTTGAGGAGCATGAGCTCGGCGAAATGACGGAAGCCGCTTGGCTTTGGGTCAGTTCGCGAATCGACCAGGAGGTAGGGGAACGGGCCGCCGGTCTTCGGGCCCATGGACCACATGACGTGGCGCGGCCCGCGCTCGAACAAGACGTGCCGGAGGTCTGACCATGGCACCGAGTCCCTGACCTTGCCTCGGTACATCCAGACAAGTGCGTCGTCGCGGTCGAGCAGGCGGCTGGTGGAGCAGGTTCGGGCCCACCACGTCGCGCGGAAGGCGCCGGCCAGTACGAACGCCAGGCCGACGAGAATCAAGCCTCGATCTGCGAGGCTGACGCCGCCTCCGAGGAACACGAGTCCGGCTGACCCCGGCAACACAGCACCCTTCCAAGCGCCGTACGGAGTTGCCGCAACAAGCACCGCTCCGGTTCCGTCGCTTGTCCCGTTGTCACCCACGAGAGCAAGCGTTCACTATGCTCGCCCGTCATGCGTGACTGGGATCAGTTCCTCGAGCAAACGCCTTGGTTCCTTCAGCCCGGGGATGAGGCGGTGGTTGGTGCAGAGCAGCCGTGGAGTCGAGCAGCGGTCGAGGGACTGCCTCAACTCACAGGCCTGCTGAGCTCGGCGACCGTCACGGCGGTTTCGATCTCCGGTACGGCGTACGAACTGCTCGCGTGGGGACCGCCAGGCGATCGGCGCGGCTGGCTCGGGTACCCACCTTTGGACGCAGACGTCGACGTGCACCCCACCCACAGGAGTTTCTGGCACGTCTCCGGCGGACTAGTCGAGCGCTTCGGAGAACCCGCCACCTGGTGGATGAATCAAGACGAGATCCTCACCCCGACCGTCGCGCAGACATCCGTCGCGGACGTCCTCGCCGACTACTCATGGCTCTGGGAAGACGACGGCCTGACACTCCCCATCCAGCCCAACGAGTACTACGCAGTCGCGGTCGAGGCCAATGGGAACCTCACCCTCGCTCACCGGCGTACCGGCGAACTACTGCTCTTCGCCCCGGACCACGCATTCACCGGAGCTACACCTCTGACTGGCTGTCCGCCCTACTCCCTGCTCACCTTCGACCAGCTGCCCGATCTGGCCGCCTGGATCGAAGACTGCGCAGCTGGCTGGCGATATGCCTGAAAAACAAGGAACCTGAGGCCCTGCTCACTCGCCGACGAGGCCGTCGATCGATTCCCGGATGAGGTCGGCGTGGCCGTTGTGGCGGGCGTATTCCTCGATCATGTGAACCAGGATCCAGCGGGCACTGACGGTACGGCCGTCCGGCAGGCTGCGCCGCGCCGGCTGATCCAAGACGGCCTCCGCGACAGTCGCGGCGAGTAGATCGCGGGAGCGCGATACCGCGTCCTGCCAGAGGGCGTGGAGTTCTTCAGGAGAGTCCTGGGCGGCTGTGGTCCACTCCCAGTCCGGGTCCGCATCCCAGTACTCGTCTCGCCAGATCGGCTGTCGGTCGTTCCCACACATGCGATGAGAGAACCAGTGGTCCTCGTAGTACGCCAGGTGCTTGAGCATCCCACCCAACGTCATCGTCGACACGCCCACAGTCTTCTGCAGACCAGCCGCGTCCAGCCCGGAGCACTTCCACGCAAACGTCGCCCGCTGATACTCCAAAAACCCCACCAGAGTCTCAACCTCACTACCTGCAAGGGGAGGCTCCGGGCGCCTTTCCTCATCCACAACAGTCATGGACAGGAGTTTATGGTCGCTGACTCCAAGCCAGCTGGACTAAATTCCGCGGCGGTAGGTCAGGTGTCGAGGGGGTTGGTGGTCATTCGGGTGGCGAGGTTGGAGGCTACTGCTCGGGCGGGGGTGCTGGTGGGTTTGCGGGTGGCTTGGGATTGGAAGCAGGTCAGGAACTCGTCGACCAGGTCCAGGCGGGGGTACTGGGCCAGGACTTCGGCGCGGAAGGCCGGGGTGAAGTCGTCGGCATTCTTGCCGGCGATGTCCAGGCCGGCTGCTCGGGAGATGAGGTGGCCTTCGGGGTCGGTGGTTGCGTCGACCTCGGGCCACATGTGGCGGACGATGACTTCGGCCAGGCGGTCGCGGCGGGCGGGGGGCCAGCCGGCGCCGGCGGCGAAGACTCGGGCGATGTGGCCGCCGGCCTCTTCGAAGGAGAGGGTGTGGTTGTCGAACTCCGGTACCAGGCTGATGTCGTGGAACATGGCGGCCACGAACAGCAGCTCCGCGTCGTACTCGATGTCATGCTCACCGGCGTACGCCGCCGCCCACACCCATACCCGCAGCGAGTGGCTCTGCAGGGCCGGCGACTGGTACGCCGAGGCGAGCTCGAGGGCCGCCGTCGAGGCAGTCGTAGCGGGAACAGCGAGGTCATTCAAAACGATCATGCTTCGACGGTACGGCGGAAAAGGCCTGCGTCACTGGTCCATTTCGAGAACACGATCATGGGCCATTCACCAAAGAAGCGGCCCACGATCTCGACCAGGAAGTGGCCCACGGACTGTGGGCTGAGAGTGAGTACGGTCGAAAGTAGAACCAGTACCAACGACAAACTGCGAGGACGATCATGCGTGCCATCACTGTCCGGGATCGCGAGGCCGGCATCGGCTCACTGGCCCTGACCGAGCTGCCCTACCCCCACGCCGCCGAGAACGACGTCATCGTGCAGGTCCACGCCGCCGGCTTCACCCGCGGAGAGCTGGACTGGCCGGGTACCTGGACCGACCGCACCGGCCGTGACCGCACCCCGACCGTCCCCGGCCATGAGCTGTCCGGCGTGGTCGTCGAGCTCGGCTACGGCACCACCGGTCTCACCGTTGGGCAGCGCGTCTTCGGCCTGGCCGACTGGCTCCGCGACGGTTCGCTGGCGGAGTACACGGCCGTCGAAGCCCGCAACCTGGCTCCGCTCCCCTCCGACATCGACCACGTCGACGCGGCCGCGCTGGTGATCTCCGGCCTGACGGCTTGGCAGGCCCTGTTCGACCACGCCCAGCTGAAGCCTGGCCAGACCGTACTCATCGACGGCGTCGGCGGTGCCGTCGGGGCAATCGCCGTCCAGCTGGCTCACGAGGCAGGCGCCCAGGTCATCGGTACCGGCCGAGCGGCCGACGAGGATCGGGCCAAGGAGTTGGGCGTCCACAAGTTCGTCACCGTCGAAGAGCTGAAGGGCGCCGGCGAGGTCGATGTCGTACTGGACGTGATCGGCGGCGAGATCCGCGACAGCGCCACAGCGCTGGTACGACCCGGTGGCACCCTCGTCACCATCGCCGACCCGCCAGCCGTCCACCCCACCAACGGTCGCGCCATCTTCTTCGTCGTCGAGCCGAACCGCGACCAGCTGATCCAGTTGGCCGCCCGGCTCCGCGACGGCAGCCTGAAGCCGCTCGTCAACAACATCCGCACCCTCGCCGAAGCCCCCGAAGCCTTCGCTCCCACCCTCCGCGGCCGGACGATCATCAAGGTCACCGAGGACTGAAACCCGTCGGCTGAGACACTTGCCGGACGGCCGGCGAGTAGTGGAGGCGATCGGATGACCCGTGCGGTGCTTGCCCTGGGCTCCAATTTGGGCGACCAGGAAGCCAACCTGCGCAAGGCGTTGGACGGGCTCGACGGCTATCTGGTCAAGGTCTCCGGGAGCTACTGGACGCCGCCATGGGGAGATCCGGATCAGCCGGAGTACTTGAACGCCGTCGCCTTGGTTGACGGTGATGTGTCCGCCGACGGCTGGCTCGAACTGGCCCACGAACTCGAGCAATCCGGCGGGCGCGTTCGGGACCCGGTACGCCGGTACGCCCCACGCACCCTGGATGTCGACGTCATCGCGGTGTGGGACGGCGACGAGCAACTAACCCAGGACGACCCGGTACTGACCCTGCCGCACCCCCGTGCGCACCTGCGAGCATTCGTCCTGGTCCCACTCGCCGAGATCGCACCAGACATCGACCTCGCCGGCCACGGCCCCATCAGCCAGCTGCTGACCACGGACGAGGTCGCCGCCGACGTACCAACAGTCCGCCCCGGCCCACCACTCCGCTAACCGCCCGCACCGGCCGCCCGCACCGGCCGCGCGGAGCCGCCGTCAGCTCCGCAGCGTGAGGACTTCGGCGCCGTCGGCGGTGATGGCGATCGTGTGCTCGCTGTGCGCCGTCCGGCAGCCGGTCGCGCTTCGCAGAGTCCAGCCGTCCTCATCGGTGACAAGCTCGGCCGTGTCCTCCATCACCCAAGGCTCCAGCGCAAGCAGCAGTCCGGGCCGCAGCTTGTAGCCGCGACCAGCCCGCCCAGTGTTCGAGATGTGCGGATCCTGGTGCATCGTCGACCCGATCCCATGACCGCCGAACTCCGTGTTGATCTGGTACCCGGCCGCGCTCAGCACCGTACCGATCGCATGCGAAATATCGCCGATCCGAGCGCCCGGACCGGCGACAGCGATCCCCGCGGCCAGCGCGCGTTCGGTCGCGTCGATCAGCGCGACGCTCTCCGCCGGCTTCGATTCGCCGACGATGAAGCTGACGGCCGAGTCCGCCGCCACCCCGCCCAGCAGGACGGCGAGGTCGAGGCTCAGCAGATCGCCGTCGGCCAGGGTGTAGTCGTGGGGCAGCCCATGGAGTACGCCGTCGTTGACGGAGGTACAGATGTAGTGGCCGAACGGCCCGCGCCCGAAGGACGGCTCGTAGTCGACGTAGCAGGACTGTGCCCCGGCCTCGTCGATCATGGCCTTGGCCCACCGGTCGATGTCCAGGAGGTTCGTGCCGACCGTGCTCCGGCCCTTCAGCGTCTGCAGGATGTGGGCGACCAGCGCGCCGGTGTCCTTCGCTCGGGTCAGTTCGGTGGGGCTGAGGATCTCGATCATGTGGTGCCCTTCTCCTGCAAACCAATAACTATACCGGCCATACTATCCCGGTACTATAATCGGCACATGGTCAGACTGCCGAACACTCCAGCAGAGGTCGAGCGCGGTCAGCGCCTCGGCGCCCTGTTGCGCCGGGCCAGGGGACAGCGTTCCATGCTCGAGACCGCGCTCGACGCCGGCGTCTCACCCGAGACCCTCCGCAAGATCGAGACCGGCCGGGTCGCCACCCCCGCCTTCCCGACCATCGCGGCGATCGCCGACGTCCTCGGCCTCTCCCTCGACGCGGTCTGGTCCGAGATCAACCCACCCGAGCCGGAGTCCGAACCAACCGGCCCCACCCGCGAACGGCTCGCCTCGTAGATTCTCCGGATGACGACTGGGGACGCGACGACGCGGTTGGTGGTTCTCCGGGGGAACTCGGGGTCTGGCAAGAGCACGACGGCGAAGGCGCTGCGGCGGCGGGTCGGGACCGGGGTGGCCTGGGTCGAGCAGGACTATCTGCGGCGAACGCTGTTGCGTGAGCACTGCCGGGCCGGAGCTCCGAACATCGGGTTGATCGACCTGACCGCGCGCTATGCGCTCGACAGTGGGTATCACGTGGTGTTGGAGGGCGGGCTTTACGAACCGCAGTACGGCGAGATGGTGCGGCGGCTCGTCGCGGATCATGCGGGCGTCACTGGCGTGTACTACTTCCAGCTCCCCTTCGACGAGACGGCTCGGCGGCATCTGAGCAAGCCGTTGGCGAGTGAGGTCATGGTGGAGAAGCTGCGCGAGTGGTACCAGCCGGCGGACCTTCTCGGCGTACCGGGCGAACAAACCATTGGCGCGGCCAGCACGGTGGAGGAGACAGTGGACCGGATCGTCGCCGACCTCGACTGGCGCAGCGGTGGTGAAGTCGTCAGCCCGGTCGAAGACTAGGAGCCCAGCCGTGGTGATGCTCGAGTTGGCAGTGCGGGACCTGGCCGACGCAGATCTAGCGGACTGCAGCTTCGCCGGTTCTCCGCTGCATCTCGAGCAGGTCGCCAAGGAACTCGAGCGCGCTCGGCGCGGAGAGGTCGACTACCTCGCCGTCTGCGCGAAGGCGGACCTGCCGATCGCGATTGGTGGAGTCGACTATGTACCCCACCCCGGCGCGGGCTCGCTGTGGCAGCTCGCCGTCCACCCTGCGTTGCAGTCCTGCGGGATCGGCACCCTTCTCGTCGCCGCTGCCGAGCAGCGGATCCGGGACCGAGGCCTCGACCGAGCCGAGCTCAGCGTCGAGGTGACCAATCCGCGGGCCCGTGCGCTGTACGAGCGCCTCGGCTATGTCGCGTACGACGAGCAACTCGAGTCATGGGATCAGCAAGGCCCGGACGGTTCGATCACCCGGTACGAAACGCTGTGCACCCAAATGCGAAAGCAACTTTAAGCGCGGGGCCCGTGCGTACCGGAGAAGGCCCAGACCAGCTCACTGCAGGAAGCCCTTCAAAACATCGGTGAACGCAGCGGGATCGTCCAGCCAGGGGAAGTGAGCCGCCGCCGGATGCTCGATGAAGGTCGCGGCGGCAAAGAGCGCAGCGAAGTCAGCGACCGTCGCAGGCGGCGCACCGAGATCCAGTGACCCCGCCGTCAACAGCACGGGCGCGGGGAAGGTCGCGAGGGCTGCCCGAGTGGAGTGCGGCGTGTAGGCCCCCTCGGAGCCGTATACCCCCGCCGCCTGATCGTTGCGCTGGGCATCCTCAGCGGCCTGATGCGCCTGCGCAGCCGCATCCCAACGCCCGTAGGAAAACGGCGTCAGCGCCGCCCAGTTCTCCGGCGCGTGATCGCCCGCCGCGATCGCCTCCAACGCCCCGTACGCCGCTGCGAACCACGGCTCCCCGTCCCGCAGCCGAGCCTGCGAAAGCCGCGTCTCACTGCTGATCCTGAGTCCAACCGCGTACACACTGGGCGCGATCAGAACGAGCTTGCTGACCCGCGACGGATAGCGAGTCGCGTACAGAACGGCCAAGTTGGCCCCCGCCGAGTGCCCCAGCAGATCGAGCTGCTCCAGCCCAAGCTGCTCACGCAACGCCTCGACGTCCTCCACCTGCCGATCACACCGGTACGACGCCGAATCCACCGGTACTTCGGAAGCCCCCGTCCCCCGAAGATCCAGCTTCACCAACTCCCGGTACTCCCCAAGCCCACCCAGCTCACCGAGGTACTCCGACGCCTGCATAGGCCCACCAGGCAAGCACACAACCGGCGCCCCACCCCCGACCACGTGGTAGGCCAACTTGGTCCCGTCAGGCGCAGCAAAAGTAGGCATCCCCCCGACCCTGTCAGCACCCCCTCCAGCGAGCAACCGGATTACCTCGATGACCTCAGAACCGCTCCACGAGGTACCCAACCACAGCGTCGACGGCCGGCCGAGCGGCAAACAGATGCACCTCAGCACGCCCAACCGTCGAACGAGCCCCCGCACCTGCCCGCAACGCCTGCGTAGCCAAATGCCCAACCGGATTCTCCTCGGAGTACGGCAGAACACCGTAGAACGTATCGATCGTGTTGTACTCACGCCAACCCGCTCGTGTCGGCATCCGATAAGTGCGCCAACGTTTGCCGGCCACGTCAGCGACGGCTTCAGCGTGATGGCAAAGCGTGAGCTTCTCCAGCGGCGCTCCGAGCAACAGCACCTGGCCGTTGGCAGCCACGAGCTGCCCGAGCGGCCCAGCCTTGCCCCACGGATCCTCTTCATCCGTTGCGGCGAGCAGGTCGGGCGCCTGGGGTCCGATGGCGGCGAAGCTGACCTCAGGGTGCGTACTACGAAGCGCCCCCGGCCACGTCCTGAGTCTCTCCGCGAAGCGCCCGAAGTCTCGGCGCGCTGATGACGTCTCCGGGTCGAACGCCGGCATCTCGCCGTACGCCGTCTGCCAGCGCTCCGGCCAAAGATCAACGTGATAAGGGCTGTCATCCCAACCACAGAAGGCCAACAGCGTTCCATCGGTACCGACCGCATCGCGTAGTGCGTGGACGACGGTGTCGATTCCGCCGACCACCCAGCCGAAGGCCGACAACCGGACGTGCACCATCAACGTCCCGCCTTCGACCACGCCGGCTTCACGCAAGCCCTGTGCGATCGCGCTCCGCGTGATCGGCGAGAAATTTGCATCTTGCAACAACTTTGCGGTGGGGAAGGACATGTTGGGTATCTCATCACCTATCCGCGAGGTGGGTGGTGACGAACTGGGGATGTCAACGTTCTGCGGCGTCAGCCGGAAGCGTCATCCAGTGAAAGAGGGCTTTGCCATGTCCAGGAATCTCGTTCGCGTCGGGCTCGCCGCCTCCGCGCTGTCTCTGATCTTCGTCGCCACCGCTTGTGGCAGCGGCGACGACAAGGCGAGCAGCACCCCGTCGACCAGCAGCTCGGCGTCGGCCTCGACGTCAGATACCCCGTCAGCGATGCCGTCCGTCGACAACGCCGCCGGTCTCGTCGGCCCGGGCTGTGCCGACTACGCCAAGGCGAACCCGACCGGCGCCGGTTCCGTCGACGGTATGGCCGCCGCCCCGGTCGCGACCGCTGCTTCGGGCAACCCGCTGCTCAAGACGCTCGTCGCGTCGGTGTCGGGCAAGCTCAACCCGAAGGTCGACCTGGTCTCCACCCTCAACGGCGGCGAGTTCACCGTCTTCGCACCCGTCGACTCCGCCTTCGCGAAGATCCCGGCTGCCACGATCAACACGCTGAAGACCAACTCCGCGCTGCTGACCAAGATCCTGACCTACCACGTGGTCGCCGGTCAGCTCGACCCCGCCGCGGTCGTCGGCAAGCAGACCACCGTCGAGAAGGGCGCCCTGACCGTCACCGGCTCGGGCAACAACCTGATGGTCAACAATGCCAAGGTCATCTGCGGCGGCGTCAAGACCGCCAACGCGACTGTGTACCTGATCGACACCGTCCTGATGCCCCCGGCCAGCTGACCCATGCACGTCCTGCCGAACGAGGACCATTCGGCGCTCAAGAACCACCTGACCTACGAATGCCGCCACCCGCCCCAGCAGGACTGCCAGACCTGCGCGCTCACCCCACCGCCCGCACTCAAGGTCCGAGTGCTGGCAGCGATCGGCCAGGTCCGGCAACTCCAGGCGTCCTAGCCACCGGCAACCAATACCCGCAGCGTTGAAGCGGAGCACCGAGGCGACGAATCCAAGGAAGCCCCGGCGCTCCGCGTATTTCCCACGATGCCCCCATCCACCCCACAACGCAAAACGCCCGCCGGGTGAGTCGCCACCTATCTGCTGTCCGGGGTGGAACATCTCAGGGGGTGACCGGGTTGGTGGGAGAGTGGGGGTAGGTATGGGTGACGAGACGGGAGCAAAGGTGAGTATTCGGGTCGGGTACAAGGCGTCTGCCGAGCAGTTCGGGCCGCGGGACCTGGTGGAGTACGCGGTGCGGGCGGAGGAGCTCGGGCTCGACAGCGTGACGGTGTCGGACCACTTCCTGCCCTGGCGGCACGAAGGCGGCCACGCTCCGTTCGCGCTCTCCTGGATGGCGGCTGTCGGCGAGCGGACCAATCGGGTGCTGATCGGGACCTCGGTACTCACGCCGACCTTCCGGTACAACCCGGCCGTGATCGCGCAGGCGTTCGCCACGATGGGCCTGCTCTACCCGGGCCGGATCATGCTCGGCGTCGGTACCGGCGAGGCTCTGAATGAGATCGCTGTCTCAGGTCGTGAATGGCCGGAGTTCAAGGAGCGGTTCGCGCGGCTGCGGGAGGCGGTCGAGCTGATCCGCAACCTGTGGACGCAGGATGAGGGCGTCAGCTCCGACGGACCGTTCTACAAGCTCGTCGACGCCTCGATCTACGACCGCCCGGAGACCCCGGTCAAGGTGTACGTCGCGGCCGGCGGCCCCGTCGTCGCCCGCTACGCCGGTCGTACCGCCGACGGTTTCATCGCCACCTCGGGCAAGGGCATGGACCTCTACACCGAGAAGCTCATCCCGGCCGTCAAGGAGGGCGCGGAGAAGGGCGAGCGGTCCTTTGACGACGTGGACCGGATGCTCGAGGTGAAGATCTCGTACGACCGCGACCCCGCGCTCGCGCTGGAGAACACCCGGTTCTGGGCGCCGCTGTCGCTGACCCCGGAGCAGAAGCACAGCGTCCAGAGCGCGACCGAGATGGAGCGCCTCGCCGACGAGCTGCCGATCGAGCAGGTCGCCCAGCGCTGGATCGTTGCCTCCGACCCCGAAGAGGTCGTCCGGCAACTGCAGCCGTACCTCGACGCCGGCTTCAACCACCTGGTGATGCACGGCCCCGGCCACGACCAGGAGCGGTTCCTCACCCAGTTCACGTCGGACGTCCTGCCGCTGCTGCGCAAGCTCTAGCAAACGATGGAACGCTGGGCGGATACGCCGTACCGGGTCGGGATCTCCGGCTGGCGCTATCCGCCCTGGCGCAAAGTCTTCTACCCCGAGGGTCTGCCGCAACGCGCCGAGCTGGAGTACGCCTCCCGCCGCCTGAACTCGATCGAGCTGAACGGCTCCTTCTACTCGCTGCAGCGGCCCACGTCGTACCAGCGCTGGTACGACGAAACGCCGCCCGGGTTCGTCTTCTCGGTCAAGGGTCCGCGCTTCGTCACGCATCTGAAGAAGCTGGCCGACGTGGAGGCGCCGCTGGCCAACTTCTTTGCCTCCGGCATCCTCGCGTTGGGTGAGAAGCTCGGTCCGGTGCTGTGGCAACTACCGCCGACGCTCGGCTACGAACGTGACCGGCTGGCAGCGTTCTTCGAGTTGTTGCCCAGGTCAACGAGCGATGCTTTGAAGGTTGCCAAAGGCCACGATGACCGGATGGAAGGACGGAGCCTGCTGACCAGCTCGGTCGATCAGCCGCTCCGGCACGCCTTGGAGATCCGGCATCCGTCGTACGAGAACGAAGAGTTCCTTGAGCTCCTGCGCGAGCACGACATCGCCGTGGTCTGTGCGGACAGCGCAGGCAAGTGGCCGATGCTGGATTCCACCACCGCTGACTTCGGGTACGTCCGGTTGCATGGCGCCGAGGAGCTCTATGTGAGTGGCTATGACGATAAAGCGCTCGACGCCTGGGCCGCGAAGATCCAAGCTTGGCAGCGAGACGTCTACGTCTACTTCGACAACGACGTGAAGGTGCGGGCGCCGTTCGATGCCGAGGCGCTGGCCGGACGATTGGGGATCGGTTGACGGTCGAGATAGTGCGTGACGACGATCCGCGCTGCGTGGAGCTGGAGGCGGCGGGGTACCGGATCGTCGGCGAGTCCTGGGCGGCTCGCCTGCGCGATCCCGATCCTGCGGCGCTCAAGCAGGCCGTACTCCGAGCCGCCGGCCTGACCGTCCGTGAGTTGGACCGCTCATCCGCTGCGGCCTGGCATGAGCTCGAGACCGCGAACGAGAAGGACTACCCGTACACGCCTGCCACCCGCCGCGTGGTCCAGCCGGTCGACGAGCTGGCTGAGCTGTGGACGACCGGGCGGGTCTTCGGGGCCTTCGACGGCGAGCGGCTGGTCGGGGCGACGTACATCAGCCTCCAGGGCGAGACCGGATTCACCTCCGTGCTCGACGGGTACCGCGGACGAGGGGTCGGGCAGGCCGTGAAGGCGGCGTCGATTCTCGCGCTGTACGCGGACGGAGTACGGGTGTTCGGTACTGGCGGTGCGGCGCTCAATGACGCCAGCCTCGGCGCCAATCTTGCTCTTGGTTATGTCATCGAGGAGCGCTGGCGGAGTTACGCGCCACGCGACTAGGTGGGGACGCCCTTGGGCCACCACGGCGGGACGTTCGCCGGGCAGATACCGGGCAACGTCGCCGGCGTACCGGCCCAGGAGAACAGTGCGAGGTCGGCGATAGCGATGGCAATCAAGGCGGCGAGCAACGGCATCGTCCACCTGCCACCCTTGCCGCGCCGCATAAAACGGAACACCAGGTTGAACAGCCCGATGTTGACCACAAGCGACACCGGCACCCCGACGAAGAACAGCGTCGGCCCATTACCAACCGGCCCGGTCAAATCAACATGGCAGACGTCCCAGGCCCGCCGGGTCATCACCAGCAACCCGAACGCAGCCGCCCCGCCGATCATCACCGACAGAAACGTCTCACTCTTACTGCTCTTCGCCACAACCGTCACCCTAAGCCGTCCCCAGGCACACGTCTCCAGAAGAGCCAGACCGGGGTGTCGCGGCATACTCTCCCGTCATGGCGACCCGTATGCCGCAGTCTTACGCGCGAGGCGAGCTCGTCATCGTGCTCGACGCGGCTGACCTCGAGCGATCGGCGGACTTCTGGAGTCAGGTGCTCGGGTACCGGCGAGCAGGCTCGTCAGGGAAGTACCTGAGCCTGATCCCGGCCGATGGGGTCGGCTGTGAGCTGCTCGTGCAGCGGGTCGACGACGTCAAGCGCGAGAAGAACCGCCTGCACCTCGATCTGCGCACCGCCGATCTCGAGGCGGAGGTTGCCCGGGTGGTTGCGCTCGGGGCAACTGTCTTGAGTGCGGAGCCGATCGTCGAGGACGGGTGGCGGTGGCAGGTGCTCGCCGATCCCGACGGGAACGAGTTCTGTGTGTTGCAGCTGCCTACGTCGTGATGGTTACTGGGCGGTTGGGGGGTTTTAGGGGGTCGGCGGCTAGGCGGGCGTGGCGTTCTACGTCGAAGCGGGTGCCGTCGTAGGCGAGGCGTTGGCGTTCCAGGCCTTCGAGGAGGAAGCCTGCGCTGGCGGCTACTCCGCAGGAAGCCGGGTTGTTGGTGCGGTGGCCCAGTTCGAGGCGGAAGAGGCCGGCGTCGTGGTGGGCCCAGTCGACGAGGGCTCGGAGGGAGTCCCGGGCGATGCCTTGGCCGCGGACCTCGGCGATGGTCCAGTACCACGTCCAGCCGACCTGGTGCCGGTCGATGTTGGTCACTGCCACGCAGCCGACGGGGTGGTCGTCGGCATCCGCAACGGCGTACACGTGCCCGTTGTCGAGGTCCGCCACCCGGCCGATCCAGTCGACCGCGCTCGCGGTGTCGCGGATGCCGCCCTGGTTGGCCATGTCCGGCTCTCGATGGGCGTCGGTCAACCGCAACGCATCAGCTACCCGCCACCGCCGCAGATCCAGCTTCGACACGTCATAGCCCATCTTTCGAGGCTACCGCCGCCTTCGACCCCGCAAACGCCCGTACGGCGCGTACTCACAACCCTCTAACCGGTCGCGGCCAGCGCGATCCCCGCCGCGTCGACCAGCGCGACGATGCCCAGTACGACGTACTCCGCCCGCGGCTTCTTGCCGTCGTCGACGTCGTAGGTGGTGTCCGGGTCGAAGATGAACGTCACTCCGGAGCTCACCGCGAAGGCCAGGAACAGACAACAGCTCGCCCCGACCATCAACCCGATCGGCGCCGCAACCCGCGTCCCCGTCGCAGTCGTCGCGATCACGAGCGCGAACACCCAGCTGCCCGCACAGACGAGCAGGAACCGGGCACGTACTCGCGCGACCACCGCGGCGACGACGGCTGACACCGGCCATACGGCGTATAGGGCGATCAGGAGGCCGGTGCGCATGAGGCTCACCTTAGGGCGATGAGCCGGATGGTCATGCCTAGGGTTAGGCGCATGGGTTTTCTTGATTTCAGGGATCAGGTCGTGCTCGTCACCGGCGCCAGCAGCGGGATCGGGGCCGCCGCCGCGGTCGGATTCGCTGAGGCTGGGGCGACCGTCGCGTTGCACTACCACCACAACGAGGAAGGCGCTAAGCACACCGCTAACGCAGTGAACACCGCAGGCGGTACTGCGTCAGTGCACCAGGCTGACCTCGCTGTCCCCGACTCGGCCGCCGCGCTGGTCGACGAGGTACTGGCGAAGCATGGGCGGATCGACGTACTGGTCAACAACGCCGGTGACCTGGTCAAGCGTGCGCCGGTGGTCGACGTACCGGACGACGAGTTCCACCGGATCATGGACGTCAACCTGACCTCGGTCTTCGCGATGAGCCGCCGGATCATCCCCGTACTCCGCGCGCAGGGCGGCGGCGCGATCGTCAACGTCACCTCCATCGCCGGCCGGCACGGCGGAGGCGGCGGCTCGGTCGTCTACGCGACCAGCAAGGGGGCCGTCAGCACCTTCACCCGCGGCCTCGCCAAGGAACTCGCCCCCGAAGGCATCCGCGTCAACGCGATCTCCCCTGGCGTCATCCGTACGCCGTTCCACGACCGCCACACCGGCGACGAGCAGATGAAAGCCATGCTCACCACCATCCCGATGGGCCGCACCGGGACCCCGCACGAATGCGTCGGCACCATCCTCTACCTGGCCTCCGACCGGATGTCCGGCTACGTCACCGGCCAGATCATCGAGGTCAACGGCGGCCAACTGATGCCCTAGCGACGGAGCCAGCTCGGGGTGTTCCGGCGGCCGTGGTCAGCGGATCGAGTGACGGCGGACTACCTCTCGGTCCGTCCGGTCAGGGCGGAAGAGGGTGTTGTGGTCGAAGGTGACGCCGGTTGAGCGATAGCCGAGCTCGTCCAGAGCTGTGTGCAGGCGGCGTCTGAGTTCAGGGTTCTTGTCCTCGACCAGTACTGCGCGGGGCAGGAACCGTACGAGCGTCCTAGTCGCGCCGGCAAGCGCAGCGGCCTCGGAACCCTCGATATCCAGCTTGACCACGTCCACCCGGTCCAGCGACTGCTCGCGCGCCCAGTCGTCCAGGCGGATCACCGGTACGTCCTGGACGACCTCGCCATCCGCCTGCAACGACCGGACACCGGAGTCAGCCGGGTCGTACCGGGAGTCGGCATGCAACGACGCCTTGTACTTCCGTTCGCCGAGCGCCACGGGTACCAGCGTGATGAGATCGGCCAGCCCGTTGAGCTCAGCCGCCGCGCGGAGCTTGTCCAGCGAGTCGGCGGCCGGCTCGAAGGCGATCACCCTGCCGCCACCCAGCTCACGCAGTTGCTTGGCCGCGCTGAGACTGTGCAGCCCGATGTTCGCGCCGATGTCGAGTACTACGTCGCCCGGCTTCAGCTCGGCTCGCAGGAATCGCGTCACGGCCGGTTCGTAGCGGCCGGCGTAGTACAGGACTGCCTGCAGGTTGTCGCGCAGGTCGAGTCGCCAGTGCAGGCCTTGTCGGCGTACTGCGATGTCGGTCGCGGCCCACTCCGGGGAGATCTTCACCAGCCGGGGATTCCGGTCCGCGACGCGCGGCGAGATCCGGTTCGCGATCCGGGTGACCCCGGCCTCGGTCAGCCCCTCGGCGGAGCCCATCAGGCGCGCGAGCCGCCGGGCCGAGGAGATCCCGAGCGACCGCCCGGCCGCGTGGGGAACCTCCCACACCGCCCGGCGGACGACTCCATCGCGATACTCCATCCCTCATCGTTACCCGTTTGCGGGCAGAATCACGCGCTCAGACCGTAAGAATCAGTACAAGATCGCCCGTCAGCGGGACAATCGGCGGAATCGTGCTGCTGACAGCGGCAAGAAGATCGCTGTCAGTAACACCGGGCCGATGATCGCCGCTTCCAGCGCATGATCTCCGATCCAGGAAGCCGCGGACGGATCAGCGTTGCCGAACAGCGACCGGGCAGCGGTCGCCGTCGCCGACAGCGGGTTCCACTGGGCGATCGTGCCGAGCCAGTTGGGCATCGTCGAGGTCGCGACGAAGGCGCTGGACAGGAACCCGATCGGCCAGACCACGATCTGGACGGCGACGATGCTCTGCGCGTTCTTCACCGTGAGCCCGATGAAGATCCCGATCCAGAGCAGCGCGAACCGCAGCAGGAGCAGCAGCCCGAACGCCGCCAGTGCCTCGAGTACGCTCCCATGCCACCGCCAGCCGAGCGCGAGCCCGGCGCCGCTCAGCACGATCAACGTGACGGCCGAGTCGAGCAGATCCGTGATGCACCGGCCGAGGACGACCGCGGCCGAACTCATCGGCAGGGAGCGGAACCGATCGGTGACCCCCTTCGCCACGTCGGTCGTGACCGCGGTCATCGTTGCCTCCAGCCCGAACAACATCGCCAGGGCGAAGATGCCCGGCACCAGCAACTCGTAGTACGAGTCTCCGGACGGCATCTCGATCGCGCCGCCGAGCAGGGCGCCGAACATCAGCATCATCAGCACCGGGAAGAGCCAGCCGAAGATCACCGGCCCCGGCTGCATCCGCCAATGCAGCAAGGCGCGGCGCGCGATCGTCCAGCCGTCCGCCAGGGCCCAGCCCAGTCGCGCCGTCATGCCGGCACCCCCGTCCCGGTCAGGTGTAGGAAGACCTCGTCGAGCGTCGGTCTGCGCAAGGTGATGTCCGCTGGTTCGATGCTTGCCTCCTGCAACAAAGTGGCCACTTCGATGAGCGCCCTCGTGCGATCCTTGACCGGGATGCTGACCTTCAGGTCATCCACCTGTACCTCGCCGTCGGCCAGCCGCTCGACCAGTTGCAGGATGTGCGGTACCTCATCCGTTGCCGTGAGCACCAAGTCGAGCCAGTCCGCGCCCAGCTGGGCTTTCAGCGCATCTGGGGTGCCTTCAGCAACGACTTTCCCTGCCTTGAGCATCGAGATTCGGTCCGCCAGTTGATCCGCCTCGTCCAGGTACTGCGTGGTCAGCAGCACCGTCGTTCCTTGCCTGACCAGCTCCCTGACCGCGGCCCACACCTCGGCGCGGCCGGCCGGATCGAGCCCGGTGGTCGGCTCGTCGACGAACAGCACCTTCGGCGCGACGATGAGGCTCGCGGCCAGGTCGAGTCGCCGGCGCATGCCACCGGAGTACTTCGAAGCCGGCAATGTCGCCGACTCTTTGAGGCCGAATCGCTCGAGTAGTTCATTGGCCCGGCTTGTTGCTTTGGTGTGGCCGAGATGGTTGAGCCGGCCGAACATCACCAGGTTCTGCTTCCCGGTGAGGACTTCGTCGACAGCGGCGTACTGGCCGACCAGCCCGATCGTGCGCCTGACGTCGGCGCCTTGCCGGCTCACGTCGTACCCGGCGATCCGCGCCTCGCCGGAATCCATCCTCAGCAGGGTCGCCAGGATCCGTACCGCTGTGGTCTTGCCGGCCCCGTTCGGCCCGAGCAGACCGGTCACCGTGCCGGCGCTCACCTCCAGGTCGAAACCGTTCAGCCCCGCCCCCTCCGTGCCGCCCGCGTAGTTCTTCCGTACGTCGAACGCCTCGATCATGCGCTCAGTCGTCACGTGCCACCTCTCGTCCGGTTGCGAACCGTAGACTGTACCGTACAGCGTACGGCTCAGGTACGATCGGGTCAACGACGACCGGCTGGAGTTTGTTCCCGTGACTGGAGCTCTATGAGTGGAAAGAGGGTTTCGCCCCCTGATCCCGCGCGCAGTCTGGCGCTGCTCTGGGGCAGTCACACCAAGCCGGGCAGATCCGGGCTGACCGTGCGCGCGATCATCGACGCCGCGATTGACCTGGCCGACTCTGGCGGGCTCGAGGCGCTGTCGATGCGGCTGGTCGCCGAGCGGCTGAAGGTTGGCACGATGTCGCTCTACACGCACGTACCGGGCAAGAGCGAGCTGACCGACCTGATGTTCGACACCGTCTACGCCGACCTGTACGCCGACGTCGATGAGCCGGGCAGGCAGCCGGGCGGGTGGCGAGGGGCGCTCGAATTCATCGCCCGCCGCAACTGGGGCGTGCTGACTAGTCATCCATGGCTACACGATGTGCCGGCCGGTCGGATGGCGCTCGGGCCGAACATCACCCTCAAGTACGAAGCCGAACTCCGCCCCCTGGACGGCCTCGGCCTGACCGACGTCGAGATGGACTCGACGCTCTCCCTCGTCCTCACCCATGTACTGGGCACGGCGCGCGCCGGTGCCGAGCAGATCCGCACCCAACAAGAATCCGGCCTCTCCGACCAGGAATGGTGGCTCAACACCGCTCCCGTCCTAGAGCGCTACATGGCCTCCCTGGCTGACCGCTTCCCGGTTGCAGGCCGGGTAGGCACCTCAGCAGGCGAGCAATACCAAGCCACCGTCGACCCAGCCCACGCCCTAACCTTCGGCCTCACCAGAATCCTCGACGGCACAGCCCTCCTGATCGCCGAGCGCGAGTAGATCCCCCAAGCAGCCTCCGGCGCCGCGCTCGCCTGCTCTGTCCGGCGTCCTCGGGTTCGGAGTGGTTGCCTAAGGCACCTTGTGCTTCGTCTGAGTGTTTTCACGGCCTCGAATTGCTCAGGTCGTGCACAAAGTCGCCCGTGGGTACTACGACCAAGGTCCGATGGCTGTTGCCCGTGGTGGCGGGTGAGCATCGGGGTATGGAAAACAACGAGCAGAACGAAGGCATGGGGCAGCAGCCGATTGTGGCGCGGCGGAAGTCGCGGCGGTACTTCGCCTGGGCGGGCAGCGGTGCGATCGCCGTTGTTGCGGTGACGGGTGTGGTGGCCGGCGGGACGCTTGCTTGGTCCGCGGTGACGACCGGTGATGACAAGGGTGGCGACCACCGCACTCCCAGCACGCAGACCACGCAGCTCGGCGATGACAAGGGTGGGCTCCGTACGCCGTCCAGCCACGCGACCGCTGAGCCGGGAGATGACAAGGGCGGCCTACGCACTCCAAGCGCCAGCAAGACGACCGAGCGCGGCGATGACAAGGGCGGTCTCCGTATGCCGACCGCGCGCAGGACAGCCGAAGCCGGCGACGACAAGGGTGGCCTGCGTCGTCACGCCGAGCCAGGTGACGACAAGGGCGGCCTGCGCCGTCACGCCGAGCCGGGTGACGACAAGGGTGGTCTACGCCGGCACGTGGAGGCGGGTGACGACAAGGGTGGTCTGCGCCAGCACGCCGAGTCCGGTGACGACAACGGCCACCACAGCTCCGGCTCGGGCAGCTCGGGCTCGGGCAAGTCCGGCTCGGGCAAGTCGGGAGCTGGCCACTCCGGCTCAGGCCCGTCCGGGTCGGGTTCCGGTCACTCGGGATCGGGCAGTTCGGGTTCCGGCAAGTCCGCGGACGATGGGGCCGGCCACCACTAGTCGGGCCGGCATGTACAGACGGACAGGAAGTAGTCCGCCACGGAGGCTCGACGCCAGCCGTGTCGCGCTCAGCCGGTAGGGCTGAGCAGGACTACTTCCTGTCCTTATGCACGTAAGCGGCCATGCCCCACCCAACGCACAGCCGGCGGACGCTCAAGCACCGACACCGCGACGACCGGTCCCGCAAAACCACCGGTTGGGTGGGAGCGTCCGAACGTGCCTGCGACGTAGGAGCAGGCGGCGGAGGCCGCGTGGAGTTAGCTGTTGAGTAGGTCTTCGAAGGGCGTGGGGTTGGCGTACGGGTCTACCGCGACCCGGCGTTCGTTGCCCATGGCATCGACTAGCTCGGTAGCTGCTCGTTCGATTCGGGCGTGGAGTTTGGTGGCTCCGGTGCCCCAGTCGGAGGAGGCCGCGTAGACGCCGGTCGGCATCACGATCGCCTTCAGATACGAGAAGAGCGGTCGCAGCGCGAAGTCCAGCACCAGCGAGTGCCGTTCAGTACCACCGGTCGCCGCGATCAGCACCGGCTTCCCAGTCAGCGCCTGATCGTCCAGCACATCGAAGAACATCTTGAAGAGCCCGTTGTACGAAGCGCTGAAGGTAGGCGTCACCGCGATCAACCCGTCCGCAGCAACCACCGTCTCCAGCACCTTCCCAAGCGAGGCGGACGGGAAGCCGGTCAGCAGGTTGTTGGTCAGGTCATGCGCCAGCTCGCGGAGTTCGATCACCTCGATCTTGTACTCCGTACCGCGACCGTCCAGCTGATCCCGCACCGCCGCCGACAACCGATCGGCGAGCAGCCGGGTCGACGAAGGTGTCGTCAACCCAGCCGTCACCACAGCAATGGAAGTCATCGCGTTCCCTCCAGCCCGACAGCCGCCGGGCTGACCGATTCCAGCGCAGCCGCCCGCTCAGCAGCCGCCTTCAGCGACTCGTGAGTCGGCGCCTCCGGCACATGCGCCGGCCGTAGCGAGTCGAACTCCTTGCGCAGAACAGGAACAACCTCAGACCCCAGGATGTCCATCTGCTCCAGCACCGTCTTCAAAGGAAGACCAGCATGGTCAGCGATGAACAGCTGCCGCTGATAGTCGCCGAACTTCTCCCGGAACGTCATCGTCCGGTCGATGATCTCCTGCGGACTACCAACCGCGAGCGGAGTCTGCTCCATGGTCTCCTCCATCGACGGCCCGCCACCATAGATCGGCGAGTGGTCGAAGTACGGCCGGTACTCCGAACGCGCATCCTGCGAGTTCTTGCGCATGAAGACCTGCCCGCCCAGCCCGACGATGGCCTGGTCAGCGGAGCCGTGGCCGTAGTGCTCGAAGCGCGAGCGGTAGTGCTGAATCAGCCGCGCGGTGTGGTCCGCCGGCCAGAAGATGTTGTTGTGGAAGAACCCGTCGCCGTAGTACGCGGCCTGCTCGGCGATCTCCGGGCTGCGGATCGAGCCGTGCCAGACGAACGGCGGTACGCCGTCGAGCGGCCGCGGCGTCGAGGTGAAGCCCTCGAGCGGAGTACGGAACTTGCCTTCCCAGCTGACCACGTCCTCGCGCCACAACCGGCGCAGCAGGGCGTAGTTCTCGATCGCGAGGTGGATGCCGTTGCGGATGTCCTGCCCGAACCACGGGTAGACCGGGCCGGTGTTGCCGCGGCCCATCATCAGGTCGACCCGGCCCTCGGCCAGGTGCTGCAGCATCGCGTAGTCCTCGGCGATCTTCACCGGGTCGTTCGTGGTGATCAGGGTCGTCGAGGTCGACAGCAGGATCTTCGACGTCTTGGCGGCGATGAAACCGAGCAGGGTGGTCGGTGACGACGGCACGAACGGCGGGTTGTGGTGCTCGCCGGCCGCGAACACGTCCAGACCGACTTCCTCGGCCTTCAAGGCGACCGTCACCATCTGCTGGATCCGCTCGCCCTCGGTCAGCGTCTTCCCGCTCACCGGGTCCTTCGTCACGTCTCCGACGGTGAACACACCGAACTGCATCTGCACTCCTCGGTCTCAGGGTAGTTCACAATTTAACTACCTTGCCACCCAGAACGCCAACTGGCGGCCAGTCATTCCATCATCGATGACCGTCCGGCAGCGGCCGATCGAAGTCCAGCCCATAGAAGATCCCCGCCGCGCCGTCCAGCCGTACGGTCACCTTCCCGGCAGACCGGGTCACCGTCGACTCCTGCCCGATGCAGTCGACCTGCTTCACCGTGGCGGTCCGGGCGCAGACGGTCAGATTGGTCTTGGTCGCCCAGGTATCGACCCACACCTCAGGCTCCGGGAACCGCCAGTCATCACGCGGCCCCGCCGTGTTGAGGATGTACCCATCGGTCCTGTTCCACAGCACAGCGGCCTGCCCGCGCGGTGTATTGAACAGCAGTCCCTTCGAAGCCCCGGGCAGCTGCAGCCACCGTACGAAGCTCGCGCCGTCCAGCATCCGCGAAGCCGTCGCGTAGGCCAGCAGCGACGGCTTGGCGCTCGTGTCCCGGTTCATCAGCCCGTAGTGGTACTCGCCGTTCTCCTCGTTCGCCAGCTGCTCGTTCCCGAGCACGCTGTCGTGGAACTGGTACCAGTTGACGCACCGAACCCCTTCCGCCTTGGCCAGCACGAGCGTCAGCAGCACGTTCTCGGCCGCATGCCGGTACGAGTCGTGCCACCAGGCATTCGGCTGGGTGCACGCATAGGCCTCGGTCATCCAGATCTCCTTCGGCCCGTACTGCGCGATCAGCGCCTTGAGTTGCCGCAGTCCGCCGAGGAAATTCCAGTACGAGCCGGCAGCACCCGGATCCCAGTCCTCACCGGGGCCGGGCGGGATGTAGTCCGGCGCGAAGTTGCCCCGACCCGGATGGAATGCGACCCCGTCGATCAGATCCCAGCCGCCGGCCGCGTAGAACTCCTTGAGCCAGGGCTTGTCCATCCCGGCGATGCCGTTGGTCAGCAGCTTCAGCGTCGAGCCCCGCGCCTGCACCTGCTCGTAGACCGGCCGCAGTGCCTTCGCGACGTAGTCCGCCGCGGTCCCTCCCGGCGTGTTCCATGGGCGATTCAGTTCGTTGCCGACCTCGAAGTACTGAGCGCCGGAGTTGATGGCTGTCTCGGTGCTCGCCGTGGCCCAGGCCAGCGCCGCGTCGTCGGTCATCGTCGCCAACGGCAACGGCGGCTGCAGTTCGATGTTGTGCGCCATCCCGCGCTGGTCGAAGTCCGCAGGCGGGAGGCCCGGACCGCCGTCGTACGCGATCCGCACCCATTTGATCCCGACCTTCTGCCACAGATCCAGTACTGCGCTCGCCGACGGCACCTTGAGCCACGGGTAGTTGGCGATCCCGAACATGCTCGAATCGTCCGCCTGGTAGGCGAAATCGGGCAGCACGGTCAGATTGGTCCGCGCAAACGCCGAATCGTCGCCCGCCTGCACGCTGACCTCGGTAACGATCGACCCGTACGCCGGTGAGCTCAAACTGAACGCATGGTCGACCGTCCCCCGGCCGGGAACCGTGACCGTCGCCGTGCTGGACGCGAGGACCGTGCCGTTGAAGTCGCGGGCCCACCAGGTGAGCAAGGCCGACCGGCTCTGCGCCGTCGCGTTGGCGACCTGGACCTTGACCGGCATCTGCACACCCGGACCGCTCCACAGGCTGAACGGCTGATCGGTCCACAGCTCGATCGCGAGCTCGCGACCCTGCCCGGCCGCGGCCGCAGCATTCGGCCGGAGGTCGCTGAAGATGAAGTCGGCCCGCGTGACCGCGCTGTCGGCGCCCGTCGCGGTCCCGGGCGCGTGCACCCAGGTCGTGTTGGTCCACGCCTTCTTCGACTTCTCGAGGATCAGCAGTCCGTGCGTGCCGGTCCAGGTCGACGCGTAGCCGACGCCCACCGCGGACTCGAACGGGATACCGCCGTCGGGTGCCCGGTTCCACTGGTTGATCGGCAGCCAGACGTCCGCGCCGATCCCGCCGATGATCGCCCGGCTGAACATGAACCCGTCGAGCGTCAGCGTCGTCGACCCCGCGACGGTCCACTCGTAGTGAACGCTCTTGGTCGACACCGTCACCAGGCCGGTGACGGTGATCGATCCGGCGGCGGCCGGCATCACGTAGACCATCTTGAGCGCTTGGGTGCCGTCGGCCAGGGACACGATGCTCGGCGTACCGCCAGTTGAGACCTGGGTCCCGGCGACCGTGTCCTTGAGCTGGAACTTCGAGCCCTGCATGCGGATCGTGCCGCTCGCGTCCCGGACCGTGATCATCCCGCCCGGCGATCCGGTGACCGTGATGCCCTCGGCGGTGAGAGCGGGATCGCCGGTGGTGCCGGCGTGGACCTCGCTGGGCTTCAGCCAGGTCAGTACGCCGGCGGCGAATCCCGCGGCCAGGACCTGGCGGCGGGACGGGGAGAACTGCGACTCGGATCTCGGTGCTTCCCTCACGGTGACCGTCCTCACGGATTGACAGCGGTGATGATAATTCGGATTATCAACAACGATCACCAACCTTCAACGGACGACCGCCGACTGTCAAGAGGCCGTTGCGGATCTCGGGAACCCCGTGTTAGCGTCCTGATAATTCGCATCATCAAACGGAAACAGGTGCGTGCATGGAGAAGCCACCCAAGGTCACGCAGCGGGAGATCGCCCGGATCGCGGGCGTCAGTCAGGCCACCGTGTCGATGGTCCTGAACGACCGGGAGTACTCGAACGTCCGGATCCCCGCCGCCACCCGCGAGCGGGTCCGGCGCGCGATCGAGCAGACGACGTACGTCCCCGATCCCGCGGCCCGCCGCCTCGCCGGCCTGGACAACAAGATCCTCGGCGTCTTCACCTACGAGGCCGCCCTGTCCCGCGAGAGCCTCGACTTCTACGGCCCGCTGCTGCACGGCATCGAGCAGGAGGCCGAGCGGCTCGGCTGCGACCTGCTCTTCTTCACCTCCTCGCCGGTCGAGGACGGCACCCGCAAGCTGTTCCACAAGCAGACCCGGCTGCGGCTCACCGACGGCTGCATCCTGCTCGGCCAGCAGATGGACAGCGCGGAGCTGACCAGGCTGGTCGAGGAGGGCTTCCCCTTCGTCGCCGTCGGCCGCCGCGACGAGCCGAATGTCCCGTACGTCGGAATCGACTACCTCAGCCTGACCGGCGACATCGTCGAGCAAGCAGTTGCCCTCGGCCACCGCCGGATCACCTACGCGCACTACGGCCGCAGTACTCCGGCAGCCGCCGACCGGCTGGCCGGACTGGCCCTCGCCGCTGAGACGCTGCAGGTCGAGACGACGTTGCTGAGTACCGCCGACGTCGATCTGTCCGAGGTCGCCGCGGCGATCGCGAGCACCGGCGACACCGTGGTCATCACCGAGGACGTGTTCATGGCCGAGGCGCTCGCGGTCGAGCTGGCCGAGCACGGCAAGGCTATCCCGGAGGACCTGTCGCTCGCGGTCCTCGGTGATGTCGAAGGTCACTCGCTGGGCGGACGGTCCCTGACCGGTTTCCAGCTGCCGCGCGAACAGCTCGCCGCCGAGGCGCTCGCCTTGCTGCAGGAGCTGATCGTGCGCGACGAGAAGGCCCGCGCCAAGCTCGAGCTGCGGACCATGATCGAGGGCTCGGTCGTGGCCGGGGCGACGCTGGCCCAGTTGAAGGAATCACGGTGATTCGCACCGATGTCGCCGTGATCGGCGGTGGTGTCGGCGGGGTGGCCGGCGCCCTGGCCGCGCTGCGCCGTGGGTTGCGGGTGGTCCTGACCGACCTCAACCCGTGGCTCGGTGGCCAGCTGACCTCGCAGGCCGTCCCACCGGATGAGCACATCTGGGTCGAGCAGTTCGGCGTCACAGCGTCGTACCGGGAACTGCGTGAAGGGATCAGGCAGTACTACCGGGATCACTACCCGTTGACCGACAGCGCCCGCAAGGATCCGCGGCTCAATCCGGGGCTCGGCCGGGTGAGCCGGCTGTGTCACGAGCCGCGGGTGGCCGTTGCGGTGATCGAGCAACTGCTCGCGCCGTACCGGTCGAGTGGTCGGCTCGTGGTCCTGCAGCCGTACGAGCCGATCGCCGTGGACGCCGACGGTGATGTCGTCCGCAGTGTGACGCTGCAGGGCGAGGGCCGGGAGGTTGTCGTCGAGGCGGGGTTCGTGCTCGACGCGACCGAGACCGGCGACCTGTTGCCGCTGGCCGGCACGGAGTACCGGGTGGGCGCGGAGGCGCGGGCCGAGACGGGTGAGCCAAGTGCGCCGGAGGAGGCGGATCCGCAGAACGTCCAGGCGATCTCGTGGTGCTTCGCCTTCGATCACGTCGAGGGTGACCACACCATCGAGATGCCGGCCAACTACGAGAAGTGGCGGCTGTTCGAGCCGGATTTCTGGGGTGCGCCGCTGCTCTCGTTCGTCGCGCCCAACCCGCGGACCC
The DNA here is from genome assembly GCF_036067295.1 of Kribbella sp. NBC_00382. Classification (NCBI taxonomy): domain Bacteria; kingdom Bacillati; phylum Actinomycetota; class Actinomycetes; order Propionibacteriales; family Kribbellaceae; genus Kribbella; species Kribbella sp. NBC_00382. The sequence continues at coordinate 2,719,029 of NZ_CP107954.1, forward strand.
TCGTCCCCGAGGAGCGCACGCTTCGGGTGAATCCGGCCGAAGACCACCAGGCCGACCCCCGGATCGATCCCGGTGACATGGACCTGTGGCAGTTCCGGCGGATCACCGCCCGGAAGAACTTCGTACCAGGCACGTACGAGAGCGACATCGTGCTGGCCAACTGGCCGATGCTCGACTACCTGGGCGGATCCATCATCGACACTCCTGATGCCGCCTCGCACCTGGCGGCGGCCAAGGAGCTGTCGTTGTCCTACTTCTACTGGCTGCAGACCGAGGCGCCTCGCCCCGACGGCGGCCGCGGATGGCCCGGACTGCGCCTGCGCGGCGACATCACCGGTACGCCGGACGGCTTCGCGCAAGCGCCCTACATCCGGGAGTCCCGGCGGATCGTCGCCTGCCGGACCATCGTCGAGCAGGACCTGTCCGTTGCTGTGCGGGGTGATGCCCGGCCGGTCCGGTTCGAGGACTCGGTCGGCATCGGGATGTACCGGATCGACCTGCATCCGTCGACCGGCGGCGACAACTACATCGACGTCGAGTCGGTACCGTTCGAGCTCCCGCTCGGGGCGCTGGTCCCGGTGCGGACCGAGAACCTGTTGCCGGCGGCAAAGAACATCGGCACCACCCATATCTCCAACGGGGCCTACCGGCTCCATCCGGTCGAGTGGAACATCGGTGAGGCCTCAGGGGAGCTCGCCGCGTTCTGTCTCGAGGAATCGGTCCGGCCGCAGGACGTGCTCGCGGACCCCGATGCCGTCCGGCGCTTCCAGACCCGCCTCGTCGAGGCCGGCGTCGAACTCAATTGGCCCGAGGTACTCGGGTACTAGCGCTTAGGGAAACCGCTTATGAAAATCACCAGGAGAGTGTTCGGAACAGCCGCGGTGGGGAGCATGGTGCTCGCGCTGGTGGCGTGTGGTGGTGGCTCGTCGCCGGCGGCGGAATCGGCCGGCGGTGTCGACCTGCGGATGACGGTCTGGACCTCCAACAAGGACCAGCTGGCGTTGTTCGACTCGATCGCGGCCGCCTACCGGGCCGAGCATCCCGACGTTCGCCGGATCACCTTCGACAGCCTGCCGTTCGCCGACTACAACAGCACGCTGACGACGCAGCTCGCCGGTGGCAACAGCCCTGACCTCGCCTGGATGGGCGACATCTCGCACGACCTGATCGCGGCGAAGGCGCTGGCGCCGTTGACCGAGAAGCTCAAGGGCACGGCCGGTTGGGAGTACGGCGATCTGGTGGACAGCGTGACCGCCGAGTTCAGTCGCGACGGCGAGCTCTACGCGTACCCGTTCTCCAACTCGCCCTTCGCCCTCTACGTCAACAACGATCTGCTGGCCAAGGCCGGTCAGACGGTCGGCAAGGGCGATCTCAGCTGGCAGCAGGTCAGCAAGATCGGTGGTGCGGTCAACGCCAAGACCGGCAAGGCCGGCTTCGTCATCCGGGACTTCGACTACTCGGGCTGGAACATGCTGGGGACCGTCTGGCCGGGCTGGGGTGCGTCCGCGTGGAACGAGGACGGTACGCAGTGCGGGATGAACAGCGACCAGATGGTCTCGGCGTTCCAGTTCCTGCACGACGCGATCTACGTCGACAAGTCGATGCCAGGCCCGGGGGTGAAGGCTGACTTCTTCGCGGGCGACGCGGCGTTCACGGTTGCCCAGGTGTCGCGGGCCACGTTGCTCGACGGGGCGTTCAAGTACTCGGTCTACCCGCTGCCGACCGGGCCGTCCGGGAAGTACTCGGTGATCGGGCAGGCGGGCGTCGGCGTCCTGAAATCCAGCAAACACGTGCCGCAGGCAACGGATTTCCTTGCCTACCTGACGAATCCGGCCAACGCGGCCAAGCTCGCCCAGTACTTCCCACCGCCGCGCAAGTCGCTGCTGACCGGCCCGAAGCTGGCCGCGGTGAACAAGAAGCTGTCCGCCGCGCAGTTGCAGGCGGCCGTGATCGACCAGCTGAACGGCGCAGTGACGCTGCCCAACCACACCAAGCCGGCCGAGATCTCGCAGAAGGGAAAGGCTGCGCTGGATGCGATCTGGGCGAAGGACGCGGACATCAAGTCCGTGCTCGGCAAGACCTGTGACGCATTGCAGCCGCTGCTGAAATGAGTGTCGTTTCGAGGGGGAGTGCTTACTGGACCGGTCGGCGACGAGACAGTTTGGCGGGGTATCTGTTCGTCGCGCCGCAGATGCTCGGGGTACTGCTGTTCGTCCTGCTGCCGGTCGGACTGGCGATCTACTACAGCTTCAACACCTGGAACGTCTTCACCGGCGAGATGACCTTCAACGGTGGATCGAACTACTCGGACCTGGTGAACGATCCGCAGTTGCCCAAGGTCTTGCTGGCCACACTGATCTTCTCCGGTGGCGTTGTCGTCCTGAATCTCTCGGTCGGGCTGCTCCTGGCGGTTCTGCTCAACCGGCGACTCCCGGGCGTCACCGCCTTCCGGGCGATCTTCTTCTCGCCGGTGGTCGTTTCGGTGGTCGCGTGGACGCTGGTCTGGGGGTTCTTGCTGCAGGACAACGGGGGAATCAACGGATTGTTGTCCGTGGTCGGGATCGACGGACCGAACTGGCTTCAGCAGGGGCCGACGGCGATGGTCAGCGTCATCTTCGCGCAGGTCGTGCGCAGCGTCGGGGTCAACGTCGTACTCTTCCTGGCCGCTCTGCAAGGAGTTCCGCGGGAACTCTACGAGGCGGCCCGGGTGGACGGGGCCAACAGCCGAAAGGTCTTCTTCGGCATCACGCTGCCGATGATCTCGCCGACCTTGTTGCTGACCGGGGTCATCACGGTGGTCGGGGCGCTGCAGGCTTTCGCGCAGATCGCCGTACTGACGCAAGGCGGACCAGGGGTTTCGACGACCGTCCTTGTGTACTACGTGTTCCAGCAGGCCTTCGAGTTCAACAACATCGGGTACGGGTCGACCTTGGCCTTGATGCTGCTGTCCTTCGTGCTGGTGCTGACGATTCTGCAATGGCAGCTGCGTCGGAAATGGGTCTTCCATGAAGAGTGATGTTTTGGTGCGCCGGGGTGTTTGGTACTTGGCGCTGGCTGTTCTGTGCCTGCCGTTCGTGGTGCCGACGGTGTGGATGGTGGCGTCCTCGTTCAAGCCGTTGCGGGAGATCTTCGCGTCGCCGCCGACCTTGCTGGCCAAGAATCCGGTGGTCGGTGCGTACTCGGAAGCCTTTGCCTTCCAGCCTTTCGGGCGGCAGTACTTCAACAGCGTCTATATCGCGGTCGTCGTCACAGTGATCGTGTTGCTGGTGTCGAGTCTGGCCGGTTACGCCTTCGCACGGATTCGCTTTCCTGGTCGCAATGTCCTGTTCGTCATCGTGCTGACCGGATTGCTGGTGCCGAGCGAGACGACGATCGTGCCGTTGTTCCAGATGTTCAAGCGGGCCGGGATGATCAACACGCACTGGCCGTTGATCCTGGTCACCTCGTTCGCGGCGCCGTGTGTGCTGGCGACGTTCATCATGCGCCAGTTCTTCATCGCGCTGCCGCTGGAGCTGGAGGAGGCGGCCCGGCTGGACGGGCTCGGTCGGGTCGCGATCTGGTGGCGGATCGGCGTACCGCTGTCGAAGCCGGCCGCGTCGGCGGTCGCGATCCTCACCTTCATGTCGTCCTGGAACCTGTACCTCGAGCCAACCGTGTACCTCACCACACCCAAGCTCTTCACCCTGCCGCAGGCGCTCACCCGGTTCACCGACGCGTACGGCGGCAACATGTGGAACGTCCAGCTGGCCGGCGCCTCCCTGACCGTCGTACCGGTGCTGCTCGTCTTCGTACTGGCCCAGCGGCAGTTCGTCGAAGGGATCGCGCACTCGGGGCTCAAGGGATAGGGCCTCTGCCGTTCGGATAAGGCTTTCCGAGCTCTTGTCAGATTGGTCCCGCCCAGTGAAACTAGGTCCCGCCATGCGAAACCTCACCGCCCCGAGGAGCGCCATCATGCGACAGGACCGTCCTCAGCTCTCCCGCCGTTTGTTGCTAGGTGGTGCTGCCGCGCTGCCTGCAGCTGCCGCACTGCCCGCGGCCGCAGTTCCGTCGAGTGGAACTGCGGCCCGCAGTCCGAAGGATGTCTCGGCTGAGCTGCTCGATCAGTGGGCGGACGCGCCTGGCACGCATCCGCTCATCCCGGACATCTCGCACGCCGGGTACGGCGGCGGCGAACGCCCACGTCGGCCGCGGGTCGTCGCCCGCGTCACCGACTTCGGCGCTCGGGCGGACCTTGCGGTTGACTCCGCTGCCGCCTTCACCGCAGCCGTCCGGTACGCCGGTGAGCACGGCGGCGGCACTGTCGTCGTACCGCGAGGGACGTACCGGCTCGACTCGCCGCTGTGGATCCAGTGGTCGAACGTGGTCCTCAAGGGCTCCGGCCCCGACGACACGATCCTGCACTTCACCCGGCCGCTCGAGGAGTCGTACCGGCCGAACCTACAGCCGAGCCTGCAGAGCCGGTGGTCGTGGACCGGCGGGCAGATCTGGGTGATCGCGCCGGAGCGGAAGGCCAAGTCCGAGGCTGAGGACTTCGCTGCTTCGGAAGGGTGGTTGCTCGGCGACCCGTTGGCTTCAGTTGGGTCGGCGTCGCGAGGGCAGCGGACGCTGGTCGTGTCGGACACGAGTCGGCTCGCGGCGGGCGATCTCGTCGTACTGGAGACGGACAATCCCGCGGATGCCGGCGTACTGCGGCATGTGGCTGGGGACGTTTCCGGGGTCAGCGCTTATGACTGGCCGGTGAAGGCGCCGCAGCTGACGACTGGGTCTGGTGGGCAGTACATCCAGTACGCGACGCTGCAGTGGCCGGTACGGATCGAGGCTGTGCTGGGGAACCGCTTGGTGAGGTTGGCCCAGCCGCTGCGTTACGACCTGCGTGCGAGCTGGCCGTCGCGGCTGCGGGAGATCGGTCCGACGCTGCATGACGTCGGGGTGGAGTCGCTGACGATCCGCAACGAGCTGCGGCCGATGACGATCCACAATCGGCATCCTGGGTCGAACGGCCTTTGTTTCCAGGCGGTTCACGACTGCTGGGCGGATGACGTACGGGTCGAGAACTGTGATCTCGGGTTCGGTTTCACCACCACGAAGGCGGTCACGCTCACCGATGTGGCGGTCGGTGGCCGGTCGGCTCACCACAGCTTTGCTTGCCGGATGCAATCACATGACAACCTGGTCGACGGCTTCGAGATCGAGAAGTTCTCGGTGCCGCTGCCGGACGGCTCACTGCATCACGGTCTCAACCTGGAAGGGTTGTCGGCCGGCAACGTCTGGCGTCGCGGCACGATGGCCGAAGGCACCTTCGACACTCATCGAGCGATGCCGTTCGAGAACGCGCGGACGGACATCACGCTGACCAACAACGGCCGGGTGGGTGGCTCGGCGGCTTCGGGTCCGCTGTTCGGTGCGCGGATCGCGCACTGGAACGTCCGCATCACCAGCGGCGTCCCTTATGCGATCGACCTCGCCGACGTGGCTCCGCGCAGCATCACGGTCGGCCTCCAGGGGTTGGCCACTGCGGGCAGTGGCCTTCCCCGAGACTTCCCTGGGGACCTGGAGAACGGCACCTTCCAACTGGCGTCGCGCCCCTCGGTCGCCGACCTGTACGCCGCCCAGCGGGCTCGGAGTTAGAACTGCCCGCAGCTAAGGCTCGGAGCTAGTTCTTGGTGCTGTAGCTCTGCGAAGCCAGTAGCGAATCGTCGCCGGTCAGGGCGGCGGCGATTCGCCGGTGCTTGATGGCCTCGTCGCCACGGCTGAGGCGTTCGAGGGTACGGGCCATCAGCAGATGGGCGTACGCCTCGGTCGGCTCCCGCTCGAGGATCACCAGCAGGTGCTCCTCGGCGGGCTTCAGCGAAGCGGAGTGGTAGTAGGCACGCGCCAGCAAGAGCCGCGTACCGACGTCTTCCGGGGTCTCCTCGACGACCGGGAGCAGTGCACGGATCGCGCCGCGATAGTCCCGCTCGTCGAAGTACTGCTGGCCAAGGCCATAACTCAACGCGCGCATGTCCTCCATGCGCTCCTCAACACCGTCCGCCGCCAGCCGTATTCCGAGGGCCGGCGAGGGACGGTGTCCCGCTCGACAGGAGGTAGTCGGGTGGACGGCCGCGCGCCACGCTCAGGTGAGCGACGACTGCGTGCCGTACGGGCACTACCTCCCGTCGAGCGGCACAAGTCAGGACGCGTCGAGGGTCGCGACCTGCTCCGGGGTGAGGGTGAGCTCGACGGCGGAGTAGGAGTCGCGGATGGTCTCCGGCCGGCTGGAGCCGGGGATCGGGATGACGACCGGGGACTTCGCGAGCATCCAGGCGAGGGTGAGCTTCTGCGGGCTGACGTCAAGGTCCGCCGCCAGTTGGTGGAACGCGGGGTGCTTGTCGCCGAGCTCGGAGGCGTTGGAGATGCCGCCGAGCGGGGACCAGGGCAGGAAGGCGATGCCGAGTTCGTCGCACAGGTCGAGCTCGGGTTCGCTGGAGCGGAAGGCCGGCGAGAACTGGTTCTGCACCGAAACGAGCCGGCCGCCGAGGATCTCGTTGGCCTGCCGGATCTGCGCCGGGTTGGCGTTGGAGATGCCGGCCATCCGGATCTTGCCCCCGTCGAGCAGGTCGCGGATCGCGCCGATGGACTCCTCGTACGGCGTCTTCGGGTCCGGCCGGTGGAACTGGTACAGGCCGATCGCGTCGACACCGAGTCGCTTGAGCGAGTCCTCGGCCGCCTGCTTCAGGTGCTCGGGCGAACCGTCTTGCGTCCATGCGCCGTCGCCGGGGCGAAGGTGTCCGCCCTTGGTCGCGACGAGTACGCCGGAGGTGTCACCGCCGTACGAGTTGAGCGCCTTCGCGATCAGCGTCTCGTTGTGGCCGATGTCGGAGGAGTCCAGGTGGTAGGCGTCGGCGGTGTCGATCAGCGTGATGCCCGCGTCGAGCGCGGCGTGGATGGTCGCGATCGACCGGCTCTCGTCGGGCCGGCCTTCGATCGACATCGGCATGCCGCCGAGTCCGATCGCGCTGACCTGGACGTCGCCGATCTTGCGGGTGGTGGGGGTCTCAGAAGCCATACCCCCACCATTACCCGCCGCCAATCAGTATTCCAACAGTAAAAACCACTGAGAGTCAGCAGTAGGATTGCTGAATGCCTCAGACTTGGTGGACGTGCGGGTTGTGGTCCTCGACGACGTAGCTGGCCCGGGTGCTGATCGGGGCGTCCGGGGTGCTGACGTAGGGGAGGACGCGGAAGTCGGAGCGCCAGCGGTGCTGGTCGGCGGTGACACGGACGTAGCCCCGCTGGGAGTTGAAGAACTTGAGGTGCGGGTTGGCGGCGAGGAACTGGTCGCCTTGCGGGGTGGTGTCGGCGCCGTCGCCGCCGCTGGTGATCGACGTACCGACGAACTCGGTGCCGACCGTACGCGAGTTGGGATCGGCGAAGTCGCGCTTGAGCTCGAGGGCGTAGTTCTGATGCCGGTCGCCGGTGATCACGACCAGGTTCCGTACTCCGCTGTCCTGCGCGGCCGCGAGTACCTTGTTGCGCTCGGCAACATATCCGTCCCAAGGATCCAGCCAGACATGGGTGTCCGGGCCGGGATCCATGTCGGTCTGGCCCATCGGGGTCTGGTTGCCGATCACCTGCCAGCGGGCGTTGGACTGGCGGAATCCGTCGAGCAGCCACTTGCGCTGCTTGCCGCCGAGCATCGTGTTGTCCGGATCGAACCGGTCGTCGCAAGTTGCTGAGTCGCCGTCGCCGCACGGCTGGTCGGTGCGGTACTGGCGGGTGTCGAGGATGGTGAAGTCGGCGAGCCGGCCGTACGGGAGGCGGCGGTGGTACCGGATGTCCGGACCCTTGGGCATCTGCTGGTGACGCAGCGGCAGGTTCTCGTACATCGCCTGGAACGCCTGCGCGCGGCGCTGCCGGAAGATCACCGGGTCCTGATCCGGCTCGGTGTCGGCCTGCGAGAGGTCGCCCGCCCAGTTGTTCTCCACCTCGTGGTCGTCGAACGTGTGGATCCACGGATGCGCCGCGTGCGCGGCCTGCAGCGGCGCCTCGGTCTTGTAGAGCGAGTACTGCAGCCGGTACCGGGCCAGGTCGAACGTCTCGGTGTGGAAGCGGGGATCCGTCACCACGCCACGCTTGTTGGTCTTCACGCCGGACTCGTAGAGGTAGTCGCCCAGGTGCACGACCAGGTCGAGATCCTCGTCCGCCATGTGCTGGTACGCCGTGAAGTACCCGTCCTGCCACGCGTTGCACGAGGCGAACGCGAACCGGACCTCACGCGGCGAGCTGAGCGGATGCGGGGTCGTCCGGGTCCGCCCGACCGTCGAGATCTCCCCGCCGGTACGGAACCGGTAGTAGTACTCGTGATCCGGCAGCAGCCCGTTGACCTCCGGGTGGACCGAGTGGCCGAGCTCGGGAGTCGCGACCACGCTGGACCGGCGTACGAGGTGCCGGAAGCGCTCGTCGCGGGCGACCTCGTACTCCACGCGGACCGGCTTGGCCGGCATGCCGCCCTTGCCGTCGACGGCGAACGGGTCGAGCGCGAGCCGGGTCCAGAGCACGACACTGCTGTACTGCGGGTCGCCGGACGCCACGCCAAGGGTGAAGGGGTTGCCTGCGCCGGCCGGGGCGGCGTACGTGGTTGAGGCGTCCCAGGCGCCAGTACCGAGCAGCACCGCGCCGGCGGCACCCGCGCCTCCGAGTCCGATGAAGCGACGACGTGAAACAGCCATGAGCATTCCTCCGGTGAGCGATCGGTGGAGCCCCAGCCTTCAGTCGCCAGATGGCCCAGCGGCTACGCCTAGGTAAACGGTTGCCGCTGATTACCTGATCGCGGTGAACGGATAACGCGGCAGGATGGGCGGCATGCAGACTGATGAGCGGATTCGCCGCGCCCAGCCTTCCGACGTACCGGCGATCGTCGAGCTGGTCTACGCCTTGGCGGAGTACGAGAAGGCTCCGGACGAGTGCCACCTGACCGCTGCACAACTGTCGACGGCGCTCTTCGGCCCGGCTCCCGCCGCCTTCTGCCACGTCGCCCTGGCCGACGGCGAGGTGGTCGGCTGCGCCATCTGGTTCCTCAGCTTCTCCACCTGGCGAGGCGTCCACGGCATCTACCTGGAAGACCTCTTCGTCAGCCCCCTCCACCGCGGCTCAGGCCTTGGCAAGGCTCTCCTGACGGCCCTCGCCCAGGAATGCGTCACCAACAACTACGAACGCCTCGAATGGTCAGTCCTCAACTGGAACACCCCCGCCATCGACTTCTACAAGTCCGTCGGCGCTACACCGCAGGATGAGTGGACGGTTTACCGCCTGACGGACCAGGCGCTGACTAACCTCGGTGGATGAGCGCTGACGACTACCTCTGGTTCGAGCCGGATTGCCGAATCAGTGAGGCCTATTGCCTGACCCTCATCCAAGGACTCGATGCCTCGGAGGCACTCGCCCGGATCGACGCGGAAGTGGTCGGGCGAGCCACTGGATTGAAGGCGTTCGTCGACACGGTCCCGGATGAACACGGCGGCGAGCGGCTCTACATCGGCGCGACCACGGTGGGCGACTGGACTCTTCTGGTCGAGGAGAACGGCTACCTCGGCGTCACCCAGAAGGTGATCGAACCGCTGTCCGCCGGCACCCAGGTGGTCTCGCACTTCAAGAACGTCAACGCCGTCGACTACTTCTACTGGATGGTGGACGGCGACCTGCGCCTGCAGTTCGAGCCGCTGTTCCCCGACACCCGCGACGGAAGCGACCCCGATGGTCAACTCGACGCGATGGAGCGTGCCGGATTCGACCTCACCGACAGCGACGACGTCAACAACCTCCACACGGCGGCCGCCTTCGCCCTCGCCGAGCACCTCACCGGCGTACGGTTGACCAACGAGATGCTGGAGTCAGCTGAGTACTTGTGCGGACTAGCTCCCCTCAAGAGCTGACAGAAAGAGTCTGGCGTTGCGCTCGTTAACGCCGTCGGCACCTGTCCACCAGGAGACGGGGTAGGTGCTTTCAACGTAGGCGCGCGACGGTTGCTCGCGGTCGCAGTAGTCGACCCAGTTGTCGGCATAGCCACGGTGGCCGGCCGTTTCGAGGACTCCGCAGACGCCAAGGATGTCCAGTAGGTTGCGGCGCTGGGACTTGTTGCTTTTCGGCAGCTTGAGCTGGGCCTCAGCCTTCACGGCAGTCACTTCGGCGGGTGTGGCTCGCAAAGTTCGCAGGAGGGTTCGGCCGAGGTCCAGGTCGGCGGCCACAGGGGTGAGCCGAGGGGCCCGGAGGAACTGCTCCAGATCGAAGGCGATGTAGTCGAGGTGGTCGCGGCGTACTCCACCCCACTTGAATCGTTCGAAGTTCATGACGTTCGGGTCGGTGGAACTGGTTGGGTAGAGGCCGCAGACCGCGCAGAACCGCTCGCGCTCGTGCTCCTGGAATGTGTGGGCCGGCAGGTGACGGGCGACCGCCAGCGATCCCAGGGCTGAGCGCAGGTCGAGGCGGTGGGAGCTGAGGCTGGCGACGAATGCCTGGCCTGCGTCGGCGATCGGCACGGACTTGGCCAAGTCCCGTACTTCGCCGACCAGTTCGTCGTGGGACCGCTTTGGGATGGTCGGAAACATCACGCCGGCCGCGATCGCGGCAGCCAACTCGGCAGGTGGTGGCGGGACGCTGGGCAACCGCCAGCCTTGCGCAGACCAGTAAGTACCAGTGAGGGCTTTCAGCGCTGCCGGCGATGGGTCGTACTGCTGCTGCATGGCGACATTCTGCTGTAGGGGGAGAAGAGCGGTACACCAAACTGAGCGAGAATGGGCAGGTGGAACTGAAACCCCTGCTGATCACCCGCATCTCCAGCGCACTCGTCTGGCCGGTTCTGGCCGGTGTACTGGTCGTCGCCCTGTATGGCGACGTGCATCTGAGCGTGGTCATCGGCGTCGGCCTGGTGAGCCTGGCGGCCGCCGTCTACATCGGACTGTTCGGGTGGCGTCTCGGCGTGGTGACCGACGACGAGGGCATCGAGGTCCACGGACTGTTCCGCAACCGCCGGATCGCGCGGGACGAGGTGACCTCGATCACCGACTTCCCCGCCGTCCGCTGGAAGTCCACCGACGGCAAAACCCACTGGACCCCGATCTTCGCCTTCACCAACATCCACCGCGTGATGCCCTTGGTCGACCGCCACAACGAGGCAGCGATCGCCATCCTCCAGAACTGGCAATCCGAACCCCACCAAGCCCCCAAGCCCGACCGCAAACAACGCCGCCGCCGCCAACGGCCAACCCGCTAATCCCCACGCGGCCGCCCCTTCCGACGTCGCTCCGGCTCTGGATGCTCGCGCCCACCCGTGACAACGCCCCTCCGTCGCGCGATACGGAGGCCGCGCGTGCGGTGCTCGCGTTGAGTTGATGTCCCCACGTGCCGGCGCGTCCTGATCTGTCCCGCTCGACAGGAGGTAGTCCCCCTACAGCGGCCGGCTGCCGCTCACGTGAGCGTGGCGTTCGGCAGTAGTCCCGACTACCTCCTGTCGAGCGGCACATGCCCCCAGCTGCTAGCGCGCTGCGCCGTGTACAGGTCGACGACTGATGGACGGAGCCTCAGCGCCACGCCTCAAGTGGCTCGGTTGGTCAGGTTTGGCTGGCTCGGAAGGCGCGTTTGGCTTCGTACATGGCGTTGTCGGCGGTGCGGAGGAGTTCGTCGAGGTTGGCGGCGTACGGGCTGACAATCGCGGTGCCGATGCTGGCGGTCACCGGTACGTCGATGCCCTCCAGCGGTCGACTGATGGATTCGTCGATCCGCCGCATCAGCACATCCAGGTCGTCGCCGTCGATGTCCTCGGCAAGGATGGCGAATTCGTCGCCGCCCAGTCGCGCCACCGTGTCGCCGTGGCGGACCTCGGTCAGCAACCGATCGGCGATCTCGCGAAGCGCCTTGTCGCCGGCCTCGTGCCCGTACTTGTCGTTGACCTGCTTGAAGTGGTTGAGGTCGCAGAACAACAGAACCCCACGCCGCCCGCTCTGCCGCGACCGCTGCAGCGCCGCATTGAACCGATGCTGCAGCAACCGCCGGTTCGGCAACCCGGTGAGTGGGTCGTGAGCCGCGTGGTGGCGCAGTTCGCGTTCCTCGTCCTTGCGCGCCGTCACGTCGTCGATCTGGATCAGGATGATCCGCGGCTGGTCGACGCCCTGGTCGACGATCGCGGCGGTACCGCCCAGCCAGATGTCGTTGCCGTCGGTACGCCGGAAGGTGCGCTCGAACCGGTACGGACCGCGCCCGGTCGCGAGCTGGTCGATCTCGCGTTTCGTCTGGCCGGTCTCCTCGTCGCGCAGGTAGTCGACGAAAGTCGTGCCGACCAGCTGGGCCGGGGTGTAGCCGGTGATGTGACAGAAGGCGTCGTTGACGCGCAGGATCCGGCCGGCCTCCGGGCCGTCGAACGCGATCGTCGCCATCCCGTTGCCGGCGCCCTCGAAGACCAGGCGGAAGGTCGTCTCGCTGGCCTCCAGCCGGGCCTTCTCGGCGAGCAGCTGATCGGTCAGCCGGGCCTTGTCGATCGCGATCCCGGCCTGGGTCGCGAAGATCTCCAGCAGTTCGCGATGGATCTGCCCCGGTCGCCGCTGGTCCTCGGGCAGGTCGACGGACAGCATTCCGACCAGCTCGCCGTCGGACGAATGCAGCGGTGCGAACAGCGCGTCCAGCGGGTGCCAGGCATCCGCCGCGGTCGATACCGGGATCTCGGGCACCCAGCCGACGATCTCGCCGCCCTCGGGCAGCCGCTCGTGCGGTACGAACCGCAGGCCGCCCCACTTGTCCGCGATCGCGAACTCGGCGTCGAAGATGTCGCCCGCGCTGATCGTGCCGAGCAGCGCCTCCCGGGCCTCCGGCGAGCCGGCCACGGCGATCACCTCGAACTTGCCGTCGGCCTGCCGCAGGTTGAGCACAGCGATCCCGAAACCGAGGCCGGTGACGACTCCGTCGACGACCGCCTGCAGCGTCTCGGCCAGGCTTCGCCCGGCGCCCATCCGGGCGCTCACCTCGTACAGACGGCGTACTGCCGTCATCCGTACAGTGGGCTCGTTCTGCACGTGCGATCTCTCCGGCGTCACGGCGTCGGCGGCCTCACGGGACCCCGCCGTGGTGAGGGCCCTCTTACAGGGTGACAGACCGAACACACCGGAAGACGCTCTCCAGCGCGGCACGATCGACCGATTACATCGGGCAGGAATCGATCGCATGCAGTCAGTGACGAGAATACGCCTACCGGCACGTACCGTCGTGAATCAAGCGCTGGAATCAGCCCGCGGCTTTCAGCAAGTCAATACTTGAGCTCCGCCAGCGACCGGTACGACGTACGCGCCGACTCCCACTCATCGGTAGGGGCGTCGTGCTCGACCAGCCACTGCTGGACGCCACCCGACTCGGCCTCGGCGAAGATTGCGGCGAAGTCGAGCGTGCCGGTACCCACGTCCGCGAAGGAGCCGTCTGTCGCCATGTCCTTAACGTGCAGCGCCGGGAACCGGCCCGGGTGGTTGCGGAAGTAGTCGATCGGGTCCTTGCCGCCGTTGACCACCCAGTACAGGTCGAGCTCGAAGCCGAGCAGGTCCGGCTCCACCTCGTCGAGCAGGATGTCGAACAGCACCTGGCCGTCGACCTCGTCGAAGTCGTGGCCGTGGTTGTGGAAGAGCAGCTTGAGCCCTTCCTTCTTCGCCAGCTGTCCGGCGGTGTTGAAGGCGCGAGCGGCTTCCCGGAACCCGTCGAGCGTGCGCAGTTCGACCGGGAGCGACGGTACGACGATCCATTGGCCGCCGAGCGTCTGGACGTCCCCGAGGGCGCCCTCCCAGTTGTCGGTCAGCCGGGGATAGCCGACGTGCTCGAGCACGATCTTCAGGCCGGCCGCATCGGCGTACGTGCGGATCTCCTCGGCCGAGTGGCCGAAACGGCCGCTGACGCCGACCGTCTTGTAGCCGATCTCCGCGAGTCGCTGGAGGGTGCCGGGATAATCGGCGGCGAGTGCTTCGCGCATCGTGTAGAGGTGCATGCCGATGCCGTCAGCGGGGATAGTCCGGTCGCTCATGGGGAGATGGCTCCTTCGAGTTTCTGGATGGGTCAGGCGACGTGCTCGAGATAGCGCGCCAGGGCCAGGTCGAAGACCTCTTGGCCGGGCGCGTCCCACAGTTCCTGGTTGAAGATCTCGACCTCGATGGGGCCGTCGTACCCGGCGGCGTCGCAGGCCTCGCGCAGGCGGCGCAGCTCGATCGAGCCGTCGCCCATCATGCCGCGGCCGAGCAGGTTGTCGGCGGGCAACGGGGTGGTCCAGTCGCTCACCTGGTACGAGCAGATCCGGTCGCCGGCTCGCTCGATCTGGCGGTAGACGTCGGCGTCCCACCAGAGGTGGTAGGCGTCGACGATCACGCCGACCTGGTCGACGGGGAACTGCTCCGCGAGGTCGAGGGCGCCGCTGAGGGAGGAGACGACGCAGCGGTCGGAGCAGAACATCGGGTGCAGGGGCTCGACCGCAAGACGGACGCCGCGCTCACCGGCGTACGGGGCCAGTTCGGCGAGGCCGTCGCGGATCATGCCGCGGGCGCCGTCGAGGTCGCGCGAGCCGGGTGGGAGGCCGCCGCTGACGAGTACCAGGACGTTGGTGCGGAGGGTGGCTGCCTCGTCGATCGCGCGGCGGTTGTCCTCGATCTTGGCCTGGCGTTCGGCGGCGTCGGTGGCGGTGAAGAAACCGCTTCTGCACAAGGAGGAAACGCGCAGCCCGGCGTCGGCGACGAGCTTGGCCGAGCGCTCGACGCCGTACTCCTGGATCGGCTCGCGCCACAGGCCGATCCAGTCGAGGTCGGCTTTGGTGCTGGCAGCAACTACTTCTTCGAGCGGCCAGTACTTCGTGGTCGCCTGGTTGAGGCTGTAGCGGTTCATGCGTCGATCCCGCCGACTGCCAGGAGGCTCTTGAAGCGTCCGACGGCCAGCTCGGGAGAGGTCAGTACGCCCGCAGCATCGGCCAGCCGGAACGTGTCAGCCAGGTGCGGCAACGACCGCCCGGTCTGCAGCCCGCCGACCATGCCGAAGCCTGGCTGGTGCCCGTTAAGCCAAGCCAGGAAGGCGATTCCGGTCTTGTAATAGTACGTCGGCGCCGAGAAGATCTGCCGGGCCAGCGGGACGGTCGGCGCGAAAATCTCCTCGTACTTCGCCAGCTCCCCGTCGTCGAGCGCCTTCAACGCGGCCGCGGCCGCCGGCGCGATCGCCGCGAAGATCCCGAGCAACGCGTCGCTGTGGTGCTCGTCGTCGCCACGGATCAGCTCCGGGTAGTTGAAGTCGTCTCCCGTGTAGAGCCGGACGCCTTCCGGAAGCCGCTTGCGCAGAGCAATCTCTTTGCTTGCATCCAGCAACGACATCTTGATGCCGTCGACCTTGCTGATGTTTTCGTCGATCAGCTCGACGACCACGTTCGCCGCGGTGTCGAGCGAGCCGCTGCCCCAGTAGCCGTCCAGCGCCGGATCGAACATCGCCCCGAGCCAGTGCAGGATCACCGGCCGGGACGACTGGCTGAGCAGCCGGTCATAAACCTTCCGATAGTCATCCGGCGAGCTGGCAGCCGCGCACAGAGCCCGGCTGGCCATGAGGATGGGCTGGGCCCCGACGCTTTCCGCTACTGCCAATTGCTCTTCGTAGGCGCCGATTACAGCGTCAAGTGTGTGAGTACCCGCTGGCAGTTGGTCTGTTCCTACGCCAACGGCAATGCGGCCACCGGGCGCCTCCGCGGCCGAGCGGCGGATCAGTTCTTGTGTGGCGGGCCAGTCGAGGCCCATGCCTCGTTGGGCTGTGTCCATTGCTTCGGCTACCGACAACCCCAGCGACCAGAGGTGGCGACGGAAGCCGAGGGTGTGGTCCCAGTCGATGGCTGCGGGGGCGCCGGGGGAGTTGTCGGCCAGTGGGTCCGAGACGACGTGGGCTGCGGCGAAGGCCAACCGGGTAGTCGCCGGCTCATAGTTGCTGGCGGCAACCGGCGTACCGGTCAGCTCATAGGTTGCCAGGCCGCCGGCGCCGTCGGGTAGGCGAAGAGACAAGGTCACGGCTGCGCCTCGATGTCGAGGGCGGGGACCTCCAACTTGCGGCCTTCGCGCCAGGACTGGAGGCCTAGTTCGGCGAGCTGGACGCCCTTGGCGCCTTCGACGAAGTCCCAGGTGAAGGGGGCGTCGTCGACGACGTGGCGGAGGAACATCTCCCACTGGACCTTGAAGCCGTTGTCGAAGACCTCGTTGTCCGGCACCTCGGCCCACTGGTCGCGGAAGTCGTAGGCGGCCGGGAGGTCCGGGTTCCAGACCGGCTTCGGGGTCGCCGAGCGGTGCTGGGCGTGGCAGTTGCGAAGGCCGGCGACCGCGCTGCCCTCGGTTCCGTCGACCTGGAACTCGACCAGCTCGTCCCGGAACACCCGCGTCGTCCAGGACGAGTTGAGCTGCGCGACGATGCCGCCTTCCAGCTCGAAGATGCCGTACGCCGCGTCCTCGGCGGTGGCCTGGTACGCCTGCCCCTGCTCGTCGTACCGGGTCGGGATGTGGGTCGCGCCCTGGCAGTAGACCGACTTGACCGGGGCGAAGATCTGGTCGAGCACGTACCGCCAGTGGCAGAACATGTCGACGACGATGCCGCCGCCTTCCTCGGTCTTGTAGTTCCAGGCCGGCCGCTGCGCCTCCTGCCAGTCGCCCTCGAAGACCCAGTAGCCGAACTCGCCGCGGACCGACAGGATCTCGCCGAAGAAGCCGCCGTCGACGAGCCGCTTGAGCTTGCGCAGGCCGGGCAGGCTGAGCTTGTCCTGGACGACGCCGTTCTTCAGGCCGGAGTCGCGGACGAGACGGGCCAGATCGACGGCCGCCTCGAGGCCTTCGGCGATCGGCTTCTCGCAGTAGATCGCCTTGCCGGCCTCGACGGCGGCGCGGACGCCCTTCTCCCGGAGCTGGGTGAGCTGGGAGTCGAAGTAGATCTCGACGTCGGGCTCGGCGAGCGCCTCGGACAGGTCGGTGGTCCAGCGGCTCAGACCGTACTGGTCGGCGATGTTCTTCAGCTTGAGCTCGTTGCGGCCGACCAGGATCGGCTCGGGGATGATCATCGTGCCGTCGGCGGCCGGGATCCCGCCCTGCTCGCGGATCGCCACGATGGAACGCTCCAGGTGCTGGCGCAGGCCCATCCGGCCGGTGACGCCGTTCATCACGATGCCGACGCGTCGATCGTTCACTGTTCTACCTCTCTTCGGCGCGGTCTGCGCGGGGTGTGGGGCGGTCTCACGGGCGTTCGTTCAGGTCGTAGACGTCGAGGCGGCCGCACATGCCGTGGCGGGCGTACTCGGTGGGGGCCGGGAGCTCGTGGAGCTCGGCGGTTTGCAGGTGCGGCGCCTTGCCGGACTCGAGTGCTTCGAGGGCGGCGCCGGTTTCGTCGGCCAGGCGGCGGGCGCCTTGCTCCCAGCGTTTGCGCCAGTCGGCCAGTTGAGGCTGGACGATGCGGACAGCGGAGGCGTAGAAGGCGTCGAGAGCGGTGGGGCCTTCGGCGGCGTACGCGTCTCGGAGTACGGCGAAGCCTTCGAGGGCCAGGTTGCGGCGGGCCATCGCGGACGGAGTACGGGCCTCGCCCTCGCCGGTGAGCGTGGTGGCCTTCAGGTACGTCTCGCGGTCGGTGAGGTGCTCGGGTGGGAGCGTGAGGACGGCGTCGCCCGCCTCGGGGAGGCCGGAGTTCGACATCAGGGTGAGGATCTGCAGGCCGCCGCCGTTGACCAGCCGGTGGATCGTGCCGGGGTCGAACCAGACGACCGTGCCGGCCTGCAGCGGGGTCTCGGTGAAGCCCTTCGGGTTGAGGGTCTGGACCGCGCCGGAGCCGGCGATCACGTAGTACCCCTCGGAGCAGGCGAGGTGGACGTGCGGGGTGCCGCCGACGAGGCCGTCGGGCGCCTCGATGTCGTACACCGTCAGCCGCGAGATGCCGATACCGCCGGGTAGCGCCGCGGCCGGGCCGAACTCGCACATGCGCGTCTCCTCCGCGTTGGTCCCCGGAGCCTTGGAAAGGGCTTTCCAAGGCTCGTGACCGCAACCTTAGGTGGGCGGTCACGCCGAGTCAACCTGTCGGGAAAGTCGGTGGAAAGCGGTTGCAGGCCGATTCCGGACAGTGCGCCTCCGGACGGGTGCCGATCAGCGGATGGGGTACGGCGAGGCGTTGGGCGTTAGCGTCGTTTCAGAAGACGAAAGGAGCACGGTGGCCAAGCGCGGGGATTCGGCAGCCGACGGGGGCGAGACCGGCCCGCCGTCGCTCGACGTGACCCTGACGGAAGACCTCCGCCTGGGCGACCGTCGGCGCGCGGATCGGACGAAGATCGAGCGGACGAGGGCTGATCGGGAGCCGGCTGAGCGGCAGAAATCGAAGCGGCAGCAGGGCGAGCCGGCCGCGAGCCGGGAGACCGACGATCTCCCGGCCGTCAATCGGCGACGGGGTGAGCGTCGGCAGAGCGAGCGGCGGCAAGGGGATCGGCGGGAGTCCGAGCCGACGACCGGTGAGTTGTCGGCCGATGACCTGTCGGCTGAATTGCAGGCGGCCGACGAGCGCGCGCGGGATGAGCAGCGTGAGCTTTATCGCACTCTCGATCTCGCCCTGCGGATCGGCGAGGTCGTGCTCTCCAGCGGCGCCGGCACCGCCGACGCGACGGCCACCATCCTCAGCGTCACCGCGGCCGCCGGACTGCGCGGTTGCGAGGTCGACATCACCTTCACCTCGATCGCGATCTCGTACCAGGCCGCGCCCGACGTCGCGCCCGAGACCCACATGCGCATCGTCCGGTACCGCGGCCAGGACTTCTCCCGCCTGACCGACGTCGACCAACTCGTACGCCGCTTCGTCCGCGCCGAACTCACTCGCGAAGAAGCCAGCCGCGAGCTAGCCCGCATGGTCTCGGCCGGCCCGCCCTTCCCCCGCTGGAGCTCAGTAGTCGCCTGGGGCGTGATGGCCGGCGGCGCGACCCTCCTCCTCGGTGGTGGCTGGCTGATCACCCTGGTCGCCGTCGTCACCGCCTGCTTCATCGAGCTCAGCAACCGCTGGTTCAACCGCCAGCGCCTGCCTGCCTTCTACCAGCAGGTGGCCGGCGCCTTCGTCGCGACCGCCGTCGCGCTAATCCTGTACGCCGTCCACGCCCCAGTGAAACCATCCCTGGTAGTTGCCGCCGGCATCATCATGTTGCTGGCCGGGATCGCCCTCACCGGAGCGGTCCAGGACGCCATCACCGGGTACTACGTGACCGCCGCCGCCCGAAGTCTCGAAGCCATGTTGCTGACCGGCGGCATCATCGCCGGCGTCTCGCTAGGCATCAGCCTCGGCATCAAGCTAGGTCTCCCGGTAGCGATCGAGGCCCAGACGATCCAGCTCAGCAACCTCCCGATCATGGTCGGATCCGGTGCCCTGATGGCTGTCGCGTTCGCCTACGCGTCGTACTCACCGCTGCGTTCGCTGCTTCCGATCGCGGTCGTCGGCGCGCTGGGTTCGCTCGTCTTCACGCTGATGTCGCGCGCGCAGTTCGGCCCAGCCTGGTCGACGGCGGCCGCGGCGTTCATCGTCGGTCTCACCGGATACTCGCTGGGCCGTCGTTCGGGTGTCCCGCCACTGGTGGTTGTTGTCTCGGGCACGGTTCCGCTGCTCCCAGGACTGACCATCTACAAGGGTTTGCTCGAGCTGATGAGCCTGGGCAACCTGATCGGCATCGTGTCCCTGGCCACCGCGGTCGCCATCGGCGTGGCCCTCGCGTCAGGCGTGATCCTTGGCGAATACGTGGCTCAGCCCATCCGCCGGGAAGCCCGCCGTCTGGAGGATCGCCTGGCCGGTCCGCGGCTGGTGGGTCCGCGGCGGCCGGTACGGCGGCGTACCGAGCGCTCTCGTTCCCATCGCTCGCGGCGCACCCGTCGCAGCAGCTAGGGGATGACGACGACCTTGCCAGTGGCCTGGTTGTTCTCCATGTGGTCGTGGGCCTTGGCGATCTCGTCCAGCGTGAAGACGCGGTCGAGGTTGGGGCGGTAGACGCCGGCCTCGACCTCGTCGACGATGCGCTGCAAGGCGGTGCTGCCCGAGGCATCCTTGCTGTGGAACGTCGTGAGCCGGGTTCCGGACGGGATCATCGCGATCGGCTCGAAGTCCGGGATCGACCACCCGCTGAGCGATCCGGACACACAGACCGTGCCGCCACGGCGTACCAGTTGCAGTGAATCCACCGCGGTCCTTGCCCCGACGAGGTCGAGGACGTAATCGGGGCCTTCGGGCCAGATCGCCCGCACCGCCGTGGCCAGGGACTCACCGTCGTCGATGAGGACATGGTCGACACCGAGCGCCATGGCCTTGTCCGTACTCCGGGTAGTCGCAGCCACCGTGATGCCGTGGCCGGTGGCGATCGACGCGGCCGCCATCCCCACCGACGAGGTCCCGCCGCGAATGAGCAACCTGCCCTCGTTGATCCCCAGCGCGTCGAGTGAGCCCTGCGCAGTCAGATACGTCTCGGGGAGCGCCGCGAGAACCTCCCACGGCAGCTTGGTGGTGATCGGCATCAGCAGGCTGTTCGGCAACAACGCGTACTCGGCATAGCCGCCGTCGAAGGCCCGGCCCATCTCGCCCATCACCGCCGCGACGGTCGCGCCCTCCGGTACCAGGGGATCCGTCGACGCGACCACGATGCCGACGCACTCGATCCCGAGAACGCGCGGGAAGCTCACGCTGGGCGAATGCCCCTGCCGGGTCCTCAGCTCGGACCGGTTGAGCCCGGCGCCCTTCACCTGCACCAGGCTCCAGCCCTCCCGCACCTTCGGAATCGGTACCTCCTGGATCTCCAGTACTTCGGGACCGCCCGCCCTGACACAGACCGCTGCTCGCATCGTCGTTCGCATGCCTCAACTGTTGCCGGGAGCTGCTGTGGCGGGCCACCGGTAAACTGCCAACCGATGCCCGTTGGCCGCCAATCTCCGCAGACCTTGCACCTCTGGCCATCCGGCGGGGTGCACCACTGGCCGTCGGGCGGAACCAGTACGGCGCACTCCCACCCGCGCGGACACCTGGTGTACGCGGCTCGCGGTGTCCTGTCGGTCCATACCGAGCAAGGCACATCGGTGGTGCCGGCCAATCGAGTGGCCTGGACGCCTGGCGGGTTCACGCACTACCACCGGGCCCACGGCGATACCGATATGCGGATCCTCTTCCTGACCGCAGCGCAGGCTCGGCTCATGCCAGATCGGCCGTCCGTGTTCACCGTCTCCGACCTCGCTCGCGAAGTACTGCTCACCCTCACCGGTCCACGCAGCTACAACGCGGAAGGCCACGACAGTGCCGCACAGTCTCGCCTCGTACGCGTCCTCGTCGACGAACTCGACCAAGCTCACGAACAACCTCTGCAATTACCCGAGCCACACGACGACCGCCTGCGCGCACTCGCGCAACTCCTGTACGACGAGCCCGCCGACAACAGCTCCCTGGCCGAGCTCGGCCGCACGATCGGCGCCAGTGCCCGCACCCTCAGCCGGCTCCTCCGCGACGAACTCGGCATGACCTTCTACCAATGGCGCACCCAGCTCCGGATCTGTCACGCCCTTGTACTACTTGCCGAAGGCCACGACGCGACCCAGGTAGCCCACGCCTGCGGCTGGTCCAACCCCAGCAGCTTCATCACCGCCTTCAGCAACCTCGTCGGCACTACGCCCGGCCGCTACCGAACCTCCTCGAGTACGACGTCGTCGACCTGAAGCCGATCGCTTGACTCTTTTTATCCAACTGGGTAACTTTTACACATGCGGATAAACGGGAGAGCGGAGACTACGGCTGCGCGGCGCGAGCAGATCGTCGGGGCGACGATCGGTGTGCTCGCCGAGCGGGGGTATGCGGGGACGTCGTTCGATGCGATCTGCGAGGCGGCCGGGTTGAGCAGCAAGCGGCTGATCTCGTACCACTTCCAGACCAAGGAAGAACTGCTGGCCGAGGTGCTTCGGCGGGTGACCGCGGATGCCGCCGAGTTCATGCGACCGGCGCTCGACGCGGCGACCGGCCCGGCCGAGCTGCTCGCGGCGTACATCACCGCGAACCTTGACTTCATCGCCGCGCAGCCCGATCACGTCCGGGCCGTCCAGCAGATCGTCTTCGGCGCTGCGCCGATGCCCTCGGAGGAGGCCGACGGCGCGGTGGTGCGGCTGGTCGGGCTGTTCGAAGAGGGCCAGCGCACTGGTGCCTTCCGGACCTTCGACTCGCTGCTGATGGCCGTGACGCTGCGCGGGGCGATCGACGTCGCGGCCGGCCGGCTCGTCGCCGGCGCGGATCCCAAGGCCTACGCCCGCGAACTGACCGAGATCTTCGACCGAGCGACCCGAGCGGAGCTGTCGTGACCGTGATGACCGAAACCAAACCGAAGGCCCGCTGGGGCGCGGTCCTCGCGCCAGTCCTGATCGACCTCGTTGCGCCGCTGTTGATCTTCTATGTACTGCGCCAGAACGGCGTCGGCGTGGTCGGCGCCACTCTGGCCGGTTCGATCATTCCGGTACTACGTACCGCCTACGCGCTCGTCCATGACCGGAAGGTCGACTGGATGGCCGTGTTCATGATCAGCGCACTGGCCGTCGGCACCATCGCCTCGCTGGCACTGCACAGCCCGCGGATGCTGCTCGCCAAGGATGGCGTCATCACCGCACTCTGCGGACTCTGGATGCTCGGCACCCTCGTCGCCGGCAAGCCTCTGCTGCTGTCGATCGGTCGCGGAATCGCCGAGGCCAAGCGTGGTAAGGGTGGCGGTGAGGTGTGGGCGAGCCGCTGGGAGACCGAACCGCGCTTCCGGCACGGGTTGCGGCTGATCACGGCGGTCTGGGGTGTCGGGCTGGTGTTCGATGCCGTCGTCCGGGTCGTGATCGCCTACGCGCTCCCGCTCGACGCTGTGCCCGGTGTGACAACCGCCCAGTGGATCGTCCTGTTCGTCCTGCTCTACGGCTTCATGATGCTCTACTCCCGCAAGAACGACCTCCTCGCATGACAGCCGACGAGTTGGTCGAGGGCGGGCGGGGTGGTGCGGCGGCCGATGTGCTGGTGGTTGGGGCTGGGCCGACTGGGTTGCTGCTGACGGCTGAGTTGGAGTTGGCGGGAGTTCCGGTGACGCTTGTCGATCAGGCGGCTCAGCGCTCCGGGCAGTCACGGGCGCTTGCCCTCCAGCCGCGGTCCGTCGAGATTCTGCACTCGCGAGGGCTTCTGCAACCGCTGCTCGACGACGCTGTCGATGAGGTGCCGGGCGGGCACTTCGCCGGGCTGCCCGTCACCCTCGACTACTCCAGCTGGGACACGCGTTTCCCTTACCAGCTTGGGATTCCGCAGGCTCGGGTCGAGCAGCATCTGGAGGATCACCTGGCCGCCCGCGGCATCGGCGTACGGCGTGGTCTTGAGTTGACTGGTCTGACGCAGGACGGTGATGGAGTCGAGGTGTCGTTCGCGGACGGTACTACGATCCGCGCCGGCTGGGTCGTTGGGTGTGACGGGGCGCGCAGCGCGGTCCGCAAGCTGGCCGGGATCGGCTTCCCCGGCCGTGACGGCAGGATGTCGGCCGTTGTCGCCGACGTCGTCCTCGAAGACAACCGGGCCGAGAGCAACGGTCGCTGGGAGCTCCCTTCGCTGGTACCGCGTGACGGCGCTGTTCTGACGCTGCTACCACTCGGCGACGGCGTCCACCGCGTGCTCTTCACGGGCCCAGAGCAACAACTCCTAACGAGGGCGGACCCGATCGACTTCGCCGAGGTTTCGGGTGCCTTGAGCAACTGGTACGGCGAAGAGGTGGTCCTGCGCGAGATCCGCTGGGCCTCGCGCTTCACCGATGCGGCCCGGCAGGCGGATCGCTATCGGGTCGGCCGGGTCTTCGTGGCCGGCGATGCCGCGCACATCCATTCACCGACAGGCGGTCAGGGGATGAACCTCGGCCTGCAGGACGCGTTCAACCTGGGCTGGAAACTGGCCGCGCACCTCAACGGCGAGGCCCCAGAGGAGCTGCTCGACAGCTACCACGACGAGCGCCATCCTGTGGCAGCCTCCGTACTGGCGAACACCAGAGCGCAAGGCGTGCTGATGATCCCCGACGACGACATCGCCTGCCTGCGCGAGACCTTCCTCGACCTGCTCCAGATCCCCGAGGCGAACCACCGGCTGGCCGGCATCATCTCCGGCCTGGGAATCGCCTACGCACCCGGCGACCATCCGCTGATCGGTCAACGGATGCCCGATCTGGAGTTGGGCGACGGGACAACCGTCGCCGGGCTGCTCGTTTCAGGGCGCCCACTGCACCTGAGAGACATCGCAGGGGCCGCCCAGGTCTTGGTGCGGCCGGACGGTTACGTGCTGTGGGCAACGGATGATCCGGATGGTCAGCCGGCGACCGATTCCTCGAAGGCGTCGGCGGTCTGGGCGATGGCGTCTTCTCCGCGGAGCAGGACGGCGAGTTCGGCCGCGCGTTGACGGGGGCCGTCGGCAAGCATCGGTTCGAGGGCTGCGAACAGGGTCGGTTCGCTCAGGTCGGTGAAGCGCAGGGTGCTGCCGACGCCCATGCGCTGGAGTTGCGCACCCCAGAAGGGCTGGTCGGCGAAGACGGCGCAGACCACCGTCGGTAGGCCGGCGCGCAATGAGGTGGCCGACGTACCGGCTCCGCCGTGGTGGACGGCTGCCCGGCAGCGTGGCAGGACGACGTCATGGTTGAGGTTGCCGACGGTACGGACGGCCCCGTCGTTCGCAGTACTGGCCTTGAGGTTGACGAGAGCGCGGACGCCGAGGGTGTCGGCGACCTTCTCGATCATGGTCAATGCGGCGTCGGGCTCTAGTACGGGCATGCTGCCGAAGCCGAAGTAGACGGGTGGCTCGCCGTCGTCGAGCCAGGCGTCTAGCTCGGGATCGACCAGGTCGTCGAGCAACCTGCGCTGCTCGGCCGACGGCGAGAGGAAGCCGGTCAGCGGCCGCCGGACGTCCCAGTCGGCCAGCTCCGGTACGACGTGGCGGCTGTAGGCCTGGATCTCCAGAGCGCCCAGGCGTTCGAGCGTTGACCCGACCGATTGGTCGCTCGTGGCCAGGCCGACGCGGGTACGGACCTTGTTCAGGTACGGCTCGAAGATCGGCCAGTTGGCCTTCTCGATCTGGATGTAGGTCTCCAGGTTCCGCTCCGGCGAGAAGACGTCGGTCGAGACGAGCAGGTGCGGGAAGGCTGTGTTCCGGCGGATCGGCGCGTGGTAGACGGACGCGTACGGGATGCCCGCGGCCTCGGCGATGATGACGGACTCGACCTCGGTCGCAGTCCCGGAGACGAAGGCGTCGGCGCCGGCCGCCAGCTCGATCAGGTCGGCCTGCAACTGGTCCGCGATCTGGTACTTGTAGTCCATCAACCAGCGCACATACGACTGGAAGTCGCCCGCGGCGAGCCACCTCTGGCCCTTCTCGGACTCCAGGAACTGCCTGGCGCTCGTCCGCATGTCGACGGTTCGCAGGCCGAGAGCCTGCCCGATCCAGACCAGGTCGGACGACAGCCCGAGCGTGATCTCGTGCCCTCGCGCGGCCAGTTCGGCCCCGAGCAGGGCCATCGGTTGCGCGTCACCCCGCGTGCCCATCCCCACCAGTGCTACTCGCATGCGCCCACCCCTGAGCTTGGTACGCCGCAGAACCGGCGTACGGACCCTGATGCTAAAGGTGAACGGCCATTTACGTCGCCTCTCTGCCCAACCCCTGGTCGCGTGCTGGTGTGACCCCGGAACAAATCAACCGTTAGAGTTACTGACTGGAAACATCGGCCTGCTATCGCTGGGTCTCGGCCCGGCGGGCTCGGAGGATCGTTGTGGCACTGGGTAGGACGTCCCCGCGGGACCTACCGCTGTTCGCGGACCTGTCCGGCCGGGAGATCAAGGACATCTTCCGGGCCGGCGAAGAGGTCTCGGTACCGGCCGGCTGGTCGCTGATCCTGGAGCAGACCCCGCCCGACGCGGCGTACCTGATCCTGAGCGGGACCGCCGCGGTCCGGGTCAAGGGCGAGGAGATCGCCGTACTCGGCCCGGGCGACATCGCCGGCGAGGTCGCGGTCCGGCAGAACCGGTTGCGGACGGCAACGGTCACCGCGAAGTCGCGGCTGCAGCTGCTGCACTTCACCCGGGAGAAGTTCGACGACCTGACCGACCGGCTGCCGAACTTCCGCAACGCCATCGACGCCACCATCGTCGAGCGCCGTGGCCCCCAACCCGACTGACCAGCCCACCCCGGAGCCGGATCTGGGTGTGCTGCAGCAGGAGTTCGAGCAGGCGTTGCTCGGCGGGGAGCGGAAGTTCACCCGGATCCAGGTCTCCGAGCGGGCCGGGATCTCGATCGAGCGGGCCGAGCAGATGTGGCACGCGCTCGGCTTCGCGACCGTACCGGACGACGAGATCGCCTTCACCGACGGCGATGTCGAGGCGCTCCGGCTGGTTGCCGCGCTCGAGGACGACGGTTTCATCGATCCCGCGGTGGAGTCGTCGCTCGCCCGCAAACTCGGCCAGACCCAGTCGCGGCTGGCGTCCTGGCAGTCGGCGATGTTCTTGGAGTTGCTGGACGGCGCCAAGCTCTCCGCCGACGACGCGATCGAGGTCGCGACGTTGTTGCTTCCGGCAATGGAACGGTTGCAGACGTATGTCTGGCGCCGGCACCTGGCCGCGGCGGCCGGGCGTGCGGTGGCCGGCTCCGATGAGCTGTCGCGTGGCGTCCGGGTGGTGGGCTTCGCGGACATCGTCAGCTACACCAGGTTGACCAGGCGGCTGTCCATCGTCGAGCTGGGCAAGCTGATCGAACGCTTCGAAGGCCTGGCGGCTGATGTGGTCGCGCTGAACGGCGGCCGGGTGATCAAGTCGATCGGCGACGAGGTTCTCTTCGTCACCGACGCTCCTGCACAGGGTGCCGCGCTCGCGCTGGCCTTGCAGGACAAGGTGACTGAGGTCGGCGATATGCCTGAGCTCCGGATCGGGCTTGCCTACGGCAGCATCTTGATCCGCCTCGGCGATGTGTATGGCGAGGTCGTCAACCTGGCGTCGCGGTTGACGTCGGAGGCCAAGCCAGGTCGGGTGCTGGTCGACCGGGAGTTGGCTGCTGCGCTCGATGGCCATCCGGCGTACCGGTTGCGTCGGTTGCGGCGGGTGTCGGTACGCGGGTACCACCATCTGACGCCGTACGCGCTGCAACGCGCCTCGGACCGGTCCTGACGCGTCAGGGACAATGGGCGGGTGCATGAGATCGCAACCGCTGGGGAGTTGGCTTCACGGGCAGACGGGGACGCACTACTGGTGTGGGCCGGTCAGGGGTCGCTCGGTCGTCGTTCAAGGGCCTGGTACGCCGGTGACGCGGTCGTCGTAGGCATCCCGGACCTGTCGAAGCACGATCGGCTGGTGGTTCGCGGGCCGATGGACGACCTCGCGCCCCTGGTTTCGCGGGCGCTCGCCGAGTTGGGGCCAGGCTTTCGCCCGTTCGGCGAGGAAGCGGTGATCCGGGAGCTGGTCGAACGGTTGCCCGAGTTGTCGCTCCGCGCGACCTTCGGGTGGATGGAGACGACGACCGTACCGTCCGACGCGACCACTGCTGCCTGGCTGGACGGTGATGCCGGCGTCGAGGCGCTGCTGAGCGAGGCGTCTCCGGAGTCCTATGCCCGGCCGGGCGATTCCGGCGTACTGCGCTGGGCTGGTGTCCTGGATGACACCGGTGAGCTGTTGAGCGTCGCGGCCGACGGCTGGAGCGCGCCGGAGATCGGGTTCATGGCGGGGGTGGCGACCAGACCCGATGCGCGCGGGCGCGGTCTGTCGCGGCAGGTGTGTGCCTTCGTGACGACCGAGTTGCTGAAGCGGCACGGGCGGGTTGGGCTGATGGTGCATGGTGCGAACGAGGTCGCGGTCGGCGTGTACCGAAAACTGGGCTACACGTATCGCGCGGTTGCCGCGGCGCACATGTAGCCCAGCTCGGTCGGCCCGTTGTCGGCCTGGCTCGGTTGGCTCAGCTTTGGATCAACGGGTCGGGGTGATGGTGAGGGTGACGCCCGGCTTGCCCGTGGTGGCGGGCGGCGTCGGAGTGGGCTTGGTGCTCGCGGCCGGGGTCGACGGCTTGCCGGTCGCAGTCGGGGTCGGGGTCGGCTGAGGCGTGGTGGTCGCGCCTGGAGTTGAGCCCGCGGACGGCGTTGTGAGCGTGGTGGCCGGGGCCGGCGGTGGGACGAACGGGGCCTTGTCGGTGTCCGTGCACGGCGTGATGTCGTTGCCGTTGGCATCCGTCTGGGTCGGCTGGTCGGTCCGGACGATGGCCTGCGGGAAGACGTTGCTGACCATGTCGTCGCCAGTGGCG
Source organism: Kribbella sp. NBC_00382 (assembly GCF_036067295.1). Classification (NCBI taxonomy): domain Bacteria; kingdom Bacillati; phylum Actinomycetota; class Actinomycetes; order Propionibacteriales; family Kribbellaceae; genus Kribbella; species Kribbella sp. NBC_00382. The sequence goes on from NZ_CP107954.1 coordinate 2,747,343, forward strand.
TTGCCGTTGGTGGCCGCGCAGTTCTGGAGCGGGAGGCTGATCGGCTTGCCGTCCTGGTCGTAGAGACGGACCTTGACCTGCCGGCCCTGCTCGTCGAACGGGTACACGTTGCTGATCGAAGTACCGTCCAGAACCAGGCCGTTCTGGGGGTAGTAGTTGTTGCTGCTGGCGGTACTGCGGTAGTTGGTGAACGGGCCGGCCGAGCCGCCGACGAAGCTGTAGGCCAGCCAGAGCGGCACGATGACCGTCGCGACCACGTTCAGCGGTACGACGTACCAGAGCCAGCGGCGATCCTGCTGGGTCCGGCGGCCGATCCAGACCGACACGACCGCGCCGGCCAGGGCGCCGACCACGGTGACGGCGAACGCACCGGACACGGCGAAGATTGCGCCGCCCCCGACGATGCCGCGCGCCACCCACCAGACCGGCTGGCCGATGGTGACCAGCTCATGCTTGACGTTCGGCGGGATCTGGTCGATCAGGCTGCGGATCTGCTCTGCGCCGTGCCGCCCGCGATGCGTGTCCAGGACGATGCGCGGATCCCTGCCCTGCAAGGCTCGCACGCCCATGAAGGCAGCGCCTGCCAGGAAGATCAGCCCGATCACGCCGAAGAAGGCGGCCTCGGCATCGCCGTTCGCCAGAGCGATGATCAGGAAGAGTGGCCCGACGATCGAGGCGATGACTCCCCAGGTCAGAGCGGCCTCGGCGCCGGTACGCTCCGGCTTGGCCGCCTTCGTGCGGGGTGGGTAACCGGCCGCGGTGCGCAGCTCATCGGCGTACTGGCTGGGCGTGCCGAGGCGGTCCTGCAATGCGGCGGCCGTCGGCTCTTCCTCGAACTCGGTGGCGACCTCGCTCAGGTGGCCGGTGACGTCCTCGAGGACGTCGGCCAGTTCGCCCGGGGGCAGGTCGCTCAGCTCGGCCTTGACTTGGGCCAGGTACGTTGCGACCGGTCCGGTCAGTGTGCTGTTCACGCAGCCGCCTCCTCGAGCAGCAACACCGACATCGTGTCGGCGAAGTGGTTCCACGTCTTGGTGGACTCGGCGAGCAGATCCAGGCCGGTCTTGTTCAGCCCGTAGTACTTCCGGTGCGGCCCTTCCTCGCTGGGCTGCACGTACGACGTCAACGCGCCGGCCGCGAACAGCCGCCGCAACGTCCCGTACACCGAGGCGTCCGCGACATCCTCAAGTCCGGCGGCCCGCAAGCGGCGCAGTACGTCGTAGCCGTACCCGTCCGCCTCGCGCAGCACCGCCAGCACAGCCAGGTCGAGCACGCCCTTGAGCAGCTGACTCGGATCCATCGCCTCCACCACCTCCGCTAGGTGCACCGCGAACCCGGCCCCCTCAGACCGGCCTCGCGGTGCTCTGCCGACCACACTACTACACACCGCAGAGTACTCCGCAATCCTGTTTCACCCCGGAGAGTCAGTAATCGGCGGGCAAGTGAGTGTTTTGTGTGCCGATGGACAGGAGGTAGTCGCTCGAATGGCGTGAACAGTGCGATGGCTGAGCGTGGGGCGGGGGAGGGGAGGGCAGTACCTCCTGTCGAGCGGGACGCGATGTGGTGCCGGTTGGGGGAAATCGATCAAGTCGGGTGGGTGGAATTCCGTGCACAGTGGAGCTATGAACTCAACGGATGTGTTCGCCGGCTTTGTCGCCGCGGTTGCTGACAGCCTTGATGAGGCTGGGACGACCGGGTGCGACCTGGCTCAGCGGGTGCATATGTCCCGCTCGCATTGCGACCGGGTGATTGCGGCTGCGACGGGTGAATCGCCCTCGGCTTTCCGGCGGCGGTTGCTGCTGGAGCGGGCGGCGTACCGGCTGTTGGCGGGTGACTCCGTCGTGCTCGACCTAGCGGTCGAGGCGGGGTACGGGTCGCATGAGGCGTTCACGCGGGCATTCAGCAGGGCGTTCGGGATGTCGCCGCGGGAGTGGCGGCGGGAGTCGTCGCGGCGGTTCTTCCTGGCGGCGCCGAGCGGGGTTCATTTCCAGCCACCGGCAGGGTTACGCCTGCCTGCTCAGAAGGAGACGAGAGGGATGGACGTACTGGTACGGATGGTTGAGCACCACGTGTGGCTCACCGGCGAAATGATCGAGCGCGGCGGGCGCCTGGACGCCGCAGCACTGGACAAGCCGATCGAGTTGTCGGTCGAGGGCATCGACGACGACGTGTCGATCCGGTACTTGCTGGACCGCCTGGTCTGGCAGGAGGAGATGTGGCTGGCATCGGTGGAGGACCGGCCGTTCCAGGTACCCGAGTGCGGCCGAGAGGTGACCACTCCGATCGCCGAACTCCGCACCCGCCATGCCGACGCCGGCTCCCGCTTCGTGGCGCTAGTCAACCGCCTCAACGACGAGGGTCGCTTCGACGACAGCTTCGTAGACACCACCTGCGAACCACCCCGCGTCTTCACCTACGGCGGCATGGTCGCCCACGTCCTCACCTTCGCCGCCCACCGCCGCTCCCTCCTCATCGGCGCCTTCCACACCGCCGGCATCACCGACCTAGGCTTCGGCGACCCCATGCACTACATCGCCGACGGCGCGCCCGCCAGCTAACCCCGACGCCGCCGAAGCCCACCCGGCGAATTAGTTGCCAAGGGCACCTTGTGCATCGCCTGAGTATCTCGCCGCCCCGAAAACACTCACACGAAGCACAAAGTCGCCACGAAGGAGTCGGCGGCGGCGGTTAGGGCGCTGGGGTGAGTTCTACGGTGCCGTCTATGAGGAGTTCGAGGCTGGTGTCGCCGTAGCGGATTCGGGTGGATTGGTTGGCGGTTCGGGCGGTGATTCGGGCGGTGGTTAGGCGGCCGACGCGCCAGGTCAGGTCGACGGTGAAGCCGCCTCGGGCTCGGAGGCCTCGGACTTCGCCGTTGGGCCACGCGGTGGGGAGGGCGGGGAGGAGTTCGATTTCGTCGGGGGTGGATTGGAGGAAGAGTTCGGCCAGGGCTCCGGTGGCTCCGGTGTTGCCGTCGGTGGAGTAGATGTTGGAGGTGGCGCCGGCGATTCCGCCTACTGAGTAGGAGAGGAGGTTGGATTCGCTGGCGTCGGAGACCAAGGCGCGCAGGTGGGCCAGGGCCTGGTCGCCGTTGAGCAGGCGGGCGTAGTACGCCATCAGGTTGGCTTCGACCCACTCGGTCTGTTCCCAGCCGTCGGCGGACTGGCGCCGGTTGATCGTGGTTTCGCAAGCAGCAGCCAGCGCAGGGTGTTCGCGGGGCGTGATCTGGCGCTCGGGGTAGAGGGCAATCAGGTGTGAGGTATGCCGGTGGCTCGGGACGGCTTCGTCGAAGTCGGTGAGCCATTCCTGGAGCTGGCCGTGCTGGCCGATCTGGAACGGTGGCAGCTTCTTGCGGGCGGCCTCGAGGTGGCTGCGGAAGGCGTCGTCGGTGTCGAGCAGGATCGACGCCTCGGCGCAGATCCGGAACAGCGCCTCGATCAGCACGGTGTCGCAGGTGGCGCCCATCGACAGCGAGCATTGGTCACCGTCAGGGGTGAGGTACCAGTTCTCCGGCGAGTCCGACGGACCGCTCAGCAGCAAGCCGGTGGCGGGGTCTTCGGTCAAGTATGCAAGGAAGAACTCGGCCGCGTCCCGCAGTACCGGATAGGCGCGCGTCTCCAAGAACGAAAGATCGCGGTTGTACTCGAAGTGCTCCCACAGTTGCAGCGAGATCCAGATCCCACTCGTCACATGCATGCCCCAACCAAGCCCCCACCCCGGCGCGGAATACCCCCAAGCATTGCTGACCGTGTGCGAAACCCACCCCGGTACGCCGTAAAGCTCACGAGCCGTCCGTTGCCCGCTGGCGCGCAGCCGGTCGATCCAGTTGAACAGCGGCAACTGGCATTCGCCCAACCCGGTGATCTCGGCGGCCCAATAGTTCTGCTGAGTGTTGATATCGAGGTGAAAGTCGTTCGTCCAAGGCCCACCCGATGCCAGCCCGTCGTTCCACAATCCCTGCAGCGCAAGGGGAAGTGGCGAGTCCGCGCGCGACCCGGCGATGGTCAGGTACCGCCCGAACTGGAAGTACAAGGCAAGCAACTCGGGATCCTCGGCACCCTTGGCCAGCAACTCGCGACGCTCATCCGTCGGCAACTCCCGGACTGCCTCGCCGGTGCGTCCGATGTCGAGCGCGACCCGGCTGATCAGCGGGGTGTAGTCGTCGAGGTGAGACTGCTTGAGCGTCGGGTAGTCGGCCGCGCCAGCCACCAGACGTGCTGACCTTTCCGCCGGGTCCGCGCCGAGCCAGTCGGTGCCGATGGCAATCAAAAGAGTGGCGGAGGTGGAGTTCTCGACGGTCAGATGGTTGTTAAAAGCAACAATAGAGCCGTCGGTTGTCACGCGGGTGCGGATGTCGACCGAGGTGCCGGCGGATCCGTTGCTGTGCAGGCTTTCGTGGGGCCCGGTAGGTGAGCTGCAGGACGTCATCCAAGGCAACTGCTGTGCCTTCGCTGAAGGAAACTCGGAACGACGTCGGCGCGCTGCTGGTCAGCCGCACCACGATCACTGAGTCCGCATGCGAGGCGAAGACCTCCCGCTCGAAGACGATCCCGCCGCGTTCGAACTGCGTCCGCACAATCGCGTCAGTCAGATCGAGCGACCGTTCAAACGCGGTCGTCGGTCCGTGAACAGCAAAGAAGTCCACCAGGAGTTCCGGCAGCTGGACATTCGTACCGAAGCTGGTAGGCCGCCCAAGCAAGTGCTCGCCAGCCAGTGCCTGAGCGGCGGAGTAGTCACCGGCCAGCAGTAGTTCGCGAATCGCCGGCAGGTTCTCCAGTGCCGTCGGGCTGACATCCGTAGAACTAGCAGCCCCGGACCAAGCCGTTGACTCGGAGAGCTGGATGCGTTCCACCCGGTCGCCCGAGTAGACCATGCCACCCAGACGCCCGTTCCCGATCGGCAATGCCTCGAACCACCGCTCCGCAGGCCGGCTGTACCAAAGCCGCCCACACTCAAACGACGAGGTGGACGGCTGTGGCTGAACTACCGAGGACTCAAGCATGAGCCCAACCCTAGGCGAATTAATTCACCAGGGTAAGTATGCGGCTCAGCGGGTGGGATCGTGCAGGTCGGGACGCTCGCTCGGGGTGGTGATGGTGACCTCGAGCGGCGCGGCCTTGGCGGTCGGCGGGTTGATCTTGCCGACCGTGATCGGCAGGTTCAGCTTGCTGTTCGCCAGGTCGATGTCGATCGTCGCGCCGGTGTCGTTCGGCGTGGTCCACTCGAGGTCGCTCAAGGTCACCGCGAGGCCGAGTATGCGGCCCTTCGGGATCACCTCGTCCTGCGCGCGCAGTGGCACGGTGACGTTGGCCCACTTGCCCGGAGTCAGCGGTTTCGGCTTGCTGAGCGAGGCGCTGTGCGCGGCGTCGATCCAGCCCCGGCTGACGATGCCGTGGTCGCTCTCCTCGGTCAGCTTCTGGGTCTCGAAGTAGCAGGAGTCGTCGTAGCTGACGCTCGAGCCGTAGCAGCTCTCATCCCTGGTTTTGGTCCGGATGCCGGCGTACCGTTCCGCCTCGCCGTACTCGACCAGCCGCGCGGTCACCGGCGTGGTGGCCGAGTCGGACTTGATCCGCAGCGTCACCGTCGCTGTGCCGCTGACCCTGATCGCGGCCGGCAGCGGCGCGGACAGGAACATCTGCCGGCCCGCGATCACCTCCGACGGGGTGGCGACGATGTCGTCCTCGGTCAGCGACGGCTCGTCGGTGATGGTGACCGTTCCCTTACCGAACGAACCGAGCTTGCCGGCAGCGAGCGGGACCGGCACCGTCTTCTTGGTGGCCGGCCAGGTGCTGTAGTTCTGCCACTTGTCCGGCGCGGTCTCGACGGTCGCGATCGGTTCGCGCATCACGTTGTTCTGCAGACCTTGCAGCCAGTAGTCGAACCACTTGTGCAGCTCGTCGGTCCACTCCTTGCGGCGGAACTCGAACGGGTCGACGTGGTCTTCCAGGCCGAGCCAGATCTTGCGCTTCACACCGAACTTGGCGAGCGCGTCCCACCATTGCGCGAAGTGGTTGGTCTGCACGTTGTAGTCGCTCAGGCCGTGCGTCAGGAAGACCGAGGCCTTCACCTTGCGCGCGTCCTTCACGTAGTCGCGCTCGGCCCAGAAGCTCGTGTAGTTCCCGGTCTCGTCCGCGTCCTGTTCGCCGAGGTCCGCACGGACGGCTTCGCAGGCGGGTGTCTGGTGGCCGACGTAGTCGCCGAGCCAGGGCATGTAGTCGATCGAGTACGGCACCCCGCCGGAACGGGAGTAGTCGTACCACGACGAGATCGCCGAGATCGGCACGATCGTCTTCAATCCCCGTACGCCGGTCGCCGCGACGCCGTTGGCCAGCGTTCCGTCGTACGACTTGCCGATCATCCCGACCGAGCCGGTGGTCCAGGTCGCGCTGACCGGATCGCCGCTGCCGGTGTGCGCGGTGTTGCGGCCGTTCAGCCAGTCGATCACCGCGACGACGGAATCGATCTCGTCCTTGCCGCCGACGTCGCCGCAACCGGTCGAGCGGCTGGTGCCGACCACGTCGACACCGACCACGGCATAGCCGAGCGGGACGAAGTAGTTGTCGTAGTACAGCGGCATCTTCTGGATGTCGCCGTTCTCGTCGTAGGTCTTGGTCTCGCCCTCGTTGCCGCGTCCGCAGCAGGAGTAGTACGGCGAGGCATCCATGATGACGGGGATCTTGCGGCCGGCCGCGGCGGGTTCGCGCGGCCGGACGATGTCGACCGCGATCACGTCGTTGGTGCCGTCGGAGTCGGTGTCCATCGTGGTGTCGACGTAGACCGACTCACGGATCGCGTTGCCGTAGTCGTAGACCGGCTTGGTACTGCGCGTGCGCGGGTCGACGTTCGGCGGTACCGACGAGGTTGCGGCCTCCGTGGTCGCGGGCGGCGGGGCCACCTGCGCACCCTGGGCCGAGTTCAGTTGCTCCGGGGTCTCGGAGGGGGCGACTACTCCAGCTGGTCCGTCCTGCGGCGGTGCGGCGGCAGCGGTACCCGTGACGGTACCCAGGCACACCAGTGCGCTGGACGAAGCCAGAAGGAGGACCCTGGCGCGGACGGTCGTCATGGCTTGGAAGGCTAGTCATTCCAGGGCCGCAAAGCCAGGTTCTGATGACATTGCCCGCCAGTTATCAGCCACACACGGTAATGATGGCGCCACTTCCGATAGTGTGACCGCCACCCAGGGGGAGATGCACGGAAGGTGGGTAAGGCGATGAACCTGCGAGCACCGGTGACACTGCTCGATGTGGCGCAGCGGGCAGGCGTGTCCGTAGCGACCGCCTCCCGCGTTCTGAACGGTGGGGACAGGGTGCCGCGCCCGGAGCTGCAGGAGCGCGTCAGGGACGCCGCGGCGGCGCTCGGCTACACCCCGAACGCGCAGGCCCAGGCACTGGCGAAATCGTCCACCAACGTGGTCGGCATCCTGGTCCACGACATCGAGGACCCGTACTTCGCGGCGATCGCGAACGGCGTGATGCGGGCCGCCGACGAACGCGGTCTGCTGGTGATGATGGCCAGTACGTTCCGTGACGCCGACCGTGAGATTGCTTACCTCTCTTCTCTACGCGCCCAGCGGGCCCGGGCGGCCGTGATGATCGGTTCCCGTCGTACCGACGCCGAAGGGCTGGCCCGGACGGCGACCGAGGTCGAGACGTTCCTCAGCTCGGGTGCGGGGCTGGCCCTGGTCAGCCAATCGGGCATGCCGGCCCACACGATCGAACCGGACAACCGGGCGGGCGCGGCCGAGCTGGCGCGATCTCTGGTGGGTCTCGGGTTGCGCAAGTTCGGCGTACTGGGTGGTCCGGAGGGGCTGGCGACCGCGCGGGACCGGCGGGACGGGTTCGTTGAAGGTTTGGCCGAGGCGGGGTTGCAGCCGGTCGCAGTACAGGCTGGTGAGTTCACTCGTGACGGTGGGCACGCGGCTGCGCTGGAAGTCCTTGCCAGCAAGGCGGATCTCGACTGCCTGTTCGCCGTCAACGATGTGATGGCGGTCGGCGCGATGTCGGCGCTGCGGTCGCAAGGGGTCGACGTACCGGGGCAGCTCGGGGTGGCCGGCTTCGACGACATCGCAACGCTGCGGGACGTCTGGCCCGGGCTGACGACTGTGCGGCTGCCGCTGGAGCAGATGGGTCGCCGTGCGCTGGAGCTGGCCGTCGAGGGCGGCGAGCCGAAGACCGAGACCTTCAAGGCCGAGGTCGTACTCCGGGAGAGCACCCGGCAGCGCTGAGCGTTGCCGATGCTGAATATGCTCGCGGGGTGACTGATCCCGTGCAGGTCTCCGAGATCTTCGACCCGTCGGCCTGGAAGCAGGTGGATGGGTTCGAGCTGACCGACATCACGTACCACCGGGCGGTGGACGCGGGAGTGGTCCGGATCGCGTTCAACCGGCCCGAGGTGCGCAACGCGTTCCGGCCGCAGACGGTCGACGAGCTCTACCGGGTGCTCGACCATGCTCGGATGTCATCGGACGTGGGCTGCGTGCTGATCACCGGCAACGGGCCGTCGCCGAAGGACGGTGGCTGGGCGTTCTGCTCCGGTGGCGACCAGCGGATCCGGGGCAAGGACGGCTACAAGTACGCCGAGGGCACGACCGCCGACACGATCGACCCGGCCAAGGCCGGGCGGCTGCACATCCTCGAGGTGCAGCGGTTGATCCGGTTCATGTCCAAGGTCGTCATCTGCGTCGTACCGGGCTGGGCCGCGGGTGGTGGCCACAGCCTGCACGTCGTCTGCGACCTGACGCTGGCGTCGGCCGAGAATGCGCGGTTCAAGCAGACGGATGCCGATGTCGCGTCGTTCGACGGTGGTTTCGGGTCGGCGTACCTGGCCCGGCAGGTCGGCCAGAAGTTCGCCCGGGAAATCTTTTTCCTTGGTGACGAGTACTCGGCGGAAGATGCTTACCGGATGGGCATGGTGAACAAAGTCGTGCCGCACGCGGAGCTGGAATCGGTGGCGCTCGAGTGGGGTAAGAAAGTTTGCGCAAAATCACCGACCGCGCAGCGGATGCTGAAATACTCGTTCAATTTGATCGACGACGGCCTGGTCGGCCAGCAGATCTTCGCCGGTGAGGCGACCCGGCTCGCCTACGGCACCGATGAAGCAGCAGAGGGCCGCGACTCCTTCCTGGAGAAGCGGCCCGCCGACTGGTCCGGCTATCCGTACGCCTTCTAGAAAACCCTTGTAGGCAAGGCGATTACGACTGCTTCCACTGCTGCTCGGCGGCGCCGGTGCAGCGGCGGAGGAACAGCCTGCCACCGTTGTCACCCTTGTCGGCGGTGATGCACTTGCCTTCCGCCGCGGGGTTGATCAGTTCGTTCTTCTGGGTCACCCGGAACTGCTGGGCGGCGTTGCCGTTGCAGGCGACCAGCTGGACCGGGGTGTTCTCCGCGATCGAGCCCCAGGCCAGGTCCATGCACTGACCCAGTGAGCGGACCGTGCCGTCAGGGTTGAACGACCAGGTCTGGCCGGCGCCCTTCGTGCAGTCCCACACCTGCAGCGGGGTGCCGTCGTTGCCGGAGCCGGCCCGGCCGTCCTTGACGTCGACGCAGCGCTTCGAGCCCCCGCTCTGCAGCGTGGTCGGGGTGTCCTTGCGGGGCTGCAGCGCCTGACCCTCAACGGCCATGCCCTGTTTACCCGGTTCTGTCACCTTGACCGTCGTAGTGGCCGTAGATGTTGTGGTGGCCGTCACAGTGGCCGGTTTCAGTGCGGCCGGCGGCGGTGCCGTCACCGTCACCGCCGGGAGCGTCACGGTGGTGCCTGGCTGAACGACGGTCACCTGTCCACCGGGTGCGGTCATCGTCACCGTGGCGGTGGCGACCGAGACGCGCGGAGTGGAGGTGACGGTGGCCGTGGAGGTCGTGGTGGCGGTCGCCGTAGTGGTTGCCGTCGGCACCTTGGTCGGCGTACCGGCCGGGGTTTTGAGGGCGAGCGGAGCGTCGACCGCGACGACGGTGTCGGACTTGGATCCGCCACCCAGGTGGGTGATCAGCGGTACGGCGACGGCCGCGCCGGCCACGAAGGCGGCGACGAACGCGGTCGTCGTCCAGGCCCGGCGGTCCGGCATCGGGGCCACCCGCGGCAGCAGGGGGCGACGGGCGAAGGTCTTGGCGAACCGAGCCGATTTCTCTCGGCTGGACCGGCTGGAACCGGGCGATCGGAAAGGCCGCACGTCAACTCCATGGGTGGGGGCGGAGGTGGCCTGCCCCTCGTTGTCAGGGCATGGCCACAACGAGAATCTCCCGAACCGGGGGCCGGAGTCAACGGATCCGTGAGTCACGCTCTCATTACGGTCAGAGACTGGATTGTTGCTGATTGTTCACCTACAGTCAGCGTTAATGGTTGCATTCTTCCACTAAGTTCAAGATCTGAATTCCAGGTCCTCCGCCCCCCAAAAGAGGTCCCGACATCGACGAGATCAGCGCGAGCCGGATGAAAGCCATCGAGCTTTGTCTGGCCGAACGCGAAACCCTGCGCCGCTATGTCAAGGGACTCCTCGGCTGGAATACGTTTGCCGTCGAAGATGTGATCCAGGAGACACTGCTGCGGGCCTGGATCCAGGCCGAGAGCCTGGACTGGGAGAGCCGGCCGATCCGGATGTGGCTGTTCCGGGTGGCGCGCAACCTGGTCATCGACCTGCACCGGCGGGAGAGCCGGGCGATCCCGGTCGGCCTGTGCCAGGACGAGTTCGAGCCTGGCGTCAGCGAGCCGGACCCGGCCGAGCAGGTGGCGCAGCGCACGGTACTGGTCGAGGCACTCGGCCGGCTGTCGCCCGCGCACCGCGAGGTGGTCACCCGAGTTCATCTTTGCGGCCACCCAGGCGAAGATGTGGCCATGGCGTTGAACGTCCCGCTCGGGACAGTGAAGTCGCGTACCCACACGGCCGTCCGTACCTTGCGGGGGGATCTGTTGCGTCGCGGATGGGGCGAGGCCGCTGCATGACGGCGATGCAAGGGGGCGGTGGTGTCCGCCAGATGCTCGGATACGCAGGCCTGGTGTTGCTGGGGCTCGTCCTGCTCAACCTGCTGGTCCGCCGGCTCGGCGGCTGGAAGCGGCTGTTCCGCTGGATCAAGCGCGAGTTCAGCCGGACGGTCCACGCGTTCTACGACCCGATCGCGGCCCGGATCCGCTATCGATTACGGGTACGGTTCCTGAGCCGGATCTTGCGCAACAAGGCCGGCTGGGCCCAAGCCGAGCAGGCGATGGGCTACGCGGCGGCGATCGACTCGGCGATGTCGCCGTACGCGCTGGCGCTGGCCAAGCAGCGGATCGGAGTACTGGTCGCTGGGATCGCGGCTGAGCGGCCGCTGCCGCCTCCCTGGGAGAAGGACGAGATCGATCCGCGGTTGTGGTGGATCGAGCGGCGAGACCTCGCCGAGTACTCCGCGCCAGGCGGGTACATCCCGCCCCAGACGCCCCTGCTGGCTTGCCTGGGGACGGACAGCACGGGGAAGAACGCGATCATGATCGACCTGCTGGCCGGGCCGCCCTCGCTGTCCGTGTACGGCGTACCGCGGACGGCGCGCGCCGTCGTCCAGGCGCTGGCCGCGCAACTCGACGTACGACTTCCCGCTGGTGCGGTCGAGGTCGCTGATGGGATTCATGGCAAGCATGACGGAATGCCGTTGGCCGATGCGATCCAGCGCCGTGGTGCGTGGTTCGTGATCGGTGCCGAGCAACTCGACCGGCCGGTGCCGACCGGCGTACGGCTGGTCAGCCTTGGCGTCGGCCGGGGGAGCTCTCGCCTGATGGAGACGACACCCGACCGCGGGCTGCGATTGCACGGCGCGGCATCGTGGCTGGAGATCGACCCGCTGCCGCTCGCTCGGGCGGTCGCCAAGTCGGTACTACGGATGCCGCCGCACGACTTCGAAACGCGTGGACCGTCCGGGCCGGCCGTTGGTGCGGATGATCTGGGCGACCTCGAGCTGCCGGTTGGTGTTGCTGGGGTGTCGGTTCTCGGAGCTGATGCAGGGCGACCGAACGATCTGGCGTCCGATGGGAAGGCGCCGTCGTGGAACTGAACCTCACAACCGTTGAGCAGCAGGGCAAACGGCGTACCGACCGGGTGATCCGGCTGCCTCGTGGACTGTCCGTCGGCGGGTTCGCCGAGGGACTCGGACGGCCCGGGCTGTCTTTGTTCGTTGGGAATCGCAGGCTGGACGCGGGTGCGCCGCTGGCTGGCTCCGGTGTTCGTGACGGCGGGGTGCTCGGTGTCGGTGCCCCGGCCGAGATGCCGAACCTGGTGCAGAGCTCGGCCGGTCCGGCGCCGGTCGTCGTCGAGTTGCACGCGGTGTCCGGGCCGGAGGCTGGGCGGGTCTGGCGGATCGGGCCGGGAAGCCATGAGATCGGGTCGGATCCGTTGTGCTCGATCAAGCTCAGCGGCAGCGGCGTACCGTCCCGTGGGCTGTGGGTGACGGTCGGCCCGTCGGGCGAGACGTACTGGCATCAGACCGAGCCGATGCGCGGCAAGGTGATGAGCCGCCGGATCGGGCCGCCCGAGGACGACGCCGCGACGAGCGCGATCCGGGTCGAGGACGCGTTGAACCCGACGGATCAGGCGTCGCCGGCGAGCGATCCAGGTGAGGTACCGGTCGGGCAGGTCAACGAGTGGCCGCCGGAGGAGGACCTCTCGGTCGGCTCGGTGTTGCTGCGGTGCAGTGGGTCGCTGGAGCCGGTCGCCGCGATCAGGGCTGCCGACGACGGCTTCGGGCTCGACTACAACCGGCCGCCGCGGATCGCGCCTCACTTGGACGACAACAAGCTGCGGCTGCCCAATCCGCCGCCGCCCCCGGCGAAACGGCCCTTCCCCTGGCCGGTCGTGCTCGCACCGGTCGTGCTCGGCATGGTGATGGTCGGGCTGTTCAACTCGTACTACTTCCTCGTCTTCACGATGCTCAGCCCGCTGATGATGGGCATGAACTACTTCAGCGGCCGGAAGAGCAACCGGGCCGAGCACCTCGAAGCGATCCGCCGGTACAACGCGCGGCGGGCGGCGCTGGAGGAGGAGATCCATGTCGCGGTCACGCGCGAGCGGCTGATCCGCAACGTGACCGCGCCCGATCCCGTTCGCGTTGCCCAGTTGGCGATGCGGCCCGGTAGCCGGTTGTGGGAGCGTCGGCGGAACGACCCTGACTACCTGCTGCTCCGGCTCGGTACCGCGGATCAGGCGTCGCTGAAGGAGCTCGACGACCAGGGCCGTGAGGAGAATCACCGGACGATTCGGTGGACGATCCCGGATGCGCCGGTCGCCGTGCCGCTACGTGGGCATGGGGTGATCGGCGTTGCCGGGCACTATGCCGAATCGCGAGCTTTGGCCAGGTGGTTGGTGATCCAGTCGGCGGTGCTCCATTCGCCGCGGCAGTTGCGGATCGTAGTACTGGCTGAGCCGGATCGGATGGACGACTGGGCTTGGGTGCGGTGGTTGCCGCATCTGCGACCTGAGGGTTCGCCGGCGGCGGTACTGATCGCCAACGACGAGGCGACGACTGTTGCCCGGGTCACCGAATTGATCTCGCAGGTGCAGGGGCGGCAGCGGCGGATTGAGGCCTCTAGCAACAAACAGGAGCCGTTGAGCGATCCCGAGGTCGTGGTGATCGCGGATGGTGCGCGGCGGCTGCGGGACGTACCGGGCTTCATTCAGGTGTTGACGGACGGGCCGGCGGTCGGCGTCTACAGCATCTGCCTGGATCGTGATGAGCGGTTGCTGCCGGAGGAGTGCGGCGCGGTGATCGCGACCGGGCTCGAGACGCTGACCGTGAAGCGGCCCGGGTTGCCGGACCAGAAGAACGTGCGCGCGGATCTGGTGTCGCCGGAGTGGAGTGAGCAGATCGCCCGGGCGCTGGCGCCGGTGCGGGACATCAGCCCCGACCACGACGCCGGTCTGCCGAAGATGGTCAAGCTGCTCGAAGAGCTCGACCTGGAACCGCCGACCGCGGAAGAGTTGCTGTCGCGGTGGGAGCGGCGGCCGGGCAGTACTTCGTTCATCCTCGGTGCTGACTTCGACGGGAAGTTCACCCTCGACCTGGTCGCCGATGGGCCGCATGCACTGATCGCCGGTACTACGGGATCGGGCAAGTCGGAGCTGCTGCAGACCCTCGTCGCGTCGCTGGCCGCGGTCAACCGGCCGGACGAGTTGACCTTCGTTCTTGTTGACTACAAGGGCGGTAGCGCCTTCAAGGAGTGCGCGGGCCTCCCGCACACGCTGGGCATGGTGACCGACCTGGACTCGCACCTGGTCGAGCGGGTGCTGGAGTCGCTGGAGGCCGAGCTGCGTCGGCGGGAGCGGATCCTGGCCGATGCGGATGCCAAGGACCTGGTGGACTACCAGGCCAAGCGGCTGGTCGATCCGTCGCTGGGGCGGTTGCCGCGGCTGGTGCTGGTGATCGATGAGTTCGCGGCGATGGTACGGGAGATTCCGGACTTCGTTCCGGGGCTGATCAGCATCGCGCAGCGTGGTCGATCGCTGGGTATTCACCTGATCCTCGCGACGCAGCGGCCGGCTGGCGTGGTCACCGGTGACATCCGGGCGAACACCAACCTGCGGATCGCGTTGCGGGTGACGGACCAGGCGGAGTCGCAGGACATCGTCGACGTCAACGAGGCGGCCTCGATCACGCCTGACATTCCGGGGCGCGCATTGATCCGGCGCGGGCCGCGGCTGGCCGACCTGTTCCAGACGGCCTGGGTAGGGGCCGAGCGCAACGTTGCGGATGACTTGATCGAGCAGGCGCCGGCTGAGCCGTCGAGTGTTCGGGTGCTCGACCTGGACTGGGAAGCGCTTGGGCGGGCGGTGGCGAAGGATGATGCGCCGGTCGAGGTGGATCAGGGGCCGGCGACGTTGGCCGTTACCGACTTGATGGCGCTGGTGGAGGCCGTTCGGTCGGCTGTTGATCAGCTTTCGGACTTCGCAGTACAGCCGAAGCCTTGGCAGCCGGCGTTGAGCGGGCAGCTGCTGGTGTCGGATCTGCCGGATACTTCGCACAAGGAGCTCTTTGCGCCTTATGCGCTGGAGGACTTGCCGGCTCTGCAGCAGCAGCGAGTGGCCGGTGTCGACTTTGAGACTTTTGGACATCTGTATGTGATCGGTGCTCCGCGGTCGGGGCGGACGCAGATGCTGCGGACCTTGGCGGGGTCGGCGGCCAAGAACATCAGCGTCGCGGATCTGCACATCTACGGGATCGATGCTGCCGGTGGCGGTCTTGCCGTCGTGGAGACGCTGCCGCATTGTGGCGCGGTCGTCTCGCGGCACGACATGGAGCGGATGAGCCGGGTACTTCGCCGGCTGAACCAGGAGATCACCGAGCGGCAGGAGCTGGCCGGCAAGCACAACGCGACCGGCCTGACCGAGCTGCGGAAGCTGCTGCCGAAGGGTTCGCGGCCGGCCCACATCCTGGTGCTGATCGACGGCTGGGACGCGTTGTCCTCGATGCTGGACGATCACGACCAGGGGCAGGTGCTGCAGGACGTCATGCGGCTGCTGCGTGAGGGCGCTGGTGTCGGGGTGCATGTCGTCGCGACTTCCGAGCGGTCGCTGCTCGGTGGTCGGTTGGCGTCGCACAACGACCATAAGCTGCTGCTGCGGCAGGCGGATCGGACTGATTACCAGGCTGCTGGGTTGCGGCTGACGAAGGTACCGGCGAATGTCCGGCCGGGTCGTGGTTGGCATGTGTTGACCGGGACCGAGACGCAGATCGCCATCCTGGCTGAGGGTGGCGGTACGGCGCAGGTGGACGCGATTCGCGAGATCGCCGCGGAGGCACGCAAGCGCGACGCGAAGGTGCCCGCGGACCGGCGGCCGTTCGCCGTCGCCGAATTGCCTTCGTCGGTGGAGTTCGCGGCGGCGTACGAGCTGGTGGCGGCAGACGACCGGCGGCCGCAATGGGGTCTCATCGGCCTCGGTGGCGACGAGGCCGGCGCGTTGGGCGTCGACCTCAGTGGGGTGGCGTCGTCTTTCGCAGTACTGGGCCCACCCGGCTCGGGCCGCAGCAACGCCCTGTCCTCCTTGGCCGTCTCACTCCTAGCCGGCGGTACTTCCCTAGTACTGATCACCCCGCGCGAAACGCCTTTGCGCACCCTCGAGCGGCACCCTCAAGTCGTCCTGATGACCCACGCCGACCCCGGCGAAGACATGCTCCGCGCAACCCTGGACGCCATCAACGGCCCCAAGGTCGTCATGATCGACGACGCCGACCTGGTCATGATGGCCGCCGCCGACAAACTCCTCAAAGAGATCGTCATCTCAGGCCGAGACAACAACGTAGGCCTAATCTTCGGTGCCTCCACAGACGGCTTCCAATCCGGCATGGGCGGCTGGCCCACCGCAGCCCGAAGAGCCCGCCGAGGCCTCCTGATCGAGCCCCGCTCGATCGGCGACGGCGACCTAATCGGCGTCCGCCTCTCCCACAACATCACCCGAGCCACCCCCAAAACCGGCCGAGCCTGGACCACCGGCCCCGGCTCCACCCCCATAGCCGTCCAAATCCCCCTGACAACATTGCGGGCCTGACGCATACGCCGCAACCACCCGGCCAACACATCGCGGCGACCTTGTTCACAGACGCCACCGCATGCTCTTCTTGGCCACATGCTGAGTGCGAGTGCGAGACGGTTGCAGGCGTACGAACGGCGGTCGGCCTGGATCTTGACGGCTGCCGCCGTGTTCTTCCTGGCGGTGTACGCGTGGCCGATCCTCCAACCCGGTCTGCCTTCCGGGCTGGTGCGGGCTTGCTCGGTCGCGAACCTCACCATCTGGATCGCCTTCGGCCTCGACTACCTGGTACGTCTCACCCTTGCGCCCAGGAAACGACGGTTTGTTCGGAGCCATCTCTTGGACCTGGTGGTGCTGGTCCTTCCGTTGCTGCGTCCGTTGCGAGCGCTGCGGGTTGTGACAGCTCTCGCGCGGTTGAACCGGACGTCGGTCTCGGTCCGCGGGCGTACTACGGCGTACGTCGTCGGCGCTGTCATCCTGCTCGGGTTCGTCTCGGCGCTCGCGGTACTCGACGCCGAGCGGGAGGTCGCCGGTGCCAACATCACCTCGTTCGGAGACGCGATCTGGTGGGCCGCCACCACGATTACCACGGTCGGCTACGGCGACCAGTTCCCCACGACGGCCGAAGGCCGCTCCGTCGGTGTCGGCCTGATGATCGGCGGCATCGCCCTCGCCGGCACCATCACTGCCGCCCTCGCCTCATGGTTCGTCGAACAGATCAACACAGCCGAACAAGCCGAAACCACCACCCGAGACGAACAACTAACCACCCTGCTAGCCGAAGTCCAAGCCCTCCGAGTCCAACTCAGTCATCGCCCACAGGCCTGACCTTGATCGCCGAGCCAAGCGGCTCAGCCGACCTTTTGCCTTTCCTGTGGGCTCTGGGCGTGCGAAGGGCCCCAGGTTGTTGCCTGGGGCCCTTCGAGGTGGTGCGGGGGGACTACTTCGACTGGTTGAGGCTGGCGCTGATGCCTTGGTCGAATTGTTCGGCGTTTTCCTTGATGGACTTGAACATGTCGGAGAAGTCCTGGATGCCCTTGACCGCTGCCTTGAGGCTGGTGTCGAAGTTGTTGTAGGTGTTGCGGATGACCTCGCTGGACTGCTTGAAGACCATTCCGTCGTCGACCAGGGTGTTCACCCGGGTGCGCAGGTTCTCGATCATCGGGGAGATCTGGTCGTGCGCGTTCGTCATCAGGTTGCAGACCTCGACGATCTTGCCGTAGTCGAGGTTGATGCCGTCGTAGGCCATGGCGGGTGCTCACTTTCTGGGTTGGGGTGAACGGGTACTGCGAACAGTCAGAAGCCGCCCGTGTAGGTGTAGTCCTCTTCCGGCGGCTTGTTGTCCTCGATGCTTTCGGGGGTCTCCACCCAGGGCTGGCTAGTACCGCGCCAGTCATCGGGGGTCCTGGTGAAGACGTGCTTGGTACCGTCCGAATTCGTCACCGTCTGGGTGCCACTGCCGTCCTTGTTCAGGTCGGTCGTGGTGGTGTCCACCTTGCCGTCAGTGTCGGTGCTGCTGGAACTGCTGTGCGAGCCGTTCGGCTTGCCGTCCGCGTCGACATGGATCTGGGTGTCGTTGTGCACGGTGCTGCCGTCGGGGTAGGTGGAGTCGGTGACGATGTGGTTGCGGTTGTCGCCGTACGTCGTCGTCGAGGTGTACGTCTTGCCGTCGTAGGTGACGGTGGTCTCCTCCTTGATGACGTTGCCCTTGTCATCGAGGGTGAGGTGGGTGTGGATGTTGCCCCGGTCCGTGACGATGGTCTGGTCCAGCGGCGCCTGGCCGGGATCGGTGGCCGAGCAGAATTCGGGCTGTTTGTCCCCGACGCACTCGTCCAGGTGGGACTGCTTGTGGTCCCACTGGTCCTTGTTCCGCTGCCAGTTCGAGAGCGCCAGGCTGCTGTTCGTCGCGTTCATGCCCTGGGCGATCTCGGCGTCGAACTGCAGGAACGCCTCGCCGACCGAGCCGAACGAGTCGCCCAGCTTGGTCAGGCCGTCCTTGGCCTTGCCCATCGTGTACGACGCGTTGGAGTGCAGCGTGTAGACGGCGTAGGAGATGTCGCTGCTGCCCAGGATGGAGTCGTCGGTGCCGTCGCCCAGGTTCTGGAAGACCTCGTTGTCCATCGACGGGATCAACTCGTCGGCCAGCTGATGCAGATCGCGCTTGGCGTCGTTCAGCAGGTTGTAGTTCATCTTCAGTTTGTCCGGCACCGGGCACCTCCGCTGTCCAAACGGTTCCACCCAGTCCACGTGGCGGCCCGCGATCGGGTTCAGAAATAGTTTTCGGCCCGGATCTGAACCTCGGAGCGCTCTCAGGCGTGGACTTTCCGGAGGGACCAGTGTCGGCGTGAGGGAGGGTTCGGATGCCGCGGCCAGGTGACTGGGATGCGATCGGTCTGGGGGGCGACCCCACGCCGGGCGACCCCGAGAAGATCAAGGCGCTGGCGGACGGCTTCCAGAAGATGGGCGGCAAGGCGCGGGAGATCATCACCGCGATCGAGGCCGTGATGAACAAGAACGACGACTCCGTGTTCGTCGGTGACACCGCCGACGCGCTCCGCGGCAAGGTGGACGGCCGGCTGCGCGGGCACGTCGAGAGCGTCGCCTCCGCCTTCGAGTCGTCGGCCACCGCGCTGCGCGAGTGGAGCGCGGTGGTGGTCGAGCAGCAGTCGAAGGCCGATGCCGCGCTGAACGCCGGCCGGGGGCTGGCCGAGGACGACCCGGACCGGGAGACCCACAAGAACACCGCCAAGTCGGCCGGTGACTACCAGTCCGAGCAGGCGTCCAGCTACGCCGGCCGGATCAACGGTGTCTCGGACATCAAGATGCCGATCTCGGACTGCGAGGTGTTCTGGGAGGCGTTCAAGTGGCTGGCGATCATCCTGATCATCCCGGCGCTGATCTTCGGCGGCCCGATCGCGCTGATCGCGCTGGGCGTGAACCTGGCCCTGTTCATCAAGACCATCGTCGACGTCGCCAAGGGTGACGCGAGCTTCCTGGACCTGTTCCTGGCCGGTCTCGGCCTGATCGCGCCGACCACCAAGGCGCTGCCGATCTTCAGCATCGTGAAGGCGATCGGCAAGGGCATCGGCGCGGGCGTGAAGGGCATCGCCCAGACCTTCAAGAACGTCTTCAGCAAGGACTTCCTGTTCAACGGCCTGCTGGCCGGGCTGAAGAGCATGCCGATGCTGGCCAACATCGCGATCAAGGAGACCGGCCTCTTCGTCGTCAAGAACATCCGGAACTTCCCGATCAACGCCGCGAACTTCGGCAACAACTTCGGCAAGATCGCGCTGAACGGGATCAAGAACCTCGGTACCGGCTTCGCCAACCTGCCGTCGACCCTGTTCCGCGGGCTGGCGAACGTCGGCAAGGGCTTCGCCAACGGCCTCGGGACCACCTTCAAGTTCGTCCAGGCGCACTTCGGCAACCTGCAGTGGACCCGGATCTTCCTGCCGGTGGCCGCGGACGAGATCCGCGCCTTCCGGCTGGCCGGGATGACGGACTTCGGCGCCTTCACCCAGGCCCTGAAGGTCGGCGTGATCGGCCGTGGCCTCCAGGGCAAGAACGTCTTCGGGATGCCGATGACGAGCGCGATCGGCAAGTCGATCGCCGGGATCCCGATCGAGACCACCGGCGGCGCGCTCGGCGGCAAGACCAACTTCCTGCACACGATGATGAACCCGCCCGAGATGATCCCGCTCAACATCAAGGGCCTCGGTGAGGTGTCCGGCGCCGGGTTCAACGCGGGGCACGTGAGCATCGCCATCGACGACATCCCGACCGGCAACTTCGCCCCGGTCAGGGGCGGCGACCTGGGCGTCAGCGTGCACACCCCGACCGTCACCACGCCGACCGGCATCCACATCCCGGCCAACGCGGGCACGAACATGCCGGTCGTCCCCAGCAGCTCGATCATCCCGTCGGCCCACGTCGGCGCCCCGCAGATGCCGTCCAACGTCGTCGCGAACCTGACCCAGCCCGCCGTCGGTACGCCGGTGCTGCCGATCCACGTCGCCACCGGCGCGACCCCGCCCTCGGTGCACGTGAACACAAACCTGGGCGCCAACGGCGTCGTCGCCAACATCCCGTCGCCGCACGTCGGCACCCCGGAGTTCGGCAACTCGCTGCACATGAACAACGTGAACGTGCAGTCGCCCGGCCTGAACAACATCGGCTCGCTGCACGTCCCGACCCCGAACGCGAACTCGGCCGGCCTGAGCGACCTGGCCGGCTCCGCGATCCGCAACAACGCCCCCACCGTCTCGCCGCACTTCGGTACGTCGATCGGCGAAGGCGCGGCCCACGGCTTCCAGACCAACCACTTCAAGCTCAGCATCGACGAGGTCCTCAACGCCCCGAGCCCGGCGAACTTCAACGGCCTGCACGCGCTGAACCCGCCGGCCGTCGACCGGATCAACGCCGCCCTCGACCTGGTGCACAACCCCGGCGCGACGACCCAGGGCGTCACCCCGCCGTCGATCCACACCGCCAAGCCGGCCGGTACCGACGTCAACGTCAACGTCCACCTGAACGGCGGCGCCGACTTCAAGCCCCCTGCGCCCGTGACGATCAAGGTCGACAACCCCGGCCTGGCCGGCGCTCAGAACGCCCCGACCGTCCCGTCGGTGAACGTCCAGCCGATCAACCTGCCGAGCCGCGCCGCCGACCTGCACATCCAGCCGGCCACCGCGCACAACGCCGGCCAAGGCACGACGCTGCCGAGTACGAACCTCCCGGGCAACGTCGGCGTACCGGGCCACGGCCTGGACGCCAAGGCCGCGATGCCCGAGACCCAACTCGTCCCGCTGCACCCGCAGCCCGCGCCGGCAGTACACAGCAACCCGGGCGTCAACACCCCCGGCTTCAACGGCTTCGACAACGCAGCCCTGCACAACCCGGGTATGCACAACCCCGGCGGCGTGCACGACCCCGGCTACTCGCTGGCCAAGGGCGCCGACATCGGCAACTCGGGCCACGGCACGAACACGATCGCGAGCCGCTCCGAGATCCAGCTGCACGGCCTGACCGACCGCCCCGGCGCCTACGTCAAGATCGAGCGGACCGAAGGGGGGATGAGCAGCTACAACCTGTACGGCGGCGGCCCCGACGGCCGGATGGACGTACTTGCTCAAGGCAACCTTCGGTTCACCGACACGGCGACCGGCCAGACCACCCGGTTCGACAGCGGCGGCATCGTGATCGACCAGGGCCTGCGGCTGACCAAGACCGACGGCGTACTGCGGCCGACCGACCAGATCGTCGTCACCAAGGGCGGCGAGTTCCGGGCCACCAGCCTGGCCGGCGACGTGATGCCGGACCTCAAGATCAGCAAGCTCGACAACGGCGGCGTCCAGCTGATCGACGAGAAGGGCCTGACGTTCCACTACAACGCCCAGGGCAAGCTGGAGAACCAGCCGCTGAGCGCCGCCTGGGACAAGGATCTGGCCGCCAAGGCCGGCGTGTTCCGCCAGCCCGGCGACACCGACGCGATGGTCAACGCGAAGATGGCCGACTTCGGCCAGGTCCAGCGGGCCCAGTCGCACTTCGACAACGCGCTCGACAACGTCGCGGTGCACGGCGAGCGGCTGGACGGGCCGTCGACCGGACCGGCGGTCGGCGACCAGGTGCACATCGACCTGCGGGCGGCCGAGAACGATCTGGCCAACGCCAAGGCGAGCTTCGAGGGCAAGCACGGGCTCAGCGTCGACAACCTGCAGCAGCAGCTCGACAAGCTGACGATCGACTCGCTCAAAGAGCGGCCACGGCTGCTCGGCGGGGTCAGCCGCAGCTTCGACCTGCCGAACGGCAACGGGATGAAGTTCGAGCTGAACGGCACCCAGATCAGCTTCACCGGACCGAAGGCCGACGCGTTCAGCAGCACGCTGAACGGCAGGACGCTGACCATCACGGAGACCGGTGGGGCGGGCCAGGCCGCGCACACCTGGACGTACTCGCTCGGCTTCGGTGGCCGGGCGAACCAGATCGGCGAGTCGTTCCCGCTGAACGGCGGCCTGTTCGACGGTCAGCCGATCAACCTGCAGGGCGCGATGGGCCAGTTCGACAAGGCGCTGGTGACCGATCTGCGCGGCAACCACCTGCCGGTGAAGTTCACCGACGACGGGCTGATCGTGCCGTCGCCGCAGGGCCCGCTGGTGTACGACAAGGCCGGCAGCTTCCACGGGCTCGGACCGTCGACCGGGCACGACCTGCCCAAGCCGGCCCCGCCGAGCCACCTGACCGGCGATGACCTGATCCGCTGGAACGCGCAGGCCGACATCTCCCGGACGCACCTCACGGTGGCGGCCGGGGACAACGACCTCAACCTGTTCATGAAGGGCGTCGCGGGCGGCTCGTACACCTCGAAGAAGGGCTTCGACGGGTACGTCAACCCGTCGGCGCTGCGCGACGGCAGCCTGGTCGGCAAGGTGCACAACTTCGAGAACTTCGCCAAGGAGCTGGCCTTCAAGGGCCCCGAGGACAACCTCACCGTGTACCGCGGGGTGTCGATGGACCCGGCCAGCGCGCAGGCCGGCAAGTTCACCGAGCGGCTGCCGATCTCCACCTCGAACACGATGAAGTTCCAGGACGAGTGGGCCAAGAACGGCGTCAACACCAACCGGGTCGTCTTCGAGATCGACGTACCGGCCGGGCACAGCAAGCTGTCGATGGCCTACCCGGACGGCTACCAAGCAGTGAAGGGCGACGCGCCGGAGATCAACGCCAGCCAGTTCGAGGTGACGCTGTCGCCGACGACGCTGGTCCGGACCGGCCCGAACCGGACGCTGGACAACGGGATGACGGTCATCCCGGTCAAGGCCGAGCAGATCCCGCCGTCGATGTACGAGTCGGTGATCACCGCCAAGTGGCCGGGGCTGTCCTCGGAGACCGCGTTCGGCGACTTCGTGAAGTCCTTCGAGCTCAACGCCCTCAAGCAGTTCCCGGACCTGGAGAACGTCACCTCGAAGGCGGTCCAGAGCACCGACGGGCTGACCCACACCGTCACGGTCAGCAAGCCGGGCTTCGAGGGCCACGACCTGACCATCACCGTGATGCGCGACCCGAAGGCCGACTCGGTCCGGGTCACCATCGCCTCCGACGGTGCGAACAAGTTCGACCAGACCTGGAGCAAGACCGACTTCAGCAACATCGCCACCGACCTGCGCGGCGGCGTCCTGCACAACAACGAGAAGTTCAGCAGCTTCCCGAAGCCGTGGGCCTGGGAGAAGGCGACGCCGTTCCGCGCCGACGGGCTCAGCGAGGCCCAGGTCCTGCAGCGGATGGACGACTGGGCCGGGGTCGAGAAGGCGCAGATCGAGCTCGACTCGATCAAGCGGGACTTCGGGCCGCAGACCGGCCGAGTCGACGGCTCGTCGAACGCGCCGTCCGTCGGCGACCAGGCGAAGCTGGAGATCCACCTCGCCGAGCAGCAGCTGGCCGAGGCGAAGGCCACCTTCACCCAGCTGCACAACCTGGACGCGAACGCGACGGCCGACTGGCTGGCCGCGCTCAAGCAGTCCGACCTCAAGCTCAACCCCGGCCTGCTGGGCGCCAGCGGCCGACCGGGCCGGGGCATCGACCTGCCGGGCGCGGATGGCGTACAACTCGTCCGCGACGGCCGGAACTTCAAGCTGGCCGGAGACAGCGCGGATCAGTTCCAGCTGCAGACCGGTGCCGATGGCAACATGCTGATCCAGAAGCTCGGCGACGGTGGCGACGTCCTGCATTCGTGGACGATGCGGCCGGGCTTCCGGCCGAGTGTGATCGCCGAGACGCTGACGCTCGGCGACGGGCCGCTGGCGGGCAAGTTCCTCGACCTGCAAGGGACCGCGGGCAAGCTCGACGGGGTCATCGACGACGTCCGCGGCGGTATGCCGGTCAAGGCGGAAGGCGACGGTATCGTCGTCGCCGCACCGGGTGGCGTGTTCAGGTACGACCGCGACGGCTTCTTCCAGGGCCCGGGCGCGCATCCGGGCAACGACCTCGGTACGCCGGTACCACCCCCGCACCTGAGCGGTGAGGACGCGACCCGCTGGACCGCGCAGGCCGACCTCTCCCGCACGCATCTCGGCGAAGCGATGACGAACAAGCCGGTCGAGAACCTGATGAAGGACGTCGCCGGCGGCAGCTTCACCTCCAAGAAGGGCTACGGCGGCTTCGTCAACCCGACGGCGCTCGAGGACGGCACGCTGCTCGGCAAGATGCAGAACTTCCACACCGTCACCCAGGACCTGCTCACCAAGGGCCCGGCCGACAACATCACCCTGTACCGCGGGGTGTCGATGGATCCCGCCGCGGCGAAGGCGAACGAGTTCACCGAGCGGCTGCCGATCTCCACGTCGAGCTCGGTGAAGTTCCAGGACGAGTGGGCCAAGAACGGTGTCAACAGCAACCGGGTCGTCTTCGAGATCGACGTACCGCCCGCGCACAACAAGCTGTCGATGTCGTACCCGGAGGGGTACAAGCCGGGCGCCGGCGAGGCGAAGGCGTGGAACCAGGACCAGTTCGAGGTGACGCTGGCGCCGACCACGTTCGTCCGGACCGGGCCGAACCGGACGCTGGACAACGGGATCACGGTGATCCCGGTCAAGGCCGAGATGATCCCACCGTCGGCGTACAACGACGTGATCAACCAGAAGTGGGGTGGGCTGGACTCCGCGACGGCGTTCAACGACTTCGCCAAGTCGTTCGAGCTCACCGCGCTGCGGCAGTTCCCCGACCTGGAGAGCGTGACCTCGAAGTCGGTACTCAGCGGCGACGGGATGATCAACAAGATCACCGTCAGCAAGCCGGGCTTCGAGGGCCACGACATGCACATCACGGTGACCCGCGACGTCGACGCCGACTCGGTCCGGGTGACTGTCGACGTGGACGGCGCGACCAAGTTCGACAAGAACTGGAGCGGGCAGCAGTTCTCCAACCTGGCAACGGATCTGCGCGGCGGCGTACTGCACAACAACGAGCAGTTCACCAACCTGCCGCAGCCGGCTGTCTGGAAGGCGGGCGACGAGCTGGGCGGTTCGGTGCACCTCGACGTCAAGGGCAAGGGCAAAGCCCTCGGCCTGGAAGACGCCTGGGCGAAGGACCTGGCCAACAAGATGGACGTCTTCCGGCGTCCCGGTGACAGCGACGCGATCGTCACCTCCAGGATGGAGGACTTCCGGCAGGTCCAGCAGGCCCAGCTCAACGTCAAGCACGCGACGGCCGACCTGGCCGAGCACGGGCACCGGTTCGACGGAACCTCTACCGATCTGCCGGTCGGCATCCAGATGCGGATCCAGCTCGGCCAGGCCGAGGCGGACCTGAAGTCGGTCACCACCTCCTTCCAGGCCAAGCACGGCATGCAAGTGGACACTCTCAACCAGCAGCTCGACGACCTGCTGCAGACCTCGCTGAAGGAACGGCCCGGCCTGCGGGCCGGTGCGCCGAGCCAGTTCCCGGTGCCTGAGGGCGGGGCGATGTTCAAGCTCGACGGCTCGTCGGTCTCCTTCACCGGAGCGAAGGCGGACGCGTTCGAGGGCGTTCTGGACGGCCGGGCGCTGAAGATCATCGAGACGAACGCCGACGGGGCCGTCGTCCGGACGCTGGACTACGAGCTCAACGCGCGGAACTGGCCGATCCTGAAGTCCGACGAGCTGACCCTCAACGGCGGCGATCTCAGCGGCCAGAAGCTGCACACCGGGATCGACACCGGCCGGCCGTCCGGCGGTTCGGTGATCGATGTCCATGGCAACGAAATGCCGGTCCGGTACTACCAGGACAACTTCCAGATCCCGTCCTCGAGCGGCGCGATGGTCTACGACCGCGGCGGAAACTTCCTGCATGTCGACTCGGGTCTGAACTCCAAGATGGGCGAGGCGATCCCGCCGGCCCACCTGACCAGCGAGACCGACGTCGCGCACTGGAAGGCGCAGGCGGACCTCTCCCGCACGCACCTGACCGCCGCCGCGAAGTACGACCATGTCAGCGACATGATGACGAAGATCCGCGAGGGCGCCTTCACGTCGAAGAAGGGCTTCGACGGGTACATCGATCCCGCGGTGCTGAGCAAGAACCTGACCAACGACGTGCACACCTTCAACGAGGTGGCCAAGGACGTCCTCTTCGACGGGCCGGTCGCGGAGACCAGGGTGTACCGCGGGGTGGCGATGGACGCGGCCAGCGCGGACGCCAAGGTGTTCACCGAGCGGCTGCCGTTGTCGACGTCGAGCAACTGGGACTTCCAGAAGACCTGGGCCAAGGACGCCGACCTGAGCAAGCGGGTCGTGTTCCAGATCGACGTACCGCCGGGCCACGGCAAGCTCTCGATGTCGTACCCCGAGGGCTACCGGCCGGGTGCCGGTGAGGCGAAGGCGTGGAACCAGGGGCAGTTCGAGGTGACCTTGTCGCCGGCCTTCCTGGAGCGGACCGGGGACAACTTCATGAAGGACGGGATGACGGTCATCCCGGTCCGCGCGAAGCAGATCCCGGACGGCCAGCTCGACGGCCTGATCAGCCAGAAGTGGCCGGGGATGTCGTCGGAGTCGGCGTTCCGCGACTTCACCCGCGGCCTGGACCAGGCGAACCTGCAGAAGTTCCCGGGCATGGCCGACGTCACCTCGACATCGAAGACGACCGACGGCCTGATCCACGAGATCGTCGTGAGCAAGCCGGGTGCGGCCGGGCACGACCTGACCATCAAGGTCACCCGGGACGTGGATGCCGACTCGGTCCGCGTCACCGCGACGGCCGACGGCAAGACGAGCTTCGACCACACCTGGAGCCAGCAGCAGTTCACCAACATCGCGACCGACCTGAAGGCCGGCACGCTGCACGACAACGACCTGTTCGTCAGCATGTCGAAGCCGGCCCAGTGGAACAAGCAGCCGTTCAGCCCGCAGTGGGACGCCGATCTGGCGGCCCGGGCGGACGTGTTCCGCAAGGCAGGTGACAGCGACGCCCTGGTCGACGCCAAGATGGAGGACTTCTCCCGGTTCCAGCAGAGCGAGCTGAACCTCAAGCACGCCGTGGAGAACGTCGAGCTGCACGGCGCCCGGCCGGACGGACCGTCGACCGGCGGGATCTCGGTCGGCGACCAGGTGCGGATGGATCTGGACGCGGCCCAGGCCGATCTGGACACCGCGAAGATCGGCTTCAAGCGCAAGTACGAGATGGACCCCGACCAGCTGAAGACCGACCTGGGCGGCGTGGTGAAGCGGCCGAGAGGGCCCGGCGCCGGCCGGTCGTTCGAAGTACCGGGCGGTGGGGTCTCGTACCAGGTCGAGAACGGCACGGTTCAGTTCACCGGCACCCGGGCGGGCGAGTTCACCGGTTCGGTGAACGGCCGCGAGATCACCGTCACGCAGCTCGGTGCCAACGGCGAGACGCTGTCGACCTGGACCTTCCGGCAGGGCTTCGGCCGGCCGAACCTGACCGGTCAGACCATCCACCTGGCCGATGGTCCGCTGGGCGGGGAGGTCGCCAACCTCAAGGGCCTGATGGGCCAGCTGGACGGGACGCTCGGCGATGGTGGCGTCTGGCCGATGAAGGTGGTCGGCGACGAGCTGTTCGTGGCGACGCCGGGCGGACCGGTGCGCTACGGCCGCGACGGCGTCTTCCACGGTCCTGCGCCGACCAGTACCTCGCACCTGCCCGCGCCGAACCTGCCGGCCAACCTGCACGGCGACCCGGTCCGCTGGACCAACCAGGTCGACCTGTCGCGCACGCATCTCGCCGCGGCCGCCGAGAACAAGGCCGTCGAGAACCTGATGAAGGACGTGATGGGCGGCTCCTTCACCTCCAAGCGCGGCTTCGAGGGGTACGTGAACCCGCTCGCGCTCGAGGACGGCACGCTGGTCGGCAAGGTGCAGACCTTCTCCGACGTCACCCGCGACCTGTTGCTCAAGGGCGGCGACCGCGACATCACTCTGTACCGCGGTGTCTCGATGGACCCGGCCAGCGCCAAGGCGAACGAGTTCGTCGACCGGCTGCCCAGCTCGACCTCGAACAACATCAAGTTCCAGGAGGAGTGGGCGAAGAACGGCGTCGCGAGCAACCGGTTCGTCTTCGAGATCGACGTACCGGCCGGCCACGGCAAGCTGTCGATGTCCTACCCGCCCGGCTACCAGGCCGGCCTGGACGAGGCACGCGCCTGGAACCAGAGCCAGTGGGAGGTCACCCTCGCCCCGACGACGCTGGTCCGGACCGGCCCGAACCGGCTCGAGAACGGGATGACGATCATCCCGGTCAAGGCCGAGGCGATCGCGCCGTCGGCGTACAGCGACCTGATCAACGCCAAGTGGCCGGGGATGAAGTCGGGCGATGCGTTCACCGACTTCGCGAAGTCGTTCGAGCGCGACAACCTGCGCAAGTTCACCGGCCTCGAGGACATCACCACGACGACGGTCAAGAGCGGCGACCGCCTCACCATCACCGGGACCAAGCCGGGCTTCGAGGGCGAGCTGAAGATCACCGTACTCCGGGACGCCGAGGCCGACTCGGTTCGTGTGACGGTGGCCGCCGACGGGACGACCACGTTCGACCAGACCTGGAGCAAGACCGACTTCAAGCACCTCGCCACCGACCTGCGGGGCAACGTGCTGCACAACAACGACCTCTTCGCCGGCCGGATGGAACCCACGTCGTGGAAGGGCACCCCGGCGGCCAAGCAGACGATGGAGCAGGTCTGGAACGCCGATTCGGCGGCCCGGCTCGACGTCTTCCGCCGGGCCGGTGACACCGAGGCGGATCTGACCGTGCGGGTCGACGACTTCACCACGGTGCAGAAGGCCCAGCACGAGTACCGCGCCGCGCTGGCGAAGTACGACGAACTGACCGGGCGTGCCGACGGCTCGTCGCGTGGACCGGCGCTCGGCGACCAGGCGCGGATCGACCTGCAGACCGCTCAGCACAATCTCGATCTCGCGAAGAACGCGTTCGACGCCAAGCACGGTGTGCAGTTCGACGGACTGCAGCAGCAGTTGGACGACTTGTTGTCGGCCTCGATCGCGGACCGGCCCCGCCTGGTCGGTGGGATGCGGGAGACCACCACCGGAGCGGGCGGAAGCGTCCGGCACAACC
Source organism: Kribbella sp. NBC_00382 (assembly GCF_036067295.1). NCBI lineage: Bacteria > Bacillati > Actinomycetota > Actinomycetes > Propionibacteriales > Kribbellaceae > Kribbella > Kribbella sp. NBC_00382. The sequence continues at coordinate 2,776,876 of NZ_CP107954.1, forward strand.
CGATGGGTGGTGGGCCGGTCAAGACCCACAGCCTGCCGGCCGACGTGCAGATCCGGGTTTCGGGCGGTCAGGCGGAGATCGTCGGCGGGGTGCACTCGTCGGTTCAGATGCACCAGACCGGCAACGTGCTGACCGTCACCAAGGCCGGGCCGGACGGCTTCACGCCGGCGCACTCCTGGGAGTACCGGGTCATGCGCAACGGCTCGCTCACCCTCACCGGTGAGTCGGTCCAGCTGACCCACGGCAACTTCGCCGGCAAGTGGCTGGAGATGGGCGAGGACGGCTTCACCGGCAACATCTACGCGGGCACGTTCGACGACGGAATCGGCGGGAACTGGCCGGTCAAGGCCAACGGCGACTCGATCACGATCGCCGGGCCGCAGGGCGCGCTGAGCTTCGACCGGTCGACCGGCGCCTTCCGCCAGCTGGAACAGGGCTTGACGGCCAATGCGCCCGCTCCGGTGGTACCGGCGCACCTCGGCGATCCGAATGCTGCCGCGCGCTGGACCGGCTCCGTCGATCTGTCCCGGACCCACCTCGCGGCCGCGGCCACGGACGCCAACGTGCTGAAGCTGATGGAGGACGTCCGCGACGGCGCCTTCACCTCGCACCGCGGGTACGGCGGCTATGTCGACCTCTCGATGACCAACGCGGACGCCCTGGTCGAGAAGGTCGACGACTTCGTCCGTACGACCACCGATCTCGCCTTCCACGGACCGAACGCCCGGGTCACCCTGTACCGCGGGATGTCGCTCGATCCGCTGGCGGCGCAGGCGGACAACTTCGTCGAGCGGCTGCCCTCGTCGACGTCGAACGGGATGGAGTTCCAGCACACCTGGGCGCAGAACGGCACCAAGGCCAACCGGGTCGTGTTCGAGATCGACGTACCGGCCGATCACGCCAAGCTGGCCTCGGCGTACCCGCCGCACTTCCAGCCTGGTGCGGCCGACGCGCCGCCGGTGAACCCGAACCAGTTCGAGGTCACGCTAGCCCCGACGACCCTCGTCCGTACCGGTCCGAACAGGGTCGAGGACGGGCTGACGATCATCCCGGTCCGGGCCGAGCAGCTGCCGCAGGGTGTGTACGACGACCTGATCCACCAGGAATGGCCGGGCTTCACGTCGCAGCAGGCGTTCGACGACTTCGGTCGCGCGTTCTCGGCCGACGGGCTGCGGAAGTTCCAGGGCATGACGGATGTGACGGCGACCTCGACGGTCAGCCACGACGGCCTGGTCAACACGATCAAGGTGAGCAAGCCGAACAGTGCCGACGACCTGACCATCACGATCACCCACAACGCCGGCCGCGACACGGTCACGGTGGAGGGCCGGTTCAACGGGGTCCGGTTCTTCGGCAACTCGTGGAGCGGTTCGGAGTACCTGCACTTCGCCACCGATCTGAAGGCAGGCGTGCTGCACAACAGCGACGTCTTCGCCGGCAAGATCGACCCGCTGAGCTGGCGCCAGGCGGCGACGCAGGTCAGCCAGACGTGGACCAGCGACATGGCTGCCCGGGCGAACCTGTTCCGGCAGCTGGGCGATTCCGACGCTCTGGTGCTGACCCGGATGGACGACTTCCAGGCGGTTCAGAAGACGTACGACGACTTCGCCGCCGCGGCGAGGTACGGCGACGAGAACGGCGCCAACTCGGCGAGCACCTCTAATGGGCTGTCGATCGGCGACCGGGCGCAGTTCGACCTGCATGCCGCCCAGGAGAAGTTCGTACTGGCCAAGCAGACCTTCGAGGCCCAGCACCCCGGGCTGTCGGCCGACGGGCTGCTGCAAGGGCTCGACGACCTGCGGATCGCGTCGGTCAACGAGCGCCCGCGCGGCGTGGGTGCCGGTGGTTACTGGTCGAAGCCGGAAGCCAACACGACCGGCTACCACGTGGTCGAGGGCAACCGGACGATCCACTACGACAGCGGCGGCACGCTCACCGAGGTGCACTTCAGCCTGAACGGAACCACCGACCGCTTCGTCGCCCGCGATGCCGATGGGCTGCATGTCCTCGGTGACGGCGCCGAGAACTTCGCGGTCCGCGGGCTCGACGACGGCGGCTTCCGGATCTACGACGCAGACGGTCTCATGCAGCGGTACGGACCTGACGGCGTGCACCTGGGCGATGGCGTTTCCGTTGTCAATGGCAACGGTCTCCGCGGCGACCGGTTCGTCGAGGTCGACGGGGTCGCCGGAGCGCGGCTGGTCGATCTGCAGGGCGCCCATGTCCCAGGGACGACGGTCGATCTGCTGCCGGACGGCGGCTTCCGCCTCAACGGTGCGCAGGGCAACAGCGCGCGGTTCGGCGTGGATGGCGTAGTCATCGCGGACGGCCTGCGGCTCACCGATCCGCAGGGCCTGCACCCCTCGCTGTTCACCGAGCCGAACGGGACCGGTGGCCTCCGCGTCGTGGACGTGAACGGCGCCCCGGTCCCGCACACGACCGCCACTCGGTTGGGCAACGGCCAGCTGATGGTCGTCGACACCAACCTCGGGGACATCAGGTACTTCGGTAACGGCGGCCTGCTGGAGGGCACCGGCGTACGGGTCGCGCACGCCGACTTCCCGGGACAGGTCTTCCTGTACCGCGGTACGGACGGCTCGCTGTCCTTCATCGACGACCTCGGCGCGAGGTTGCCGCATCAGGTGGATGTCCTGCCGGGCGGCGGTTTCCGGCTCACCGATCCGGCCAACGGGATCGCCCGGACCTTCGACGACGCGGGCGGCGCGATCGACCGGCGGATCCCGCTGCACCAGCCGGGAGTCCAGCCGGGCCAGCAACTGATCGTCGTCCACGATGTCCACGGAAACGTGAGCATCCGGACCGGCGCTGACGCACCTGGCCCGGGCACCGTCGAGCTGACCGGGAACGGCGGCTACCGCGCGGTCGATGGCGGCAGCTACCACGTGTACGACGCCAACGGCGCCCACCAGGCGCGCGGAGTGGTCGTCACCGTCGGCGGTGAGAACGGCTTCCTCGAGATCGGCGCGCACAACGCCCAGCGGCTGGACGACCTGTACCAGCCGATGCCGACCCACCAGGTCGCCTTCAACGCCGGTACCGGCGAGATCACCGTCACCCGGGCCGGCGGCCACGACGTGTTCGACATGCAGGGTGTGCTCGTCCGGGAGGTCACCGATATCGACGGGCTGGGCGCCAACCGGCTCGGCGGCACGGTCGCCCGGGACCAGAACGGCGTGGTCACCTTCGTCGACAACACCGGTACGGCGATGCCCAACCGGTACCACGCGACAGTCGATGCCCAAGGCAACGTCCGGGTCGAGATCCGGCTGAACGGCAGCCCGCGCAACGGCGAGTACCACGTGTACAGCCGGGCCGGAAACCTTACCGAACAAGGCTTCCCGGTGCTCAACAACGGGCAGGCCACGCCGTTCCGGTACGTCGTCGATCGCGCCAACAACACCTGGACGCGGACCGGTGGGACCAGGGCGGACGGTGTCTTCCAGCACGGCAAGATGGAGGTGACCGGGGTCGGCAACGGGCAGATCAAGCTGATCAGCTCGTCGGCCAAGGAGGTCCAGGTCTTCGAGCGCCGGTGGCTGCCGGGCGGGGAGCTCATGGACAGCTTCCGCAAGACCGACACGCTCGGCTTCGGCAACTTCAACCGGCGGACCACGTGGGCGACGTACGACAACGCCGGCGGCGTGAGCAACTGGGGCAAGCGGGAGTTCGACACCAGCGGCAACTCGTGGATGGACGTCGACCACAACGGCCGGTCGGTGCACCACTACCAGCAGGGCCTGCAGAAGTACGACAACCCGATCGCCGACGAGATCGGCCCGATGGGCAAGGCGGAGAAGGAGATCACCGGCCACGTCCTGGCCACCCGGGGCGCCGACGGCAACTGGACCTGGAACCGGTTCGACGCCGACGGCGGCCTGATCGGGTCGGGTCAACGGACCTGGGAGAAGCTCGGCGACGGGTTCACCGACCGGGTCCGGCTGCCTGGGCAGACCACCGACGACATCGCCCAGCAGAAGTGGGGCACCTGGAACAGCACCGACCGCGCCAACCAGTACCAGGAGTTCAAGCTCGAGACCGGCGCGAACGGGCTGGAGCGGCCGGGCAGCTGGGAGATCCAGGGCAAGGCCGGCAAGCCGGTCGGCAGCGGGACGAAGCTGCCCAACGACAACATCCTCAGCGCCCACCGGGTCGGCGAGCAGCGGCCGCCGGTCTGGTTCCGCGACTACATCCAGCGCAACCCGGTGCCGGAAGGCAACGTGTCGCACGTCGCGAACGACGGGCGGTACCAGCTCTACCGCTGGGAGACGACCGGCGCGAACAACCCGGGCCACGGCGTCCGGTACGTCGCGGGCGACGAGTCCTTCGTCGACGTCGGGCTCGACGGCCGGTTCGTCCGGTTCGAGGGCAAGCTGCACGACGGATCGAAGCTCAAGGTCGGCGACCAGGTCGAGGGGCTGACCGACGCGCACCCGAACCCGAACGGCGGCGCGGTCACGGCCTGGGAGAACGACGGCACCAAGGGCTGGCGGATCTTCGACAACACCAACAACAGCTGGCAGGACTTCAAGCCGTCGATGGGCCCGCACCAGCCGGGTCAGGGACCGGACTGGATCCTGGTGCGGCAGAGCCGTCCCGGTGGCGAGGTCCGCGAGTTCCCGGAGGCGGGCAACAACCACATCTGGGTGCAGCGCGACGCGCACGGCAACCTGGTCGGATCGTCGCACCAGATTCCGCCGTACGGCCACAACCCGCCGACCCGCTACATCGAGGCGACCGGACCGGCCGACGGGCCGCGCTGGACCTGGAAGGAACTGGACCTGAACGGCCGGGAGACCGGAGTGGGCGGCGAACGCTTCCACTTCAAGGGCTCCCGCGACGAGTCGATCAGCTGGGACAACTCGTTCCGCGACTTCGATGCCCGCGGCAACCTGGTCCGCGACCGGCACATGCTGGACGAGGGCCGGTACGTCGAGTCCTGGAAGTCGGGCAACAACAACTGGCACAGCGCCGAGTTCGACAAGCTCGGTCAGCGGGTCGATGGCGCGATGACGTTCGACCGGCGCTGGGGCACCGGCGACGGCCGCTGGTCGAACCAGTGGAACGCGCAGTCGACGCATTTCCGAGACGTCACCCCGAACGGCGCCGCGCGCCCGCAGGAGGTCCGGTTCGAGACGCCGCAACACATCGGCGACGGCCGCCCGGTCCGGGTCCGCGAGTACCACGTGGACGCGAACGGCCAGTCCGACCTGGCGCAGTGGAAGGAGTTCGACATCGACAAGATCGTCCGGGAACGGGCGGCGTCGGGGGCGAACTACCTGGAGACCGACAAGCTGCACGGCCAGTGGAAGATCTGGGGCCAGGACGGCCGGGTGATCGGCGAGCGGTCCGACACCGGCCTGGTCTTCGAGCTGCGCGACAACCGGCTGGTGCTGACCGGCAACGAGTTCGACTTCCGCGGCTCGATGACCGAGTTCCGCGGCTGGAACGCGCGGATCGGCGACGCCCAGCGGCAGCCGTGGCACCTGCAGTCGAACTGGACCTTCGACCCGAAGAGCCTGCAGGCGGGCGGCAACCCGCTCCGGATGGAGTCCAACTACGTCTCGTACAGCCGGCTGCTGACCCAGAAGATGCTGCTCACCGCCGGCACCGAGTTCATGCTCGACTACGCCGCCAGCCTGATCATCATGGCGATCATCGCCGACGCGCAGAACAAGCCGTTCAGCGGCACGGACGCGCTCAAGGCGCTGATGAACGCGGCGGTCGGCACGACGTTGCGCACGGTGGCCGGTACGGCGCTGACCGAGACCCGTCTCGGCGGTGGGCTGCGGGATCTGAAGCAGACGATGGGCAACCTCGACGGCGGCAAGCTGGCGACCAATCGGCCGAACAACAACAGCGCCCAGTGGGGTGTCGAGTGGGCCGGCAACACCAGCGCGACCAAATGGCGCGGCGGCACCTTCGACTACGGCTTCGGCATGCTGATGCTGCCGCTCACCGGGTTCGTGAACGGCACGATGAACGCGGCGATCTTCGGTGTCCCCGGCAAGGACGGCAAGACGCACACCGTGGGTGGCTGGCAGGCGCTGGCCGAAGGCGGCATGTCGGTCGCGACCGGCTACGCGATCGCCAACAGCATCGGCATGCTGCGCACGATCGGGATGGGCTTCAGCGCCGGGCGGTTCTTCCAGAAGGGCGGCATCGCCGACATGGCGACCGGCTTCGGGCTGAAGTTCTTCGAGAAGGGGATGGCGTCGCTGCTCGCCCCGGCCCTGCGGGCGTCGATGAACCCCGAGTGGTCGCGGCCGAATCCGCAGCCGCTGATCCTGCCGCCCAGTGTTACCGTGCCCCAGAACCAGCCACAGCCGCAGGTGACCAGCGGCGGCGTGATCCTGCCTCCGGGCGTCCAGGTGCCGCAGCCGCAGCCACTGCCCCAGCCGTCCGCCAGCCAGACCGGAACGCCGTGATCGGGCGCGAATCGATGGAGAGCCGTTGACGACGAGGTATGTCGCCCCGAAGGGTGGCCGTGGGACGTTCCGCCGGATCTCTGACGCGGTCAAGGCCGCCAGCCCCGGTGACGCCGTCGTGGTCGCGCCCGGCAGCTACACCGAGCACTTGGTCCTCGACCGCTCGGTGGTGATCCTCGCCGAGCAAGGGCAGGGCACCGTCGACGTGGTCGGCGTCGCGGGCAGTGGTCAGCCGGCGATCGTGGTCGAAGGGCTCGAGTGCGCGCTGCGCGGCCTGTACGTCCGGGCAGCCGACGACAGCGAGACACCGACCATCGGGGTCGCCGGCGGGGCCGGGCTGCTGATCGAGGACTGTGTCGTCACCGGCAGCCGGATCCATGCCCGAGGCAACGAAGCGGGCCAGGGCTCGGACCTCACCGGGTACGGCGTGACCTCAGTGCTCGTCCGCCGGTCCAAGCTCGGCAGCGGCCGGCTGGCCGCGATGCACCTGTCCGGCCGGGTCCGCGCGCAGGTCGAGGACTCCACGATCGAGAAGATCGACGGCATCGGCATCGTCTTGTCCGGCGGCGCCTACCTGGAGGCGAACCGGCTCCGGATGAGCGACACCGTGGGCTACGGCTTCCGGTTGCGCGGCGACAGCCGGGTCAAGCTCACCGACTCTGTACTACGCCAGACGGGCATGGCCGGCCTCTTGCTCGAGGACGCCTCGACCGCCCAGTTGACGGAGCTGTCGATCGACAAGGCCGGGGCGGCTGCGATCCACGCGGCCGGGTCGGCTCGGGTCGAGTTGGTGGACTGCCGGTTGCGGGACACGCAGGCGAGCGGGCTAGTCATCCAGGATCAGGCCCACGTGACGGCCAGGGGTTGTGCCGTGTCCGACTCGGGGGCCAATGGGCTGCTGATTTCCGATGGGGCTCAGGCGACGATGACTGACTGCCGGGTCGACAGGTCGAAGTACAGCGCGTTCCATCTGACCGGCGCGGCTTCCGTGAAGCTCGTCGACAGTTTGATCCGCGGTGGCGCTGAGCACGGGGTCCATGCGACCGGTACGTCGAAGGTCGAGCTGGACGCGTGTGGCATCGCCGACATCGGGCTGACCGCGTTGTCGGTGGTCGACGAGGCGACGGTGAGGGCCGAGGACTGCCGGATCACCGGCGGGACGATCGGCGTGCATCTGGAGTCGACGGCGGCGACCAGCCTCGAGACGTGTTCGGTGGCCGGGACGACGGGGACCGGGATCGAGTTGTCGGGATCTGGGTATGTCCAGCTGGACGCAGTACGGGTGAGTCGGACGAAGGCGGCCGGAATCGTCATCGGGACCGGCGCGACGGCGGAGATCACCGGCAGCACGATCGAGAAGTGCGACGGGTCGGGGCTGGTGGTGTGGTCCGGGGTCACGCCGACCGTGACCGGGTTGCGGGTCGTCGGGGTGGCCAAGAACGGGATCTACATCGCCGAGAAGGCCGCCGGGTCGTACACGGATTGCGATGTGGTCGATACGAAGTACCCGGCTCTCCATCTCAGCAACGGCTCCACGCCGGTACTACGGCACGTCCGGATCCGTGATTGCGACGGGGCGATCGGGCAGGACGACGGCGCGAAGCCGGTCTTCGAGGACTGCACGGTCGACGGCGTACCGATGACCCCGGCTCCTGCTGCGGCGTCGGCTGGTACAGGTGCGACTCCGCCGGTGCCGGTCGGGCCGGTGGGCACGCTGGACGAGAGCATGCCGCCCGAGGACGAGAAGCTCGAGGACGTACTGGCTGAGCTCGAGGAGCAGATCGGGCTCGGGCGGGTCAAGCGGGACGTCCAGTCGATGGTGAACCTCATGCAGGCGGTCCGGATGCGGCAGGAGGCCGGGCTGCCGGCGCCGCCACTGAGCCGGCACCTGGTGTTCGCCGGGAACCCGGGAACGGGCAAGACGACGGTCGCGCGGCTCTACGGACGGGTGCTGAAGGCGCTCGGCCTGCTGCGCAAGGGGCATCTGGTCGAAGTGGACCGGACGGCGTTGGTCGGTGAGTACGTCGGTCATACCGGTCCGAAGACGCAGGCCGCGGTCAACCAGGCGCTCGGTGGGGTGCTGTTCATCGACGAGGCGTACTCGCTGGCGCCGATCGGGATCGGCAACGACTTCGGCGCCGAGGCGATCGCGACGCTGGTCAAGATGATGGAGGACCATCGCGAGGACCTGGTCGTGATCGTGGCCGGGTACGTGAACGACATGGGCCGCTTCATCGGGTCGAACCCGGGGTTGTCGTCGCGATTCACCCGGACGCTGCTGTTCGACGACTACACGCCGGCCGAACTGGTCGACATCTTCGAGTACCACGCGCGAGAGCATCAGTACGAGCTGTCCGTCGATGCCCGGCAGGCGTTGTCGGAGATGTTCCAGGTACTACCGCGCGGCGAAGGCTTTGGCAACGGCCGCTCGGCACGGCAGATTTTCCAGCAAATGACCGAACGCCAGGCCTACCGCCTGGCCACGCTCACCGCCCCGACACCGGACCAGCTGGTATCGCTGGAGGCCGCCGACCTGCCGATCGACTACACGGCGAACTCCTGAGAGAAGTACTTGCGCGCGGAGGGTGGTTCGGGACGACACTGGAGCCACCGGAACCGGAGGGGGAGGTTGCGACTCATGTCTGCAGCACGGAGATCGGCGGCTCTGGTCGCCCTTGTGACAGCATTCGTCCTGCTGCTCACCAGCAGCCCGGCATCGGCTGCCGAGAGTGAGCACCGACCTGGTGAACGCTTCTACCTCTCGCTGGGTGACTCGCTGGCCTTCGGCTTCCAGCGGTTCAAGGTCGGGCAGCCGGCTGAGGCATTCAACACCGGGTACGCCGATCTGCTGGCTGCCCGTCTCCGGCACGGGCAGCGGCGGCCGACCCTGGTGAACTACGGTTGCCCGGGCGAATCGACCACCACCTTCGCGACCGGGCAGTGCCCGTGGGCCGGGGCAGGTCTCCCGCTCCACGATGTGTTCACCGGGTCGCAGCAGGCGGCCGCACTGCGCTTCCTCCGGGACCATCGGGGCAAGGTCGATCTGGTCACGCTGTCCCTGTGGGGGAACGACGCCAACGAGTTCATTGCCTCCTGCAACGGAAACGTGCAGTGCATCCTGGACGGCGCGCCGGCAGCGATCGCAGGTATCGCGGCGAACCTGTCCGGCATCCTGCAGCAGCTTCACCGGGCCGCGCCGGATGCGCGAATCGTGGTGCTCGGCGCCTTCGACGGCAACGTCGGCGCGTTCCCGCTCACCCACCCGATCATCCGGCAGCTCAACGTCGCGATGGCGGCCGCCGCGGCCGAACATCGAGCCCGGTTCGCGGACCCGATGCCGATCTTCAACCCCGAGGGCGATACCGGTGCCGCGCTCTGCACCCTGACCCTGCTCTGCCGCGACGGCGACCTGCACCCGTCGGACGCGGGCTATCGAGCCCTGGCCGACTTGCTGGGCACGTAAAGGCCCTCCCTTTTTCTTTACTGCGCTACGCCGTAGAGGCGGTCACCCGCGTCGCCCAGGCCCGGGACGATGTAGCCCTTCTCGTTCAAGTGCGAGTCCATGCCTGCGATGACGAGGGTGCAGGGGATGTGGAGGTCGGCGAGTTCGCGCTCGATCCGCTCGACGCCCTCGGGGGCGGCCAGGATGCAGATCGCGGTGATGTGGTCGGCGCCGCGGTCGACCAGGAACCGGATCGCGGCGGACAGGGTGCCACCGGTGGCCAGCATCGGGTCGAGGACGTAGCACTGGCGCCCGTGCAGGTCCTCCGGCAGCCGTTCGGCGTACGTCGAGGCGTCGAGGGTCTCCTCGTTGCGGATCATCCCGAGGAAGCCGACCTCGGCCGTCGGGAGCAGCCGAGACATGCCCTCGAGCATGCCCAGCCCGGCGCGCAGGATCGGGACGACCAGCGGCTTCGGCGACGTCAGCTTGATGCCCTCGGCCTCGGCGACCGGCGTGGTGACGCTGATCGGGCCGGTCCGGACATCCCGCGTCGCTTCGTACGCGAGCAGCGTGACGAGCTCCTCGGTCAGCCGCCGGAAGGTCGGCGAATCCGTCCGCTCGTCCCGCAGGGTGGTGAGCTTGTGAGCGACGAGCGGGTGGTCCACGACGAGGATCTGCATGCCGCGAACGCTACCGTCGGCGATTCGCCACTGGAAACTCTGTGCCCTTTTAGGATGGAAAGGCAGTCGTTTTAGGTCAGTTGGCCCCGCCCCGGGCGCCTGTTCCGAATCGACCCTGGATGGTGCCGCCGTGCCCGAGACCACCGGCAAGACACCCGAACAGCTCGATCGGCTGCGCCGCCGCGCCGCCTTCCTCCGCGAACTCGACGAGGCCCGCGCCCTGCGCGCCCGGGTCGCTCCCCGCCGTACCCGCCTCCGCCAGATCCGCGCTGCCATGCGGCGCGCCACATATCACCACTGACCGCACCACTGACCGCACCGCTGCCGCTGCCGCTCCCGCTGCCGCTCCCGCGCTCCGCGGCCCGCCGCGCACGTCTCGCCGCATTTGAGGGGATAACTCCTCAAATGGTGGGTTGCCTGGCCGGAATCCGAGGGGGCAACCCACCGCGAGCGGGGTTAACCCCTCGAACAGGGCGGGTGGGGGATCTCGGGGAGGCACCGATTTGTTGTCGAGTGCGGGAATTGTCTCGTGCGGGGGACGTCAGTCTGCGACCATGCAAAGGTGTCTGATCCCACGGCTGGGCCGATGACCACCACCGAACTCGACTTCGCGGTCGCTGCCTACACCGAGGACGGGGAGTGGCTGGTCGCCCCACTGGTGCTGCGGGGTGAACCGGACCTGTCCGCGCTCGTCTCGGCGCTGCGCCGCTATCCCGGTGATCAGGGCGTGATCGGGATGATCTCGGTCGACGAGGACTTCTTCATCATCCTCCGGGTGGTCGGTGGCCGGGCCCGGCTGCTGATCTCCGACGTCACCGCCGCCACCGAGTGGCCGCTGGCCAAGCAGGTCGTCGACGAGCTCGACATCCCGCTGGCCGATGACGACGACGAGCAGGTACCGGCCGGTGACCTGGCGATCGTCGCCGACCTGGGGATGAGCGCGATGGACCTGGGCGCGCTGATCGACGACGTCGACCTCTACCCCGAGGAGATGCTCGAGGAGATCGCCGAGGTACTCGGTTTCGGCGACCGGTTCCACGAGGCGATCGAAGCCATTGGCTAACCCCGCGCACCGCGCCTACGCCCGGCTGATGGGGCTGGCGCTGGAAGAGGCCGAGAAGGCGCACGGCAGCGCCGACGTACCGATCGGCGCGATCGTCGTGGACGCCGACGCCCAGGTGATCGGCCGCGGCCACAACGAACGCGAACTGACCGGCGACCCCACTGCTCACGCGGAGGTACTGGCGATCCGCGAGGCGGCCCAGCACGTCGGCGAGTGGCGCCTCACCGGCTGCACCCTGGTCGTCACGCTGGAGCCCTGCACGATGTGCGCGGGCGCGATCGTGCTGTCCCGATTGGAGCGCTTGGTCTTCGCCGCATACGACGAAAAGGGGGGCGCCGTGGGCTCCCTCTGGGACGTCGTGAGGGACCGCAGACTGAACCACCGCCCCGAGGTGATCGGCGGCGTGATGGCCGACGAAGCGGGCGCGAGGCTACGCGATTTCTTCACAAGCCATAGGTCTTGATAGCCTCTTCGGCGGTGGCGTGTCCGAGCGGCCGAAGGAGCGCGCCTCGAAAGCGCGTGAAGGGTACCCCCCTTCCGAGGGTTCAAATCCCTCCGCCACCGCCAACCACCCCCGGGTGGTAGATACACCGAGGACCCTGATGCTGTGTGATGCGTCAGGGTCCTCGTTTTTTGTTGCCGGAGGCACGACTCCACTAAGCTGCAGTCCCCGACCCGAGAGGGCCGCTGTGGACGTTTCACAACTTGACCGGATTCTGCTGGCTGGCGCTGCTGTGCTGCTGGTGGCGATTATTGCCGTCCGGTTGTCTGGGCGGTTGGGGTTGCCGTCGCTGCTGATCTACCTGGCGATGGGGGTGCTGCTGGGGGAGTCCGGGGCTGGGATCCAGTTCGAGGATGCTCAGCTGGCGCATGCGCTCGGGTTTGCGGCGCTGGTGATCATCCTGATCGAGGGCGGTCTGACCACCCGCTGGAACGAAGTACGGCCGGTGATGCCGATAGGTGTCGTGCTGGCGACTCTCGGCGTTGCCATCAGCGTGGGTGTGGTCGCGTGTGTCGCCCACTTCGTACTGGGCCTCGACTGGCAAATCTCGGTGCTGCTGGGCGCCGTCACGTCACCCACGGATGCCGCGGCCGTCTTCTCCGTACTGCGCCGCGTCAACGTCCGTCCGCGTCTGCGGGGGATGCTCGAGGCTGAGTCAGGCCTCAACGACGCTCCTACGGTGCTTCTGGTGACTCTGGTGAGCACTGACGGCCTCAAGGAGCACGGGCTGCCGTACTTCGCCGGCCTGGTCGTCTACGAGCTCGTGGTCGGCGCTGTGTTCGGCTTCGTGATCGGCTGGGCGGCAGTCGGGTTGCTCCGCAAGGTCGCCCTCGGCTCAGCCGGTCTGTACCCGCTCGCGATCGTCTCGCTCTGCTTCGTCTCGTACGCCGGTGGCACCGTCCTGCTGCACGTATCCGGGTTCGCCGCCGTCTACGTGACGAGCCTGATCCTCGGGCGCGCCGAGTTGCCGCACCGGATCGCGACCAGGTCCTTCGTCGACGGGTTCGCCTGGCTCGCGCAGATCGGGTTGTTCGTGATGCTCGGGCTGCTCGCGTCGCCGGGGCGGATCCAGCTGAACGACGTACTGCTCGCGCTGGTGATCGGGATCGCGGTCACCGTGGTCGGGCGGTTCGCGGCGGTGACCTTGTCGGTGTCGTGGTTCAAGATCCCGTGGCGGGAGCAGACCTTCGTCGCCTGGGCGGGGTTGCGCGGGGCGGTACCGATCGTGCTCGCGACGATCCCGTTGGCCGAGAAGGTGCCGCAGGCGGACCGGGTGTTCGATGTGGTCTTCGTGCTCGTACTTCTCTTCACCCTGCTGCAGGGGCCGTCGCTGCCTTGGCTGGCGAAGCGGTTGAAGGTGCTCGACGACAACGCGGCGCACGAGGTCGACATCGACGTGGCGCCGCTGGAGTCGCTGGGCGCGGACATGCTGCAGGTGCTGATCCCGAGCGAGTCGCGGCTGGCCGGCGTCGAGATCGGCGAACTGCGGCTGCCGCCGGGCGTGTCGGTGTCGCTGGTGATCCGCGACCAGAAGGCCTTCGTCCCCGAGCGCCGGACGGTACTCCGCGCAGGCGACGCCGTACTGGTCGTCGCCCCCTCAGCCCTGCGCGAGCCCACGGTCCGCCGCCTCCGAGCAGTCAGCCGGGCCGGCCGCCTAGCCGGCTGGTTCGGCGAACGCGGCCGCGAACAGCTCTAGCCACCTCCACCCCGACGCCCCACCGCGACCCGCGACCCGCGACCCGCGACATCTGAGGGGTTAACCCCTCAGATGGTGGGTTGCACGCTGAGAACCCGACCAGGCAACCCACCACTTGAGGGGTTAACCCCTCAAATATCGTGGGGCGAGGAGGGGGGAGGCGGTGCCTCGGAGGCGGTGCCAACCGCTCTCAGCTAGGACTCAGTTGGGGTTCTGGCCGGAGGGGACTGGTTGGCTGGGGCGGATGCTGGGGAGGCAGAGGGTGGTGTTCTTGGGGAGGGCGATCGACGGGAGGCCCTGCTCGCGCAGCCCCTGGTAGCCCTGGCCGAGGACGAGGTCGACGGTGTGGTCGGGGCGGGCGTCGGCGGTGGGCTTGAGCTTGCCCTTCACCTGGCCGGCGACGAGCCGCATCTCAGGACCGTTCGCCTCCGTGCCGCGCAGCGCGACGCCGGTGATCTTGTCGCCGTTCGGCTCGTTCGCGACCTTGGCGACGTGGAACCCGCGCTTGCGCAGGATCGCCGCCACGGCCCCCGCGCTCCCGGCCTTGGCGCCGCCGTTGTAGACGTTCACCGAGACCTGCTTGGGCGTGAGCCGGTCGTTCGCCATCTTGGTGTCGACGCAGTTCGGCTCGGCGCTCGTCTCGGTCAGCGAGTTCCAGCCCCACCAGGCGCCCCCGACCAGGACGCCGAGCAGCACCACCATGGTGATGGGCGTCCGCCAGTGGATCCCCGAGTGCGGACGCGGCTGTGGGTGGAAGGCGCTCATCTGACAGTCCCCCGACTCATCGACTCAGTCCACGACCAGGACCCGGGCGTGCAGGACGAGGCGCTGCTGCAGGGCCGCGCGCAGGGCGCGGTGCAGACCGTCCTCGAGGTACATCTCGCCTTTGAACTCGACCACGTGGGCGAACAGGTCGCCGTAGAAGGTCGAGTCCTCGTCGAGCAGCGCGTTGAGGTCCAAGGTGCCCTTCGTCGTGACGAGCTGGTCGAGCCGTACCTGCCTCGGTGGCAGCACAGACCAGTCCTTCGGCTTGTACCCGTGGTCCGGGTAAGGCCGTTCCTCGCCGACGCGCTTGAAGATCACCCACCGGAGTCTAGCGGGGGATGAGGGTCGGTGAGAGGTCAGGAATGTCACCGGAAAAAGACGCGCCGAGGACTCAACCTGGAGGGGGTCTCGGGCGTCTCATGGGGTTAAGGACTAGTTGGGGGAGAAAAATGAGGACTTTGACCCGAATAGGCGTCGGAATGGCCGCGCTCGCCGTGGTTGTCGCCGGTACTACGATCCCGGCCGACGCGCTCACCGTGACCCAGACCAAGGCGGCCCAGACCCGTCTGACCAAGCTCGGCTGCACCCCGGGGCCCGTCGACGGCAAGGCCGGCGCGATGACCCAGGCAGCCACGGTGCGGTTCCAGTCCGCCAACGCACTCAGCCAGACCGGTGCGATCAACAGTACGACGTACGCCCGGTTGCTGGCCTCCACGGCCAAGCGCTGTGACGTGCGCGCGGTACCCCGGCGTACCGGGGCAGGCCGCCGGATCGTGATCAGTCAGGGCCAGAACTGGGTCTGGCTGGTCGATGCCAAGGGCAAGGTGGTGCGCCAGGGCGGCATCATCGACAACCCGACGTACCTCAAGCCGGGCACCTACACGAGCGGGTCGAAGTGTGGCCGGGCGGCCCGGATCCGCAAGAACACCGATGGCGGCCGCCTCTACCTGAACAACTTCGTCCGGTTCGCGCCGTGCGGGATCGGCTTCCACCAGATCCCGACGTACAAGAGCAACGGCGCCCAGATCCACGCCGACTGGCTGCTCGGCACCAACTCCAAGGCCTCACACGGCTGCATCCGGGTCTCGGCCTCGATGTCGGCGACGATCTGGTCCTTCGCGGCGACTTCCGTCAGGGTCGTCGTCATCCGCTGACAAGAGCACCGAGTGCCCCGAGCGCACGGCTGCTCGATGTGGGCGTCGCCCAGGCACGCACCTCGCGGCACTGGCGAAGCATCCACGATGCTCCGCATCGAGGACGCTCCTCCAGCACCACGATGCACGCACCTGGACACCGCCCACATTCGAGCATCCGCGCGCTCGGGGCACTAGCATCTCGAACGCACGGGGAAGCTTCCCTTCGTACGTTCGAGAGGCACGCAGAGATGGCCGAGACAGCCGACGTCGTGGAGACCGTCAAGCAGGGGTACGCGTTCGGGGGGCCGGCGATCGAGCTGGGCGCGCTGCTGGTGGACGGTACGCCGAAACCCGAGGCGGCGGTCCGGATCCCGCTCTCGATGGTGAACCGGCACGGTCTGGTCGCCGGCGCCACCGGTACCGGTAAGACGAAGACCCTGCAGCTGATGGCCGAACAGCTGTCAGCTGCAGGGGTCGCCGTCTTCGCGGCCGACATCAAGGGCGACCTGTCCGGTATCTCGCAGCCGGGGCAGTCGAGCGACAAACTGCTCGACCGGACCAAGACGATCGGCCAGGAGTGGACCGCGACCGGCTTCCCGACCGAGTTCTACGCGCTCGGCGGGCAGGGCACCGGGATCCCGATCCGCGCGACGATCACGTCGTTCGGGCCGGTGCTGCTGTCGAAGGTGCTCGGGCTGAACGAAGTACAGGAGTCGTCGCTCGGGCTGATCTTCCACTACGCCGACTCGCAGGGCCTGACGTTGCTGGACCTGAAGGATCTGCGGTCGGTGATCACGCACCTGACCAGCGACGAGGGCAAGGGCGACCTGAAGGACCTCGGTGGGCTGTCCGCGGCGACGGCCGGGGTGATCCTGCGGTCGCTGATCGGGTTCGCCGACCAGGGTGCGGAGGCGTTCTTCGGTGAGCCGGAGTTCGACACCGCCGACCTGATGCAACAGCGCGACGGCAAGGGCGTCGTGTCGCTGCTCGAGCTGCCCAACCTGCAGGACCGGCCGGCGCTGTTCTCGACCTTCCTGATGTGGCTGCTGGCCGACCTGTTCCACGACCTGCCCGAGGTCGGCGATGTGGACAAGCCGAAGCTGGTGTTCTTCTTCGACGAGGCGCACCTGCTGTTCGCGGATGCGTCGAAGGCGTTCCTGAGCTCGATCGCGCAGACCGTGCGGCTGATCCGGTCGAAGGGGGTCGGCGTCTTCTTCGTCACCCAGACGCCGAAGGACGTGCCGGACGACGTACTGGCGCAGCTCGGCTCACGCGTCCAGCACCAGTTGCGGGCGCACACCCCGAACGACGCGAAGGCGCTGAAGGCGACCGTATCGACCTTCCCGAACTCGTCGTACGACCTGGGCGAGGTACTGACGCAGCTCGGCATCGGCGAGGCGATCGTGACGGTGATGAACGAGAAGGGCGCGCCGACCCCGGTCGCGTGGACCCGGTTGCGCGCACCCCAGTCGCTGATGGCTCCCGCTTCCGCCGAGCAGTTGACGGCCGCGGTACAGGCCTCTGCCGGCAACGCGAAGTACACCGAGGTCATCGATCGCGAATCGGCCTACGAGAAGCTCGCCGCTCGCGTTCAGGCCGGCGCCCAGCAAGCCGAAGAAGAAGCCAAGAACGCGCCCGAGCCCAAGGCGGCCCCGGCTCCCCGCGCCCAGAAGCACGAGAAGTCGATGGTCGAGCAGGTAGTCGGCTCCTCAGCCTTCAAACAGTTCGCCCGTACCGCCGGCCGCGAAATCGTCCGCGGCCTCTTCGGCGCCGCCCGCCGCAAGCGCTGACCTTCTCATCGTCGGAGCGCCGCAACCCCTCGGGGTGCGGCGCTTTTACGATCCTGGGGGTGCACTATTCGACCGTGCTCGAACAGTCACCGTGGGTACGTCGATCATTGATCCTTGATCAAACGACTGAATCCTCAACGAGTGACTTTCGTTTCCAACTGGTTATCCACAGCACGCCGTAGCGGATTGGGGCCAAGCCCTCACTCGACGTACCGTGAGAGGCAATGGTCGCGCAGAGTAGGCGAGCGGTACGTTCCTGGGCGCTGTGGACGCTGTCGGTCCCAGCGCTCGGCCTGGTCGTGCTCGTCGACCTCGCAGCGATCGCGTACGGCTTCGGGGCCTTCTCCGGCGTACTGTCCTGGCGCGGCATCGCGGTGGTCCTCGCGCTGACGGGATCGGCGCTGATCTCGGTCGAGGGCGCGCGCCGGGTCGAGAGCCGGCGCCGACGTGGTGGCGCGCTGCACAAGGATCTCGCGCCGGCCTGGATGATCGCGGCCGCGCTGATCCTGCAGCCGGCGCTGGCGATCATCGTCGTCCTGCTGCTGCGGAGCTGGTGGCGGATCCGGGCCGGCAAGTGCATCCCGTACCGCTGGGTCTTCTCCACCGCGGTCTGCGTGCTCGCCGTCGGCGCCGCGCACGCCGTCCACAAGTCGGCGATGGACCTGACCGGTGGCGGCGATCTCGGTCTGGTGCTCTCGATGGCCGGCGGCGCGCTCGCGTACCTCGCGACGGACACCCTGCTCTGCGGGCTGGCGATCTCGCTGATCGTGCCGGGGAGCAGCCGGCAGGACGCGATCGGCGACAAGGACGACCTGTGCGTCGACGCGACGGCCGGGACGCTCGGCTGTCTGCTCGCGGCGGCGACCCTGGTCAGCCCGTGGTTCGCCTTCATCGCGATCCCGATCACGCTGACCGCCCAGCGCGCGTTGCTGCTCGGCCAGCTGGAGACCGAGGCGCAGACCGATCCGAAGACGAGCCTCGGGCGGATCGACTGGTGGCGCCGCCGGACCGAGGAGATGCTCCGGGCATCCCGCACCCAGCGCGAGTCGATGGCCGTGCTGCTGATCGACATCGATCACTTCAAGCAGGTCAACGACCGGCACGGCCACCTGGTCGGCGACGAAGCACTGCGGGCAGTCGCGACGATCCTGCGTTCGGCGATCCGTACCAAGGATGTGATCGGCCGGTTCGGCGGCGAGGAGTTCGTCATCGCCCTGCCCGACACCGACCTGGACGATGCCACGGTGACCGCCGACCGCCTTCGTACAGCCGTCGCCGCCAGCCCTCTCGCGGCGATGTGCGCCGGCGTACTGGACGATCCCGACCTCGACCCGGACACGTTCCGCCTCACCGTCTCCATCGGCGTGGCCGTCTATCCGGCCGACGGCAGCACGGTTGACGACCTGCTCCTCCGAGCCGACCGAGCCATGTACGCCGCCAAGGCCGCCGGCCGGGACCGGGTCCGCCTGGCCGCCGACCTCAACCGCCACCCCCAACCGGCCACCCCAGCCCTCCCACGCCCGACGCCGGCGGATCTCCAGCACCGCTAGAACTTTCCTCGGCCCACGCAGAACCTTTTGCGGACCGAGGGCGTCTTCAGTGTGGGGCGTGCGGTTGAGGACGGAGAGTGGATGCAGCGGGCTGTGGGTCGGGATGAGGACTTCACGGCCTTTGTGCTTGCCAGATCCGGGCAGTTGGTGCACTTCGCGCGGATGCTGTGCGGGGATGCCGGGCTGGCGGAGGACCTGGTGCAGACGGCGCTGGAGAAGGCGTACCTGCGCTGGGACCGGATCGAGCTCGGCGACCCTTTCGCGTATGTCCGGCAGGCCGTCGTCAATCAGCATTTGTCCTGGGTCCGGCGCCGGCTGTGGCGGGAGCGCCCGCGGGGAAGTGCGGCCGAGCTCGACGAGGAGCTCGGGTTCTCGGTGTCCGGGCGGACTGCGGACCCGAGTGTTGCTGTCGACCACCGAATCGCCATCGCCGGAGCCCTGGCGACGCTGACCAGAAGGGAGCGGACCGTGGTCGTACTGCGCTATGTCGAAGACCTGACCGAGGCGCAGACCGCGGCCACCCTGGGCATCGCGGTGGGAACGGTGAAGAGCGCCAACGCCCGGGCGCTCCAGAAGTTGCGGGTCGCCCCCGAGCTGAGCGGCAGCTACGCGGGAGAACAGTCATGAACAACGAAGACCTGCGGGAGGCATTGCGCCCACCGATCGACGTCGGCCCGCTCGACCCGGCGAAGGTGATCGCCGGAGCGCAGCGCAGACGCCGGCGCGGCATCGCGACCATCGGCGCGGCCGCGGGCGCAGTACTGGCTGTCGTTGCCGTGAGTGTGATCGTCGGGACCCGGCCCAGTGACCCACCGGTCATCAATCAGCCGGTCGTGCCGTCGACCAGTACGCCGACGCCGAAGGCCACCCCGCCACCGATGCCGACGCCGGCGACGCCGAGCAATGCGCAGACGCCGAGTCCACCGCCGGGCAACACACCGCCGCCGGTCGTGCCGACGGCCAAATCACCGTCAGCGCATCCGACCAGGACGCCGACGCCACCGACCGGAAAACCGAGTGCTCCGGTGCCGCTGAGCCCGCAGTCGGTCAGCAAGACGAATACGCCGGCCACGCCACCTGCAACCTAGGACTCGCGTCAATCGTTGCCTGTGGCAACATTGTGAGATAGCCGTCGACCCAGCAGAACCTTTTGTGTGGTGGGTCGCGTCCTTCAGCCCGACAGCAAGAAAACTTTGCGGAGGGCAACAATGACGAAGACCCTGATCAAGCAGCTGGCGGCCGGCGGGCTGGTGGTCGCGGCGCTGGTTGGTGGCGCGATAGCGGCTGCGGCGGCCACGGACGGCGGAGGGCCGACCGGCAAGCCGAGCGTTCAGGCGCCGAGCAACACCCCGCAGCCGGTGGAGCCACCGACTGCCAAACCTCCGCAGGTGCCAGGCGAGACGCCCCCGCGGCCGCCGACCGCCAAGCCTTCGCGGGTTCCGGGTGCGACGCCGACGCCGATCGCGACGCCTCCGCAGCCGCCGGCCGCGACGCCCCCGCAGTCGCCGACCGCCAAGCCTTCGCAGTGGCCGGGTGCGACGCCCTCGAAGGTTCCGGGTGCGACGCCGACGCCGATGGCGACGCCTCCGCAGCCGCCGACCGCGGCACCTACCCCGCGACAGACGCCGAGCAACCCGCCGTACCCGAAGCCGCCCACCAAGTCCCCGTCTCAGGGCAAGTGAGCCGGTACGTCCGAAGAACCGGAGCCAAGGGGTGCTCCGGTACTTCGGACGTAAAGGTCAGCAGGCGCCGAAGCTACCCGCCGAGATCCAGGCCTTCGAGACGTACATGCCGGCATGGACGCGCAGCCACACGTTGGTCGTGCCCTGCGAACCGGTGACGCTCTGGCCGGTGGTCTGGCATTCGACCGTCACCTGCGCCGACTTGCCCGCCATCCCGACGACCGCGCCGCTCGAGCTGGCCGAGTTGCGCACGTTCAGATAGCCCGACGTGATCGACACGGTCCCGCGTCCACCGTCGCCGGTCCACAGGTACGTCGCGTCCACCCACGAGTTGTCCGCGAGCTTCAGCGCATCCCAGAACACGCCGTCCGCAAGGTCGATGCCGGCCGGGTTGGCGACCGTACGGCCGAACTGGTCCTTCCCGCCGTTGTAGCCGTTCTGGTACGCCGCTTGCGCCTCGGGCTTGCCCTGCGCGAGGTCCTTCCACATCTCCCGGGTGGCACTCGGGTTCCAGTAGTCGTCCTTGGTGTTCCACGGCCCGACGTCCCACACCGGCTCGAAGGCGCACCGGCTCGCGGTGCAGACCTTGACCGTGTAGTTGCCCGATCCGTTGTTCGCCAGCCCGCGGCGCGACGGCAGCGCGACGAAGTGGTCCCGGCTGGCGATGACGTGCCCGTTGGCCGTCGTACCGCCGACCAGACCCTCGCGAGTCGCGAAGACGTGCGACTTGATCGGCGCCGCCTGGATCGTCATCCTGCTGGCGGCGGCCTTGCCCGTGGGCTGCACGCTGACATCGCTGATCCATGGGCTGCCACCCTGCGGCGGCGCGACCACGATGATCCTGAGCTGGACCTGGTCACTGGCGTCAGGCAGCGCGGTTGGCTGACCTGCCTTGGCGGGCGTCCATTCCGACCAACGGTCTTTGACCAGAGCCCGTACGTCGACCTCAGCCGTCGACAGGTCCGGCGTACCGGCGGTGTAGTCGACCACGACGGCTGAGGTGGGCGAGGCGAACCGTACTGGCGTGAGGTTGGCGATGCCCGAGCGCTGCCGTACCTCGACCGAGCCCATCGAAGCCGGTGCGTCGCCGAGGATGATCCGCTGCCCGTCGACCCGGACGTTGGTCGAACCGTCCACGGGTTGGGCAGCCAGATTGACCGGGTCGGTCGGGCTTGCTGAGCTGGGTCCGGCCGCGAGCGCGAGCGGAGTGATGGCGACGGCGACGGCCAGGCAGGCGGCCGCTCGCAGCTTGGCGGTGAGATGCATGACAAGTACCTCCGGGGCGGTGAAGGTCACCGGGTGCAGCCACCCGGTGCACCCAATGTGACAAACAAACCGTCCCTATGTATAGCTCGTAGATAAATTTCCGACAATTAGTTGGTGACGAACAGAACCTAACCGGTGACCCAGCGGGTTCTAACGGGTGTGACAGAGGCTGAGGAGAATCGATGACCCGGACCGCGGACGCCGACTTCGAGCATTTCGTGCGGGCCCAGTCGACCCGATTGCTCCGGTTCGCGGAGATGTTGTGCGGGGACCGGCACACGGCCGAGGATCTCGTGCAGCAAGCGTTGATGCGGTCCTACCCGAAGTGGCACCGGATCGACGGTGACCCGCTTCGCTACGTACGCCGGGTGCTGGTGAACCGGTTCTTGTCAGCGTCTCGCCGGCACTGGTCCAACGAGGTTCCGAGTGACCCGGTCGACAACGACTGGGACCACCGCGAGGTCGCTGACTTCTCCGCGGCGGTGCAGACCAGGGAGGCCGTACTCGCGGCCCTGGCGGGTCTGACCGTCAAGGAGCGAGCAGTGGTCGCCCTGCGCTACTCGCAGGACCTCTCCGAGGCCGAGACCGCCGAGTTGCTCGGCATGGCCGCCGGGACCGTCAAGAGCACCGCGTCCCGCGCACTGGCCAAGCTGCGTCTGGCACCCGACCTGATCGACACCACTGTTGGAGGAAACCTATGACCGACGAGCAGCGGGTGCGCAGCGCGCTCGAGTACGACCTGGAGCCCTGGCAGCCCGACCCGGCCGACCTGATGCGTCGCGGCCGACGGCTCGCCTGGCTCCGCCGAGGACTGGCCGCGGCGGGCGTGACTGCCCTCGCCGGCACTGTCGCAACAGTGTCCGCCGCGGTCGGGGGACCTGCCGACGTCAAGAACCTGCTGGCCGGTGGCGGCAAGCCGCCGGTGCCGGTCACGGTCCCCACCGACACCCCGTCGGTCGACCCGACCTGCCTGCCGAAGGTACCGGGCAAGGTGCCGAGCAAGGTGGAGGTGTCTGTCAGCGTCCAGGTGCCGCCGGTGAAGAAGCCGCATGTGCCGGTGCCGACCGCGAAGCCGACGCTGCCGGGCAAGCCGAGCCTGCCGCCGGTACCGACCACCAAGCCGACACTGCCCGGCAAGGTTCACCTGCCGCACGTCGCAACGCCTTCGCTGCCAGGGAAGCCGAGCAAGCCGACCCTGCCGCCGGTACCGACCACCAAGCCGACGCTGCCGGGCAAGCCGACCCTGCCGCCGGTACCGACCACCAAGCCGACGCTGCCGGGCAAGCCGTCGCTTCCCCCGGTGCCGACGACCAAGCCGACGCTGCCGAAGCTCCCGACCACTAAGCCGTCCCTGCCAGGCAAGCCGACCCTGCCGTCCGTACCGCCGGTACCGACGCAGAAGCCGACGCTGCCGGGCAAGCCGACGCTCCCCCCGGTGCCGACTGCCAAGCCGACGGTACCGCCGTGCGTCGATGTCCCGGTCCCGACCGCCAAGCCATCACTCCCCGGCAAGCCGGAGCTCCCGCCGGTACCGACCACCGCCCCTTCCCTGCCAGGGAAGCCCGGTAAGCCCACCCTCCCGTCCGTACCCCCAGTACCGACGACGAAGCCGACCCTGCCGGGTAAGCCGACCCTCCCGCCGGTACCGACCACCAAGCCCACCCTCCCCAAGCCGTCGTGGCCCACCACCACCCCGAGCTTGCCCACCAAGCCCCACAACCCGTTGCCGACCGGTACCCCCTCCTTCAACCGGTAGGCCTTCCCCCCGAAAAGGCCGATGGAGCCACTGGGCGAGCAGAGAGATTCGACCTCTACTCCCCGGTGGCTCCATCAGCCAACTCCCGCGCGACATCAAGCTGCCCGACATGCCGCGCGTACTCCTGCAACACATGAAACAGAATCCAGTTCAAGGTCGGCCCCTCCGCGTCGAACCGCCCACCGATGGCGGCCTTCGCGGCGAGGTCTCCGGTGACGATCTCCCGGGCCCGCACACCGCCATCGCGCAGCGCTGCCAGCAATCCATCGAGCGTGTCCGATGGCTCCAGCAGCCAGGGCCCGTCGTCGATTCCGGCGGAGTCGGCGAACGGCTCCTCGAAGGGCTCGGCCGCGAACCCCCACCGCAACCATCGTCGCTCCATGAAGACGAGGTGCTTCAGCAGCTCCAGTGGGGACCAGCCGGATGGGAGCCGGCTGGTCCGAAGCTCGAGGTCGCTCAGCCCGGCGAGTTTGCGCGCGACCGTCTCGCGATAGAAGTCCAGCCAGGCCAGGTGGAGTTCGCGGGTGTCTCCGAGTTGGTCGTCCGGCAGCATCAGGTCTCCCGGAGGTACTCGGCGGTCTTCTCGTCGGCGGGGAAGAAGGACTCGATCATCAGCTCCGAGACGGTCACATCCAGTGGGGTGCCGAAGGTGGCGATTGTGGTGAGGAGCGAGAGGTCGTGATCGCGGTGGCGGAGCTTCATCGGTACTACGACCTCGGCGGCTGCGGCGAGGTCGGTGCGCTCGCCACCGGAGTACTGGCGTAGCTCGTCGTACAGGTCCTGGAGGTCGGGGTCTGCGGTGCTGGCGACCTGGCGGTGGAGGCTGGTCAGGACGCTGGCGCGGACTTCAGGGAGGTTGCCGATCCGGGGCGCCAGGCCGTCGGGGTGCAAGGTCAGGCGCAGGGCGTTGATCGGTGGTTTGAGCAGCTCGGCTGAGACTCCGTCGGTGAACAGCGCGATGCCCGCGTTCGCCTCGACGATGTTCCACCAGCGGTCGACGACCAAGGCCGGGTACGGCTCGTGGGCCTTGAGTAGTCGCCGCAGCGCTTCCCGGATCGCCAGCATCGCCGGTGAATGCAGCGACGCCTCGGAGTAGATCGGCGCATAACCGCCGGCCAGCAGCAACTGGTTGCGATCCCGCAGCGGTACTTCGAGATGCTCCGCCAACCGCAGCACCATCTCCCGGCTCGGCTTCGACCGCCCGGTCTCGACGAAACTCACATGCCGGGTGGACACCTCGACCTGGTTGGCCAGGTCGAGTTGGCTGAGCCGACGGCGCTCGCGCCAACCGCGCAGCAGCTCACCCACCGGGCGCTGGAACGTCTCGTCGATCGTCGCGGTCATGCCACGACCGTAACCGCTGAGGTGGTCACCGCCATTACCTCCGACGTCATCGACCGTCGACGCCATCCGGCGGCAAGGTTCTGGTCATCGCAAACGACCGAACCGAGGAGAAACACCATGAACGCCAGCACGATCGCCAGCCAGTACTTCGCGATGTGGAACGAGGCCGACGCCGACGCGAGGGCCGCCATCATCGAGCAGACCTGGTCCACCGACGGCTCCTTCACCGACCCGAGCTTCGAGGTCACCGGCCACGAGGGTCTGACCAAGATGGTCGAGACCGCCCACCAGATGTTCCCCGGTCACGCCTTCTCCCTCACCGGCCAGGTCCAGGAGCACCACAACCGCCTCCGCTGGTCCTGGCACCTCGCCGCCGCCGGCCAGCAACCCGTCGCCGGCGGCACCGACGTCGTCACCCTGACCGACGACGGCAAGATCCACGAGGTAATCGGCTTCATCGACTTCGCCCCAGCCGGGCACTAGATCTCAGGGATCGGCAGGGGTCTCGCCGGATGCCTTGCCGTCCGTCCTGGAGTCTAGGTTCGGGGTATGGAGAAACGCTGGTACGCAGGGGTTTCGGCGATGGTGGTTGCCGTTGGCACCATTGGGGCGGTGTTGGTGCCCGATAGTGCAACGGCGGCAACCGCCACGCCGGCGGGGGTCAGTTGGAGTGAATGCAAGCCGGGTGGGGTGGAGCAGTGCGGCAAGTTGCGGGTGCCGTTGGATTGGGCGAAGCCGGCCGGGCGGACGATCGAGATCGCGGTGGCGCGGGTGCCGGCGAAGGATCAGGCGCACAAGCTCGGGTCGTTGATGTTCAATCCGGGTGGACCGGGCGGCGGCGGGGCGCAGGCCTTGGCTCAGGGGGCGGCTGACAAGTTCTTCACGGAGTACCGGGATCGGTACGACGTGGTCAGCTTCGACCCGCGGGGGTCGGGAGATGGCAGCCTCGATTGTGGGCCGGTGTTGCGTCCCGGAGTACCGGTGTTTCCGAAGAACAAGGCTGAGTACGACGCGATGGTCGCTTCCAGTCGGGCGACCGGGCTGCAGTGTCTCAAGCAGCATGGCGAATTGATGCGCAATCTCGATACCCGCACCGCCGCTCGCGATATGGATGCCTTTCGCGCTGCACTCGGCGATGACAAGCTCAATTACCTCGGCGTCTCGTACGGGTCCTATCTCGGTACTACGTACGCGCAGCTCTTCCCGCAGCGCGTCGGACGGATGGTGCTCGACGGGATCCTCGATCACGCTCAGGGGCCGACCCGGCTGATGCTGGCCGAGGCGAAGGCGATGGAGAAGAGCTTCGACAAGTTCGCCGCCTGGTGCTCTGCCGATGCGCAGTGCGCACTGCACGGCCAAGACGTCGGGGCAGCTTGGGACAAGGTGGTTGCCAAGGCTGACAAGACTCCGCTGCAGGTGCCTGGTTATGGACCGGTCACCGGCGACGTGATGCGGATGAGCCTGCCGAGTCTCCTGCCGCGGGTGGATCGCGCCGGTGATGTCTGGGGTGCCCTCGCGCAGGCGATCGCGCTCGCAGCGAACGGGGACGGCTCGCTGTTCGCTGAGCTGACGTATGTGGGCGATCCCGGTACGGAGTACGTCGCGGTGTCCTGCATGGACTTCCCCGGTCAGCTGACCGGGTACGCCGATGCGAAGGCCCGAATGGCCAGAGCCAAGAAGATCGCACCGCGGGTCGGGGCGGCCGTCGAGGACTGGGCGATCACCGCTGCGTGCGCAGGCTGGCCGATCAAGCCGAGCAACCCGTGGCAGCCGACGCCGGTGAAGGGCATCCCGCCGATCCTGATCACGTCGACCACGGTCGACGGGTCGACGCCGCTGTCGCAGGCCAAGGGGCTGGCTCGGCAGATCGCGGGCAGCCACCTGCTCGTCGCCAACGCCTACGGTCATACGACGTTCTTCAACGCGCCTTGCGCCCAGGCCGCGATGGTGACCTATCTGATCGACGGCAAGCTCCCACCGAAGCGATCCACCTGCTGAGTGCATCAGGGGTGGGTCAGGGGTCGTCTACGACTTTCGTCGGGTCTGGCGGACCGACCGATGGGGGATGCCCCCTTACCCACCCCGCAGCCTAGGTTCATGAGTATGAAAAAACGTTGGAAACAAGGACTTTCGGCGATGGTGATCATCGCTGCCCTGGTTGTGGCGTTGACGCCGGTCACTGCGTCAGCCACGCCTGGCAAGATCACTTGGAGTGCGTGCAAACCGGGCAGTGCGGTCCAGTGCGGCTATCTGTCCGTCCCGCTGGATTGGTCGAAGCCTGGCGGAGCGAAGACGCAGATCTACGTCGCGCGGGTTCCCGCGAAGGATCAGGCGCACAAGCTCGGCTCGTTGACGTTCAACCCCGGCGGTCCCGGTGGCGCCGGGGCGTCGATCTTCGCCGAGGGCCTGGCCGACGAGGTGTTCCCGGACTATCGCGACCGGTACGACCTGGTGAGCTTCGACCCACGCGGGACCGGCCTCAGCACTGCACTCGATTGTGGGCCGGTGCTGCGTCCCGGAGTACCGGTGTTTCCCAAGAACAAGGCCGAGTACGACGCGATGGTCGCCTCCAGCCGCGCCACCGGAGAAGCTTGCCTCAAGCAACATGGCGACCTGATGCGCAACCTCGACACCCGTACGGTCGCCCGCGACATGGACGCGATCCGGGCCGCCCTCGGCGAAGCCAAACTCAACTACATCGGCCTGTCCTACGGCTCCTATCTCGGTACTACGTACGCGCAACTCTTCCCGCACCGGATCGGCCGGATGGTGCTGGACGGGATCGTCGACCACGCGCAGACGCCGGTCAGGTTCACGCTCGACGAGGCGAAGAGCATGGAGGACACCTTCAACCGCTTCGCCGCGTGGTGCTCTACCGATGCCCAGTGCGCATTGCACGGACAAGATGTCGGCGCCGTCTGGGACAAGCTGGTCGCCAAGGCCGACAGGACTCCGCTGCAGGTGCCCGATCACCCACCGGTCACCGGCGACACCATGCGGATGACCTTGCCGGCGCTGCTGCCGAAGACGGACTTCATCGGCAACCCCTGGCCGCCGCTGGCCGAGGGGATCGCGCAGGCGGTGAAGGGCGACGGCACGTTGTTCGCTCAGGTGAGCTACGTCGGCGACTACGAGACGGCGTACGCCGCGGTGTCGTGCATGGACTTCCCCGGCGAGCTGAAGGGGTACACCGATGCGAAGGCCCGGATGGCGTTGGCCAAGGCCGTCGCTCCGCGCGTTGGTGCCGCCGTGGAGGGGTGGGCGATGACGGCGGCGTGCTCCGGCTGGCCGATCGCGCCGAGCAACCCGTGGCAGCCGACGCCGGTGAAGGACGCACCGCCGATCCTGATCACGTCGACGACGCATGATCCGTCGACGCCGGTGAGCAACGCGCGCGGGTTGGCGCGGCAGCTGCGGGGGAGCCGGTTGTTGCTGGCCGATGACGCTATCGGGCACACGGCCTACTTCAACTCGCCTTGTGCTCGTGGTGCGATCGCGACGTACCTGCTCGACGGGCAGTTGCCGCCGAAGCGGTCCACCTGCGGTTAGAAGGCCTCGAAGATTCGGCGGCAGCGCTCGGGGTCGATGGTCAGGCTGTGGGCGAGTCCCCAGAGCCAGTAGTCGACCGCCCGGAACACGACCCAGTCCCTCGCCCGTTCTGGGTCGAGTTCGGCTTCGCGGACGATGGTGTCGAAGTGTTGGCGGATCTCCGCGCTGTCGGCCATCTCGTCGACGCGGGTGAGCAGCGTTCGGCCCAGGTCGCACTCGGGGTCGCCGCGGTAGAGGACGGGGTCGACCACGATCCACGGTTCGCGGGCTCCCCGTAGTACCTGGTCGGAGTGGGAGTCGCCGTTCGCCGCGAGATCTGACGTGGTTTTCGAGAGGTGATTGGCGACTGTGAGTGCCTCGGTGAGCACTGCCTGGTCGAAGGGCTTGCCGAGTCGCTCCCAGTCCGCCTGCAGTTGGGGGACGCGGTTGCTCACATTGGTCGCCGTCGAAGGCACGTCAGCGGGCGCCGGTACGGCGAGGCGGCGCATCATCCGGCCGAGCACGGCCATCGCCTCGCCGACCGGCTGGTCGGCCAGGGAGTCGCCGAGTCGCTCCAGCAGCATCGCGCCGTGCGGGAGGTCGACGTCGTACAGGCGAACCGTCCCGCGTCCGTCCCACCAGCGCAGCGCCCGGGCGTGCTCCGCGAGATCGGGACCGGGCGGGGACATCCGCAGTACCAGCTGCTCGCCGTCGCGGGTGACCCTGACGACGATCGCGTTCGACCCGTGGGAGACGGGGCCGTCGATCGTCAGCCCCCACCTCTCGCACTGCCGGTCGACGGCCGCAGGCAGGTCTGCGAGCCATTCGCCGCCCCCCGTCCACCAGCGGGGCATCGCAAGGAAGGCCTCAGGCAGCTCAATCATTTGGCCAACCGTATGAGTTCCTGGGCAAATGGTCTCCCCGTTTACCGGTTCGGCAGCCCATGATGTGGAGCATGGGCGGATTGGTTAGGCGTGTGGATGAGTAGCTTGCAGTTCGATCCGGAGGTGTCGCGGCAGATCGAATCGGTCTACACCACACCGGACGTGATCGAGCAACGACGGGTGGTACGGACCGCGCTGGCGCTCCGGCCGGGTGACCGGGTGCTGGATGTCGGCGTCGGGCCGGGGCTGCTGGCCGCGGAGATGGCGGCGGAGGTCGGGCCGGACGGGCGCGTCTGCGGGATCGATATCAGCGACAGCATGCTCGCGATCGCCAGTACCCGGGCGAAGGTCCCCGACGGTCCCGCGCTCGAGCTGGAACTGGCCTCGGCCGATCGCATCCCGCACGGCGCCGAGAGCTTCGACGTCGTCGTGTCGACCCAGGTCTTCGAGTACCTGGACGACGTACCGGCTGCTCTCAACGAGATCCGCCGGGTACTACGCCCTGCCGGGCGCGTCGTCCTGCTCGACACCGACTGGGGCTCGATCGTCTGGCGCTCCTCCGACGACGCGCGGATGGCTCGCGTACTGACCGCCTTCGAGGAACACCTGGAGGACCCGCATCTCCCACGCACCCTCGGCGACTCGCTGACCAAGGCGGGCTTCACCGTCACCCACCAGCTGGTCGTCCCGATGCTCAACACCGGCTACGACGCCCGCACCTACAGCGCCGGCCTGATCGACATCGTCGAAGCCTTCGTTCCCGGCCGCGCCAAGGTCACCGAAGCCGAAGCCACCGCCTGGGCCGACGACCTCCGCGCCCTCGCCGACAGCTACTTCTTCAGCCTCAACCGCTACCTCTTCGTCGCTTCCGCTCTCTAGGTTCTGAGGGGCAGCAGGCGATCCGCTGTGGCCCGGCCGACCTCGCGCATCGCCTCGGGGCTCATGTCCGTCTTGAGCAGGAACTGCAGACCTTGCTGGATGGTGAGCAGCAGCCGGCCCAGTTCGCGTGGGTTCGTGTCGTCGGGGAGATCGCCTTCCGCGACGGCCCGGGCGACCGCGTTGGTGAAACAGTCCTCCACCGCCTGGTACGTCGTCCGCGCATAGCCGGTCACCTCGGGGTCACGGGCCGCCAGCTCGGTCGAACTGTTCGCCAGGAAGCATCCACGGGTGGTGGCGACCGGACCGTCGTGCTCGGCGACCGGGTCGGGCGGCCCGGGGACGAAGAAACTCCGCAGTACGTCGATAGCGCGGGTATCTCGCCCGACCGCCTCGCAGACGCCGTCCGCCGTCTCATGCGCGTAGGCGCCCAGCACCTTGAGGAACAGCTGACGCTTGTCGCCGAACGCGCCGTACAGGCTGCCCTTGCCAAGCCCGGTCGCCTTCATCAGGTCATCGAGCGAGGTGGCCGCGTAGCCCTTCTGCCAGAACTCGTCGCGCGCCGCCCGCAGTACCTGCTGCTCGTCGAACATCCTCGGCCTACCCATGGCAGCCAGCATACCGGCTTATTTGACCGATCGGTCCTGAAAGGCTTTACTGGACCGCATGGTCAATTACTCACTGCAAGGCAAGACCGCACTGGTCACCGGCGGCACCCGAGGCATCGGCGCGGCGATCGTCGCCAAGCTGCTCGCCGGCGGCGCGACCGTCGTCACCACCTCCCGCACGCCGGTCGACAACCTCCCGGCCGGCGTCCATTACGTCCAGGCAGACCTCGGTACGCCGGAAGGCGCGACCCACCTCGCTGAGCGGACCCTCGACCACTTCGACGGCAAGCTCGACATCCTGGTCAACAACGCGGCCTCCGGTCAGGCGCATCCGAAGGGCGCGGCCTCCATCCCGGACGACGAGTGGCAGTCCGCGCTGAGCACGTCGTACCTGAGCTCGGTCTGGGTCACCTCACGCCTGCTGGCCAACCTGCTCGAGTCGAAGGGCGCCATCGTCAACATCTCGTCGGCCGTCACGCTCGAGGTCGTTCCCGCGCTCGCGCATTACGCGGCAGCGAAGGCCGCGCTGGAGAAGTACAGCCAGACCCTCGCCGCCGAGCTGGCTCCCCAGGGCGTCCGCCTCAACGTCGTCATCCCCGGCAACGTCCTCACCCCCGGCGCCGACAAGATCCGCCAGGACATCGCCGACGCGGCCGGCATTCCACTCGAAGCAATGACAGCCGGTACTCCGCTCGGCCGCGCCGGCATCCCCACCGACATCGCCGAAGCGGTCGGCTTCCTCGTCTCCGACCAGGCCGAGTGGATCACCGGCACGCAGTTGCTGGTGGACGGCGGCGCCTCGGTGGGCCTGGCCGCCTGACGGTCCTCGGGTGACGGCCAGGGGCGGGCGCATCGTGGGATACGCCCGCCGCCGTCGGTCGTTCTCCCGCCCCTCAGTGGGAGAACTCGCGGCTCGGTGAGCACCACCCATGCCCGAATGGGGCCGACTGAACCGCGGGATCATCTACTCGTACCCCAGTCGCCGCCGCTCACACACCACCGGTCGGAAAACTTGACGTTTCTCGTACACCCGGTGGCCGAACGGTCATGGACGGATGACACCGGGCCGCCCTAACCTGAAAGGCGATTCCGGGGCCGGGGGAGGCTGCGGGCGTCAGGGGGAGGGATATGCGATGACGGACGTCTTCGACGAGATCCACGAGGACGAGTTGACCGAGGCCGAGCTGGACGAGCTGGAGGCGCTCGGCGCCGCCGAGGATGCGGAGCTGATCATCGGCGCCTCCGAGGCCGGTCGGGTCGAGGTCGGGAAAATAGATGCCTGAGGCAAGGATCGTCTGGCGGGACACGCTGCTGAACCAGCGGACCGTGGCGATGCTGATCGCGGCCGAGAAGATCCACCGTTCGAAGTTCAAGTATCTGCAGGGCTCGTACAACAAGGGCGGGGTCGAGGCATCGGCCGGCACCCATGACGGTGGCGGCGCGGTCGACGTCGGCGTGGTGAGCCAGACTCCGGCCCAGCGGCGGGCGATCGTGCTCGCGCTGCGGCAGGTCGGGTTCGCCGCCTGGCTCCGCACGCCGGCCCAGGGCCGCTGGCCGTACCACGTGCATGCGATCGCGATCGGGGACAAGGACCTGTCTCGCGGCGCGGCGGCTCAGGTACTCGAGTACAAGCGCAAGCGCAACGGACTGGCCAACCGCGGCAAGGACGACGGGCCGGCCGGGTACTACGGGATGACCTGGGAGATCTACCTCAAGGCACACCCGGTACCGCCGCCCGCAGTACCGGACTCGTCCATCTCGCTCGGGGCGATGGCCTACGCGCGGACTCATGACGTGATGACCGGCGCATGGGCCGCCGATCGGGCCCGGGTGGTCGCCTGGGCGGCGCATCCGAAGGTCGCCGCGATCAGTCAGCACGAGACCGTGCCGCCGCCCGGGACCTCTTGGCATGTGCATTTCGGACAGATAATGCGGAGGGTCCAGCTGAAGTTCGGGCTCCCGCAGACGGGGATCTTCACCAATGGCGTGGCCGCCCAGATGAAGCGGTACGGCTACACGATCACCGCTTGAGTTCTGCTGTTCGTCTGGTGCAACGACAAAGCCCCACCGGTAGCAGCCGGTGGGGCCTTGATTTGTCCACTACCGCCCGAGTTTCCGGTGCAGCTGTGGAGGTGGAGAGCGGAACCGGCGCCGATGCAGGGGTCAAGACGCCAGCTCCGCTTGCTATGGGGTTATCTCGCGTCGACCGTCCAGACGTGCGCCTGGTGGGACTCGAGGTGCTGCTGCATTCCGACCGGTGCGCCGGCTGCTCCGAGGTGCTGGAGCGTCGGTACCACTACCGCTCGTACGTCCGTCCGCTTCACTTCGTCCAGCAGCGCGTGGAACGCGGCGGACTCGGCGGCGTCGCGCTCGGTGTACACCGTGCCGAGGGTGAATCCCTCGGCACTGGCGAACGCGGCGAGCGAGTTCGTGGCCGCGGCCAGTTCCTCGGCGCAGCCGAGCGCGTCGGCCCGGACGTAGCCGAGCAGCGTCGGACGGGTGGTCATCGCGATCGCTCCGGCGCGCCGACCGCGTCGACGAGAACCGGCTCGCTGGTCACTCGCAGCGAGGCGAACCGGCGGCGCATGGCCTCTTCGTACTGCGCCGCGTGGTCGACGTCGGCGATGTGATCGGCGATCGTGGTGGCGCCGAACCAGACCCGCACGCGGCGGTGCGAGGCGGGGATCTCGATCGACTCGGTCATCGGTGGTCCTTCACTTCGAGGGGGCTGCCCGACGCTGGGCATAAGGAAAGAACACCGTATAAAGCCGGGCCCTGGAATAGACTGGCAACGACCTTTACAGAGGCCTTACGCTCCGTGCGAAACCGCTGGTCAGAGCACTGGGAGCGGTTCCGGGAAGGGTCTGGCTTTATGGCCTGTCAAGAATGTTTGCAGTAATTTGCCAATAACGATTCGAACAACCGCCCGCTATTAGTTTCCAGCGTTAAATGTAGGACTTCCTGGTAACTCCGAGCACACGTCCGGCCACGCTCCGAACCTTTGTCCGGTGGTGATCGGATCCGGCCGCAGGATTCCCTTCGCACGGGTTGTCCGCAAATACTTACGACCAGGGCCGCAACTACACTGCGTAGCGCGTCGTCACGGTGCCGGGTGCCTCGGTCGGCTGAGTTTCGCCGGGTGGGCCGGCACTGCGAACAGCGTCACCGGCGCGGCTAGTACTGCGAACGCTGCGATCACGTTGAGGGTGATTGGCAGGCCCATGAGCTTGGTGAGGGCTGGGGCGGCGAGCGCGCCGATCACGACCGTGAGGGAGTCCATCGCGAAGAAGAGTGAACCGATGCGGCCGAGCAGGTCGGTGGGGGCGACGCGTTGGATGGTGGTTTCGGCGGTGATCAGAAGGATGCTGCCGGGAAAGCCGATCAGTGCGGTCGCGGCGATCGCTAGAGGCACGCTCGGGGAATTGAAGAGGGCGAAGAATGCTGCGCCGAGGGCGAGCTGGGTGACGATGAGCAGGTCGCGAATGCTCAACCAGGTAAGGGCTTTTGGGCTGAGTGCAGCGCCCAGGAGGAAGCCTGCGCCGAGTCCTGAGATCAGATAGCCGACGGTTTGCCCGGGCGCGTCTAGTCGCTCGACGGTGAAAGGAACCAGGAGTGCTGTCGCGCCGGCGTTGGCGGTCAGGAACACACCGTTGGCGATCAGGATTCCGGAGAGGATCTTGCTTCGGGCTACTCCTCGGAGGCCTTCTTTGAGTGCCTGGAATCCCTTGTCCAGCTGGGTTTCTGTTGTGATTCGGCGGTGGCGGATTGTGGCGATGATCGCCGCCGACAACAAGTAGCTGGCGATGTCGAGGAGTAGGACGAAGGTGATTCCCGGTCCGGTCAGGAGGAGTGCGCCGAGGGGTGGGGCGGTCAGGCGGATCACGCTGCCGGAGAAGGCGGTGAGCGAGTTCGCTGCCGCCAGTCCTTCGCCGGTCCCCACCACGGCTGGGGTGAGTGCGCGGGCGGCGGGTCTGAAGACCATGGTTGCCAGGTTTTCGACCAGTACTGCGACGTATACGAGCCAGATGCGGTCGGCGGAATCGGCGAACAGGATCAAGGCGACGGCGGCCGCGCTGACCAGATCGGACAACCACATTGCGCGGGACAGGTTCCAGCGGTCGAGCAGTACGCCTGCCCATGGTCCGACGATCAACGCGGGTACGGCCTCCAGGGCCACCGTGAGCCCCGTTGCGGCGGTCGAGCCGGTCAGTTGGAACACGTGGACCGGGATCGCGACCACCAGCAGCCAGGACCCGACACCGGAGATCGCGCCGCTGATCCAGAGCCGCCTGAAGTCGCCGTTCCTGAGGATCCTCACGGCGATGAAAACTATCCTCCTGCGACACTTCTTGGCAACAGTGTTCTGTGGAGATAGTCTGCGGGCGTGGACCTGAGCGCCGAACTGAGAGACCGCCGCAAGGCGGCCAACCGCACGATCGCCTCCGTCGCCGTCGACGCGGGACTCTCCGTTCCGTACATCGCCAACCTGGAGAACGGCCGCGGCAACCCCACCGTCGCCGCCCTCGACCGCCTGGCCACCGCCCTCGGCGCGCAGCTACAACTCACGATCGTCGACGAAACGCCTCCCGCTGCTCCCGCCCCCTCGGTAGCCGCCGACTTACTGGCCGCCTCACCTCGCGCGCCCCGAGTCATCGCCGACCTGGCAGCCGCCCAAGGCGCGACCAAACGCTCCGTCGAACGCCGCCTGACCGCAGCCATCGACAGCCTCACCGAACTCCTGCCCGGCGACCCCACCACAGCCGACCTGGATCGCCTCCTCGACCTCCTCCTCCTGGCAGACAAAACCTGAGCTGGCCAACTCGCCCGACGTCGAGCACCGCTTGTCGAGCAGCTCGGCGAAAGTACGGTGCCCCCGTGGAGTTGGCTGACTGGCGGCGCCGGTAGGTGCGGGGATTGGGCGGGGGTGGCAATTGGCGGGCCGTTGGTTGGGGGTGGGGCTAGGGTCGAGTGGTGGAGATTGCTGCGCGGATCGCGTCCGCTCAAATGGTGGGGTTGGGGAGGTCGCGTCGGCAGATCGTGGCCGGGCCGTTGGTCGGGATGCTGCATGACGAGGACGTCTGGTTCTTGTCCAGTGCGGTCGCGGCTGATCCAGGGACGCCCTTCGATCCCGAGGAAGTGTCGTGGGCTCTCGACACGATTCGCCAGGCCTTCGCCGCCGAGGGGCGGTGGCTGCACGTCGAGCTGGTCGAGGAGGCCAACCCCGGCCTTGCTGATGCCCTCGTTGCGCACGGTATGACGATCGCCGCGCGCCCGCCGCTGCTGGTGGTCGAGCCCGCCAATCTCAAACTCCCCGACTTCCCCGAAGGCATCACCGCCTCCGTCATCACCTCAGTTGAGGAACAGTCCGAGGCCGACGCAGTAGCTGCTGACGCGTACGAGACCACGGACGCGGCGAACCCGTTCCAACCCGATCCGGTCAACGGCGCCAGCGTGCTGATCCGCCAGAACGGCGTACCGGTCGCGACGGCTGCATGGACTGCGATCGCCGACGGGGTGACCGAAGTCGCCGGCGTCGGCACCCTGCATTCGCATCGACGCCAGGGCTTCGGCGCGCTCGCCACGGCGTACGCGACCCAGCAAGCCTTCGAACTCGGCGGCGCGACCCTCGCCTGGCTCACCCCCGGCGACGACGGCGCCGACCGCCTCTACCGCAGCCTCGGCTACGACCCCAAGGCAACAGCAGTCCACCTCGGCGACCCCGGCGGCCACCTCGCCGACCTGCGCTAGACCCCAACGCTCACAGCACCTCGCCGATCTGCGCTAGTACCCCCGGCGCTCGTAGCACCACGCTTTTCATGCGGGCGGTTGTCCCGCTCGACAGGAGATAGTCCGCCAAACTGCCCTCCCGGCCACCACCGCACGCGTGGCCCTGCCACCGACCGGTGACTATGTCCTGTCGAGCGGGACAACAACCTCCCGCGCCTGCCCTACCGCACGACGGCGCCGACCGCGTCGGCCAACTTCCTCGACAACTTCAAGAACTTCGTGCTGGCCCTGCAGATCCCGTTCCTGGCCCAGAAGCTGCCCGTCGTACCGCGAACCCACCTGCGGAGATGATCTACCCCGCTACCTCAGCGACTTCGTGAACATCAACGTCGCGTCGTCGTCGAGCCGCACCATCTCACCGGGCGGCACCGGCTTCCAGTCGTACATCAGCCCGCGTCCGTCCGGCAGATACCCGCGCCGGAAGTACATCCGCTGAGCGCTCCCGTAGTCGGCGTACAACCCGACCCCGATCCCCACCACACTCGACCGCTCCGCAGCCCGCGCCTCGGCCGCATCCATCAACGCACTCCCGATCCCTTGCCGCCGGAATGTCGGCAACACGTTGAGATCCTGTACCTCCGGTATGCCGGCCCCGTGGTCGTACGCCGGCTCCCAGGTCAAGGTCACATACCCCGCAAGCTCCCCGTCCACGGTCGCCACAAAGACATCACGCTCCCCAGCGCGCTGCTGTCCGAGCAATTTCTCATACCGCTCCACCGTCCGCCCCGGCCACCCCAACGCACTGAACGCCGCCGAGATCACCACCGGATCCCCGTCCTCCATCGCCCTGATCTCCAGCACCCCAGCACCTTCCGTCGACCTAGCAGGCAACGTACGGCGCGCACCCTTGGCCCAGCGACCGATTTAACCCATCGCACACAGGCTCCGGCGCGAACGGGGTGCGGTCAGGTCTGGGGGTTGGGGCCGAGGAGATCCCAGCGGTTCCCCGAGACGTCGACGAAGACGACCACGCGGCCGTACGGCTCGTCCCGCGGTTCGTTGACGAACTGAACTCCCGCCCGACGCATCCGGCCGTAGGTGTCCTCGAAGTCGTCGACCCGCAGGAACAGGCCCACCCGCCCGGCGAACTGATTGCCGACCGCCTGCTGTTGCCGCTCACCGTCAGCCTTGGCGAGCAGCAACGCGGTCGTCGCACCAGGGGGCCGCACAACAACCCATCGCTTCGGCCGCCCGTCGTTGGTGACCGACGGCGAGTCCTCGACCAGCTCGAACCCCAGCACATCGACGTAGAACCGGATAGCGGCGTCGTAGTCATCAACAATCACCGCAAACTGCTCAAGATGCATACCAGTCAGAAGATCATCCACAACCACGAACAAACAAACCGGCCGGCACCCGCGACAACCAGGCGGGCCGGCACCCGTGAAACCGGCGGGCCCACCCGCGACAACCGGGCGGGCGGGCCCGCCAAAGCAAACCGGCCGGCACCCGCGAGGGGTGCCGGCCGGTTGTTCGGTTCTGGGTCAGCGGACGGTGAAGCCTGCCAGCCGGTCCTGGTTGATGCTCAGCGGACGGTGAAGCCTGCCTTGCGGAAGGCGTCGGCGAGGGAGCCTTCGTCCATCGGGACGTCCTTGGCCGGCTGCGAGTTGCCCCGGCCGCCTTGACCGCCTCGGCCCTGACCGCCGCCTTGGCCGCCGCGACCTTGACCGCCGCCGCCCGGGCCGCGGCCTCCGCCGCCGGAACCGCCCGGACCACGGCCACCGCCAGAGCCGCCCGGGCCACGGCCGCCGCCGGAACCGCCTGGGCCGCCGCTACGGTTTTCACCGGAGCGGGCCGAGCGGCCTTCGCCGGTGCGGGGGCCGGAGGTCTGGGCGCCTACCTCGTCGTCGAGGCGCAGGGTCAGGGAGATGCGTTGCCGCGGGATGTCGACCTCGAGGACCTTCACCTTGACGATGTCGCCCGGCTTGACCACCTCGCGGGGGTCCTTGACGTAGTTCTTCGACAGGGCCGAGACGTGCGCCAGACCGTCCTGGTGCACACCGATGTCGATGAACGCGCCGAAGGCCGCCACGTTGGTGACCTGGCCTTCCAGCCGCATCCCGGGCTTCAGGTCGCCGATCTTGTCGACACCCTCGGCGAAGGTCGCGGTCTTGAAGGCCGGCCGCGGGTCGCGCCCGGGCTTCTCCAGCTCGGCCAGGATGTCGGTCACCGTCGGCAGGCCGAACATGTCGTCCACGAAGTCCGCCGCCTTCAGCGCCTTCAACGCGGGCGAGCCGATCAGCGACTTCAGATCAGTGCTGGTCGCGTCGATGATCCGCCGTACCACCGGATACGCCTCTGGGTGCACGCTCGACGAGTCCAGCGGGTCCGCGCCATCCGGGATCCGGAGGAAGCCGGCCGCCTGCTCGAACGCCTTCGGCCCGAGCCGCGGTACCTCCTTGAGCGCGGTCCGCGACTTGAACGGACCGTTCTGGTCGCGGTAGATGACGATGTTGTCCGCGAGCCCCTGGGTGATCCCGGAGACCCGGGTCAGCAGCGGCGCGGAGGCGGTGTTGAGGTCGACCCCGACCGCGTTCACCGCGTCTTCGACGACCGCGTCCAGCGAACGGGACAGCGAGGCCTCCGGCAAGTCGTGCTGGTACTGCCCGACGCCGATCGACTTCGGGTCGATCTTCACCAGCTCGGCCAGCGGGTCCTGCAGCCGGCGCGCGATCGACACCGCGCCGCGCAGCGTGACGTCCATCCCGGGCAACTCGGCCGACGCGAAGGCGGAGGCGGAGTACACAGACGCCCCTGCCTCCGACACGACTGCCTTGGTCAGCTTGAGCTCGGGGTGCTTGGCGATCAGCTCGGCCGCCAGCTTGTCGGTCTCACGCGACGCCGTACCGTTGCCAATAGCAATCAAATCGACCTTGTGTGCGGCGGCCAGCGCTGCCAGCGTCGCGATCGACCGGTCCCATTGGTTCTGCGGGACGTGGGGGTAGATGACCCCGGTGGAGACGACCTTGCCGGTCGCGTCGACCACGGCGACCTTGACGCCGGTACGGAAGCCTGGGTCCAGCCCCATCGTGGCGCGCGTGCCGGCCGGTGCCGCGAGCAGCAGGTCACGCAGGTTCGACGCGAAGATGCGGACCGCCTCGTCCTCGGCGGCCTGGCGCAGCCGGGTCCGCAGGTCGATGCCGAGGTGGACCAGGATCTTCGTCCGCCACGCCCAGCGAACCGTCTCGACCAGCCACTGGTCGGCCGGGCGGCCCTTGTTTTCCACGCCGACCTTGCGGGCGATGGTCGCCTCGTACTCGGTCGGGCCGTCCAGCTCCTCGGCCCCCGCGGGCTCGGGCTCGATGGTCAGCGAGAGGACCTCTTCCTTCTCGCCACGGAACATCGCCAGGATCCGGTGCGACGGCATCTTGGTGAACGGCTCGTCGAAGTCGAAGTAGTCCGAGAACTTCGCGCCGTCGGTCTCCTTGCCCTCGCGCACCTTCGAGCCGAGCCGGCCGCGCGACCAGACCCGCTCACGCAGCTCGCCGATCAGGTCGGCGTCCTCGGCGAAGCGCTCGACCAGGATCGCCCGGGCGCCGTCGAGCGCTGCCTGCGGGTCGGCCACCTGGTCGTTCACGAACACCGTCGCCGCGGCCAGTGGCGGCACGCTCGGGTCGGACAGCAGTCCGTCCGCGAGCGGCTCCAGCCCGGCCTCGCGGGCGATCATCGCCTTGGTCCGGCGCTTCGGCTTGAACGGCAGGTAGATGTCCTCCAGCCGCGACTTCGTCTCCGCCGCGAGGATCGATGCCTTCAGGGCGTCGTCCAGCTTGCCCTGGCTCTCGATCGACTCGAGCACGGTCTGCCGGCGCTCCTCCAGTTCGCGCAGGTACCGCAGGCGCTCCTCGAGCGTGCGCAGTTGCGCGTCGTCGAGCTCGCCGGTGATTTCCTTGCGGTACCGCGCGATGAACGGCACCGTCGAGCCCTCGTCCAGCAGCCCGACGGTTGCCCGGACCTGGCCCACGCCGACTTCCAGCTCGTCAGCGATCCTCTGCTCGATCGACTGCAATGCCACTGTCCCGCATCCCCTCTACATCCGATGACAGACGAGCATTCTGCCCCGCTCGCCGCACCCCACATCCTTCCCTATCCCCCCGACACAACACGACCACCGCCCCCACCCTGTGGACAACTCCCCCGGCCCCAGTGCTCCACCGAGCCCAGAACTGGCGACCTTGAACACCAAAGGGCGACCTTGAACAAGTTATTACCTGTTCAAGGTCGCCGTTTGGTGTTCAAGCACACCAGTTCTGGTGGCTGGGTGGGTCAGGCGGCGTCGAGTACGAGGTCTTCGTCGCCCTTGGCCTCAGCGGCCGTGGAGCGGGTGGGGCGCATCAGGGTGCAGGCGATGACTACTGCGATGGCGACGAGGAGACCGGCGACGGCGAAGGAGAGGTGGAAGCCGCTGGTCAGGGCGTCGAGGGCGGGCTTGCCGGCGGCGGTCAGGGTCTCGGTGCGGGTGGCTGAGAGGGTGGCCAGTACGGCCAGGCCGAGGGCGGCGCCTACCTCGCCCATGGTGCCGATCAGGCCGGAGGCGAGGCCGGCGTCTTCGGGCTTCACGTCTGCCATCGACAGGCCCATCAGGGCGGGGAAGCAGACGCCGCCACCCAGTCCGAGCAGGAAAAGTACCGGCATCACGTGGATGAAGTAGTTGCCGTCGACAGGTGCCTGGGTGAAGAGCGCCAGCCCGGCCACGATCAGGACGAGCCCGCCGATCAGCGGCCGGCGCGGGCCGAAGCGCATCACCAGCTTCTCCGAGTACTTCACCGACAGCAACCCCATCACCAGCGTCGTCGGCAGGAACGCCAGCCCGATCTCCAGGGCGTCGTACCCGAGTACGCGCTGCAGGTAGAGCGACCCGAGGAAGAAGATCCCGAACATGCCCGCCGAGGACAGCGCCTGGATCAGGTTGGCCCCGGTCAGCGTCCGGGACCGGAAGATCCGCAACGGCACCAGTGGGTTCGTGGCGGTCGCCTCCCGGACGATGAAGCAGGCCAGCAGAGTCAGCGTCAGCAGCGACAGCGCGATGGTCCGGGGAGCGGTCCAGCCCAGCTCAGCGGCCGGCTTCACGATCGTGAACACGCCGACCATCAGCGCCGAGGTGATCAGCACAGCACCCGGTACGTCGGTACCGCGCCCGAACCCGAGCCCCTTGTCCTTCTCGATGCAACGAACAGCCAGCAGAGCGGTGACGATCCCGATCGGCAGGTTCACGAAGAAGATCCAGTGCCAGCTGATCGCCTGCGTCAGCACGCCACCGGCCAGCAGGCCGATCGAGCCACCGGCCGAGGCGACGAAGGCGAAGACGCCGATCGCCTTGGCCTGCTCCCGCGGTTCGGGGAACAGCGTCACGATCATGCCCAGGATGACGGCCGAGGTGAGCGCTCCGCCCACCCCTTGCAGGAACCGGGCGGCGATGAGGACAGTCGAAGAAGAAGCGAGCCCGCAGAGGACGGAGGCCACGGTGAAGACGATCAGCCCGCTGACGAAGATGGTCCGCCGCCCGAGCAGGTCGCCGAGCCGGCCAGCCAGCAGGAGCAGCCCGCCGAAGGCGATCAGGTAAGCGTTCACCACCCACGCGAGGCTGGAGCTGCTGAAGCCGAGATCGTCTTGGATGGCCGGCAGCGCCACGTTCACGATCGTGACGTCGAGAACGATCATCAGCATGCCCGCGCAGAGAACATAGAGAGCAAGCCAGCGCGAGCGGCCGCCCTGCGTGGCCGGCGTCGTCGCCAGGGTGTCGGTCGTCGCGTACATCGGGGTACTCCTTCTGGTCCGGTAGGGGCCTTACACCTCTACGTCGAACCAGAAGGGGTCAGATTGACACGTCCGGCGAATCTTTTTTCGCCGGTACGGTCCTAGTGCGCGAGATCCAGTAGCCGATCAGCGCCGGAACCAGCCCGGAGCCGATCGCGAACAGGGTCGGCAACTGACTAACCAAAGCGAACCAAGTGAACAAACCGACCACGCCACCGGCGACCGCCAGCGACCGCCGCAGCAGGAAGAGGTTGGCCTCCCGGAAGAGACTCTTGGGCGTACTGTCCTCAGCCGCGGCCGGCAGGACGGCGAGCGTGCTGAGGTACAGCCCGATGATCATTCCGGTCAGCGGGATCAGGATGACCAGCGCGACGATCCGGATCGGGCCGTTCGCGTTCGCCCAGAAGAACAGGCCGAAGGCGAGCGCGATGCTGCCGAAGTACAGGGCGAGGCCGGAGAGCCAGAATCGCGGGAAGGCCCACCTGAACTGCCGGAAGAAGCGCCGTAGCAGCTGCGGATGCTCCTGGCTGAGGGCGTCCGGCAGCACCCGCTGGAACGCGAACGCCGCCGGGTAGAGCGTGACGATGCCGAGGCTGAGGACCAGGAAGACGAGCTGCAGCATCAGCAGGTCACCGACCACCGACAGCTTCGACAGCACGGCGTTGGTCCGGCCGGCTCCACCGGTCTCGCTCACACGTTCTCCCTCACCTCGAAGCTCATGATCGTATGATCACAAACAATCACATCCGGATCACCGTCCCCGGAGGACCGCATGCTCGCACCGGAACGCCACGAGCTGATCCTGCGCAGCCTGCGCCGGCACGGCCGGCTGCGGGTGGCCGAACTGGCGGCCGAGCTGGGCGTTTCCGCGATCACAGTACGCCGCGACCTCGCCGAACTGGATACGGCCGGACTCCTGCGCCGCGTGCACGGCGGCGCTGTGGGCACCACGCCGGCCCCGGTCCGCGGCAGCCAAAGCGGCAACCAGCCCACCATCGGCATCATCGTCCCGAGCTCCACCTTCTACTACACCGACGTGATCCGCGGCGCCGAGGCGACGGCCGAGCGGTACGGCGCTCGCCTGGTGCTCGGCGTCTCCGGGTACGACGTCGCCGTCGAGCAGGAGCGCCTCGAGAAGGTGCTCGGCATCGGGGTCGCCGGGCTGCTCCTCAGTACCGCCCTCGGCGACGGCCGGGCGGCCGAGATCAGCCGGACGCTGGACGCGATCGATGTACCGGTCGTGTTGATGGAGCGGGCGTTCGGGTTCCCGGATGTCGGGCGGGAGTACGACCACGTGCGCACGGATCACGCGTACGGGGCGATGCTCGCGCTGCGTCATCTCGTCTCGCTCGGCCATCGGCGGATCGGGATCAACTTGAACGCGAGCGTTACGGCGTACTGGCTGAGGCAGGGCATCAAGCAGGCGGCCGAGTCGCTCGGGGTGGAGCTGTTCATCTCGCCGGTCGCGCTGCCGGCTCGCGGTGAGGACCCGACGACGATTGCCCAGCACGACAAGTTCATGGCCGAGTGTGAGGCGTTCGGCGCCCGGGCGGCGCTGGTGCACTCCGACGAGCACGCCGCGCGACTGACCGAGCGGGCGATGGAACGCGGGCTGCGGATCCCGGACGATTTCGCGATCGTGGCGTACAACGACGAGACCGCCGCGCTGGCCGTCATCCCGTTGACGGCCGTCTGCCCGCCCAAGCTGAAGCTCGGCGAGGCTGCCTGCGAACTGCTCCTTCGAAGGCTCCGGATACCGGCCGATCAGGCCCAGGCCACCCAGCATTTGAGCCTCCTGCCGGAACTCCGCGTCCGGGAGTCCTGTGGGGCGGCACTCGGTGATCGAATTTGATCATTCGAGCGCTGGGGTATTGACGGGAAAGCCCTTTCCCCATAC
Source organism: Kribbella sp. NBC_00382 (assembly GCF_036067295.1). Classification (NCBI taxonomy): domain Bacteria; kingdom Bacillati; phylum Actinomycetota; class Actinomycetes; order Propionibacteriales; family Kribbellaceae; genus Kribbella; species Kribbella sp. NBC_00382. The sequence goes on from NZ_CP107954.1 coordinate 2,821,328, forward strand.
TTTCGCTGCACTCGGTGGTCTGGTCGTCACGTAGCTGACGCCGGTCCCGCTCGGCAGCGAAGGAGTTCCCCTGTGAGACGTGGTGCCCGGAGTGGATTGGTGGTGCTGGCCGCAGTACTCGGCCTGGCCGCCAGTAGTTGTGGCAACGGGGTGATCGACAAGTCGACCGACGGCGTGCCGCCGGCCGAGGCGACCGGGACGTTGCGGGTGCTGATCCCGTCCTTCCCGCCCAGTACGAAGGGGCGCGAGGAGTTCGACAAGGTGGTCGCGGACTTCCAGAAGACCTATCCGAAGATGAAGGTCGAGCCCGACTTCGCGACCTACGGCAACCTGAACGAGAAGATGTCGACCTCGATCGCGGCCGGCATCCCGTACGACGTGATGGTCACCGGCGCCGGCTGGATCCAGCCGTTCGCGTCGAAACGGATCTTCGCCGATCTGGCGCCGTACGGGGTCACGCCGGACCTGATCAAGGAGAAGAGCATCGGCGCGCTGGTGCCGGCCGCGACGTACGACGGCAAGCTCTACGCCTACCCGGTGGTCGCCGACGCCCGCGCCGCCGCGTTGCGGATCAGCGCCTTCAAGGAGGCCGGTCTCGACCCGGACAAGCCGCCGACCAACCTGACCGAGCTCAAGGCCGCCGCGGAGAAGCTGACCAAGCGCAACGACAAGGGCACCATCACCCGGTCCGGGATGGACCTGGCCGCGCCGACCAGCTTCCGCCAGACGTACGTCACGCTGCTCGCCTCGACCGGTACTCCGCTGTACGTCGACGGAAAGCCGAACTTCAGCAACGACAAGGGCCGCGAGGTCCTCAACTGGCTGAAGTCGATGATCAACAACGTCCAGCCGTACGGTCAGCAGAACGCCGCCCAGCAACCCCTCGTCCTGTCTGGTGACGCGGCGATGGGGATCGTCGGCGGCGCGGTCGACTGCTCCGACAAGGGGATCGGCCAGAAGAACTGCGACGACCTGAAGTTCTTCCGCTTCGACTCCGGCAAGGAGATCGAGTTCGTCGGCGGCGACCTGGCCTCGATCGGTTCGCGCAGCCGGCACAAGGACGCGGCCTGGACCTTCATCCAGTCGCTCACCAAGCCGAGCTCCGCGGACGCTATCGCCAAGCTGAACAAGAAGCTCCCGGCGTACAAGGACGTCATCAACTCGCCGCAGGCGAAGTCGAACCCGCTCAGCAAGTTCGTCGCCGGCGGGGTCGAGAAGGCCATCTACGAAGGCGGTTCGGCGAACTGGCTGGAGATGCGCGGCAACTTCGACTCCCAGCTCACCCAGGCGGTCCTCGGTCAGAAGGATCCCACCAAGGTGCTGGCCAACCTGGCAGGACAATCCCGATGAGCGCAACCCTCGAGCAAGTCACTCCCGCCGTCAGCGCCAAGCGTTCGGTCCCGCCGGCCAAGGACAGCCGCAAGCTGATCCGCAGTCAGGTCCGGGCCGGCTGGGTGCTGCTGGCCCCGGCGCTGCTGCACTCCGGCATCTTCATCGTGATCCCGGTGATCGCGGCGATCACGTTGAGCTTCACCGACTACAGCTTCGGCGACTCGTGGTCCTGGGTCGGTTTCCAGAACTACACGGATCTCTTCCGTGACCAGGACTTCCTGGCCGCGCTGAAGAACACGATCCTGTACGCCGTAGTCGTGATCCCGCTCTCGATGGCGATCTCGCTCGCGGTCGCGATGGGGCTGAACCAGAAGATCAAGGCGATCGGCTTCTTCCGGACCGCCTTCTACCTGCCGACGGTCACCGCGACGGTGGCGATCGCGACCATCTGGCTGTGGATCTACAACCCGGGCTCGGGTCTGGCGAACGGGTTCCTGAGCCTGTTCGGGTTCGCCCCCGGCCGCTGGCTGTCCGACCCGAACACGGCGCTGCCGTCGTTGATGGTGGTCGGCATCTGGCAGGGGCTCGGTACGAAGATCATCATCTACTTGGCCGCCCTGCAAGGCGTTTCGCGTGACCTGCTCGAGTCGGCCGCGCTGGACGGCGCCAGCCGCTGGCAGAAGTTCGTCAACGTGACCTGGCCGGCACTGGGGCCGGTGCAGTTCTTCGTCCTGGTCACCTCGATCGTCGGCACCTTCCAGGTCTTCGACCTGGTCTACGTGATGACCAAGGGCGGTCCCGGCACCGAGACGACGGTGCTGGTGCTGGATATCTATCAGAACGCGTTCCAGGCCCTGCGACTCGGTGCAGCGTCCGCCGAGACGGTCATCATGATGATCCTGATCGCGGCGTTCATCGGGCTCGGACGCCTGCTCCAGAAGGCGGATGTCAATGACTAGCGCAACGCTGACCGGTCCCATCGTCGGTACCAAGCCGCCGGGTCTGCGGCCGGGTCGGGTACTGCTTTATGTCGCCTTGAGCATCGGCGCGCTGCTGATGATCACGCCGTTCCTGTGGATGGTGCTGACCGCCTTCAAGAGCGACCTGGAGATCGCCAAGTTCTCCTGGCTGCCGGGCGAGCTGCGCTGGCACAACTTCGTCGAGGCGATGCAGACCGCGCCGTTCCTGCGGTACTTCCGCAACAGCCTGTTTATCGCGGTCGGCGAGACGGCCTTCACCCTGGCGGTCTGTACTACGGCGGGCTACGCGCTGGCCAAGTTGCCGATCCGTGGCTCGAAGGCGCTGCTCAGCTACTTCATCCTGCTGCTGCTCGTACCGTTCCAGATCATCCTGGTACCGCTGTTCCTGATCGTGAAGTCGATCCCGCTGTTCGGCGGCAACAACATCCTCGGCCAGGGCGGCATCGGCTGGCTCAACTCCTGGTGGGGACTCATCATCCCGCTCGGCGCCGCGCCGCTGTTCACCTTCCTGGCCAGGCAGTTCTACGTCTCCATCCCGAACGAGCTGGCCCAGGCGGCCCGGGTCGACGGGCTGGGGGAGTTCGGCATCTTCTGGCGGATCATGACCCCGCTGGTGAAGCCGGCCCTGATCACCATCTGCGTCTTCCAGATCGAGGCAGCCTGGAACGGTTTCCTCTGGCCGCTGATGATCACCACGTCGGACTCGATGCGCCCGCTGCAGCTGGGGCTGGCGATCTTCGCGCAGAACCCGGCGGAGATCCAGTGGCCGTACCTGATGGCCGGTACGGCGCTCGCGACGCTGCCGATGATCGTGATGTTCGTCTTCGCCCAGAAGCGCTTCGTCGAAGGAATGGCGAACGTGGGCATCAAGGGCTAGGACCCTCGGCCAGCGGAGGCCGGACAGCAAAAGAGGCCCCCTCTGCAGGTGCTCACCCCGCCCCGGGCGAGCACCTGCTGGGGCCCCCTCCAAATCACCGGCGATTCCGAAGAACCACCGGAGCGTCCACTTGCCCCCCTCAAGACCAGGACGTCTCAACCTTTTATCGTCACAGCCTGTAGGCCGTTACACCTTTCGCCACAATTTCCCCGAACCCCCGCATTTTTTCCGTCCGGGCCCCCTTTTCACAGCAATTCCGCTACCCGTGGAACCGGCGAGATAACTCTCCGTGACAATCGAAGCGAAAAGCTCGGTACTTCGGATTGCCCGACAGCTCACTTGACCCTGGTCCACGGCGCGCAACGCGCCGATTCGAAGGCCTTGTCGGACTTCTTGATGGTGACCACCTGGTTGCCGCCGTTGCTGTTGGCGAGGATCGAGTCGAGATCTCCGTTGGTGTTCTTCAGGCGAGCCCAGTAGCAGCTGTCGTCGGCGGAACTCCGGTACGTCCCGGGCTTGATGTCGGTCCCGACCAGCCACATGCCGTCCTCGGCGATCGCGGCAACTGGTCCAGGTGGCGGTGCGGTCACGGTCTTCACCGGGCCGGGCACCTGCACGGTCTTGGCTGCCGGCGCCGGTGCGGTGACAGTTACCTCGGCCGGTGCCGGTCCATCAGCTGGGACGCTGACTGTCACGGTCGGTGCGGCCTTGGCGGTAGCAGCTGCGTTCGCTGTGGTGGTGTCGGAACCACCACCGGCGAGGAGCCCTCCGAATGCTGCGCCGAGGAGCAACGCGGCTCCCGCGATGATCGCCCGCGACTTCCACCAAGCCTCCTGCGGCTGCTGCGGACCGGCCGGCGGGTGCGGCGGCTGGCCAGGCTTCACCCCGTACGGCAACGGCGCCGGCTGCCCGACCTGTACGCCGTACGGCCGCCGCCATTGTTTCTATCGTTCAAGACCCAGCTCCGTTACAGAGCGTAAGGACTTCAGGCGAGGTGGGCGTGGACGATGCCCGGGATGAGGTCGGCGGGATCGGTGTCGAGCAGGCCCAGGGCGTTGGTGATGGTGAGGGTGGCCAGGCCGTGGAGGTTGGTCCAGAGGGCGATGGTTCGGGTGGGGGCGTCGGGGGCGCCGGTTTGCTCGATCAGGGTGGTGATGGTGGCGAGGAGCGGGAGGGACGTCTCGCGGAGGTTGCCGCCGGCGCCTTCGAGAAGGTCGTGCCGGAAGATGAGCTGGAACATCGCCGGGCGGGTCCGAGCGAAGGCCAGGTAGCGCAACCCCAATTCGATCAACTGATCCTCGACGGTTTCGCTGGCGCCCGGAGTACGGAGTCGGTCGGCCAGGTCCGCGAGGCCGGTCGCGGCAATGGCTGCCAAGAGCGCGTTGTGCGTGGGAAAGTACCGGCGAGGCGCGCCGTGCGAGACGCCGGTACGCCGGGTGATCGCGCGCAGGGACAGTTCGGCCAGGCCTTCCTCTTCAAGAAGTTCGACACCGGCCGCGACGAGCCGCTCGCGCAATGAGTCCACAGTAGACATTGTCTAGTACGCAGCGTGCTTGGAGGTCCCTCATCTGTGCGTTTCTCCGGTGACTCGCTGCTGGTCGTCGGCTGCTGTGATGGACTGAGGGCCAGCCGGAGGAGGCTCCTATGCAGATCGGCGAGATCCGGGTGGATGCGGTCAGTGATGGGACGTTCGTTGTGCATCCGAAGTACTTCGGGGATGGGGTGGCGGAGGGGGCGCGGGCGGAGTTCTTTGCGCGGGATGGGCTGGCCTGGTTGCCGATCGGGTGTTTTCTGGTTCGTACGGGCGAGCGGACGATTCTGGTCGACGCCGGGTTGGGGCCGGATCAGGATGAGCTGGCGCATGGGATGCGGTTGGTGGGCGGGCAGCTCTTCGTCGGGCTGGGCGCGTTGGGGGTCGAGGCCGGCGATATCACCGACGTTGTCATCACTCATTTCCACACGGATCACGTTGGCTGGCTCTTCGACCTGGCCGCCGATCCGGTCTTCCCCAACGCGATGATCTGGTACGGCGCTGCCGACTGGGACTACTTCGTCAACGGGCCGGGTGATATTCGGCCGCATATTCGTGACGGGTTTCTGGCGCATGCTGACCGGCAGCACCCGCTGACGCACGACACCGCGGTCGCCGGTGGCGTTACCGCAGTACTGACTCCCGGTCACACCCCCGGTCACCTGTGTCTAGAGATTGCCTCAGGCAACGAGTCGCTGATCCTGCTGGGCGACGCCATCACCTGTCCGATCCAGTTCTCGGAGCCCACCTGGCACTCGTACGGCGACGTCGATCCCGTCGCTGCCCAGAACAGCCGGGACAGGCTCTGGGAACGGTTGAAGAGCACGCCTGGTGTCGGGGCTCATTTCCCGCACCTCACGGCCGGCCAGGTTTCTGACTGGTAGGACCGTTTCGGGGGTGAGAGCGGCGGGCACTGGGGCCTGATGACGACGGCTGGCGTGGTGTTGCGGACGCGGAGTTGGCGGTTGCTGGGCGGCGTCTTCGCGATGGGGATCTTCGCGTTGCCGGTGCTGGTGCTCGGGTTTGCTGTCCGGCAGCAGTTCGATCCCTTGATCGATGCGGACGATGCCGCGATCAGTCGCGCGACCAGCTTCTCGGTGCGGCATGGGCTCGTGACGGCGCTGGAGGTGGTGCAGGCGATCAGCCAGCCGGTCTGCGTCTACACCGTCGCGCTCGCTGTGGTGATCTGGACCTGGCGGGCGAAGAAGCTGAAGGGGCGGGCGCTGTGGGCCGGCGTCACGATGCTGGTCGGCTGGGCGATCGGGGCGGGCGCCAAGCTCGTCGTCCAGCGGGAGCGGCCGATCGTCGATGATTCGGTGCCGCATGCCCAGGGGTACTCGTTTCCTTCAGGTCACGCACTCAACATCACCCTGGCGGCCAGCGTCATGGTGTTCCTGTTGTGGCCGTTGCTGTCGGTTGCCGGCCGGCGGATCGGGATCGCGGTGGCTGCCCTCGTGGTGGTCGTCGTCGGGCTCGACCGAATCTTCATCGGCGCGCATTTCCCGTCCGACGTAGTCGCGGGATTCATCCTCGGCGTAGGGATCGTGTACTCATCATGGATCGGTTTCATCGGCAAGACGGCAGCGACCTCCTCACCCGGGCCGTCGCACCCTGCGTAGCGCTGGGCGGCGTGATCGTCGGCTTCGGGTTCGCTCTGAAGGGCCCGCTCGACGGGTTGTCGCACTCGGAGGAAGCGGTCAACAAGGATCTGGCCGACGGCCGGAGCGGTACCTGGAACACGATCACCCTGATCTGGTCGCACATCGGCAACACGGAGTCGGTGATCGGCGTCTGCATCATCGTCGCGGCCATCCTGCTCTGGCGGACCCGCAATTGGCGCCTCGCCGCAGTACCGGTGCTGGCGATCGCGATGCAGGGCCTGATCTTCCTGATCGCCTCCCAGGTCGTCGGCCGTCAACGCCCTGAGGTCGAAAAACTCGACCCCTCACCTCCGACGGGCAGCTATCCCAGCGGCCACACCGGCGCCTCCACCGGCCTGTACTTGTCTTTGGCGCTCCTGGCGCTGGCGATCCACCGCACCTGGCTCCGCACCCTGACGATCATCGTCTGCCTGTGCGCGCCCCTCCTGGTCGCGTACGCCCGCCTCTACCGCGGCATGCACCACCCGACTGACATCGCCGCTGCCTTCCTCAACGGCATCACCTGCGCGCTGATCGCCTACGCCTGGTACAACCACCGAACCCGGCAGCTCAACCGCAGCGAGCAGCTCCACCCCGTCGGCAAGCGACGGGGCAGAGCCGCCGCCTGACTACGAAGCGACCTCGAAGAGCTTGTCCAGTTGGTTGTTGAGTTTGGTGAGGGACGTGACCGGTGAGCTGCCGATGTAGACAGCGTCCAGTCGTGGTGCCATCAGCGCGGTGATGTCGGCCGCGTTGGTGGTCACCGGGAAGAGGAATGTCGTCTTGTCCTTCACCTGCTGGGTGAACGGCGTGACGTCGAGCTTGCGTTCGGTCTTGTTGTAGTTGATGGCCAGATCTGTGCCGGCCGGACGAGCCGGGAACACCACGCCGGATTGGCCGATGATGTTCTGGCATTGCTCGCCGGACAGGAACTTGACCCACTTCGCCGCGTTCTCGGGCTGCTTCGACAAGGTGGTGACCGAGTCGGCCAGGCCGTTGAACATCGACGCCCGCTTACCGCTCGGGCCGATCGGCGTCGGTGCCAGGCCGATGTCGAGTTTCTTGCCCTTGGCATCGGTCAGCTTGGTGAAGGTGGAGATCATCCACGACCCGCTGAGCCCCATCGCGGCGGTACCGGACTGGATCTGCTTGTCGGTACCGAGCGAGTTGGTACCACCGATCTCGGCGTAGCTGGGCATGTAGCCCTTGTTCACCAACCCGAAGTACCAGCTCAGCGTGTCCTGCAGCGAGGGCTGGTCGAGGTTGAACTTCGTGCCCCACGGGTTCTTGTCGGTCGCCTGCCACCCGGCGCTGCCGGCGAACGCGGACCACTGGGTCTGCCCCCAACCGCCACCGCCCGAGCCTTCGGCGGAGAGCCCGTGCATCTTGACGTGCTCCTTGTCGAAGCCCGGCTCGTCACCGCGCTTGCCGTTGACGTCGACGGTCAGGTGCGCGACCAGCTTCTCGAAAGTACCGCCATCCTTGGGGTTCCAATTGAGGTTCTGCAGGTCCGACGGGTTGACACCGGCCGCCTTCAGAACGGCGGCGTCGTAGAAGATGGCGATCGTGTCCCAGTCCTTCGGAGCGCCGTAGCGCTTGCCGTCCTGGCCCTTCCACAACTCCGCCAGGCCCTCCTGGTAATCGCCGTCCTGGATATCGGCGGTCGGCGCGATGTCGTCGAGCGGCCGAAGTACCTTCAAGTCGACGAACTGCGCGAACTTGGACAGGTGATCGGTGAAGACGTCCGGCGCCGTGTCGGCGATGAAGCCCGCGGTCAGCTTCGACCAGTACGTGTCCCAGCCGTACTGCGAGATGTGGATCTTGAGATCCGGATTCGCCTCGTGGAACGCGTCGGCGCACTTCTGGTACCCCGGCTGCTGCGCCGAGTCCCACAGCCAGTACTCGATCGTGCCGTTCGTACTTGTGCCGCCACCGCCGCTGCACGCCGTCAACGTGCTCGCGGCCAGGATGACGCCGACGGTCGCTGCCCGGATCCGTTGCCTGATAGTCGTCATGGCGTCCTCACTTGATCCCGCTGAAGCCGATGGAGTTGACGATGCGCTTGGCGAAGATCATGAACAGCAAGAGCATCGGAAGGGCGGCGACGAGCGTGGCCGCCATCAGTCCGGACCAGTCCGGGCCGGTCTGCGGCGTCTGCGACTTGAACACACCGAGCGCTACGGTCAGTACCCGGGACTTGTCGGTGTAGCTGACCAGCAGCGCCCAGAAGTACTCGTTCCAGGAGGCGATGTAGGTGAGGATCGCCAGCGTCGTGATCGGCGCCACCGACATCGGCAGGATCAGCGTGAAGAACACCCTGGTCTTGGAGGCGCCGTCGATCAGCGCCGCCTCCTCCACCTCGCGGGAGATGCCGAGGAAGAACTGGCGCAGGAAGAACACCGCGAACGGGGTCATGAACATGGTCGGCAACGCGATCCCAAGCAGGGTGTCCACCAGGCCCAGCTGCTTGATCAGCACGAAGTTCGGCAGCAGCGTGAAGATCGACGGGATCATCAGGCCGGCCAGGAAGAACCCGAACACTCGCTCGCGATGCTTCCACTGCAACCGGGCGAACGAGTACGCCGCCATCGCCGAGAAGAACACCTGACCGGCGGTGATCAGGGTGGATACGACGACCGAGTTGAACAGGTACCGCCAGAAGTGGATCTCCTGCCCGGCGCCGCCTGCGTCGATCGCCGCCTGACCGGTCTGCAGGCCGAAGACCCGCTCGAACCCGCCGGCGGAAGGTTGGACGGGCAGCAGGCTGTCGCCCCCGGCGTACAGGGCGTTGTTGCTGGACAGGGCGGTCCGGAGCATCCAGTAGAAGGGGAAGAGGCTGACCAGGATCACCAGGATCATGAAGGCCCAGGCCAGTCCGCGGCCGATACCGAATCGGCGTTGCGGTTCGGGCGATACGTCGTCGGCCGGCGTTGCGATGGCCGGCGTGCTGTCGAGAATGATGCTCATGCTCGCTCCTCAGGCCAGGTCGGACGAGTCGGCCCGGGTCAACCGGTACTGGATGAAGGTGATCGCCATCAAGACGATCAGCAGCGCGACCGACATGGCCGACGCGTAGCCGAACTGGAACCGGCCGAACGCGACGTCGTAGATGTAGAACTGCAGCACCCGGGACGAGTCGACGGGTCCACCGCGGGTGGTCACCGCGACGGTGTCGAAGACCTGGAACGAGCCGATCACGGTGATGATCAGGACCAGCGACAGGATCGGCCGCAGCAACGGCACGGTGAGGTGGCGGAACATCCGGATCTCGCTCGCGCCGTCGATCTTGCCGGCCTCGTAGACCGTGTTCGGGATGGTCTGCAGCCCGGCGAAGATCAGCAGCGCAGTGTAGCCGAGGTGCCGCCAGACGTTGATCAGCGCGATCGTCGGGATCACCCAGGTGTCCGAGGACAGGAACGCGACCTGGTCGATCCCGATCGCGCCGAGCAGTTTGTTCCCGATCCCGAGCTGGTAGTCGAGGATCCAGAGGAAGACCATCGCGGCGACCACGTTCGAGACCAGGTACGGCGTCAGCACGATGCCGCGCAGCCAGGTCTTCTGGGTCAGCCGCTGCATCATCACCGCGATCACCAGCGCCAGCACCGTCTGGATGCCGATGTTGAGGATCACGTAGTACAGGGTCACCTTCATCGCGTTCCAGAACACCGGGTCCTGGACCATCCGGATGTAGTTGTCCAGACCGTTGAACTGCGGCGGGGTGAGCAGGTTGAACTTGGTGAAGCTCAGGTAGATCCCGCGCAGGGTCGGCCAGACCATGAAGACCAGGAAGCCGATCAGTGCGGGGAGGATGAAGAGCAGGGCGAGGCGCGTGTCGTCACGCGCCCCGCCCCTGGTACGACGAGCGGTTGCCGCCGTCGGCGGCGTCGTACTGGCCATTTTGTCTCCTTCGCCGGTACTACGGCACGCGCCGGCGAGACTGACCACCTGGACATGCCTGGACGGAATTACTTCCAGGCTGAAACTAATCCATTTCATCGAGTGTGACAAGGGGCACACTGAGTATTACGAGTTGCTGGGTCGCCCGGGTCATCGCGACGTACCTATCGACGGCTCCCTCGATGCCTTCGCCGAACGACTCCGGGTCGATCAGCACGACCAGATCGAACTCGAGACCCTTGGACAACTCGGGTGTAAGCGACCGTACCCGCGGCGTAGTCGGCCCGTACGCCGGATCGCCGATGACACACGCGATCCCCTCGTCATGTTCGGCGAGCCAGTCCTCCACGATCTGGTGCAACTCGGCCGCATCCCCATGCCTGACAGGTACTCCGCTGACGCGGATCGACGTCGGTACGTTGGCATCCGGCAGCGCTGCCCGGATGACCGGCTCGGCCTCCGTCATCACCTCTTCCGGCGTCCGGTAGTTGATGCTCAGCGACGCCAGGTTGACCCGATCCAGCCCGACCCGCTCGAGCCGTTCCTCCCACGACTCGGTGAAACCGTGCCTGGCCTGGGCGCGGTCCCCGACGATGGTGAAGCTCCGCGACGGACAGCGGAGCAGCAGCATCTGCCATTCCGCGTCGGTCAGTTCCTGCGCCTCGTCGACGACGATGTGCGCGAACGGGCCTTTGAGAAAGTCCGGGTCTGCGGTGGGAAGGTCGGTCGTGTCGACGAGCGCTTCCTGGATGTCTTTGCCGCGCAGCATCGGGATCCAGCCTTCGTTGTCGTCGTCGGCCTCGATGATGTGGTCGATGACGTCCTTCATCCGTTCGCGTTCGACCGCGGCGGCCGCCTTCTGCCGGCGCTTGCGGCGAGAGGCCTCGGGGTCGCCGAGTCGCTGCCGGGCGGCGTCCAGGAGTGGCAGGTCTTCTAAGGTCCACGCCTGGGGGCCCTTGCGTTGCAGGAGTTTGACCTCCTCGGGGCTGAGCCAGGGCGCGCACATTCGGAGGTACGCGGGGACGGACCAGAGGTCGCCGACGAGGTCGGTCGGTTCGATCAGCGGCCAGGCTTTGCCGAACGCGTCGATCAGATCCTCGTTCTGCTCAAGGGATCTGCGGATGAGATCGGGCGAGAGGTCCTCGTCGTCGTATGCCTCCTCGTGCTTGTCCAGCAGGATCGTGAGCAGTTCCTCCCAGACCTCGTCGCGCGCCTCGTTGTGCGGAGTACCGGGGTCTGCTGATCCGAACGCCTCGGCCCAGTCGGCGGAGGTGAGGGCGATCTCGGACCAGTGGGTCTCGACCGTCATCCGCTTGGTGGGTGCTTCTTCGTAGAGGGCGACGGCCGGTTCGATCGCCTTCACCATGTCGGCGGTCGCCTTGAGCCTTGCGATTCTTGGGTCTTGCTCTGGTGATGCTGTGGGTCCTTCGGGGAGGAGGTCGCGCAGGGTGCAGGTCTGCACGCCTTCCTCGCCCAGGCTGGGGAGTACGTCCGAGACGTAGGCCAGGTAGGGCTGGTGGGGGCCGACGAACAGTACGCCGCCGTGACTGTGGTCGAGGCGCGGATCGGAGTACAGGAGGTACGCCGTACGGTGCAACGCCACGACCGTCTTGCCAGTACCGGGGCCGCCGTCGACGACTAGCGCGCCGCGGGAGCTTGCGCGGATGATCGCGTCCTGGTCGGCCTGGATGGTGCCGAGGACGTCCCGCATCCGGGCCGAGCGGTTGCTGCCGAGGCTGGCGATGAACGCCGACTGGTCGTCGAGGGCCGCCGCGTGTCCCGCGAAGCCTTCGGCGGTGAACACCTCGTCCCAGTAGTCGGTGATGCGGCCGCGGGTCCAGCGGTACCGGCGGCGGTTGGACAGGCCCATCGGGTTGGCATGCGTCGCGCCGAAGAACGGCTCGGCCGCGGGGGAGCGCCAGTCGATCAGCAGCCGCCGGCCGTCACGGTCGGTGAGGCCGAGGCGTCCGACGTACACGACCTCGTCGTCCGTCGTGACCATGTGCCCGAGGGTCAGGTCCAGGCCGAATCGTTTGAGTGTGCGGAGCCGTGCTGTCAGACGGTGGACCTCGAGGTCGCGGTCGAGCGCCTCCTGGCCTTCGCCGCCAGGGGCCTTGCGGGTCTCGTCAAGTCGTTCGGTGAGTTCGGTGATGGTCTGCTGGAGGCTGTCCGCGATCGCGGCGAAGTGCTCTTCGTCCTTGGCGATCAGGGCGGGGTCGGCTTTGGCGCTGAGGTTGGCGGGGAGGTCGAAAGCGCTTGTTTTGAGGGGGTTCACGTCAGCGGCTCCCATCGCGCAGCAGCAGCTCTGCGGCGACTGCTGTTCCGTCGGTGCGGATCTTGGCTGCTATCGCTTGTGCCTGGTCTTCTCGGTGGAGGGCGGCTTTGAGGGCGGTCGTTAGGGACTCAGTGGTGAAGGTCGGACCGTCGTGCGCAACGCCGATGCCGAGGTCGGCGACGCGGCCGGCCCAGTACGGCTGGTCGGCGAGTTGGGGGACGACCACTTGCGGAGTACCGGCTCTCGTTGCGGTCATCGTTGTCCCCGCGCCGCCGTGGTGCACGACGGCGGCGGTTTGGGGGAACAACGCTTGCTGGTTGATCTCGTCGACGATGAAGCAGTCGTCCTGGTCGTCGACCAGCTCGAGCCCGGCCCAGCCCCGCTTGAGGATCACGCGACGGCCTTGCGCGCGCACTGCCTCGATCGCGGCTTCGGCGGCGTTGGTCGAGGAGTGCATGGGCATACTGCCGAAGCCGACGAACACCGGCGGCTCACCTGCTGCCAGGAAAGTGCTCAGATCTTTGGGCAGCGGACGCTCGTCCTTGAGGATCCAGGCGCCGGTCTGTACTACGTCGTGCTGGTCTCCTTGCCACGGATCCAGAGTCGGGTCGGTCGCCAGCCACGGCTTGGCGCCGACCACGTACTGGCGAACGTCATCGACTCGCGGTAGCCCGTACTTGGTCCTGCTGCTGTTGAGCGCCTCACCGAACAGCACATTGTTGCTCTCAGCATCCAGATCCCAGAGCGTCTGGTTGTCGGTCACATCCGCCGGGAGCGGTCGCCCGGGCAACGCCAACGGCCGGCGTTGGCTGGACGGCAGCGTGAGCTGCTGAAAGGTCACCGAGACAGCGTCGATTTTGAGCAACTCCGCCACCGACAGGGCGCCGGCCGCAGCCGGCAACATGCCCGTGGCAACGACCACGTCAAACCCGTGCGCCGCCTCCGTGAGCACCTCGAACTCGGCAGCGATGATCTCCGCCGCCCGCTCCGGAATGGTCGCCGGCGCCGGCTTCGACTTGGTCAACCCTTCCGCCGACCGCCAGATCGGCACCATCGACAGACCGAATCCAGCCACGAACTCCTCGAAGTCCGGCGGTGCGGCCATCCGCACCTCCGCACCCTGACTTCTTAGCTCCAACGCCAGCGCCAGCATCGGCTCGACGTCCCCACGCGACCCGTACGTCGACAAAAACACCCGCATCCGCAACTCCCCAGATTGGCTACAGGGAGTGAGTGTGAAGCATCACCGGGGCCTTGCGGCAAGTCCCCCCATGCGTTATAACTTAGACACGGCAGGGAGATCCTTCTCCTTGCCTTTCGTTTTGTCTGGGCGCCGCTCAGGCTGCCGCCGGGCATTTGTGGCTCAGAACGCAGGTCCAGCGGCCGTCGGACCGTACGAAGACCTCGCTGATCCACTCGTCCGCCGCATAGGCGACGCCGTCCCAGGCGCCGGTACTCCGCTTGCGCGCTGTGACGACAACCGACTCGCCATGCCCGGCGACCCGCGCCTCCCCGACGGTCTCCATCGTGTGGTGAGCCAGCTGGCCGCCTGCGATCCAGCCGACGATGTCGGCCTTCCCCGTCGGGCCCGTCGGACCGACATAGACCCACTCGTCAGCCATGAACGCGGCGACTGCCTCCGCATCGTTGTGAACGAGCGCGGCATCCCAAGCCGCGGAAACAGCAAGAACCTCGGACTCGACACTCATGCCTTCCACCCTAGGTAGCATCCGTGCCATCGAACCTCGGGCGAGGTACCGTCCTGGTCTCGCGCTGTTCAGGGCGTGCTCAGAAGGCGAGATTGATCAATGACCGATGTCGTCTGCATTTTGTGCGGCGCCGCTGGACCGTTCCGACCGCGCGGCGCAAAGGGTGGCTACAGCATCGAGGAGTGCCCGGGTTGCGGCCTGGTGCAACTGGTGCCGACCCCCACACCGGAGACGCTGCGCGCTTTGTACGAGGAAGAGTCGTACTTCGGCGGCGAGGGCTCGGGCTACTCGCAGTACGAGAGCCAAGAAGCCGAGTACCTCGCTACCTTCCGCGAGGACGTCCGCCGCATCGCCGAGTTCACCCCAACCGGCCGGATCCTCGAGGTTGGCTGCGGCTACGGCTACTTCCTGAAAGCCGCCCTGGACGCCGGCTACGACGCGTACGGCGTCGACCTCTCCCCATCGGCAGTCAAGTTCGCCGAAGAGCGCTACCCCGGCCGCGTCTACTGCGGCTTCGTCGAAGAGGTACCGGAACTCCAAGGTGAGAAGTACGACGTCATCTTCGCCTCCCACCTGATCGAACACATCACCGATCCAGCAGCCTTCCTCCACACTGCAAGCGGTTTGCTCAACCCAGGCGGCCTGGTAGTGATGGTCACCCCCAACATCGGCAGCCTCCTCTCCCGTGTCTCGGGCTCCCGCTGGGTCTCCTTCAAAATCCCCGAACACGTCAGCTACTACGACCACAAAACAATCACCGAACTACTCCACCGAACCAACTTCCAGGTCACCGCGATCGACAGCGCCTACCAGTACTACGCCTTGCCGTTCGTCACGTCCCGGGTCCGTGAACTCCTCCACCCGGCGTCTCGCCTGATCCCGCCCTTCGAACGAACCCGCCTGCTCCGCGACCGCCGCATCCGCGTCACCAGCGGCTCCATGCGAGTAATAGCAACCCTCAAGTAGCCGACCCCGCCGTCGTTCAGCCGGCGTTACCAAGGTCCAGCGTGGCGCGGGTCAGGATCGATTCGCGAAGCCGGTTTCGTAGGCGGCGACGACGGCCTGCACACGGTCGCGGACGCCGAGTTTGGCGAGGACCCGGGCGACGTGTGTCTTCACCGTCGTCTCGGCCACCACCAGGTCCGCCGCGATCTCCGCGTTGGACAGACCGCGGGCGAGCAACCGGAGTACGTCGAGTTCGCGGTCGGTCAGTGCGGCCAGTTCGGGTGGCAGTCCCTGCGGCTGTACCGGCTCAGCGAAGCGCTCGACCAGTCGGCGGGTGATCGCCGGCTCGATCAGCGAGTCGCCGGTGGCCGCTGCCCGGACGGCCGCGATCAGCCGGCTCGAGGGGGAGTCCTTGAGCAGGAAACCGGCCGCGCCGGCTCGCAGCGCGCGGTACACGTACTCGTTCTGGTCGAAGGTGGTGAGCACGATGATCGTCGGCGGGTTCGGGTGCCGGCGGATCTGTTCGGTGGCCGACAGCCCGTCGAGCTCGGGCATCCGGATGTCCATCAGGATCACGTCCGGCTCGACCAGCTGGGCCTGCCGGATCGCTTCCGTGCCGGTATCGGCCTCGGCGACGACCTCGATGTCGCCCTCGGCCTCCAGGATCACCCGGAAACCGGTACGCACCAGGGTCTGGTCGTCAGCCACCAGCACGCGGATCTTGTCGGGCACACGCTGATTGTGCCCTCATCCCTGCGGCGACCGCGTCATCCCTGCGGAGGACGCGCGGGCCGGACAATCGTCCTTGCGCCAGACGTGGGCGGCACGGTCGCGAACCTACTGTCGCTGCATCGGGTCAGGGGGACCCGCAGCGAAAGGACAGTCCGATGAACGACATCTTCCGGGGCATCCGCCCACTCGACTACGTGCTGGCCGGCCTGATGACCGCGGCAGGAGTCATCCTGATGGTCGGCAACGTCGCCGCCTCCGACGAGGATCTGCCACACGCGCTCTCGACCACGTCGTGGGCCGTGGTGCCCACCTTCCTGGTCGTCACCCTGCCGATCCTGTGGCGCCGGCGCAACATCCTCGCGGTCGTCGGGATCACCACCGTCGCGACCGTGGCCCACGTGCTCGCCTTCGGCTGGATCACCCGGTGCGGCGTGCTCCTCCCGCTGGGGTTCGCGCTGGCGTACGCCGTCGGCCGGTTCGGCGGGGCCTGGCGCAACCATCTGTTCGGGCTCGCCGCGATCGTGGTCCTGGAGCTGGTCATGCTCGCCAGGGACGCGTCGATCGACACCGTGGCGTCCGCCCTGCCGGTGGCCCTGCCGGGTATCGCGCTCTTCTACGGCGCCGGTGTTCTCGTGCAGAATCGAGTCAGCAAGCACGCCACGGGCACCGTGCCGGTCGACCAGCGTCTGGCCGCCTGAGCGGCACTGCTGCGGGTAGGAGCCGGCGATGGGTGAGATCTTCCGCGGTGTGAAGCCCCGCGACTGGGTCCTGGCGGGAGGTCTCACCGCGCTCGGCGTCGTACTGATGTGGTTCAACACGCAGACGACCGGCGCCATGGTCGACGAAGCCATCGCGGAGGGGTCGATGGTTCACACCATGAGTTCGCGCTCGCTCTGGATGATCCCGGTGTTCGCGGCCGCCACGCTTCCGGTGCTCTGGTGGCGGCGGAGTCTCGTCGCCGTCACCAGTATCTCGGTGGCGGCGATGGCGCTGCACGTCGGGCTGTTTGGCTGGGTGACTCGCTGCGGCGCCGGGCTCCCGCTGGCCTTCGTACTGGCGTTCCTCGGAGCACTTGCCACCAAGCGGGCGACGGCCTGGATCGTCTGCGGGCTCAGCGTCGTGATGACCCTGCTCGTTCTGGTGGTCGACGCGACCACCGGGGCGGGCGCCGCACTGCTGGCCCTGCCGATCGTCGTGATCGTCTTCGCCGTCGGACTGGCCGCCCGCCACCGAACCGCGCTGAACCAGGAACTAGCGATCCGCGAGGAGGAACTGCGGCAGTTGCGTGACGAGCGGGCGGCGATCGAGGTGGCCGACGACCGAGCCCGGCTGTCCCAGCAGCTCGACGGCATGCTGCAGGAACGGCTCGCCGGGCTGACCACGGTGGCCGAGTCGGCCGGCGGACTCCCACCGACGCAGGCCAAGGCCGTACTGGAGTCGATCGAGTCCGGCAGTCGGCAGACCCTGGACGACATGCGGGAGATCGTCGGCCTGCTCCGCGGCGATGACGTGGCACTGGCGCCGGCCCCGACGGTCGCCCACCTCGACACCCTGCTCGCGCGGCTGCGGACCGTCCACTCGCGGCTGGTCGTGACGGGCGATCCGCGGGCGTTGCCGGCGACGGTGGAGTTGTCGGCGTACCGGATCGTCGAGCATCTGATCACCGCACTCGCCGATCAGGCCGACGCCCCGATCGAGGTCAGCGTGCGGGTCGACGCCGACGCGCTCGAAATCCGCGTGAACGGGCAGGTGGGCCGCAGCTCCGAGCTGAAGGCCGCCGTCGCCCGGGCCAAGGAGCGGGCCAAACTGCTCGGTGGCTCGGTTGAGGTGAAGGTCGTCAAGGGCCGGGTCGGCGCCGTCGCCCAGCTGCCGGTCGCCCAGCTGCCGGCCGTCGGCTGAGCCGAGGAGGCGGGGTCGTGGGCAAGCTCGAGCGGGCGGGGATCGCGCTCTTGGCCATCGTGCTGGTCGTGGGCACGACGGCGTACCACGGCTGGCCCACCACGTTCCTGGGTAACGTCTTCACCGCGCTGCTGCTGGCGAGTGGGCTGACGCTGGTGTGGTGGCGGACCCATCCCCGAGCGGTTGCTCTCGGGGGTGGCGGGTTCCTGCTGCTGGCGACGCTGCTCAACGCCTATGGGTGGTTTCCCGACATCTGCTTCGCGATCATGGCGGTCCTGGCGCTGGTGGCCGCGCTGGGCTGGTCGGGGGCTGCCGCCTGGGGCGCTGCGGCCGGGTTTGCGGCGTACCTGCTGATCCTCGAGCTGATCCTCAGCTCTACCAGCGACATGCCGTTGATCATGTTCACCGTCCCCAGCTTTCTCGCCGGCACGGTACTGCGGCTCCGGCGTGAGGCGGCCGACCAGCTCGCCCGTCGGAGCGTGGAACTGGAGGAGGAGCGGGAGCTGTTCACTGAGCTCGCCGTTCGTCACGAGCGGAGCCGGATCGCCGCCGAACTGCACGACATCGTCGGCCACGCCATCAGTGTCATGGTCATCCAGGCGGCCGCCGGACAACGACTGGTCGACCGGGACCCGGTCCAGGCCGACCAGGTCTTCTCCGGCATCGCGGAGTCGGCGCGCCAGGGCCATGACGACCTGCAGCGACTCGTCGAGCTCCTCGGTGGATCAGAGGTCAGCGGCCCGGACCTCTCCCTGATCGACGAGGTCGTGACCCGGGCCGCCCGCGGCGGACTGGACGTGTCATGCCGCTTCGAAGGCGACCGCGACGGCCTCGCCGCTCCGACCGCGCACATCGCGTTCCGGGTCGTCCAGGAGAGCTTGACCAACGCACTCCGGTACGCACCGGGAGCGGCCGTCCGGGTCCTCGTCAACGGGTCGGGCCGATGCCTCACCGTCAGCATCGAGAACGACCAGGCGACCCGCGACCATCCACGCCTGTCCGGCACCGGCCACGGACTGATCGGCCTACGCGAACGCGTACAGGCACTAGGCGGCCAACTGACCGCCGGCCCAGTCCCCGGCGCCGGCTGGCAAGTCAGGGCCGTCCTGCCCGACGGCCGCATCCGCTCAACCACCCGTCGCAACTGACCATTCGCAGCAGACCGATCGGCCCGGATGACGAGCGTCCCCTTAGCAACAAGGGATTGCAGGAAGCAGCCGTCCTGGCGACCGCCATCCAGCATGCGCAAGCCGTCCACACCAGCCCCGCCCTGCGCTCCCGCCAATCGGTAACACCACTGCCGGGCGTCGCGGACCGATCGTCCTCGGCGAGCCTGCGCGGGCACGTCCGAGTAGGTATCCGATACCACAGAGGCGTAGGGGTTCGTCGATGGTGGGCATGCAGGCTCACCGGGGTCCTGGAGGGCAAACATGATCGCCATGCGGTGACACGGTTTGGGCGTGGCAGCGGGCCGCGGGAGCTGGGGGTGGGGAGCGGCGAGGTACGAGCCGCGTGGGCGGAGTCGTCCCTCGGATGCAGAAGAGCCGGACGCTAGGTGCGTCCGGCTCTTCTGACGAGTGGCGGAGGATACGAGATTCGAACTCGTGAGGGGTTGCCCCCAACACGCTTTCCAAGCGTGCGCCCTAGGCCTCTAGGCGAATCCTCCAGGCGCGAGGATACGCGAGGAACGGGTGGGGAGGAAAATCGGGGGCCCCAGGGGAGGCACGCCGCCTAGGGTCGGGGGTATGACTGGTGCGCCTGATCCGGGGGTTGTTTATCCGATGGCGGGGGTTGAGCGCGTGGTGCTGCTCTCGGGGGTGGTGGACTCGGAGCTGGTGGAGGTGGGGGAGTACTCGTACTACGACGATCCGGTGGCGCCTGAGCGGTTTCTTGAGAAGAACGTGCTGTATCACTACGGGCCCGAGATGCTGCGGATCGGGAAGTACTGCGCGCTGGGTGAGGGGACGACGTTCGTGATGAACGGGGCCAATCATCGGATGGATGGGCCGTCGACGTTTCCGTTTCCGATCATGGGTGGGGACTGGGCGGAGTACTTCAACCTGATCACGGGGCTGCCTGGGCGGGGTGACACGGTGGTCGGGAACGACGTTTGGTTCGGGTACGGAGCGACGGTGATGCCTGGGGTGCGGATCGGGGACGGGGCGATCGTCGCGGCCAAGGCGGTGGTAGTTGAGGACGTACCGGCGTACGGGATCGTTGGTGGGAATCCGGCCAAGTTGATTCGCAAGCGCTTCGGGGATGACGAGATCGCCAGGTTGCTGAGCGTCGCCTGGTGGGACTGGGCGCCGGAGAAGGTCGGGCGGAACATTCCGGCGATCATGGCCGGCAGCATCGAGGAGTTGGAGGCTGCGGAGTGACGGTACTGCGGGAGCTCACGCCGGACGATGTGGATGCGCTCCAGGAGCTGATTGAGTCGGATCCGGAGTACACGCAGCGGATCACCGGGTATCCGCCAGGGCAGGCCGATGCGCAGAGTCTGTTGATGATTCGGCCCGACGGTTTAGAGGCTGAGCAGAAGAAGGTTCTCGGGCTCATCGAAGGCGAGCAACTCGTCGCGGTGGTCGATCTCATCAGGGGATATCCCAACGAGCACACGGCTTTCATCGGCCTGCTCGAAGTCCACGGCGAGCATCGCGGGAAGGGCACCGGCGCAGCGGCGTACCGGGGAGTGGAGGAGTACGTCGAGCGCGAGTGGCCGGAGGTACGGACGCTCAGGTTGGCTGTGGTCGACACCAATGCCGCGGAGGCGCAGGGGTTCTGGGAGCGGCTGGGGTTTGGGCAGACGGGTGAGGTGAAGCCTTATCGGTACGACAAGCTCGAAAGCGTGACGCGGCTCTATGAGAAGCAGTTGTCCTGAGGTCAATGAAATAAGGCGGTTGCTACGAGAGCAGGGCGGGGGCCAGTGCTCGCCACTGGTCGACCGGCTGGGGGCCGGTGATGCCGGTGATGACGTTGATGGCTACGTGGTCTGCGCCGGCGGTGTGGTGTTGGTGGAGCTTGTCGGCGATCTCAGATGGCGATCCCCAGGCGGCGAGTGAGTCGACCAGGTGGTCCGGGAGGTCGGCCAGGTCCGCGTCGGTGAAGCCTTGACGTTTGAGGGAGGCGGCGTAGCCGGGGATCTTCGGGAAGAAGCTGATCGTGTCTCGTGCGATTGCTCGGGCCCGGGCTGGGTCGGACTCTAGGACGACGAGGTGGGCGACGGTGAGCAGCTTGTCTGGGCCCAGGGTCTTGCGGGCCTCGGCGGTGTACTCAGGAGTGATCAGGAACGGGTATGCCCCAGCAGTCCGTTCGGCAGCCAGTTCGAGCATCCGCGGCCCGAGCGCTGCTAGCAGCCGATGGTTAGTCGGTACGCCGTCCAGCTGGTCGAGGTACTCGTTGAGCCGGGCGATCGGGTGAGGGCCGTGGGCGCCGCCTAAGCCGACGATGAAGCGGCCGGGGGCGGCGGCCTCCAGGGCGGCGTACGCGGAGGTCACGTCGGCGGCACTGTAGGTGTCGACCGACAGGATGCCGGTGACGAATCTGATCGTCGAGGTCGCTCGGATGAGGTCGGTGACGGTCTGGAGGCCGGGCAGTGGACCGCCGGAGAGCCAGATGGCGGGGTAGCCGAGGTCCTCGGCGGCCTGCGCTGCGTCGAGGGAGTCGGAGCTGCTGGTCAGACCGGTGGTGATCCCGAAGGGGCCGAAGTCGAGGCTCGTCATAACGATGCCAACCTGGCCGGCCGCGCAGGCATTCCGGCGACTCGGCATCCGCCAGGCCCGGCGGCGCGGGGAGTCGGGGTTCCGCAGTACCGGAGGGCCGGATTCTGAGGTGGGGGGCCTGATCACGTACACTTCTGGCTGGTTCCCCGCGTGGCGGTATCTCGCCCAACTCCCCCAGGGCCGGAAGGCAGCAAGGGTAAGTGAGCTCTTCCGGGTGCGCGGGGAATCCTTATGTCCGGACCCATCGCCGCAGCCTCCAACCGCGGCGAAATAGGCTGGGATCGAAAACGATCCACGCCTACGAGGGAGTCCGATGAGCGAGCTCGACCGCCGGTACCTGCAGGAACTGATCATCGGCGAGCTCGGGGTGACGCCGTCCTTCGACGCCGACGTCGAGATCGAGCGCCGGATCGCGTTCCTCGTCGACCAGCTCAGGAGTTCGGGCGCCAAGGCGTACGTGCTGGGTATCTCCGGCGGCGTCGACTCCAGTACTGCGGGCCGCCTCTGCCAGCTAGCCGTCGAGCGGGTCCGGGCCGAGGGCGGCCAGGCGACCTTCATCGCTATGCGGCTGCCGTACGGGGTACAGGCCGATGAGGATGACGCGCAGCGGGCGCTCGAGTTCATCCGCCCGGACGAGACGCTCACGGTCGACGTCAAGCCGGCCACGGATGCGCTGGTCGAGTCGGTCCGGCACGCCGACCTCGGTGATCGCGAGGACTTCCACAGCGGCAACGTCAAGGCGCGGCAGCGGATGGTCGCGCAGTACGCCGTCGCCGGTGCGCGCGGCGGGCTCGTGGTCGGGACGGATCACGCGGCTGAGGCGGTGATGGGGTTCTTCACGAAGTACGGCGATGGCGCCTGCGATCTGACCCCTCTGGCGGGGCTGACCAAGCGCCGGGTGCGTGCCGTCGGCGCGAAGCTCGGTGCGTCGGAGCTGATCACCGGCAAGGTGCCGACCGCCGACCTGGAGACGTCCAACCCGGGTGTGCCGGACGAGCTGGTGCTCGGGGTGACGTACGACGAGATCGACGACTTCCTCGAGGGCAAGCAGGTCAGCGACAAGGCCGCCGAGACGATCATCAGCTACCACCGCCGCACCATCCATAAGCGCGCCGTCCCGATCGCCCCCTGACGCCCCGGACCGCCACCACTCACCAACCCTCGCTGCGGGCCACCCAAAGCTGCGGTTCACGCCTGGACGCGGCGGTGGTCCAGCCCTCAGCTGGGCTTTGTGAGTGGTGGCGGTCCGCGCGTTCAGCTGAGGACGAACTCAGTCACCAGCCGGGTGTAGGCGTCGGCGGCTTCGACGTGGGCGAAGTGGCCGGCGGCCTCGAAGTACCGGTACGTGCCGTTGCGGACGTCCTGCTGGAAGCGGGTGATCTCGGTCGGGCTGGTCACCGGGTCGTATCCGCCCTTGATGAGCAGTGCGGGCTGCGGTACCTGGCTGAGGAGAGGCAGGAGCGATTCGAGGAAGCCGGGCGAGTGGATGATGCTCTCGGCGAAGCGGCCGGCCCGGCTCTGGATCTCGTCGGGTAGCTCGTCGGCGGGCAGCTTCAGGTCCTTCGAGCCCGGTCCGAGGTAGACCTCCATCCGGCGGTCGCCGAGGCGTTGCATCGCGCTGATCCGCTCCTCCCACTTCTGTACGGTCATCGGGCCGCGGTCCTCGAGCAGTTCGGCCACGCCTTTGTCCAGACCGAGTTCGCGCAATAGCGGCAGGCCTGCCTGGACCAGGTTCCGGGTGACGAGGTCGAAGTCCCAGGCCGGGTTCTCGAAGATCACCCGCTCGACGATCGCGGGATGCAGTACGGCGTACCGGAGAGCCAGCCGGCCGCCGAACGAGTGGCCCAGGATCGCCCATCTATCGATGCCCAGCGATGCCCGTACTGCCTCGAAGTCGGCGATCAGGTCGTCCTCGGTGACTTCGCCGACCAGCGGATCGGAGTGCTGGACGCCGCGCTGGTCGACGGCGATCAGGCGGAGCTGCTGGGACAGTGCATCGCCCTGGAAGGAGAGGAAGTCGTACGTTCCCGAGCCCGGCCCGCCGTGCAGGAAGAGGAGCGCCGGAGCGTTCGAGGGCCCGCGCTGATCGACGTACAGGCTGGTGCCGCGAATCTCCATCAGCATGTGAGCGAGGGTAGAACCGCCTACGGTGGGTTGAAAACCCATTCGATGGAGGGCTGATGGTCGACTTCTCGCTCAGTGAGGAACAGCGGGCGATCCGCGAGACGACGCGGGAGTTCGTCCGCCGGGAGCTGATGCCGCTGGAGAACGAGGTGCTCAAGCGGGAGCGGGAGGGGTTGCCGGGGATCGAGCCGGACGTGGTCAAAGAGCTGCGGCTGAAGGCGAAGTCGTTCGGGTTCTGGGGGTTGAGCACGCCCGAGGAGTACGGCGGGATGGATCTGTCGGCGGTCGACCAGACCCTGATCACGAGCGAGCTCGGGCGTACTTTCGTGCCGTTCTCATTCGGCGGCGAGGCCGACAACATCCTCTTCGAGAGCAACGAGGAGCAGCGCAAGGAGTACCTGCTGCCGACGATCTCGGGTGAGCGCAAGTCGTGTTTCGCGATCACCGAGCCGGGCGCCGGCTCCGACACCCGGGCGATCCGGACCACTGCCCGCCGCGACGGCGACGACTGGGTGATCCGGGGTGAGAAGACCTTCATCACCGGCGGCAACGAAGCGGATTTCGCGATCGTCATCGCGGTCACCGATGGGGAGTTGGGGTCGAAGGGCGGGTTCACCGCCTTCCTCGTCGACCGGGACCGCGGCTGGACCTCCGACCCGATCGTCACCATGGGCCAGGCGGTGCCGGCGACCTTGAACTTCGACGACGTCCGGGTCCCTGCCGACCATGTACTCGGCGAGGTCGGTCAGGGGTACGAGCTGGCGATGCGGTGGATCATGAAGGGCCGATTCATCATCCCCGCGCGCGGTATCGGCGCGTGCGAACGCCTGCTCCAGTTGGCGATCGAGCACGCGACCACGCGGGAGACCTTCGGCAGCAAGATCGGCGACAACCAGGCGATCCAGTGGATGATCGCGGACTCCGAGGTCGAGCTGGAGGCGGCGCGCTGGCTCGTCTTCTACGCCGCGTGGTCCGTCGACCAGGGGCGCCCGCCGCAGCATGACAGCGCGATCGCCAAGCTGTACGGCACCAACACCGTCAACCGGGTCGCTGATCGGGTGCTGCAGATCCACGGCGGGATGGGGTACACGAAGGAGCTGCCGATCGAGCGCTGGTTCCGCGAGGTCCGGCTGTGGCGCATCTTCGAGGGGACCGACGAGATGCAGCGGCTGATCATCTCCCGCGACCTACTCCGCGGCTATCGCAAGCCGGGAGCCCACTTCAACTAGTCCTTCTCTACTGCGCGTCGCCTGGCTAGTGCTTCTCCTGCGGGGAAGGCGCCGGCCAGGGCGCGCAGGGTGGTGAGGGTCTCGGCCACTGGTTGTCCGGCGACTAGTTGGTCGATACCGGTGTGCAGCTTCTCCTCGACGGCGACGATGCGCTTGCTGAGCGCCTTCCCCTCGGTGGTGAGGCTCAGTGCTAGGTACCGCCGGTCGTCCGGGTCCGTGTCGCGTTGCACTAGGCCCTGCGCGACCAGGCGATCTACTAGGCGGCTGGGGCTGTTACCTGTCTCGCAGACGAGCAGGCCGCCGAGTGCGCTGAGGGTGAGGGGGCCGTGGTCACGTAGTACGCGCAGTACTTCGGCCTGCGACGGCGTGACTCCCAGCGGACGGAGGTCGGCGGCCAGCAGCCGGTTGCCCTCACGCTGGATCGCCAGGATCAAGTACCGCAGCTCTTCGGCATCCTTCATAGATGGACATCCTCTCGCTAGTGCAGGGCGAGGTGTGCGGCGGGATCGTGGGCGGCCAGGACGACCAGGTCGGGGAACAGTTCGCGCAACTGGTTGACCTTGGCGACTGCGCGATGCAATTCCGACCTGTTGCCGACTCCGGGGATCTCGCCGGCGGCGAGTAGGTCGGCGTCGTACGTGAGGTCGCCGACCATCAGCAGCGGCGGCGCGCCGGTACGTCGTACCA
Organism: Kribbella sp. NBC_00382; assembly: GCF_036067295.1. Classification (NCBI taxonomy): domain Bacteria; kingdom Bacillati; phylum Actinomycetota; class Actinomycetes; order Propionibacteriales; family Kribbellaceae; genus Kribbella; species Kribbella sp. NBC_00382. The sequence goes on from NZ_CP107954.1 coordinate 2,846,904, forward strand.
GCATCGAGAGCGAGCCTGGGGTGTGGCCGGGTGTCGGCAGCAGTACGAGACTGCCGTCCCCGAACAGGTCGTGTCCCTGGTCGAAGGGGCCGATCGGGTCGATGCCCTCGTGGTGGATGCGCTCCCACCTGAGGTCGGGGCGCTCGATGTGGCGTCGCAGGTAGCCGCGGGCGGCGGCGAGCGGACGGCGCATCGACCTCCACTCCTCGTCCGCGATGACGATTCTTGCCTTACTGAGGTTGGGGAGGCCGCCGATGTGGTCCTGGTGCAGATGTGAGAGCACCGCCGTGTGGACGTCGGCAATGTCGTACCCGGCTGCGGTCAGCAGGTTCGGGAGGGTCTGATCGGGGGCGATGTCGAAGGTCGCCAGTCGGTCGTAGACGAGGCCGGTGGGGCCGCCCGGGAAGTAGTGCGGGTCGGTGACGGAGGCACGGTCCTGGCCGGTGTCGAAGAGGACGAGCCCGTCTTCGTGCTCCACGACGTAGACGTTGATCGGACGCGGTTGGGTCCAGCTCTTCGAGGTCGCGAGCCAGACGTACATGTTCTTGTCCGTGGGGCCGACGTGTTCGGGCCGGATCCGGACGCTTCCGGTGCTGAGGGTGCTCACTTTGCTGATCATGATTAATACATTACACGACATGTATGTCGTGTCAACTAATCTACTGGGGTGAGACTTGGCGCATGTCTGAGCAGCCGGGGCGGTACGGGATCGTGGGGAGCGGGTGGAGGAGCGAGTTCTTCCTCCGGTTGGCGGAGGTGATGCCCTCGCGGTTCGCGGTGAGTGGGGTGGTCACGCGGACGGCCGAGCGTGGGCAGGCGGTTGAGGGGCGGTGGGGCGTACCGGCGTACCGGTCGGTGGATTCGTTGCTCGCGGCGGGGCGGCCGGACTTCGTTGTTGTCTCGGTGCCGTGGGAGGTCGCGCCGGTGGTGACCGCGGAGTTGGTTGCCGAGGGCATCCCGGTGCTGACCGAGACGCCGCCGGCTCCGTCGGTGGAGGGGCTGCGGGAGCTTTGGTCCGCTGTGGGCGGCAGCGGGCTGGTGCAGGTCGCCGAGCAGAATCCGTTCCTGCCTTCGCATGCGGCGCAGTTGGCCGTGATCCGGGGCGGTGCGCTCGGGGAGGTCGGATCTGTTCAGTTGTCGTCCACGCATCTGTACCACGCGGTCTCGGTGATTCGGATGCTGTTGGGGGTCGGGATGGCGCCGGCGACGGTCGAGGCGCGGGAGTTCGTGGCGCCGCTGGTCGATCCGATGACGCGTGAGGGGTGGACGGGTGTTGGGTCGGTACGTTCGGCCGTCACTACCTTGGCGACACTGGATTTCGGTGGTCGGGTCGGGCTGTATGACTTCACCGACAACCAGTGGCACAACCCCTTGCGTAGCAGCCGGATCGTGGTTCGTGGGAGTCATGGTGAGCTGGTCGACGATCGTTTGGTGCGGCTCGTCGATGCGGTGACGGCTGTCGAGTCGCGGCTGGTTCGGCGGCAGTCGGGGCTCGGCGGGAACCTGGAGGGGTTCGCGCTCGACCATCTGAGCCTCGACGGCTCGGTGGTTTACCGGAACCCGTTTCCCGGGGTTCGGCTGAGTGACGAGGAGATCGCGATCGGGTCGTTGCTGGCCGGTATGACGGCGTGGTGCCGGGGTGCGGGAGAGCCGCCGTACCCGCTCGATTCGGCTTGCCAGGACCACCTGATCGCGCTGGCGATCTCTTCGTCCGTTCTGTCCGGTGCGGCGGTGGAAACCGGTTCGGAGGTCTGGTCGTCGGCGGTGTGAGTTCCTTCTCAGTGCAGTTGCAGGTCACCAAGCGGTCATGGTCAACCTGACACCGGTACTGGCACAGTGTGTCCATGAAGGGTCTGATGCAGGATTCCCAGCTGTCCCTGGACACGATCTTCCGCCGGGCGGAGCAGTTCTTCCCGGACAAGACCGTCTATACCGGCGGCCCCGCACCTACCAGTACTACGTACGCCGAGTGGGCCGCGCGGACCAGACGGCTGGGCGGCGTCTTCGACACGCTCGGCATCAGCTCGGACGGCCGGGTCGGCACCTTCGCCTGGAACTCGGGCCGCCACCTCGAGCTGTACTTCGCTGCGCCCTGCACCGGGCGGGTGCTGCACACGCTCAACATCAGGCTCTTCCCGGACCAAGTCGTCTACATCGCGAACCATGCCGAGGACGAGGTGGTCTTTGTCGACCGGTCGTTGCTCGGGCTGTTCCTGCCGTTGCTCGACCGGCTGCCGCTGCTCCGCCACATCGTGGTGATGGACGATCTGCCGGCCGGCGCCCCGAGCGTCGAGCTGCCGGACGACGACCGCTTCCACGACTACGAGGAGCTACTCGCCGCCGCTGAGCCGGTCGAGTTCCACGTCGAGGACGAGAACCAGGCCGCCGCGATGTGTTACACCAGCGGGACGACTGGCAACCCCAAGGGCGTCGTCTACTCCCACCGGTCGACCTGGCTGCATTCGATCGGGGTGCTCACCAATGCCGCCATCGGACTGCACGAGACCGACGCCGTTCTGCCGGTGGTGCCGATGTTCCACGCCAACGCCTGGGGTCTCGCGCATGCGGCCCCGATGGCCGGCGCGAGCCTGGTCTTCCCCGGACCGGACATGTCACCGCAGGGCATCCTCAAGCTCCTGAAGGAGCAAGACGTTACGGTCGCCGCGGGTGTGCCGACCATCTGGCAAGGGCTGTTGCCGTTGCTGGACGGCGTGGAGCTGCCCAAGCTGCGGCGGATTCCGTGTGGTGGCTCGGCCGTGCCGCTCGCGCTGTCCGAGGCCTTCCGGGCGAAGTTGGGCAAGCCGATCCTGCAGGCCTGGGGCATGACCGAGACGAGCCCGGTCGCGACGGCGTCACACGTCCCGATGCGCGACCAAGAGCTGCCCGAGGAGGAGCAGGCCAAGCTCCGGGCTCGGCAAGGACTGCCGTTGCCGGGGGTCGAGGTCCGGATCGTCGAGCCCGGATCCATCACGCCGCTCCCCTGGAACGACGAGGCGACGGGTGAGCTGCAGGTCCGCGGGCCGTGGATCGCGGCGGAGTACTACCGGCCCGACGAAGGGGTCGAGCTCAACACCGAGGACGGCTGGATGAAGACGGGCGACGTCGCAGCCATCGACCAGTACGGCTCAGTGCGACTCGTCGACCGGACCAAGGACCTGGTGAAGTCCGGTGGCGAGTGGATCAGCTCGGTCGAGTTGGAGAACCTGCTGATGGCCCACCCGGCAATTCGGGAGGCGGCGGTCATCGGCGTACCGCATCCGAAGTGGGACGAGCGGCCGCTGGCGTGCGTAGTACTGCAAGAAGGAGCGACTGCGACCTCCGAGGAGATCCTCGCCTACTTGGAGCCTCTGGTTGCCAAGTGGTGGCTCCCCGATGCGGTCGAGTTCATCGACGAGGTCCCGAAGACCAGCGTCGGCAAGTTCTCCAAGAAAACCCTCAGAACCCGCTTCGCCGACTACCACCTCGAATGACACCAACGATCCGGTGGACCGGCCAGGGCTGCCTCACCGGTCTAGGAACTGGTGGCGAGTGCGAGGCGGGAGCTGCAGGTGGTGCGGGTGGTGTCGATCAACGCGGTGAGGGTCTCGGGGTCGGTGCTGTGGTTTGCGAGGAGGTCGTTGATCGAGTTCAGGCCGGCGTCTGAGAGCAGGCGCTTCTCGTTGGTTACCCACCGACCCTCGGCGGCCATCACCGCGTGGGCCGCCATCATGGTTGCCTGCGCCACTAGACCGAGGCATTGGGTGAGGCGCCCAGGTTGCGTGCAGTTGTTCTTGGCGTAGCCGAACAGCAGGTCGGCGCTGGCCCACCACCTCGCCGAGGCTCGCTCTCGGAGCAGGGGCGGGTAGGCGGGCCGGGGGAGTTCGCCATGAAGGACTTGCGCAAACGCCAGCTCCGCCGCGAGGAGATAGCTGGGGATGCCAGCCAGGTGGAACATCAACGGTTCGATCGTGAACTGCCCAACCTCGGCCTCTGCGATCACCCGCTCGACCACGTCGAGATCGCGGTAGTGGACGTCCACCTTCCGACTATCGATCTCGAGCCAAGCGCCCCCGTTGAAGACGCCGCCACCCCAGGCGCCCAGCTCGAAGACCTCACCGGCCCACCCGACATCCCTCAGCCGCTGCGGATCGAAGGAGTTCTGGTAGTAAATGCCCAGGTCCCAATCGCTGTCAGCCCGATGCGTCCCCTGCGCCCGCGAGCCACCGAGCGCAACTGCGGTCACCCCAGGCAGCTTCGCGAGCTCGGTCACGACCTGGGCGAGGAAATGCTCATCGGCCAGCATGAGCCGCATCCTCCCCGAATCGCCGGTCGTCTGCCAAAGGGTTTGGGCGTCGGTAGGGTGGCGGGAATGCGAGGGATCATCCTGGCCGGTGGCGACGGTACCCGGCTGCATCCGCTGACGATGGGGGTCAGCAAGCAGCTCTTGCCGGTGTACGACAAGCCGATGATCTACTACCCACTGTCGACGCTGATCCTGGCGAACATCCGTGAGGTCCTGGTGATCACCCGGCCCGGCGACGCCTCGCAGTTCCGGCGGTTGCTGGGAGATGGCTCGCAGTTCGGGATGGAGATCTCGTACGCCGAACAGCCGAGTCCCGACGGTCTGGCCCAGGCGTTCCTGATCGGTGAGTCGTTCATCGGCTCGGACCCGGTCGCGCTGGCGCTCGGCGACAACATCTTCTACGGGCCGGGACTCGGGTTGCACCTGCAGCGGTTCAACGAGGTCGACGGCGGGGTCATCTTCGCGTATCGGGTCGCGGACCCCTCGGCGTACGGGGTGGTCGAGTTCGACGCGGACGGGCGGGCGTTGAGCATCGAGGAGAAGCCGGTGCGGCCCAAGAGCAAGTACGCGGTACCGGGGCTGTACTTCTACTCCAGCGACGTGGTCGAGGTCGCCAAGGAGGTCAGGCCGTCAGCGCGTGGCGAGCTGGAGATCACCGCGGTCAACGCCAGTTACCTGCAGGACAAGCGGTTGCAGGTGGAGGTACTGCCGCGTGGTACTGCCTGGCTCGACACCGGGACGTTCGACGCGCTGATGTCGGCCGGGGAGTACGTCCGGGCGGTCGAGACGCGCCAAGGGCAGAAGATCAGCTGCCCGGAGGAGATCGCCTGGCGCCGCGGGTTCATCGACGACGCCGGGCTGCAACGCTGCGCCGACGCGCTACCCAAGTCCGGCTACGGGGACTACCTGCTCGGGCTGCTGGAGGAAGGTCTGCACTGAGCTGCCGGGCGAGGTCTGCACTGATCTGTACGCCGCCTGTGCACGGGGGAGAGTGGATTGTCGGCGCGCGGCGCTAGGGTTGCCGTCGTGGAAGCACCCCTTGCGTTGTACCGCCGGTATCGCCCGGAGACCTTCTCCGAGGTGATCGGGCAGGACCATGTCACCGTTCCGCTGCGGAACGCGCTGAGCAACAACCGGGTGAACCACGCCTATCTGTTCTCCGGTCCACGCGGCTGCGGCAAGACCACCAGCGCCCGGATCCTGGCCCGCGCGATCAACTGCGAGAAGGGCCCGATCGCCGAGCCGTGCGGGGTCTGCAAGTCCTGCACCGACCTGGCCCGCGGCGGCCCCGGCAGCATCGACGTGATCGAGATCGACGCTGCCTCGCACGGTGGTGTCGACGACGCGCGCGACCTGCGCGAGCGGGCCTTCTTCGCGCCGGTCGAGAGCCGCTACAAGATCTACATCATCGACGAGGCGCACATGGTCACCACGCAGGGCTTCAACGCCCTGCTGAAGCTGGTCGAGGAGCCGCCGCCGCACCTCAAGTTCATCTTCGCGACGACCGAGCCCGAGAAAGTCATCGGCACGATCCGGTCCCGCACGCACCACTACCCCTTCCGGCTGGTACCACCGAAGGCGCTCGCCGAGTACATGGCGACCCTGTGTGATGCCGAGGGCGTCACGATCGAGCCGGCCGCGCTGCCGTTGGTGGTCCGCGCGGGTGCGGGGTCGGTGCGTGACTCGCTGAGCGTGCTCGACCAGCTGATCGGTGGGGCGAACGCTGATGGCGTGACGTATCGACTGGCCGTGCAGCTGCTCGGCTTCACGCCGGACTCGTTGCTGGACGCTTGCGTGGATGGGTTCGCGGCGCATGACAGCAAGGCCGTCTTCGAGACGATCGAGAAGGTCATCGAGACCGGGCAGGACCCGAAGCGGTTCGCCGAGGATCTGTTGCGGCGGTTGCGCGACCTGGTGATCCTGTCGGCGGTACCGAACGCTGTCACGTCCGGGCTGATCGAAGCGGCCGAGGACCAGGGCGAGCGGCTGCAGACCCAGGCGGCGGGCATCGGCGCGGCCGAGCTGACCCGCGCGGCGGACATCGTCGCAGCCGGCCTGCTGGAGATGCGCGGCGCGACGGCTCCCCGCCTCCAGCTGGAACTGATCTGCGCCAAGGTCCTCCTCCCCGGCGCCGACGACTCCACCAACGGCATCCAAGCCCGCCTGGACCGAATGGAACGCCGCCTAACCATCACCGGCGGCTCCATCCCAGCCGGCACTCCGGCCGCCTTCGCGGCAGCACCCACCCAGCAGCCCCAACATCAGCCGCCCGCTCCGTCCCACACCGCCGCTCCGCAGGCAGCTCCCACCGGAAACCAGCCTCCGCAAGCAGCTCCGGCAGGAAGCCAGAGCTCGCCTTCGCAGGCTGCTCCAGGTGGCGGCCAGCCAGCCGCCTCGGATCACGCGACGAGCGCGCCGGGTGCTGCCGCGTCGCAGCAGACTCCGACACCTGGCTCGCCGCAGACTGGCGCAGGCAACGGGCCGCAGGCTCAGGAGCAAGTGGGTGCTGGCCAGGGTCAGCCGTCGTCGGCACACGCAGGCTCGTCCACGACGTCCCCGGAGTCCGGCGCACCGGCGGCAGGGCAGGGCGGTTCAGGGTCGGCGCAAGCCAGCAGTCCGTCAGGGGCGGCGCAGGCCGGCGCTTCGGTGCCGGTTGGGAACAGCGGGTCGCGTTCCGGTGCGTGGGGAGCTGAGCCCGCAGCGGGCTCGACGCAAGGCGGGTCTTCGCAGGCTGCCTCAGGTGCTGCGTCCGGCGGCGGAGACGGGACCGCGGCCGGCGGGGCAGCAGGTGCCGCGGGCGGTGGAACGACTGCGGGTTCGGGATCTGCCAATGCGCCTGCGCAGGGGGCTCCCGCTCAGGGCGCGCCCGGCCGCGGGCCCGCGGCCGGGACGTCTTCGGGGTCTGTTGGGTTGATTGATGTTCGGCGGTTGTGGCCGGAGATTCTTGAGGCGGTGAAGGCTAAGCGGCGGTTCGCGTGGATCATGCTGAGCCAGAACGCGCAGGTCATCGCGATCGACGAGCAGACCCTCACGCTCGGGCTGGTGAACGCCGGTGCTCGCGAGAGCTTCGCGCGCTCCGGCAGCGACGAGATCCTGCAGCAGGCGATGATCGACACGATCGGCCTCAACCGCCGCATCGAAGCTGTGGTCGACCCCTCCAGCGACCCAGGCGCAACCCCGCCTGCAGCCCCACCCCCCAGCTCGCCGCCCCCGTCGTCCTGGGATGCCGGCAACTCGGCCCCCGGTACTACGAACGCGCCCACCGCAGGACCGGGCGCTGGTGCCGCGCAGCAGCCTCCGGGCGCAGGCGCTGGTGCAGCGCCGCAAGCTCCGGGCAGTGGCCCTTCGAGCAGCATGCAAGGCCCAGGCACCCACGGGTCGGCACCCGGAACAGGTACGCCGGGTTCGGTCGCCCAAGCAGCAGGCGCTCCAGGTGCTGGTGTCCCGGGAGCAGGAGCTTCCGGTTCGGGCACTCAGGGACCGGGCGCTCCGGGGTCGGGTGCTCTGGCTGGTGATGGTGGGGCCGGTGCTGGCCACGGGCCGGATGCGGCCGGTGCAGCAGGTGGTGGCAACGGCTCGGCGGGAGCGGCCGGGGGGAGCGCTCCGGTGGGTACCGCTGGCGGGAGCACCCCGGTGGGAATGGCTGGGGGTAACGCATCCGCGGGCGTGGTTGGTGTGAACGCTGGCGCCGTGGGTGGGGACGGTTCGGCGGGTGCGGTGGCTACCGCGTTGCGTGAGCCAGAGGCATTGTCGGGTGGGCCGGCTGTCGGCGTACAGGCTGGTGGGGGACCGGCGGTTGCAGTGCAGGAAGCACCGGCGGCCGACCACAGCGGGTTGCAACCGGGGCAGCAGGCTGGAGGGCCGCCGGCGCCGGCGGCTAGTCCTGAGCCGGTTCAGGACCGGCGGGAGCAGGCGGCTAGTAAGCGGCGGGCGGCTGAGGCTGCTGTGGCGGCTGAGCAGAGTCGGCGGGCTGCCGAAGTACAGGTTCAGGAGGCGCCCCTCACGCCTGAGGAGGAGGCCGAAGCGGTCGGCGAGGACGACATCGTCCTTGAAGAAGACTCTCGCAGCCATACCAACCTGCTGGCAGAGACCCTCGGCGCGCAGATCATCAGCGAAGAATCCAACTAGCCGACCCGTTCCCCGCGGACGCCTGCCCGCCGGCGGGAAGGGGTGCGAAGTGAACTCTTTTCGAATTCACAGGTTGGGTGTTGTTCATCCACAGCGGGCGGGACAGTGGGCAGGCTCTGGCGGGCCAGTCGTCCACAGCCTGTGGATAAAGGTGTCCACAACTTGTGGAGAAGGCTTGGGAGACTCATCGGTTTCCACCGGAGCGCGGGGTTGTCGGGGCGACCGGCTAGGCTCGGGGAGCAAGTGGAACTGGGAAGCAGTTCGGACGGGAGATCGCGGTGTTCGACGGTGGCGGTTCGCAGGGCGCTGGTGGCTTCGACATGTCCAACCTGCTGGCCCAGGCGCAAGCCATGCAGAGCCAGTTGATGGAGGCTCAGGCCAACCTGGAGAGCCAGGAGGTCGAGGGCAGTGCCGGCGGTGGGCTGGTGACCGCGCTCGTCTCCGGTACCGGTGAGCTGCTCAGCCTGACCATCAACCCGCAGGCCGTGGACCCCGATGACACCGAGACGCTGGCCGACCTGGTCGTTGCCGCCGTCCGGGACGCCTCGGAGAACGCCAAGCAGGTCGCGGCCAACGCGATGGGCCCGCTGGCCGGTGGCCTCGGCGGCGGTATGCCCGGCCTCGACGGCATGTTCGGCGGCGCGGATGACGACGACACGTCCGCCGCCGACGTTCCCGGCGTACAGGACCGGCCGAGCATCGGCTTCGGCAAGCCAGACGCGACCGGTTCGCCCGGTCAGAACCCGGGCTGACGTGTACGAGGGGGTCGTCCAGGACCTCATCGACGAGCTCGGCCGGCTCCCCGGCGTCGGTCCGAAGTCCGCCCAGCGGATCGCTTTCCACCTGCTCTCCACCGACGAGACCGACGTCCGCCGGCTGGCGCACGTGCTCGTGCAGGTGAAGGAGAAGGTCAAGTTCTGTGAGATCTGCGGCAACGTCTCGGAGGAGACGCAGTGCCGGATCTGCCGCGACCCGCGTCGCGACCTCGCGCTGATCTGCGTGGTCGAGGAGGCCAAGGACGTCGTGGCGATCGAGCGGACCCGCGAGTTCCGCGGCCGCTATCACGTCCTCGGCGGCGCGATCTCGCCGATCGAGGGGATCGGGCCGGACGAGCTGCGGATCAGGGAACTGATGCAGCGGCTCGCCAGCGGAGAGGTGACCGAGATCATTCTGGCCACCGATCCGAACCTCGAGGGTGAGGCGACAGCCACCTATCTGAGCCGGTTGCTCCGGCCCATGGGGTTGCGCGTCACTCGTTTGGCTAGTGGACTTCCAGTAGGCGGTGACCTCGAGTACGCCGACGAGGTCACACTCGGACGGGCGTTTGAAGGGCGACGATCGATCGATGACTGAATCAACCGATATTGCAGAGCGCGCTTTGGCCACGGATTCCGAGGACCTGCTGGAATTCGCCGAACAGATCGCGGACCAGGTGCAGAGCTTCCTCATCTCGGTGCGCGACATCGCCGCGCAGCCCGATGAGGACGGCGTCGACGAGGGTCTCGCCTCGCTGCCGTACCTGCTGCTCGAGGTCAGCCAGCTGCTGCTGGCCGGCGGGCGGCTGGGTGCCTTCGAGGACTTCGTCCCGGAGGAGCGGTTCGAGAGCGACGCGGGTCCGGATCCGGACCTCGATGCGATGCGCGACCGGCTGGCGATCCTGTTCGAGGGCCTCGACGAGTACGCCGAGGTCTTCGACCCGTACGCCGCTCCGCCGGAGATCACCGTCAACCGGCTCTCCGACGACCTGACCGCGATCGCGACCGACCTGGTGCACGGACTCGCGCACTACGAAGAGGGCCGGGTCGTCGAGGCGCTCTGGTGGTGGCAGTTCTCCTACGTCTCCACCTGGGGCGCGGCCGCGAGCGCAGTACTGCGCGCCATCCAATCGCTCATCGCGCACGACCGGCTCGAGCCGGCCCACGACCCGGAGACCGAGGCAACGGATCGCGAGCTCGTCGAGGTCGCCGAGGAAGCAGTCCAGCGCCGCTGACTTTCAGGTACGCCGGTTCGCTGCGACAACGAGGATCGAGCGAACCGCGACCCAGCCGATCCACAGGGTCACTAGTGCGAGGATCGCGATGATCCACGCGTCGCGCCCAGCTGGCTGCGTTGCTGTCAGCCAGTGGATGCCGTAGGTGCCGGCTGCGGCCGTGGTGAAGGTCATGGTCCAGAAGGTCAGGCTGAACGGGAGTTTCGCCACCGTGGGGATCAGGGCGACCTGGACCAGCAGGAACAAGATGAAGGTGCCCAGCCAGGCGTGCTGGAAGACGTCCGGTCGTCCCGTCAGCGCGAAGTACGCGTTGCCGCCGACGGCTGGTGGCGCGGCGTAGATCGCGAACGTCGGGATCAGTGCCTCAGGCAACAATGGCCGCGTTGCGAGCCGGACCGTGATCGCGGCTCCGACTACCAGCCAGAGCAGCACGCCGACCCCGAAGGACGCGAAACCGAGTTCAGGCAGGCCGACCGTCGCCAGCGTCTGGGCGCCGATGAAGGTGATCGCGACCGTCGGCAGCAGGTACGCCGGGTGGAGCTGATCGAGTTCCAGCCCGCCCAGCATCAGCCGGTGCACGAAGTACGCGGCCAGTACTGCTGTCAGCACCGCCATGATCACCACGACCGTCTTGCCGGTCGTCGACGCGTACTGGCTCAGCCGCGCGCCGAGCAGCAGCCCGCTCGCCGGGATCAGCCCGACGAACACGCCCTGCACCGGGTGGTGGACATCGGCCAGCACCTGACGCACAGTACGAGCGCCGAGGCCGTACCTGACCAGGCTGATCAACCAGATGCCTGCGGCAATGATCCACAGCGCGTTGGCGATGCCAGCCGTGAAGTGCAGAGCGTCTGCCGCGACGGTCCAGGTACCGGCCAGACCGGACAGACCGAACGCGATCCCGAACAGCGGAAAGGGAAATGCTTTACCAGCGACCATGAACTGTGCAGCCTCCGGATTCCAGCGGGTATTCCGGACGGACTAGTGGGTAGTTCCTACCAGCTCGAAGGCTGTCGCTCTCACCGTACAGCGACCTGTACCAGCGCCCGCTTCCGTCGATTGACTGTCATGAAGACGATCGAGCGCATTGCGATCCAGCCGATCAGCAAGGTGACGGCGGCCAGGATCACGACCGTCCACGCGCCGCCCACCGCGCCCCCCGACATGGTCAGCCAGTGGATTCCGCACGGCCGGACAGAGCGAACCAGGCGTTACCGCCGACGGCCGGCGGTGCGGCGAAGATCGCGGGCGTCGGAACGAGCGCCGTAGGCAACGAAGGCGGGCGGGCGTGGATATTCCCGCTCGGCGCAGGTTGTCCACAGGGCGCCGCGGCCGGCCTCGCGACGGGGCCCGCGAACCGGTTGAATGTCCGCGTGTCTGTTTATGAATTGATCCGCCGGTTGCCCGACGTCGACAAGGTTCGCCGGACCAGTCGCGCCCTGGCCATGCTCGATGCCGTGCTCAGCCCGGAGCCGGAGTACCGGATCTACTCGTTCGACGCGCAGTGGTCGCCGACCGACGAGGCGGCGCTGATGAAGAGCGGCACGGGCGACAGCTACTCGATCGTCTTCTCGCCCGACGGCGTCATCGCCCAAGGGTTTGACCACGAGTCGCCGATCTCACCCTGGGGTCGCCGGACCAGCGAGACGTGGCCCGGCCTCTTCATCGGGGTGCCCGACGTGCTCGCGCCAGCCCTGGACGAGCCCGCGCTCACCAACGACCAGGGCGATCGCGAGGTGACCGTCTGCTTCTGGCGCACGCCGGCGGACGACGGCTGGCAATGCGGACCGGTCGAAGGGGTGGAGAAGGACGGCGCCGACTGGCTGTTCGACCTGCTCGCCGACGGCCGGCCGGAGGCGTACCTGACCTTCGCCGAGAAGTACTACGAAGTCGCCCTGGAACTCGGCGCGATCCAGCATGTCTACGCGCTGATGCCACTGACCGAGGAGATCGTCACCGCGCTCAACCCCGAGGTCTTGCTGAAGGATCTCAAGGACGACATCACCGAGATCGGCTACCCCCGCCCCTGACCGTCCGCCGGGCCGGCGAGTGTCCAGACCGAAAGAGCTGCCACGCCAAGGAAGGCGGCGGCTCCGAGGCTTGCGACGGTGAAGCCGTGGACGGTTGCCAGCGGGCCGGATCCGGGATGCACGGCGAGGTAGTCCGCAGCCGCTGTGCCGGCGATCGTGCTGAGGAGTGCGGTGCCCATGGAGGCGCCGATCTGTTGTGACGTCATCACCATGGCACCGGCGACGGCGGTGTCCTGACCGGCGCCGAGGGTTGCGGTGCTGTTGGCCGTCACCAGGACGAAGCCGGTGCCGAGGCCGACCAGCAGGAACACCGGGAGCGCCTGCAGGAAGTAGTTGCTGTCAACGCGTAGCAGGCCGAGCAGGACCAGCCCCGCCGCGACGATCAACATGCCCGGGACCAGCAACCACCGCACCGCGACACGGGCGATCAGCGGGCTCACCAGCCGAACGCCGATCATCAGCCCGGCAGTCAATGGAAGGAAGCCGAACCCGGCCTTGATCGGCGAGTAGCCGAGAACGTCCTGCAGGTAGAAGGTCAGGAAGAACAATGCCGCGAACATCCCCGCAGCCAAGCTGAGCACCGCCAGATAGCAGGCGGCTCGGCGGCGGTTGAGCACGACCCGCAAAGGCAGCAGCGGAGCGGCGACCCGACTCTGCGTCCACATGAACGCGGTCAAGGCAACCACACCGAACGCCAGGAATCCGATCGTCGTCACCGTGCCCCAGCCATCGGTCTCGGCCTGGGCGAACCCGGCGACCAGCGCCATCAACCCAGAGGTCGCGAGCAGGGCTCCCACCAGATCAATCCGTACGCCGCTCGCGCGCGGGCTCGGCCGTACCGCGTACAGCACGCCGGCCGCCGCAGCGACCGCGATCGGAAGGTTGACGTACATGCACCAGCGCCAGTCGAGGTAGTCGGTGAGGATCCCACCGAGCACCACGCCGAGTCCGGACGAGCTCCCCAGTGCCGTGCCATAGATTCCGAAGGCCTTGCCGCGCTCGGCCGGCAGCGGAAAGGCGATGGCCAGCGTCGCGAGTACCGACGGAGTGAGCAGGGCCGCGAAAACCCCTTGCAGGGCGCGCGATCCGAGCAGCATCGCGGGATCGATCGCGGCGCCACCGAGTGCGGAGGCGAAGGCGAAACCAGCCAGGCCGATCAGCAGACTGCGCCGACGGCCGAGGAGATTCGACAGCCTGCCGCCCAGGAGCAGCAGGCTGCCGTAGGCGAGTGCGAAGGCCGTGATCACCCATTGCCGTTGGGGCCCGGACAGGCCGAGGTCGAGCTGCACGGACGGCAGCGCGATGTTCATCACCGTCAGATCGAGACCGATCATCAGCTGGGCCGTCGTCACGGCGGCGAGGGCCCACCAGCGGCGGTGGTCGACGGTCGTACCGGCCGCGGGCCGGGTGGGGCGGACGGTCATCGGGCGGACCGGAGGCTCATGATTCTCCTTATGTGAACAGCTGTAGTGCTACGACTGTAGCGTGACATCCGTAGCACTACAATCGAGCTCATGAAGCCGACGACGCCGCGCGACCGGAATCCGCGCGGACAGGGGGAGCGGCTGCGCGAGCAGATCGTCGACGCCGCCGTTCGGATGCTCGACGAGTTGGGCGACGACCAGCCGCTGTCGATGCGAGCCGTGGCCCGCGAGATCGGGGTCGCGGCGACCTCGGTCTACCTCCACTTCGCCGACCGCGACCAGCTCGTGTACGTGGCTCTGAAGCAGGCGCATCACGACCTCGTCGAGTCCGTTCAGCACGTCGGCGGCGCCGATCCGGTGGCCGAGTTGCGGGCGCGGATCCGGGTGCTCGCGCGCTGGTCCGGCGAGCATCCCGGTCTCTACAAGGTGCTGAACGAGAGCTCGCTGAACCAGCGGGCGGACATGTCGTTCAAGCTCGTCGTCCGCGAGCAGACCGTCGAGATCGTCCAGCGCTGTATGGACGCGGGCCTGGTTCCGCGCGATGACGCCGCGGCCGTCGCCTTCGATCTCCGCGCGGCCGTGCATGGCACGGTGTCGATGCGACTCAACGAGCCGGATCTTCCCTGGCCGCCGCTCGACGATCAGATCGACCGTTACCTGGTGAAGCTCGTCGGGGTCAGTCCGGCAGCATTGGGACGGTGAGGCCCTGGTCGCGGCCGAGTTGGTTGCCGCGGGTGACCGCGTTGCTGCCGAACCGATCGCGGACCCCGTCGAGGGCCGAGTCGAGCTCGTCGTTCGCGGCCTTGTCGAAGGGCAGCGCCAGTTGCAGGCTGGCCTCGTTCTCCAGGTTGCCGACCGAGATGCCGACCATGGTGATGCCCTGCTTCTCGATGATCGGCCGGGCCGTCGCCATCAGCGAGCGCGCGGTGATCAGGATCGCCCGCGTCTGACCAGTTGCCTGAGGCAACGTATGTGAGCGGGTCGCCCGGGTGAAGTTGTCGAACCGCAGCCGCAGGGTGACGGTCCGCCCGGCCCGTCCCGCCGATCGCATCCGGCGAGTGACCCGATCCACCAGCCCGGCCAGTACCGCGTCCAGGGTCTCCGCCGACTTGGGTGAACGTCCGAGGGCGCGCTGTGACCCGATCGACCGCCGTCGCCGGCCGACCTCGATCGGCCGCGGATCCCGGTTGTGCGCGAGCGCGTGCAGGTGCCGTCCCGAGGCTCGCCCGAGCATCGCGACCAGTGCCGCCTCGGGCAACATCGCGACATCGCCGACCTTTGTCAGCCCGCGGTTTCGCAGCTTCTCGGCGGTCACCTCGCCGACGCCCCAGAGCCGCTCGACCGCCAGCGGATGCAGAAACTCAAGCTCCCGATCGGGCGGCACCAGCAGCAATCCGTCCGGCTTGGCGACCCCGCTGGCCACCTTCGCCAGGAATTTCGTCCGCGCGACCCCGACGGTGATCGGCAACCCGACCTGAGCCAGTACTTCGGAACGCAGCCGGCGGGCGATCTCCATCGGCGTACCGGCGATCTTGCGGAGGCCGCCGACGTCCAGGAACGCCTCGTCGATCGACAGCCCCTCGACCAGCGGGGTGGTGTTCTCGAAGACGGCGAAGACCGCCTTCGACGCTTCGGAGTACGCCGACATCCGCGGCTGCACCACGATCGCTTGGGGGCAACGGCGGTACGCCTGGCCACCGTTCATCGCCGTACGGACTCCGTAGGCCTTCGCCTCGTAGCTGCAGGCGAGCACGACGCCGGCGCCGACGATCACCGGACGGCCGCGCAGGCGTGGGTCGTCCCGCTGCTCGACCGACGCGTAGAAGGCGTCCAGGTCGGCATGCAGGATGGTCGCTTCGCCGTCGGGCACGAACATATGTTCGCATACTCTCTAGGTGTCCGAGTAGCCGTGAATAGGGAGAAATCCTGAGGCGGAGTGTCGGTGCGACAGGACAGAATTCGGCTTATGGACCTGTCGGCATATCGCGACCTGTGGCGGACCCGAGGCGTTTTCGCGCTGCTGGCCTCGGCGATCTTCGCCCGGCTGCCGGTGATCGCCTCGATGGTGCCGGTCTCGTTCCTGGCCAAGGACGCGGCCGGCAACTTCGGCTGGGCCGGGATCGTGGCTGGCGCGTACTCGGTCGGTATGGCCCTCGGTGGGCCGGTCTGGGCGCGGCTGGCCGACCGCCGCGGGGCCAGGACGGTCGTGATCACCGTTGGGGTGGCCTGGGGTGTGGTGATGGCGGTGCTCGCGCTGCTGCCGTCCGAGTGGTACCGGCTGATGCCAGTGGTCTCCGGTATCGCCGGGATCCTGGTCGCGCCGGTCACTGCGATCCAGCGGGCCGCCTGGGTACGCATCGTCCAGGGGCCGCGCCTGCGGGCGGTCTATGCGCTGGATGCGACGGCGGCGGAGGTGCTGTTCGCGATCGCGCCGATGATCGGGGCACTGGTGGTCAGCTTCGCCAGCCCGCGGGCCGGCGTACTGGGTGCTGCGGTGGCGGCGGCCATCACGGTGTGGTGGTTCGGGATGCTCCAGCCTTCGTCGGCTCAGCACGTCCCGGCGAAGGGTGCGCGGTTGACGGCTCCGCAGCTGCTCTGGCATCGGTACAGGCTGCCGATGATCCTGTCTTTCGCCTTCTGTGTAACGGCTTTCGCGTCGGTCTCGCTCGGCATCGTCGCGTTTGCGGACGCGCACGGCAATCGGCTGATCGCCGGTGTCCTGGAGACGGTATGGGCGATCGGCAGCCTCGCTGGCGGCGTACTGGTCGGCGCTCTGCCCGCTCGGCGGCGGTCCTACGTCTGGCGCCGGGCAGTGCTCGTCTCGGCCGGCATGCTCCTCTGCGTCTTCGCCACCTGGTCGCCCGTCTCGCTCGGGATCGCCTTGTTCCTCTCCGGACTAGCACTGGCACCCACTGTCGGCGCCCTGTACGAGCGGCTCGGCGCGATGACGCCCGACTCAGTCAAGACCGAGGTCTTCGGCTGGATGGGCAGCGCCGGCATGGCAGGCGGCGCCGTCGGCTCCGCGGTCGCAGGCCTGGTCGTAGAAGCCTTCGGCGTCCGCTACGTCTGGGTCATGGCCGCCCTACTCACCCTCGCCGCAGCAATCTCCCTCCTACACATCCCGCCCCACCAACCCACCGACCCCGAAGCCCCCGCGGACCTCCAGCCCCTGGTTCAAGAGGCCGTGTAGTAGGTCAGGTCTTGCGGCGGCCGCGGTGGAGTTCGGTTTCTAGGGCGTCTAGGCGGTTGGTCCAGAATTGGCGGTAGCGGTTTAGCCAGGTGTCGATTTCCTGGAGGGGGGCCGGGTTGACGGCGTAGAGGCGGCGGGTGCCGGCGATGGTGACGGTGGCGAAGCCGTTGTCGCGGAGGACGCGGAGGTGCTGGGAGACGGCGGGTTGGCTGATGCCGAATTCGTCGCCGATCGTCGACGCGATCTGGCCGGCCGGGAGTTCACCGTCGGCGAGGAGTTCCAGGATCCGGCGGCGGACCGGATCGCCGAGGATGTCGAAGGCGTGCATACCCAGACTATTTCAGCCAGCACTTATATAAGCAACTGGTCCGAGCCGACGGAAGGTCTGCGGCCGGAGGTTGCGGCGGCTGGTGTTCCTCCCGGTCCGTCGGCGCGGCGCAGGACGGGCCGACCAGTCGGTGGTCGGCCCGTAGGCAACGAAGAGATCACGGCTAGAATGAGTCGAACGACTACGCCCGGTGCAGCGCCGCACGGCGTACCGCAACCAGCGCAGCACCGCTGGGGATTCAAGCTATGAGGAGACTCTGTGGGACGCGTCGTGCACAAGTACGGCGGTTCTTCGGTCGCTGACGCCGATTGCATCAAGCGCGTGGCCCAACGGATCGTCGCGACGAAGAAGGCCGGGAACGACGTCGTGGTGGTGATCTCCGCGATGGGTGACACCACCGACGAACTGATGGACCTGGCCAAACAGGTCTCCCCGCTGCCGCCACCGCGCGAGCTGGACATGCTGCTCACCTCGGGTGAGCGGATCTCGGCCGCGCTGCTGGCGATGGCGATCGCGAACCTGGGCTATGAGGCCCGGTCGTTCACCGGCTCGCAGGCCGGCGTGATCACCACCTCGCGGCACGGCAACGCCCGGATCATCGACATCACGCCGGGCCGGATCGAGGAGGCCCTCGGCGAGGGCCATGTCGCGATCGTGGCCGGCTTCCAGGGCGTCGCCCAGGACACCAAGGACATCACCACGATGGGCCGCGGCGCCTCCGACACCACCGCGGTCGCGCTGGCCGCCGCGCTGGAGGCCGACTACTGCGAGATCTACACCGACGTGGACGGCATCTTCACCGCGGACCCGCGGATCGTGCCGGCCGCCAAGCAGATCCCGAAGATCTCCTACGAGGAGATGCTCGAGATGGCCGCCTGCGGCGCCAAGGTGCTGCACCTGCGCTGCGTCGAGTACGCGCGGCGCTACAACGTCCCCGTCCACGTGCGCTCCTCCTTCTCCCAGAAGGAAGGCACCTGGGTTGTCGATGCGAAGGAACTGACAGACATGGAACAGGCGATCATCTCCGGCGTGGTCCAGGACCGCAACGAGGCCAAGATCACGGTCGTCGGCGTACCGGACAAGCCGGGTGAGGCGGCCCGGATCTTCGAGACCGTGGCCGGCGCCGAGACCAACATCGACATGATCGTGCAGAACGTGTCGGCGGTCGCCACCAACCGGACCGACATCTCCTTCACGCTGCCGCGCGTCGACGGCGCCCGGGCGATGTCCGCACTCGCCCGGCTGAAGGACGAGGTCGGCTACGAGCAGCTGCTGTACGACGACCAGATCGGCAAGATCTCCGTGGTCGGCGTCGGGATGCGCTCGCACCCCGGTGTTTCGGCGAAGTTCTTCTCCGCGCTGGCCGAGGTCGGCGTGAACATCGAGATGATCTCGACATCCGAAATCCGGATCTCGGTCGTCGTCGACGAGAACCTGGTGGACGTGGCCGTCACAGCGGCGCACACTGCATTCGACCTGGACGACGAGCACACCCAAGCTGTCGTGTACGGAGGAACTGGACGGTGACACCTGTGAGCGCACTCGATCAGACTGAGGACCGGACCGGGCTCCCCTCGCTGGCGGTGGTCGGCGCGACCGGCGCCGTCGGCACGGTGATGCTGACCCTGCTCTCGACCAGAGAGAACGTCTGGGGCGAGATCCGGCTGATCGCTTCCGAGCGCTCCGCAGGCAAACGGCTGAAGGTCCGCGGCGAAGAGGTCGAGGTGGTCGCGATCAGCGCCGACGCCTTCGACGGCATCGACGTGGCGATGTTCGACGTACCGGACGAGGTGTCGGCGCACTGGGCGCCGATCGCCGCGTCCAAGGGCGCCGTCGTGGTCGACAACTCCGGTGCGTTCCGGATGGACCCCGACGTACCGCTGGTGGTGCCCGAGGTGAACGCCGAGGCGGCCCGCAACCGGCCGAAGGGGATCATCTCCAACCCCAACTGCACGACGCTGTCGATGATCGTCGCGATGGGCGCGCTGCACCACCGGTACGAGCTCGAGCAGCTGATCGTCGCGTCGTACCAGGCCGCGTCCGGCGCCGGTCAGGAAGGCATCGACGCGCTCTACGACCAGCTGATGAAGGTGGCCGGTAATCGCGAACTCGGTACGACGCCGGGCGATGTCCGCCGGGTGATCGGCAACGCGCTCGGCCCGTTCCCGGCGCCGCTGGCGATGAACGTGGTCCCATGGGCCGGCTCGCTCAAGGACGACGGCTGGTCGTCGGAGGAACTCAAGGTCCGTAACGAGTCGCGCAAGATCCTCAACCTGCCGGACCTGAAGGTCTCCGCGACCTGCGTCCGGGTGCCGGTCATCACGACCCACTCGCTGTCGGTGCACGCGCGCTTCAGCCAGGTGGTCGATGTCGACGAGGCTCGCGACGTACTACGGGATGCTCCGGGAGTACTGGTCTTCGACAACCCGGCCGAGGGCGAGTTCCCGACCCCGGCCGATGTCGTCGGCACGGACCCGACCTGGGTCGGCCGCATCCGTCGCTCGCTCGACGACCCGCAGGCTCTGGAGCTCTTCGTCTGCGGCGACAACCTGCGTAAGGGTGCCGCGCTCAACACGGCTCAGATCGCCGAGGTCGTCGCCAAGGAGTTCATGCCGGCCAAGTAGATTCGTCAACAACACAAGGGCCCTGGCAACAGGGCCCTTGTGTCGTTTACAGCCAGTTCTCGCGGGCCGCGTGCAGGGCCAGCTGGAAGCGGGTGCTGGCGCCGGTGCGGTTCATCAGCCGTTCGAGGTACCGGAAGAAGGTCCGGCGGCTGATGCCCAGCGTGCGAGCGATCGTGTCATCCGCTGCCCCTGTCGCCAGCAGGGCCAGCAGACGGCGTTCGATCGGTTCCAGCCGGTCGTCCTCGGTGCCGACGGATGCGTGCAGGGGCAACGCATTGCGCCAGCACAGCTCGAACATCCCGATCAGCGCGGTCAGCAGCGAGCTCGGCCGGATGATCAGCAGCGACCGGTTCACGTCGGTGTCGCGCACCGACATCGACACGAACGCGATCGAGCCGTCGATGATGGTCAGCTTCGCCGGTACGTCGGGCAGCACCCGCGCCTGCTCACCCGCCTCCACGCAGGGCAGGATGTTCTCGGTCAGGTACCCCGGCACCTCGACCGATTCGGGCGAGTAGACGACCCGGTAGGAGACGCCGCGGTTGAGCTGCTCGATCTCCATCTGGTTCGGGCCCGCGCCGAGGTAGTACGGCGGGGAGTCGATGGCCAGGATCTCCCGTTGCGAGCTGCCCTTGATCTGGTTGATCCGCTCGACGATGGCGCTGCCGGTGACCACCTCGATCAGGTGCGTGGTCGACTCGTTGTGCACGGTCCGGCGGAACTCGTCGTACGCGTTCAGGACCTCGATCCGGGCCTGCTTGAGCTCCGACTCCCGGCGCAGCGTCAGCGCCTCCAGACCGGCGTCAGGGGGCACCGGGAGGAACCTGGAGTGGTCCGACCCCGACCGGCGCGCCAGGCCCGCCTGGACCAGCCCGCCGAGCGTCGCGTCGATGCCCACCGCCTGGCCCGGTACCGCCTCGTCCAGCTCGGTGATCGACGCCGGCCCGGCCCGCAGCAGGTGCTGGTAGACCCGGATCTCGTCGTCGTTCAGGCCGAGCACCCGTAAGTGGTCGGCACGCTCCGTGTCGGTCGAGCTCATGACTCTCCCTTCCCTCCCGAGCGCGCTCACCGTGCGCCACCGCCGCACCAGGGTAGAACGAACGCCGAAATCCCACCGGCACCGTCCGTATCCCGGCGACTGCACCGAGCAATAATTGTTGAACTGTCAGCATTCTTGTGCCGTGTCACCATCTGGCCACCATTTCTGCGCAGTTGTGAGCGAGAATTGAGGTCCAGCAGCCCGGCGACGGACCACCTGAGCGCCGCCGGGCTGCTGTTCCAATTCTGGCCCCAGTTCGCATTCAAGTCAGCGAACGCCGTTTCGGTTGGGTCTCGATCCCGGCGTATCGGTGCCCTCGCACTTCCGTGCCATCACCGGCTGTGCCGGAGGGTGTACAAACTGTGCAACTCCATCGTGAGGCCGATGAGGAGGAGACCACCGTGTCGCAGCAACTGCGTCAGGTACTGCCCAGGCATCATCGCCGGGCCTTCGGCCATGGCGCGATGACCGCCGCCCTGGTCATCGTGCCGCACCCGGGCCCTCGGGTCGCCGGTGGGATCCATGCAGTGTCAGGTGAGCTTCCGTGGATGGTGAGGCTGTCCACGGGCGACGGTGCCGGCAGCGGCACCGGTCAGCGGTCGCTGACCACCGGACCCTGGGTGGATCCCACCGGGCACACGGTGAGTTCGCCGCGACGGCCCTTGCTGGCTTCGGTTCCGGCGTACCGGTCGGCCAGTCACCTCTTCTGAACGAGGGCTGCGGGCAACCTCTGAACAAGGTCAATTCTGTTGCGTCGATTACGTCGTCAGGCGTGATCGGGGTACGTTGATTAGCTTCGCGTGAGGTGTCAAATGTATATTCCAGATAACGATCGCCGGAGGTGACTCCACGGTCGGTTGCGACGTTCGGTAGCCGTCTGTGCGTCGCTGCTCACCCAGGAGGCACGCTGTGTCGTCGGTCCCGACGCCAATCCGCTACTCTGCTTCCGGTTTGCGTGGCCCCTTCACCGTGGACCCCGTTCGGATTTCGATGACTACGACCGTCCCCAGAGAGGCGTCGCCTGAATGAACGCGACTAGCGTCGACGAGGAGTTCAACCCGTCGGTGCATGTGTACGAACCGCACAAGGTAGGCCTACCGCCCCTCCGCCCGTACTTCAAGGCGCTGTGGGAGCGGCGGGAGTTCGCGGCCGAGATGTCGCGGACCGGCATCCGCGCGGCCAACACGAACACTTTCTTCGGCCAGGTGTGGCTGGTTCTGAACCCGCTGCTGCTGGCCGCTGTGTATTACCTGCTGGTGGACATCATCGCGGGCGGTGCCGCCAAGGACGACGCCGGTGCGCGTTTCGCTCATATGTGTGGTGGATTGTTCGTCTTCTACTACTTCTCCAGCGCGATGCTGTCGGGCGCGGCCAGCGTCGTCGGCGGCGGCAAGCTCTTGATGAACATGTCGTTCCCGCGGATGCTGCTGCCGCTGGCCGCGCTGCGGACCTCGTTCTTCCGGTTCCTGCCGACGATGGTCGTGTACCTCGGCATCCACCTGGTCACCCGGCAGAAGTGGCACTGGGCGATGTTGCTGGCGCCGGTCTTCCTGATCTGCCTGACCGTCTTCGCGGCCGGCATGGGGATGATCTTCGGCGCGCTGCAGGTGTACTTCCGCGACACCACCAGCTTCCTGCCGTACTTCGTCCGGATCTGGCTCTACCTGTCGCCCGTGCTCTGGTACGCCGACCAGGCCCCGGCCAAGTTCAAGGGCTTCATCCAGTACAACCCGCTCTACTCGCTGATCGGTGGCTGGACCGACCTGCTGGTCCGGGGCGACGTCCCGGAGCTGAAGATGTGGCTCGGCGCCGTCTTCTGGGCCGTCGTGGCCGGTGTGATCGGCTCGTTGTTCTTCATGTCGAGGGAGCGTGAGTTCGTTGTCCGTCTCTGAGGCCGAGAAGAAGTCGATGCAGAACAAAGATCTGGGTCCGGCCGTCAAGGTCCAGGACGTCTCCATCACCTACCGGACCACGTTCGAGCGGGTGCCGACCTTCAAGAGCGCCCTGGTCCGGCTGGGCCGCGGCGAGCGCGCGGTGCGCGAGGTCAAGGCTGTCCAGAACGTCTCCTTCGACGTCGACCACGGCACCACGATCGGCATCATCGGCGCGAACGGCGCCGGCAAGTCGACGCTGATGCGTTCGCTGGCCGGCATCCTGCCGCCGACCAGCGGCCGGATCGAGGTGCACGGCCGGGTCAGCACGCTGCTGTCGCTGGGCGTCGGCTTCAACGCCGCGCTGTCCGGCAAGGAGAACGTCGTGCTCGGCGGTCTGGCGGCCGGTCTGAGCCGCAAGGCGATCCAGGAGCGGTACGAGGCGATCGCCGCGTTCGCCGAACTGGGCGACTTCATGGAGATGCCGATGCGGACGTACTCGTCCGGCATGTTCAGCCGGCTCGCGTTCTCGGTCGCCGTGCACATGGACCCCGACATCCTGCTGATCGACGAGGCCCTGTCGGCCGGTGACGCCTCCTTCAAGCAGAAGGCGGCCGACAAGATGAAGGAACTCGTCACCAACAGCCGGACGATGTTCCTGGTCAGCCACGCGATGAGCAGCGTCCGCGACCTGTGCAACGACGCCATCTGGCTCGACCACGGCAAGCTGATGATGCGCGGTACCCCCGACGAAGTGATCGCCGAGTACACGAAGTTCCTGCAGGTCAGCGCGAAGAGCGCTGCCACCCTCGAGGACTTCTGACGATGCGATCCACCCCCGTGCCGGACGTGGGCATCATCACGTCCGGCCACGACGTCGCCGACGCGCGGCTGCACAAGATCACCGCAGCCCTGCAGAAGCGCGGTCTGAACGTCGAGTTGTGGGGTCTCGGCGACCCGGCCGGGGGACCGGCCGGCGCCGTCGTGCACGCCGGCGACCGGGGCAGCCTCGTCCAGCGGCTGGCCCGGACCGCCGTACTGCCCTGGCGCACCAGCGCCAAGGTGGTCGTCACGGTTGATCCGGACATGATCCCGGTCACCCGGCTCGTCACGAAGCTGCGCCGCCGGAAGATGGTGGCCGACGTGCACGAGGACTACGGCCGGTTGCTCCGCGACCGGGCCTGGGCGAGAGGGCCGGTGGGGCTGCCAGCCCGGCTGATGGTGGCCCTGAGCACCCGGCTGGCCGCCGGAGCCGACCTCACCGTCGTCGCTGATTCCCACCTCTCGCCCCACCAGGCCAAGCACCGGATGGTTGTCACCAACCAGCCGGTCGCGGCTTTTCTGGCCCCGGCACCGCCCGCCGGTGAGCCCCGGGTGGTCTACGTCGGCGACCTGCGGGTGAGCCGTGGGCTGTTCGACATGGTCGACACCATCGCCGCCGCACCGGGCTGGTCGCTGGACCTGATCGGTCCGGTCGCCGGCGCCGATCGCGACGAGCTGGAACGCCGGATCGCCCAGCCCGACGTCGACGGCCGGATCCGGTTGCACGGACGCCAGCCACCGGCCGAAGCCTGGCGGATCGCCGAGGGAGCCTGGGCCAGCCTCGCGCTGCTCCAGCCGACCCCGGCGTTCATCGAGGCGATGCCGTCCAAGATCTACGAGTACCTCGCGAGCGGGCTGCCGGTGGTCTCCACCAGGCTGCCGCGGCAGACGAGGATCATCGAGGAATCCGGCGGTGGTGTGCTGATCGACACCGTCGCCGAGGCCGCGGAGACGTTGCGCCGTTGGTCCGGTGACCCGGGTGAGCTGGAGAAGCTGCGCGACTGCGCACTCCAGTGGGCCGCCGACCACCTGCCGTCGACGACCCCGTACGACGAAATGGCTGACGCCATCCAAGACCTGCTGCGAGGAAGTGCATGAACCAGGCCCGCCCACACATGCTGTACGTCTGCTGGGGCTACCCGCCCTGCCGAGGCGGCGGCGTCTACCGCGCGCTCGCGACGGCGAACCGGTTCGCCGAGCAAGGCTGGAAAGTCACCGTGCTGACCGCGGACAAGGAGACGTTCCACCGCTTCACCGGCGCCGACCTGACGCTGGAGGAGCGGATCCACCCCGACATCGAGATCGTCCGGGTGCCGTTCGAGTGGCCGATCCTCGAGGCCGACCTGCGCAAGTGGACCAAGTCCCGGGCGCAGAACCCGAAGCTGTGGAGCAAGTGGCGCACCCGGCGCGACCAGATCCCCTTCCCTGAAACGGGTTACGGCCCGTGGCGGAGCACGATCGAGAAGGCCGCCGAGCAGATCCACCAGGCGAACAAGGTCGATCTGACCGTCGCCACCGCGAACCCGCACGTGACGTTCGCCGCGGCGTACGACCTGTTCAAGAAGTTCGATGTGCCGTACGTGATGGACTACCGCGACGCGTGGCTGCTGGACGTCTTCAGCGGTGACCGCCTGCACGAGCCGAACAGCCGCGCCGCCCGCTGGGAGCGCAAGCTGGTCAAGGACGCCCAGGAGGTCTGGTTCGTCAACGACCCGATCCTGGACTGGCACAAGGACCTCTACCCCGAGCACGCCGGCAAGATGCACACGGTCGCGAACGGCTTCGATCCCGACCTGGTGCCGTCGACGCAGGACCGCGGCGCGGTGACCGATCGCCCGCTGGTCTTCGGCTACGTCGGCACGGTCTCGCCGAAGGTGCCGCTCGGCGACTTCGTCAAGGGCTGGCAGCTGGCCAAGCAGCAGTCCGACGAACTGCGCGACGCCAAGGTGAAGATCCACGGCTATCTCGGGTACTACGCGCAGCCGCGGGCCGACATGCTCGCGATCATCAACAACGCCGCCGACGACCAGGTCAGCTACGAGGGCCCGGTCGGCAAGGCGGAGATCGCCAAGGCGTACGACGAGTTCGACGTCCAGCTGCTGATGCTGGGCAAGGGCCGGTACGTCACCAGCGGCAAGGTCTTCGAGTACCTGGCCACCGGGTTGCCGATCGTCTCGGTGCACGACCCGATGAACGCGGCGTCCGACGTACTGCGGGGGCATCCGCTGTGGTTCCCGGTGAAGGATGTGGCGGACACGCAGACGATCGCGGACGCCCTGATCGAGGCGGCTCACGCGGCGCGTACCGCCGACGAAGGCATTCGGGCGAAGGCAAGGGAGTTCGGCGCGAGCTACCGGCGCGACCTGCAGCTGGACCCGCGGATCAAGGCACTGGGCGAGCGCGTTGGGGCGGTGGTCTGACATGAAGGTCGTACTCCTGAGCACCCGGCGGCTTCCTCCGTCGTACTTCGACACCGTCCGCGCCGACCTGGGCAGCCCGGAAAACCTGGACCTCGACGTGGTCGCCTGGGTCCCGCCCTCCGGCCCCGTAGACGGCCTGGTCAAAAGCTTCACCCTCGTCGGCCCCGGCCGCATGCCCGTCGCAGTCGTCCCGCCGGCCGAGCCGGTCGAAGACGCAGCTGAAGCAGACGAGATCCCAGTCGCAGTCTCCGAGTCCGCCAAGGCACCTGCTCCCGAAGCGGTCGTTGACGAGACCGCAGTCGAGTCCAGCGATACCGAAGCCGACGAGGTAGCCGAGGCGACTGAGGGAGCCGTGGCCGCCGAGGCCGAGGCGATCAACGAGCCGAAGCCCACTCCGGTAGCACCCAAGCCGGCTGCGAAGCCGCGGCCTACTGGGGCCAAGCGGGTTGTGAAGGCGGCGCAATGGCGGGCGCGGAAGTTGCGGCGGGCCGGCGGGAAGATGTTGCCTTCGGCAATTAAGAAGTCCGGGCCGGTGAAGAAGCTGACCCAGAACCGCAAGGCCGACAACCTCGCGAAGACGTACTGGAGCAGGGTGAACACCCGCGCCGACGTGATGACCACCATCGCGCAGGCCGACGTGATCATCGCCCTCGACGGTGGATCGGTCTGGGCCGGCTGGCAGATCGGCCAGCGCCGGACCGAGACCCCGGTGGTACTCGGCCTCCCGGCAGCCCGCCGCGAGCTCGACCGCCTGGTCGGTGCGGGACAGGAGTGACCAGATGCCGGACCGGGCTGGTGGAGTGGGAACGCAGATGACATCTGCGCGAACTCTTCGTGACCACCTGCCGACGCCGATTGCCAGGACCGCGGGTGCGGTCCGGCGACGGCTGAAGGGGCTGCGGTACAGCTACGCGCAGCTACCGGAGTTTCCGCAGGTGGCCGACACCCCGGTCCGGTTGTTCATCGGTCCGACCAACAGCGCGGGCCAGGGCTACGCCTGGGCACGCGCGGCGGACACCATCGAGGGCGTCTCAGCAGTCAGCTTCTCGGTGCACCGCAAGGGCCAGTTCCAGTTCAAGGACGACTACGGCGTACCGCTGAACTGGTTCGGTCAGTCGCGCTGGCAGCGAGCCCAGGAGAAGCACGTCCTGGGCTCGTACACGCATGTCCTGATGGAGTCGCTGCGCCCGCTGTTCGGCGCCCGCGGCCTGAAGGACGGCTTCACCGAGATCCAGCAACTGAAGGACGCCGGTATCAAGCCGGCCCTGCTCTTCCACGGCTCCGACATCCGCCTCCCGAGCCGTCACGCCAAGCGTGAGCGCTGGTCCCCGTTCATCCCGGGTGACCCGCTGACCGACCGCCTGGAGGCGCAAGCAGCACGGTTCGCCGAGCTGGTTGAGGCAGCGGACGTACCGGTCTTCGTTTCCACGGTCGACCTGCTGGACGACGTACCGCAGGCGCAGTGGCTGCCCGTGGCGATCGACCCGGCGCCGTGGGCCCAAGCGGCTAGACCACTCTTCTCTACCGACCGGCCGGTTGTCGCGCACGTCCCGTCGAGCGCGCAGCTCAAGGGCAGCGACGTGATCGACGAGGTGCTGACCGGGCTCGCGGACAGCGGCCTGGTCGAGTACCGGCGGATCAGCGGCGTCACCCACGGTCAGATGCCGGCCGTGATCGGTGACGCCGACATCGTCGTCGACCAGCTCCGGATCGGCCTGTACGGCGTCGCCGCGGCCGAGGCGCTGGCGGCCGGACGTTTGGTTGTTTCTTACGTCGGTTCGGCGGTACGCGATCAAGTGCGTAGTCTGACTGGGCGCGAGGTGCCGATCGTCGAGGCGGATCCTGATTCGCTCGGCGGTGTGATCACCGACCTGCTCTCCGACCGTACGGCGGCCGCCGAGCAGGCCACCGCGGGCCCCGCCTTCGTGGCGGAGCTGCACGACGGGCGGCGTTCCGCCCGTGCACTCACCGATTGGCTTGACCCGAAGGAGAGCTTGTGACGTCCCGGATCGCTGCGTCGGCAGATGTCGACGAGAGCGCGCAGATCGGCGACGGATCGTCCGTCTGGAACCTGTCCCAGATCCGCGAGAACGCGGTGCTGGGCAAGAACTGCATCATCGGCCGCGGCGCCTACATCGGCACCGGCGTGACGATGGGTGACAACTGCAAGGTCCAGAACGACGCTCTGGTCTACGAGCCGGCCGTGCTCGAGGACGGCGTCTTCATCGGGCCCGCGGTCGTGCTCACCAATGATCACTTCCCGCGCGCGATCAACCCGGACGGCACGCTGAAGAGCGCGTCCGACTGGGACGCCGTCGGTGTGACGCTGCGCACGGGCAGCGCCGTCGGCGCTCGTTCGGTCTGCGTGGCGCCGGTCACGATCGGCCGCTGGGCCACCGTCGCCGCGGGTGCGGTGGTCACCAAGGACGTGCCAGACTTCGCGCTGGTCGCGGGGGTCCCGGCCCGCCGGATCAAGTGGGTCGGCAAAGCAGGCGTTCCGTTGCAGGAGATCGGCAACGGCGACTGGAAGTGCCCGCAGACGGGCGAGATGTACATCGAAACCGACGGGCGGCTCCGGCCGGCCGACGAAAACCAGGAGGAGAACTGATGGTGCAGCCGATTCCGGCCGCGAAGCCGATCATCGGGCAGGAGGAGCGGGAGGCAGTCGACCGTGTGATGCGCAGCGGAATGCTCGCCCAGGGTCCTGAGGTCGCTGCCTTCGAGCAGGAGTTCGGCGCAGCGCTGGTCTCCGGCCGGGCCTGCGTAGCGACGAACTCGGGCACCTCGGGTCTGCACCTGGGCCTGCTGGCCGCGGGCGTCGGTCCGGGCGACGAGGTCATCGTCCCGTCCTTCACCTTCGCCGCGACCGCGAACAGCGTCGCGCTGACCGGTGCCACCCCGGTGTTCGTCGACATCGAGCCGACGTACTTCTGCCTGGACCCGGCCGCGGTCGAGGCCGCGATCACTGAGAAGACCAAGGCCGTCATGCCGGTGCACCTGTTCGGGCACCCGGCCAACATGACCGCCCTGCAGGCGATCGCCGACAAGCACGGCATCGCCATCTTCGAGGACGCCGCGCAGGCGCACGGCGCGACCTGGAACGGCGCCCCGGTGGGCACCTTCGGCGAGTTCGCCATGTTCTCCCTGTACCCGACCAAGAACATGACGTCCGGTGAGGGCGGCATGAACTCGGTCGCGAACGCCGACCTCGAGCGCCGGATGCGGCTGTTCCGCAACCAGGGCATGCTCAAGCAGTACGAGAACGAGGTCGTCGGCCTGAACAACCGGATGACCGACCTGCACGCCGCCATCGGCCGCGTCCAGCTCACCAAGGTCGGCGGCTGGACCAAGCAGCGGCAGGAGAACGCGACCTTCCTGGACGCGAACCTGCAGGGTGTGACGGTCCCGACCGTCGCCGCCGAGGCGACGCACGTCTACCACCAGTACACGATCCGGGTGACCGAGGACCGGGACGGCTTCGCCGACGCGCTCCGCAACGAGCACGGTGTCGGCTGCGGCGTCTACTACCCGATCCCGAACCACCGGCTCCCCTCGTTCAAGCGTGAGCTGGACCTGCCGGAGACCGAGAAGGCCGCCGCCGAGGTGCTCTCGCTGCCGGTCCACCCCTCGCTGTCCGAGGAAGACCTGAACCGCATCGTCACCGCGGTCGCGACCGTCGCGAAGGCAGGTGCGTGAGATGGCTAACCTCCGCGCCGGTCTGATCGGCCTGGGCATGATGGGCCGCCACCACGCACGTGTACTGGGCTCGCTGGAAGGCGTCGACCTGGTCGCCGTCGCGGACCCGGGTGGCGACAAGCACGGCGTGGCCAACGGCCTGCCCGTGCACGAGAACGTCGAGCAGCTGATCGCCGCCGGCATCGACTACTGCATGGTCGCGGTGCCGACCCAGTACCACACCGAGATCGCCAAGGCGCTGGCCGAGGCCGGCGTGCACGCGATGATCGAGAAGCCGCTGGCCGGCTCCTCGTCCGAGGCCGCTGAGATCGCCAAGGCCTTCGAGGCCGCCGGCGTGATCGGCGCCGTCGGTCACATCGAGCGGTACAACCCGGCGCTGCAGGCGCTGCGGGTCCGCCTCGAGGCCGGCGAGCTGGGCGACATCTACCAGATCACCACCCGCCGGCAGGGCCCGTTCCCGGCCCGGATCGCCGACGTCGGCGTGGTGCTCGACCTGGCCACCCACGACATCGACCTGACCGCCTGGGTGACCCAGTCGCCGTTCGCGTCGGTCTCGGCCCAGAGCGCGCACAAGTCCGGTCGCCAGTACGAGGACCTGATCGCCGTCACCGGCAAGCTGCAGGACGGCACCGTGACCAGCCACCTGGTCAACTGGCTGTCCCCGATGAAGGAGCGGCTGACCGTCGTCACCGGTGAGCGCGGCGCGTTCATCGCCGACACCCTGACGGCCGACCTGTCCTTCCACGCCAACGGCACCGTGCAGACCGCCTGGGACGACGTCGCGCACTTCCGCGGTGTCTCCGAGGGCGACATGATCCGCTACGCGATCGCCAAGCCCGAGCCGCTGAAGGCCGAGCACGAGGCGTTCCGGGACGCCATCCTGGGCAAGGAGACGGACATCGTCACCCTGCAGCAGGGTCTGGCCACCGTCGTCGTCGCCGAAGCCGTGATCCAGTCCGCCGCGGAAGACGGCAAGTCGGTCGCGCTGACCGATGCCGTCAACGGTGTCCTGGGCACGGACAACGCGGGAGCCGCGCAGTAATGAAGGTTCTCAGCGTCGTGGGCGCCCGCCCGCAGTTCGTGAAGCTCGCCCCGATCGCGGAGGCGTTCGCCGCCACCGAGCACGAGCACGTGATCGTGCACACGGGGCAGCACTACGACAAGAACATGTCCGACGTGTTCTTCGCCGACCTGAAGATCCCAGCCCCCGACGTCCACCTGGGCGTCGGGTCGGGCAGCCACGGTGTCCAGACCGGCGCGATGCTGTCGGCGATGGACGCGGTACTGGACGAGCACCGCCCGGACTGGGTGCTCGTCTACGGCGACACCAACTCGACCCTGGCCGGCACCCTGTCGGCGGTGAAGATGCACCTGCCGGTCGCGCACCTCGAGGCCGGTCTGCGCTCCTTCAACCGGTCGATGCCGGAGGAGCACAACCGGGTGCTCACCGACCACGCGGCCGACATCCTGCTCGCCCCGACCGAGGTGGCCATGGGCCACCTGGCCAACGAGGGTCTGAAGGACCGCTCGCGGCTGGTCGGCGACGTCATGACGGATGTCTGCTTCCGGGTTCGCGACGCGGTGAAGGACCAGCCGCTGGAGCTGCCGGACGGCCTTAAGCGTGGGGAGTACCTGGTCTCCACCATCCACCGGGCCGACAACACCGACGACCCGGCGCAGCTGGCCGCGATCGTTGACGGCCTGGCGGCGCTGGACACCCCGGTGCTGCTGCTCGCGCACCCGCGCCTGGTCGCGCGCTGCGCCGAGTTCGGCATCAAGCTGGAGCGTCCGGGTGGTTCGCTGCACACCGCCGAGCCGCTGGCCTACCCGCAGATGGTCGCGGCGGTCCTGGGCTCGGTCGGCGTCGTGACGGACTCGGGAGGCCTGCAGAAGGAGGCCTTCCTGCTCGGTACGCCGTGCACCACGCTGCGCACCGAGACCGAGTGGACCGAGACCATCGAAGACGGCTGGAACGTGCTCACCACGGACCTGTCGAAGCTGCCGGAGCTGGCCGTCCGGCCGGTACCGACCGCAGCCCAGGCCGAGCCGTACGGCGACGGCCAAGCAGCCGGCCGGGTCGTCGCAGCACTCGCCGCAGGATAGGACGATGACGAAGGCAGCCGAAGAGAAGTCGCAGGAACCGATCACCACCGCACCGCCGGCTCAGGACGAGCCGGCGGTGCCGGTGGTGGCCGGCCCTGCCGACGAGCCGCCGAAGAAGCGGCTGCCCCGGGTCGAGTCGCTCACCGGTCTGCGCTGGTGGGCGGCGTTCTTCGTCTTCACGCACCACATGACGAACCTGGCTCCGCTGCCGATCTTCAAGTTCCTCACCTACGGCACCTCCGGAGTCACCTTCTTCTTCGTCCTGTCCGGGTTCGTGCTGACCTGGTCGGCGCAGCCTGGGACCAAGGTCCGGACGTTCTACCGGCGCCGGTTCGCCCGGATCTGGCCGGCCCACGCGGTCGCCCTGATCGCGGCGGTCTTCGTCTTCTACCGCTTCCACCCGGATCCGGCGATGAGCTGGATCAAGCCGTTCGACATCGGCGTCCTGCTGCTGTCGCTGGTCCTGCTGCACGGCTGGTCCAACGACCCGACGATCCTGTACTCCGGCAACCCGGCGTCCTGGACCTTGTCGGTCGAGGCCTTCTTCTACGCGTACTTCCCGTTCGTCTGGCGGGCCACCCAGCGGCTGAAGCTGGCCGGTGGGCTGATCCTGTGCGCGTCGGTGGTGGTGATCGGCGCGGGGTACAAGCTGCTCCTGTTCCACTACCCGCAGACGTTGCCGCAGCTGCCGCAGCCGGTCTGGCACTCGGTCGCGTTCCTGTTCGGTATCGGCCTGGCGATCGCGCTGCGGTCGGGCTGGCGGCCGTGGCTGCCGTTCCCGGTGGCCTTCGCGATCTTCGCGGTCGGGATCTACACCCTGTACTACTCCGGTCTGCACCGGACGATCCCGCTAGCCACCACCATGGCGCTCACCCAGAAGGAGATCCTGACCGTCCTGTACGGCCTGCTGATCCTGTCGGTGGCCGCCCGGGACATGCGCGGCGGCCGGTCGCTGTTGCGCAGCAAGCCGCTGGTCGCGCTCGGCCAGTGGTCGTACTCCTTCTACCTGGTGCACGCCACCATCCTTTACGCGATCCGTGAGTTCCACGGCGTTTCCGCTCCGGCCAGCTGGTCGAACCTGACCTGGTACGCCGGGGTGCTGGCGCTCTCGATCGCCGCCTCAGCCTTGCTCTACAAGTGCGTTGAACACCCGCTAGAGAAGCGCCTGCGAGGTCCCCGATGAATGATTCATACCAAGTGGAGTTTTCGTGCGTATCGCAGTAGTTGCCCTAGGCAAGATCGGACTGCCGCTGGCGGTCCAGTTCGCGACCAAGGGACACCAAGTCGTCGGTGTCGACATCAACCAGGCGTTCGTCGACCTGGTCAACGCGGGCAAGGAGCCCTTCCCGGGTGAGGCCCACCTCGGCGAGCTGCTGGCCGAGACCGTCGCGGACGGCCGGCTGCGGGCGACCAGCGACTACGCCGACGCCATCCCCGGCGCCGACGCGGTCGTCCTCGTCGTCCCGCTGTTCGTGGACGAGAAGACCGGTGAGCCGGAGTTCGGCTGGATGGAGAGCGCGACCCGCTCGCTGGCCGAGCACCTGAGCCCGGGCACCCTGGTCAGCTACGAGACCACGCTGCCCGTCGGCACCACGCGGAACCGCTGGAAGCCGCTGCTGGAAGAGGTCTCCGGCCTCACCGAGGGCACCGACTTCCACCTGGTCTTCTCCCCGGAGCGGGTGCTGACCGGTCGCGTCTTCGCTGACCTGCGCAAGTACCCGAAGCTGGTCGGCGGTCTGTCCGAGGAAGGCGCCAAGCGCGCCATCTCGTTCTACGAGGCCGTTCTCGACTTCGACGAGCGCGCCGACCTGCCGCGCGGCAACGGCGTCTGGGACCTCGGCTCGGCCGAGGCGTCCGAGCTGGCGAAGCTGGCGGAGACCACCTACCGCGACGTCAACATCGGCCTGGCGAACCAGTTCGCCCGGTTCGCCGCGAACAACGGCATCGACGTGCACCAGGTGATCGAGGCCTCGAACTCGCAGCCCTACAGCCACATCCACCGTCCCGGCATCGCCGTCGGCGGCCACTGCATCCCGGTCTACCCGCGGCTGTACCTGTGGACCGACCCGGCCGCCACCGTCGTCCGGGCCGCCCGCGAGGCGAACCTCGACATGCCGGAGTACACCATCGGTCTGCTCGAGGGCGCGTACGGCGACCTGGCCGGCGCGAAGGTCGTCGTCCTGGGCGCCTCGTACCGCGGCGCGGTGAAGGAGACCGCCTTCTCGGGCGTCTTCCCGGCCGTCGAGGCGCTGAAGTCGCGTGGCGCCGAGGTGTTCGTGCACGACCCGATGTACTCCGACGAGGAGCTGCAGGGCCTGGGCTTCACGGCGTACCACCTGGGCGAGCCGGTCGACGCAGCGGTGCTGCAGGCCGACCACCCGGAGTACAAGCAGCTGACCCCGGCCGAGCTGCCGGGCGTACAGGTGCTGGTGGACGGTCGCGACGCGACCGACGCCGCTCGCTGGGCGGGTGTCCGTCGGATCGTGATCGGAAGGTCGGTCCGCCAGTGACGCGTTCCCCGGAAGAACTTCGGGTGGTGATGCTCGTCGCGAACGCGGTCACCAACGACAGCCGGGTCCGTAAAGAGGCAGCAGCGCTGGCCCAGGCCGGAGTACAGGTGACTGTGCTCGGGGTCGCGAGCTGGGGTGAACCGCAGTCGCGCGAGATGCTCGACGGCGCGATGGTCGTACGGGTGGCGGTGCCGTTCACCCTGCGCGAGGAGCGCAAGTTCGCGCGCAAGAAGCACCGTGAGTGGCGTCCGCCGTTCCTCGGGTACAAGACCCCGCGGGCGTACCGGGCCCGGAGCCTCCGGGTGCAGTCCGGGCTCAAGGAGATCAAGGCCGACTCGGGCCACGCGATCCAGGCCAAGAAGGCCGGCCAGACCGGACCGCTGGCCTACAAGGTCGGCGTTCTGGGCCGCTTGGTACGCCGGAGCGGCTGGCAGGCCGCCCGGCGCGGCATCTGGCTGCGCAAGGGTCTGGGCAACGCGATCGACAAGCCGTTCCGTTCGGGCTGGCGGGCGTACGACGGCGTGGCGCACCGGCTGACCTGGCCGGCGCGCTGGCGCCGGGTGCACCCGGACGCGCTCGACTACGAGTTCGCCTTCGGTGACCTGATCGACCGGCTCGAGCCGGATGTCGTGCACGCGCACGACATGCACGTGATCGGGGTGGCCGCGCGGGCGGCGGGTCGCGCGAAGCTGCGCGGCAAGGACCTGAAGGTCGTCTACGACGCGCACGAGTACGTGCCGGGCATCGCCCTGTACGGACCGCGCACGAAGAAGTTCATCGCCGCGTGGGCCAACCACGAGAGCGAGTACATGGGTTCGGCCGACCGGGTCATCACGGTCAGCACCGCGATCGCCGACCGGCTGGAGAAGGAGCACAAGCTCCCGCTCAAGCCGACCGTCATCCTGAACACCCCGGACATCCCCGAGGTGGTCGAGATCGAGCACGACATCCGGGCCAAGGTCCGGCTGCCGCGCGAGGTTCCGTTGCTGGTCTACAGCGGCGGCATCACCGCGGTCCGCGGGATCGAGACCGCGATCCAGGCGATGCCGAACATGCCCGGCGTGCACCTCGCCGTGGTCGCCGTGCCGTCGCCGAAGCAGCCCGCGGTCGACGTCCTGCGCAAGCTGGCGGAATCGCTCGGCGTCGAGGACCGGATGCACTACCTGTCCCCGGTCGCGCCGCACGAGGTGACCGCGTTCCTCTCGACGGCGGACGCCGGCATCATCCCGATGCTGCGCGCTCCGAACCACGAGATGGCGATGCCGAACAAGCTGTTCGAGTACAGCCTGGGCGAGCTCCCGGTGCTGGTCAGCGACATGGCCAGCATGAAGGAATGGGTCACCTCGCACGGCATCGGCGAGTACTTCGAGGCCGCGAACCCGGCCAGCTTCGCGGAGAAGGCGAAGCTGCTGCTGAGCCGCACCGAGACGTACCGCGAGCGGCTGGCGGACCCGGCGTACAAGCACGAAGCGGCGTGGAGCGGGCAGGCCGATCGGCTGCGCGAGCTCTACACCCAGATGCTCGGCCGGACGCAGCTGGAGCCGGTCATCGACCCGAACTCGGAGGCGCCCGGACGGCGGCTGCTGATCGGGCCGTCGAACAGCGCCGGTCAGGCGTACCTGTGGACGACCGCGGTGACCCGTGAGGTCCCGTCGATCGCCGCGGAGTCGCTGTCGACCAACAGCGGCAGGTACGACTTCAAGGTGCACCGCGCCGCGACGTTCGAGCAGTACCGCGCCGACTTGCGCTGGCAGCTGGAGCTGACCGCGTGGGCGCTGCAGAACGTCACCCACGTGCTGTTCGAGGCGGGTCGGCCGATGTTCGGTCAGCTGGCCGGCCAGATGTGGACCATGGACGTTCCGATGCTCGACGCGGCCGGGATCCAGCACGGTCTGGTCTTCCACGGTTCCGAGGTGCGCGACCCGGCCCGACACCGCCGGACGTACCAGTTCTCGCCGTTCGCCGATCCCACCGACGAGCTGACCGTCCGGCTGCAGGCGGCCAACGACCTGCTCCGCGAGCACCTGACCGGCTACGACGGACCCAAGTTCGTCACCACGCCCGACCTGGTCGAGTACGTCGAGGGCAGCGTGTGGCTGCCGGTCGTCGTCGACCCGGACGAGCTGGCCTCGGCGACTCCGGTCATGGAGCGGGACGTACCGGTGGTGCTGCACGCGCCGTCGGCAAGCGCGTTGAAGGGTTCGGTGTTCGTCGATCCGGTACTGACCGAGCTCGATGCCCGTGGCCTGATCGAGTACCGCCGGCTGCAGGGTGGTGTTCCGCACCCGGAGGTGGTGGCGATGGTCAAGGACGCGGACATCGTCGTCGACCAGCTGCTGCTCGGTTCGTACGGTGTCTTCGGCTGCGAGGCGATGGCGGCCGGCCGGGTCACGGTCGGGCACGTCGCCGACCACGTCCGGGCTCTGCTGCCGACCGACCTGCCGATCGTCGAGGCGACGCCGGACGACCTGACCGAGGTGATCGAGCGGCTCGTCGCGGAACGCGAGGAAGCCCGCAAGATGGCCGACGCCGGGCCGCGGTACATCCGTGAAGTACACGATGGGCGTAAGTCCGTCGAGGCATTGTTGCCCTTCCTCGGCGGAAGGTGACATGCGGGTTCTGATGGTTGCGCAGTCCCCGATCGCCGGGGACTCGCGCATCCTGCGCGAAGTCGCGGCGCTGACCGGAGCCGGCCACGTGGTGCACGTGGTCGGCCGGGATGTGCCGGAGGGCTTCACGCTCGAAGGTGGCGCGACGGTCGAATCGGTTTCCCGCTCGGCCGGTCTGCGCGGCGGTAGCGGTCCTGCTGTCGGTCATGGGCAGCGTGGGGCGAAGGTGCTCGTGCAGCGGTTCGGCCGGTGGCTGTTGCTGCCGGAGCACCGGCTGCGGACGGAGAAGCAGTGGCGTACTGCAGCTGCTGCGACTTTGTCGGGGCTTGAGCCTTTCGAGGTGGTGCACGCGCACGACTTCAACACTTTGGAGTTGGCCGCTGCGTTTGCCTCTCGTTGGTCGGCGACGCTGGTCTACGACAGCCATGAGTTGTGGTTCGACCGGGCGCTGCCCGGGCGGCCGACACCGTTGTGGCGCGTGCGTGGGCGTCGATCTGAGCTCGCGCTGGCTCGTCAGGCTGCGGTGGTCTTCACTGTCAGCGATGGGATTGCTCGCCGGTTGCGTGAGCGCGGGTTGCCGGACGTGCGGGTAATCCGGAACACGTTCCCGCGTCCCGAGGTCGCTCCTTCGTTGCCCTCGGCACCTACCGGACTGCTGTACGCCGGTCGCGTCGGCGCCGGGCGGGATCTGCCGGCCGTGGTCGAGGCGGCTCGGCTGCTGGCGCCCTTCCCGACGTTGCTGATGGGCTCGGTCGATCCGAACTACCGGCTTGACCTCGGCTCGGTCCAGAAGGTGCCCGAGACGTCGATCGACGAGGTCGACCGGGTGCTGCAGGAGTCGGGGATTTCCCTTGTCACGTTGACGAACACGTGCGAGAACCACCGGCTGGCCCTACCCAACAAGCTGTTCCACGCGGTGCGCGCCGGAGTACCGGTCGTTGCCGCGGATCTGCCTGAGCTGCGGGCGGTCATCACTCGGTACCACCTGGGCACTCTCTACACGCCTGGCGACGGCGCTTCGCTCGCTGCCGCGGTGCGGTCGTTGATCGCGGACTATGCCGGGTACGTCGACGGCGTACGGGCTGCCGGTGACGAGCTCAACTGGGAGCACGACGCGGAGGTACTGGTCTCGGCCTACTCGGCCCTGGCCAAACCACCTGCCAACGCGCACTGAAAGACCCCGGCAGCTTGAGGGCTGCCGGGGTCTTCTTCCTTTAGCGCGAGGCTTCGACGAACTGTTCCATCAGCTTGATGGGGTCCTTCTCGGGCTCGGGCTGGGCCAGCTGGTTGGCCGCGATGCGGGCTTGCGGGGCCTCGGGTGCGTTGAGGCTGGCCGTTGCGCCGGCGAGCGGGAGGGTCAGCGACGACTTGGTCGGGTCGAGGGTGATCGTCGCGCCGGTGAACGGTACCGACGGGTTGTCGGGTTCGACGGTCAGGACCAGACCGAGGCGGTGGCCGGCGGCGAACAGCACGTCGTCGGCGTTGAGCTCGAAGGTCAGGTCGTACCACTTGCCGGACTGCAGCGAGACCTTCTCGTCCGGCGACTTGTAGTGGCCGACGTCGGCCAGCGTCCGGACCACGACCGCGGCGTTCGAGACGGCCGTGTTGATCTTGGTGTCGGCGAAGCAGCCGGTGTCGAGCGCGTTGCCGTCACCCCAGCACCTGCTGGTGTTCGGGACGTTGCTGACGCTGGTGTAGCGGGTCGCCGTACCGTAGTCGACCAGGCGGGCTTTGATGCCTGCGGCAACCTTGTTGACCTTGACCCGGACCTCCACCTTGCCGGTACCTGACAACCGGACCGGCTGGGCGAGATCGTTGCTGACGAACACCGCGCGGTCGGTGCGCGGAGTCGTCGGGTCGAGTACGACGGTGTCGACCGACTCCTTGTCGGTACCGGTGAAGCTGATCGGGTCGCTGGTCGGCGCCGCGATCGACAGGCCACCGGTGTCGCCTCCGGCCGGCTTGCTCAGCGCGAGCTTGGTGCTCTTCGCGCCCGGGTTCGGCCAGCGGGCCTCGGTCGTGTAGGTGCCGTCCTCACGCATGATGGTCGCCTGCGGGGCCTTCATGATGTCGTTATGCAGGCCTTGCAGCCAGTAGTCGAACCACGGGTGCAGCTGGTCGACGTAAGCGTCGCGGAAGCTGAAGCCGTCCAGGTGGACACCCTGGTGCAGGAAGATCTTCCGCGGCACGCCCTGCTTGGTGAGCTCGTCCCACCACTCGCCGAACTGCCGGGTCTTGACGTTCTCGTCGTCCAGGCCGTGCACGACGAAGACCGACGCCTTCACCTTCTTGGCGTCCAGCCGGTAGTTCCGCGGGTCCCACCAGCGGCTGTAGCTGCCGGTGCGGGTGTCGGAGTCCTGCTCGATCTCGCCGGTCATCGCGACACAGCGCGGGCTGAGGTCGTTGCTGACGTAGTCGTGCAGGAAGCCCATGTACTCGTCGTAGTACGGGACGCCGTTGCTGCGGGTGTAGTCGTACCAGCTGGAGATCGCGGCGATCGGGACGATCGTCTCGAGCCCCTTCACGCCGGTACTGGCGACCGAGTTCGCGATCGTGCCGTTCCAGGAGGTACCGATCATGCCGGCCTTGCCGGTGGACCAGTCGGCCTTGGCGACGGCGCCGGCCGGGGTGTGGCCGGGGACGCGGTTGTTCAGCCAGTCGATGACGGCCTTGGTGCCGCGGACCTCGAGATCGGCGCCGACGTCGCTGCAGCCGGTCGAGCGGAAGGTGCCCGGCATATCCACGTAGGCGAACGCGTAGCCGCGCGGGACGAAGTAGTTGTCCAGCCAGCTGGAGAAGACCTGCCGGGTGCCGTTGGCGTCGAAACTCGTCTTCGGGTCGCTGGCGTAGTACGGCGAAGCCTGGATGATGACCGGTACGTCGATGCCGGCCGCGGCCGCCTCACCAGGCCGGACGATGTCGACGGTGATCTGGTCGGTGATCCCGTTCTGATCCCCGTCCACCCCCGGCACATCGACCTGGATGCGCTCGTGGATCGCGTTGTCGTAGTCGTAGGCGGCGACCGTCTGCGTCCCTTGGACGAACGGCTTCACCGGCGCCGGTTGCTTGGCGGTCGCGGTCAGCGACGCCATCGGCACCAGCGCGGCGGCGGCGAACAGGCCGACCCCGGTCCGGAACGCGGTTCTCGATCGGTTCCGAGTTCTGCGCATGCGTGTCTCTCCCCTGTGGGCGGTGGGTAAAGGCACCACAGCCCTCCCTCGACAGGGCCGTTGTGGTGAACGCACCTTATGCAGAACCTGACACCGTTGTCTCCACACATCTCACCCGGTCGATCACATTCCGTGGAGATCACGGGAAATACTTCGCCTTGCCGGTCAGGGGCGGCCGGTGATCCTCGCGTAGTACGCGCGGGCGTCCTGGGTGCGGCCGGCGCCGAGGACGCGGAGGGCCTCGGCGAGATCGGGGTAGCGGTCCTCCAGCAGTTCGGAGGCGCCTTGCAGATCGCCGGCGGACGCGATGTCGCGGAGCAGCGACTGAATGGCTGCCACCGGATCGACGGGTGGGGCCGGCTGCGCGGTGGGGGTTTCGGTGGTGTGGTCGATGGTGAGGGTCGATCGCTGGGCACCGCGGATCTCGTCCAGCCGGCGGGCCTGCTCGGCCGGCGGCAGCGTGGACCAGCCCGCGTCGCTGACCGTCGCCTCCAGTTGGAGCAGCCGCGACAGTACGGTCGGGTTGCTGATCTTGGCGCGCTGGCCGGACATGAGTTGCGACAGCATCGGAGCGGACAGCCCGAGTACGCCGGCCAGTTGCGCCTGGGAGAGTTCGAGGCGGGTGAGCAGGCGGCGGAAGCGCTCGCCGAGCGGTTCGCCGTACCACTCGAGCTGTAGCTTGAGGTTCCGCTCGTAGGTCGCAGTCATCACCGACTCCGGATTGCTGTTTGCAAATTGCAACTGCAAACGATAGCTTTCTGCATGTCTGCCCCTCAAATCCCTCTGGAGAAGCCATGATACGACGCCTCGCCGCCCTGGCCGGCCTCCCTCTGCTGGCCGTGACGTTCGCGTTCGGAAATGCTTCGCCGGCCGCCGCCGAGGGTGACCTGTCGCCGGTGATGGTGGTGCTGGACTCGTCCGGTTCGATGATCGCCCGGGACGTCGGCGGCAGCGGCACCCGGATGGACGCCGCCAAACGGGCGGTCGGTTCGATGATCGACGGCCTGCCGGCCCAAGCTCCGGTCGGGCTGGCGATCTACGGCGCGGGCACCGGGTCGAGCGGGTCGGCGAAGGCCGCCGGCTGCCGGGACGTACGGGTCGTCCAGCCGGTGAAGCCGGTCGACAAGGCTGCGATCAAGCGCGCGGTGAACGCGACGAAGCCCAGCGGGTACACCCCGATCGGACAGTCCCTGCGGATCGCAGCCGCGCAGCTCCCGGCCGAGGGGCAGCGCTCGATCGTGCTGGTCTCGGATGGCGAGGACACCTGTGCGCCGCCGCAACCGTGCGACGTGGCGAAGGAGCTCAGCAAGCAGGGAGTCGACCTGCACGTCCACGCGATCGGGTTCCGCGTCGACGCCAAGGCCCGGGCCCAGCTCGCCTGCATCGCGCAGACCACTGGCGGGACCTATCACGATGCCGCCGACGCCGACTCGCTGCTCGGCGTACTGGGCCGGGTGACGGATCGCGCGCTGCGGCACTACGAGCCGACCGGCCAGCCGATCGCCGGCACCGCGGATCCGGTCACGGCACCGACGATGACGCCCGGCCAGTACCTGGACACGCTCAACCCGGTTGAGGAGCGGTTCTACGCGGCCGACGTGAAGGCCGGCGAGACCGTGTACTTCGCGGCGACGGCGATCTTCCCGCGCGGCAACCCCCGCGACATCGAGGTCGTGGACATCAGGATCACCGGCCCGGGCGGCGCCGACTGCTATCGGTCCGAGCGGGAGCTGAACACGCGTGCGAGGGTCGACGGCGGGGCGCTGACCACGGTCCTCAGCTGGAACGGGACGGTTCCCGGGTCCTCGAAGCCCAAGGCCTGCAGTGTGCCGGGCAAGTACGTCTTCAAGGTCACGCGGGACGCGAAGGACGGTACCGACCGGGTGCCGCTGGAGCTGCAGCTGCGGATCGAGCCGCCGGTGACCGGCAGCCTCGGTGAACCCGCGCAGACCGGGCTCGTCGAGTTCGCGCAGGAACCGTCGGGCGCGGTCCGGACGGTCCACGGCGGCGGCTCCTTCAACGAGGCGACCACCCTGCCGGGCTCCGGCCGCTACGGCGAGACGATCTACAACGGCGAGGAGCTGTTCTACCGCGTCAATCTCGACTGGGGGCAGGGACTCGCGTACCGGGTCGCCTATGGCGGTGTGCCGGGGGCGGCTACCACCAACATCCGGACCGGGCTGTTCAGTCCGGTGCGCTCGGACATCAAGTACGACACGACGGCCTACACCGGTTCGACAACCACCCTGCCGTCGAACGGCAAGCCGATCGCGACGCCGCGGACGGCGTACCTGAACCGCAACGCATCCGATGCGGTGCTGCGTAAGTCGAGCATCGACGGCTGGTACTACCTCGTGGTGAAGGTGGGCAGCGCCATCGGCGACCACCCGGCGGGCGG
Source organism: Kribbella sp. NBC_00382 (assembly GCF_036067295.1). Classification (NCBI taxonomy): domain Bacteria; kingdom Bacillati; phylum Actinomycetota; class Actinomycetes; order Propionibacteriales; family Kribbellaceae; genus Kribbella; species Kribbella sp. NBC_00382. Next base: position 2,889,538 of record NZ_CP107954.1, read on the forward strand.
CGTACCGGTGACGATCGACCTGGCGGTCGCGGGCGACAAGGTCGCCGGTCCGGAGTACGGCGTATCGACGGGCGGTACACCCGGTACTACTCCTACGCCGACCACGTCGACTCCGTCGGCTGCCTCGACGCCGTCGGGGTCCGAGACCACGGCGGCGCAGGGGCCGGGTGGGGACACCAAGCCTGCGGCCGATGAGACGTCGTCGTCTTTGCCCTGGATCATTCTGGGAGCCGTGCTGTTGCTGCTGATCGTCGCGATTGCCGTGCTGGTGTTGATCCTTCGCCGCCGTAAGCCAGCGGCGCCGCCGACGTATCCGAACGTGCCCGGGCAGGGCTGGACTAACCGGCCTTGACCCAGCGATAGGACGACCCCTGCTGACGGCACACGATCCGGATGCCGTCAGCAGTCGTCTCGAGATTGCCGGCCTCCTGCCAACCGCAGGCTCCGCCGAGCTTGACGGCGGCGTTGGGCACCGGGGTGATCGGCCCGGTACGAACGGTCGTCGGCGTCGACGTCTGACCTGTCGTCTGGCTCGTCGGCTGGTTTGATGGCTCGCTCGACTGTTGGCTCGGGGGCTGACCGGGCGGCGGTGAGTTCTTGTCGGCGGGGTGGCCGTCGAGTGTCAGCACCGCTATCGCAGAGGCTGCCGCCAGTACTGCGACCCCGGCCGCGGCCAGCACGACGGTACGACGCTTGCTCGACTGCGTCTCCGGATGCGACTGCTTCTCCGGACCCGGCGCCGGTGGCTCGGGTGGTGGGAGCTGGTCGGGTGATGCTGGCTGGTTGGGGGAGGCGGTTGGTGCGGCGAGGGACGCGTAGGGCTCGGGTAGTGGCGGGAGTTGGTCGAAGACCTCGATCGACTCTCCGTCGGGTGTGTGAGCCGGTAGCTCCAGTGGCATCGCCAGGAGCGGCGCCAAGGCTGTCAGTGCCTCCTGGGCCGAGCGGGTCCGGTCGGCCGCGTCGGGTTGCATCAGGTTCTCGACGACCCGCCAGATGACACTTTCACCAGCCACTGTCGGCGGTCGGCCCGGCGGCGGCCCAAACGCCGGAGGTTCCTCGCCGGTCAGGAGCTGCCAGCCCGTAACGCCCACGGCGTACAGGTCCTGGCTGACGGACGGCGGTTCACCTGTCAGCGCTTCGGGGGCGACGTAACCCGGCGTACCGACGACAGCGCCGTGCTGCGTGAGGCGCGGCTCTCCCAGTGACAACGCGATGCCGAAGTCGCTCAGCCTGAGTACGGGTGGTCCGGTACCGGTGGCTTCGAGCAGCAGGTTGGCGGGCTTGACGTCCCGATGCACCAGCCCGGCCGCGTGGACCTGATCGATCGCGCCCAGGAGTTGAGCCAGTAGCTCGGCTGCATAGCGCTCCGGCAGCGCGCCGAAGTCAGCGACCAGACTGCTCACCGAGCCGCCGCCGACCAGATCCATCGCCAGCAGCGCCTGATCGTCCTCGGCAGCCCAGCCGTACGGACTCAGCACATGCGGGTGATCCAGCCGCATGTTTTGCTCACGGACGAACCTGAGCAAGGCACCCGCGTGCCGCTGCTGGAGCAGCTTTGCCGCGCAGAGCCGTCGCAGGCGACGATCCCACGCGCGCCAAACCGTGCTGTTGCCACCCGCACCGACCGGGTCGATGAGCTCGTACCGCCCGGCGAACACATCAGCCACCCACGACCCTCCTCTCACGGTTCCGAAGCACCCCGACGATAGCCCGAACTCTGGCGCCGCCTGCCGACCCAGGTTTAGCCTGTCGCCGAAGGCCGGCTGGGGGCTCGGAGGATCAGCTCGTTGAGGGGGAGACTCATGGTCAACCGTCGATCTGAACGCCGCTCTCGCAGGTCAGTCATGCGGGTGGCCGCCGTCGCGCTGCTGGCGCTCGGCATCTTGAGCAGTAGTGCGCTCACCGCTTCGGCCGTGCTGTCGCTGCAGCCCGGCTGGAACCTGTGGACCAGGGAGTACTGCGAGGCAGGCACCCTGGTCAGCCTGCGCCACCTGCATCTCGAGTCGGAGCCCAGCCGCCTCCAAGGCCGCGAGTACGTGTACCGCCGCGGCGGTCGCCTCTGCGCCTTCACCGCCGACCACGCCGCCGGCGACCACAACATCCAGATCTGGGGCCGCCGAGACACCGGCGACTGGTCAGTCGAGTACGGCAACTTCTCGGAGTACGCCGGCGCCCTAGCCGCCCCCCAGGGCTACTGCATCCACGTCACGGCCTACCTCGAGTACGGCCCCGGCTGGTGGACCACCCCCGAAAAACGCTTCTGCTGAGGTGTTTACTGTCGGTCGACTAGGTGGGTTCCCTGGTGGTCGACGATGAACTTGAAGCCGTGGCGGGTGGTCCATTCGAGGGCGTCGTCGGTGAGGCGGCGGACCTGCCAGCCGCCGTGCGTCTTGACCCGGTGGCTGAATCGCCGTAGCGGGATGAGGTTGTCGGTGTTGGTTTGTCCTGGTGGGCCGTTGGGTCTGAAGGGTTCGATGTGGTCGAGGTCGACGGTGCGGCTGCTGTCGCCGGTGCCGTAGACGAACTGTTCGGCGGGGTAGCGGAGCTTGATGCGTTCACGGATGCGCTGCGGGATCTCGTAGGAGTCGGCGGAGAGTCGCTCCCTGAGGTCGATCACGGGCTTGACGATGACGTCGCCGTGGCCGATCAACTCCTCCAGCCGGGTGACGAGCACCGGCCCGAATCCCTCGACCCGGGCTACTCCTTCGCCGGCGAACAGAGCCTCGTCGGTGAGGTGAAGGTAGATCATCGTGCCAGTCGGCTGCCGCATCGAGTTCTTCTTGATAGCCGCCAGCTTCCCCACCAACTCGCGCCGCGCCGCCCCATCCAGGCTCCCGTTGCCCTCAGCAACCGAATCCCTCGGCCAGCACTCCACCTGCGAATCCACCGGCGCCTTGAGTCGCGACTCCGCCGACGTGTTGAGCCGCGGGTCGGTCGGCGCGTCGAGCCGCGAGTCTGCGGCTGCGTCAACCTGTTCGTCCAGCCGTGTCGCTCGCGGCAGGGGAGGCATAGCCGCCCGGCAGGACGTGTCGGCAGGGATGCTGCCTCCATCGTCGTGGATCGGCTGTGCTGCGGCGGGCGTCGCAGCGGCGACAGGCGGACTGGGCTCGGCGGCAGGGCTGGGCTCTCCCGAAGAGTTGGGTTCTCCGGGAGATGTGGGCTCGGTGGGGTGCGATGGCGCGGGCTGCGCGGTGGCGGCTGGAGGTACCGCAGACGATCCGTTGTCTGGCTCGCTGGGCGCGGGCGCAGTCGGTGGGGTGGGATTGTCGGCCGTTGGGGTGGTGAGGTGGCGGGCTACCTGGAGGAGGTCGGCGGCTAGGGCGGGGTCGGCTAGGACTTCGGCTGCTCGGACTCGGCGTTCGTCGATTCCGGAGGTGTCGCCGAGGGCGGCGAGGGTGTTGGCCAGCTGATTGATGGTGGCCTCGATGCGGATCACGCTGCCGGTGGGTGCCTTGATATACAAGGTCGTGGTGCCGTGCTCGTCGGTGCGGCCGGCCCAGACTCCGCGCTCGCGGGCCTTCTCCTCGGCTCGGGCGCGGGCGGTGATGGGATCGGCTTCCCAGAGGGCGGCTTTGACGATGTTGTGCAGGCGCAGCGGGCTCAGGCTGTCGACGATGGGGGCGACTCGGCGGTCGACGATGCTCGCGGCATCCTCGGACAGGTCGTTGCACGCGGTGGCGACGTTGCAGGCCTTCCAGGCGGTGGCGTGGCCTGATTCGACCTGGGCCCAGGTACGCGGGAGGCGGTGGCGTAGCGCTAGCGCTTGGCCCATGAACTTGGCGGCCGAGCCCGTGGTCCGGCCGATCATCACCCCGAACTCGGCGACCGCGAACTCGGCAACACTCGGGCAGCCGGACCCGCCGTAGACCCTGCTCTGCTCGCCGCCGCCGACCAGGTCATGGTCGGAGACGGTGGCGGTTCCGGGGTGAAGGTCGGCGAAATGGAGCGCGTGCCGAAGTATCTCGACGTCGATCCGATTGCGCTGGACGTGCAGTTCGCCGACCGAGGAGAGTGTCTCCCGGGCCGTGAGATCGCTGAGATCGTTTGAGGCGAACATGTGTTCGAGTATATACGGATTGTGACGACGCGCAAAATCAGCACGGCCGGAATCCGTTGCAAATAAGGCGATCTATGCCAGGCGGAGCCGGCAGCTTTGGGGTCGGCGGGAGGCTGATGGTGCGGAGGCAGGTGACGACCGTGGTGTCGCGATGGGCGGATGGGAACGGTTATGGTCAGCAGGTGACGGAGCGAACGGCGCCGGTTGTGCTTGTGATTGGGCTGGATCCCTATCGGGTTCCCGGTCCGTGGGATCCTGCGCCGGTGGCGGCTGCGATCGAGGAGTCGGTGAAGCGGTTTGCGGAGAGCGGTATCGACGCCCGCAACTGTTTGATCGGGTTGGATGGCTCTGACGATGTTGAGGCGGTTGTCGCTTCGGCACTGCGGGAGCGTGCGTGGGAGTGCGTCTTGATCGGCGGCGGCATCCGGAAAAGCGAAGAGCAACTCGAGCTCTTCGAGCAGGTCGTCAACCTGGTCCGGCTGAATGCGCCGGACGCCGCGATCGCCTTCAATCGCGACCTGACCGACATCGTCGACGCAGTCGCCCGCCAGTTGGCGCGACAGAGTCCCCGAGATGGTGAGCCCAGCTAGCGACGGCCAGTACTCGATGTGCTGTGCCGAGATGGGCCGACCCGCGCGGTCGGGGCGTCGGCGGGCGACGCCTGGTGACGCGACGCGGGGCAGGTGGCTGGACAGTGGCGCCCGTGGGTGTTGACGCCATGGGGGTCGGGCTGGGAGCTCTCTCGTAGTCGCGCGACGGAGGAGCGCTGAACCGCGGGTGGGTGGGAGCGCCCAGAGGTGGAGCGACGTAGGGGTGGAAGCGGCGGGCGCGTGGGGGATGCCGGTTGTTAGCGGACGAGGTTTAGGTGGATTTGGGCTACTGATACTTCTAGGCGTTGGCCCCAGGTGATGGTGAGGGTGTCGGATTCTATGCCGTCGCCGAAGATGACTAGGTCAGCTTCGGCGGTGATGGTTAGGTGGTCGGTGGCGGTCAGCAGGCCTTCGGTGTAGCTGGTGCCTGTTGCTGGGGAGGGCCAGGCTTCGCGGACGAACCAGCAGAGGGATGGGTCGGTGGGTGAGGGGAGGCGTAGGAGGCTTCCGCGTTCTTGCCAGGCCGAGCGGCACCACCCCGTGGATCCTGTTCCGGTGCCGATCAGCAGGCCTGATGACGATTGACGTTCCTCCAGACCTTCAGGGGAGGCCAGGCGGTAGCGGGCTGATTGATGCGTGCGGTTGCCTACGTAGATCTCGTTCAGGGCAAGGAGTTTCTGGCCGTCATCAGTGCTGGCGGCAACCATTGTTCGTTCTTCGATGGAAGGCTTGAAGAGGAGCTCCGGTACGTCGGAAGGCGCATGCGGCACCAAGATGCCAGGATTCCAGCCGGGCTCCGGATTGACGCCGATCACCGGCTGCCCGTCGAGGTACTTCGCCACGTTCGCCACCAACCCGTCCTGCCCGACGGCGATCACCACGTCCTCGGGACCGAACACGAACCGGTCGAGATCGTTGCGCTCAGCAACAGCCCGTCGCCAGTCCAGCGGGATCGCTGCCGAAACCACAGCCAAAGCCTTCTGCTGAGCCTCATGCCGGGAATCCAGCGACTCCAGCGAACGCCCCCGGCTCGACAGGAAGAAGCCGGCCTGTTGTCGAGTGCCGTGCCGGGCGACCAGCTCGGTGAGCTCGGTCGCCCGGTGGACCACGACCGCCCGCGGAGGCAGGCTCACGAGGAAGCCCCGGAGGAGGCGGTCAGCTTGGAGAGCAGCGGCGTGAGCAGATCCGGCGTCAGGTTCAACGTACCGATCTCCGGCAGCGCGCCCTGCTTGATAGCCATTGCCAAAATCGTTCCCTGATCCAGCTCGGCATAGGCATCAAGCATTGCCTTCTCAGCAGCGGCTTCCGCGTCGCCCAGCACCCGCTTGGCATCAGCATCAGCCGAGGCCAGCAATCGCCGGCGACCGGCCAAAGCTTCGCCCTCGATCCGCCCGGCCGCAGCCGCCTCGGTCGCACGCTGCCGTTCGTTCTGGCCCTTCTGCGTCACCAACTGCTCTTCGCGCCGCGCCAGCTCGATCTGGTTCTGCAGCTCGTTCTCCGCGATCGACCGCTCCCGCTCAACCGCCATCGCCCGCCGCTCGTACGTCGCCTTGTCGGCCGCCTGCTGCACCATCTCCCGAGTAGGAGTCTGCAGCGCCCGCTCGACATCACTCTCAGCCCGTACTGCGACCACGCGTACGTCCTCGACGCCGATCCCCAACCCAGTGAGCCGCTGATCGTCACGCAGCCCGCTGCTCATCGCCAGCCGCAGCGACGCCATCCCCTCGGACAAGGCTTGCGTGAGGTTCAAACGAGCCAGCAGATCCAGAGCAGTCTGCTGAGCCAGCTCGGTCAGCAACCCACCAAGCTGCTCCAACGGAGTCGCCCGCCACAACCCCGTATCAGGGTCGATCCCGAAGTCGAGCCGCGTCGACGCCAGAGCCGGATCCGTCACCCGATACGTGACAGTGGCCTGTACTACGACGTCCTGGAAGTCGAGCGTCCGCCCATGGAACAGCAACGGCTGCTCCCGGTCGTCGATCGGTACCTCGCTCAGCGACGAGTTGAGCGCCCGGAACCAGAACGCCTGTCCGGCACCGTCATGCGCGACCTTCCCGTTGCGCAGGTGCCGGACGTGAGTGGTCGGATTCGCCCGCAGGTGGCTGATGAACCGGAACCGGGTGATGTCTGCCATGAGAAGTCGCTCTCCTGTCGTAGCCGGCTCCGAGCCGGCCCTCTAGTCGTTGTCGTCACTTTGACGATAAGACCTGAGATGGCTTTTCGTCAAGATGACGATTAGAGTCATCGCCCATGGACTTCGAGCCGCTGGGGGTAGCCGCCGACCTCGTCATCCTGACCGTCCGCGAGGGGTCCCTGCAGGTGCTCCTGATCCGCCGCGGCATCGCGCCGTACCGGGGGCGGTGGGCGTTGCCGGGCGGATTCGTACGCCCCAAAGAGGACCTGGAGGAGGCCGCTCGCCGCGAGCTCCAGGAGGAGACCGGCCTGCTGTCCGACCGCATCCACCTCGAGCAGGTCGCGACGTACGGCGAACCCGGCCGCGACCCGAGAGGCCGGGTCATCAGCGTGACCTACCTGGCCCTCGTCCCGGACCTGCCGTCGCCAGTAGCCGGTACTGACGCAGCCTCCGCCGAATGGGTCGCAGTCGACGAGGTGCTGGCCGACCAGAGCCGGCTCGCCTTCGACCACCACCGGATCCTCACGGACGCGGTCGAGCGTGCCCGGGCGAAGCTGGAGTACTCACCACTCGCCGCCGCGTTCTGCCCGGACGAGTTCACCATCTCCGAGCTGCGCGGGATCTACGAGGCCGTCTGGGGCGTCCAGCTCGACCCGCGCAACTTCCACCGCAAGGCGACCAAGACCGACGGCTTCGTCATCCCCCTCGGCGCCACGACCACCCGCGACGGCGGCCGCCCCGCCCAACTCTTCCGCCGCGGCCCGGCGGCCACGCTTCACCCACCCCTGACGCGCGGTTAACGCTTGAGCAGCATGAGTTGTTCGGCGGTGATCAGGTCGGTGTGGGTGCCACGAGAGCCACACGCCCAGGCCCCCGCGATAGTGCCCGCCTCCGCAGCTTCGTAGTACGAGCGACCATCCAGCCACGTGGTCAAGAACGCCGCGACATACGCATCCCCAGCGCCATTGGTATCGACCACCGGCCGCCCAGGGATGTCCACGGCCGGCAGATGGACAGGCTCCTCGCCACGGACGTGGACGTAGCTCCCGTCGGCCCCGGCCATCGCGATCACGACCTGCGCCCGCCCACTGGCGAAGATCCAGTCGATGGCCTTGTCCCGCAGCGCACTGGTCGAGACGAACACGATGTCGGCGCATTGGGCGAAGTCCCGGTGGTACTCGTTCTCGCCGTCCCAGTCATGCAGATCGGTCGACAACGAACAGTCCGCAGCCAGTACGTCGGGAAGCGCACGCCGGGCAAAATCCATGATCGACACGTGCACATGCCGGGCCTGCTCGACCCGATGCCGCCACAGGTTGGGATCGACCCGCATCCCCGGCGGGTGCCGCCGGTCGTACAGTGAAACCCGACTCCCATCGGGCGACACCAGGTTGACGCTCCGCCGCGTACCGCTGGGGTGGATCGCGATCGTCAGCGGCAGCCCGAGCGCTTCGTACGCCCGCCGGATCCGCCACCCCTCCGCGTCGTCGCCGATCACATCGGCGAGCCCGGGATGCAGCCCCAGTCGATGACAACCGAGTACGACGCCGTGGCCGGTGTGGCCGACGTACGTCTCCACAGGCTGGACGGCAATGGTCTCCTGGCCGGGTAACGGCAGCGCGGGAACTCGCACGATGGTATCGATTCCCACGCCGCCGATGACGAACACATCCAGGTCCATGCGATCCATCCTCACCGAGCAGGCCTTGCGGCAGGCGTGAAGGGTAGCGATAGTGCGCACCCGCCGACAGGGCTCAGGCGGGGCGCTCTACGCACGGTCAGTGGACCGCCTCGATCAGTAACCCTGGAACACCCGGCGCAGCGTGGCCAGAGTGATCGGACCGGTCAGCTCCAGGCCGGCCGGAGTGTCCGGGCCGAGGCGTCCCGAGATCAGCCGCAGCCACGTTTCGCCGGGCAATGTGAGGGTGCCGTCGGCCTCGCCGGTGCCGCCGTCTTCGAGGCTGACCGGGTCGTTCAGGTTCAGGGTGAGCTCGGTGGCGGGGTCGGTCGTGACCACCTTGAGCACGGCGTACTTACCGTCCAGCTCGGCCGGCTTGCTGACCCAGCTGAGGTCGATGGTCCGCTGGGCGAGCAGCTCCGGTACCGCCTCGGCCGCGAGGGTCGCGCCCGGCTCGGAGGCGCTGCGGACGTCCCACGAGTGCAGGGTGAACTCGCTCAGCCGCATCCGGGCGACGGTCGTGACGTCGACCGGCGCGGGCAGGTAGCCCAGGTCGATCCGGACGGTCTCGGCCTGCTCCGGGGTCAGCGACTCGTAGAGCGAGACCAGCTTCTCGTTCCATTCGAGGAAGCCGTCGGCCTGCTCGCGGCGCGACGAAGAGTCCCACCGGGCCCAGACAGTCTGGTTGAAGTCACCCTCGGCCGGCGGCTTGCCGGCTACCGCGAGCTGCACGGTGTTGGTCATGATCTCCGCGCCGCTGCCCAAGTGGCTGAGCACCTGCGCGATGTCCCACTCGGACGCGGCCGACGGTCCCGCCAGGGTCTCGTCGTCGAACTTCTTCACCAGATCGGCGAGCGCGTCATACCCGCTGCGAAGCGCGGCGATGGCGGTGTCGGCGTTGCTCAAGATCGTTCCTCCAGAAGAATGGCCCCGTACGGCGGTCACTGAGCACCAACCGCGGTACGGGGCCAGACATTCCGGATCACTGCTTGATGGGCGCGCCGGTCTTCTCCTGGAGTTCGTCGAAGGTGACGCTCTCGGCCAGCTCGACCAGCCGCAGGCCGTCGTCGGTGATGTCGAGGACGGCGAGGTCGGTGATGATCCGGTTGACCACGCCACGCCCGGTGTAGGGCAGGTCGCACTCCTGCAGGATCTTGTGCGAACCGTCCTTGGCGACGTGCTCCATCAGCACGATCACCTTCTTGGCGCCGTGCACCAGGTCCATCGCGCCGCCCATGCCCTTGACCATCTTGCCCGGGATCATCCAGTTCGACAGGTCGCCGGTGGCCGAGACCTGCATGGCGCCCAGGATGGCCGCGTCGATCGCGCCGCCGCGGATCATCCCGAAGGACAGCGACGAGTCGAAGAACGATGCCCCCGGCAATGTCGTGACGGTCTCCTTGCCGGCGTTGATCAGGTCCGGGTCCTCCTCGCCCTCGACCGGGTACGGGCCGACGCCGAGGATGCCGTTCTCGCTCTGCAGCACGACGGTGACGCCGGCCGGGATGTAGTTCGGGACCATCGTCGGCAGCCCGATGCCGAGGTTGACGTACGAGCCGTCCTCCAGCTCGGCGGCGGCACGGGCGGCCATCTGCTCACGGGTGAGTGGCATCTCAGGCCTCCAGCTTCTCGCGGGCGGCCTCGAAGGCTTCGCGTGGTTGGACGGTGCGCTTCTCGATCCGCTTCTCGATGTCCTTGCCAACGGCAACTACGCGCTGGACGTAGACACCGGGCAGGTGGATCTCGTCCGGGTCCAGCTCACCAGGCTGGACCAGTTCCTCGACGGTGGCGATGGTGATCCGCCCGGCCATCGCGGCCAGCGGGTTGAAGTTGCGCGCGCTCCGGTCGAAGACCAGGTTGCCGTGCGTGTCGCCCTTCAACGCGTGCACCAGGCCGAAGTCGGTGGTGATGGACTCCTCCAGCACGTACGTCGTACCGCCGATCTCGCGGGTTTCCTTGGGCTCCGACGCCTTCGCCACCGAGCCGTCGGTGTTGTACTTCTGCGGCAGCCCGCCGTCGGCGACCTGGGTACCGACGCCGGCCAGCGTGAAGAACGCGGCGATCCCGCAGCCGCCGGCCCGGAGCTTCTCGGCCAGCGTGCCCTGCGGGGTCAGCTCGACCTCCAGCTCACCGGACAGGAACTGCCGGGCGAACTCCTTGTTCTCCCCGACGTACGACGAGGTCATCTTGGCGATCCGCTTGTCGGCGAGCAGGATGCCCAGCCCCCAGCTGTCGACGCCACAGTTGTTGGAGACGACGCTGAGCCCGCTCACGCCCTTGGCGTGGAGCGCCTCGATCAGCTGCATCGGGTTGCCGCACAGCCCGAAGCCGCCGACCGCGAGGCTCGCGCCGTCGCCGATGTCGTCGACCGCGGCCTGCGGTGAGTCGTACGTCTTGTCCATCAGGCTGCTCCATTGCAGGTTGGTGTCCGCTCGACTCTAACCAGCAGCCAGAGATCCGGCGAGACTCACTCGCTGTGGCCAGAGCCACAGCCCGCGCGCCGGGCTACCCGCCCCGGAGCCGACCCCGGCAGCTCGGCTACCGGCCTGCCGAGCGGTACTGCTCCGACGCCAGCCCTGCCTTGACGCGCCAGGAGTGCGCCTCTTCCGGACGCCCGGCAGCGGCGGCGATTGCTGCCAGCTCACCGAGGGCCTCGGTCATCGCGAGGTCGGCCTCATCCCAGTCGTCCGGGCAGCGTGACAACGCCACCAGCGCCAGCTCCTGCGCCTTCGCGAGATCCCCGCCGTAGCGGGCCGCCTTGGCCAGCCCGATCCGGGCAGCCGCGGAGAAGTACGGACTGCTGGAGCGCTTCGCCCGTACCAGCGCCTGGCTGTAGTCGTCCGCGGCCGCGTGGGGTTCCCGCAACCGCAGGCGGAGGTCACCCCGGCCACACAGCAGCGATGCGCCCTCCTCGTCCAGGCCTAGCTCGTCGGCAAGCGGCAGTGCCTGGCTGAGCAGTTCGGCGGAGCGCTTGAACTGCTTGGAGCGAGCGGCGAGCTCAGCCAGCTCGTCGAGCGCCAGCAAGCTGCCCCAGCGGTCGCCGACCAGCTGGAACTGCGCTAGCGCTGCCTGGGCGACTTCAGCGGCGTCAGTGAGACCGGCGTACCCACTGCAGAGCTGCACGGCCGCCAGCGTCCAGGGGTCGGTGCTCAGCTCCTGCCGCGCCAGCACCTCGGCAACGAGCTCCGGCGGCACAAGTGGTCCGAGCACGATCGACCAGAGCAGCACTGTCGCCGGGTACCGGAACGGCTCGACCAGCTCCTCGACGATCACCCGCGCCTGCTCGACACCGTCCGGGCGCCCAGACCCGGCCGCATGCAGTACTGCGAGCAGGTACTCCTCAGCAAGCCCGTCGGGCACCACTGGCCCGAGCACCCCGAGCAAGCCATGAGCTGCCTGCCCCGCCTCGTCCCGCAGCCCGTGCATCCACCAGTACGTCGACAGCCCGGCGACCAGCTCGAGCGCGAGCCGCTGGTCCTGCTCGGTGGCCCACTCGATCGCCCGGTGCAGGTTGTCGCTCTCCTGCCGGATCGAAGTTGCCCAGCGCAACTGGTCGGGGCCACGCAGGTGCGCGTCGGCCCGGCGTACCAGGGCCAGCAGGTACGCCGCATGACGCGCGTGGAGGTCATCGGCCTCGGTGCTCGAGACCTGCTCCTCGGAGTACGTGTGAATCGCGTCGAGCACCTCGTACCGCCCGTCGCACAGGGTGAGCAGGGAACGCTCGGTCAGCGCGTCGAGCACGCAGCTCGTCGTCTGCAGCGGCAACTCGAGAACGGCCGCCACAGACTCAGCGGTCAGCCCACCTGCGAACACCCCGAGCCGAGCGACCACGACCCGCTCGACGGGCGGCATCGACTCGCCGCCCTGACCGGCGAGCCCGGCCTGGCTGGCGGACTCCATATGACTGATTGTCACCTTGCCCGGGATCGGACCACCGGGCGGGGCGGCAGTGGTGCCCCAGGAGGGCGGGGCACCACCTGGCCTAGCCGGTCAGCTGATGACGCGGAAACCGCGCCGGTCGCCCAGCTTCTTGAGGCTCTCGATTCCCGGGATTCCGTCGAACGGCGGCGGTACGGTCGCCTTCTGCCACAGGGCGTAGGCCTTGCGGAAGTCCTTGCCGGCGAACCCGTCGACGTTCATCGGATCCTTCAGGCCCTGCTTGAGCAGCGCGCGCTCGACGATGATGATGTCGTGCTCGTGCAGGCCCTGCCCGGCCGGCCGGAACATGTCCTTGGCGGCCGCCTCGCGGACGTTGCTGAGGTCGACGGCGGGCCGGGTGTCGACCGCACCCGGCCGCCAGATCCGGACGCCGTTGATGTCCTCGCTCCAACCCTTGTAGGTCTTGCCCCAGGACCGGGCGATCTTCGAGATCGGCACCTTGTCGACCTTGCCCGGCCGCAGGATGTCGCTGCTGAAGCAGTTCCCGTCACCGGTACTGATCGCGACGTGCCCGTGCGGCGCGCCGGTCCACCACAGCGGTACGCCGAGTGGCGGCGTACCGGACGTGCCGTGCTTGAACTTCGCCGCCTGGTACCCGGCCGCCGCATCGGTGGCCAGCGGGCCGACGTTGAAGCAGTTGCGGACGAAGATCAGGCAGATGCCCGTCCAGTCCCTGGTCGCGTGCGCCGCCTGCGCCGCGGCGAAGTCCACCGCGGCCTTGCCCATCCGGGCGGCCATCTCAGCCGACCTCGATTCCGGGCTCGATCGTGGGTTCGACCGCGGGCTCTTCGTCCGGCCCGAGCGGATCGGTGTCCGGGATCGGGTCCTGGAAGGCGGCCTCGGTGGCCGGGTCGTCGAGCTCCGGGTCGTCGGCCTGCATACCGGGTGAGTCGGCCAACGGTGGCAGCGTCGACTCGTCCAGCACCTCCGTCAGCTCAGACGTGTCCACTGGATCTGTTGCAGTCATGGTGTTTCCCCCTGGTTGTCGCAACGTGGGCCGCTGCCAATCCGCCCCCAGCCGGCGACAGCCGTCCTTCGCAGTTTGGCACCGGCGTCGCGTTGCGACCAGAGGTCATTCGAAGCTGAGTACGCCCCATTGGTCGGGCTTGTGCATGTCGACCACGTACTGCGGCGACCAGACCCAGAAGTCCTGCTCCTTGCCCTTGCGGTACTCGCCGCCGGCCACCTCGTGGTCCCACTCGATCCGCATCAGGTTCATCCGCCACTCGTCGCCTCGGCTCGGCGGCATCTGGAACTTGTTGTACTTCGCCAGGTCGGCCCAGGGGAGCGCGACCTCGACGGTCCAGCCGGTGTCGGTGTCGGCCGGGTCGTTGAGGGTGCCGTCGATGTGCAGCGCGGTGCGCAGGCCGGGCAGGTTGTCCGGGTCGACCGGGACGCCGCCCTCGGAGTACGGCTTGGGCAGGGAGAGCTCCCAGATGGTTCCGAGCGGGTTGATCTCGAACTCGTAGTAGTTCTCGCCGTCGCCGTCCGGGTCGAGGAAGAGCTCGAAGTTGTTCTCCTCGTACAGCCAGGTGTTCGGCTCGGTCATCGTCGACCAGACGTGCGGCTCCTCGAGCTGGCCGCCCACGTACAGGTACTGGTCGTCGTACAGGAGCTTGGCCCTGGTACGGAACCTCGGTGTGGTCGCGTCCGGGCCGGTGATGTCGACGAAGTCACTGGTCCACGGGGCCTGCTCCCAGGCGGGGTGGCTCAGGGTGCCGTCGAGTGGGAGAGGGGTGGTCGTGCGGTGGCAGGGGTAGCGGGGCAGTTCAGGCATCGGCTCGCTCCAACCGTCCGGCGATCAGGTTTGCGACTAGGAAGGTGATGGCGGTGAGCACCGGGACGACAACCAGGGTCCAGGTGGAGAACAGGTTGCTGGACAGGAACGCGAGCACGATCAGCAGCATGAAGCCGACGCCGAGGAACGCGACCAGCTTCGGGTGCGGCATCGCCAGCCGGCTGAGCGCCATCGCGCCGAGCACGATCGTGATCACCACGGTCAGTACCAGCAGCGGGAACCCGGCTGCGCCGCAGTTGGGGGAGTCCCGGACCCGGTCACAGCCCTGCTCGCTCAGCCAGACGAGTGCGATCGTGACGAACCCGGCCAGCAACCCGACCACGGCCAGGATCAGCGCCGGGGGCAACGGCGGAGCGTCGTACCGCCCGTCGTCGTCTTCTTCCTCGTCTTCTTCGTCGACTTCCTCGAGATACTCCTCGAGGTCCGCCGGCATCCCAGGGCTTTCGTCCTCGGACTTGTCGTCGCTCATTGCCGCAGGTTATCTGCTCAGACGGCACCGAGGGCGGTGGCGACGGCAGTGCGCAGTTGGGCGTCGGTGGGGCAGGGGATGCCGAGCTCGCGGCTGAGGTCGGCCAGCGAGGTCATCGTGACGTCGTGCAGGCCGCAGGTGGTGAAGGTGTGGAAGACGTCCATCGCGGGATCGAGATTGATCGAGAAGCCGTGCGACGGCGGCTCCCGGAGAAGACTGAAGGCGGTGGCTCCGAGGAGCCACCGCCTTCTTTGTCGGGCTGACAGGATTTGAACCTGCGACCTCGTCGTCCCGAACGACGCGCGCTACCAAGCTGCGCCACAGCCCGAAGTCGGCGTTAGCTTACATGCGTGGCCCGCCAGGACGAAATCGGGTTATCCGGCCTTGGGAACCAGCGTGATCAAGGTCGCTTCCGGGCGGCAAGCGAACCGCACCGGGGCGTACGGCGAGGTGCCCAATCCGGCCGAGACGTGCAGTGCCGCCTGACGCCCTTCGAAGCCCCAGGTGGACAAACCCTTCACCCGGGACGCGTCGAGGTCGCAGTTGGTCACCAGGGCGCCGTAGAGCGGCACCGCGAGCTGGCCGCCGTGAGTGTGCCCGGCCAGGACGAGCGGATACCCGTCGCCGACGAACCCATTCAGCACCCGTTGGTACGGCGCGTGCGTCACCCCGATCGAGAGGTCGGCTGCCGGATCCACCTCGCCCGCGACGTCGGAGTACCGGTCGCGTTTGATGTGTGGGTCGTCGGTGCCGGCGAAGTCGAGGCGCAGCCCGTTGACCTTGAGGGTGGAGCGCTCGTTGTTGAGGTCGACCCAGCCCGCGCTGGTGAACGACGAGCGCATCTCCTCGTACGGCAGATCAGGGCCGTGCGGCTTGTGGCGCTGCTTGTTGGCGGGCAGCAGGTACTTAGCCGGGTTCTTGAAGTGCGGCTTCCAATAGTCGTTCGAGCCGAAGACGAATACCCCCGGTACGTCGAGCAGCGCCCCGTACGCGCGCAGCAGCGGTAGTACCGAGTCGGGGCTGGAGATGTTGTCGCCGGTGTTCACGATCAGGTCCGGTTCGAGCCGGGCCAGGTCGTTGACCCAGCGGATCTTCTTCTCCTGGTTCGGCATCAGGTGCAGGTCGGACAGGTGCAGCACCTTGAGCGGCGCGGCGCCCACCGGCAGCACCGGCACGGTCACCCTCCGCAGCGTGAACCACCGCACCTCGACGGCGGCCGCGTACGCGACGCAGGCGGCGCCTACCGCGGTGACAACGGCAGCGGACTTCAGTGTCGTGGTGGCAAGCCCCCGGAAACTCATTTCACCAGCCTGCCACAATCGTCCTCATGTCCAACTCCGAACTGAAGCAGCGCCTGCACGATGACATGACCGCCGCCCTGAAGGCGCGCGACGATCTCCGCAAGTCTGTCCTGCGGATGGCGCTGACGGCCGTGACCAAGCAAGAGGTGGCCGGCAAGGAGGCCCGCGAGCTGTCCGACGCGGAGGTTCTCGAGGTACTGACCGCCGAGGCGAAGAAGCGCCGCGAGTCGGTCACGGCGTACCGGGACGCCGGCCGCGAGGAACTGGCGGTCAAGGAGCAGGCCGAGGCCGACATCCTCGCCGAGTACCTGCCCGAGCAGCTCACCCTCGAGGAGATCACCGCCCTGGTCACCGAAACCATCGCCGCCACCGGAGCCGCCGAACTCGGCCCCCGCGGCATCGGCAAGGTGATGGGCGCCCTCCAGCCCAAGGTCAAGGGCAAGGCCGACGGCGGCACAGTCTCCGCCGAGGTCAAACGCCAACTCGGCGCCTAGCCAACGAAGAAGCGCCCTGTCCGTGAGGACAGGGCGCTTCTTGGTTTATCGGCCGCCGCAGTTCGGGTATCTGGGGTTCCAGGGTGGGCAGTTGCCTCCGCCGCCGGGTTTGCCGGTGTTGGGCGGGTTCGGCGGTTGCGGGATCCCTGGCGAGTTCGGCGGGGGCGGCGGCTGCTGGATCTTGGCGCCGTTGGAGACGTAGATCGTCACCGTGGCGCCTTCAGGGGCGCCTTCCTCGGTGCGGGGGCTGAGGTAGGCGACGGTGCCCTGGACCTCTTCGGAGTCGACCTGGCCGGAAGCGATCTTGGCCTCGAAGCCCATCCCGCGCAGCTTGTTCGCGGCCTCGTCCGGGTTCATCCCGTTCACGTACGGCAGGTCGACGACGTTGCCGCGCCGGGTCTTGTCCGTCGGCGCGGTGAACTTGGTGGTCGGCATGCCCTTGAGCGCGCCTTCCATGGCGGTCTCCCAGATCGGCCCGGCGGTTCCGGAACCGGAGGCGTCGTGCATCTCCCGGCCGTTGAGGGTCTGGTTGATCAGGTTCTCGTACTTCGGGGTCGCGTCGGCGACCACGGCGGCGGCGGCCAGCTTGCTCGAGTAGCCGGAGTACCAGACGGCCTTGTTCTCCTGGATCGTTCCGGTCTTGCCGGCCAGGTCGCTGCGGCCGAACTTGAGGTGCTGACCGGTGCCCGGCGGCTCCATCACCTGGTGCAGCACCTCGTTGACGCCGTCGGCGACCTCGGGCTTGAGAACCTGCTTGCAGTTCGGGCCGGGGGTGACGAGCGAGCGGCCCTTGTAGTTCTTCACCGAGGTGATCAGCTGCGGCGCGCAGTACTTGCCGCGGGCCGCGAATGCCGCGTAGGCGTTGGACAGCTGCAGCGGGCTGACCAGGCCGACGCCCAGCGTCATCGAGACATACTGTTCGAGCGGCTGCCCGGTCTGGGCGTCGTGCATGCCCAGGTTCGCGGCGAGGGTGGCGATCGGGCACAGGCCGACCTGCTCGGACAGTTGCAGGAAGTAGGTGTTGGTCGAGGCCTGCGCTGCCTGGATCATCGTCGGCTCGGCCGCGGCCTTGGTCGAGTTCTTCGGGTTGTAGTCGGGGACGGAGGTGGTGCCCGAGCAGGTCTTGAACTTCACCCCACCGAGCGGAAGCGGGCTCGGTGACGGAATCCGGTAGGTGAGCGGGAAGCCCGCCTGGATCGCCGCGGCGATCGTGAACGCCTTCATCGTCGAGCCGTTCTGGAACCCGCCGTAGCCACCCTTGTAGGTCTTCTCGACGTTGTAGTTGTAGTAGGTCTGGTTCTTGCCCTCGCCGTAGCCCCCGCTCTGCACCATCGCCTTCACCAGGCCGGTCCCGGGCTCGACCATGGTGACGGCCGCGATCGCGTCGTCGCCGGGCTTGGTGTGCTGGTTGATCGACTTCTGGGCGGCCGCCTGCATCCGGCTGTCCAGCGAGGTGATCACCGTGATGCCGGCGGTCTTGATGTAGTGGTCGCGATCCTTGTCGGTCTTGCCGAAGGCGGGGTTCTCCATCAGCTTCGAGACGATGTAATCGCAGTAGAACGGGTACGGCGAGTTGGCGCAGCCGTTGAGGACCTTGACCACAGGGCCGTTCAGGACCGGGGTCTTGATCGCTGCCTTGGTCTGGGCGGCCGTGGTGACACCAAGCTCCTGCATGCGCCGCAGGACGATGTCACGACGTTCCTTGGCCTTGGCCTTGTTGTTCGTCGGGTCGTAGCCGGTGGGGTTCTTCACCAGGCCGGCCAGCATCGCGGCCTGGGGCAGCGTCAGCTTGGCGGCAGTGGTGTTGAAGTAGTGCCGGGCAGCAGCCTCGACGCCGTAGGCGCCGTCGCCGAAGTTCGCCAGGTTCAGGTACTTCTCCAGGATCTCGTTCTTGGAGAACTCCTTCTCGACCGCGACGGCGTAGCGCAGCTCGGCGATCTTGCGCTCGTAGGTGTCGGCGGTGGCGTCCTTGATCGCCTTCTCGTCACCGCTGGCGTTCGCCTTCTCGACCAGGCTCAGCTTGACGAACTGCTGGGTGATGCTCGAACCACCCTGCTGGACGCCGCCGCTGTTCTGGTTGCGGATCAGTGCGCGGAGCGTGCCCTTGGCGTCGAGGGCGCCGTGCTCGAAGAAGCGGTCGTCCTCGATCGAGACGATCGCCTTCTGCATGATCGGGTTGATCTGCGCGAGCGTGACGGGGTCGCGGTTCTGGTCGTACAGGGTCGCGATCAGCTTGTGATCGGCCGTGTAGATGTACGTCTTCCGCGACGGTGGGACAGTCTTCAGCTCCTGTGGCAGGTCCTGCAGCGTCTCCGCCGTCTTCTCGGTGCCGAAGCCGGCCAGGCCGGCGAACGGGATCGCCAAGCCGGCGGCAAGAGCACCTGATAGAACACTCACTCCGAGGAACAGAACCACTGACTGGACGACGCCCCGATCGTCCTTATCCCTTACGCGCATGGACTAGAGCCTACGGGATCACAGCGCCACGCCAATTCCTCGAATGTGTTTTATGTCACGTCAACCGGAGCGTGATTTCAAGCGTCTGTAGCAGGACGCGCAACAGCCGGCGAGACCCCTTCACAGGGTCCCGCCGGCTGTCGTCAGCTACCTCAGGCGGCGAACTGCCGCGCGTCCACCTGGGCCGGTTCCAGCGCCAGTTCCAGCACCTCACGGACATCGCTCACGGGGTGAACCGTCAGCTCCTTGAGCACCGACTCCGGCACGTCCTCCAGATCCGGCTCGTTCCGCTTCGGGATCAGGATCGTGGTCAGTCCGGCCCGGTGGGCGGCGAGCAGCTTCTGCTTCACGCCACCGATCGGGAGCACCCGTCCGGTCAGCGACACCTCACCGGTCATCGCGACCTCGGAGCGCACCGGCCGTCCCGACAGCAGCGACGCGAGCGCCGTCGTCATCGTGACACCAGCGGACGGACCATCCTTCGGTACCGCGCCAGCCGGCACGTGGATGTGGGTGTTCCGCTCGGCCAGATCGCCGACCGGCAGCCCCAACTCCGCACCGTGCGACCGCAGGTAGGACAACGCGATCTGCGCCGACTCCTTCATCACGTCGCCGAGCTGCCCCGTCAACGTGACCCCGGTCGGGCCGGTCTCCTTGTCCGCCAGCGACGCCTCGATGAAGAGCACGTCACCGCCGGCACCCGTCACTGCCAGTCCAGTGGCCACACCCGGCAGTGCAGTGCGCTCTGCTGAGTCCGGCGTGAACTTCGGTGATCCCAAGTAGCCCTTGAGGTCAGCGGCACTGATGGTCAGCGACCCCAGTTCCTCGCCCAGGGCGAGCTTGGCCGTCACCTTCCGCAGTACTCGGGCAATGGAGCGCTCGAGCTGCCGTACGCCGGCCTCGCGGGTGTACTCGCCGGCCAGCAACCGCAGGGCCGAGTCGTCGATGGCTACCTCTTCGACCGACAGACCGGCCCGGTCCAGCTGACGCGGGAGCAGGTGGTCGCGGGCGATGGTGACCTTCTCGTCCTCGGTGTAGCCGTCCAGCTGGACGAGCTCCATCCGGTCGAGCAGCGGTGCCGGGATCGAGTCGAGCACGTTCGCCGTGGCCAGGAACACCACGTCGGACAGGTCCAGCTCGACCTCCAGGTAGTGGTCCCGGAAGGTGTGGTTCTGCGCCGGGTCCAGGACCTCCAGCAGAGCAGCGGTCGGGTCACCCCGGTAGTCCGCACCCACCTTGTCGATCTCGTCCAGCAGTACGACGGGGTTCATCGAACCCGCCTCGGTGATCGCCCTGACGATCCGCCCGGGCAGTGCCCCGACGTACGTCCGGCGGTGACCGCGGATCTCGGCCTCGTCCCGTACGCCGCCCAGTGCGACCCGGACGAACTTACGGCCCATCGCACGCGCCACGGACTCACCCAGCGAGGTCTTACCCACACCAGGAGGACCCACTAGAGCCAGTACTGCGCCACTGCGGCGTCCACCGACCACACCCAGTCCGCGCTCAGCCCTGCGGCTGCGTACGGCCAGGTACTCGGTGATGCGCTCCTTGACGTCGTCCAGGCCCGCGTGGTCCGCGTCCAGGATCGCCCTGGCCCCGCGGAGGTCGTAGCCGTCCTCGGTCCGCTCGTTCCACGGCAGCTCGAGCACGGTGTCCAGCCAGGTGCGGATCCAGCCGACCTCGGGGGACTGCTCCGCCGTACGTTCCAGCTTGTCGACCTCGGTGAGCGCGGCCTTGCGGACGTGCTCGGGCAGGTCGGCGGCCTCGACGCGGGCGCGGTAGTCCTCTTCCTCGGACTCGGCCTTGCCGTCCAGCTCGGCCAGTTCCTTGCGGATCGCGGCCATCTGCTGGCGCAGCAGGAACTCCCGCTGCTGCTTCTCCATGCCCTCCTGGACGTCCTTCTGGATCGTCTCGGAGACCTCGAGCTCGGCCAAGTGGTCCTTGACCCAACCGATCAGCTTGGTCAGCCGCTCGGAGACGTCAGAGGTCTCCAGCAGCCAGCTCTTCTGCTCGTTGGTCAGGTAAGAGGCGTAGCCGGCCAGGTCGGACAGCTCCGCCGGGCTGGTCACCTGCTTCACCGAGTTGATGACCTGCCACGCCTCGCGGCGCTCCAACACGGTCGTCACCAGGGCCTTGTAGTCGCGGGCGAGGTCGCCCGACTTGCTGTCAGTGATCTCGTCCAGCACCGTCGCGCCGACCCACAGGGCCGCACCGGGACCAGTGGTCCCCGCGCCGATCAGGACCCGGGCGACACCCCGGATGACGGCTGCCTGGGCTCCGCCGGGCAACCTGCCGATCTGCTCTATCTCGCCGAGCGTCCCGGCCTTGGCATATTTTCCGTCCAGTCGCGGCACCAGGAGTACCTGGTCCGTGCCGGAAGCCTGTGCGGCATCGATGGCGGCGCGTGCCTCGGTGTCGGCCAACCGGACCGGCACGACCATTCCCGGCAGGACCACGACGTCGTCGAGCGGCAGTACAGGAAGATTCAACGTCTCAGTCACGCTGTCACACCCTCTGTTGAAGATTGAGTCTGACAGGCTCAACCATCGTCCCCACCAGGTCATTCCCGGGCCTTCCGGGCGTTCGCTGAGGGTGAAAAGGGTGACGTCAGGCGGTCAGCAGGTCACCGATCGCGCGCAGGCCGGACAGGTCGTGGACGTCGTCGGGCAGAGCCGGTACGTCGACGGTGGCGATCGAGCGGTGGCCGCGGCGGAACCGCTCGGCGCGTTTGCGGTCGCTGACCACCTGCTGCATGCGGTCGGCGTGCAACCGCAGTACAGCGGCCGTCAGCGGCGACTTGTCCTCTGACTCCAGCCGCTCGGCGGCCGCCAGGGCCTGCTCGGCGGACACCGATGGCACGTGGGTGGTCGTCACCCGGTTGAGGACGACGCCGGCCAGCGGCATGTTCTCCTCGCGGAGCCGCTCGGTGAAGTACGACGCTTCGCGCAGCGCATCGTTCTGCGGGGCCGCTACCACCAGGAACGCCGTGTGTGGCTCCCGGAGCAGCGCGACCGTCTTCGCAGCCCGGTCCCGGAACCCGCCGAAGAGCGTGTCGAAGGCGGCAGCGAAGGTCTGTACGTCGGTGAGCACCTGCGCGCCGAGGACCTTGTTCATCACCGACATCGCCAGGTTCACCCCGGCCGACATCAGCTTGAACGGACCTCTCGCGGGCGCAAGCAGTAACCGCAAGAAGCGCCCTTCCAGCAGTGAGGCCAGCCGCTCGGGAGCGTCCAGGAAGTCCAGTGCAGACCGCGACGGCGGCGTGTCCACGACGATCAGGTCCCACTCGCCGGTCCGCTCGGACTGCTTGTACAGCTGCCCGAGCTTCTCCATCGCCATGTACTCCTGGGTGCCGGCGAAGGACGACGAAAGCGCCACGTAGAAGGGGTTCGCGAGGATCTGATCGGCCTTCTCCGGCGTCGCGTGGGACAGCACGACGTCGTCGAACGTGCGCTTCATGTCGAGCATCATCGCGTCGAGCTTGCCGCCGTTCGCGGGGTCGACGTCGGCGACGGCGCGCGGCGTGTTGTCCAGCTCGGTCAGCCCGAGCGCCTGCGCCAGCCGCCGGGCCGGATCGATCGTCAGTACGACGACCTTCCGCCCCCGCTCCGCCGCTCGCAGTCCCAGCGCGGCAGCAGTCGTCGTCTTACCGACGCCACCGGATCCACACGTCACGATGATGCGAGTCCCCGGATCGTCAATCAGCGCGTCCAGATCCAGGGCCGTCACGAACGCAGCTCCTCGGCCAGGTCGAAGAGGGCGCCGTGGTCGATTCCGTCGGGCAGCAAGGCGAGTTCTGTCACTTTCTTGCCCAGGGCATCGATTCGGTCGCGGTTCTCGCGCTCCAGCCCGACCCGTACCGCGTGGTCGTGGGCCTCTTGCGCGAGTGCTGTGGTCAGGTCCTTGGTGGCGGTGATCCCGGCTGCCTTGAGTCCGCGGGTGAGCTCGGCGGCAGGCAGTTTCTCCTTCACCGCAAGGGCAAGCGCGTCATCGTCGAGCGGGCTGTGCCGGACCATGTTGACGACGATCGACCCGACTTTGAGATCCAGCGACTCGAGCTGCTCGACGGCGTCCAGAGTCTCCTGGACCGGCATCTCCTCGAGCAGGGTGACCAGGTGGATGCGGGTGACGTCCGAGCGCAGCATGCCCATGATGGCGTCCGCCTGATTGCGGATCGGGCCGACCTTGGCCAGCCCGGCGACTTCGTGGTTCACGTTGAGGAAGCGTCCGACCCGTCCGGTCGGCGGCGCATCCAGTACTACGGCGTCGTACGCGAGCCGTCCGTGGGCCTTCCGCCGGGTCGCCTCGTAGACCTTGCCGGTGAGCAGAACGTCCCGGAGGCCCGGGGCGATGGTGGTGACGAAGTCGACGGCGCCCACCTTGTCCAGCGCCTTCCCAGCACGGCCCAGGTGGTAGTACATGTCCAGGTACTCGAGCAGGGCCGCCTCGGCGTCCACTGCGAGCGCGTAGACCTCGCCCCCGGCCGGACCGACGGCGATGCGGCGTTCGACGTACGGGAGCGGCGGTACGTCGAAGAGCTGGGCGAGCCCCTGGCGGCCCTCGACCTCGACGAGCAGGACCCGCTTGCCCTGGTCGGCCAGCGCAAGCGCCATGGCGGCGGCGACCGTCGTCTTGCCGGTCCCGCCTTTGCCCGTGACCACATGCAGCCTCGCCATGATCCCCAGACTAGGTCGTGTGCCACAGCACGCTCTGCTCGACGCCCGTTAGAGTCCCTCCCATGAAGAAGTTCGAGTACTCCACAGTGCCCCTCCTGGTCCACGCGACCAAGGAGATCCTCGACAGCTGGGGGCAGGACGGTTGGGAGCTGGTCCAGGTCGTCCCGGGCCTCAACCCGGAGAACCTGGTCGCTTACCTGAAGCGGGAGATCACCCAGTCATGAGCCACCCCGAGGAGAAGCTGGCCGAGCTCGGCCTGAAGCTGCCCGAGGTCGCCAAGCCGGTTGCCGCGTACGTACCGGCCGTACGGACCGGCAATCTCGTCTACACGTCCGGTCAGCTGCCGCTGCGCGAGGGCACTCTGATCGCCACCGGCAAGGTCGGTGCCGAGGTCACGGCCGAGGTGGCCGCCGAGTGCGCCCAGCAGTGCGCGCTGAACGCGCTGGCTGCGGTCAAGGCGGAGATCGGCGACCTGGCGAACATCAAGCGGATCGTCAAGGCGGTCGCCTTCATCGCCTCTACCCCTGACTTCACCGGCCAGCCCCAGGTCGCCAACGGAGCCTCCGAGCTCTTCGGCCAGGTCTTCGGCGAAGCCGGCCAACACGCCCGCTCCGCCGTCGGCGTCCCGGTCCTCCCCCTGGACGCCCCGGTAGAGGTAGAACTCATCGTCGAGGTCAACTGACCTGTCGTCGCCACGGCGGCTGCACCCGCAGCCGCCGTGCCCGGCGCTGGCGGCTGCCGTGCGGGGCTCAGCGTGACCCTGCCAGCTGGCCTCACCAGCTCGGCCCCCGGCGGCTAGGCCTCGGCAGCTGCCCGCTTGTGGGTTTCCGGCGAAGCGCCGACGCTCTTACTGGAGGTGCGCATGGTTCGGGACCTGAAGTCCCACCTGATGTCCGGCCGGATGGCCGCCGAGGCGCTCTCGTTCATCCGCGAGGACCGCGCAGCGGTCGATCCCCGGCCCGCCTCGACTGTGATCCTCACGCGCGACACGACGACCGGCCCTGAGGTCTACCTGTTGCGTCGGCAGCAGAGCATGGCGTTTGCGGCGGGGATGACTGTCTTCCCCGGGGGCCGGGTCGATGCGACCGACTCTTCCATCGCGGACTCGTGGTCCGGGCCGTCCCCGGAGTGGTTCGGGGAACGGATGGGGTGCTCCGCGGAGGCGGCTGCGGCTTATGTGGCGGCTGCAGTGCGCGAGACCTTCGAGGAGTCCGGCGTCCTCCTGGCCGGCCCAGACGCTCAGTCGGTGGTCAGCGACACCACCGGCGACGACTGGGAGGCTGACCGGGTCGCGCTGGAAGGCAGGGCGCTCGGGTTCGCCGACTTCCTGCACAACCGAGGGCTGGTACTCCGGGCCGACCTGCTCGGCGTCTGGGCGCACTGGATCACCCCCGAGTTCGAGCCGCGACGCTACGACACCCGCTTCTTCGTCGCCGCGCTCCCGGCCGGCCAGGTCACCCGCGACGTGACCAGCGAGTCCGACCAGGTCGCCTGGATGCCCCCTGCCGAGGCAGTACGCGCAGTGGACGCCGGGGAGATGCTCATGCTCCCGCCCACCTACCTCTGCTGCAACGACTTGATCCCGTACGCCGCTGTGCCCGAAATCCTCGCTGCGTCGACCGACCGGGAGATCCGCCCGATCATGCCGACCGTGCGGATCGAGAACGACCAGGCCTACCTGGAGACGACATGACAGCCGAGCAGGTCACCGCCTACGCGTCGCGAGTACTTGCGGCGAACCCGGGTCCGATGACGCTGGAGGGCACCAACACCTGGATCCTCAGGGCCCCAGACGCCGACACTGCCGTCGTGGTGGACCCGGGGCCGATGCTGGTCGACCACCTGCAGGCTGTGCTCGACGCAGTCGCGGAGTACGGGTGCAGTGTCTCCACAGTGCTGCTCACCCACGGGCATTTCGACCACTCGGAGGGTGCTGCGTGGTTCGCCTCGCAGGCCAACGCTCCGGTGCGTTCGGTGGACCCTGCCTTCCGCATCCCCACTGACCACGCACATGGGCTCAACGAGGGCGACGTAATCACCTCGGGCGACCTGCGGATCGAAGTACTGCCGACTCCTGGCCACACGATGGACTCGGTCTGCTTCTGGCTCCCACAGGACGGCTCGCTGCTCACTGGCGACACGGTGCTCGGCCGCGGTACGTCGGTAGTCGCGCACCCCGACGGAGCGCTCGGCCCGTACCTGGAGTCGCTCGAAAGCCTCCGCGCCTTCGCCAACTCCCCAGCCGGCGTCGAGCGCCTCCTACCCGGCCACGGCCCGGTCATCACCGACCCGGGCGCAGTACTAACCCACTACCTCAACCACCGCAAAGAACGCCTCGACCAGGTCCGTACTGCAGTAGCTGACGGCTACACGACCCCCGAAGCGATCGTCCAACACGTCTACGCCGACGTCGACCCGATCCTCTGGCCAGCAGCCGAACGCTCAGTCCGAGCCCAGCTGGACTACCTCGACGACTAACGCGCGCGGCGTTGGAGGCGTTCTATGTCGAGGAGGACGACGGAGCGGGGTTCGAGGCGGACCCAGCCGCGGGAGGCGAAATCGGCGAGGGCCTTGTTGACTGTCTCGCGGGAGGCGCCGACCAGTTGGGCGAGCTCCTCCTGGGTCAGGTCGTGGTGCACGTGGACGCCGTCGTCAGCGGTACGGCCGAAGCGGCTGGCCAGGTCGAGCAGGGCCTTGGCCACGCGGCCGGGGACGTCGGAGAACACCAGGTCTGCCACGACGTCGGACACCTTGCGAAGGCGGGAGGCCAGCTGGAGCAGCAGGCCGCGGGCCACCTCGGGGCGGCCGGCCAGCCAGCGGAGCAGCTCGTCGTGGGTCAGCGCCATCAATGAGGCGTCGGTGACGGCCGTGACGGTCGACTGGCGCGGTCCCGGGTCGAACAGGGACAGCTCGCCGAACATCTGACCCGGCCCGAGCACGGCCAGCAGGTTCTCGCGGCCGTCGGCGGAGGTCCGGCCGAGCTTGACCTTGCCCTCGACGACGACGAACAGCCGGTCGCCGGAGTCGCCTTCGTGGAACAGCACCTGCCCGCGGCGTAGCCGGCTCTCGGTCATCGACGCGGTGAGCGCGTCGGCTGCCTCGTCGTCCAGCTGGCTGAACAGCGGTGCCTGTCGGAGCACTGCGGCGTCCACGAATGGGCCTCCTCGGACCTGAACTGCGACTTACGAGAGGGTCAGGACCCCCCTCGGCGCCGGGCGGATCGCACCCGGTCGCCCCAAAACCGTAGCTCCTCCTGTCCACCCACCGCCACGTAGGCCCGCCGGGACTCGCCGGAGCACCCTCCTGCAGACCCCTGCGCAGTGAAGATGAGGAATGCTCGATTGGCTGAGGAAGCGCCGCGCCCGTGCCCGTGCCGAGGCGGCGGAGGCTGCCCTGATCGAGCAGACGAGGCAGCTCGGAGCCCGGGCCAGAGGACTGGCCAAGCGGGGTCAGATCCGCGAGGCGGCCGGTGTGCTGAGCAACAGCGGCAACCCGCGGTCCGAGATCATGCTGGTCGGACTGCTCAAAGAGTTCGGCTACCCGGATCGGGCGATCACCATCGCGCAGTCCAGCGCCGACCCGGAGGTGCGCCGCATCCTGGACGGGCTCCTGCGGGAGCGCGGCGGCCGGCTCGCCCAGAGCTCGCTGCTCGCCACGCTGGACGGTACTCAGCAGGAGCTGACGGAGGAAGCCGGCCACCTCCTGGAGGGTGGGCTGATCGACGAGGCGATCGAGCTGCTGAAGGCGAGTCGGCTCCCGGCCGACCGGACCCGGCTGGAGGCCCTTCTCGGCGAGCTCCACCGCACTGACGAGCTCAGGGACCTGCCGCCCCGCCCGCTCCGCGCCGGTCTCCAGCGGGTCGGGCGGGAAAAGCTGAGGAGCGTGCCCGAACCCGCTGGTCCGGAGGTCGAGACAGGGCAGGAGGTGGTTGATGGGGCTCAGGTGGCCGAGGCGATCGCGGAGCTGGGAAGCGTGGCCGACCCTGCCCGGAAGAACGCAGCGGGCCGGATCATCGACCGTCTGATCGGGCAACGGCGGATCGGCACGGCCATCGCGTTTGCCACGGTCCTGCTCAACGCCGGTGACGAATGGGCGGAGGCCTGGATTCCCCGGCCGCCGCTGGCACGGATCGGCGGGCGGGAGGTCACCCATCGGCAACTGCTGATCGCCGAGACGGTCACCGCCATCCGGAAGCTCCTGGACGGCTGCTCCGCCGGTTAAGTACGCAGTACGAGGGTGAGAATGGCCGACGTCGACTACGCCGCGTACTGCGATCTCCGGCTCGCCCTGCTCGCTCCGGACCGGGCCGAGCTCGCAGTAGCTTGCTGGACTGTCTATACGGACACGGCCCGGTACTTCGGGGACGACCCGCCCACTGAGGCCGAGACCAAGCTGCAGCCGGAAGGTACTGCGATCACGGACCTGGCGGAGACCGTCAGGTTCATCGACGACCTGGCCTACGAGCTCAAAGCCCGCGACCTCCCGCGCCCCCACGGCCGGCACCTCGCCATCACGATCCCCATCCGGTGACGTCCAAACTCACCCCGTACTTCCGTCGGCATCGGCGAGCCAGTTGCCGTGGAAGCCGTACGGGACCCGAACCGGCAAGTGGATGGTCGCGACCGGCGGTGCGGCCAGCTCGGTGGCGTCGACGATGACGAGATCGCTGGTACCGGTGGCCGCGTCGTGAACGTACGTCATCAGCCAGCCGTCGCCACCGGGCCGATCGTCAGCAGGTGCGAAGGCGGCCTCGCCAGGTGTACGACCCGGCCCGAACTCGTGTGAGCTGACCACGCCGTCCCGCAGGTCGTACCGAAGCAGCGCACTGGCTCCGGCCGGATGCGCGACCGTCGCCTGCCCGTGCCGGGAATCCAACCCGGCAAGGCGATCGTCGATCCGCGGGAACTCGGCCGCCCGGTCGTCGAGCTGCTCTTCTCGCACGAGGCCGGCCGTCAGGTCGATGGTCCAGCGCCACAGCGTCGCCTCGTGGTTCCGGCCGTCCTTCCTGAACAGCTCCGGATAACGCATGACATGCAGGACGATTTGCTCGTGCCCGTCCGGCCCGACCTGGTCGTGAGCGTTGAGAGTGTGGAAGACGTAACACGGATCGATCGAGAACCAGCGAACAGCGCCGTGCGGGTCATCGCGTCGCAGTACGCCGAGCCGCGCGCCGTACCCGTCGTTCCAACGGAACGGCATCCCGGCACCCGACCGCACCGTCTCCAGGTCGAAGACCACCGGCAGGTCCATGAAGGCGACATGGCCGGCGGACAGGTGGAAGTCGTGGTTCATGGTCGCGGCGGGAACGTCGATCGGGCGGCTGATCACGAGCTCGCCAGTCGCGTCCGCGCGGTGGTAGGTCAGGTACGGGGCGGTCAGGCTGTAGCCGAAGAAGTGCAGTTCGCCCGTGGTGGGACAGGTCTTCGGATGCGCGGTCATTGCCGTGCGCAACTTGCCGTCGAAGTCGTACGACCCGACCGTGTCCAGTTCGTTGGTGAGCTCGTACGGATACGAGGACTCGACCAGCGCCAGGGTGCGCCCGGCGTGCCGGACGACGTGCGTGTTGGCCGTCCCCGCCGTCAGGTCCAGGTTTCCCTCGGTGTCGTTGACCTTGGCGCCTGCGGTGAAGGTCGAGGTACGGACCCAGCGGTTGCGGTACGACACCGCCCGGCCGGCTTCGAGTCGTACGCCATGGACCATGCCGTCGCCGAAGAACCAGTGGCCCGAGGCGGCGTCGTGCGGATTCGGTCCGTTGCGGAGGTACCAGCCGGAGAGTGCGGGCGGGATCTGGCCGGTCACCGGCAGGTCGTACGCCGTGAGTTCCTGCTCGACCGGCGCGTAGTTGCCGGCCAGGTGCGGTGCGGGTGCGGTGGTCATCGCGAGGCGCGGAGGGTAGCGGCCTTGGCCTGGATGTGGGCCACGTAGCGAAGGGTGAAGACCATCGGTACGACGAACCCGGCGACCTGTACTACGGTCCGCCCGACCGACCCAGAATGCGCCAGCACCACGAGCGCGCCGGCCGCCAAGGCGAAGCAGACGGTCCATACGGCCGTGATGATGACGTTGGTGCGGACGAAGAGCGGCTGGGCCCAGTACTCACGCGGAGTGGTCTGCTTGGCGATGCCCAGTGTGAAGGGCTTGCGAATGGCCAGCGAGATCCCGGCGATGACGGCCAGCGTGCCGGACGAGAGGGCCGCCGCGTACGGGTGCAGTCCGCTGTCCGGGCTGGTGAACGCCACCGCCGTGATGAAGGCGAAGAAGATCGCCGAGCCGATCTCGATGATCAGCGCGTCGAGCGTGCGGCCGGCCCGGATCTGCTGGGCGACCAGGCCGACGGAGAGGACCAGAGCGATCAGTGCCGCCCAGTTCCAGTGCGCCGACGGGATGAGCGCGTAGACGATCCACGGGGCGAAGGTCCGGAGGTAGGACATGAGCGGGTGCTCCCTGGTTGATGAGCTTCCAAATCTGACATGTCAAAAGTAGAAGGTCTGATCTGGACATGTCAAGAGTGGAAGGTAAGCTGTGGACATGAGCCTGCGACACGCCCTGCTCGGACTGCTGGTCGATCATCCGGCCAGCGGCTACGACCTGCTGAAGGCCTTCGACACCTCACTCGCCAACGTCTGGCCGGCCACTCAGAGCCAGATCTACGGCGAGCTCACCAAACTCGCCGACGCCGGCCTGATCGTCGTCTCGGAGCAAGGCCCGCGCGGCCGCAAGGAGTACACGCTGGCCGACACCGGCCTGGCCGAGCTCCGGCACTGGCTGACCGAGACCGAGCCGCAGCGAACCACCCGCAGCGACGTCCTGCTCCGGGTGTTCTTCCTGGGTGTGCTCACTCCCCAGCAAGCCCGCGACTACCTGGCCGGCCAGGCGGTCCACGCCGCCGAGCTGCACGCGAAACTCAAGGCGCTCGATGACGCGGTCGACTGGGACGACGAGGACCTGTCCGTCTACGGCCGGATCGCGCTGGAGTACGGCCAGCGCTTCACCGCGATGCAGCAGGAGTGGGCCGAGTGGGCCCGCACCCAGGTCAAGACCAGGTGAAGGCCGGGTGAGGGCCCACTCGGGTCAGAGCAGCAGGAGATGCGATCCCCAGTTGTAGACCCGGGAGGACGAATCAGTGGAACCGATGTAGTTGGTGGTGGTCACATCGGCCTCGTTGCCCGCCGAGCCTCGGAGCCAGGTGGTTTCTTCGTACTTCGAGACGTTGTAGCTGTACTTCCCGACCACCTGGATGCAGGTGGTCCAGATATAGGTGTCAGCCCTCAGGGGGATGGTGCGCGATCCCCATTCGTCCCACCGGTCGACGAAGATCGACCAGTAGTAGTTGCCTTTGGCAAGGTGAATGGTGCGCTGGGCACAGACCTGCGGAGAACCCACTGGCGCGTTCCAGGTCAGGTAGGTGTTCTTGGACAGATAGGCCCCGTCGTCGGCGAACGCCGGCACGGTAGAGGTGGCGAGACCGGTCACCGTCGTGATCAAGGCGATGGCGGTCAGGAACTTGCGGCGGATGAGCATGCGACGAGTCTGCGGCCCGTACGGAGCCGGGGACAGAGACGTGCTCACCTTCTTGGTTGTGAAGATCTCATGCGTGCTGACGAGTCTCGTGAAAGGGGACGCGGCGTGATCCGGGTACTGCTGGCCGACGACATGAAACTGTTCCGGGCCGCCCTGAGGAACCTGCTCGAGCAGCACGACTTCGAGGTCGTCGCCGAGATCTACTGCGGTGACCTGATCGTGCCGACCGCGCTCGAACTGCGCCCGGACGTCGCCGTGATCGACATCGAGATGCCCGGTCAGGACGGTTTGGCTGCCGCCGCGGCGCTACGTGCGGAGCTTCCCGAATGCCGGACCCTGATCCTGACCGCCTCGGCCAGCCCCGCGAACCTGCACCGGGCGCTGAGTGCGCAAGCGGCCGGTTTTCTGAGCAAGGACGTCTCACCCGGCGCTCTCGCCGAAGCGATCAGGAAGGTCGCCGCGGGATTCCAGGTGGTCGATCCGCAGGTCGCCGCCGCGGCCCTCCGGCTGCCTCCCAACCCGCTGACGCCTCGCGAGGCCGACGTACTGCGGCTGTCTGCCGGTGGCTCGGCGGCGGGGCAGATCGCGGCGGACCTGTTCATCTCCACCGCCACGGTCCGGAACTATCTCAGCTCGATCGTGGCCAAGCTGCATGCCCGTACCCAGCTGGACGCCGTCCGGATCGCCGTCGACGCGGGCTGGATCTGACCGACAGGGCCGCCGCCGGAATCTGTAGGTGGACGGACGTAGGCTGGCCTTTATGCCGACCCAGCGTGTCGAGGCCCTGGCCTCTGTGGAACCCCCGATCAAGCTGCCGCGGAAGGCTCCGGTCTTCGTCGACGAGACCTCCACCCAGCTGGTGCGGCGGGCCCGCAAGATGCACAAGGTGCTGACCGACACCTACCCGGACGCTCACTGCGAGCTCGACTTCACCACACCGCTCGAGCTGTTGGTCGCCACCATCCTGTCGGCCCAGACCACCGACGTCACGGTGAACAAGGTGACCCCGACGCTGTTCGCGAAGTACCCGGACGCGATCGCGTACGCCGAGGCCGATCGCGAGGAGATGGAGGCGATCCTCAAGCCGACCGGCTTCTTCCGGGCCAAGACGAACAGCCTGCTCAAGCTCGGTCAGGCCCTCGTCGACGACTACGACGGCATCGTGCCGAACAAGCTGGAGGAGCTGGTCAAGCTCCCCGGTACCGGCCGGAAGACGGCGAACGTCGTGCTGGGCAACGCTTTCGGCATCCCCGGGATCACCGTCGACACGCATTTCGGCCGGCTGGTCCGCCGGTTCGGCTGGACCACCGAGGAGGACCCGGTCAAGGTCGAGCACATCATCGGCGACCTGTTCCCGAAGAAGGACTGGACGATGCTGTCGCACCGGCTGATCTTCCACGGCCGCCGTCGCTGCCACGCCAAGAAGCCGGCCTGCGGCGCCTGTCCGATCGCGCAGTGGTGCCCGTCGTACGGCACCGGCCCGACCGACCCCGACCTGGCCGCGAAACTGGTGAAGACCCCAGCGTGAGCAAGCCATCCAGCCCCCGTACTACGTTCCGCCGCGCCGCTCTGATCGGCGCCGTGGCGGCGTTCGGGTTGCTGGTGGCTGCGTGTGGCGACCAAAAAGCAGAGGTCAAACCACAGGCCGATGCAACCGTCGCCGGCGCCGATCAGTTGGCGCCCTGCCCGAGTGTCGAGTCCCGACCGCCGGTGGCCAACGCGCTGCCGGATGTCAGCCTGCCCTGTCTCGGCGACGGCCCCGACATCCGCCTGAGCAACCTTCGCGGCCCCTTGCTGGTCAACGTATGGGCCCAGTGGTGCGGACCGTGCCGCAAGGAAGCGCCGTACCTGGCTGAGCTCCATGTCAAAGCGGGGGACAAGGTCAAGATGATCGGCATCGACTACATCGACACCCGCCCCGACCTGGCGGTGAGGTTCGCGGTCGAACAGAAGTGGGACTACCCGCATGTGGCCGACCGGGACAAGCAGATCCAGCAGGGACTCAAGATCGGCGGGCCGCCGTTGACCGCCTTCGTCGACGCGAAGGGCGCGGTCGTCTACGTGCACCGCGCGCCGTTCACATCCCAGCAGGAGCTGGATCAGCTGGTACGCGAGAAGCTGGGAGTGACCTGGTGAGGACCAGTACGACGTACGACGTGGAGCTGCCCGAGTTCCTGCAACAGTTGCGCTCGGCATCCAAAGAGGTCGACCCCAAGGAGTTGTCGCGCTTCCTGCCGCCCGAGGACGACCCGGGCGTGCGCGGTTCGGCGGTACTGATTCTGCTTGCCGACGGCAACGATGCCGACGGCCCCGATGTGCTGTTGACCGAGCGGGCCTGGACGTTGCGCAGCCACGCCGGCCAGATGGCGTTCCCGGGCGGCCGCGTCGATCCTGAGGACGGTACCGGCGTCGAGGGACTGATCCGTACCGCCCTCCGCGAGGCCGAGGAGGAGACCGGCCTCGACCCGACCGGTGTCGAGGTGTTCGCCGTCTGGCCGTCACTGTGGGTGCCGGTGAGCAACTTCGCCGTCTCGCCGGTGCTCGGCTGGTGGCGGGAGCCGTCGCCGGTCGCGGTGGTCGATCTGGCCGAGGTCGCCTCGGTGCACCGGGTGGCGATCGGGGCGCTGGCCGACCCCGCCAACCGGATCAGCTGCCTGCATCCGTCCGGATTCACCGGCCCGGCCTTCACTGTGGG
Organism: Kribbella sp. NBC_00382; assembly: GCF_036067295.1. Classification (NCBI taxonomy): domain Bacteria; kingdom Bacillati; phylum Actinomycetota; class Actinomycetes; order Propionibacteriales; family Kribbellaceae; genus Kribbella; species Kribbella sp. NBC_00382. The sequence continues at coordinate 2,923,350 of NZ_CP107954.1, forward strand.
TGACCTCTATATCTGGGGTTTCACGGCGGGTCTGCTCGACAAGTTACTGAAACTCGGCGGCTGGGCGCGCGACTGGGACCCCGGCCACGTCGTACCGTTGCCCGACCGACTGGTCGAGGCGGCCTGGCGGCGTGAGGGGCGACGGCCGGAGGACGTTCGACGGCTGACCGCCATCGAGCACGACCTGGGGCGTCCGGAGGGTGTGGAGTGAGCGGTCTCGATATCGCGCTGCTGGTGGTGACCGCGCTGGTGGCGATCTCGGGTTATGTCGAGGGTTTCGTCCTCGGCGCCTGCGCCACGCTCGGGCTGCTGGCCGGCGCGGCGATCGGCGTGTACGGCGTACCGAGGGTGCTGGACAACTTCCAGCCCAGCGTCGAGGTGTCCTTCGCGGCGCTCGTCCTGGTCGTGCTGCTGGCCTCGATCGGGCGGACCGTCGGAGCGCTGCTCGGCTCCAGATTGCGCAACAAGATCTCCTGGAAGCCGGTGAAGGCCGTCGACGCGCTGGGCGGCGCGGTGCTGGCCGCGGCGTCCGTGCTGGTCGTCTCGTGGGTGCTCGGTGTCGCCGTCAGCGGTGCCCGGATCCCGAGCGTGACGTCCGCGGTGCGTGGCTCGCAGGTGCTGGCCAAGGTCGACGAGGCGCTGCCGGGTGGCGCCGACAATGCGCTGCAGGCGTTCAACGACGTGGTGAACACCGATCTGTTCCCGCGCTTCCTCGACCCGTTCGTACCGGAGCGGATCCGCGAGACGCAGCCTCCGGACGGCGCGATCTCCCGCAACCCGACGGTGAAGCTGGCGTACAGCCGGATCGCCAAGGTGACCGGCGTCGCGAACTGCTCGCGCGGCCTCGAGGGCAGCGGTTTCGTCTACGCCCCGCAACGGGTGATGACGAACGCGCACGTGGTGGCCGGCGTCAGCTCGCCGAAGGTGGAGGTCAACGGCCACTCGTACGACGCCACGGTCGTGCTCTTCGACTCGAGCGTCGACATCGCCGTGCTGTACGTCCCTGAGCTCAACATCAAGCCGCTCGCCTTCGACAACGACGGCAAGGCGGACGCGTCCGCGGTCGTGCTCGGCTACCCGGAGAACGGGCCGTTCGACTCCGAGCCGGCCAGGATCCGTTCCGAGGAGCGGTTGCGCGGGCCGGACATCTACGGCGACAAGACGGTGACCCGGCGGGCCTTCTCCATCTGGGCCCAGGTCCGCCCGGGCAACTCCGGTGGCCCACTGCTCTCCTCGAAGGGCACCGTGTACGGCGTGGTCTTCGCGGCCTCGGTCGAGGACAACCGCACCGGGTACGTTCTGACCGCCGAGCAGGTCTCGGAAGATGCCGCGGCCGGTGCCAAGGCGACCCAGGAAGTCTCCACGCACAGCTGCACCTGATCAAGCTGCAACAGATCGGGTCACCCAGGGCGTTGGAAGGGTGTGACGATTACGGGCGGGGACACTGAGCGGCTCTCGTTCGACGAGCTGGTGGTGTCGAGCGAGCGCCGTTTGCTGCGCCTTGCCCTGATGCTGTCCGGTGGGGTGCACAGCGCTGAGGACCTGGTCCAGACGGTACTGGCGCGAGCACACCGCCGCTGGGACACGATCAGCGTGCTGGACAAGCCGGACGCGTACCTGAGCAAGATGGTCGTCAACGAGTTCTTGAGCTGGCGCCGCCGGCTCAAGAACCAGGAGCTACCACTCGCCGACCTCCCCGAGACCCCGGCCGCCGACGACATCAGCATCCGCCACGCCCAGCGAGACGCCGCCTGGCGCCTCCTCGCGGACCTCCCGCGCCAGCAACGCGCAGTACTGGTGCTGCGCTTCTACGAGGACCTCCCCGACGACGAGATCGCCGCCATCCTCGGCTGCTCCCCGGTCACCGTCCGCTCGAACGCCTCCCGCGGCCTGGCCAACCTGCGCGCCAACCTCCCGACCTCCGACAAGGACAGTTGAAATGCCCAAGCTCACGGACGAAGAGGTCGGCCAACTCCTCCGCGAAACCTTTACAGAAAAGGAAGAACTACTAAACCACTTGCCGGAAGCAACCACACCTCCGGTACGCCGGAAAGCCCCGGTACTCCTCGCCGCGGCGGCCGTTCTCGTCGTCTTCGCCGGAATCGCTGTGGCTACAGGTCTCGAGAGAGGGCCGAACACCCAGCCCGTTGCTCAGAGCCCAGCACCGCCGATGCAAACGGTGCCGGTCGGCAAGGTCGAGCCCAAACACTTCAATCCTGGGAGTGCGTACCTCGCCGGTGTCGCGATCGCTGAACTGACCAAGTGGGAGCGTCCGGCCGGTGGATGGCCCGTCGTCAGGGTGCTCGACGCGTCCTACTCACAGGCGAGCTCTCCGACCGAGGCAGGAGGTAAGGGCACCCCGTTGAGCAAGCGCGACCAGGCCTCTATCGCGGGTTCCGCGGGAGTGCCGATCGAGTGGGTGCAGAGCCGTCCAACCGGACCCGATGTCTGCGATCAAGCGAACGGGACGCCGTACGTCACGCTCGGACCAGTGGTCTTCAACGAGAGCCGGTCGTCGGCCACCATCGGGATGAGCATGTGGCGGGGTTGTCTGGATGCGCAGTGGCTGACCTACCGGCTCGTGCCGATTATCACCCCGGCCAGCAATGTCTATGAGAGCAGCGTGCGTAGCTGGAAGGTCGCAGGGACCGTCGGGCCGGTCGCCGTCTCATAGGGTCTGGAGCCACTCCAGCAGGAGCTCGTTGAACAGGTCCGGCGTCTCCTCGTGGGGGAAGTGGCCGGCGGTAGTCAGCACCTCGTACTGCAACGGCCCCGCCAACAGCTCAGCCGGCGTGGTCGAGCTCGCGGGGCTAACCGCCCCGTCCAGCGCCCCATGCACCTGCAGAACCGGCACCTCCACCGGCGAGCGCATGCGAGCGGAGTACCGGCGTCCATCCGACCGCAGCCGCGACCGTACGAACCACCGGTGGTACTCCAGAGCGCAGTGAGGCGCCGGCCAGACCTGCAGCGCAGCCCGGTACCGCCGAGACGCCTCAGCGTCAGGGAAAGCCCCACCCGGCGCAGACCACGAGCGGAGCAGTTGCTCGATGTGGATGCCGTCATGGGCGAGCAGCCGCCGCTCCGGCAGGATCGGCAGCTGGAACCAGCCCACCTGCGCCACCGACCGCAGTTGCCCCGACCGCATCAACTGCAGCGGGTGTGGAGCCGACACAGCCGCCAGTGCCCGCACCTGCTTAGACGCGAGCACAGCGGCCGACCACGCAACGAACCCGCCCCACCCATGCCCAACCACCACCGCATCGGTCGCCCCCAACGACCTGATGACCCCCGAGACGTCCGCAGAGACAGTGAAGGGGTCATACCCCCGCGGCGTCTTGTCGCTGGCCCCATAGCCACGCAGGTCCATCGCGACGGCTCTGTACCCAGCAGCGGCGACTACCGGCAGCTGATGCCGCCAGGCCCACCAGAACTCGGGGAAGCCGTGCAGGAAGAGCACCAGGGGATCGTCCGCCGCGCCACACTCGGCCACGTGGAACCTCGCCCCGTTGGCCGCCACCAGCGAATGCGACCACGGCCCGTCGACGAGTAGGTCGGATACCCCAGCCGGGCTCAGTGGTCAGCGCCAGCCGGTCGGCGGGATGCTGACCACTAGTTGCCCTTGCCGATCGCCTTGAGCGCCTCGACGGACTCCTTCGAGGTCTCGATCGCGCGCTCCGGGCCCTTCGCCTTGCCGAGCAGCCGCTTGCCGACCAGGACCAGCGCGGCCGCGATCAACAGGTAGAGCACGGCAACGATCAGGAAGGCCAGCGCCGGGTGCAGGCCGAGCGCGTTCACGCCGTACGCCGCGGCGATGGACAGCAGGATGATCGCGAGCAGCGCCAGGAAGCCGGCGGCCCCGAACAGGCCCGCGCCGGTACCGGCCTTGACGGCGGTCGACTTCAGCTCGGTCTTGGCGAGCTCGAGCTCGCTGCGCACCAGGCTGGACAGATCCTTGCTGGCATTGGCGACGAGCTGCCCGACAGTGGGCTCATCCTCGGTCTGCCCCATCGACATGGCGCTCCTTCCACGTGTCCCTAGACCAAGACACTAGCTGGTACCCCTGCCCTATTCCTCGGCGTACGCGCGGTTGCGGCGGAACAGCAGTGCGGCGGCGATCACGGCGGACAGCAGCGAGGCGACCAGGACGGCGGCCTTGGCCCGCTCGATCTGGGCGATGTCGTCGCCGAACGCGAGCTGGGCGATCAGCAGCGCGACGGTGAAGCCGATCCCGGCCAGTACCGAGACCGCGCCGACGTCCCGCCAGGCCAGGTCGGAGTTCAGCTCGGCCCGGGTGAACCGCGCGGTCAGCCAGGATCCGCCGAACACGCCGATGATCTTGCCGGCCATCAGGCCGGCGACCACCCCGATCGCTACCGGGTCGGTCAGCATCTCGCGCAGCGCATCACTGCCGAGCGTGACGCCAGCGGCGAACAACGCGAACACCGGTACCGCCACTCCCGCCGACAATGGCCGCAGCCGGTGCTCGATCCGCTCGGCCGGTGCGTGCTCCTCACCCGGGTCGGGCAGCACCCGGGTGACCAGGCCGAGCGCGACGCCCGCGATCGTCGCGTGGATACCGGACTCGTGCATGAACCACCACGCCCCGAGCGCGACCGGCACGTACAGCAACGGCGTACGGAAGCGGAAGCGTTGCAGCAGGTAGAAGGCGCCGATCAGTGCGACCGCGGCCACCAGCGCCAGCGGGTGGAACCCGTGCGAGAAGAAGACGGCGATCACCAGGATGGCGCCGAAGTCGTCCACCACCGCGAGCGTCAGCAGGAAAGCCCGCAGCGCACTGGGCAACGAGGACCCGACGATCGCCAGCACAGCGAGCGCGAAGGCGATGTCCGTTGCCGTCGGCACCGCCCAGCCCGAGGTCCGGCCGCCGTCGGCGGTCAGGTTGATGACCAGATAGATGATTGCCGGGAGCATCATTCCGGCCAGCGCCGCGACCACCGGTACGACGGCCTCGCTGATCCGCGACAGGGTGCCGACCACGAGTTCCCGCTTGAGCTCGACGCCGGCCAGGTAGAAGAACAGCGCCAGCGCGCCGTCGGCCGCCCAGCCCTCCACGCTCAACGGCCCGAGCTCGAACTCGCGCAGGTGGTGGTACGCGTCCTGCCAGGGAGAGTTGGCCCAGATGAGCGCGATCACGGCCGCGCCGAGCAGCAGCAGGCCGCCGGTCGTCTCGGCCCGCAGAGTGTCGGCCAGGAAGGCGCGCTCCCGGCCGAGGATGCGGGGAAAGGCGCGGCGCTTCTGCCGCAGGCGAATGACTGGAGGCACAGGGCCATCCCTTCGTCGGGGGTCGCTCGGACGATCGCCGACCAGACTTCCCGGCACACCTTGACTCTGACATCACTCTAACGGGTTGCCGGTGTTTGCGCCCCGCTGCTGGATGAGGAAGGGTTGAGTGTTGTGAGAGACGGCCTCCGGGCGTGCACCGTCGCAGTACGCTGCGAGCGTGCACGGAGAACAGATGGCCGAGGAGTACCCGGTGGTCAGCATCGATTCGGATGCCCGGGAAGCGGTCGAGTTGCTCGCCTCCCGGCGGTTGCCCGGCCTGATCGTGGTGACGGCCGACGGTACGCCGTGCTGTGTGCTGCCGGCCTCGCAAGTGGTGCGCTTCCTGGTGCCGAGCTATGTCCAGGACGACCCCTCGCTGGCTCGCGTGATCGACGAATCGCTGGCGGACCGGGTGGCCGACAAGCTGACCGGGGTGACGGTGCGCAAGCTGCTGCCCGCCGAGCCGACCGAGTTGCCGGCGGTGAAACACGACGACACCGTGCTCGAGATCGCTGCGGTGATGGCCCGGCTGCGCTCCCCGCTGGTCGCGGTCCTGCGCGGCAAGGAGATCATCGGCGCCATCACCGCATCTCGGTTGCTGGAGTTGGTCGTCCAGCCGCACTGAGCCTGGCGGATGGCGCCGCGTGACGGTCATCGCGATCGTCGTCTTCGTGGTCGCCTATGTCCTGATCGCCACCGAGTGGACGCACAAGCTGCTCGCCGCGCTGGGCGGAGCCGGAGTACTGCTGGCGCTCGGCGTCGTCCACACCGAGGACGCGTTCTACTCCCATGACACCGGCGTCGACTGGGACGTCATCTTCCTGCTCTTCGGGATGATGGTGATCGTCGGCGTGCTGCGGCGTACCGGCGTGTTCGAGTTCGTCGCGATCTGGGCGGCCAAGCGGGCCAAGGGGTCGCCGCTGCGGGTGATGATCCTGCTCACCCTGATCACCGCGTTCGCATCGGCGTTCCTGGACAACGTCACCACCGTGCTGCTGATCGCGCCGGTCACCCTGCTGGTCTGCGACCGGCTCGGGATCAACCCGGTACCGTTCCTGATCGCCGAGGTGATGGCCTCCAACCTCGGCGGTACCGCCACCCTGATCGGCGATCCGCCCAACATCATCATCGCCAGCCGGTCCGGCCTCACCTTCAATGACTTCCTGCTGCACCTGGCGCCACTGGTGGTGATCGAGCTGATCGTCTTCACGCTGGTGCTGCCGTGGCTGTTCAAAGGCTCGTTCGCGGTCGATCCCGAGCGGGTCGAGGACGTGATGCGGCTGAACGAGCGGGAGGCGATCGAGGACCGGACGCTGCTGATCAAGAGCGGGCTGGTACTGGCCGCGGTACTGATCGGTTTCGTCGGGCACTCGTTCCTGCACGTCGAACCAGCCGTCGTCGCGCTGCTGGGCGCAGGGGTGCTGGTGCTGATCTCCGGCGTCGCCACCAGGGACTACATGAACAGCGTCGAGTGGCAGACGCTCTTGTTCTTCGCGGGCCTCTTCGTGATGGTCGGCGCCCTGGTCAAGACGGGCGTGATCGGCGACCTGGCCGAAGAGGTCGGCAAGGCGACCGAGGGCGACGCGTTGCTGGCGACGATGCTGATCCTGGTGGTCTCGGCAGTACTGTCCGGTGTCGTCGACAACATCCCGTACGTCGCGACGATGAGCCCCGTCGTCCAGCAGCTGGCCGCGGGCGTCCCCGATCCGTCGCAGGCGGACGCGCTGTGGTGGGCGCTGGCGATCGGGGCGGACTTCGGCGGCAACGCGACCGCCGTCGGGGCCAGCGCGAACGTGGTGGTGATCGGGCTGGCGCTGCGGGCAGGGTCGCCGATCAGCTTCTGGGAGTTCACCCGGAAGGGGATCGTGATGACCGCGATCACCATCGTTGTTGCCGCGCCGTACCTGTGGCTGCGGTACTTCGCCTTCGCCTGATCACACTCTGTGGGCCGAGGTTGTCGCCAAAGTAATGCATCGCCTGCCAATATGATTACTGGCGACCTGGGGTGCTTGGACAGTAATGTCGGGCGTAGTTAGTGGTCTAGTAGAAAACTTTCAGGAGCACGACAGCTCGCGACCCCCGGCAACCGGTTTGCCGGCCAGATTCCCAGGGATACTGACGTCATGGCGCGCCCAAGGAACAACCCCGGTGACCTCGCCGAACTCCCCACGGAGCTCCGCACCGACCGGCCGAAGGGTGACCAGATCCGCGAGATTCTGCAGACCCTCACCCGCAGTCTCACCGCCGGCACGGTGCTGCCCTCGGAGCGCGTCCTGGCCGAGCGCTTCGGCGTCGCCCGGATGACAGTGCGCCAGGAGGTGGACCGGGTCGTTGCCGAAGGCCTCGCGGCCCGCCGGCCCGGCGGTGGCACCTTCGTCACCGAGCCGCGCCCGGCCCGGATGCTCACGTCGTCCTTCAGCCAGGACATGCGCGCCCGCGGCATCACGCCCGGCGCAAAGGTCCTCGAGCACCGAGTCGGTACTGCGGACGAGGCGCTGGCCGCCGAGCTCGAAGAGCCGATCGGTACGCCGGTACTGCACCTGGTCCGCCTGCGTACCGCCGACGGCGACCCGATGGCGATCGAGCGCACCGCCCTGTCCCTGCGCCGCTACCCAGGTCTCGACGAGCTAGACCTGGCAGAGGTCTCCCTCTACGACTCCCTCGCCACCCGCTGGGGCGTCACCCTCGGCATGGTCTCCGCCTCGATCGTTGCCGCCCCACCCGACCCGGCCGACTCCGAACTCCTCGGCATCGAGTCCACCGTCCCCTGCCTGATCATCACTTCGGCCCCCCGCACCGCCTCCGGCGAAGTGATCGAATTCGGCCGCTCCGTCTACCGCTCCGACCGCTACGACATCACCGTCGCCTACCGCGCCACCTGAGCCGGGCAGTAGACCAATTCTCAGAGCTGAGCCGCGGCGACCCCGAGCGCGAAGGCGGTACCGGCGAGGCCGAGCATGAGAGTGGCGAGCGTGATCAGTTGGCGTTGGAGGGCTGGGCGCTCGGCGGCTGTGGCGAAGATTCGGCGTGGCCAGTGGTGCCAGGAGACGTAGTAGAAGATGCCCGTTGCGATGAGCAGCAGGACAGCCTTGAGCGCGTGGATCCACCAGTGCTGGTGATCCAGCAGCAGAAGGATTACGCCGGTCAAGGCGATCACGCCGATCAGCGCCAGCACCTTGTAACGGTTGCCTGAGGCAATGACCGCGGTGAGGTGCTCACGCTCTTCCTCGCGGGACCCGAAGTACTTCTTCAACTTCGGCTGCACCACGAACAGCGAGTAAGCCATCCCACCGACCCAGGCAGCGGCCAGGCCGGCATGAATGATGGCGATCAGAGCGGTCACGCGCCGATCTTGCCACGGCCGTCGGACCACACAGGGTCGTCAGCGGCGGTTGCGGGGGTGGTTCTTGCCCATGCGTTCGTTGCCGCGTTTGTAGTTGCCGGTCCAGCGGGCCATCACTTCCTGCGGGTCGTCGTCGACCTCCGCCAGGAATTCGGCGGCTCGGGCAGCCCGCAGTACGGTGGCGGGCTTGCCGTGGTGGGTGATGCGGACAGTCCCGTCGGAACGCTGCTCGTAGTCGAATCCGTTGGGTGCCGGCACAGCGCCATTCCAGCAGCGCCGGGGGCGAGGCGGCAACCGGATAAAACAACAGCCTGTACGCCGGACCTCGGCGTACAGGCTGTTGTCGGAGAGAAGGTCAGTCGTCGTCGGACTTGCCGGACTCCAGGTTGGTTTTGATCAGGTCCATCACGGTGCTGTCGGCGAGGGTGGTGACGTCGCCGACCTCGCGGTTCTCGGCGACGTCGCGCAGCAGGCGGCGCATGATCTTGCCGGAGCGGGTCTTGGGGAGTTCGGCGACGACCATGATCTGCCGGGGCTTGGCGATCGGGCCGATCTCCTTGGCGACGTGGTTGCGGAGCTCCTGGACCACGTCCGGTCCGCCGTCGCCGGCTTCTGTACGGAGGATCACGAAGGCTGCGATCGCCTGGCCGGTCGTCGGGTCGGAGGCACCCACGACGGCCGCCTCGGCGACCTTCGGGTGGGAGACCAGGGCCGACTCGATCTCGGTGGTGGACAGCCGGTGGCCGGACACGTTCATCACGTCGTCGACCCGGCCGAGCAGCCAGATGTCGCCGTCCTCGTCCTTCTTGGCGCCGTCACCCGCGAAGTACACGCCCGGCCAGCGCGACCAGTACGTGTCCTTGAAGCGCTGGTCGTCACCCCACAGCGTCCGCAGCATGGCCGGCCAGGGCTTGTCGATGATCAGGTAGCCACCGGTACCGTTCGGCACCGAATCGCCCGCGTCGTCGACGACATCGACGCTCACGCCCGGGATCGCCTTCATCGCGGCACCCGGCTTGCCCGCCGTCACGCCCGGCAGCGGGGAGATCATGTGCATACCGGTCTCGGTCTGCCACCAGGTGTCGACGACCGGGGTCTTGTTGCCGCCGATGTTCTCCCGGTACCAGATGTACGCCTCCGGGTTGATCGGCTCGCCCACCGATCCGAGCACGCGCAGGGTGGAGAGGTCGAACTTCTCCGGGACCTGCTTGCCCCACTTCATGAACGTACGGATCGCCGTCGGCGCGCAGTACAGGATGGAGACCTTGTACTTCTGAACGATCTCCCACCAACGGCCCTGGTGCGGGGTGTCCGGGGTGCCCTCGTAGAGCACCGAGGTGGTCGCGTTGGCCAGTGCGCCGTACACGATGTAGCTGTGCCCGGTGACCCAGCCGATGTCGGCAGCGGTCCAGTAGACGTCGGTGTCGGGCTTGAGGTCGAAGACCGCCCACTGGGTGTACGACGTGCCCACCAGGTAGCCGCCGGTCGTGTGCAGGATGCCCTTCGGTTTGCCCGTACTACCGGACGTGTACATCACGTACAGCGGGTGCTCGGCGTCGAAGGCCTCCGGCGTGTGCTCGGTCGACTGCTTACCGACGAAGTCCTCCCACCACAGGTCGCGGTTCGCGACCATCGCGGTCTCCTGGCCGGTCCGGTTGACGACCAGGACGTTGCGGACGTCCGGGCAGTCGACCAGCGCGGCGTCGACGGCCGGCTTCAGTGCCGCCGGGGCGCCGCGACGGTAGCCACCGTCGGAGGTGATCACGACGCGGGCGTCGCAGTCCAGGATCCGGTCCTTGAGCGCCTCGGAGGAGAAGCCGCCGAAGATGACCGTGTGCGGGGCGCCGATCCGGGCGCAAGCGAGCATCGCGACCACGGTCTCGGGGATCATCGGCATGTAGATGGCGACGATGTCGCCGGCCTTGACCTCCAGCTCGAGCAGCGCGTTGGCCGCCTTGCTGACCTCGTCCTTGAGCTGGCCGTAGGTGATCTCCCGGGTGTCGCCGGGCTCACCCTCGAAGTAGTACGCCACCTTGTCGCCGAGACCGTTCTCGACGTGCCGGTCGACGCAGTTGTACGCCGCGTTGAGCTTGCCGTCGGCGTACCACTTGGCGAACGGCGCGTTGCTCCAGTCGAGCGTCTCGGTGGGCTCGACGGCCCAGCTGATCCGCTTGGCCTGCTCCGCCCAGAAGCCCTCGAAGTCGGCATCGGCCGCCGCGTAGGCGTCCGCCTTGACGTTCGCGTTCGCGGCGAGCTCGGCGGGCGGTTCGAACCGGCGCTCCTCGTGCATCAGGTTCGACAACGCATCGGACGGGTTGGACTCGGAACTGGTCACGTCGCGGACTCCTCATTGAGAGCTGCAAGTCTTCAGCGCGAAACTGCGCGCTACTGCACCTTTCTACCAACGCCGGACCACTCGCGGTACTGGTGCCTCGCCCAGCCGCCCCCGATCTGCGCCGAACGGGCCGCAAACACGGCGACCGGTCGGGAACCGGATCGGGGCCGGGCGCATCTGACGTGATGTGCCGATCGATGGAGGAGTCGCGATGTCGCAGCAGGGTGAACTGACGGCTGAGGCCCCGAAGCGCCGCTTGTCCCGGGCGGCGCGTCGTCGGGTGCACGCCCGGGAGCGCCGCGTACGGCGTACCCAGGCCTCTGCTCGTGCCCTGCTACCGGTCCGCTAGCCCCTGGTGGTGAGTGAGGACCTTGGCCAGCAGGGCAGCGAGCTGGCCCCGCTCTGAGGGGGAGAGCGGGGCGAACAGCTCGTCCTGAGCGGCCCGGACCAGCGTTTCGAGCCGTTCACGCTGCTCTTCGCCGGTGGGGGTCAAGGTGATGATGTTGCGCCGGCCGTCGGCGGGGTCGGGGGACCGTACGACGAATCCGAGGTCGGCCAGCTCGTTGATCGCGGCCACCACGTCACTGCGGTCGATCCCGGTACGCCGTCCGAGCGACGCCTGACTGGCCGGCCCGTACTCGGACAGCGTCGCGAGCAGCCGGTAGTGGTACCCGCGCGCGTTCCCCGCGGCGAAGGTCTCGCCGATGATCCGCTGCGCATGCATCGCACTCTGCGTGAGCAACCAGCTGGGCATGCCCGCGAGCTCACTCGGTCCTGCTTCCGCACCGGTCGCCACAGCCGGAGTCTATTCCGTTGGGTTCACCAACGAGCAGGATCTTTTGCAGGTTGATGCAATTGGCCGCCGAGAGCCACCGTCTGAGCCGGAAGCCGTGTCACGATCGGGAGATGGGGGAGGTGGTCGCGATGGAGGAAGACACGCTGCGGTTGCTCGTCGGCATGCACCGGGTCGTGCGGCATCTGCGCCGGACGGGTGAGAGCCGGATGCTGCATCCGACGCAATTCATCGCGCTGCGGCTGATCGGGGACGAACAGCCGATCCGGATCGGCGAGATCGCGGCCCGGGTGCCGTGTTCGCAACCGACCGCGACGACGACCGTCGCCGGGCTCGAGGCGGCTGGGCTGGCTCGCCGGCAGCCCGACGTACTGGACGGTCGCGCGACTGCCGTCGTACTGACCCCGCGCGGCGACGACATTGTGAAGGCGGCCGGCCAGCACGCGGTCGACGATCTCACCAAGCTGCTCGACCGCCTGTCGGACGACGATCGAGCGCTGGTGCTCTCGGCCGGCGCCGTGCTCTCCCAGATGGCCGACGACCTCTGACTAGTTGAGTCCGGGCACGACGGACACCGTGTACGGCGGGATGCCGGGCGCAGCGTCGAGCTGGCTGTTCACCCAGAGCAGGCGATGACCGTCCCGGGCGATCGTGGTCGGCGTCGCATTGGTTGCTCCGGGCATCGAATCCGCGAGCACCTGGGCCTTGGTCCAGTCGCGGTTGAGAAGGGCGAGCCTGGTGACGTACTTGCCGCCGCCCGCGTTGTAGACGGCGTACAGGCGATGGCCTTCGAGCAGGTAGCCGTCGCCGGAGAGGATGCCGTTCGCGCCTGTGATCTCCAGGGTGGTAACGGCTTTGGTGCGCAGGTTGATGCTGTACGTGACGTCCTGGCCCTGCTCGCCGACCAGCAGGGTGTGGCCGTCGGTGACGATGCCGTTGAGGAAGTACGGGGTCGGCTGGATCTTGTCGCGGGTCAGCCAGGGCTTGAGGCGGCCGAGACCGTCTTTGGTGAGGGTGGCGCGCCAGATCTGGTTGTGCGCCGAGTCGGTGACGTAGACGGCGTCTTGAGTGAAGGTGAAGTCGTTGAGGAACGAGCCCTCCGCGGCGGGGCGGATCGCGAGTAGGCGGCCGCGGTTGTCGTACATGTAGAGCTTCGAGGTGCTGGCGCCGGCGACGAGGACGCGCCCCCAGTGGTCTACGTGGACGCCGGTGGCCGTCGTACGGCCGTCGCTGCCGGCGGGGAGGAACGGCTTGAGGTTCGGGTTGCGGACGGTACCGCGGTAGACGGCACCGCTGCCGACGCTGGTGACGTAGATGGTCCCGTCGCGGGTCACCTCGATGCCTTCCGGGGTATCGCCCGGCGTGGTCGAGACGACGTACGTCTCCGGGCGCTGGTGGTGCACCTGGTGCTGAGCCGGGTGCTCTTGGTGAGCCGGGTGGGCCTGGGCGAGGGGCTGGACGCCGGCGGCGAACAACGGAGCGGTCAGCAGGACGGTGGTGGCGGTGCGTCTGCGAATCATGCCGCCAGCGTGATCTCCGGGGCGCGCCTGGCTCGACCGGTTTCGGGCAGGACCGAAGGCCGTATCGCGGTTGGCCCTTTCATAGGCACAATCGGAGAATGATGCGGCTCCATTTCAGTCCGGCGGACTTGGCTCGGGTGACGTTCCCAGCCGAGCCTGAGCCGCTCTGGGAGGCTGCTTTGGCCGCGCGCGCACTCGGCGAGCGACCCATGCCACCGGCCGGACGACGCTGGCGACGGGAGGCGGCGCCGCTGCTCCGCCCGTCGATGCGCCCACTCTTCAAACTGGTCAGCCCGACTGGGCGCGTCCCCGACTTCCTCACTCCCGAAGTACCGGCGCCCGGCCTGGAGCCTGCCCTGGAAATCCTGATGGACACGCCCGCCGATGTCGTCCAGGACCAGCTCGGCCCGTATCTCCCGCCCGAGGTCGACGTCTTCATGAAGGGCTTGCTGGCTGGCACCGCCGAGTCGCGACGGGCTCTCGGCAAGGCGGTCCGCGAGTTTCACGACGACGTACTGGTCCCATCCGGCGTAGAGCTGGAACGCCGCTACGGCGCGGACCTAGCTCTCCGCTCCCGAGCCCTGCTACAGGGTGGAGTCGAAGGCTTGCTCACCACCCTCCACCCCGACATCGAGTGGACCGCCCCCATCCTCACCGCCCACGGCATGGGGCCCGGCCCCACCTTCGACATCTACCTCGAAGGCCGCGGCCTGGAGCTCTACCCGTCCTCTCTGACCTCAGAGGCGTTGGCCCTGGACGTCCCCGGCCGCCGCCCAGTCCTGATCTACCCCACCGTCGACCTCCCCCTGGCCGACGACCTAGACGTAGACGCCCTGGCCGACCTCCTGGGCCGCACCCGAGCCCTGGTCCTCCGCGCCCTAACCACCAGCGCCACCACCACCCAGTTAGCCCGCCGCACCGGCATCTCCCTAGCCTCAGCCAGCGAACACGCCCGCGTACTACGCAACGCCGGCCTACTAACCACCCACCGAACAGCCGGCACAGCCCACCACTCCCTAACCCAAACGGCCCACCGCCTACTGACCGGCGAACTCCACAGGCCGGGACTTCTGGACACGGGGTCGGGCGCGTAGGGGTGCTGTGGTTGCGTGGTGCTGTGCCTAAGGGACTATGGTGCGCGGTCTCCGCTGCGGGAGTGTCCTGGTCGAGACAGCGTGCGTCAAGAGCGCTTCGCGTCCCTTCGGGATCGAACAAGTTCGACTCTTGACCCACACTGTCTCGACCAGAGAAAGACGCAGCTACGCGGATCCCGCGGAGGAGTCTGAGCCAATGGAGCACCTTGGCTAGGCGGCTCGTGTTGCGGGGTGCCGATCGCAAGGCGGGTCGTGTTGCGGGGTGACGATGGCAAGGCGGGGCGGTTTGCGGGGGGAGGGTCGATGGGCCGGCGGGATTTGGTTGCTGAGGGCAACGGAGCGGATCGCCAGGCACACCAAACCTGGTCGGCAAGCGATTACCTCGGCGTGTCGGGGCTGTTCGTGGGGGTTGTGTATGCGTGGCGGTCCGGGCGGTCCACTTCGTCGCGGCGCGACAGGTGTGTTGGTCTGGATGCTGCTGTCGCGCGGCGACGGATCGGCCAGCGATGGCCTCATCCGGGCTGATCGGGGGTCGGCTGGCGGGTTTTTGTGCCGATGGCGTGAAGCTTGACGCCATCGAGAGGAAAACCCGCCAGTGGCCGGGCGAACCGGTGCACCGGACCCGCCTTGCGCCGAACAACCCGTTAGCGGCCGACCCGTTGGTGGCCTACCCGTCGGGGCTGGCTGTGCTCGTCCGGGGCCGGGTGACGGGTGTGCCGGGGATTGGGGGGAATCTGTCATTTGAGGCCGGTCTTGTCAGCGGCTCCGGGATACCCAGCACCACGACCAGGACACTTTCGCAGCCCGGCGACGCGATCCACAGTCCCTCACCACACGCCAACCCCGAATCACGAGAATCCTTGCCAATAGCAACTACTCATCCCCGAACAAGCCGGCCCGCCGGGAGGTTGGGACTCCTGGCGGGCCGGCGTGTGAGGGTTAGTTGCGGGTGATGGTGAAGGTTGTGGTGGTGTTGCGGATGTCTACTGCGTTGTTGGACAAGGTGAGGTTGTTGAAGGTGACGTTGCCGACGGCTGGGCCCTGGCCTGGTTCTGGGAGTTCGTTGGCCCAGATGCCGAAGCCGGACTTGGCGTCGAACGCGTCGCCGGACTTGCGGGCGCCGGAGATGTTGATGTTGGTCAGGATGGTGTCGGCGACCGGGAACTGGGGTTGCCCGCCGACGTAGTTCGTCTGGAACATGATCCCGCTGTAGGTGGGATCGACGATGTCCACGTCACTGACCCGGATGCCCTGGAAGACCTTCGAGGCCGAGAAGATCCAGATTCCCGGGAAGGTCTGCGCTCCCCAGAAATGGCCGCCGGATCTGACCACCGAGATGTTCTGCCACACCGTCGGCGGGGTGGCGCCGAAGCCGTTCATCGGGATGCCGAAGTCGAGCGAGCTGATCGTGATCCCGGAGTACACCAGCATGTCCGCGACGTACAGGTTGCGGAAGATGTTGTTGGTGCCGCCGTAGACCGCGAAGCCGGCCGCCCGCCAGGTCAGCGTCGCCGAGAGGTTCTCGAAAACGTTGTCCCGGACCTCGCCCCCGCCGCCGTCGACGGCGTTGAAGAGCGCGAAGCTGTCGTCACCGGTACTGCGGGCATCGTTGTTGCTGACCAGGTTGCCGGCCGAGCCGTTGGTCATGTTGATGCCGTCGGCGAAGGTGTCCCGGATCCGCGAGTTCTTGATCGTGGAGTTGTCGGTGTTCGCACCCCAGTACAGGCACATCTGGTGCTCGATCCAGATGTTGTCGATGGTCATGTTCGAGGTGCCGCTGAAGTTGAACACCTTGCCCGGACCGTCGTTGCGCTGGTCGTAGTTGCCGAAGTACGAGAACCCGCTGAACGTCGACCCGTTCGCCGACGAGGCCGCGTCGAACCCGACGTCGGTGTTGGTCTGGCCGGTCGGCGCGATGAACCGGGTGAACCAGGGACCGGCGCCGACGACCTTGATCGCCCGGCTGTTCACGGTGAACTTGCCCGAGGTCTGGTAGTCACCGGCCGGCAGGTAGACACCGAGCGAGGTCGAGCTCTGCTGAGCCGTGTTGAGCGCGTTCTGCACGTCCTGCTGGGTGAATCCGGCCGGTACGACGTATCCGCTACCCGGGTTGGCGATCGGCGATACCTGCTCGGTGTCGATGAAGTCGATCGCGTACGTGGTGGTGTTGGCCGGATCCTTCTGCAGCTTGATCTTCGTACCGGCCGGGAAGGTCCCGTCCAGCATGATGTTCGCCTCGTCGTAGATGTGCCGGGCGGGTCCTGCGCCAGGCGAGTTGCCCGGGCCGGCCTCCGCGCCGTACAGCCACGCGTACTTCGAGGTCAGCGGGAGCGCCTTGTGGAAGGTGCCGTTGACGTAGACGTTGATACTCGAGTTGATCCCGCCACCACCGGCCGAGTCCGGGATGGAGAACCGGGTGACGAGCGTGTTCGTGCTCGCCTTGGTGGTGAACTCGACGAACGCGCCGTTCGAGTTCAGCGTGACCGCCTTGCGGCCGGACGCCTCACCGGCGAGGTCGCCGATGGTGCGGTTCGGGCCGACCACGACCGCACCACCACCGGTCGAGGCGTCCTCGGCCTCCAGGTGGTCGTACGGCATGTTCGCGCCGCGGCCCACGAAGAACGGCCGCACGCTGGTGTTGTTGGTGCGCTTGACGGGCAGCTCGTTCGCGTCGTCGGCGAGCACTACGCGGACGGAGTACCGGCCGTTGGCCGCTGTCCAGTTGCCCATGTTGATCGACGGTGTCGTGGCTCCGGCTGCAATCGCACCGGAGTACGAGCCGGTGAAGGTCTGTACGACGGTACTTCCGCTCAGCAGCGTCAAGGTGATGCCGTGAGCGCCCGCCGCCGAGGCGATGGTGCCCTGGTTCTTGATCGCGACCGAGAACGTCACGGTGTTGCCGGCCGCCGGGTTGCCCGGGCTCCAGCTCACCGTGGAGGCGATCAGGTCGGAGCTTGCGACCGGGGTGACGACCAACGGGCTCGCGCTGTTGCCGGTGTTGTTGGCGTCGTTCTGCTCGATGATCGTGTTCGACTCGTCCACCTTTCCGCTCAGCGGGTAGCTGCCGGCGTCACGTGCGCCGATCGCTGCTGTGACGGTGACGGATGCTCCGGCGGCGATGGCGCCGACGGCAGCGGTGCCGACCTTCGTCGTACCGAGGTAGAAGTTGAGGTCCGTCGCCGCTGAGGCCGCCGTGCCGGTGTTGTTGACCCGGGCGGACAACGTGATCGCGTCGGTCTCGACCGGTGCGGCCGGGGTCCAGGTCACGTTGGAGACGGTGAGGTCCGGGTTCGGGGCCGGTACGCCCATCACCTGGAACTCGGCGACCTGACCGGCCGGGGCGCCGGTGTTGGCGGTGAAGTTCAGCCGGACGTCGGCGATCCGCGCGCTCACCGGGATCGTGACGGTGTTGCCGGACGACGGGCTGAAGTTGTACGACGCGGAGCCGACGATCGTGGTGAAGCCGGACGCGCTCTGCTCGCGGCCGAGGATCGAGAACGTCTGGGTGCGGTTGCCCCAGGCGCTGTCCGGGTTGAGCCGGATCACGATCGAGCTGATGTCAGCGTTCGACCCGAGCTGGGTGGTCAGCGTGGCCGGGTTGGCGTTGCCTTCCCAGTAGGTCTGCACGTTGTCGTCGTTCGCGTTGGTCGCGACGAAGGTGAAGACCGAGCCGGACGCGGTGATCGGCTTGCCGAGCGCGAGGTTGGTACCGGGCCCGGTACTGCCGCCACGGGTGACCGTGTTGCTGTTCGGCGATTGGTTGCCGACGGCATCCTTCGCTCGGACGAAGTAGCTGACCGAGGCGCTGGCCGGCTGGGTGTCGGTGTAGGTCAGCACGTTGCCGGCCACGCTGGTCCGCAGCGCGCCATTGGCGTACAGGTCGTACCCGGTGACGCCGACGTTGTCCGTCGAGGCGGTCCAGGTGAGCCGGATTTGGCCGGCGGCGGGTTCGGTGAAGGCCAGGCTGCCCGGGGCGGTGGGAGCCTGGGTGTCACCGGTCGCCGCGCCGTAGACCTCGAGCTCGGAGACCTGTCCTGCCGGCCAGCCGGTGTTCGCGGTGACCAGGATCCGGACGTACCGAACGGTCGAGTTGCCGTAGTCGATCGTCAGAGTGTTGCCCGGTGCGTTGAACGCGCGCGACGCGGAGGCGGACAGGTCGTTGAAGTTCTGGCCGTCGGTACTGCCTTGTACTGCGAGGGTTTCGTTGCGCGAACCCCAGCCGGACGGCAGCTTGAGCACGACCTGGTTGGTGCTGACCGACGATCCGAGGTCGACCTGGACCCACTGCGGGAACGCGTTGTTCGCGCTCTCCCAGTAGCTGCCCTGGTTGCCGTCGGTGACGTTGGCGGCGACGTAGTTCTGGGTGTTGCTGCTGGCGCTCGCGGACTTGCCGGCCGCGAGGTTGGGACCAGCCAGTACCGCGGCCGACGCGGTCGAGCCGCTGCTGTGCAGGCCGGCCGCGGCGAACATCGGGCCGGCCGTCAGCAACAGACTGCCGACGACCGTGGCGGCCAGCAGCCGCCATCTTGCACGTGTGGTTCTCATGGCATCCGGGGCCTCTCCGATGGGCGGGGTGGTGAGGGCACAAGGGATTACGGCTGCCAAGAAAATTGCACGATGCCTACGGAAGTTTCGTAAGTTTGCTGATTTCTTGCACAGCGCTGGCTTATTGTTACGGCAGCGCTACGCGAGCGTCAACGGTTCATCACCGCGCGCTTGCCTTCTTGGAGGTGTCGGCTGGTGGCTCAGGCGGGGATCTTGACCCGGCCGAGCACGAGTTCGTCGGCGAGGAAGTCCCGGCAGACGACGTACAGATAGCCGCCGTGCAGCGCGAATTCGGCACCCAGGGCTGCAGTCGAGAAGGAGCCGTCCGCCCGGATCAGCCGGATGGCCTTAGCGCGCGCCTCGCGGAGAATCGCTTGCTGGGTAGGAGTGTACTGGCCGTTGTAGTACAGGCTGGTGTCTTCCGGAGGGTGCTTACTGGTGCTGACGGCAAGCAGTCCGTCGGCGACGGAGAGGCCGCTGTAGATGACGCCGATGTCTTGAACGGCGCCCTCCCGAGTGAACGGCGCCGGGGCCACTGCTGCGCCGCCTGAGCCGTTGAGCTGGGATGTTGCGAGCTCGCTGAGCTTGCCTGCCGGCGAGAGGGCCAGGATCGATTCGGCGACGGCGCCGCTGTCGCTGGCCACGACCTCCAGTGCGATCGTGCCGTCCGGCCGGGTCGCGAGCTTGTCGACAAGGACCGCTGCAGTCGTCGGCCAGTCCAGCGGAGAGCCGCTCGCCGTCGGATGGAGCGATGCGGGCGAAGCTGCTTTCGCGGCATCGAGAGTCGTGAACTCGGTGGGCTTGCCGGCGATCGTGCGCACACTGCCGTCTGCCCCGACCCGGCGAACCACCGCACCCGCCGTTCCGTCCTTGGTGACGTTCGCGGCGAAGACGAGGTGACCTTCGGAGTCGATGGTGAAGGCGGTGAACTTGCCCGTTGTCTCGCCGGGTCTGTCGTCGATGCCGGCGACAGCGGCGTTGAAGCCAATCACCTGCGTCTGGCTGCCGTCGACCTTGATGCGGTAGACCGCGTCGGCCTTCTCGCCGGAGTGCAGGTTGACGTATGCCGAGCCGTCCGGGCCGACAGCGATCCGGCGGCCGACCTGCCCGTAGCCCAGCTCAACCTTGGTGAGGGTGCCGTCGGGGCGAATCCGCTGCAGCCTGAGTTTTCCATCGTTGATCAGCAGGTTCGCCGTACCGTCCGGCGCGAATTCGAGGTCCCACACCGCGCCTTTGATCTGCGCGTCGAGGGCCTTCTCGGCGAAGGCGTTGGTGCCGCCGCCGGCCACGATCTCGAACGGCGTGGTTCTCGCTGGCGCCTGCGATGTGCTGGCTGAGGGTGATGGCGACGTGTCGGTCGCGGTTGCTTGCGGCGTACCGGCTGCGGCTGGTTGCGGCGTACCGGCTTGGGTTGGCTGCGGCGTACCTGTGTCCGACGGGTTGGTGGTGGTGATCGAGCACCCGGTGATGACGAGGGCCAGGGCGACGGTTGCTGTCAGCAGTCGGGGCACGCTGGCTGACGGTAGTTCGGGCTGGGGTCAGCGGGAGGTGTCGGAGGTCAGCCAGCGGGTGGGGCGGAAGGTCATCAGGGTGACCAGGTTTTCGGGGTCGCCGAGTTCGGTCTGGACGTAGCCCTGGGCGTGCTCCTCGGGCATGTAGCGGCGGGCGATCGTGAGCATCTGCTCGTGGGTCGGCTTGGTCATCGAGACCAGCTCGGCCTCGACGGTCACGTACGCCGGCGGCATCTCCTCGCGCTGGACGACGAAGCTCACGACGCCGGCCTGCTTGATCTGGCCGATCCGCTTCGGGGCGCGGCGCTGGGTGCCGGTGAACATGGTCAGTTCGCCACCGGGCTCGTACGCATAGAAGGTCGGGACGCTCGTCGGTGGCTGGCTGGGGTCGCCCGTCACGCTCAGGACACCCACGTGGGTGCCGGCCAGGAACTCTTCGCGCTGTTGCTTGCTCATGGTCGCCATGCACTAAGCTTCATAAAAACAAGTAAGCTTTGTCAAGGGGAGTAGGGTGGTCAATGTGACGACGAAGACCTACGGCCAGTACTGCGGGGTCGCCCGCGCCCTGGAGCTGGTCGGCGAACGCTGGGCGCTGCTGATCGTGCGCGACCTCCTGGTCGGCCCGAAGCGCTACACGGACCTCCGCGCCGGCCTCCCGAAGATCCCCACCAACGTGCTCGCCACCCGCCTGAAGGAGCTCGAGCAGTCAGGCCTCGTCGAACGCCGCATCCTCCCGCGCCCGTCGGGGGCGATCGTCTACGAGCTGACTCCGTATGGCGCCGACCTGGAAGACGTCGTACTTGCGCTGGGCCGCTGGGGCGCCCGCTCCTTGGGCGAACTCCGCCCCGACGAGATCATCACCCCCGACATCCTGGTGATGGCGCTGCGCTCCACCTTCCGCCCATCCCGCCTGAAGGCAAAGTACGAACTCCACTTCGGCGACATCGTCATCCACGCAATCGTCGACGCCGACAACCTGACCGTCGACATCGGCCCCCTCGAAGGCGCAGTAGTCCTCGAGGCGTTCGCCCCCATAGCCCCCCTCCTCACCGGCGCCGTCGACGGAGCCACCGCCCTGAAGTCCGGCCTCCTGAAAACCACAGGCACAGCCAAGGACGTAGACCACTTCGCGGAAGCCTTCCCCATCGGCCCACCGTCCTAAGCCCCACCCGTACTCGTGTTGCGCCCCGCCGTCTTGAGCGTGTGGGCGGCTTGTGTGCGGTTCGACAGGTAGTGCACCCCGATGCGGCGTACGCGGAGCGTCCTTCTGCGCTCGGGTGCACTAGGCGCAGCCGAACTACCTCCTGTCCTCCTGCACACGGCTGACGCCGGACGAATCAGTTGCCTAACGCCATCCGTGCTCGGGCGGGCCCGAGACGTCTGGCGCGCTCGTGAGCACGGGTGGGGGCGGGCGCCAGTACGCCCGCGACACCTGAGGCGTCGCGGGCGTACGTAGTACGGGGATTGTTAGTGCTTGCCGGGGCCCTCGGCGCCGGCTCCGGTGAGGGAGCGGACGGAGAGTTCGTTGTAGCGGTTTGCGGCGGATTTGTCTCTGCCGATGAAGGTGCCGATGACGCCTAGCAGGAAGCCCAGGGGGATGGAGATGATGCCGGGGTTCGAGAGGGGGAACCAGGCGAAGTCGGCGCCGGTGATCATCGAGGTGGGCTTGCCGGAGACGACTGGGGAGAAGATCACCAGGACTACGGCCGAGATCAGGCCGCCGTAGATGCTCCAGACTGCGCCTGAGGTGTTGAAGCGGCGCCAGAAGAGGTTGAAGAGGAGCGCCGGGAGGTTGGCTGAGGCGGCTACCGCGAAGGCCAAGGCCACCAGGAATGCGATGTTCAGCTTCTGGGCGGGGATAGCCAGGCCGATGGCGACGGCGCCGATGCCGATGGCGGCGAAGCGGGCTACTCGGATCTCGTTCTTCTCGGTGACTTTGCCCTTGGCGATCACGTTCACGTACAGGTCGTGCGCGAACGATGATGCCGACGTCAGCGTCAACCCGGCGACCACCGCAAGGATGGTGGCGAAGGCGACGGCGGCGATCAGCGCGAGCAGGATTGCGCCGCCGATCGAGTCGGCGCCACCACCGACGACCTCAGCCAGCAGTACCGACGCAGTGTTGCCCTTGGATGCGGCGACCGCGGACGACTTGCCGGTATCGAGCAACGCCGCCGCACCGAAACCGAGCGCCAGCGTCATCAGGTAGAAGGCGCCGATCAGCCCAATAGCCCACTGCACCGACTTCCGCGCGGACCGGGAGTCCGGGACGGTGTAGAAGCGGATCAGGATGTGCGGCAGCCCCGCGGTACCGAGGACAAGCGCGAGCCCGAGCGACAGGAAGTCGATCTGGCCGGTCAGGTCCTTGCCGTACAGCAGACCGGGCTGCAGGAACGCCTCGCCCTTGCCCGAGTGGGCCGCCGCCGCGCCGAGCAGCTTCGACGGGTTGAAGTCGAACTTCAGCAGCACCAGGAACGTGATCAGCAAGGTACCGGCCATCAGCAGCACGGCCTTGACGATCTGCACCCACGTGGTGCCGCGCATACCGCCGATCGTCACGTAGATGATCATCAGCGCGCCGACCAGGATGATCACGCCGGCCTTCAGGCCTTCGCTCTTCACCCCGAGCAGCAGCCCGACGAGCGAGCCCGCGCCGACCATCTGGGCCAGCAGGTAGAAGATCGACACGACGATCGTGGAGGACGCGGCGGCGGTACGGACCGGGCGCTGCTTCATCCGGAAGGCGAGCTGGTCGGCCATCGTGAAGCGCCCGGAGTTGCGGAGCAGTTCGGCGACCAGCAACAAAGCGACCAGCCAGGCGACCAGGAAGCCGATGGAGTACAGGAAGCCGTCGTACCCGTAGAGGGCGATCTGGCCGGAGATACCGAGGAAGGATGCCGCCGACATGTAGTCACCGGCGACGGCGAGGCCGTTCTGGGCGCCGCTGAAGGAGCGGCCGCCGGCGTAGTAGTCGGCGGTGGTCTTGTTCTGCCGGGACGCCCACCAGGTGATGTACAGCGTCACGGCAACGACCGCGGTGAACAGCGAGATGGTCAGCGCCTGGTTGCCGGGTTCGGCGTCGGCGAGTGGGACGAGCAGGGTGTTCACCGGCGGCGCTCCCTCTTGTACTTGGCGTTCAGGCCACTGGCCAGCGGGTCGAGTTTGCGGTTCGCGAACCGGCCGTAGACCGCGGCGATGACGAAGGTCGAGACGAACTGGAGCAGGCCGAAGATCAGCGCCACGTTGATGTGGGTGCCGCCGATCCGGTGGCTCATGAAGCCACGGGCCCAGTTGTTACAGGCGACGTAGGCCAGGTACCAGACCATGAACGCGATGGTCCACGGCACGACGAAGTTCTTGTACCGCCGTTTCAGCTCCTGGAAGTCCTTCGCCTCGTACACGACCTCATACGCACGGGCTTCCCGCTCGTGCACAGTTTCCTCAGACATCCTCTGCACCCCTTAGTCCGGAACGCGAACAAAGGCACGCTAGCGGTTTGTCGAGGGTTTGTGACCGAAAGCAACAAAATCGTTTTCAGGACCAGGGCGGGAGGTGGGGCGGGTCAGGCCATCGTGCGGCGGTAGTTCGCCAGGTCGCTCGGGCGGGTGCGGTAGCAGTTGGTGAAGTACGGCATCCGCAGCGGCTCCGGTGGGCGGGCGGTGCCGTCGTAGATGGCGTCGATCTGGTCCAGTACCGACTCGCGCCGGGACTCGGTCAGTACTGCGACCCGCGAGTGCGACATCGCCAGCTGCTTGAGCCCGTTCCGGTCGAGGTCGTGCCAGTGCCGGAACCGGGCCGTCTCGACCATCGAGAACAGGTCGGACTGGAGCAGCGTCGGCATCGGGTCGAACTCGTCGTTGCCGGCCAGGAAGTCCTCGCCGATCATCGCCCGGTGCAGCCGGCGGACCCACGGCACCACCGTGTCGTAGTTGTTCCAGAGCAGCCCGAGGACGCCGTGCGGGCGCAGTACCCGGGCGATCTCCGGCAGCGCGCGGGCGTGGTCGAACCAATGAAACGCTTGCCCGACGATCACCGCGTCGACCGAGGCGTGCGCGAGCGGGATCGACTCGGCGGCGCCGACCATCGTGTCCACGCCGGCCAGTTTGCGGCAGACCGCCAGCATCTCCTCGGACGGATCGACCGCGACGACATCGTGCCCGAGTGCCGCGGCGACCTGGGCGAGCTTGCCGGTACCGGCCCCGAGATCGAGGATCTGCAGCCGCCCGGGACCGAGGATCCAGGTCAGCGCGTCGGCAGGGAACGTCGGCCGGCCCGCGTCGTACGCGGCCGCGACGGCGCCGAACGAGTGCGCGCGTGCTGAGTCATCGGTGGTCATCACCGCAAATCATGCCGTAGCCACCGCCTCGCGGGGTGTTACTCGCCGAGCTTCTTCTGCTCGATGTGCGCGTTGAGCGCGGCGAGTTCGGGATGTTGGTCCAGAATGGCGACCAGATCCGCGCAGTTCCGGTCGCCTGCGTCGTACTCCTCGTACAGTGCGGTGAGCAGCTGGCGGTCGTCTTCCGTGTCCAGAGTGAGCCGGTACTCCGCGCCGCCGCCGCTCCACGGCAGGTTCAGCAGCCGGACATCCCCGGCGCGATTCTGGTGCAAGTACGACGTCACGTGCTCGCGATCCGGCTGGAGCGTCGCCTGCGCGTCGGCCTCGAGCAGTCGGGCGGTCGAGAACACCTCGTAGTCCATCCCACGGGGGTACGTCCGCTCGAGGCAATTGGACAGGTACAGGCCCTCATCGTCCTCGAGAAGCCAGCGCTCGACGCCCGCGGCAATGATCTCGGGATCGATCAGCGGGCAGTCAGAGGTGACCCGTACGACCGCTTCCAGCCCGTACTGCGCTGCCGCACCCGCGAATCGTGAGAGCACGTCCTCCTCGCTGCCCCGGAAGACCGGCAGGCCGAGCTTCTCGGTCAGGATCACGATCGGGTCGTCGTCCACGTTGGTGGTGGTCGCCACGATCACCGGCAGCCCGGTCCGGGTCAGCCGCTCCAGGTGGTACTCGAGGTAGCTGCGCCCGGCCGCGGTGAGCAGCACCTTGGCGGGCAGCCGGGTGCTGGTCGCGCGAGCTTGGGTGATGATGCCGATATTCATTCAAATGCTTTCTTGACGGTCACTGCTTCGTGGTCCATTGGAACATCTCGCGGATCTCCGCGGGGTGGGCGAGATTCTCGACGCCGAGCTCGGTGTCGGTGAACTCGCGGGCCTGCGGCAACGGTACGTACGGCTGGTCCATCTCGGGCCACATCCGCTTGATCCGGGCCTGTCCGCCGAACGACGGGTGCTCGTTCTCCAGCAGCATAGGGTCTCCGTAGACGCCGGGCTGCAACCCGAGCGACGCGCCGTACAGGACAGCGGAGCTGAGCCGGTTGGAGGCGACCCGCCGATGCTTGCGGATCTCCTTGAGCTGCTTGAGCAGGAAGTCCTTGTCAGTCTTGCGCCAGTGCAGGCCGCGGTACCCGTGCGTGATGACCCGGAAGCCGGCGGCCTCGTAGACCTGCCGGATCGCGACGTTCTCGTACTCGTTCCAGTACAGGCAGACCGTCACCGGACCCTGCTCGTGCTCGTTGATCGAGGCAACGATCCGGCCGTGATCGCCCAGCACGTGCTGGCCTTCCCAGCCGTGGAACGGATAGAAGATGGTGCCCTGGGCATCAGCTGCGGGCGTCGCCAGATCGGGGTGGTTACGCAGCAGGTAGAGCCAGGGCGCGCCGATCACCGACTGGTTGCGCAGGCCCATCGAGAAGCCGCGGCGCCGGACGCTGTCCGACCAGACGAACTTGGGCATCCCGGCGACGAAGGCCGTGTTGTACGCGAACCCGTCGAGGATGTTCCAGCCGTGCTGGAGATAACCCCAGATCCGCGGCGAGCCACTCAGTCCGGCGTACTCCGCCATCACGTGCGCGTGGCCGTAGAAGTGGTTGGCGTGGTGCATCAGAGCCGCCGCAGCCGCTTCACGACCACCCGGGCAGGATTCAGCACCGCATGACCGATCCGGTACGGCCGGGAGCGCCGGATCCCGTCCAGCTGGCTCTCGAACCAGGTCGCCTGCTCGTTCGCGTCGGCCAGCTCCTGCGACAGCCGCGCGATGGTCGCGAGCTGCTCGGCCTGCCCCTGCGGGCGAAGGTTGTCGAGGGCAACCGTCAGTTCGCCTTCGATGGTCAGCCCGGCCATCGACGCGAGTCGTGCGGTCAGGGCCTGCGTGTCACCCGCCCATGGTTGCCGAGAGCCCGCTTCCTGCGCCCGCCGGACGAACCGCGCCAGATGCTCAACCGCACCACCGGACACCACCACGCCACTACCGAACAGCCGGTACTTCGTACCGTCCACGATCACGTTGTCCGGGGAAGCGATCGCCGCCGACTCCGGATCCAGCGAGTGCAGCCAGGTGGCGTACGCAGGGACAGCGCGCCGTAGGGCTGCCTGGTCGTCGACTTTCAGTGCTGCCAGCAACTGTTCTTCCAGCAAGACGCCTTCGCCAGCCGGAATCGCCTGCGCAGGAAGGGATTCCGGGGCTTTGTCGCCGATGACGAAGTACCAGACCGGGGCGAGCTCACGGCCGAGGCCGGCGGCGATCGCGTCCTGGATCAGGCGGTAGGGGTCCATCAGCGTCGAGCCGCTGTGCCGGGCGGCGACGGACCTGCCGATGGCGACGGCGGTGAGCGGGCCGGTCGGGGTCAGCAGCGCGAGATCGGCGGCGACCAGGTCGGGGTAGACGCTGTAGACGGTCGTCGTGGAGGCGAGTGCGCCGAGCGCGGTCCGGATCGCGGCCAGGCCGACCGGCGCTTGGAGAGTGCCGTCGACGACTCCGGGCCAATCCGCGTTGCGGGGGACGGTTGCGGTGACGTCGGGCTGGAGCAGCCGCTCGATCCCGAAGGCGTTCTCGGCGGCGAGGAGGAGTCGGCCGCGGGGGGACATTCGGGCCTTCAGCAGCGCGAGGCCTTCGGTCCAGGTCATCGCAGGGGTATCGGGGCCGACCAGTCGGGGCAATCCGTCGAGGGCTACGACTACGTCGTACAGGTCGGTGCCGGTGAAGCGGTCGAGTGCGCCGCAGAAGACGCGGCCGCTGACGACCCGGGCGATCTGCTCGGCGTCGGGCGCGGAGCGGACCAGGACGTCAACCGTGCTGACCTTGTTGGCGATCAGGTCGAGCAGCTCGAGCGAGTGCGGGCCGGCGACCAGGACCTTGTCGGTCGGTCGCAGAACAGCATCCAGCAGCGCGGCCGTCGCCGAGCCGCCGGTCGCCGGTCGGCCGTCAGCCGGACGGAGATCGGACCAGTTGAGCATCTCGGCGCCAACCATCAACAAGCTAGTGCACCAACTTCGTCAGTGTTTCGATCACCCGGTCGACGTCGGCGTCGGTCAGGTCGGGGAACATCGGCAGCGAGAGCTCCTCGCGGTAGAACTGCTCCGCGTTGGGGCACAGGCCGCGCTGGTAGCCCAGTTCGGCGAAGACCGGGTGCCAGTAGACAGGAATGTAGTTCACCTGCACGCCGATCCCGGCAGCGCGCATGCCCTCGAACACCTCGCGGCGGCGATCGCCGAGCACACGGATGGGGTAGAGGTGCCAGGCGGGATCGACGCCTGGGCGCTGCACCGGGGTGCGGAGGCCGTCGATGCCGGAGAGGGCTGCGTTGTACTTCGCGGTGATCTCGGCCCGGCGTTGCTTGAAGGCCGCGAGCCGGCGCAACTGGGAGAGGCCGAGGGCGCAGGCGAGATCGGTCAGGCGGTAGTTGACGCCGAACTCGTGGACTTCCTGGTGCCAGGGGCCCTCGTCGGTGATGGTGAAGCGTGAGGGGTCACGGACAAGGCCGATGAAGTGGAATTCGTGCACGCGCTGGGCGACGGCCGGGTCCTTGGCGACGACCGCGCCGCCTTCGCCGGTGGTGAGGTTCTTGGTCGGGAAGAAGGACAGCGTGGTCACGTCCGCGAGATCGCCGACCGGGCGGCCGTTGGAGAATCCGCCGACCGAGTGGGCGGCGTCGTCGAGGGTCTTCGCTCCGACCCGGTCCGCGATCGGCTGGAGAGCGTCGTAGTCCGCGGGATGGCCGGCATAGTCGACGGCGGCGATCACCTTGGTGCGGTCCGTGGTGAGCGCGCCGACGGCGGCCGGGTCCAGCAGGGCGGTGTCTTCCTCGACGTCGGCGAACACGATCTTGGCGCCGAGGATCGCGGCGGTCGATGCGGTCGCGACGAAGGTCATCGGCGTGGTGATGACCTCGTCGCCGGGGCCGACGCCCAGGCCGGCGTACGCCATGTGGAGGGCGGCCGTGCCCGAAGTACAGCTGACGGCGCGGTGGCCGCCGGTCAGTTCGGAGATCGCGGTCTCGAAGGCGGTCACGGCTGGGCCGGTGGTGAGCCAGTCGCCGCGCAGTACGGCGGTGACGGCCTCGATGTCTTCCTCGGAGATGGACTGACGTCCGTACGGAAGCATGCGATCAGTCCTCGAGCAGGATCTTGCGGATCTCGTCGATCGAGTACCACTGGTCGTTGGTGTCCGAGGCGTAGTGGAAGCCCTCGGCGACCGGGGTGCCTTCGGCCGGTGCGACATAGCCCCAGCTGGCGAGGTCTGGCTGCAGGACGAAGCGGTTGCCGAGGGAGAGCGCGCGGCGGCCTTCCTCCGGGCTGATCATCTCCTCGTGCAGCTTCTCGCCTGGGCGCAGGCCGACGTCGTGCATGGCCGCGCCGGGGGCGATCGCCTCGGCCAGGTCCGTCACCTTCATCGAGGGGATCCGCGGCACGTACAGCTCGCCACCGGTCATCAGCTCGAACGAGTCGACGACGAACTGGACCGCCTCGGGCAGCGTGATCAGGAACCGGGTGCAGCGCAGGTCGGTGATCGGCAGCGACTGGCCGGCGTCGTGCAGCGCGCGGAACTTGGGGATGATCGAGCCGCGGCTGCCCATCACGTTGCCGTACCGGACCACGCTGAACCTGGTCTCGTACGCCGCCGCGTAGTGGTTGCCGTTGATGAACAGCTTGTCCGCGGTCAGCTTGGTCGCGCCGTACAGGTTGATCGGGCTGGACGCCTTGTCGGTGGAGAGCGCGACGACCCGCTTCACGCCGGAGTCGATCGCCGCCTCGATCACGTTCTGCGAACCGATCACGTTGGTCTGGACGAACTCCCACGGGTTGTACTCACCGCTGTCCACCTGCTTCAGCGCCGCCGCGTGCACCACGTAGTCCACCCGGTGCATCGCCCGCATCAGCCGGGCGCGATCCCGTACGTCCCCGAGAAAGAACCGCAGCCGAGGATCGTCCCCGAACGCCGCCCGGACCTCCCACTGCTTCAACTCGTCCCGGCTGAACACGATGATCCGGCGCGGATCGAGCGCCTCCAGCGCGTGCTTGATGAACGCCCGGCCGAAGGACCCGGTGCCTCCGGTGACGAGAATGTCGGAGCCGGTGAGGATGGACACGTCAGACCCTTCTGAGCCACATTTCCGAACCACGCGATCACACCGCGCAAGTCCGTACCTTAGCTGGCTGCTAGGGCGTGACCAGTTCGATGGTCGGGAAGTAGGTCCGGAAGCGTGCTGAGTCCCGGGTGATCAGCCGGTACCCGTTCACAGCCGAGTGGGCGCCGATGTAGAAGTCGGGCAGCGGTGAGCTCTTCAGGCCGCCTCGGCTCCGGTAGGTGACGAACGCCCGGGAGGCCAGGAAGCCCGCTGGATAAGGCAGTGCCTCCCGGAGGAAGTCCGCCGCCGGTAGCGCCGCATCGACGTCCTCGATCCGGTCGAAGCCGGCGCAGACCTCCGCGTAGATGATCGGGTTGATCACCAGATCGCCGAGGTCTCTGGCTCCCGCGACCGCGGTGGCCGACCAGTCGGCCCACTCCGCATTGTCAGTGAGGATGTCCAGCAACACGCAGGTGTCGACCATGGTCGACACCTGCGTGACGGATTGCAGCCGGCGGTCACTCGCCACGCAGCAACTCCATCAGTTCCTCGGTGCTCTTGCCCGTCGTCGCCCTGCCGCGCATCTCGCGGACCAGCCGCTGGCCGTGCGTCTCGCTGCCCTGGGCGCGCACGATCCGCAGCGCGGTGCCGTCCTCGATCACCTCGAGCTCGTCGCCTTCGTGGAGGTGATGCTTGGCTCGCAGTCTGGCGGGGATGGTGACCTGCCCCTTGCTGTTCATTCGCATGGGTTCCTCCTACGTAATACGTCCCCTACGTATTACATCCTACCTCGAACCGGATACCGTCTGCCTCGTGGATCACGTGCTGCGGGTTGGGGTTCGGTGTGATGTGGGGGTCCGGCGGGGGGTCGGGCATGTCATGCGGAGTCTGGCGTTGGCGGAGGAGTTGTTGGCGCGGGGCGTGGAGGTGGTGTTCGTCTGCGACAGCCCTAGCGTGCCGTGGGCGGATGAGCAGATTCGGGCGCGGGGAATCGCGGTGGAGGCTGCGGTGTGGACGGCCGAGGAGCATGTGGAGCTGATCGGGCGGTTGGGGCTGGATGCGGTGGTGTTTGACTCGTATGACCTGCCGGGGGAGGTGTTCGCGGCGGTACGGGGGTCGGGGGTGCCCACGTTGGCGATTGTGGATGGGGAGTTGCGGGGGGCCGATGCTGATGTGCTGGTTGATCAGAATCTGGGGGCCGAGTTCGATCAGCCGGTACTGCCTGCCGGGGCTGTGAGGCTCGCGGGGCTTGAGTACGTGATGTTGCGAGACGAGGTGCTCGCGTTGAGGCCGTCTGAGTCGCCGGTACTACGGCCAGCCGGTGTGCCGCGGGTGTTCGCGTTCTTCGGGGGCACCGATGCCTACGGGGCCGGGCCGTACGTAGTACAGGCGTTGGCAGCGACCGGTGTGGCGTTTGAGGCGACAGTAGTTGCGCCGGGCGAAGAACTGGCTGAGGCGATCGCTGCAGTACCGCTCCAAGCGGGGCAGCGGGTGCAGGTGATCGGGCCGACGTCTGAGCTGGCCAAGGCGGTCGTGGAGTCCGACCTGGTCGTCAGTGCTTCCGGTACGTCGACCTGGGAGCTGCTGTGCCTTGGAGCCACCGCAGGTCTCGTCTGCGTCGTGGACAACCAGGAGATGGGCTACGAGCGAGCAGTAGCCACCGGTGCGTCCGCAGGGGTCGGCACACTGGCTGAACTCAAGGCAGACCCAACAGAAGCAGCCGCAGTACTACGCAAGCTGCTCACCGACCCGCAGGAGCGCCTGCAGCTCGCCCAGGCCGGTTGGAAGCTTGTCGACGGACAGGGAAGAGCACGCGTCGCGGACGCGCTCCTTCACCTGATCTCGTAGATCGTCGCGTCCAGGGTCGCGTGCCGCAGTCGCACGTACTGCTTCAGCTGCGGTGAGATCTGACCGGCCCGGTGGTCGGCGTAAAGCCACCGCACTCCCAGCTTGCGCAGTCGCTCGATGATGGCCAGCGACGGGGAGGTGAAGGTGGCGTCGTTCGCCGCCAGTTGCTCCTCGTTCCAGTACGGGACCTTGCTCGGCTCCACACCGGACGTAGCCGAGATCCGGCTCGACCTGTTGGTCCGTACCCAGCCCTCGATCAGTACCTGCCGCTCGGACAGCGCAGCGATCCAGAAGTGCCGGCTGTCGCAGGTCTCGCCGCGCAGTGCGATGCAGTGCGCGTTGGTGGCGATCAGGTCCTCGCTAGCGGTGTTCTCCTTCAACCACCGAGCAGCATCCGCCTCCGCAGCGGTCGGCCCATCCCGCCCCGGCCGCCCCGAGACGACATCACTCGCCGAAGCAGACGCCAGCCCGACCAGCGGCAGCGTCGCCGCCCCGACCATGCACGCGGCAACCAGAGCCGCGAAGAACGCCGTCGGCGTCCCACCAGCCCGACGACCAGCCTTCCACGAGATCGCGACCACCAGTGCAACGGCCAGCACAGCCGCAACCGTCCAGATCAAAGGCTCCTTGACCCCGCGAAGATCCGCCGCACCCCACCGAGCAAACCCACACGCAGCCAGCCCAAGCCCAGCAGCCCCAGCAACCAGTACTACGCTCCGCCGATCGTCCAGCCGCTCGACCAACCGCGCCAACCCGACACACGACAGCACCGCCAAGAACGGAAACGCCATCCGATAGAACGACAGCGGCTGATTGGTCACCAGTGCGGCCACGAACCCGCCGATCGCAAAGCCGGCGACGTAGATCCCACCCGGATCCCGCCAAAACTTCCGCAGGAACAACACCCCGACGACCGCCAGCCCCCAAGCCACCAGGATCACCACCGCGCTGATCAACTCGGCCCGATCACCAGCAGCCGCCTTGATCGCCGCGTACGGCGGCAGCGTCGTGAACAGCTCGCCGAACTTCACCTGCAACCCCGACGACTCGCCTCCGAAGACGACGATCGCCGACCCGACGAACACCCCGAGCGTGATCAGCACCCCGAAGAACGCGTTCCGAGTCGACCGCCGAAACAGGAAGACCAGCAGGAACCCGCAGACCGCCATCGGCAGCACGCTCGCCTTAGCCCCGGCTGCCGCCAGCGCCACCAGCAGCAGCAAGATCCACCGGCTCCGCGGCGGCTGTTTGCGCAGCAGGTCGATCGCGATGACAGCGAGCATGAGCGCGAACATCAAACCGAGGTTCTGTGTCGGACTCAGATACGCCCCGGCCGCCATCGACACCCCGCCGATCGACAGATCGTGCAGCGGCTCCAGCGCCCCGCCGAGACCCGCCACCAGAACGGCCAGCGGCCCAGCCCATACGGCAGTGGTGCTTTCGCCCGCTTGCACGAACCGCTGCGTCACCGCGAAGACCAGCGCACACGCCGCCAGCGCAAACGGCAGCCAGCTCAGCGCATAGATCAACTGGGTCAGATCCACCCCGGTCGCCCACGACGTCGCCGCGGTGACCTGGTGGAAGAACGTGTGGAACTTCATCGGTTCACCGCCGATCCACAACGGCACAACCGGTACGTCGGATTTCGCGCTGGCCGCGAGCGCCTGGTGGAACGCCATCCCCGGATCACTGATCAACGGATCCGTGTACGCCGGTGCATACCGCCCCGGCCCGGTCCGATAGATCGCGAACAGTACGAGCGAGGTCGACAGCGACAGCAACCAAGCAGTCCACGGTGCCAAGGGCATAGCGACCCGGCGCCAGACCCGATTGCGCACGTCGTGATCCAGCACGCCGAGGACGAGCACGATCGGCGCCCAACCCCATGACCAGCGCTGCAACCCCACGGACGCACTGGCCAGGTACACGATCAACTGCGCGGCCGTACCGATCGCGAAGCCGGCCGCGAAATCCTCGACCAAGCTGCCGCGGTACGCGCCGATCAACCGCCAGATCACCACGCCCGGCAAGGTCACCCCGACCACCAGGAACAGGCCGAACTTCGCGACGTCGAGCACCGGCGCCCGCGAGATCAGCAGGACCAGAACCAGCAGCAGCACCGGCAGGGCCGCCATCCGACCGGCGAGCGTGCCGGAGCCGGTGTCCTTCGGCCCGCGCCGCCGAGCCCTGGAGTGCATGCGGTCACCCTAATGCCGGAACGGCTCCTATGCGTAGGCGAGCCATCACTCAGGGGAGTTCGTAGACCAGCGCGTCCGAGGCCTTGAAGCGCAGTGTGGCAAGACTGTTCAGGGTGCTTGAGACGATCGTCTGAGTCGGATCGGCGTAGAGCCAGCGGACGCCGTACTTCTCCCGCAGCACCCGCAGGTTGTCCCGGGTCGGCGCGACGAAGACGATGTCGTTCTCCTCCAGTCGCGGCTGGTCCCAGAACGGCAGCGAGTTCGGGCCCATCCCGGTCCCGGCGACCAGATCGTTGAGCGTGTTCGTGTAGCCCCAGCCCTCGATCAGCACGTGGCGTTCGGACAGCGCCGAGATCCAGAAGTGCCGGGCGTCGCAGCCCAGCGTGTTCTTGCTCGCGCAGTGCGCGTTGGTCGCGATCAGCTCACCGGGAGCCGCGTGGTCGCGTAGCCAGACCGCCGCAGCTGCCTGGCTACGAGTCGGCCCGAGCAGCTGCTTGTCGGTCTGCGGAGCCAGTACCACCGGCTTGTACTCCGCCATCGCCTGCACTGGGAGGAATAGCCCGGCCCCCATCCCCGCGAGCGCGAAGGAGGCCATCGCGATCCGGGTCGGCCGGCCCCGCCGATGCCTGCCGCGCTTCCACACCACTGTCACGACCGCCGCAACCAGGAGCAGCAAGGCGATCGTCCAGACCCACGGAGCGATCAACCCGTGCAGCGATCCGTCGTCCTGCCGGAACGGGTTGGCGCCGCCGGCCTTGACGATCGCCCGCGCCGCCGCGGTCGCCCCGATGCCGCCGAGCACCGACGCGAGGACGACGAGATCGGAGTGCTTGTCCGCGAACCAGAACACCAGCATCCACACGCCGCCCGCGGCCAGGGCGGCGATCACCGGTACCGCGGTGCGGTGGAAGTACAGCTGGCTGGTGCCCGGCTGGTCGGTCAGGATCATCGCGCAGAAGCCGGCGATCGAGATGCCGACCAGGAAGATCATGCCCGGATCGCGGAACCAGCGGGCCGCAGTACCGGTGAGGATGATCAGGCCGGCGGAGCCGAGGATCAGGCCGAGGCAGGCGGTGATCCCGCTGATCCACATCGCGCTGTGGTCGAACTGGCCGGACGGCAGCGGATCGGCGATCAGCGGGTAGATGCCGATCTTGGCGAACGTCACCCACGGCTTCACCGCGAGCCCGGACGAGTGCATGCCGAAGACCACCACGATCGAGGCCGCGAAGATGCCGCCGAGGGCCACCGCGATGAGTACCGCGGAGCGGGCCAGCCGGCCGTAGCAAAGCCGGACGAAGACGACCAGGGCGAGTCCGCAGATGATCAGCGGGAGCACGGTCGCCTTCGAGCCGGAGCCGGCTGCGGCGATCACGACGAACATCACCCAGGTACTTGGCGAACTTCGGCCGCGCAGCAGGTCGACGCCGATGAGGGCGAGCAGCGTGATCAGCGCACCGCCGAGGTTCTGGGTCGGGCTGCCCCAGATGTAGTTCATCAAGCCTTCGGACAGCAGTGAGCCCTGTGGATAAGCGCTGACCGTA
Source organism: Kribbella sp. NBC_00382 (assembly GCF_036067295.1). Classification (NCBI taxonomy): domain Bacteria; kingdom Bacillati; phylum Actinomycetota; class Actinomycetes; order Propionibacteriales; family Kribbellaceae; genus Kribbella; species Kribbella sp. NBC_00382. The sequence goes on from NZ_CP107954.1 coordinate 2,958,771, forward strand.
CCGCCGATGGAAGCGACCGCGATCGCGAGCGGACCCGCCCAGTGCGAGCTCGGGGCCAGCCTGTCGGTGAGGGCGAAGATCAGCGCGGTCCCGGCGATCAGCAGCGGTACCCAGCCGATTGTGTAGACGAGGTCGGTCAGGTCGATCCCGGTCGCCCAAGAGGTGGCGGCCGTGAACTGGTGCCAGAAGTAGTGGTAGTCCATCTGCTCGCCGTTGACGTACGGAGCTTGCAGTGGGAAGTCGTACTTCGCACTGGCCGACAGTGCTTGGTGGAACGCCATGTCGGGCGAGTTGGAGCGAGCATCCGTGTATGGCGCCGGCAGCAGGTTCCGGTAGCGCCCGGTGCCGTACAGCGGCAGAGCGCAGGCGGCGACGATGAGCCAGGCGGTCACCGGATGGATCGGGCGCTCCACCTTGCTCAGCACCCGTCGCCGCCACCTCGGTACTGCTGCCCCTGCCATCAGTACGGGCGCAGCCCACAGCCAGGCCCACTGCTGCAGCCCTAGTGGCGCAACGCCCATGTAGACGAGCAGCAGGATGGCTACGCCGACCAGTGAACCGGCAGCGACGTCTTCGATCAGGTTGTGCCGGAATGGGCTGGCCAGCCGCCACAGGATGAAGCCAGGCAGCGTGAGCCCGAAGACCCAGAACCGCAGCAGCGCCACGATGCTGTCGCCGGACGCGTGCCCGGCCATCAACCAGATCGCCAGAACGGCCAGAGCGACCCCAGCACCGGCCTTCACCAAGCGCGCGGTAAGCGACTCCGGCTTCTTCGGCGCCGGTGCTTGAGGGGGCCGGAGGGCCGCCCGCAGCTTGCGCGCTGACGCCCGCCGCGCCCGCGACGTGGCCCGTAGCCGGGCTGCCTCGCGGAGCCGGGTCTCCTCGATCTCACGCGCTCGTTCCAACTGACGGGCGGTCTCCCGCAGCTCGGCCGCCTCACGCCGCCGTTCGGCGAGGCTGCCGGGCGCGTCGCCCGTCACGATTGACACCAGGGCAGCCTAGTCCCGCGTACGGCTAGTAACCTCCCCGGCAAGGAGGTCTGTATGGCATCCAGCCAACCTGTTCTGTCCGTCGTCGTGCCGATGTACGACGAGGAAGAGGTGCTGCCGATCTTCTTCGAGCGGATGCACCCGCTGCTGGACGGCCTGGGGATCCCCTACGAGGTGCTGGTCGTCGACGACGGTAGCCGGGACAAGACGGCCGCTCTGCTCACCGATGCCACGGCTAGCTGGCCGCAGCTCCGACTGGTTCGTCTGCTCCGCAACTCCGGCCACCAGGCCGCCCTGTCGGCCGGCTTCCGCCGGGCACGCGGCGAGTACCTGGTGACCATCGATGCCGACTTGCAGGACCCGCCCGAGGTCATCGCTGACCTGCTCGCCACTGCTCGCGACAAGGACGTCGACGTCGTCTACGGCGTGCGCTCCGACCGCTCAAGCGACTCCTGGCCGAAGCGGACGACCGCCCGGATGTACTACCGGCTCATGTGCCGCCTGGTCGGCAAGGAGATCCCGTTCGACGCCGGCGACTTCCGGCTCGTCTCCCGGCGAGTAGTGGACGCAGTGAACGGGTTGCCCGAGGACGGCCGGGTCTTCCGGCTGGTGATCCCGTGGCTGGGCTTCCCGAGCGCAGAGGTCGCGTACGTCCGGGCGGTACGGGCGGCAGGCGTCACGAAGTACAACTGGACGAAGATGTTCCGGCTGGCCTTCGACAGTGTGACCGCGTTCTCAGCTGCACCGCTCCGGCTGGCCACCTGGCTCGGGCTGCTCGGTGGGCTGCTGTCGTTCGCGATGGTGATCGGTGCTCTGGTCATCAAGCTGGCCGGCCGCAGCATCCCCGGCTGGACGTCGACAGTGCTCGCAGTGGGCATCATCGGCGCGATCCAGTTGCTCTGCCTCGGCTTGCTCGGTGAGTACGTCGCTCGCTTGTTTCAATCGAGCCAGCGGCGGCCGCAGTTCCTGGTCGGCTACGACAGCCTCGAGGATCCGGGCCACCACAGCTATGCCGAGGCGATCGAAGCGCAAGAGAAGGACTAGGCTTCTGCTCTATGCCGGAGCTGTCGCCGATCCCGTTCGTCAAGGCGTACCTGGCGGGTGACGAGCTCGCGTATGTGAGCCGGTCGTTCACCTCCGCCGCGGTCACCGGAGACGGTCCCTTCACGGCCCGCGCGACCGAGCTGATCACCAAGCTCACCGGTGGGCTGGCATCGTTGCTGACCACCTCCTGCACGCACGCGCTGGAGATGACCGCGCTGCTGCTCGATCTCCAGCCGGGCGACGAGGTGATCATGCCGTCGTTCACGTTTGTCTCGACGGCCAATGCCTATGTACTGCGCGGCGCGGTGCCCGTCTTCGTGGACATCCGGCCGGACACGCTCAACCTCGACGAGACCCAGCTGGAAGCCGCTGTCACCGACCGGACCAAGGCGATCGTGGTGGTGCACTACGCCGGGGTCGCGGCCGCCATGGACGAGGTACTAGCCGTCGCTGCGAAGTACGGGCTGGCAGTGATCGAGGACAACGCGCACGGGCTCGGTGGGACGTACCGGGGTCGCCCACTCGGCTCCTTCGGGGTGATGGCGACGCAGTCGTTCCACGGGACCAAGAACGTGCACTGCGGCGAGGGTGGTGCGCTGGTGCTCAACGACGCCGACCTGCTCGCGCGTGCCGAGGTGATCCGGGAGAAGGGCACCGACCGGAGCCAGTTCTTCCGTGGGCAGGTGGACAAGTACCGCTGGGTCGACGTCGGCTCCAGCTACCTCCCGGCTGACCCGCTCGCTGCTTTCCTGACGGCCCAGCTGGAGCAGTTCGACAAGATCCAGGCGCCGCGGCAGGCGATCTGGCAGCGGTACGACGAGGAGCTCGCCGTCTGGGCCGCGTCGCGCGGTGTCGGCGTACCGACCGTGCCGGCCGAGTGCGTGCACCCGGCGCACATGTACTACCTGCTCATGCCGTCCCATGAGGACCAGCAGGGCCTCATCGCGCACCTGCGGGAGCTCAACATCAGCGCACCCTTCCACTACCTCCCACTGCACTCCTCACCGGCCGGTGAACGCTACGGCCGGGTCGGCCCCGGCGGTTGCGAGGTCACCGAGCAAGTGAGTAGCAGGCTGGTCCGGCTGCCGCTCTACAGCGAACTCACCTCTGACGAACAGGCCCGCGTGATCGCCGGCGTCATCTCCTACAACCTGGTTGCCGCATGAGTTGGTACGACGCCCTGGAAGCCGGTGAGCTGACCAGCAGGCCGGGTGACTACGAGGCGAAGCGCTTTGGCGTCTCCGTCGACCGCATCTCGGTGTCAGCCTCCGCCGGTACGCCGCTGGACGAGGTGCTCACCGCAGTCGACAAGTCCTCTGCTGATGTCGTCATCCTGCGCTACCCCGCGCGTGAGGTGACCTGGTTCGCAGCACTCGCCACTGGGTCGCGGACTGCGCTACTGGCCGACAGCCTCGTCTACTGGTCGCTCCCGGTCGGCAAGGGCCGCCGCCCGGCGCCACTGGCCGGGTTCGCCGCGAGCCTGGAGAAGGTTGTCGACGACACCCTCGTGGACGACCTGGTCGGGGACATCTTCGGCGACTACGGGAACCACTACTGCGCCAATCCGCTCTTCAAGCGCGCAGAGGCGCTCGCCGGGTATCAAGAGTGGGCCCGGCGCAGCGTCGCCGAGACGGGTGCGGTCGTGCTCCGTGGACCCGACCGGCGGGTGCTGGCGCTGGCGACCATCGACCAGGAGCGGTCGTGGACGGAGGTCCAGCTTGCTGGCGTAGTACCGGCTGAGCAGGGGCGTGGGCGGTACGGGCACCTGCTGGCCGCGGTGGAGGACGCCAGTACGACCCGACGGTTGGTGATCTCGACCCAGGGGCATAACACCGGTGTCCAGCGAGCCTGGGCACGATACGGATTCGAGCCTGTCCACACCCTGCTGACAGTGCACTTAGTAGCCGATCGGTTACTGCTAGCATGACGAACCGAATGAACTGAGCCGAGGAGATATCGCAGTAGTGACGCCGCGGCTGAGCGTGGTTGTTCCGTTCTACAACGTCGGGGAGTACATCGGGGACTGCCTCGAGTCGATCGCCCGGCAGACCTTCGCCGACTTCGAGGCGATCCTGGTCGACGACGGCTCGCCGGACGACAGCGCCGCGATCGCGAAGGACTTCTGCGGCCGCGACTCCCGGTTCCGGATCGTCGAGCAGCACAACCAGGGGCTCGGGCCGGCCCGCAACACCGGCGTACGGGAGGCTCAGGGCGACTACCTGACCTTCGTCGACAGCGACGACCTGGTCAGCAGGCATGGGTTCGAGTGGCTGATCCGGACTCTGGACGAGACCGGTTCCTGTCTGGCCGGCGGCAACGCGCGGCGGTTCAACAACAGCGCCGGCGTCCGGCCGTCGTGGATCCACCGGCTGCCGTTCGCCAAGGACCGGATCGCGACCCACGTGGTCGAGACGCCCGACCTGATCCTCGACCGGATGATCTGGAACAAGGTCTACCGGCGGTCCTTCTGGGACGAGCACGGCTACGAGTTCCCGGCGATCCGGTACGAGGACTATCCGGTCACCCTGCAGGCGCATCTGGACGCGGTCACCGTCGATGCCATCGCCGCGCCGGTCTACTACTGGCGCGAGCGGGAGTCCGGGGAGTCGATCACGCAACAGAAGTTCCAGTTCGGCAACCTGGCCGACCGGGTGACGTCGGCCGGGCTCGTGCTGGACCTGATCGACAACGGCGGGCCTGGCCTGGGCGAGATCCGGCGGCGGGTGCACTCGCACTTCACGCAGATCGACATGCTGACGCTGATGATGGCCTTCGGCGCCGTACCGGAGTCGGAGGAGCAGGAGCTGGTGCTGCTCGCCTCCGGGTTCCTGGAGCGGCTGGATCGCTCGGTACTCGTGCGTGCGCACGGGTACGACCGGCTGCAGCACGCCGCGTTGCGAGCGGGTGATGTCGACCTGCTCCGGCGCCTGGCGCATTTCCGCAACGAGGGCGGCCTTCGTGGCGGCGCGCGGGCGCTGTCCAAGCCGGGTCGGCGGCGCCAGTTCGAGCACAACTATCCGGGCGTGCACGAGGCGAACACGGCGATCCCGCGATCGCTCTACCAGTTGCCGACGCGGGAGCTGACGCTCGCGACCACGGTCCAGGACGTCGCCTGGCGAGATGGCGGGCTGGCGATCAAGGGCACCGCGGAGATCCGGCATCTGGCGACGGATGCGGCTTCGTCGGCGCTGCGGATCGCGCTGGTGGTCGATGGGGCCGAGACACAGCTGGCGGTACGGCGGTACGAGGCGACCGACTCCCATGGGGACATGGCGATGGTCGGGTTCGAGGTGCATCTCGACAAGCCGTTGCTGGCCAGGCTGTCCGCGACTGGGGCGCCGGGGCATTTCGCAGTACGGATGAGGGCTGGGAAGGCGCGGCGGGAGGGCAAGCTGCGCGGGCAGAAGGCGGGCAGCCCGGGGTGGCCGCCTGGCAGCTGGATCTGCGCGAACAGCTGGGTCCAGCCTGGTCCGGGCGCCGATGGAGCCTTTGTACTGCGCCGGATGGTCGACCCTTGCCGGTTGACGTCCGTAGAGCAGTTCGAAGACGCCCTGGTACTACGAGGTCGCGTGCCTGCCGCTCTGGACAACCCGCAGCTGCAATTGACCAGGCCGCTGTCCGGGCAGGACCAGGTGCTGTCCGTGGAACTGTCGAGCGACCGGCGGTTCAGCGTCCGGATCCCTTATGCGCCGATCATCGCGGAGACCAACCCGGACGACCCGTTCACGCAGCGGACCACCTGGGCGTTCCGGATGGTGGGCAGCGACGGGACCGAGAAGCTGTTGTTGTGGACGGCCGAGGATCAGGCCGTCAACCACCTGGAGCAAGGCCGTCTGGTCTCGTTGACCCGGTCGACCGGTGGGTACGTCAACCTGCACGAGGGGCCGGCCCGGCTGGTCGCCGAGCGGGCGCTGCTCGTTGCTGAGAGCAACGAATTGCGGATCAGCGGGCCGTTGACCGATGTCACCCACAGCTTCAGCTGGCGGCGGTACATCGACGACTCCGACGACCACCTGGACGTCGCGTGCCGGAGCGCGTTGTCGGACGGGCACTGGATGGCCTCGGTGAAGCTGCCGGCACTGGTCCCGGAGAATCCGGTCGCGCACGCGGTCGACCCGCTGGCCAGCCTGGCGGACTGGGTGCTCTTCGCTGTCGCCGCCGACGGCTCGGCGCAGGCTGTGCAGTGTGAGCCGTTCCTGGCCAGCCGATTGCCGTTGGTGGTCGAGCAGAATGGTCACTTGCTGGGTGTGCGGCCGCACGCAGGCACTCTTCACGTCGAGGTTCGCTGATGCATCACCACAATCATTACTACGGGCAGGCGCACATTCTGGCTCGGTACGCCGGGCTGGACGATGCGTATCCGCCGCGGATGCGCGGCTATCTCCAGCACGGCTGGAACATCGGCGACGGCTGGAACCCGGTGCACGAGTTCTACGACGGCGCCTGGCGCTTCACCTGGAGTGACGCTGTGCGGCGCCGCGGTCATGCGCTGGGACGTCGGAACTACCACAGCATCGGAGCACCGTTCCTGTACCTGCTGGACCTCGAGCCGTCGCTTGGCGTCGTACCGGAGGAGGAACGGGAGGGGACCTTGTGGTTCCTCTTCCATGGTTGGGAGGGCGGCAAGATCGAGGGTGATCACAAGCGCCTGATCGACGAGATCCGGGAGACCGAACCGGGGCCGGTCACATTCAGCCTGTACTACACGGAGTACGACCGGCCGGAGATCCGGCAGTCGTACGAGGACGCTGGCTTCCGGGTCGTGTCCTTCGGACGGCGGGGTTTCTCCTACGAGGGGACGGATCCGCGGTTCCTCTACAAGCAGCTCGCCGAGCTGCGCAAGCACAAGCGGGTGGCGGCCAATCGGTTGTCCACCGCGGTTTTCTACGGGATCGCGGCGGGGTGCGAGCCGGCTGTCTACGGCGATCCGATGCAGATGGCGGGCGAGAACCCGTTGTTCGGTGGCGAGGCGCGGATCGCGCGGCTCTGGCCGGAGATGCTCGGCAAGGAGATCGACCTGGCGGCCGCGCGAGCGACCACCGACCTGGAACTGGGCGTGCCGTGGATGATGCCGCCCGCCGAACTGCGGATGTTGTTCGATTGGAGAGAGCGTGTCTGACAACCAGCTGGCCGTCGAGGTGGTTCGCGGTGAGATGCAGCCGTGGAGCGACTACAACGGCAAGCGTGGGGCTGTCGGGGGTCCGGTGCTCCGGACCCTGCTGAACGACGTACTGCCTGCTGGGGCACGCACCCTCATCCTCGGCCCGCACACGGCCGACCTCATCTCTGCGGTGGCTTTGAGGTCCTCCGCGGCCACGGTGCTCGTCCGCTCGGTCTCCGACGCGTCTGCTTTGTCTGAGCAGTTCCCGGACCTACAGGTCATCGCGGGCGCCCTCGACGGGCTTTCCGGTACTGAGTACGAGGCGATCGTCGCCGTCGACGGCCTGGACCGGGTGCTGGGCTACGACAGCCCAGATCTCACCTGGCCCCAACGCCTGGACGCCCTGGTTGCTCTCTGCACTCCCTCCACCGTCGTGGTCCTGGGCCTGGAGAACGAGTTCTCCCTAACCAACCTCCTCGACGCCCGCCTCCCCGCCAACCGCCACGGCGACGACGACTGGCACCCCCTCCACGACGACCCAGCCCGCCCAGTCTCCCCAGTCCAACTAGCTTCCGAGCTGGCCCGAGTAGGCCTCGACCTGCACTCCGTCTACGCCGCTTACGCCGACCGCACCTTGCTGGCAGTGGATGCCGCAGCAGCCGCCCGCCCCGGCTCCTTTCCGGCGCGCCTGGCCGCCGAGGCGCTGGAATCCACCGAGGTACCTCTGCTCGCCCCCATCGCCGACGCGACAGACACAGCAGCCCGAGCGGGTCTGCTTGCCTCAACAGCAAGCGGCTGGCTGGCCGTAGCCGGTGCCGCCACCCAGCCCGCGATCTACACCCAGGCGGGTCCGGCTGTCCTAACAGCCACCGCCACCCCGACAGTCTGGGCAACCTCCATCGTCGAGTCCTCTGCGTCTGACGAGGCTCCACCATCCGAAGCCACCGCCCGGTCGGCGGATGCTGTCTCCTTCGACCTCTCCACGGTCCCGCCCACGGTTTCCAGTGGTGTCAGCGTCGAGACGCTGCTCTTCCGGCTGGCTGCGGCTGAGGACGTACCGGCCTTCCGTGCGCTGGCTGGGCGCCTCGGGGAGTGGGCGTTGGCCCAGTCCGGTCAGGTCGTGCTCCGGTGGGATGACACCACCGTCGATGGCGACTCGTTTGGTTTCGGGGTGTCCGGGTGGGTTGCCGAGGCTGGCCGGGCCGAGCTGCTCGCGGCTGCCTGGGCGCGGTTCCATGAGCGCTTGATCGGCGGGCATCGGCGCCACCCCTGGCCGCCGTGGATGGTGGGGGATGACTTGATCACCACCTGGCTGGCGATGTCGGGTGGTGCCGCGGAAGATGTTGCTCGCGGCAAGGAGCTGGCTGCGGGGCTGTCGGCTGCGCTCGGGACAGGTGAGGGTCAGGCTCCCGACGTACGGACTGCGCTTGCAGACGCCGAGCGGGCGAAGCATGAGCTGTTCGAGCTGCAAGGGCATGTCTTCGGGCTGGAGCGGACGATCGGGTTCCGGGACAAGGCGCTCAAGACGCGCGAGACCCGCCTGCGGGAGATGCGCCTTCAGGTGCAGAAGGCCAACGCCGAGCGCACTCGCTTCCGCAACTCACGCGCCTTCGCTGCCGCCACCCTGATCCGCAAGGCGGCGCTGATCCGCAACCCGCGCAAGTTCGCCTACAAGGTCAAGCGACGCTTGAAGAAGAAGCTCGGCAACAGGTTCTGAGCGCCAGGGCCGAAGCAGGGGCGACTAACGCCGCGCGATCAGCAGTTGGTGGGTATCCGGCCAGTCGACGGGCTCGCCGGAGGCGGTACTGAGTGAGGCGACCGGAGCGATCCGGTTCTCGATCACCCAGTCGTTGCGCCACGCCTTCGACGCCGGGTCGATGGTGAACCCCGCCTGCGTGGCGACCGACGACCAGCCCGCGAAGTTCAGTCCGCAGAACTGCTCGTGCGTCTCGCTCAACCAGTTGTCGACGTAGTCCTTGCGAGTCAGGAAGTCCATCGCGTCCGCCAGGCGCAGTACCAGTTTGCCGTCGCGTTCGGAGTACTCGAACAGTACCGACGCGTTCCGCCGGAAGTCCTGCGCGAACTGGAAGAACCGGGCCCGCGTGGACAACCCAGCGATGTAGGCCGCCGGATCCTGCAGCGCCTCCAACTCAACAGGCGTCGATGGGTTCGACCCGTCGCTGTCATCCAGAGCCAGTACTACGCTCCGCTCCGGCTCACCAGGTCCGCAGACATCGGAGTTGACCCAGACCCCACCCGGCGCGGTGTGCGCGAAGAGCGCGTCGGCGAAGCGCTGGACGGTGGCCGGCCGCGACCCATCGGCGTACGACCAGATCTCGTGGGTCAGCGCCAGCGTGAGGGTCGTGTCGATCGAGCGCGGCGGGAAGACGGCCGAGCCGAGCATGTTGCGCTGGTAGAAGTAGACGTTCGGGTTGTGGAACAGCCCTTGCTCCTTCTTGTGCACGCATTCGGCGTACAGATGCCGGGCGACCTCAACGCCGATCAGGTCCGACTCGTGGAACCGCGGATCAGCGTCGATGAGCTGCAGCGTCGCGCCGGTCGCGCACCCGATGTCGAGGATGCGCCCGGGCCGGACGAAGTCCTTGATCTGCAGCCATTTCCGGTCAGCTGCGGTCTCGAAGGCGTCTGCGTAGGTCTTGTAGTCGCGGGTCGTGGTCAGCCCGCCGTCGTCGCCGACGACCGGGTCGTTGACGCAGCGCTGGATCTGCGCGTCCAGGTGGTACCGATCGAAGACGTCGACGGTCGCCGGGTGCGCCAGCTTGCGCCAGTCATTATTGCCAGCGGCAACCATCAGCAGGACGTCCCAGGGCCGCGGCTGATCCTCCGGCTCGACCCCGATCACGTTGTACCCGAGTTGTTCATACAGCTTTGCGACCTCGGCCGTCGAGCACGCGACCAAGGTGTTCGACGGATCCAGCTGGACCTCGTCGTCGGTACCGGCCTCGACCGCCTTGATCGTGACGTCGGCGAAGTCGTCCGTCGGAGGTGTGTCGACGACGCCGATCACCAGCGACCGGATCCCGACGGCCACGCTGAGCCGCTCGATCGCGGCCTCGCGCCGGTCGAACGGGATCGGGTTGCGCTTGGTGGTGTGGTGGTTGGCAGATGTCACCGCCCAGACGATCGTCGCGTCGTACCGGCGCAGGAACTCCGCCTGGAAGCGCGTCAGCACGTGATGACGGCCGGGGAACAGTACGTATTCCATGGATCAGTCAGCCTCACGCTTGATGTCGGGATGGGCGTCCACGTCGGTGCGCTCGCGGATCACGTACGTCGGCCGGCCCATCGACCCCGAGTGCAGGCGGCCGACGTACTCACCCAGCACGCCGAGCGCGAGCATCTGCGCGCCGGAGAACAGCGCGACCATCGACGCGATCGTGGTGAACCCGGCGACGGTCGTCGCGCCGGTGATGTACTTGACGATGATCACGCCGAACAGCCCGACGCCGAACACCGCGCAGATGAACCCGAGATACCCGACCAGGCGCAGCGGCTCCACGGAGTACCCGGTGATGAGCGTCAGCGAGTGCTTCATCAGCATCCAGGTCGTGTAGTTCGACTGCCCGGCCGCGCGCTGCTCCATCCGTACCGTCGTCTGCGCGATCCGCGTCGTCGACCACGACAACGCGACATCCACCGAGGCATGCGGCCCGTCCAGCCCGTCGAACCCGTCCCGCAGGAAGGTCCGAAAGGCCCGGAACGCACTGATCGACCGCGCATCCCGCACCGCCATCGCCGACGCCAGTGCGCCCTTCACCAGCCGCGACGAGAAGCTCCGCGCAAACCCATGCTCTTCCTCAGCCGGTACGCCGTACACGAGGTCGACATCATCCGTCAGCGCCCGCAACAACACCGGCACCTGATCCGCAGGATGCTGCAGATCATCATCCATCGTGACAACCACTTCGTACCGAGCGTTCCGAACCCCAGCGATCAACGCATTGTGCTGCCCGTAGTTGCGGGCGAGCCGCATAGCCCTGACCTCGTCGTACTTATTAGCCAACTCGCTGGCAACCTGCCAGGTGTCATCCGGACTCCCGTCCACCACCAGCACGATCTCAAACCCGGTAGTAGCGCCAGGCAAGACCTGCGTCAGGTCGTCGACAAGCCGCGGAAGAGTCGCCCCCGACCGATAACACGGCACGACAACAGAAACGAGCACAACCAGCCTTCCCACGGATCCGGTAACACAGGATCGTCCGCCGCGATTATTCCACTGATGAAACCCCCACCTGGCCCCACCGGCCGCCCCTCCGCCCTGCTGACGGTCGCGACAGCACTCCTGCTCCTCGCTGGTTGCTCTTCACAGACCTCCTCCATCCCGCCTTCGCCCAGCCCTTCAGCCGCCCCGAGATCGGATCCGGCGGACGACGCTCCGCAGTACCGTTTCGACGCCTTCCAGCTACAGGCCGCGCTGCAGACGACGTACCGGCGTCAGGCGCTCGAAGTCAGCGACTTCTTCGTCGATCTGCGCAGCCTGCGCCTGCGGGATGATCCGTTGGAAGGTCTGAAAGTCGAGCCAGAAAGTTGCCGGGAGATGATCCGGAGTGGTGGTTATACGCCGAGCTCGGTGACGGGTTTTCGCTCGGACACTCCCGCTGCCATCGGCGACGCGCCGATCGCGGGTGCCGGAGAGGGCGCGTTCGTGAACGCGATCTTGTACGAACTGACGGGTGCGGAGGCCGACCGCTACCAGAATCTGCGGGTCCACTCGGCGCCCGAGTGTCAGCAGATCACGCTCGAGCCGGGGGCGATGCACGCCTCCATCGTCGAGCGGTCACTGGACGAGTTCGGTGTTGGATCGCGGTACATCGTCAGGAGCTATCCGAAGGCCGGTAAACCGTGGGTCGAGCGGATGTTGTTCTTCCGGGCATCCGGCTATGCGGGTGAGGTGAAGGCCTATGGGCCGGTTGGGTCCGAAGCGGACTTCCTGGCCTTTGCCCGGACCGTACGGGATCGGGCTGCGCAGAAGCTGAAGTAGTTCAGCACATCGTGGCGATGCCGAGCGTCCGTCCATAGTGGTATCGTTCCTTCATGGAACGAACGAAAGCTACGGCCGAGTTGGCTGGGGTTGTGGTCGGGTTCGTTGGCGCGGCTCAGCGGGGGATGGTGGCTAACTTTGATCTGGCTCGGGTGTCTGTGTTGAGTGCGGTGGCTGCCGATGGGCCGTTGCGGCCGCGGGAGGTCGGTAAGCGGCTTGGGATGGCGCCGTCGTCGGTCACCCGGCATGTGCAGGCACTTGAAGATGCCGGGCAGTTGAGTGTTGAGCCCGATCCTGAGGATCAGCGGACCTGTTTGCTTGAGGTGACCGAAGCCGGGCGGGGTGAGTTGGATAGCTTGCAGGCGGTTGGCGGGGCTGTCCTGGGTGAGGTGGTTGCGGACTGGTCGCAGAAGGACATCGCGACCTTGTCGAGTTTGTTGCAGCGGCTGGTCGCCGACTGGGCGGAGCGTGGCGAGGGCGCCCGGACGAAGCCGAAGCCGGCGCCAGATCGCCGGCCGCGCTGGCGGCATCCGGTGCCGGATGGCGGGGAGGGTCGGGGATGAGTGAGTTGCCCCGCAGCTTGAGGCTGGTTCGGTGGGCTGTTGGTGTGGTGATTCTGGTGCATCTGGTCGCGTTGGTTCTACTGCTTACTCATCGCGATGTCATTCACGGCACCGTGCTCGCGGACAATCCGGGGTGGTCGGCGGAGAAGGTCGATGAGCAGGCCAATAGTTTGGTGCTGCAGTCGGTGGTTCCGCATGTGTTGATTCCGTTGTTGCTGGCGTTCCGGCTCAGGTCATTGAAGGCCCACAAGCGGACCTTCCTCACCGTGCTGCTCGCGATCCAGTTGCTTGCGCATGCGAGTCTGCCGATCACGCTCCATGAGTTGCCGGGTTACGACGGTGCGGTGATCGCAGTACAGGCTGTTTCGCTGGTGTTCGAGGTGTCGGCCTTATGGTTGCTGTGGGCAACTGATGACGCCAAGGTCTGGTTTACAGCACGTCCCAGGTGAGCGGCGTTCCGGCTGGTACGTCGATGCGGAACGGCCGGCCTTCGACGGTGGTGTAGGCGTCGGGCTGGAGGCCGCCGGCCGGGCGGACCGAGCGGACGTTGTCGGGGGCAACCTTCTCGCCGGCCTTGACGTCGCGGGTGACGTAGAGGGAGCGGCGGAAGCGCAGGACGTTCTGCTCGGCCTGCTTGGGGCCGATGATCGGTTCGCCGAGGGCCTCGTGGGCGATGGTCGTTCCTTCGACCAGGGCTCGCACCTCGTGCGGTTCCAGCGAGAACGCCGAGTCGACGCCGCCGTCGTCGCGGGACAGCGTGACGTGCTTCTCGATCACGGTCGCGCCGAGAGCGACCGCCGCGATCGAGGCGCCGATCCCCATCGTGTGGTCCGACAGGCCGACCTGGACGCCGAGCGCGTCCCGGAGTACCGGAATTCCGCGCAGGTTCGACTGGTCGGCGGGCGCCGGGTAGCTCGCGGTGCAGGACAGTACGACGATCTGCTCGTTGCCGGTCGAGCGGGCCGCGCGGACGGCCGCATCGATGTCCGTCAGCGTCGCGGAGCCGGTGGAGATGATGATCGGCTTGCCGGTCGCCGCCATCGCGCGGACCAGCGGCAGGTCGCCGATCTCGTTCGAGGCGACCTTGTAGCCAGGGACGTCCAGCTTCTCGAGCAACTCGATCGCGGTCAGGTCGAACGGCGACGCGAACGCGACCATGCCGAGCGAGTTCGCCAGCTCGAACAGCGGCTCGAACCAGGACCAGGGGGTGTGCGCCTCTTCGTACAGCTCGTGCAGGTGCCGGTCGGCCCACAGCTTGTGGTCGCCCGGCAGCCGGAACGCGGGCAGGTCGACGTCGAGCGTCATCGTGTCCGCGGTGTACGCCTGCAGCTTCAGCGCCTGGACGCCGGTGTCGCCCATCGCGCGGACGATCTCCTTCGCCCGCTCGAAGTCACCGTTGTGGTTGCCCGACATCTCGGCGATCACGAACGGCCGGTGCTCCGGGCCGATCGGGACGCCGCCGAAGTCGATCGTCCTGGTGGCGCTCATCGGGTCTCCTTCGGCTTGCGCCGGTCGGCTTTGGACAGCTTGATCGGGATCACGGTGAGCTCGCGGCCGTCGGCGTACCGGAGCTCCGGCTCGCCCTCGGTGAAGCGGAACCGCCGGTTCATCTGCCGTACGACGGTGTTGTGCTCGAGGACCTCGCCGGTCAGCTCGTCGAGGCCGAGGGTGTCGAAGGCGTAGCCGGTGGCCTCCTTCATCACCTCGATCCAGGCGGGCAGCGTCTCGCCGGTCTCGGCCAGGCCGTCCGCGTCGAGGAAGAATCCCCAGGCGCCGGTGCCCTGCTCGAGGTCGAAGAAGTTCACCACCCCGGCGGTCCGGCCGTCGCGCTCGTAGATCAGCACCCGGCGGCTCGGATCGACACTCGTCTTGGCCCACCAGCCGGCGTGCTCCTCGGCGGAGATCTCGTGCGTGGTGATGCTGACGTCCCGGTTGGCCTGCTGGTTACGCAGTGCCCGGATGGTGTCGACGTCCTCGTCCGTGGCCTGGCGCAGCATGGCCCAACCGTACCGACCTCTTCTGCGCCGGGCCCAACTGTGTAACTATTTTTCGACTTCATCCACGATATCGGTCGGAGAGTGACATGAGAGTCTGGCGGATCGTTGGCCTTCTGGGCGCGTCAGCCTGCCTGCTGGCCGGTGCCCTCACCGCGGCGGCCGTGCCCCCGGACGCTGTTTCAGCCTGTACTCCGAACCCGAGTACTCCGCTGCGCCAGTTCCGCGCGAGTTGGGTGTCGTCCGTGGTGAACATCGACTGGCCGTCGCGGACCGGGCTGACCCCTGATCAGCAGAAGTCCGAACTGCTCGGCTGGTACGACGATGCGGTCAGGCAGCACCACAACGCGGTCATCCTGCAGATCCGCCCGACCGCTGACGCCTTCTGGCCGTCGAAGGTCGAGCCGTGGTCGCAGTACCTGACCGGTACGCAGGGTGGAGACCCCGGCTACGACCCGCTGGCGTTTGCGGTCGCCGAGGCGCACAAGCGCAACCTGGAACTCCATGGGTGGTTCAACCCGTACCGGCTCTCGATGGGCACCAACCTCAACGCGCTGATCCCGACTCATCCTGCTCGGCTGCACCCGGACTGGGTGGTGACGTATGGCGGGAAGCTCTACTACAACCCCGGCATTCCGGCTGCGCGCAAGCTGGTCGAGGACGCGATCATGGACGCCGTCTCGAACTACGACCTGGATGGCGTGCACTTCGACGACTACTTCTACCCGTACCCGGTTGCTGGTCAGGTGTTCGACGATGCGGCCACCTATGCGCAGTACGGGGCCGGCTTCCCGACGGTGGCCGAGTGGCGGCGGAACAACATCAACCTGTTGATCCAGGAGCTCCAGCACCGGATCAAGGCGGCCAAGCCGTGGGTGAAGTTCGGCATCTCGCCGTTTGCCGTGTGGCGCAACAAGGGGACGGATCCGCTGGGGTCGGACACCACTGCCGGAGTACAGACCTATGACGACCTCGCTGCGGACACGCGGCGGTGGGTGCGGGAAGAGTGGATCGACTACATCGTGCCGCAGGTCTACTGGGCGGGCGGGTTCGCTCCGGCTGACTACAACAAGATCGTGCCGTGGTGGGCCGAGCAGGTGCGCGGTACTGACGTGCACCTGTACATCGGGCAGGCGACCTACAAGGTCGGTACGTCGACGCAGTCGCCCGACTGGTCGGACCCGGCCGAGTTGAGCGATCACCTGGCGTTCAACAGCACGGTGCCCGAGGTGAAGGGTGACATCTACTTCTCCGCCAAGGACGTACGGGCTGATCGGCTCGGTGCGACGACACTGCTCAACAGCAACTGGTATACGCGTCCGGCGCTCGTCCCGGCGATGCCGTCGCTCGATTCGCGGGCTCCGCTGCCCGTGCATGGGTTGCGGTCGTCCCGTACCTCCGCTGGGGTGCAGTTGCAGTGGAAGGGGACCTCGGCCGACAGTACGTCGTACGCGATCTACCGTCGGGATCTCGCGGGTGGTGACTGGTGTGCCGACAACGACGCCCGCAACCTGCTCACCACGTTGCGCGGCAACACCTTCGTCGACACGACCGCGGTGAAGGGCCACTACTACCTGTACTCCGTAACAGCCCTCGACCGCGCATCAAACCAGAGCCTCCCGCTCCCGACGCTGGGCTGACGCACCTCAGTCACCATTTACCTCAGCCACCATTTCAGGGGTTAACCCTTTAGATGGTGGGTTGCACCCCCGGCATTTGACGGGGCAACCCACCACTTGCGGGGTTGACCCCTGAAATGGTGGTAGTGCGAGACGGGCTGGCGCGGCGCGAGGGCTGGGTTAGCGGGCGCTGGTTGGGGGAGTTGGCGGGGTGAATCTGGACGACGGTACGCCGGTCGGTGGCTGGGATGACGGGAACCCACCGGGCGTCAGACTCCCAGTGGGCACCCCGCCAGTCGGCTGCGAGCTGGTGAACCCGCTGGTCGGCTGCGAGCTCGGAAAGCCAGTCGGCTGCGACGACGGGAAGCCGGTCGGCTGCGAGGACGGGAACCCACTGGGCGTCTGGCTCGGGAACCCTCCGGGTGGCTGAGACACGCACGGGCTAGGCGTCTGCGTCGGTACCCCACCCGGCGTCTGCGTCCCGCCGGGCGTCTGCGTCCCGCTGGTCGGCTGCGACGAGGGGAGCCCGCCCGGCGTCTGGGACGGCGGCTGCCCGCCTGTCGGCTGCGACGTCGGCAATCCGCTGGGTGGCTGGGACGGGAAACCGCCAGGCGTCTGCGAGCCAGCGAGTGGTTGGGATGGGGAGGTGCTGGGTGACGCAGCCGGGGCTGCGCCGGCAGCTGGCTGGGAGGGGGCGGTGGTGGTTGGTGCGGCGGGGGCTGCGCCGCCGGCTGGGCGGGAGGGGGCGGTGGTCGACGGGGACAAAGGGAAGCCGCCAGGCGGCGTCGACGACGGGGCACCGCCGGGGGGCTGCGACGAGAGTGGGCCGCTGGTGGGCTGGGAGGAGGGGAAGCCAGTCGGCTGCGAGGACGGGAAGCTGGGGGAAGACGGGAAGCCGGGGGTGGACGGGAAGGCGCCGGGGGTGGATGGCTGGGCG
The DNA here is from genome assembly GCF_036067295.1 of Kribbella sp. NBC_00382. Lineage (NCBI taxonomy): Bacteria > Bacillati > Actinomycetota > Actinomycetes > Propionibacteriales > Kribbellaceae > Kribbella > Kribbella sp. NBC_00382. The sequence continues at coordinate 2,976,020 of NZ_CP107954.1, forward strand.
CCTGGGGTTTGGGTGCCGGTGGGGAACGGGGTTTGGGTTGGGCAGGGGGTGCCGGTGGAGCGGGGGAAGAGTTGGTAGACGCGGACTGTGCCGTAGTGGAAGCGCAGTTCGGACAACCGCTCAAGGGCCGCCGGCGGCGTCGCCAGGCGTTCGTCGACCAGCAACCACTGGACGCCGTACTGCGTGCGCAGCGTCTCCAGGATCTCCCGCGTCGGCGCGGTGAACGCCTCGTCGTTGAGCCGCAGGCGCTCCGGATTCCAGAACCCGCCCTGGACCTTCGAGTCCGCCACATAGCTGTCGTCGACCCGCTGTGTATAAGCCCAGCCCTCGACCAGCACCCGCCTCTCGGCATACCCGGCGATCCAGTACGAGCCCGTCAGGCAGCGAGAGACGCCCGCCTCGCGGCAGTGGATGTTCGTGGCGATCAGATCGCCAGGCCCGGAGTTGCGCCGGATGAAGCGAGCCGCCTCGATCCCACCCGGTGCGATCGACTCGTACGCCGTCAGCGCCGGCGACGCGAACTCCTTCAGCGACCCCAGCGTCGGCGACACCGTCAGCCCCAGCACGACCGCCACCGCGACCACGGCCCACCGCTGCCGCTTCAGCCGCAGCAACAGCCCAAGGAGGCCGACCCCAATGACAGCGATGACCAGCGCGACCACCATCGGCTGCGCGAAACAGCTAGCGCTAGTGCACGAGTCCTCTGACCGGTAGCGGCCCCAGTAGATCGCCGCCGCCCCGATCAGCAGCGCCGGCGCAGCGACGTAGTACTGCTTCCGATCGAGCGACCCCAGCCCCCAGGTCGCGAGCAGGATGCCGTAGATGAAGCCGGTACGGACGAAGAACACCTGTGTCTGACCACTGTCGTACAGCAGCCCAGTCGCGATGACAGAGCTGACCAGACCGACCAGCAGAAACAGCACCATCGGATCGCGAGGCAGCCGTCGCCGGATCAGTACCGCACCCACAGCAGGCAGCAGCCAGCCGAGCACCATCACCACTGCGATCACCACCAAGGCCGCAGTGCTGTGCTGCGCGGTCATCACATCCATCATGTGCCGGAAGGTTCGTGCCGGATGGAACTCCACGTTGGACGCCTTGCCCCGCAGTACGACGAGGAAGGTGAACCCGTAGCAGGCCAAGACACCCACGCCGAGTACCAGCGCGCGCAGGTTGAGGCGGCCGGCTCGCACGGTGAGATAGACCCACGCGGCAGCCAGCCCAGCGGCGTACACGGGTAGTGCGGACGCCTTGGTCACAGAGATCGCAGCGATGAGTACTGCAGCCGCCACCAGCATGCCGATGACCTGTGCACGCGTCTGTGTGGCATTGCGCCGCAGCAGCAACGCAGTGACGGCTATCAGCGGCAGCACGAGCACAGTGGAGAACGCCTGCGATGGGTTGGTGATCCAACCCATCGAGAACGGGCTGTCGTTGAACAGGCGCGCGTCGACCGCCCACGGCCAAGCAGCGAGATCCCCTGCGGCCACTGTCAGCCCTGCGGCGATCGGAGCCGCCACAGACCGGCCAGTCAGTACTACGCCAACCGCGGCCGCGCCGAGCACCGTCAGGAGGAGGAAGGCGAAGGGCGCCATCCGCTGCGTCAGTACATCGAGTTCGACGCTGGATATCCAGTGCGCTGACGCCAGGTGGTCGTAGACGCCGAAGTGGCTCGTCAGCGGCCGGCCGGACGCGTAGGGGATCTGCGGCGGGAAGTGATGGGCCAGCTCGCCGGCCAGCGCGAGGTTGCGCGTGGCGTCCGAGTCCGACCGCAGGGCGGCCGGTCCGTCGATCGGGATGAGCTGTGAGCCGACCCGGACGAACCAGGCCGCGACCACACCGACCGCGACCATGACGCCGGCCAGAGCCCACCAGGGCGTCTGCTTCACCGGCAGCTTGCTTCGCGGTACGGCGCGGTAGACACCGAACGCGAGCGACGGCAGCAGCAGGGCCGCCAGCGGGATGTCGAAGTACCGGCCGATCGGGTAGACGAGAGACTCGACGGCCAGCCCGAACGAGGTGCCGAGCACCGCGTCCACAGTGAACCAGCCGGTACCACCGGTCAGCCGGCGCCAGAACAGCGTGCCGGGGACGGCGATCACGAGCAGCAGGTAGCCGAGATAAGCACCCGAACTCCACGGTTTGTGGTCCTGCAGCGCGATGAACCAAGCGAGCGGTAGTACCGGCAGGCTCGCCAGCGAGGCAAGCCCCATCGCCCGTCCTGGTCTCGTCATACATGTCCTCTCGGTCGCGTCCTCGCACACGGAAGAGAGCCCCGGACGACGAAAAGTTCAGTGCAATCCACAACTGCTGTCACAACCTGCGCTGACAAACGGTCAACAGTGTATGAGCCGTTTACCAGGCGGCGGCGTCCACCTACACTGAGTAGGCGAACTCCCCCTGGTCCGTCACACAGCGCACGGGAGGTCACGTTGATGCCTGCCCAGCACATCGCGGGAATGCCGGTCGAGGAGATTCTGCTCGCCGCGCTCGCCGCGGCCACTCCGATGATCGCGCTGATCGGCTGGGAGATCCGGGACCGCCTCCGGCGGTTGCGCGAAAAACTCTCGCGCACTCCCGCGGACGTCATACCGGACCGAACCGCCGATCCAGCCCCGGAGGTGCAGTAGACCGTGTCACGGCCCAGCCCACAGCAGCTAGGCTCTGTGGTCATGGCTGAGCTGACGCGGGAGCAGATCCGGGACCTGATGGGAGCTGTGCTGACCGCGCAGGGCAAGACGTTGCCGGCCGATGACAGCGCGGACCTGCGGGAGATCGGCTTCCGGTCGCTGGACTTCTCCGAGCTCGCGTTGCGGGTCGAGGACGAGATCGGTGACGAGCTGAACTTCGACGCGCCCGGGCTGCGCCAGATCGCCAAGGTCGGCGACGTGCTGGACTTCATCGAGCAGCTCCAGTCGGCGTGACCACGCGGCGCCGGTCCACTGCCCTGATCGGGGACGACAACACCGTCGTCGCCGGTGGCAAGACCGTGACGTGGCGGACCCTGCACAAACTGCCGCAGCTGCCGTCGCCGGCCGCGGTCCTGGTCGATAACGGCGCCGACGCGCTGGCCGCAGTACGGCATCACGCCGTGCACGGCACTGAGCTGCTGGTCGCCACCACCTCGCGGGTCGACCTGAGCATGCGCGAGGAGCTCGCCGACTCGGGCTTCGCGATCGTCATCGCCAAGGGCGACGAACACTCCGTCGAGCCCGCGAAACTCAAGCGGGTGGAGGAATCCGGCCGCGCCTGGCTGCTCACCTCCGGTTCGACCGGCCGCCCGACCCGGATCGGCCACACGCTCGAATCGCTGACCACCGTCACCCGCCAGCAGCAGCCGCGGACCTGGCTGCTTCCGTACTCGCCGGGCACCTACGCCTGGTGGCAGGTGGTAACGATCTCTTTGACCCAGGCGGATCAGGGTCTGGTGGTGATCGAGCCGTCCGAGCTCGAGATCTGGCCGTCGATCGCCGCCGAGCACGGCGTCACCGCAGCCTCCGGTACGCCGACCTTCTGGCGGCAGACCATCTACCGGGACACCGACGGCCTGGCCAAGGTGCCGCTCGAGCAGATCACCCTCGGCGGCGAGCCGGTCGACCAGACGATCCTCGACCGGCTGCACGAGCTCTTCCCGAAGGCCCGCATCTCCTGGATCTACGCCTCCTCCGAGGTCGGCGCCTCCATCGTCGTCCACGACGGACAGGCCGGTTTCCCCAAGGCCTGGCTGGATCGCGAGCCCAATGACGAGCGCCCGACGCTGTCCGTCGTCGGTGACGAGCTCGTCGTCGCCTCTCCGCACCACGGCGCTGGGATGGACGGCGCGGTCCACACCGGCGACCGGGTCGAGTTCGTCGGCGACCGGGTGATGATCACCGGCCGGCTCGACACCGACGAGATCAACGTCGGCGGTTCGAAGGTTTCGGCGGGCGTGGTCCGCAGCGTGTTGCTGGCTCATCCGGGTGTCGCGTGGGCGCGGGTCTTCGCCCGTAAGGCGCCGCTCGTCGGCAGGATGGTTGCCGCCGAGGTGGTGGCCAATCCCGCTCTCGGGCCGATCACGGCCGACGATCTGGTCCAGTGGTGTTCGCACCGGCTGCCGGACTACGGCGTACCGCGGCGGATCAAGTTGCTCGCGGAGATCCCGCAGAAGGAGACGTTGAAGAGCGATGTCTGACCCGACCGCAGTACCGCCGTCCTCGGTGGTGCTCGTCTCCGGTGGTTCGCGCGGGCTCGGCCTGGCGATCGTCACCGAGCTGCTGGCGTCCGGCGTGAAGGTCGCCGCGTTCGCCCGGACCGTGACCGCCGAGCTGACGGCGCTGGCGACGAAGTACCCGGAGGAACTGCACGTCGGGTCGGTGGACGTGAACGATGCCAAGGCGACGCAGGCCTTCGTCAAAGAGGTCGAGGAGAAGCTCGGCCCGATCGACGGCCTGGTGAACAACGCCGCCATCGGCCAGGACTCATTGCATGTGCACACCTCGGCCGAGCAGCTCGCGGGCATCATCCAGACCAACCTGACCTCGCCCCTCGTGCTCACCCGGTACTTCCTCCGCCGGCTCCTCGCCAAGGGGCTCAAGGGCCGGATCGTCAACGTGACCTCGATCTGCGCACAGCGCGGCTATCCGGGCCTGGTCGCGTACTCCGCGACGAAGGGCGGCCTGGACGCGGCGACTCGCTCGATGGCTCGCGAGCTGGGCGGACGCGTACTGGTCAACTCCGTCGCGCCGGGCTTCTTCGCCTCGGAGATGTCCGCGGTGCTCGGTCAGACCCAGCTCGACCAGATCGTCCGGCGGACCCCCACCGGCCACCTGACCGAGCCGGAGGAGGTCGTACCGGTCGTCCGGATGCTCCTGCTCGACCAGACCAACATCAACGGCCAGGTCCTGGTCATCGACGGAGCAGCCTCCATCTAGCGGGGCGCCTGGTCGGTCGGTCAGCCGCGATAGGAGCCGATGCGGCTGGCTTCCTCGCGGACGAGGTCGCCGTCGAGCCGCTCGGTCAGGGCGTGCTGGAAGTCCTGGAAGGCGGCCAGGTCAGTGAGGCCCTCGCCGTCGACCACGTGGACGAAGGTGACGCCGTCGGCCAGCCGGAAGCTGGCGTAGGTGAGGCCGGCCGATGCGGCGGTCGCCAGTTCGGCGAAGACCTTCTCGATCAGCCGCTGGTTCTCGTCGGCCGCTTCCGGCTTGGTCTGGTAGCGGAACACTGCTGTAGCCATGGTTGCTCTCCTTCAGAGGTTGTCACTGGTTCAGACAGGTCAGGAGGCCCGAACTCATCGCAGCGATGAGTTCGGGCCTTCAGCGCTGTCAGTACCTGTGACAGCGAATTCCTGGAGGGCACGTGAACAGCAAGATCGGTACGACCGGCGAGCAGCGCTGGGTCCTGGGGCTGACCGCGATCGGCTCGGTGGTGGTGGCGCTCGACGTCCTCGTGGTGGCGGCCGCGCTGACCACCATCCGGCAGGACCTCGGCGCGACCGTCGAGCAGCTCGAATGGACGGTCAACGCCTACAGCCTGAGCTTCGCGATGCTGCTGATGACGGCGGCGGCGATCGGCGACCGCTGGGGACGACGTCGTACGTACGCGGCCGGCCTGGCCCTCTTCACCGTCGCCTCGATCGCCTGCGCGCTCGCCCCCTCGGTGCCGCTGCTGATCGCGGCCCGTACGGTCCAAGGCGTCGGCGCGGCCGTCGTGATGCCGCTGTCGATGAGTCTGCTCGGCGCCGCGTTCCCACCCGAACGCCGCGGCTGGGCGATCGGCATCTTCAGCGGGCTGACCGGCCTAGCCGTCCTGGGCGGCCCGATGATCGGCGGCGCGGTCACCGAAGGCCTTGCCTGGCAGTGGATCTTCTGGATCAACGTGCCGATCGGCGCCATCGCCATCCCCTTGGTGCTCGCGCGCATTCCTGAGAGCAGAGGCGCCGTCCGCCGCCTGGATCCCCGCGGCGCGGCCCTGATCACGCTCGCCGTCCTCGGCATCGTCTGGGGCGTGGTCCGCGGCGCGGTCGCGGGCTGGTCGAGTCCAGAGGTCCTCGGGTCCTTCGTTGCCGGAGCCCTTCTTTTGCTGGGTTTCCTGGCCTGGGAGAACCGCGCGCCTCAGCCCATGCTGCCCTTGTCGTACTTCCGCTCCCGCGCGTTCTCAGCCGGAAACGCCGCCGGCTTCTTCCTCACGGCAGCACTGTTCGGCGCCGTCTTCTTCCTCGCGCAGTTCATGCAAGCGACCTTCAGTTCTGGGCCGTTGAAGGCGGGTCTGCAGCTCCTGCCGTGGACAGCCACGCTCTTCCTCGTCGCCCCGATCGCTGGCCGCCTGGTGGACAGGATCGGCGAACGTCCCCTGGTCGTCACCGGCCTGACCCTTCAAGCAGTCGGCATGTTCTGGATCAGCCAGGCCAGCAAGGGCCCAGTCCAGTACTCCGACCTGGTGCCGGCCCTGATCGTCGCCGGCTGCGGAGTCTCCCTGGCCATGCCCGCGACGCAGAGCGCGAGTATCGGGTCCCTGCCTCAGGAGGCGGTCGGCATGGCGTCCGGCATCTACGCCATGATGCGGCAACTGGGTGGGGTCGTCGGCGTCGCAGTACTGGCGGCTGTGTTCGCGGCGGCCGGGGGATACGAGTCCTTCGAGACCGGCTTTGCCCGTGCGCTGGCAGTCTGCGGCGTACTGTCGTTGATCGGAGCAGTGGCCGGATTGGGGATCGCTGTACGTACTAGCGCAGTGGTGCGGCTGGAGCCGGCGGAGGAGCTGGGATGAACCTGGAAGAGGAGTTCGCGCAGTACCGGGGAGAGCTGGTCGCCCACTGCTACCGGATGCTCGGCTCGCTGCATGATGCCGAGGATGCCGTCCAGGAGACGTACCTGCGCGCATGGCGTGGGTTTGCCGACTTCGAGCAGCGCTCCTCGGTCAAGACGTGGCTCTACCGGATCGCTACCCGGGTCTGCTTGAACGCGTTGCAGCACAGCAGCCGCCGGATGGTGCCGTCGGCATTGGGGGCTCCAGGCATCGACCCGCATGACCTGCAGGAACAGTCGTTGGAGACCAGTTGGCTGGAGCCGTTCCCGGACCTCCTGCTGGGCGCGGACCCGGCGCAGGTGGTGGGGACTCGGCAGAGCCTCCGGCTGGCCATGGTGGCGGCACTGCAGCACTTGCCGGCGCGGCAGCGCGCAGTTCTGATCCTGCGGGATGTCCTTGCCTGGCAGGCGTCCGAGGTGGCCGGGTTGCTCGAGACGACGACTGCTGCGGTCAATAGCTCGCTCCAGCGGGCTCGTGCGGAGATGGCCAAGCTGGCGCCTGCTGAGGACGACTTCAGCGAGCCGGATGAGCCGGTACGCCGGGCGTTGCTCGACCAGTACGCCAAGGCCTTCGAGAAGGCTGACCTGGTTGCGCTGAAGGGTTTGCTGACTCAGGACACTCGCTGGGAGATGCCGCCGATCCCGACGTGGTTCAGCGGGCGGGACGAGGTACTGGGCTTGCTGGCGACGAAGATCCTGCCTGGGGAGGGTCGACGGATCTTGGTGGAAACGGCGGCCAATGGGCAGCCCGCCTTCGCCATGTATGTGCGTGGCGGCGACGGGATCTTCCATGCGCACTCGGTCAAGGTGCTGACCTTGACCAAGGCCGGGGTGTCCGCGGTGATGGCCTTCCACAACCCGTCGCTCTTCCCTGCCTTCGGACTGCCGATCGACCGTTATCCACAGGAGTGACGGCGCGGCCAGCGCGAGGTTGGGTCCGGATGACAAACTCGTCCGCGTGAGTGATTCCGAGATCCTGCACCTGCTGCCGTCGGCGGCCGCTGCCGTCGTGCTCAACCACGAGGAGGCGGACGCGTTCCTGGCCCGTCTGGGTGGGTATGACGAGCGCGACCAAGCGCAGGTCGATCGGGTCCTGCAAGAGTTCCTGCGGAAGCTGATCCGGTCTGCCTGGGAGCGTGGCTGGACGCCTGGCGACGTGGTGCAGCATGCTCGCCGGCGGCTGGAGCCTGGAGTGGAGCCGTTGCTGCTGGCGGTGATCGCGTCCGAGCATCGCGCTTACGACGAGATCGATCCGCGCTGGCTGGACCAGCTGCTCGACTCCGGGATCGAGCCGCCGTACGCCGAGTTGCAACTAACCACCTGGGCTTCGGACCAGCGACTCGGCCGCTACCTCGCGTTGCACACGGCCCTCACGGTCGCGGGCTTCCTCCAATCGTTGCCCGGACTCGCCAGGCTGTTCCCCTTGCCCGGTACGCCGGTGCAGGCGCGCGCGGCGGGGACCGGCGTACCGAATGACAAGATGCTCGGGCGGATCAGGGCCCTGCTGGCCAAGGCGGAAGCGACCGACTTTCCCGACGAGGCCGAGGCGTTGTCGGGTAAGGCGCAGGAGCTGATGGCAAAGTTCTCGCTCGACCAGGCGCTGGTGGACGCGGATCCCGGCCTCGACCTGCCCGACGACTCCGGCGCCCGGCGGATCTGGGTCGAAACCCCTTACGTATCAGCGAAAGCACAACTCGTCGGAGCCGTTGCCTCGGCCAACCGCTGCCGCACGGTCTCGATGGAGCAACTCGCCGTCGTCACGATCGTCGGCGCCGAGCTCGACCTGCAACTGACCGAGCTGCTCAGTACTTCGCTGCTGGTCCAGGCGAATCGGGCAATGCTTGCTGCTGGCAAGCACATCGGCCGGCGCGGTGAGTCGCGGACCCGATCGTTCCGGCAGTCGTTCCTGATGGCCTATGCGCAGCGCATCGGCGAGCGGCTCCAGAAGACGACGGACGAGACGCAGGCCGCAGTACCGGCTGCCGATGCCGATCGGTTGCTTCCGGTGCTGACCAGGCGTGAGGAGCAGGTGGAGAAGCTGTTCACCAAGCTGTTCCCGGAGACGACCATGCGGCGGACCCGGATCACGAACGGCGCTGGCTGGGAGGCCGGGTTGACCGCGGCCGACCAAGCCCAGCTGCAGGCCCGCCCTCAGGTACGTCGATAGGCTGCGCGGCATGCCGAGCGTCAAGCAGACCAGCATCCCGGGACTCCTGCACATCGAGCTCGATCTGATCGAGACTCCGCAGGGATGGTTCAAAGAGAGCTTCCAGCAGGCGAAGCTGGTCGACCAGGGCTTCCCGCAGGTCGACTTCGTGCAGAACAACATGGCTTACACGACCGATGTCGGCATCACCCGCGGGATCCACGCGGAGGCCTGGGACCGGTACATCTCGCCGGCGCTCGGGCGGCTGTTCACCGCGATCGTGGATCTGCGGGAGGGCGCGACGTTCGGCCGGCTGGAGACGTTCGAGCTCACGCCGGGGCAGGCGATCTTTCTGCCCGAGGGTTGTGGCCATTCGTTCTGCACGCTCGAGCCGAACACGGTCTACACCTACCTGCTCGCCGCACATTGGACGCCGGATGCGCCGCGGACGATGGTCAACCTGTTCGATCCGCAGCTCGCAGTACCGTGGCCGCTGCCCAAGGATCAGCTGCAGTACACCGAGGCAGATGCGACGGCACCGTACCTAGATGCAGTAAAACCGATCAGGCTCTGAGGCCGGCCAGGACGATCTCGAGCAGGCGGTTGGCCTGTTCTGGCGACATGTCGCGGCCCATGGTGATCCCGCCGACCAGCCGCAGGACGTCCATCAACTGCAGGTCCTGGCGGACCGAGCCGTCCGCCTTCGCCGCCTCGAGCAGCAGGTCACCGGCCTCGCGGACGTTCACCTTGCAGGCGGTGAAGAACTCCGAGTCTTTGCCCAGCGCCACCGTCAACTCGCCGGCCAGGCTCTTCTTCGAGATGCTGTAGCCGACGAAGCTGCCCAGCCAGGCCGCCAGCGCGTCGTACGGCCCGAGCTTCTCGGCGAAGCCGTAGGCGCGGTTGCAGACCTGCTGGATCTCGTCGACGTAGACGGCCTCCAGCAGCGCGGTCCGGTTCGGGAAGCGCCGGTACAGGGTGCCGATCCCGACGCCGGCCCGGCGCGCGATCTCCTCCAGCGAGGTGTCCGTCCCGTGCTCGGCGAACGCTTCCCGCGCGGCGGTGACCAGTAGGTCGTAGTTCCGGGCGGCATCGGCGCGGGCAGGGCGAGTCGTCGGGAGTGGTGTCGAGGTCATCCGGCCCTCCTTGCCGAGGCGTAGTGGACAGCGCGACGCAAAGTCGCTCGCTAAATCGCTTGATAAAGCGGAGGGTGCCTCCGTATGGTGGAATCCGGAGGAGCTCTCCACTTCATCTGAAACCACTCTAGCCCCTCGTGGGTAAGGAGCAAGTCACACTATGTCGGCAACAACCGCGGCGCCGGCCGGCGCCAGAACCGGCTCGCCCGCGCGGCGGCCGGGGGTAGTCCTCGCAGTCATCCTGATCACCCAGTTGATGGTCATCCTCGACGGCACCGTGGTGAACATCGCGATGCCCAAGATCCAGCACGCGCTCGACTTCAGTCCCGCCAGCCTGTCCTGGGTGCAGAACGCCTACGCCCTCGCCTTCGGCGGTCTCCTGCTGCTCGGCGCCCGGGCCGGTGACCTGCTCGGCCGCCGGCGCGTGTTCATCACCGGCGTCAGCGTCTTCACCGCCGCCTCCCTGCTCGGTGGGCTCGCCCCGTCCGCCGAACTGCTGCTGGCGGCCCGCGTCCTGCAGGGCATCGGTGGTGCCATCGCAGCGCCGGCGGCTCTGACCCTGCTCATGCTCACCTTCCGCGAAGGCCCGGAGCGCCTGAAGGCTCTGGGTCTCTACAGCCTGGTCTCGTCCGGCGGCGCAAGCGTCGGCCTGGTGGTCGGCGGCATGCTGACCGACTGGGTCTCCTGGCGCTGGGGCCTGTTCATCAATGTCCCGATCGGCATCGGCCTGGTCTTCGCGGCCCGGCAGGTACTGGCCGAGACGCCGCCCGAGAAGGGCAAGTTCGACGTCGCCGGCGCGCTCACCTCGACGCTCGGCATCACCTCGATCGTCTTCGGCTTCATCCGGGTGGCCGAGGTCGGCTGGACGTCGGCCGAGGTGCTCGGCGCCTTCGCGGTCGGTGTCGTGCTGCTCACCGCGTTCGTACTGATCGAACGCCGGGTCAGCCACCCGATCGTGCCGATGCGGTTGTTCCGCAACGCCGACCGCGTCGCGGCGTACGTGACGATGCTGCTGGTGGTCGGCACGATGTTCGGGATGTTCTTCTTCCTCACCCAGTACCTGCAGGGTGTGCTGGAGTTCAGCCCGCTGCAGGCCGGCTTGGCCTTCCTGCCGCTGACCGGTCTGCTGTTCGCCTCGTCGCGGATCGTGCCGCGGCTGCTCGGCCGGATCGACGGCGGCAGGCTGATGATCGGCGGTTCGGTGTTGGTCCTGGCCGGCATGATCTGGCTGACCCGGCTCACCGAGGACAGCAGCTACCTCAGCGGCGTCGTCGGTCCGCTGGTCCTGTTCGGGTTCGGCGCCGGGATGCTGTTCATCCCGAACACCGGCCGGGCGCTGGCCGGAGTACAACCTGAGGACGCGGGTGCTGCCTCCGGCATGCTGAACGTGTTGCAGCAGGTCGGCGGGGCCCTGGGCCTCGGCATCCTGGTCACGATCTTCGGTACTGCGAGCCGCAACTCGGACGCCGCATCGAGGATCCCCGCCGAGCGGGTCCGCGAGATCCTTACCGACGGCGTGCACGCAGCCTTCGTCGGCTCCGCGATCTACGCGGCCCTGACGCTGACAGTCATCATCCTCGGCGTCCGCCCATGGAACCGTCGTACTCCCGCACCGGCGGTCGAAAGGGTTGAAGAAGTCCCCGTCGAACTCTGACCAATGGGAGTCGGCGCAGCGGTACAGCCGCTGCGCCGGCTCAGGTCAGTGCTAGTCGGTAGGTGGTCCACCGGGAGTGCTGCTGGAAGCCGAGGCGTTCGTAGAGGCTGAGGGCGCCGGTGGGGTTCTGGGTGTCGACGCCCAGGGACGCCCGCTCGAAGCCGGTCGCGGCGGCCTGCGTAATCAGAGCCGTCAATGCCACGGCGGCCAGGCCGCGGCCACGGTGCGATCGGACCGTACCGACCTGGCCCACGTAGATTTCGCGGATCCCGGTCGCCGCGGTGTCGGCCTCGTACTCGTAGGCGTTCGCGTAGGCGACGATCTGCTCACCGTCGAGGACCAGGTACGACAGTCCGGCCCGGAACGCACGCGACCCGGTGAACCAGACTTTCCAGGTCTCCTCGTCCTTCGGGGTCGAACCCCAGTGGTCCATGAACACCTCGTTGTGGACCAGCCGCAGCGCCTCGTCGTACGCCGGTTCGTACGGCACCACCCGCAATCCCTCCGGTACGCCGACCGCCGGGATCGGCAGGTCGAGCGGGCGCTGCATCGTGAACAAGTACCGGCACTCCTCGAGGCCAAGCCCGGTGAAGAGCGCGGCGGCTCCGACGTTCGTGCTGATCACGACCGTGTTGAGTTCAGCCTCGGGAACGTCCGGGTGGTGCTCCTCGTGCAGTTCGCGAGCGCGTCCGATGATCCACGTCATCAGCGCCTGCCCGAGCCCCCGACGACGCCAGCCACCCCGGACCGCGGAGTCGGTGCCGAGTCGGTCGACGTCGACCAGGTTCTTGCGCCAGTAGACGACGCCGAACGCGACCATCACGTCGTCGACCCACAGACCAACGGTGTCCCTGGCGGCATCCAGCTTCGGATCGCCGAGCTCCTCGACCAGATCCTCGGCGCTGTAGCTCTCGCCGGTCTGGTCCGTCACCTGGACGTCGCTCAGCAACGCCGCCCACGCGTCGGCGTCGGTCTTCTCGATCGGCCGGGCCTCGACCCATTCCGGAAACGTCCCCATGCCGAGAACGGTAGGGCCGGGCCGACCGCCCGGCACCTCATTTACCCGTTCAGGTAGCCAGGTTCCGGCAGAGCCACTCGACGGCGAGCGGGTAGCGGTACTCGATCCCACCGTGCTTGCCCTCGAAAAGCTCGAAATACAACCGCTCCTCCGGTACTCCGGCCTGCAGCGCCGCCCGATGGAACGCCGTCGCGCCGAAGTCGAGGTAGTACTCGTCCTGCTTGCCTGCATCGATCCACACGGCTCGCATCGACCCGAGCGCCTCGGCGTACCGAGCCTCCGTCGCGACCATGTGCACCGGATCGTGACTCAGCCAGCGTTCCCAGACCTCGGGGATGGTCCGGCCGAGCTCGTCATAGGGCAGCAGCACGGTCCCGTCGGGCTCGGCCGAGTAGGCCGCGGAGTACCCGTACATCTCGAGGAACTCCAGATCCTGCCCGGTCGTCCGGCCCGCGCGACTCTCGAAGTCGGCGAAGAACTTCGGGTACGACCCGTCGTACTGATCCCGCAGCATCCGGGCGGCCAACGGGAACTCCGGCTGGTAGCAGACCTCGAAGGCCGCATCACCAGCATGCGTCGCCAGCGCGCCGAACACGTCCGGCCGGAGCAACGGAGTCACCATCGCCGCGTAGCCGCCGCTCGACTTGCCGGTGATCGCCCGATGGTCGCGATCGGCGATCGTCCGGTACCGCCCGTCGACCCACGGCACGATCTCGTCGCAGAGATACGAGTGGTACTGCCCGGTGCCTGGCGAATCGAGGTACTGGCTGCCGCCGAGCTTCGTCCACGCGTCGACGAAGACCACGATCGCCGGCGGCACATCACCGGTCGCGAACAGCGCGTCGAGCAGCTCCGGATACGGCTGGCGGAACGGCGTCCGGTTGAACCACATCCCGAGGTGGCCGGTGTAGCCCATCGCGACGTAGATCGACGGGTAGCGCTGCTCCGATTCGTCGTACCCGGGTGGCAGGTAGACGAGCACCGGTCGCTCATGTGGGTCGCCGAGCGGATTGCCGCGCAGGAACGCACTGTCGAAGATCGTCTGGTCGAACCGTCCGGCAAGCTCCGCGGACCATGGCAACATCGGCGAGCCCCTCTCAGATCACATCGCTTCAGGTGCGCTGATGCCCAGCAAACCCAGGCCATCCTGCAACACCCGCCGGGTCGCCGCGCACAGGGCCAACCGACTGGCCCGCACTTCACCCTCACTGCTCAAGACCGGACACGTCTCGTAGAACGCGGACAACGCACTGGCGACCTCGAACAGATAAGTGCACAACCGATGCGGCTGCAGCGTCTCCGCCACCTGTACTACGCAGTCCCCGAACCCACCGAGCAACAACGCCAACCGCTGCTCAGCGGTCTCCGTCAGCACAGTCACTGTCGTTGGAGCCTCGCCGGCCTTGTCCAGCAACCGAGTCAACCGGGCATGCGCGTACTGGAGGTACGGCCCGGTGTTGCCGGTCATCGCGACCATCCGGTCGAGGTCGAACACGTAGTCGTTGATCCGGTCACTCGACAGGTCGGCGTACTTGATCGCCCCGATGCCGACCGCCGCCGCAACACTCGCCTTCAAGCCATCGTCCAGCGCATCCCGCTCGTCCAGCAGCGCCCGTGCCCGCGCCGTCGCGCCGTCCAGCAGCGACGCCAGCCGGACCGTGCCGCCGTCTCTGGTCTTGAACGGCTTGCCGTCCTTCCCCAGAACGGTGCCAAAGGCAACATGTTCGGCCGGTACGTCGTCCGGCAGCCAGCCCGCTGCCCGGCAGAGCGCGAAGATCTGCTGGAAATGCAGCCCCTGCCGATGATCGACCACGTAGACGATCCGGCTGGCGTGCAGCTCGTCGACCCGATGCCGTACCGCCGCCAGATCCGTCGCGCTGTACCCGAACCCGCCATCCGACTTCCGCACGATCACCGGCAGCGGCGACCCGTCCCGCCCAGCGAAACCGGGCAGGAAGGCGCACAACGCGCCACCCGACTCGGTCAGCAATCCAGCGGCCGTCAGATCGTCCACAACACCTTGCAGCCGGTCGTTGTAGGCGCTCTCACCCACCACGTCGGCCCGCGTCAATGGCGACCCGAGCTGCGCATAGATCCGGTCGAACTCGGTCAGCGACACCTCGACCATCTGCCGCCAGATCGCCAGCGTCTGCTCGTCCCCTGACTGCAGCAGCACCACCCGTGCCCGGGACAGTTCCACGAAGTTGTCAGAGGCATCAAAGTGCTTCCGGGCCCGCTGATAGAGCTGCTGCAACCCCTCGATATCAAGGGTTTCCACCGCGAGGTTCTCGAACAGCACCTGCTCGACCATCATCCCGAACTGCGTACCCCAGTCCCCGACGTGGTTCTGCCGGATCACCTCGTAGCCGACGGCCCGGAGTACGTTGCACAACGCGTCGCCGATCACCGTCGACCGGAGGTGCCCGACGTGCATCTGTTTGGCCACGTTGGGCTGTGAGTAGTCGACCACCACCCGCTGACCGCTTGGTTTGAAGACGATGGGCTCGTTGACCCCGGCAGCGAGCACTGACGGCAGCAGCGTGAGGTTGATGAACCCGGGCCCGGCGATCTGCGGTGGTTCGCACAACTGACTCAGATCGATAGCCTCCACCAACTGCGTGGCGATGGCCCGCGGTGATTGCTTGAGCTCGTTGGCGAGCCTGAGCGCCAGGTTGGTCTGGTAGTGGCCGAACTCGGGTCTGGTGGCGGCCCGGAGTTCAGGATCGAGTACGCCGTACTCCGCGCCGAAGGCGGCCGAGACGGCGGTGGACAGCTGGGTGGCAAGGGCAGACAGCACTGCGGACATGGCAGAGTCCTAAGGAAGAGGCGAAGCACCGGAACAGGGCTGAGGTGTTCAGACAGTGCTTCGTCGTCGCAGGCCGAAGCGATCGCGCAGTACGCGAGCGATCACCGGGCTGGTCGACATGGCGACCATTATGCACAACTGGTGGCCGATTTTCACAGCGAGTCAGCGGCGAAGCTGCCGAGTCAGGTCAGAGCTGCTGGGCCAGGTCAGAGCTGGTGTGGTGACGGCGCCGGGTGCCGATCCGCCAGCGGAGTGATCGGCGGCAGGTCGGTCTCGCCGAGGAAGACCCGCCGGACCACCCGCTCCGCCGCCCGCCCGTCGTCGAACTCGCAGAACTTCTCCCGGAACAACTGCCGATGCTTGGCCGCCTCGGCCTTCGCGAACGCACCCGTCTGCAAGGCGGCGAACAACTCCTCCGGCGAACGCGCCACCAGCCCCGGCGGAAACGCGGTGATGTCGAAGTACGTCCCGCGGGTGCTGTCGTACGCGCCGAGATCGTCGACCAGCAGCACGATCGGCCGATCGAGATTGGCGTAGTCGAAGCTGATCGACGAGTAGTCCGAGATCAGCACGTCGGCCGCCAGCATCAGATCCTCGACCCGCGGATGGCTCGACGCGTCCACCACCCGGTCGGAGTGCGCGGCCGGATGCTTCGACAGTGAGTAGTGGGTCCGGACGAGCACCCGCCCGTGGTCGCCGGCCGCTGTGGCCAATTGGTCCAGATCGAGGTGGATCCCGTCGCCACCGAGATCGACCAGGCCGGACGGCGTACGGACCGAGTCGACCCCGTCGCGGAAGGTCGGCGCGTACAGCACCACCAGGTGCGAGTCGTCGAAGCCGAAGGACGCCCGGATCGCCCGGACGTCGTCCAGAGTCGCGTTGAGCAGCCGGTCGTTGCGGGGGAACCCGTACTCGAGTTCCTCGAAATGGGCCGGGTAGGTGCGCTCCCAGATCTCCGAGGAGTACCGGTTCGACGACAGGTTGAAGTCCCACCGGTCGACCTGCCGCATGAGTTCCTCGAGGTCGAGGTCCTTGGCGGCGACGGGGTAGTGGCGCAGATCGGTGCCCATCGTCTTCAGCGGAGTACCGTGCTGGGTCTGCAGGTGGATCTGCCCGTCGCGCTTGTCCAGCTCCTTGGGCAGGTTCATGTTGCTGACGAAGTACGTCGCCTTCGCGACCAGCTTCTGGTACGCCGGTGAGCCCGCCACCACGTACTCGACGCCCTCGGGGATCGCGGCGACGTGGTCCGCCTCGATCACCCAGACGCCGCGCAGCTGGGGAGCCAGCTCGGCGGCCTTCTCGTAGATGGCTCGCGGGCTGCAGGCGTACTGCTTGAACCAGTAGGCGCCGTAGAGGACCAGATTCGGATCGAGGTCGCCACGGTGCAGCAGCTTGTCGACCGCCTTGCGTGGGCTCGGTACGGCAAGCATCTTGGCGCTGAGCTTGAGGGTCGTGTACGTCGCGTAGTCGTCGTGCACGATCTGCCACCGGCGGAAGCCGCGCCGGGTCTTGTCGACCACGTACCCCTCGGGTTTCCAGCGCTTGGCGAAGGCCGCGGCGGCGTGGAAGAACTCGGCCCGGTCCTCCGGATCGAGCCGCTCGGGCTTGTCGATCACGGCCAGGATGTGGTCCAGCGACCGGTCGAACGCGAACCGCCGCCAGCCGGCCAGCTCGGGGTCGGAGGTGATGAACGCGTGCACCCGGTCGTACTGGTCGAAGATGTCGAACTGCTGCCGGGTCACCGTGGCGTGGATGTTGCCGCCGGTGCGGTGCTGGCGGTAGTGGACGACGACCTGGTCGAGCGTGGCGATCCGCTGCGCGGTGAGCATCGTGGAGTAGGTCCAGGGCGCGTCCTCGTAGAAGCCGGCCGTGAAGACGAAGCCGTGCAAGGTGAGGAAGTCGCGCCGGATCGCCTTGTTCCAGACCACCTCGAGAAAGGTCAGGAAGACGGGTCGCTCGGCCGCGGTGAAGACGCCGGCGCCTTCCCGGGCGAACGCGTCGTGCCGCTGGTTGCGGACCACGTGGCCGTCCCAGTGGATCCGCTCGTAGTCGAACATCACGATGTCCGGCCGGTTGGTGTCGTCGATCCGGGCGGCGATCGCGGCCAGTGAGCCGGGGCGGTAGACGTCGTCGGCGTCGAGGAACAGCACGTAGTCGCCGCGGCACTCCTTGAGGCCGGCGTTGCGGGCCAGCCCGAGCCCGACGTTCTCGGTCAGGTGCAGCACCCGGACCCGCGGGTCGGCGGCGGCGTACTCGTCCAGGATCCGGCCGCTGCCGTCCGGGCTCGCGTCGTCCACCCCGATGATCTCGAAGTCCGCGCACGACTGGCTCAGCACCGAATCCAGGCACGGCCGCAGCCAGGCCCGTGACGCATGACACGGGACCACGATGCTGAACCGGGGGACCCCGGCGGAGTCGGTGCTGGCGGACATAGGTCTGCATCCTAGGGTGCAGACCATGAGCGCTGACGTGTTCGAACCACTGGCCGGTCTCGAAGGGGTCGGTTCGGCGGCCCGGGCGGCCCGGGATGCCGTCGACGTGCTGTTGCGCGACCGCGGGTTGCGGAAGGTCAGCGCGGACATGACCGCCGAGGCGCTGCTCCGAGGTGCGCACGCGTCCGCGGCGCTGGCCGGCAGCGAGGCGACGCTCGAGGAGGTACGCCGGGGAGCGGGCGACGCGTGGACCGCCGGAGCCGTCCGGATGACGGGCGAGCTGATGAGCCTCGCGCCACGCGTGGACACCGCGCCGGTACAGGTCTGGACCAGACTGCACCAGTTGGCCGCGGTCGATCTCGGGAGCGAAGACCAGTTGGGTCACCTGCGGACCAGTCGCGAACCGATCCCGGACGACATCCCCGGCCTGCCGCCCGCGCCACCCGCCGACGAGATGTGGGAGCGCCTGCACGGTCTGGCGCAGGCGCTGACCGTTCCGACCAAGGCGCCAGGGCTGGTGGTGGCGGCGATCGTGCACGCGGAACTCGCGGTACTCCGGCCATTTCCGGCCGCCAACGGACTGGTCGCGCGGGCCGCCGAGCATGTGGCGTTGGTTGCCAGGGGCATCGACCCGTTGTCGGTCACGGTGCCGGAGGTGGGTCATTTCGAGCTGGGCGGGTCTTACGCGCAGGGTTTGCGCGATTACGCGGGCGGTGGGCTCACCGGCGTACAGGCTTGGTTACTGAGGAGTTGTGAAGTGATCGCATTGTCGGCGGAACGTTCGCCGCTCAATCTTTCTACCCAGTAAAGACTCTGCCTGCTAAAGAAATGCGAACGGCGCTCTCCGAAGAGAGCGCCGTCGCTGGCACGCCATCCTGGTTACCAAGCGTGCACCTTGTCTGCCGCCCCATGGTTTCGGCGTTGGCCGAAGTCTGGGGTCGTGCTGCCCGGTTGGGATGGGCTGGTCGCCGCGTGGGTGCCTGGCTGCCGTGCGATTCTCTACCGGATCCGAAGATCCTTTGTGCTTCCTTTGTACTCCCCGGATCCCTTCGTGGGAAGGGCTTGTGCGACCTTCATGAAGCTGAGAAGAACGGAGCCTGCCTCAACTTTCGTTGAGTTTCGCGCGCCGGCGGGCGGCGTACAGCAGCACTCCGGCGGCGGCCAGGGCGACGCCGAGCAGGCTCGCGGCGACGGCCGGCCGACGGACCTCGGCCAGCCTCTTGCGCTCCTCGAGCGCCACCGGTTTGCTGAAATCGAGTACCGGCCATTCACGCGAGATCGCCAGTTTGCGCAGTGCTTTGTCGGGATTCACCGCGAACGGATGGCCGACCGCGGCCAGCATTGGCTCGTCGGTGATCGAGTCCGAATAGCCGTAGGAAGCCTTCAGGTCATAGCCTTCCTCAGCCGCCAGTTCGACGATCGCGGTCGCCTTGTGCGGGCCGTACGCGTAGACCGAGATCTCACCCGTGTACTTGCCGTCAGCAACTACCATCCGGGTGGCGATCACCTTGTCGGCGCCGAGCATCGCGCCGATCGGCTCGACCACCTCGGCCCCGGACGAGGAGACGATCACCACGTCCCGCCCGGCCGCGTGGTGCTGCTCGATCAGCTCCACCGCCTCGTGGTAGATCATCGGCTCGACGATGTGGTGCAGGGTGTCGGCGACGATCTCGCGGACGGTCTGGACGTCCCAGCCTGTGCACATAGCGGACAGGTACGCGCGCATCTTCTCCATCATGTCGTGGTCCGCGCCGCCGAGCAGGTAGACGAACTGGGCGTACGCGCTGCGCAGTACGGTCCGCCGGTTGATCAGCCCGCCGGCGTAGAACGGGCGGGAGAAGGCCAGCGTGCTGGAGCGCGCGATGATCGTTTTGTCGAGGTCGAAGAAGGCGGCCGATCGCGGTGTCACCGGGTGCTCCATGAGGTCGAGGATAGGAGAGTTGACGAAACGCCGAGGGGCCCGGTCTTTCGTGTGGACGGGTCTCCCGTTAGACTGATGAGCAGTGTGACAGTGGCACTGGCCTGTAAGCCTCTGATCGAGGTCCAGGCGCCGGCGGATCAAGATCTCGGTTGCAATAAAACTGAGATGTGTGACTTCCGGGTTCGGGGGGTACATACCTCTCGACAGTGGCAGACTGTCGCCTCCTGATCGGCCCCCGGCTCCTCCCCCCGAGCCCGTGGCCGAAGACGGCCCCCGGTCACCCCCCCGCCGGGGGCCGTCGCCTTTCCTTTTGCAGGTAGAGCCCTTCGGGGCTCCCTCTTTCGCTGGCTGCAAGCGCTTACCGAAATGACCGTTCCTGCCCGCTCGCGGGCAGATGTCGGTTGTCGAACCTCAAGAAGTCGTATAGTTTTCAGTTTTGTTGAGCGTGAGAGCGTTCCCACTTTATGCAGGGTCTTGACAATGTAGTTGCCTGGTCACACTTTGTGTCACATGAACCCGCGTACGAACCGCCCCCACGCCGCGGTCATCTCCGTCCTGTCAGCTCTACTTCTCGCGATCACCGGTCTGGTCCTGGACACTGCGACCAGCTCCGCCGCGACCAACCTCGTCACCAACGGGACCTTCGAGACCGGCACGCTCGCCGGCTGGTCCTGTACGGCCGGATCCGGCGCCGCGGTCAGTGGCTCGGCTCACACCGGCACGTACGCGCTGCAGGCCAGCCCGAGTTCGAACGACATCGGCCGCTGCAGCCAGTCGGTCTCGGTCAAGCCCAGCTCGACGTACACGCTGTCGGCCTGGGTGAAGGGCTCGAACGTCTACCTCGGCGCCGACGGCGGTACCAGCACCTGGACGACCAGCGACGGCTGGGCCCAGCTGAGTACGAACTTCACGACGGGTGCTTCGACCAGCACGGTGGTGGTCTACACCCACGGTTGGTATGGCTTACCGGCGTACCAGGCGGACGACGTAGTACTGGACGGCCCGGGTGGTACCGGTACGCCGCCCGACACGACGCCCCCGAGCACCCCGGGCGGTCTCACGGTCGGCAGCCCGACCTCGAGCTCGCTGCAGCTGAACTGGTCGGCCTCCTCGGACGCCAACGGCGTCAGCCGGTACGACGTGGTCCGTGGCACCGACGCCCCGCAGAGCGTGGGCAACGTCACCAACTGGACCGCATCGGGCCTCAACCCGAGTACGACGTACAGCTTCAAGGTGCGTGCCTGTGACGCGGCCGGCAACTGCTCGGCGTACGGCGCCGCTGTCTCCGGTACGACGTCCAGCGGGCCGACGCAGCCGCCGTCGGGCAACCTGCCGAAGCACGTGCTGACCGGCTACTGGCAGAACTTCAACAACGGCGCGACGGTGCAGAAGATCTCCGACGTTCCCGCGGCGTACGACCTGATCGCGGTTGCCTTCGCCGACACCGGTGCGCAGCAGGGCGCCATCACGTTCAACCTCGACAGCGCGGGGCTGGGCGGCTACACGGTCGCGCAGTTCAAGGCGGACATCGCGGCCAAGCACACGGCCGGCAAGAAGGTCATCCTGTCCGTCGGCGGTCAGAACGGCACCGTCTCGGTGACCAACGCGACCGCGGCGGCCAACTTCGCGTCGAGCGCGCTGTCGCTGCTGCGGGAGTACGGCTTCGACGGGATCGACATCGACCTGGAGAACGGCGTCAACGCGCAGTACATGGGCCAGGCGCTGCAGAGCCTGCGGAGCAGCTTCGGCAGTGGGCTGGTCATCACCATGGCGCCGCAGACGATCGACATGCAGGCGCCGTCGTTCGAGTACTTCAAGCTGGCGCTGGCGATCAAGGACATCCTGACCATCGTCAACGTGCAGTACTACAACTCGGGCTCGATGAACGGCTGCAACGGGCAGGTGTACTCGCAGGGCACGGTCGACTTCATCACCGCGCAGGCCTGCATCATGCTGCAGGGCGGGCTCCGGCCCGACCAGGTCGGCCTGGGGCTGCCGGCCTCCAGCCGGGCGGCCGGTAGCGGCTACGTGTCGCCGACGATCGTCAACAACGCGCTGGACTGCCTCGCCAAGGGCACGAACTGCGGAAGCTTCAAGCCGAGCACCACGTGGCCCACGCTGCGCGGCGCGATGACCTGGTCGACCAACTGGGATGCGCTCAACGGGGGAGCGTTCGCCAGCCAGGTCGGCGCTCACGTCCACGCCCTCCCCTAATGCACAACTACAGACCCGCTCCTGTGCTGGAAGCGCTTGGTGTCTGCTCGGAGGACGAGCAGCTCTACCGGGCGCTTCTGGCCCGGCCGGAAGCAACTACGACCGACCTGGTCACTGACACGGGCTGGGCCACCGCACGGGTGGCCCGGCACCTCCGGTCACTCCTGTCGCTGGGTCTGGCGTCCCGTACTCCGGGGCGCCCGGCCCGCTACACCCCCGCGGTGCCCGAGGCCGCTGTCGAGCTCCTGGCGCTTCGCAAGCAGGCGGCGATCGTGCAGGCGCGTCTCGGTGCGGCTGCGCTGACATCCGAGTTCCGGGCTCGCGGCGACGCCGGGCCGTTCACGGTGATCCGTGGGCAGCAGGCGATGGCGCAACGGTTCTACCAAGCGCAGCAGAGTGCGCAGACCGAAGTACTGGTGCTCGACAAGCCGCCGTTCGTCGTACTGCCGATCGAGCCGCGGCGGGCTCATGGAGTCACCTATCGGACCGTCTACGACATGGCTGCGCTGGTGGAGCCTGCGGAGATCGCTGCTGCGCGTAGTGCCGGGCCCAGCTGCCGGATGCTTCGCGACGTACCGCTGAAGCTGGTGGTCGCCGATCAGCGGACCGGGCTGCTGCAGACCGGGCAGGAGCTCATCGAGATCGGGCCGTCCACCCTGCTGGATGCGTTGCTGCGGCTGTTCGAGCTGCTCTGGCAGCAGGCGACTCCGCTGTCGCCATCGGCCTCGGACGGGCCGTTGACCTTCGAGGACCAGCAACTGCTGGCCCTGGCCGCCGCTGGACTCACCGACCAGGCGATCGCTCGTCGCCTCGGCGTCGCCCAGCGCACGGTCGAGCGACGGATGCAGCGAATCCTGAAGGCACTCGATGCGACTACCCGCTTCCAAGCGGGTCTACGAGCTGGTCAGCGAGGTTTGCTGACCTAGTCGGTGACGTCGGCGACTGTGGCGTCGAGGGTCTTGAGCAAGTCCTCGGCGTTCACCGTCATGCCGACTCCGTGGTCGCCGCCGCCGATCGAGATCGTGCCGGTGATCCGGTCGTCGGCGATGACCGGCCAGGCGTTGGTACTGCCGAGCGGAGTGATCGTGCCGCGGACGTAGCCGGTCACCTCGAGGGCTGTGTCGGCACTGGGCATCGAGATGCGGTTGATGCCCAGCAACGTGCGCAGCTTGGGCCAGGCGATCTCCCGGTCGCCAGGGACCAGGATGAACCGGTAGTCGTCGTCGGAGAGCCGCACAACGATCGTCTTGATCAGCTTTGCCGGCTCGATGCCACGCGCGGCCGCGGCCTCCTCCAAGGAGTTGACCCTGCCGTGCTTGGTGACCTCGTACGCCAGGCCCTTCGAGTCCGCCGCCTCGGTTGCTCGCGTCATGTGGTCAGTTTGGCACTGCGCCTCAACAGGAGGGCCAGGACCAAGGTGATGAGGAGCAGAGCACCCGCCTCGACGACTACACCGGGCCAAGCGGCGTGCGTCCACGCAGTACCGGCCAGGCCGCCGAAGACGGAGGAGCCCAGGTAGTACGCGAAGAGATAGAAGCTGGCCGCCTGACCGGTACCACCGCCACCTGCATGAGCCCGTACTGCGACCCACCCGCTGGCGACCCCATGGACGGCGAAGAACCCCGCAGTCATCACTGCGAGCCCGGCAATGACCAGGGGCAGTGGCGTCGCGAGAGTCAGGGCCACGCCGGCCAGCGTCACCAGGCAACCGACTGGGACCACCGCGCGGCGGCCGTACGAGTCAGCCAGTCTGCCCGCCACCGCTGACGACGCCGAACCGACCAGGTAGACCGTGAACACCAGGCCTGCCAACCCGAGCCCGAGACCGTACGGCTCAGCGGCGAGCCTGAAGCCAGTCGCGTTGTAGACGGCGACGAAGGCGCCCATTGCCGTGGCGGCCGTGCCGTAGAGAGCTAGCAGGGCGGGGTCCTTGAGCACTCTGAGCGTCTGGCGGCTGCCCGTGGCCTTGGTGAAGTTTTGCGAGTCCGGCAGTAGTACGGCTAGTAGTACTGCGCAGACGACTCCCAGTAGGGCAATGCCGCCGAGTGCTGCTCGCCAACCGCCCAGTTCTGCCAGGCCACCGGCGACCAGCCGGCCGGTCATACCGCCTACCGCTGTGCCTGCGATGTAGAGGCCGCTCGCTCGGGCAAGGCTGTCGTCGTGGACCTCCTCGCGCAGGTAGGCCATGGCAACGGCCGGGAGTCCGGCCAGCGCTACGCCCTGTAGACCTCTGAGCGCCAGCAGGATCGGCCAGCTCGGTGCGATGGCACAGAGGACGGCTATGGCGGCTGCAGCCGCAACCGACCAGCGCATGAGGGTGGTACGGCCGATGATCTCTGAGGCCGGGCCTGCGACCAGGAGCGCGAGTCCGAGGCCCAGTGTGGCCAACGAGACACTGAAGGCGCTCTGGCTGGGAGACACCTGGAACACTCGTGCTAGCTCGGGGAGTAGGGCCTGCGTGCTGTAGAGCATGGCGAAGGTGGCCAGTCCTGCCGCGAACAACGCCACCGAGAGCCTGCGATAACCCGCCTCACCAGGCCGGTAGCCGCGAGTCGGTGCAGTCGTCACCTTTCGAACATATGTCGCTCGACTCGTCGGCGGACCGGTCAGCAGCTGAGAGTCGCATCACGCCGGGACGATCGTCTGAAACCTCAAAGACTCGCGGCATCTATAAAGTTCCGTGCGTGAGGAAGCTATTGAGTGGGGTCAGACCGAATCGGCGACAAGTGTTCATGGCCGGGGCGGTGGCGGCGGCGTCGACAGTGGCGACCACCGGTACCGCGGCCGCCGGCGGCTACGGATCGGGGGACCTCGGAGCGTGGCAGGGCCTGTCCAAGGCTGTCGCGACCGAGGCGACGATCGAGCGGGTGTTGTCGCTCAACGGGGTGTTCATGTTCGGCGACAGCATCGGCGTACAGGATGGCAAGGCGCTCGCCCTGCGGATGAAGAGCAAGCTGGGCCTGGAGCTCGCGGTGAACAACTGGTCGGGCCGGCCGACCAAGGACACCGTCGACGCGTTGGCCAACTGGAAGGCGAACTACGGGCTGCCGCGCCGGATTGTGATGGCCTGCGGCACCAACGACATCTTCACGCCCCCGGTGATGGCGGCGCAGATCGACCGGGCGATGAGTCTCGTCGGCCAGCGGACCACTGTGTTGTGGGTGAACACCCAGGTGGCCCGCACGGGTCTGGGGAACACGGTGCTGCTGGCGGACCAGCGCAACAGTGCCTGGGTCAACCTGCAGTTGGCCGAGGCGCAGCGACGGCACTCGAACCTGCGCATCGTCCGCTGGGCGGAGTGGCTTGCGGCCAAGCCGTCCAGGCTCAACACCTATCTGCGTAAGGGGATCCACACCTCGGTCCCGCTCGGCCAGGACGCCCGCAATGAGCTCATCGTCCAGGCAGTCAACGCTGGTTGAGCAGTACTGAGTACTGCGGCGGACCGGAGTACCGGCCCGCCGCAGTACCGGTCAGAACCCTGCAGTGATGCGGGTGAAGTCCCAGTTGTTCTGGGCGATACCGCTGCAGTTGGAGACGACGCCGCCGCCCGCGCACCCGCGGTCACGGTTCACGCCCCAGAACGCCAGCCGGGCCAGGCCGTTGTTCTTGGCCCAGGTGGTGATGTTCTGCCAGGTCGCCGTCGTGGTCATCTCCTGCTGGTCGGACAGACCGTTCATCCCGGAGATGCCCTGGTGGGCGTAGGCCTGCGCGGTGGTCCAGCCGAAGACGGCCTTCAGCTTGTTGTTCAGGCCGGTGGACGCGCCGACCGTGTCGTTGTAGATGTTGCTGCTGCCGAAGTCGAACGGCATCAGGGTGAAGATGTCGATGTTCGCGCCCAGCGCCTGGGACCGCTCGATCAGCCGGTTGCCGTAGTAGTTCGGGCCGGTGGTCGAGGTGCCGAAGGTCAGGATCGTCTGGATGCCGGGGTTGTTCTGCTTGACGATCTTCAGCGCGTTCAGGATCCGGTCCTGGACGGCCTCGTTCTCGAACTCGTCGGTGTTCTCGATGTCGATGTCGATCGCCTTCAGGCCGTAGGCGCTGATCACCGACTGGTAGGCGCCGGCGAGTGCTTCCGGCGTGCTGCAGTTCGGGCCGAGCTTGTTGCCCTGCCAGCCGCCGATCGACGGGACGATGTCGCCGCCGGCCGCGCGGATCTGCGAGATCGTGGTGGCGTCGATGCTGCCCTGGAGCGGCCGGTTGCCGTCCCATGCCGCGTTGCAGCCGCCGGACGACAGGATGAAGGCCATCGTGAACCACTTGATGCCGGTGGCGCTCATGACGGTTGCCGGGCTCGGCGGGTCGCCCCAGCCCATCCACAGGTACGGCGCGGCCTTACGGCTGGCCGGCGGTGGGTCGCCGCCACCCGTCTTGGTGGTCACCGAGACGGAGCCCGACTTGGGTCCTTCGCCGGCGCTGTTCGAGCCGCTGACCTGGTAGCTGTACGCCGTGTTGGCCGTCAGCCCGGAATCCGTGTAGGACGTGCCACTCGGAGTACCGACCTTGGTGCCGTTGCGGTAGACGTTGTAGCTGGTGGCACCGCTAGCTGCCGACCAGGTGAGGCTCACCGAGTTCGCTGTGGAGGTACCGGCCAGTCCTGACGGTGTGCCCGGTACTGTGCCGCCGCCACCGCCTGTGCAGGAACCGCCGTTCAGTCGGCAGGCGGAGATACCGGGGAAGTTGCCCGGGCTGCCGTTGAAGCCGAAGGTGACACTGGCACCGGGCGCTAGCGGCCCGGCCCAGCTGGGCGGTGTGAACGTGTGGGTCTGCCCGCTGCTGACACGGGTGGCGTCCCACGAGCTGCTGATGGTGTAGCCGGACGGGAAGTCCAGGGCGACCGACCAGGTGCTGATCGAGGCGGAGGTGCCGTTCGTGACGGTCACCTTGCCCTCGAATCCGCTGCCCCAGTCGGACACCTTCGTGAAGGCCGCGCTCACCGGTGCGGCCGAGGCCGCGGGGATGAACAGGACGGACATCACCACTGCTGCGATCGCCGCGATGGCGACCGAAATGCGCTTGCGTTTCATTGTGCTCCGATCAGTGGGCGGTACGTGATCAGACCCGGCCCCAGAGTGCGGGGACGTTCGGCGGTTCCCATCCGGTCAGCGAGGTGTGGCCCTGGATGCACTTGTAGGTGACGCCGTTGTAGGACACCAGCGAGCCGGTCGCGTAGGCCGTGTTCGGAGCCCAGGGGGTCGCCGTCGGAGGGGTGGTCGGCGGCGTGGTGGGCGGTGTCGTGGGGGGAGTGGTCGGCGGCGTCGTGGGAGGCGTCGCCGGCGGGGTCGTCGGAGGTGTGGTGGGCGGGGTGGTCGGAGGTGTGGTCGGCGGGCCGCTGCAGCCAGGGGTGTCCGCGTTGACCGAGTTGACGACGTTGTTGAACAGCGTGACGCCCGGGTCGAGTGCCTCGAGGCTGTACATCATCGCCCCGGCCAGGCCCTTGCAGTGGCCGTAGTCGGCCTTCTCCTTGATCGACCGGGCGTTGTCACCGGACCAGAAGGTGCCGTTGCTGTAGAACCAGGACGACTTGCTGGCGTCGTCGAAGAACGTGGACGACGGGTTGTCGACGAAGCCGGTCAGCTCCTTGTAGAAGGAGACGCCGGGCACGTTGCCGCTCAGCACGTGGCCGTCGGCCGGCTGGGTGGCCGTCTGGTACTTGCCGTTGGCCGTGGCCGGCACGCCCTTCCAACCCCTGTAGTAGAAGGGGTATCCGATGGTCAGCTTGTTCGCCGGGAAGCCACCGGGGATCCCGTACGCCGAGTCGCCGGTGGTCCAGGCGGTGATTGCACCGTCGACCGAGTACTTCTTGGTGCCCGGCGGGATCGGGTTGCTCGGGTCGCCTGGCGCCTGGTACAGCGGGTCCTGGAAGTTGGTCGGACCGGTCGGCTCGAACCCGCCGTGCATGTCGTACGTCATCACGTTGTTGTAGTCGAGGTACTGACCGATCTTGTCGGTCTCGATCGTCTTGATCTTGTCCTGCCCGGCCGGCGTCGCGGCGGTCAGCCACATCTTCTTGCCACCGTTGGCGCTGCCGAACGCGTCGAGCTGACGACGGAACTCGGCCAGCAGCAGAGTGAAGTTCTGCTTGTCCGCGGCGCTGTAGTGGTTGCCGGTGTGGCCGCCCGGCGAGCCCGGGTACTCCCAGTCGATGTCGATGCCGTCGAAGATGCCCGCGGCGCTGCCGGGACCGCCGAAGCCGTCCACGACGGGCAGGTCGCCCTTGATGAACATGTTCACGCAGGAGGTGACCAGCGCCTTGCGCTTGGCGTCGGTGGAGGCCGCGTCGGAGAAGTACTTCGAGTAGGTCCAGCCGCCGATCGAGATCAGGATCTTCAGGTTCGGCTGCTTGGCCTTCAGCTTCTTCAGCTGGTTGAAGTTGCCCTGGATCGGCTGGTTCCAGACGTCGCCGACCCCGTCGACGCTGATGTCCGCGCCGTACGACTTGCCGTAGTCCGCGAACGCGTCGCCCGCGCCGTCACCGGCGTTCGGGTTGCTCTCGTCCTGGGAGGCGGCCTGGTTGGCCATGAAGCAGGTGTGGCTGGTCGGGTGGATGTTCGCGAACGCGTAGTTGAGGAAGTCGAGCTTGCTCGCGACCCCGGTGGTGATCAGGTTCTTGGGATAGAAGGCGTTCTGGTAGATGCCCCACTGGGTGAAGTAGGCCGTCTTGACCCCGCCGCTGCTGGCGGCCAGGGCGTTCGGCTGGGCATCGGGGGCTTGTGTCTGGGCGGTGGCGACCGAGATGCCGGCGACGGCGATCAGGGCGGTTGCGGCCACGGTGGCCGCGGCAGCGACGCTGCGCATTCGACTCATGGGGCGGACCTCCATCAAGGAGCTGTGAGGAGTGCACGGGTGTCCAGCAGGTGTCCACGAATGGACGCTTGCCGAGCGTTCTGAGAGAAACTTAGTTAAGGACGCTTCGAAAGGAACCGTAGCTCTTCACCGCCCGCAGGTCGCCGGGTCGCGATGGCGGGTTGCCGCTGCTGACGGATATCCGACAGTTCTCCACAGCCTTGGTTTTTCTTCCCGCCGCGGCGCGAAACGACGGCACCTTCTAGGGCATGGACAACCTTCTTCCGACCCGCACCCTGATCCCCGCCCAGCCGTCCGCCCGGACGCCTGCTTCGACACCTGGCTGGACACCTGCGTCGACACCTGGTTGGACACCTGTGTCGGCCTCCTCGGCGACAGCGCCCCCGACCGTCTTGCTCGCCAGCGCCGACGACCTGCTGCTGGACGACCTGCTCCGGCTAGCCGCCGCCGCGGAGGTGACCCCACGCGTCGAACACGACCTCCTCGGCCTACGCCGCAACTGGCAGACCGCCGTCCTCATCGTCGTCGGCCAAGACCTCGCCGAACCCCTGGCCCGCACCCAACCCCCACGTCGCCCCGGCGTCCTCCTGGCCGCCCGCGCCCCCACCACCTCCGCCCGCCTCCCGCCACTCATGCCCACACCCATCGGCGCGCCCGACACCTATCGGCATGCCCTCGCGATCGGCGCCGAAGGCGCTTTCGTCCTACCCGCCGACGAGGCCGAGCTCAGCACAAAGCTCTCCGACGCACTGGACGGCGGCACCCGAACAGCCATCACCCTCGCCATCGTCGGTGGCTGCGGTGGTGCGGGCGCAACCACCCTGGCGGCGGCCGTGGCGGTAACCGCCGGCCGCCGAGGCCTGCGCAGCATGCTGATCGACGGCGACCCACTGGGCGGCGGCATCGAACTGGTCCTCGGCACCGAGCACTACGAAGGCTCGCGCTGGCCGGCCCTCCTGAACGCCGCCGGCCGAGTCAGCGCCAGCGCACTCCGAGCCGCCCTCCCCTCGGTCGATGGCCTCGCCGTGCTCTCGTGGGACCGGTCAGACGTGACCGCCCTGCCACCAGAAGCAATGCGCTCGGTGCTCGGCGCCGCCCAACGCAGCAGCGACCTAGTCGTCGTCGATCTCCCGCGCCGCCCGGACCCAGCATCAGAGGAGGCCTTCGTCCGCGCAACCTCAACGCTAGTGGTGGTGCCTCGCGACGTGCGCTCTTGTGCAGCAGCAGCGCGGTTGGTTGCCCCTCTACGCCAGGTCGCCCACGATCTTCGAGTTGTCGCCCGAGAGCCCGGCCTCAATGGCCTGTCTGCCCTGGATGTCGCCGATCACCTGTCGCTGCCCCTGGCCGCCAAGCTCGGCTATGAGCGCGATCTACCGTCAGTCCTCGACGACGGCCGCTTCGATCCACGGCCACGGAGCGCGTTGGGGCGCGCGGCGAACGAGGTACTGGACCTGTTCGGTCTCCACGGGTTGCTCGCGGCATGAGTATCTCGCCCGAACTCCTCGAACGCGTCCGCAGAACCCTTGCAGAGAAGGGATCTGAGCCAACCCCCGCGCTGGTGGCCGCAGCCCTGCGCGCCGACGGCACTCTCGTCGGCGACTCGATCGTGCTCGCCGTCGTGGCTGCTCTCCATCGCGAGGCAATGGGTGCGGGCCCGCTCGACGGACTGCTCTCGGAGGCCGGCATCACAGACATCCTGGTGAACGGCCCCAACGAGGTCTACGTCGATCGGGGTTCGGGCCTCGAACGCATCGCGTTGAGAACGGGCGACGAAACCGCCGTACGACGCCTCGCCACCCGTCTAGCCGCGGCCGCCGGCCGCCGCCTGGACGACGCGACCCCATACGTGGACGTCCGCCTCCCCGACGGCACCCGCTTCCACGCCGTGCTCTCACCGATCGCCGCTCCTGGAACCTGCCTCTCCCTCCGAGTCCCCTCCCGAAAGGTCTTCACCCTCGACGACCTCGTCGCGGCCGGCTCTCTCCCCTCCAGCGGCGCCTCCATCCTGCGAGACCTCCTAGACGCCCGCGTCGCCTTCCTGATCAGCGGCGGCACCGGCACGGGAAAGACGACCCTCCTCAATTCCCTGCTCTCCTTGGTCGATCCTTCGGAGCGCCTGGTCCTGGTCGAGGACGCGAGCGAGCTCTACCCCGATCATCCCCACGTGGTCCGCCTCGAGGCCCGCCCACCCAACGTCGAAGGCGCCGGCGAGATCTCCCTGCGCGACCTAGTCCGTCAAGCGCTCCGAATGCGCCCGGACCGCCTGGTTGTAGGCGAAGTCCGTGGCCCCGAAGTCGTCGATCTACTGAGCGCCCTGAACACCGGCCACGAAGGGGGTTGCGGCACCGTCCATGCCAACTCCGCCGCCGACATCCCAGCCCGCCTGGAAGCCCTAGGCGCCATGGCCGGTCTGACCCGAGAAGCCATCCACAGCCAGATCTCCTCAGCCCTCCACGCCGTAATCCACCTGACCCGCTCCTCCAACGGCACCCGTCGCATCACAGAAATCCGAGCCATCACCCGAACCCCCGCCGGCCAAGCCATCGCCATCCCCGCCATCGAATTCACCCCCACCGGCCCACCCAAACTTCACCAAGCCGCCAGCCTCTTCACCCACCACCTCTCAGGAGCAGCCTGATGCGAGCCCTCACAGCGCTGCTGGTTTCGGCCACGGTCCTCACGCTGCTCCCGACCCCAACCCGAGCCCTTCACCGCCTCAGCTCGCAGCCCTCGAGACCCCGTAGCCAGTCCCAGCTCTCTGCGGGCAGCGGCGCCTTCGCCCGATCGACCAAGCGCCGACTAGGCGTCCTGACCGCGATCGTTGCCCTAGGCGCCTTAGTCGCGGTATCGACAGATCCATCGGTGGTAGTGATCGCGCTGACCATCGGTGTCGTCGCACTGGTAGTGATCAAGCAACGCACGCGTACCGCTCGGGCACGGGTGGCAGCCGCGCGACGAGCCGCAGTGATCGAAGCCTGCGACGTCCTGGCAGCCGAACTAACCGCCGGCCGCCCACCAGCAGCCGCCCTGGAAGGCGCCGCCACCGTCTGCCCAGACCTCCAGGTCGCGTCAGCAGCAGCCAAGCTAGGCGGCGACGTCCCATCCCTCCTGGAACTGCTCGCTGAAACCCCAGGCGCAGAAGGCCTCCGAGCCCTAGCCGCAGCCTGGCGAGTAGCCGACGAATCCGGCGCAGCCTTCGCCGTTATCGCCGAACGCCTAGCCCACTCCCTCCGCGCCGACGAATCCATCCGCCACCAAATCACCACCAGCATGGCCGGCACCCAAGCCACCGCCCGCCTACTAGCCGTCCTCCCCATCTTCGGCACAGCCCTCGGCTACGCCCTAGGCGCCAACCCCCTCGCCTTCCTGACCCAAACCCCACCCGGCTGGCTCTGCCTAGCCCTAGGTCTAACGCTCTCCACCCTCGGCCTCCACTGGACCAACACCCAAACCAAACCCCCAGGCACCCCCCGCCACCACCCAACCTGACCACCACCGCCGACCCACGACCCAGCGACCCACCTCCGGGATCTCGCCCGCCCGACCTCAACTACCAGCCTTGGACTCCGATGCTGATCCCCGTTCACAACGCGTTGGCTGCGACTCCCAGCGCTGTCCTTCCCACGCTGACAGCGTTCGGCGCCCCGGGGCCGGTCATGCCTGCCTTGGCGGCGGCTCTCGCCGTGGTGCTGCTTCTTCCAACCCCACCCGGCCGGCGGCGACTGGCCAGACATCGCCCTCTTCTCAACACCCGTTGGCCGTTCAACCTCGCGACAACAAAGGAGCTGCCACCAGCCACCCGACGCCTCCACCTCATGGTCGCCGCCATCGCCGCAGCAGGCCTACTCCTCCTGCTAGGTATCCCAGGCGGCCTCATCCCCGCAGCCATCGCATTCCTCGGCACCCCAATAGCCCTAGGTCGCCTAGAGCCAGCAGCCACCCGACAACGCACAGCCCGCCTCACCGCCGATCTCCCACTAGCAGTGGACCTGCTAGCAGCTTGCCTACGAGCCGGCCGCCCACCTCAAGCCGCGATCAACGTCGTCGCCAAATCCCTCGGCGGCCCACTCGCCGACCTCCTCACCGAGGTCGAACGCCGCATGAACCTCGGCGCCGACCCCATCGACGCCTGGTCCACCCTCCTCAAAGAACCATCCTGCGCAGCCTTCGCCCGCGCCACCCAACGGGCCCTCCGCTCCGGCGCCCCACTCGCAAAGATCCTCGAACACCAAGCAGACGACGTCCGTCAGACCCGTCGCTGGTCCGCCGAAGCGCACGCCCGTGCAGTCGAATCCCGCTCAGTCGTCCCGCTAGGCCTGTGCTTCCTCCCAGCGTTCATGCTGCTGGGCATCATCCCCACGATCGCCAGCTCGCTGTCCGGCCTGCTCAGCTTCCTAGGCTGAAGGCTTCTCCCGGTACGGTTCCAGCGCCGACGCGACATTCGTTGCGAGAAAACGCGTGACCCGATATTCACAGATCCCCGCAACAGCAAACGGATCCCCGGCCACCAGTTCCTCCATCGCCGCGCGATCATCGCCGACCGCAATGATCACCCCGCCATCTCGCGGTTCCTTGCGCCCCGACGCGACGAACACCCCTGCGTCGAACTGCCCCCTCACCCAGCTCAGATGATCCGCCATCAACTCGTCAGCACGTGCCAGCGGCGCGGTATAGGTCAGCTCCAGAACAAACATGCCGATCACGCTAACCCGGACGCACCGCCCTCAGGTCAGTCGCCCTGTTCGGCTGCCTCCAGCAAAGCCTCCGCCGCAGAGGTCCGCGCATACAGAGCAACCCGTCCCACCCGATGCGGAGTGACCAACCCTCCAGCACGCAACGCCCCCAGATGCTGCGAGACGCCACCGGCGATCAGCCCGATGCGCACAGCCAGCTCTGTCGTAGACCGAGGCGAGTCGAGCAGCATCAACACCCCCGCCCGAGACCGACCCAGTACTGCGGCGACACCGGCCGACGTGGTCCGTACCGGCTCACTCCAGAGCGTAGCCACCCCACGAGCCGGATAGGTCAGCGTCGGCTGCCACGGCGGAATCGTGCTCGAGCACACCGTCGGCCAGACAAAGGCAGACGGCGTCATCAGCAACCCTTCGCCGGCCAGCTGACGCACGCCTTTGAACCGCCGGTGCCTGATCTGCAAAGACTCGTCAAGCCACTTCACAGTGCCGGCCAGGTCATCGAAGAGCCAGGCATGCCCCGCCTGACTCAGCTTCCGCCCGCGATAAAGCAGATCCCCCTCAAGCAATGTGCGGATCCGTCCCCAATGCGGTGCGATCGCCAGTTCCCAGTACGCCTCCACTTGCTCAGCCAACCGCTCGACGCCACCCACCGGATCGACGTACAGCTCACCGACCGCAGCCGTCGGCATGCCGCTCGCCCTGCCGCGGATACTCGCCCTGCCGCTGCCGCTGCCGCTGCCGCTGCCGCTGCCGCTGGCACGGCCGCCCGAGCGGGTGCTCGCATGTCGTCGTTGGCGGGGGAGGGAGGCCTCATCGAGGGAGCCGATCGGGTTCTTCCAGGCCTACGCCAGTACGTCGAGGTCGGCGCGGACCTGGTCGGCGGGGACTCGGCGTAGCGCGCTCAGGTCCGTGGCCAGGTCGGGTACCGGAGTCTGCTGCGGCGGGGTGAGGAAGTCGGCGAGATACCAGACCCGCGGATCGATCAGGTCGAAGAGCGGCCCGAGCTCGGCCCCCGAACGGCAGATCCGCTCGGTCGTCGTCTCAGCCAACGCCGGCGGAACGTCTGCGAACGCGGAGTCTTGAGCAACCAGATGCTCGCGACGACCTCCCACAGCGGCGAGACCGCCAGCCGCGTCCGGGCAAGGTCCTCCACGGTGAAGGTGATCGTCAGCAACTCTGTCGCCTTGTCGATTTAGTAGTAGCTAAATCATTGCAGAAGGCTGCCTGATCGCGGCGAGTCTGTCGGCATGACTCTGGAATCAACGAGATCAATCCGACCGGGAACACGAAGCAGTTCTTGATCATTGCTCAGAGCAATCAATCGCCTTCGTCCCCTGGCTGCCGATCGCGCAGGGTGGCCATGCGACTTCACGGGTGGTGACTGCTATCGCCGACGAGCTGGGTGCTATGTCTGCGCAGATTTCCCTTGCCTGGTTGCTGCATCGCTCGCCCGTGATGGTTCCGATTCCGGAAACGAAGTCGATCGATCATCTCCAGGAGAACGTGGCGGCGGCCCGGAGCCAGCTGACCCCGGAGCAGCTGACTCGCCTGGCCGGCGCCGGTAATTCGTAGTTGTCCCCAGGTTGAAAACTCCTTTCCTGCAAGGGCTCTGTCGACGGCACCTTGTCAGTAAGTCGTCCCGGAGCAGCCGGGCGGCAGATCAGGAGGTTCGACATGTCCAAGGCGCTGGTACCCGCTCGCCGATCCCGCAAGCGCACCGAGCGCGGTGCCGCCACCGCGGAGTATGCCGTGACGGTGGTCGCGGCCTGCGGGATCGGTGGCGTCCTCATCGCGCTGTTCAAGTCGCCGGCGATGCTGACGTTGCTCAAGGCAATCATCAACTACGCGCTCAAGGCCGCCGGTGTCGACGGCGTGCAACTCTGACGCACGGCAGTAGCCCTCCGGCCGCGGCGCCTCCCCTCGTCGCCGCGGCCGGCCCACCCAGCCTGGAAGGACCTGCCATGCGAACCCGAGACGAACGCGGATCCGTCACGGCCGAGGCCGCCTTCGTATTCCCTGTACTACTTGCTGTGCTGGCCCTCGGCCTCTGGCTGGTCGGCACGGTGATCACCAACGTCCGCTGCATCGACGCGGCCCGGGATACAGCCCGAGCCGTCGCACGCGGCGAGTCCATGGAGTCAGCTCGCCAGCTAGGCGAACGCGCAGCCCCACCAGGCGCCGCCATCACCATCACCCGGCAAGACCTCACCGTCCACGTCGAGGTCACTGCCACCCCATCCAAGCCACGCGGCCTCCTCGCCGCCTTCCCGCATCCGACCCCCCAAGCCACTGCCGTCATCCAAACCGAACCAGACCTCACCGAACCAGACCTCACAGCATCGGCTCGAGGCGATGGCTGACAGAACAGAGCGCGGCAGCGCCACCCTGCTGTCCCTCGGAATCGCAGCTGTCCTACTAGCCGCCTGTGCAATGGGAGTGCTGTGGGCCGCGGTATCGGTAGGCCACCATCGAGCCGATGCAGCCGCCGATCTCGCAGCCCTCAGCGCAGCCCAAGCCCAACAGTCCAACCCCTACACCGCCTGCGCGACCGCCGGCCGAATCGTCGATGCCCAAGGAGCCTCGCTGAAGTACTGCCAAGCCGAAGGAGACACAATCACCGTCGCTGTAGCGGTGAGGCTCCACCTAGGCGCATTCGGCACGCCGATGCTGACCGGCGAAGCCCGCGCCGGACCGATCGAAGGAGCAGACTGGCCGAGTGACCGAGGAGAAGACTGGCCGGCTGACGGATGACTCGACTGAGCTGCTGGTGGTGGACGCCGCGAACGTGGTCGGCTCCCGCCCCGACGGCTGGTGGCGCGACCGCCCCGGCGCGGCCCGCCGCCTCCTCACCAAACTCCAAACCCTCCCACCCCAACTCGAAACCCCGACCGAGATCGCCGTAGTACTGGAAGGAGCAGCCAAGGCAGCAGTCGAATCTGCCCTCGACCCAGCCTTCCCAGACCTCCGGATAGTTCTGGCCTCGGGCTCAGGCGACGACGCCATCGTCGATCTGGTGGCCGAAGCCGTTGCCCAGGACAACAACCGGCCGATCACGGTGGTAACCGCCGACCGTGGCCTCCGCGCCCGCCTGGACCTCCTAGGCGCCCGAACCACCGGCCCAAGCTGGCTCTGGTCCCAGCTGCCGTCCTAACCCATCCTGAACCACCAGCTGCGCTGGAGGAGTTGGGCTGCTGGGGGGGTTCATCGGTGAGCTTTCGGGCCGGGAGTCTCGGGCGCGGGAGCGGCGCGAGGGGCTTGTGGTCAGGCGCCGGCGCCGCCGTCTATGGGGATGATGGCGCCGGTTACTACGGAGGCGCGGTCGCTGAGGAGCCAGGCGGCTAGTTCGGCGATCTCGCGGGGGTCGGCCATCCGGCCGAGTGGGGTGCTGGCGTTGATTCGGTCGACGATTCCTGGGGTTGCCGCCTCCCAGGTGTCAATCATCTCCGTCGCGGTGCCGCCGGGGGTGATGCCGTTCACGCGGACGCCTTGCGGGGCCCAGGTCACGGCGGCTGTCTCGGTGATGCTGTTGAGGGCGCGCTTCATCGCGCCGTACGCGGGGAGGGCTGGGTTCGCGCGGCGGCTGCCGATGCTCGAGGTGTTGACGATCGCGCCGCCTCCGCCTCGTCGCATCAGGGCGTACTCCGCGTTCATCGCGGTCCAGTGCGCCCGGAAGTTCACCGCGAACTGCTCCTCGATGTCCTCATCGGTGGTCGTGTCGAGCGGACCGGGCTGGTGTTGGATCGCCGCGCCGTTGTTGAACGCGCCGTCGAGCCGCCCGTGCAGCTCGTCGACCCGGTCGATGGCAGCGCGAATGCTCGCCCGGTCGGCGAGGTCCACGGTGACGGCATCCGCAACACCGCCATCACCGCGGATCTCGGCGACGAGCTTCTCTAGTACGTCCGTACTGCGGGAAGCAAGCACGACGGCGGCCCCCTCCGCGGCGAACAAGCGCGCTGCAGCTGCCCCGATGCCGCGGCTCGCGCCAGTGATGAAAACGACCTTGCCGCTGAGGAGGCCGATGGATGTGCTGTTGATATTCGTGGTCATGCCACCAGCTTCAGGCGGTAGCCGATCCGGATACAGGCACAGGTTGTACCAGGATCCGCCGGCGCACAGCGGGCAGACTGGGGACATGGACAAGCAGGAGCTCGGAGCGTTCCTCCGGAGTCGCCGTGAGCGCCTCCGGCCGGAGGATGTGGGGCTGCCGTCGGGAGCGCGGCGCCGGACGCCGGGCCTTCGTCGCGAGGAGGTGGCGGTTCTCGCACACATCTCCACCGAGTACTACGTACGACTCGAGCAAGGTCGGGCACCGCGTCCGTCCGGCGAGGTGCTGGCTGGGATCGCGGGGGCGTTGCGACTTACGGAGGCGGAGTCCGATCACCTCCATGTGCTCGCCGGTACTGCGCCGAGTCGTACCGGACTGCATCGACGCGATGTCCGCCCGAGCATCCTCGCCCTCCTCGAACGGCTGCCGCAGACGGCCGGCTTCGTGACGTCCGCC
Source organism: Kribbella sp. NBC_00382 (assembly GCF_036067295.1). NCBI lineage: Bacteria > Bacillati > Actinomycetota > Actinomycetes > Propionibacteriales > Kribbellaceae > Kribbella > Kribbella sp. NBC_00382. Next base: position 3,014,122 of record NZ_CP107954.1, read on the forward strand.
CTGTTCGAGGTACTCGCTTGGAACGACCTCGCGGCGGCACTGATGGAGAACTTCGCCGAGCAGTCTCCTGAGGACCGCAATCTCGCCCGTCGAGCCTTCCTCACGCCGACCCGCGACGATGGCGTGATGCTCTATGGGGTCTCCGACGTCATGGAGTTCCGGCAGAACGTCGTGATGGAGCTGCGGTCCACCTTCGCCCGATACCCGTCCGACCCCGAGGTGATCGGGCTTGTCGAGGAGTTGCGCGCCGGCAGCTCCGAGTTCGCCCGCCTCTGGGAGCGGCACGACGTACAAGCCACCCAGATGCTCACGAAGACCTTCCACCACCCGGTCGTCGGCGCCATCACCGTCGACTGCGATTCGCTAGCCCTCACCGACCGCGACCAGCACCTGGTCCTCTACAGCGCCCCACCCGGCTCCCGAGACGCCGAAGCCCTAGCCCTCCTCAACGTCCTCGGCGCCGAAGCCACCAACTACCGGCGATAGCCCAGTACTCCGATCCCCGACTACCGAGGTCGCGGTACGGATCCTCGCGCGGCCGTGTCCGGGGGCCCGATGGCTGTGGGTCGGCGGGGTGGGTGCCACCGCAGTCGGGGCGATGGCAGGGCGAGCGCCGCCGCATGGCGGGGCGAGGGCTGGCCGCGTGGCGGCGCGAGCGGTGGCCGCATGGCGCGGCTCGATGGGCTGGCGTCGCGGCGGGCTTCAGTCGAGGAGCCAGCCGTTTTGTTCGGCTGTTTGGATGGCGTCGGCTCGGGTGCGGGCGCCGGTCTTGCCGATGGCGGACCAGAGGCGGGTGCGGACTACGCGTTCGGAGACCTGGAGGTTGCGGGCCATCAGGGCGATGGTGCCGCCTTCGCGCGCCGCTCGGAGGGTCTCGGTTTCGCCGTCGTTGAGGGGGCTGTCGGCGTAGCGGAGGGTTTCGGCGGCGAGGTTGGCGTCGACTACGCGCAGGCCGAGGTGGACTCGGCGTACGGCGTCGGCCAGCTGGGGAGCGGGGCTGCCTTTGAGGGCGAAGCCTTTGGCGCCGGCTTCCAGGCCGCGGCGGAGATGGCCGGGGCGGCCGTATGTGGTGAGGATGACGACGCGGCACTCCGGCATCGAGGTGCGCAGCCTGCTGGTCACGCTGAGGCTGTTGGCGCCGGGGCCGGCTGCGTCGAGCAGGGCGACGTTGGCGCGGTGCTGTTTCGCGGCGCCGACCACGTCGTCGGAGCGGCGGAGTTCGGCGACGACCTCCAGATCCTGTTCGCGTTCCAGACCGCTTCTGAGCACGCCTCGGCTGAGGATCTGGTCGTCGACCAGCAGCAGCCGGATGCGGTCTTGCAAACGAGCCTCCGGGGGACCGTCCGGGCGCCGGGGAAGTGCGTCCGGGAGGAGATGAGCAGGACTTCGGTTCCAGATCATGGAGCCCTGAAACTCAGCGCGTCCACATCAACGCGACATCTCTACCAGATTGCGACCAGATCGCGACCAGACAGAACCCACGCAACGCCGGGCCATCCGCGGACCCGCTGACCGGCGGCTGCCAGTGGTGAGGGGGAGGGCCGTGGTCCGGGGGCCAGAGGGTGCGGCGGGGCGGGGAAGCTGGGGGCGGCCGGGAGGGCCGAGGCGGTCGGCGCGTGGTGCGGGGGCGGCCAGTTGGTGTCGTGGGGAAGCGGCTGGGGACGGCTGGTGTGAGAGAGCCGCCAGCCGGCCGGCCGGCTAGCGGAGGCGGGAGGGAATCGGGGCGGCTGGTGGGGATGGCGGAGAGCGACGGCGCGGCGGCCAGCTGGTGCGGCGGGAGCCGGCGGCGGTCAGGTCGTGAGGGTGGGGCCGGCGTCGGCTGGCGGCGGTTAGGTGGTGAGGGAGAGGAAGCGGTTGGTGTGGGTGATGAGGGCGGTGCCGGGGTTGGCGGGGGCCGGTACGGACTCGAAGGACGAGCGGATGGCGTGCTGCGTACCGTCAGCGGTGAGCAGCAGCGTGTTGGGTGCGTCGACGACCACCAACTCTTTGCCGTTGCGGAGGACGACCGGCGCGTCGTACCCCGCCGAGACCGCAGTACGCCCAGCGGCGAGCCCCTCCAACACGGCGGGGACTAGCTCGTCTGGGCCTTCGGCGTTGGCGTCGATGGCTATCCAGGTGGTGGGGATGCCGGGCGTAGTGAGGGAGCTGGGGTTGTGGTAGTCGCTGCCGCCGATGGGGGTTGTGCCTTGGCCCCAGGCTTGCCACCAGGCGACGGGGCCGCCCCAGGTGTGGTCTAGCCAGGAGGAGTGCCAGATCTCGGCTAGCGGTGGGTGTTCCGGCAGCGGGTGGCGCCAGGAGCAGTCGCCGCCTAGGGGGTGGTTGATCGAGAGCAGGCCTCCGCGGCGGGCGACCTCGGTGACCCAGGTGGACGCCGGTTGGCGGAAGTCGATGACGCCGATGGCACCAAAGGCGTTGGCATGGCCGGTGTCGGTGGTCACCTCCTGCCCGGGGATCAGACCGATGCCGAACCTCCGGCCGAGTCCACCGAGTTCGGCGTGATGTGCCTCGGTGTTGTGGTCGGTGATCGCCATGACGTCCAGCCCAGCCGACACCCCGAGTGCGGCGAGGTTGGCGACGGGTGTTGAGCCGTCCGAGTGCAGGGAGTGCGCATGGAAGTCACCAGCCACCCACCGAAGCCCGTCGGCGGCAGGTATGACCCGGCGCGGCGGACGAGCCGGTACGCCGACAGCACCCGTCAACGCGACGTACTCGTCCAGTCCCGGGATCACCGAAACCGGCCCCGTCACAGCCTCGACCACCAGCTCGACACCCTCGACCGGGAGCCGATGCAGCCCGATCACCACGAACCAGGTGCCCTCCTCCAACTCACCGGCCACATAGCCAGGTGTGGCGGCTGTGGGAGTGATGGCAAAGGTCCGCCGCGCGCCACCGGACCACCCGCGCCAGCCGCCGGCACCTTCGCAACCGAGGTCGATCACCGCGCCCTCGACCTCGGGGACCGTCAGGGTGACCAGCAGTCCTGGGCAGCCCGCAGGGATGTCGACGGGCAGCGAGTGCCAGACGGATGCGGCCCGGTCGTCCAGCGTCCACCGCTGCCGGTACGTCGTGATCGCCATCAGCCGACCACAGCCGGTTGCCGGGCCAGCAGTTCGCCGGACTCACGGTTGTACAAGAGAACCCGCTGCGCAGGAGCAGTCAGTACTACGGGAGTCCCCGGCGCAGGCTCATCCTCCTCAGGCACCGTCACACCGATCAGCACGCCGTCGCACTCCACGCTGACCAGAGACATGGTGCCGAGGTTCTCAGTCACCACCACCGACCCGCGGATACACGGCCCGGACACATCGCCAGTAGACAAGGTGAGGTATTCCGGCCGAACCCCAACCGTCACCTCAGCCCCCACCGGCACCGCCGCCGTTGCTGCTGGCAACGAACCGCCGGCAATGGAAGCAACTGAATCGCCAACAACGCCAGGCAGCAGGTTCATCGGGGTTGAGCCGATGAAGTTGGCGACGAAGGTGTTGGCCGGGCGGGCGAAGACCTCGCGCGGCGTGCCGAGCTGCCGAAGCTTGCCGGACTGCATCACCGCGATCCGATCAGCCAGCGCCAACGCCTCCGCCTGGTCGTGCGTGACGAAGACCGTAGTGATCCCCAGATCCCGCTGCAGCTTCTTCAAGAACGTACGAGCCTCCAACCGCAACCGTGCATCCAAGTTGGACAGCGGCTCGTCGAGCAGCAACACCTTGCCCTCGGAGGCAATCGCCCGAGCCAGTGCAACCCGCTGCTGCTGGCCACCGGACAGTTGCCCAGGGCGCCGTTCGAGCAACCCTTGCAAAGACAGCTCGCCACCCGTCCGCTCAGCAACAGCCGAGCGAGTAGCCGCGGCGACCCGGCGTACCTTCAACGGATACGTGATGTTCTCCGAGACGGTCATGTGCGGGAAGAGCGCGTAGTCCTGGAAGACCATCGCGACCCCACGCTTACCCGGCTCGAGCCGGGTCACGTCGGCCGCGTCGATCCGGACCGTGCCCTCGGTCGCCGACTCCAGCCCGGCGATGGTCCGCAGCAACGTCGTCTTACCGCACCCGGACGGCCCGAGCAGCGCGAAGAACTCGCCGTCGGCAACGGTCAGGTCGAGTCCGTCGACAGCGCGCACGCCGTTCGGGTAGACGGTCGCCAGGCCTTCGATGTCGATACCGGCCATCAGCTCTTGATCCCTCCATGGAAGCGGAACCCGTAGCGCGAGTTCACCAGCAGATACAGCACGACGACCGGGATCGAGAACAGCAACGAGAACACCGGCAGGACCTGCAGATTGACGCTGCCACCCTCGTCGGTGAAGGTCTGCATCAGGACCGGCCCGGGTTGCAGCTCGATCGACCGGATCAGCAGGAAGGGCACCAGGAAGTTGCCCCACGAGTTGACGAACGCCCAGACCAGGATGGTCGCCAGCCCCGGCCGGGCAACGGGAAGTACGACGTCCCGCAGGATCTGCATCGGCGAAGCGCCGAACACCCGGGCCGACTCCTCGTACGACTTCGGCACCGCGTCGACGAAGTCCTTCAGGATGAAGATTGCCGCGGGCAACAACCCGCCGGTCATCACCAGCGCGACACCGAACCGCGAGTCGATCAGCCCGAGCTGGAACATCATCACGAAGATCGGCACCATCGCGGCGGTCCCGGTGACCACCGACGACAGCAGCAATAGCCCGTACAGCAAGGCGTCCCGCCCTGGGATGCGTACCCGCGACAGCGCATAGCTCGCCAGCGCCGCGAAGACAGTCACCGCCAAAGCCGTAGTACCGCAGATCAGCAGCGAGTTGACCATCGAGTGCAGCGCATAGGGATGCTCGAACGTCTTGCGAACGTTGTCGAGCGTCCAGTCCGGCCAGTGCACGCCCAGGCCCGGCGACGAGTCGAACGGCGCCGAGGCGATCCACAGCATCGGTACGGCGAAGAACAGCGTGATGACGCAGATCATCACGTAGAAGCCGATCCGCCGTACTACGTAAGCCGGGTTCACGAGCGCCTCCGCAACAGTCGCAGGTAGAGCAACGCGACGAGCAGGTTCGCGATCAGCAGCAGGAACGAGATCGCCGACGAGTAGCCGAGCTCACCGCCCTGCAGCGCGACGTTGTAGATGTAGACCGGCACGGTCTCCGACTCGTGGTTGGGGCCGCCGCGGGTGAGCAGGAACGGCGAGAAGTCGTTCGCGGTCCACAGCGAGATCAGCAGCGTGTTGGTCAGCACGTGCCCGCGGATGTGCGGGAACACGATGTCCCGCAGCGTCTGCCAGCCCGACGCCCCGACCATCCGTGCCGATTCGAGCTGCGACGGTGGTACCGCCTGCAGCGCGGACGAGTAGAGCATCATCGAGAAGGCCGTACCGCGCCAGGTGTTGAACAGCACCAGGCAGACCATCGGGTAGTCGATCAGCCAGGCGGTGCCCTGCGTCCCGAGGATGCTGTTCAGCGTCCCGGTGTCCCGGTCGAAGAACGCGATCCACAGGTACGCCACCACAGTCGACGGCAGGATCCAGGCCAACAGAACAAGGCCTTCCACGGTACGTCGAACAGCCGGGCGCGCGCGCCGCATCGTCCAGGCAAGCGCAAAGCCGAGGATGTTCTGCCCGATGGTCGCCGAACCGAGTACGAACAGCAGCGTCAGCCACAGTGCATTGTGGAACAGCGCGTCGTTGAGCGCCTTCGTGTAGTTCGACAGGCCGACGATCGATGGGGACACGGCCTCGACCCCGGTGAGCCGGTAGTTCGTGATGCCGATGTAGATCGTCCAGATCGCCGGGAAGACCAGGAAGGCCCCGATCAGCAACAGCGCCGGCGCCACGAAGCCGAGGGCCCGGCCGATGCCGAGTCCTGCGACGTCCTGGGCCGGACCGCGGACCCGTGCCGGGCGGCCCGGCACGGGTTCGGTGACGGAAGCCATCAGTTGCTGGTGACCTTGTCCTTGCTACCCGCGGCAGCCTCGACGGCCGTCTGGTAGCTCTTCGCCGCGGCATCGGTGGTCTTGCCGCCGACCACGTCCGCGGTCGCCTGCTGCAGCGCCGCCGAGACCTTCGGGTACTCCGCCATGCCCGGCCGGTACTGCGTCAGCGGGAGCACCTTGGTGGCGACGAAGGTCAGCATCGGGTCGCTGGCCAGGACCTCGGTGTTGACGTCCGTGCGCTGGGTGATCTTGGCGGCGCCGTCCAGGGAGGCCTTGACCATCTCGGCCGAGTTCATGAACTGCAGCAGCTCCCAGGCCTGCTGGGGGAACTTGGTGTTCGGGTTGATCGCGGTCGCGCCGCCACCGGACATCGAGACGAAGTCCTGGCCCTTGATCCCGCCGCCGGCCTTGCTGGCCGGGATCAGCGCGTAGCCGACCGCCGAGTCGCGGTCCGCCATCTTCGCGACGCCCTCCTTCGGCTCGACGACGCTGCGCCAGAAGTAGTCGCTCTCCAGCAGGATGCCGATCTTGTTCGCGGCGAACTCGGCGAACGACTTGTCCCGCCCCTTCGCCTCGCGCTGCAGGATCGGGTCGCCGAGGCCGCCGGCGTAGATCGACTTGTAGAAGTCGAGCACTTGGCGGAGCTGCGGGGTGTTGCCCAGCCACTTGCCGTCGGTGTTGATGGCTGCGCCGGTACCGACCAGCAGCGGCAGAACGCCCTGCATGGTGGTGGCCTCGCCCATCGCAGTACCGGCGTTGATCTGGATCGGCGTCACGCCGGCCAGCTTCTTCAGCGCCTGGCCGGCCGCGGTGATGTCGTCCCACGACTTGGGCTGCCAGTCGGCCGGCAGCCCGGCCTGCGCGAACAGCTTCTTGTTGAAGTACAGGACCCGCCCGTCGGTTCCACCCGGTACGCCGTACCGCTTGCCGTCGAAGCTGCCGAGCTGCTGGACCGAATCCGGGATCTGCTTCCAGCCGTCCCAGCCGTCGACCTTGGCGGCGTCCCCGACGGTGTCGGTGAGCGGCTTGATGTAGCCGGCCTGGGCGAACTCGCCGACCCAGATGCCGTCGATGCTGAACAGGTCCGGGCCGGCCTTGTTCGACAGGCTGAGCGCGAGCTTCTGCTTGTAGACCTCGTCGTCGGAGCCGTCGCCCTGGAACTTCACCGTGACGTCGACGCCCTTGGCCTTCTGCGCCTCGACGAACTTCGGGATCAGCACGTCCTCGGTGAACTCGGCGCCGGCGCTGCTCTTGCCGCCCTTGACCGAGTTTGAGCCGATCACCAGCTCGACCTTCTTGGCATCGGAGTTGCGGTTCGCGTCCTGGTCGCCGCTGCCGGAGTCCGACGAGCCGAGGCAGCCGGTGAGGAGTACGGAGGCCGCCGTTCCCAGAACGGCCAGCCGGAACAAGCGCGGGATACGTCGCATCAGGGGGCTCCTTGCGTGGTCAGTGCAGCCAGTGCCGGTTCACCTTGGCACTCGGCGGGAACTTTGTGAAGACTTTTAAACGGCGAAGGAGGAAACGTTGTTAATTTCCAACGTCAAGTGGTTGCCCTCGGCTACGGCGGGCAGGCGGCCCGGGGCCGTCAAATCGGATCCGAGCGGCGCGCATTGCGGAAGAGTTAAAGCTCCCTCGCGGTTGTATGACAAAGAGTAGGTGTCTAGATACAGAACGTGATGGCGCGAGGTAGCGTCAGTGCCGATCGGATCATCGGAGCGGAGGTGAAGAACATGCTGCTCGGACTTCTCGAGGACCTTCTTGGTGGTTGCCACTGGCACCACTGGCACCACCACTGCTGGTGGTGATCGGCCGACCGGGCCGCTCCGCTGACGCGCAAGCAGCGGATCGCCCAGCACTGCGAACACTGAGGATCTGACCACCGCGGTTCATGAACCGAAAGGAAGGGGCCGGTCCCGAGAAATCTCGGGACCGGCCCTCCTCTGTGTGGCTGAGGATCCTCCTCGTTACCTCTGGGCCAGCTGCATCATCTGCTTGGGCAGAGTCGTCATCTGGGCCGGTACCGGGGTCTTCGCCTGTAGCAGGCTGAACAGGCTCGACGCGGCGTTCGCGATCGGCAGCGGCAGGGCCAGGCCCAGCGATGCCAGTAGTGCGTTCACGAGTGCCAGAACCGCGCCGAGGATGTCCAGACCAGGCAGCGGCAGTGCGCTCCAGCCCTGGTACTTGGCCCCGCTGGCCGACTGGATACCGGTCGGCTGGGCCTGCTTCTTCACGCCATGGCCGAGCAGTGAGCTGAGCGCCATCCCGTTCGCCGCGTTGACGAAGGAGCCGGACGACTCGTCGTAGTTCCACTTCTGGCCGGCACCGTCGCGGCAGGGCAGCACCAGGACCGGTGCGCCCTTCGGCGTGGTGACCAGGTCCGCACCGGTGTCCAGGCAGGCTCCCGTCGTCGCAAGGGCGCCACCGACGCTCTTGCTCATCGCGACCTGCAGCTGGCCCTTGTCGGTGAGCACCCATTCCTGGGTCTTGCCCTCCTTGCCGGGAGCGCAGGCCATCATCACCGCCATCGGGACCTTGTTCGACGTGACGAAGGTGAGGCAGTACCGGGTGTCCGCCCGGTTCGCGATCTGCTTCACCACGCCGACCTCGACGCCGGGTGGGCTGGCCGGGGCCGGAGCCGCCGCCTGGGCGGGGATCGCGGTGGCCAGGGCGACGCTGACGGCGAGGACTGCCACGCCGGTGCGACTCAACATTCTACGGATGATCAAGACAACCTCCAGAGGTCGTGCTATCTCGCGGCGTCAGGTCGTCGGGACCCCGAGGCGTGAGCGGCCGAACCTGGTTCCGGGAACCGCGATGGCCCCAATTGCGCTTGGGGTGAGTTGCGGTCGATCCCCCGATGAGGAGGCGGTGTGGCCCGGAAGGCCGGCGGTGACTCAGCGCGACGTTGACGCCACGACCAGTAGTGCACAGGACCATCGGGGGTGGCTATCGAGATCGGCGGGAACTTGATGCCAATGGCAACTAACTGCCACGCCTGAATTGTTGCGCAAGGCATCGATATACGGCTGGGTGATCGCCGTGCCGCGGCTGAGCAGCGGCTGTGCCTGGACTGAGATATTACAACGATTCCGCTTCTGGGGCACGTTCCCTGGCTGAGCCGCTTTCACCTTCTGGAAAAGGTGAAAGCGGCTCAGCTGAGGTCTAGTTCAGCTGCTTCGAATCGGTGCCATCGGCAACTACATGCTTCTCGCCGGCCAGCTCGACGGTCCGGGTGTGCTCGTCGTCGGCGGGGTCAGTCGAGTCGGTCAAGTCAGCCGGGTCGGCCGCGTGCCGGCCTACCGGGGTGACTGGTTCGTCCTCGACCGGGGCGGAGGTTGACGAGTCAGGCTCGACGGCGGCCACCTTCTGGCGCAGCTGGCGCACCTCGCGGTGCCGGCGGTAACCACGACCAAGTCCCTTCTTGGTCAGCCACAGTCCGAGAGTGATGGCGATGCCGGCGGCGGCACCGAGGAAGAACAAGGTGGGGACGGAGAGTCCGAAGTCGACGCCGAACACCGACATGGTGGTCGAGCCGCCGGACGAGACGGAGACGCCCAGGCCGAAGAGGACGGCAAGGACGATCAGGACGATTCCGAGAGCCAGCATGATCGCTGCCTTTCTTCCAGCAGCCTGGTGCTGGAGGTTTCAGGCCTCACTGCGAAGAAGTGCGGTAAGCAGCGCCACGGCGCCGCCTTTGTCGAGCGGGTTGTTCCCGTTCCCACATTTGGGTGACTGTACGCACGACGGGCAGCCGTCCACACACTCACAGTGTGCTATCGCCTCCCGTGTCGCGGTCAACCACTCGCGCGCCGCGGCATACCCGTGTTCTGCGAAACCGGCTCCGCCTGGATGCCCGTCGTACACGAAGACGGTGAGCCGGCCGGTGTCGGCGTGCTTGGCGGTCGAGACGCCGCCGATGTCCCACCGGTCGCAGGTGGCGAACAGCGGCAGCAGTCCGATCGACGCATGCTCGGCCGCATGAGCAGCCCCCGGTACGTCGCTCAGCCCGAGCTCCTCGACGAGCTGATCGGGCATGGTCCACCACACCGCCTTGGTGCGCAGCGTCCGCTCGGGCAGATCCAGCGGCTGCTCGTCGAGCACGTCACCGGTGACGAGCTGCTTGCGTTGGAACGAGATCACCTGATTGGTCACCTGGACCCAACCGCGAGACAACTCGGCTGCACCCCATTGCCGCGTCTCCTCCGTGGCCAAGATGCTGATCTCGGTGACATCGCGGGCGAAGGTCGTGTAGTCCGGCGACGCCGCTTCGACGATCGCCGCGTGGTTCTCCAGATCCAGCGTTTGAACCAGGTACGACTCGCCCGCGTGTACGTAGACCGCGCCGGCGTGGACGCTGGCATGCGCCGAGCCGCCGTCGACCGTACCGAGCAGCCGCCCGGTCTGGTCCTCCACGATCTGCACCGTCTTGCCGCCGGCCGACCGGATGTCGATCGCGTCGACCGCCCGGTCGCGCCGGGTCCAGAACCAGCCGTGCGGCCGCTCCCGGAGCAGGCCTTGTTTGACCAGTTGCTTGATGACGCTCTCAGTGGTGGCGCCAAAGATCTCGTAGTCGTCCGGAGTCAGTGGCACTTCCTGTGCGGCGGCACAGAGCTGCGGGCCGAGCACGTACGGGTTCTCGGGGTTGAAGACAGTCGCCTCGACCGGCCTGCCGAAGATGGCAGCCGGGTGCCGGACCAAGTAGGTGTCCAGCGGGTCGTCCCTAGCGACCAGGAGCGCCAGGGCATCGCCACCCGATCGCCCTGCGCGTCCAGCCTGCTGCCAGAGGGATGCGCGCGTCCCGGGCCAGCCGGACAGTAGTACTGCATCCAGACCGGCTATATCTATGCCGAGCTCCAACGCGTTGGTCGCGGCCACTCCGGTCAGCTCGCCGCTCTGCAGCATGCTCTCGAGGCGCCGTCGCTCCTCGGGCAGATAGCCGGCCCGGTACGCCGAGACCTGCTCGCTCAACGCCGGGTCGATCTCCGCGAGGTTCTCCCGGGCGGTCATCGCGACGGACTCGGCTCCTCGGCGCGACCTGACGAACGCGACTGTCCTGACGCCTGACACGACGAGGTCGGTCAGTAGGTCGGCAACCTCGGCCGGGGCGGACCGGCGTACCGGGGCTCCGTTCTCGCCGCGGAGGGAGGTGAGGGGCGGCTCCCAGAGACCGAACGAGATGCCGCCTCGAGGGGAGCCGTCCTGCACGACCTCCACCATCGGCAGGCCGGTCAGCCGCTCCCCGGAGACAGCGGGCTCCGCCACGGTCGCTGAAGCGCAGACGAAGATCGGGTGCGCCCCGTACTGTGCGCAGACCCGCCGCAGTCGTCGGAGGACGCCAGCGACATGTGCGCCGAACACGCCCCGGTAGTGATGGCACTCGTCCACCACCACGTACTGCAGGGATCCGAGGAACCGTGCCCAGCGCTGGTGGTTCGGCAGGACGGACCTGTGCAGCATGTCCGGATTGCTCAGTACATAGGTGGCATGGTCGCGAGCCCAGTCCCGCTCGGTCCGCTCCGAGTCGCCGTCGAGAGTCGTCGGCCGCAACCCCGGCACTGTGTACGCCGAGACCGCCCGCAACTGGTCATGGGCCAAGGCCTTGGTGGGGGACAAGTACAGAACAGACGCCGTCCGCCGATGTGGTGACGCCGCGTGCGCGATGCTCAAAGTGGCGAACGCAGGCAACAAGTAGCCGAGCGACTTGCCGGACGCGGTACCGGTCGCGACCACCACATGCTTGCCGCTGTACGCCGCTTCGGCCGTCGCGACCTGATGGCTCCACGGCTTCGTGATGCCGGCATCGGCCAGCTGGCTGAGGACTTCGGGTGGGGACCAGCGCGGCCATTCACTCGTTTGACCTAGTCGTGGTGGCACTGATTCCACGTGCGTCAGCCGCTCGGCGCGGCCAGGTCCCGCGGCGAGCCGCTTGAGAATCTCGGCGGCCTCACTCACGCTGCGAACCTTAGTCAGGACCACGGACAGGATGCGATCTCAGCGTGCACAGGCGAATGCGCAACGCGTGTGCAAATGCGGATGCACGCGTCAGTTTGGACAGCCGGCTCGACGCGGGATGCGCCGAAATGAAAGAGTTTTGGCACACGGCCCTACTCACGGTCCGTACATGGTTGAATGCAACAGTTCACGGGATCGGAGGCCGAAGTGGATCTGTCGCTGGCGACGCGCGCGGAGGGCGCGCGCATTGTCGTCGAGGTGGGCGGGGAGATCGACGCGTTCGCCGCGCCGAAGCTCCGCGACAAACTCAACGAGCTGATCGAGACGGGCCACCACCAGCTCGTCGTCGACCTGGAACGAGTGGAGTTCATGGACTCCGCCGCACTCGGCGTCCTGGTCGGCGCGCTCCGCAAGATGGAGTCCCACGACGGCTCGCTGTCCTTGGTCTGTACCCGGGAGCGGCTGCTCAAGATCTTCCGGATCACCCATCTGGACAAGGCTTTCGAGATCCACCCGGACATCGCCTCGGCCATCTGAGGCGTCCGGACCCGATCGCGGGGGATGCGAAAAGGTGTCCCCGCGATCACAATCGGTGAGCTGCCGCCCGCCGGTCGCGGGTATGACGTAGACCACCCTGTCATCAGGTCTGGTAGTTGACCGGTTAGAGTGACCCACCGCGCCAGGCCTTTGGCGCTGTGTCGTAATTCTCAACCCTTCGGTGTGCGGCAGTACGGGGGCCGTTCAGCCCTGAGGGGTTGCCTACAAGGAGGACGGATGTCGTCGCTTGCTGTACAAGCGGTGGATCTTTCGTCGAGCAACACCACGCTGGTCGCCGTTGTCGCAGTGATCGCGATCCTCGCGGTCGCCATCGCTCTGGTGTTCCGTCGTCAGGTGCTTGCCGCGAACGATGGCACCGAGAACATGAAGGTCATCGCCCAGGCGGTTCAGGAAGGCGCTTCAGCCTATCTGTCCCGGCAGTTCAGGACGTTGTCGATCTTCGCCGTGGTGGCGTTCCTGCTGCTGTTCCTGTTGCCTGTGCACAGTGACGGCGACAACGAGACCACGCTGAAGATCTTCCGCTCGGTCTTCTTCCTGATCGGGGCCGGCTTCTCCGCCGCCATCGGCTACCTGGGGATGTGGCTCGCGACCCGCGCCAACGTCCGGGTCGCCGCGGCCGCCCGCGACGAGGGCCGCGAACCCGCCATGCGGGTCGCGTTCCGGACCGGTGGAACCGTCGGCATGGCGACCGTGGGCCTCGGCCTGTTCGGTGCCGCCGTGGTGGTGCTGCTCTTCAAGGGTGACGCCCCGACCGTCCTGGAGGGCTTCGGCTTCGGTGCCGCCATGCTCGCCATGTTCATGCGGGTCGGCGGTGGCATCTTCACCAAGGCCGCCGACGTCGGCGCGGACCTGGTCGGCAAGGTCGAGCAGAACATCCCCGAGGACGACCCGCGCAACGCCGCGACGATCGCCGACAACGTGGGCGACAACGTCGGTGACTGTGCCGGTATGGCCGCCGACCTGTTCGAGTCGTACGCCGTCATGCTGGTCGCCTCGCTGATCCTCGGCAAGGCCGCCTTCGGCGAGCAGGGCCTGGTCTTCCCGCTGATCGTGCCGGCCATCGGCGCCGTCACCGCGGTCATCGGCGTCTTCCTGACCAAGCCGCGGGCCGGCGAGAACGGTCTGCGGACGATCAACCGGGCGTTCTACATCTCGGCGGCGATCTCGGCCGTACTGTGTGCGGTCGCGGCCTTCGCCTACCTGCCGAGCAAGTTCGCCGACCTGACCGGCGCGACCGAGAAGATCGCCGCGCAGGACGGTGACCCCCGGGTCATCGCCACCGTCTCGGTGATCATCGGCATCGTGCTGGCCGCCATCATCCTGGCCCTGACCGGGTACTTCACCGGTACCGAGGACAAGCCTGTCCAGGACGTCGGCCGGACCTCGCTGACCGGTGCTGCCACCGTCATCCTGTCCGGTATCTCGGTCGGCTTCGAGTCCGCCGTCTACACCGGCCTGGTGATCGCCGCTGCTGTCTACGGCGCCTTCCTGGTCGGCGGCTCCGGGGTGCTCGCACTGTTCGCGATCGCACTGGCAGGTGGCGGTCTGCTGACCACCGTCGGCGTCATCGTCGCGATGGACACCTTCGGCCCGGTCTCCGACAACGCGCAGGGCATCGCCGAGATGTCCGGCGACGTGGACGGCGAGGCGGCCCAGATCCTGACCGAGCTGGACGCTGTCGGCAACACCACCAAGGCGATCACCAAGGGCATCGCGATCGCCACCGCGGTGCTCGCGGCGACCGCGCTGTTCGGTTCGTACACGGACTCGATCTACGCCGTTCTGAACGACGCCGGCGACGCCGCGTTCAACACCGACGCGCTGGTCTTCGACCCGTCCACTCTGGTCGGCCTGATCATCGGTGCGGCCGTCGTGTTCATGTTCTCCGGTCTGCTGATCAACGCCGTCGGCCGCGCCGCCGGTGCGGTCGTCTACGAGGTACGTCGCCAGTTCCGCGACATCCCCGGGATCATGGAAGGCACGGGCAAGCCGGAGTACGGCAAGGTCGTCGACATCTGCACCCGTGACTCGCTGCGTGAGCTGGCCACTCCTGGTCTGCTCGCGATCGCGGCCCCGATCGCCGTCGGTTTCGGGCTGGGCGCCTCGGCGCTGGCCGGGTACCTGGCCGGCGCGATCGCCAGCGGCACCCTGATGGCCGTCTTCCTGGCCAACTCCGGTGGCGCCTGGGACAACGCGAAGAAGCTGGTCGAGGACGGCAACCACGGCGGCAAGGGTTCGCCGGCACACGAGGCCACCATCATCGGTGACACCGTGGGCGACCCGTTCAAGGACACCGCCGGCCCGGCCATCAACCCGCTGATCAAGGTGATGAACCTGGTCTCGGTGCTGATCGCTCCGGCCGTCGTCGGGATGTCGTCGATCGGTGAGGACACCAACACGGCGCTGCGGATCATCATCGCGCTGGTCGCGTTCGCGATCATCGTCGCGGCCGTGGTGGTCTCGAAGCGCCGGGAGTCGGTCATCTCCGACACCCCGGCCGAGGCCAACGTCGCCGCCTGACGCAGTACTGAAGTAGTAGCCCGAGAGGCCCGCCGGAGTTCGCTCCGGCGGGCCTCTTGGTTGTTCTGGGATAGACCATCAGCTGGAAGTCACGTCCATTTCCTTCTGGGGCAAGACGTTCGGCCACCGGCCGGCGACTTTGGTCGGATGTGCTGGGTACCGGAGTACGGGATCGTCGGGGTTGGGTCAGGGGGTCAACCGATGGCATCCCCGGTCCGGAGGGCGGCAGAATCCACCTAAGGGTGGACACACCGGATCCGCCCGGGGTCCGATGTGATGACCCGTCCGGGCCTCGATACTGATGTGGACAACCGCCCGCCCATCAACTAACTGGCGCGCCACCGAACGAGGAGTACGGGATGATCGAGGCAAAAGGCCTCACCAAGCGATACGGCGCCACCGTTGCCGTTGACAACCTTTCATTCGAGGTGAAGCCGGGGAAGGTGACCGGCTTCCTCGGCCCGAACGGGGCCGGCAAGTCGACCACCATGCGGATGATCCTGGGCCTGGACACCCCCACCTCCGGCGACGTCCGGATCGACGGCCAGCACTACCGCGACCTCAAGCAGCCGCTGACCAAGATCGGCGCCCTGCTCGATGCCAAGTGGGTGCACCCGAACCGGTCCGCCCGGTCCCACCTGGCCTGGATGGCCGCCTCCAACAAGCTGCCGAAGTCGAGTGTCGACAAGGTGCTGGAGATGGTCGGCCTGACCTCGGTCGCCGGCAAGCGGGCCGGTGCCTTCTCCCTGGGTATGTCGCAGCGGCTCGGCATCGCCGGCGCGCTGCTCGGCGACCCGGAGATCCTGCTCTTCGACGAGCCGGTGAACGGCCTCGACCCGGAGGGCATCGTCTGGATCCGGACCTTCATGCACCGGCTGGCCGACGAGGGCCGGACCGTGCTGGTCTCCAGCCACCTGCTCTCCGAGATGGCGTTGACCGCCGAGGAACTGATCGTCATCGGCCGCGGCCGGCTGATCGCGCAGTCGACCACGAACGAGTTCGTCGACCGGGCCAGCGGCACCACGGTCAAGGTGCGCAGCCCGCAGCTCGACCAGCTGCAGAGCATCCTGCAGCAGCAGAACCTGAAGACCCGGATCGACGACATCGAGGATCAGGGCAAGGTACTGATCGTCGAGTCCGAGGTGACCACCGACTCGATCGGCGAGACCGCCGCGGCCCAGGGCATCGTGCTGCACGAGCTGTCCCTGGTGCGCGGTTCGCTGGAGGCGGCCTTCATGCAGATGACCGGTGACACGGTCGAGTACCACGCGCAGGACGCGATCGCCGCGGTGACCGATGTCAACGCGGTTCCGCCGGTCTCCGGCGCCGAGCTGGCCGCCGGGCCGAAGGAGGACAACTGACATGTCGGTGATTCAAGTCGAGCGGATCAAGCTGTTCTCCACTCGCTCACCGTGGTGGTGCATGATCGTCTCCGCGGTCCTCACCATCGGTCTGGCCGCGCTGACCACTGGCTTCCTCAAGGGCGCCGACGAGCAGCAGGCTTCCATCTTCATCACCCAGCCGGGCGCCCAGCTCAGCCAGATGGTGATGATGGTGATGGCGGCCCTCGCGGTCACCACCGAGTACCGGTTCGGCACCATCCGGACCAGCTTCCTGGCCGTCCCGCAGCGTGCGTCGCTGCTGCTCGGCAAGACCGCCGTGGTCGCCTTCCTGGCCGGCCTCGTCGGCCTGGTCGCCTCCTTCGGCGCCTGGGGCATCGGTTCGCTGCTGGCCGGTTCGGCCGACCTGTCCATCAACACGTCCGCCGAGTGGCGGCTGCTGGCGGGCCAGGGCCTGATCTTCGCGCTGTCGGCGATCATCGCGGTGGCGATCGGCATCATGATCCGGCAGAGCGCCGGCGCGATCGCGATCGCGATCCTGTGGCCGCTGGTGGTCGAGAACCTGTTCGGCCTGATCCCGAAGGTCGGCGACGACATGGCGAAGTACGCGCCGTTCGCCAACGGCAGCTCGTTCCTGAACCAGGGCCAGGACTTCGGCCTGGCCGGTGCGAACGCCGGGGGCAGCGACTTCGCCTTCGGTCCGTGGGGGGCACTGCTCTACTTCGCCGCCTGGGCGATCGGCCTGCTGGTGATCGCGCTGGCGATCGCGAACAAGCGCGACGCCTGATAGACGGCCGCCGGGTGGCTCAGCCGCTCGGCGGTGCGAGGTCCGGCCGGGCTGAGGGGTCCTGGTCGCTACGGCCCGTGGAACATCTGGAAACAGATGTCCCACGGGCCGTTCCCTTTGTTAGCCTGCGGGGCATGACCGATTGGGCGCAGGTGCGCGCGGACGGATTCGCCGTACCTCCTGGTCGTCCGGTGGACGAGCTGGTCGCCGAGCTGTCGACGATGCTGAGGTCGCCGGATCCGCAGATCCGGGACGCGCAGGCGTACTCGACGCTCGCCACCTGGATCGGCAACGGCGTGCTCAGCCGTGACGAGCTGCGCGCGCTCGGGGAGGACATGGTCGGCCGGTTCGCCGACTCGGAGATCCAGGCGCGCACGTTCGCGCCGCTGATCCTCGACTCGATCGTCACGCAGGGCGTCTTCGAGCCGTCCTGGGTGCCGCCGTTCGAGCGCTGGTACGTGGCTGAGGAGGATCTCCGCGGCTTCGACCCCAAGCTCGGGTGGCTGCACGCCGTGGCGCACGGCAGCGACCTCCTGGGGGCGCTGGCACGCGTCCAGGCCGTCGAGCCGGTACAGATGCTCCGATTGGGCATCGGGCGGCTCCTGACCCCCACTGAGTACGTCCTGCGCGATCTTGAGGACGACCGGCTGGGCTTCGCGCTCGCGGTGGCGCTGACCCGCCCTGATCTGACCGAGGAAGACGCCGTCGGCTGGCTGGACCCCGCGATCCGCGCCTTCGGCACCCTCCCGGCCGGCGGCTTTCGCCCCGAACAGTCGAACACCCTCCGCACCCTGCGCGCCGTCTACGTACTGGCCGACCACGGCGTCCGCCTGGACGAGGACCACCCGCACGTCCAGCTCCCGCACCGGGACCAGGTCAAATCCAAACTCCAAGACCTCTTCCGCACCGCCACCCCGTACTACTTCTGACCCCACGGTCCGCCATGACACCGCCCTCCGATCTGATCGCCGGGCGCCGTCGACCTACCCGGCGCCGTCGACCTACCCGGCGCCGTCGACCTACCTGGCGCCATCACCGCGGCCGTCGGCATCACGTCGGTCCGACCACATGACCACCGCGGCGATCCGCGCCAACTACAGCCGCGTCGCCTCGACGTACGCCGGCCAGTGGGCGGAGACCCTCGCAACCCACGGACGAGCCTTGGCCGACCGGCTGCCGCTGGGCGAGATCGGACTGGCTGAAACTGCTGACGCGCAGCCGCCGGCGCGCGACGGTCTTGGCGAGCGGCCGAGGGAAGGCGAGCTGTCCGCTCGGGGCGTCTCCGCCTCCTCGGGCAACGCTGTGGCCGGGGCGACGGGGCCTGGGGATCGGCGGGGGCCTTGGATTGTGGAGGTGGGGTGTGGGCCGGGGTTGGTGTTGTCGCATCTGGCTGGGTTGAACCCTGAGGCCCGGGTCGTGGGGGTTGATGTGACCGAGGAGATGTTGCGGTTGGCTCCGGCGGGGTTCGGGCGGGTGGTTGGGGATGCTCAGGCGTTGCCGTTCGGGGCCGGGGTGGTTGATGCGGTGGTGATGCCGTTCGTGTTGTTTCATCTGCCGGAGCTGTCGGTGGGGCTTTCCGAAGTACGGCGGGTGTTGGTGGCGGGTGGTTCGTTCGGGGCTGTCACCTGGGCGGGGCATGATCCGCATCCGGCGTACGACGTCTGGGTGCGGGTGATCGACGAGTACGGTGCACCGCCGGACCCGTCACCGCAGATGCCTTCGAACGACATCACCTCCGATCCAGCGAAGCTCCAGCTCGCTTTGCAGGCAACAGGTTTCGGCGACATCGAGATCACCGTCGAACGCTTCCGGCACCAGCCGACCGCAGCCGAATTCCTGGCACACTCCCAGGTGATCGGCGCAATGGCCCGCCGCATCGACCAGCTCCCACCCGACCGCCGCACAGCCTGCCTGGTAACCGCGGAGCAGGAGCTGAACTGCTTGGACCCCGACGCTTTCATCGAGTCCGGCACCGTCCTCTACGCAACCGCCAAAGCCACCTGACCACCACCCGGCCCACCCCAACCACGCGGCCCACCCCGGCCACCCCAACCAGGCGGCCCACCCCGGCCACGCGAGCCACCTGCCGCTCACGCACTCCACGCAGCGCCCGCCTGCCCACCGCCCACGCACTCCACCCAGCGCCCCCGCCGCTCGCTGCCCCACTTTGTGCACCACCCAGCCATCTACTCGCGAGTAGAACGCTCACCCCGTGCACAAGGTGCCCTAAGCAACCAAATGACCTCGCGACCAGCCCCAGATCAGCTGGCTCGCGGACCGCCACCACACACCAACTCGGTTCCGGCTAGCCGATGGCTCACGGTCCAGGCGCGACGGGCCCGAAGCCGGCCGGTTGCTGTGTGGTCCCGGTCCGGCCACCAGCTCGGCCGATACGCCGGCAAGCCCGCCATCCTGTACGCCGGTGCGCCCGGCAGATCGGTGAGCCCATAGCCCAGCAGATCGGTGAGCCCATAGCCCAGCAGATCGGTGAGCCCGTAGCCCAGCAGGTCGGTGAGCCGGTCGCTCGGTACGGCCGGTGAACTCGCAGGCCGGTACCCCGGTGCGCCGGTCGCGCGGCAGGTCGGTGAGCGGGTCGTCCAGTACGGCCGGTGAACCCGCCGGCCGGTACCCGGTGCGCCGGTCGCGCGGTAGGTCGGTGAGCGGGTCGTCCAGTACGCCGGTGAACCCGCCGGCCGGTACCCGGTGCGCCGGTCGCCCGGCAGGTCGGTGAGCCGGTCGTCCAGTACGCCGGTGAGTCCCGCCGGCCGGTATGTCGTTGAGCCGATCTGGCAGGTACGTCGGTGAGTCGAGCTGGCGTGGGCAGCTCCGGTCGCTGGATGCCTTGGCGTCGGGCGGGTGTGGAGCGCCGTCGCACACCAGCTTGATGCCGGGCGGTGGGGTAGGCACGGCCCAAGCGTGGAGTGTGAGGGGCCGGTCGGGTTGGTGTGGTGGTTCGGGTGCCAG
This sequence comes from Kribbella sp. NBC_00382, assembly GCF_036067295.1. NCBI lineage: Bacteria > Bacillati > Actinomycetota > Actinomycetes > Propionibacteriales > Kribbellaceae > Kribbella > Kribbella sp. NBC_00382. Next base: position 3,034,149 of record NZ_CP107954.1, read on the forward strand.
GTCGGCCGGTTCGCGGGCGATCCGTTGGCTGGGACGGCCGGTAGGCCGTCGTCCGGTGCGGCAGTTGGGGACTGTCGCCTGGTACGTGGGGAGACGGGGCGGCGACCCGTTGACCCAGTCACCGGGCGCGCTGGCTCTGCTCGCCGTCCAGGCGGAGCGGGCGAAGACGACCGCCTCCGAGACCCAGGTGGGCCAGATCATCGTGCCGCTGTGGGTGAACGGTCGAGGTTGCTGGCTGGTCGTCGGCCGGAGGGAGAACCTTCTGGCGGACGACCAGAGTCATTGGCTGCGTCTGACCAGCTTGCCGGTATCGGCTGAGACTGTTGCCCGGGCGGCTGGCTGACCGCCGCGCTGGAGTACCGACTGAACGTCGGTCGAAGGTGCTTCTGACCGGCCCGTCGAGTACCGGCTGACCATCAGCTGAGGCTGCTGTCCGATCACCCTTGCTGGGGCCGAAACCCGACCACCCCTGCCGGGGCTGTTGCTTGATCGCCCCGGCAGGGGTGGAGGCAGAACGCCGTGGGGTTACTGGAAGGTGGCGGTTGCGGTCAGGACGGGGAACGTGACCCTGCCTGAGGCCGGAGTGGCGCCGGGGTCGGTGGCGGCGAATGACAGGACGCTGTTCGCGGTCAGCTGGACGACCTTCGTGGTGGCTGGGACCGGGATCGCGATCACGTCAACGTCCATGGTGTCCGGGACCGGTGGGATCGCGACGCCGTCGGCCGTGAGCTTCAGGAACGGGGCCACCCAGGTGGTTTTGTAGAGGATGTAGTTGTAGTCCAGCTTCGAGTCGATCTGGAGCCGGAACCAGGCCTTGCCGGCCGGCGCCCAGCCGTGGTCCGGATCCCAGGGGGCCAGCGCCGCCTTCTTGAGTGAGAGGAAGTAGGTGCTCTTGTAGTACTCGCCTACGTTCCGGACGGTGGGCGGGAACGATTTGCCCAGGTCGACGGAGACACCGGTTCGGTAGTACGCCGCCGCGACATCGGTCGTCGTGCGCTCGCCGGTGGTGAGCGAGAGCTTCTGGACGACGCCGCCGTTGGTCGCTGTCAGCGTCAGGTCGGAGGTGTCCTTCGGAACCGAGACGAGCAAGGTCCGCTCGGCGGCGGACGCTTCGGACCCGACGCCGGGGAGCACCTCGACCGGGCGTTGTTCATCGCCGACCGTGACGGTCCACTTGGTCAAGGCGGACTTGGCAGTGGCCGCGTTGACCGCCGAGGCACCGTCCAGCGGGTCGAGGGTCGGGGTGGTGCCGAACACGGCGACGACGAACTTCTCGCCGCTGGCGGGCGCCTTGACCTCCGTGCCGCTGCCGACCGTCTCCGGGGTCGCGAGGCCCTTGAGGGTGAGGGTGCCGTCAGGGACCACGATCTTGCCGGTGGCTGGCTTCAGTTCGAGTTTCTCGCTCTTGTCGCTGACCGTGGTCAGTCCGGCCTGGGCAGCCGGTGCGGCCGGCGCGGCGAGCGCATCCGCGTTGTCGTCCGCCTTCTTGTCGTCCGGTCGCCAGAAGGCGCTGTTGTCCGGCCGCAGCTGGGACTTCTGCCACTGGTCGGAATCGGCCGGCTCGAAGCCTGGCTTGTCACCGCCGGTCGTCTGGATCGCGAGCACGTCCCACACCTGGCGCTCGGGAGTGCCGAGCCGGCGGAGCGGGCCACAGGCCAGCGTGCCGAGCGATTGCTTGCCATCGGCACCGGTCACGAAGTAGCAGCGGGCCGAGGGGTCGATGTTCTTGTTGGACTCGGCGTCGACCTGCTTGTGCCAGTCGGCCTCGGTGGTGGTCAGGAAGGCCGAGGCGGTCTTCTTCTCGACCGTTCCGCCGCCGGTCTCCAGACCTGACGCCCCGCAGCCGGCCACGACCACCAGCCCTGCGGCCAGGGCGACACCCACTCGCGTCTTCATCGCGTTTCCCCTCGTTCGACGAGCATTGACTTGCTGACCTCCGACACCTGAAATCCTGCCAGTTCACAGGGCCGCCGGACCGGACGATCGCGAACCTGTGGATAACTCGCAGGCGCGATGGCGAAGGCCTGCGAGGATAGCCACATGAGCGAGCAAGAGCTGGGAGCGGGTCTGGTCGACCGGCTGCGCGGTGCCTTCGAGGCGGCGGCGTACACGGTGGAAGGCGTTGCGGCGCGGCTGGGCGCCTTGGCCAACAATGCATTGGGCCGCAATGAAACCACGCTCGCCTTCCAGCGGACGGCCGCCGGCGACCAGCTTGACACGCTGATCAGGCTGTTCCTGCTGCAACGCGCCGCGCCCAGAGAGCTTGTGGAGAAAGCATTTCCGGGCGATGTATCCGAACTGCTTGCCCTAGGCATCTTGCGTGAGGCCGGCCATCAACTCGCGGCAGCCCTCGACGTCCGCCCGTACGCCGAGGACGACCGGCACTGGTGGGTGATCGCCGATCTCACGCCGGGGCTGGACGGCAGGCGTGAGCCGATGCGGCCGGATTACGTGCTGGGCATCGCGCCGGCCAGCCTGAGCCTGGTCAAGCTGACCGTGCCGATCAAGGCGGAGAAGGCCCTCGACGTCGGTACCGGCTGCGGCATCCAGGCGCTCCATCTGGCCGACCGGATCGGCCACATCGTTGCCACTGACGTCAATCCGCGCGCCCTCCAGCTGACTCGCTGGACCGCGGCGCTCAACCGGGTCGACCTCGACGTCCGCGACGGCAGCCTCTACGAGCCGGTCGCGGGCGAGCAGTTCGACTTGATCGTCAGCAACCCGCCGTACGTGATCGCACCTCCCGCGGCCGACGCGCGGCTGACCTATCGCGAGACAGGGTTCGCGGGAGACTCCGTCGTCGAGCAGTTGGTTCGGCAAGCTCCACAACAGCTGACGGAAGGCGGCTGGTGTCAGTTGCTCGCCAACTGGACCTGCGTTCGCGGTCAGGACTGGCGGGAGCGCATAGCGAGTTGGACCGGCGACAGGTCCAGCTGGGCGGTGCAACGTGAGCAACTTGACCCAGCGGAGTACGTCGAGCTGTGGCTGCGCGATGCGGGTCTGCAGGGGCGTCCGGAGTACACGAGCCGGTACGACGCTTGGCTGCGGTGGCTTGACGAGCAACAGGTCGAGGCGATCGGGATGGGCTGGATCAACCTGCACAACGTGGCGGGCAATACGGAGGCCGAGGAGTGGCCGTACGAGATCGAGCAGCCGATCGGTCCGCATGTGCTCGACCGGTTCGAGCGGATCGAAGGACTGCCGGCGGACCTGACCGGGCTGTACCTGACCATGGCCGACGACATCGTGCAGGAGACGGCCGGTCAGCCGGGCGCCGAGGATCCGGCGACGATCGTGCTACGCCGGCAACGCGGGATGCGGCGAGCCGAGCAGGTGGACACCGTCCTGGCCGGGTTCGTGGGTGCTTGCGACGGCGACCTCAGCGTCGGGCAGATCCTGGACGCCCTCGCGAGCCTGCTGGAGCGCGACGACCTGCACGCCGACTATTTGCCGAAGATCGCCGGCCTGATCACCGAGGGCTTCCTGCGTTACTAGTCGGTTCGTAAACCTTCGCTCACGGACAGCGGTCAATAGGTAGCATTCAGTCACCATTTGCTGACGGAGGGCGCTTGCCGATGACCATCGATCTGCGGCCGGTCCGGACCGAACTCGCGGGCAGCGTGCTGGTGATGACGATCGATCGCCCGACCGCTCGCAATGCTGTCGATCGCGCGGTTGCCAAGGCGCTCAGCGCGGCGCTCGACTACCTCGAGAGCCATTCGGAACTCACCGCGGGAGTGCTTACCGGCGCCGGTGGACATTTCTGCGCCGGGACGGACCTCAAGGCCTTTCCCACCGAGGGAATCCCGGTCGTCGGCGAGCTAGGACTGGCCGGCCTCACGCGCCGGCCGCTGACCAAGCCGTTGATCGCCGCGGTCGAGGGGTATGCCGTGGCCGGCGGGTTCGAGCTCGCCCTGGCCTGCGACCTGATCGTGGCTGGTGAGTCGGCGAAGTTCGGGTTGCCCGAGGTCCAGCGTGGTCTGATCGCCGGCGAAGGTGGTGCGATCCGGTTGCCTCAGCGATTGCCGTACCACCTCGCCATGGAGTTGTTGCTCACCGGCGACCCGATGCCGGCCGCAACCGCAGCCACCCATGGCTTGGTCAACCGGCTGGTCCCCGATGGCGCGGCGCTCACCACCGCGATGACGCTTGCCGCCCGGATCAGCCGCAATGCCCCGCTCGCCCTCGCCGCGGTCAAGCAGATCGTCCGCGCGGTCACCGAAGACGCGGCGTACGCGATGCAGGATCCCTTGTATCACAGGGTTTCCAGCTCGGAGGACGCGCAAGAGGGAGCATTGGCGTTCGGTGAAAAACGCCCGCCCCGATGGCAAGGCCGCTAGCTCAACCCGGTGCGGCGGTGGCGTTTTTCTTCGTACATGCGGCGGTCGGCGACGGTGAGGAGGTCGCCGACCGAGGTGCCGTCGGTACTGCTTGCTTGGCCGATGCTGAGGCGGAGCATGGCGAACCAGGGTTGGGCAGCGCCGCGGGCCACCAGGTCTGCGGCGGCCTTGATCCGTTCGACAAGCTCGCCGGCGCCGCGGTCGTCGGGGTTGTCGAGCACGACGACGAATTCGTCGCCACCCGCTCGCGCGACCACGTCCTCGGCCCGACACTGCTCGGTCAGGAGTTGGGCGACGCGGCGTAGTACCTCGTCGCCGCAGGCATGCCCATGACTGTCGTTGATGACCTTCAGGTTGTCGACGTCGATCGCGAGCACCGCGACCGAGCGCCCCGAGTCGAGGGCCGCGCTCATCCGCTCGTCGAGTGCGCGACGGTTGCCCACGCCGGTCAACGGATCCTCGCGCGCTGCCCGCCACTCGGCGTCGTGCCTGATGGAGAGCTCATGCGTCGCCAGCGCGCTGCGTACGGCGTACAGGCCGCGCAACCGTTCAGCCCACCAGCCGCGCGTGATCGCTCGCGCGTACTGCAGACCAGACGACGCCCCGTCATCCCCGGAGTCAGCAACGATCCGTACTGCGGTATGCCGGACAAGCGCCTCGACGGGCGGATCCGAAGTCGGTGGGAGATCGGTCCCGGCCCGCTCGGCGGCCTCCATCGCCTCGTCGAGCCGGCCCATCGACGCGTACGCCTGCGCCAGATAGGCACCCGCGATCGCGGCCGGCTCGGGCGAACCCAGCTTGGCCAGTTGATCGCGACAGTCCTTGAGGATGACCGCGGCCTCGGCCGGATCCGCCTCGAAATCGCTGGCCGCGAGCCACATCCGCCCGGCGATCGGCCAGTAGCCGATGAGGTTGGCGCCGATGATCGCCTCGTTCGCCGCTGCTGCCCAGTGCTTGGCCGCCTGGCGCCGGCGCAGGATCTCCGGCTCGTACGCCGGATCGCCCAGCCGCTCCATCTCGTGCGCCCAGCGAAGGTTGGACTCGGCCAGGTTCAGCCGGTTGATCGCGGGCGACTCGGGCAGCCCGAGCGGATCCACCCCGGCAGCGGCAGCGAACTCGAAATGCGGGATGCACAGCTCGAACAACCGCAGCAGGTCATAGGCATAACCCAGCCCGGTATGCGCCCAACTCGCGAGCCCCGGGTCCTTCGTCCTGGCCAGGGCGTTCTCCGCCGCGACCAGGTCGGCCACCGAGTCGCCGCCTTCGCCGGTGCGTAGCAAGGTGACGATCCGCACGGCCAGCGCATTGGCCTCCCAGCCTGGCTCCTCGATCGCGCGGGACACCCGGATGCAGCCGTCGACGGCGTCCAGTGCGGTCTCGGCGTCGGCGGTGTAGTGGGCGGCGATGGCGCGAACGTACTCCGCGGCCGCGCGCTCACTACTCGGGTCCGGGCCGAGCTCGGTGAGCAGCAGGCGGATGTCGGTAGCAGCTCCGGCGGGGTTGCCCGACTGGGCCCGCGTCATCGCAGCCGCGATCCGCGCGGTCACCCCCGACGTCTCCCGCACCCAACCTCCCCCTCGTGTCGCACTCTGGCTATCTGGAACGGCGCTTGTCCTCGTACAGCCGGCTGTCCGCCATCGGGATCAGCAGCTCGACGGGCACACCTTCCGCGGTCGCGGCGTACCCGATGCTCAGGCCCAGTCTGCTGAGCCACGGCTTGGCCGTCGTGGCGGCCACCAGGGCCACCGCGGCACGGATCCGCTCGGCCAGCTGGGCGCCGCCCTTGGCGTCCGGCTGGTCCAGTACCACGAAGAACTCGTCTCCTCCCGATCGAATCACGGCATCGGTGGCACGCGCCTGTTCTACCAGCAGATTTGCCACAAGTTGCAATAACTCGTCCCCACGGGCGTGCCCGAAGGTGTCGTTCACGACCTTGAGGTCGTCCACATCGATGGCCAGCAAGGTCACCGCGCGCTGCGAGTCGCGGGCCGCGGTCAGCCGCTCGTCCATGGCGCGGCGGTTGCCGATCCCGGTCAGCGCGTCCTGCCGCGCGGCGTGCCACTCGGCATCGTGGCGGGCCGAGAGGTCATGCGCCACCAGAGCCTGTCGTACTGCGTTAAGCCCACGCTGGCGCTCTTTCCACCAAGCGCGAGCGACCGACCGGGCGTAGTCGAGCGCCGCCTCCGCGCCGCGTTCACCGAGCTGGACCGCAAGCTCGGACCGGGTTTGCAGTACAAGCAGCTCGGTCGACGGATCGGACAGCGGAATCAGGTCCTCGATGGCGCGATCGGCCGCGATCCGCGCCTGCTCCCAGTCGCCTTGCTCGGCGAAAGCCCTTGCCAGGTAGGTACTTGCGATCGCCAGCCGCTCGGTCTCGCCGAGCTTGCTGATGTCGTCGCGGCACTGCGCGAGCTCCTTGATCGCCTCGCCGGGGTCGGTCGAGGTGGCGGCCGCGGCCAGCCAGAGCCGCGCGCTCAACCGCCAGAACTCCTGGCTCTCGTCCGCGACGATCACCGTCTCCGCCTTGCGGGCCCAGTGCGCGGCCGAGGCGAGCCGCTCGTCGATCTCGGACCGGTACGACGGGTCGCCGAGGCGCTCGAGTTCGTGCGCCCAGCGCAGTTGGGTCTCGGCCAGGTTGAGCCGGTCGATCGCCGGTGACTCGGGCAGTGGAAGCGCGTCGTCCTCGATCCCGGCGGCGATCTCGTAGTGCGGCACGCAGAGCTCGAACAGCCGCAGTACGTCGTACGCGTAGCCGAGCCCGGTGTGGCCCCAGCCGCGAAGACCCGGATGGGTGGTGCGCTCCAACGCGTGCTCGGCGGCGACCAGGTCGTTGATCGTGTCGCCACCGCGACCGCTCCGGGCCAGCGTGATGATCCGGATCGCCAGCGCGTTGGCCTCCCAGCCCGGCTCGTCGATCGCCCGCGCGATGGCGAGGCACTCGTCGACCGCCGCGAGGGACTCGTCGGCGTCGCTGGCGTGATGCGCGGTCACCCCGCGCACGTACTCCGCCGCGGCGAGGTCATAACTCGGTACGCCGGCGAGCTCGGCGCGGATGGCGTTGATCTGGGCGGCAGCGACGACATGCCCGCCGGACTGGGCAAGCGTCATCACTCCCGCGATCCGTGCGGACAACCGCCCCGCCTCCATCGCCCGCCTCCCCTTGTCGTCACCCACCGTCCAGGTGAGACCGCCCATTGTGGCGGCGCAGGGGGCCGCTGTCACGACCTGGCAGATTCCGGACAGCCCGCTCTGGCAGGTCCGACGTTGTACTACGCCCCGCTCCGACCTCGACGAGCGCTCGGCCGTCGCACTCTTGGCACCGCCCCACCGACTCGTCGTGCTCAGGACCTCGGACGATCGCCGCGCCCAGCGGGCTGCCGGTGCGTCCGACACCAGGGTCAGCGTCGGCGCACCCGGCGCAGTGGTTGCGCGGCGGGCGCCGGCACACGAGTCAGCGCCTCGTGGGCGTCCATTTCGTCCGGCACAGCGGGGCGCGCGGCTCGCCTTCACCAAGCGGCGACGGAGGAGCCGCGCACCGGGGAGGGTGGGAGCGGTCGGAACTGGAGCGACGTAGGAGCGGAACTGGAGATCGCGTGGGGGCTTTTCAGCCGGCGACTTGCTGGGTTTCGGCTGCTGCGTGGAGTTGGACGGGGAGGGATTCGACGCCGTAGACGATGGAGAAGTCGCGGAAGCGGAGTTGGTCTTCGGAGACTGCTAGGCGGAGGTTGGGGAAGCGGTTGGCGAGCGCGAGGAAGGCTGCGCGGAGCTCCATCCGGGCCAGTTCGGCGCCTACGCAGCGGTGCATGCCGTGGCCGAAGGCCAGGTGGGCGGCGGGGGCGCGGCGGGGCCAGAAGTCCTCCGCGTTGGTGCCGAAGACAGCCTTGTCGCGGTCGGCGCCGGACAGGGAGACGGCGACCAGGTCGCCCTTCTTGACCTGCTGGCCGAACAGTTCCTGGTCGTGCTTGGCGAACCGGGGGAAGGCGACCTGGACGACCGTCAGGTACCGCAGGAGCTCCTCGACGATCGCGTCGACCGATTCCGGCTCGGTCCGGAGCCGGGCGAAGATCTCCGGGTCGCGGAGCAGTACCAGGGTGCCGAGGGCGAGCATGCTGGCCGACGTCTCGTAGCCGCCGAGGAAGACGCCGTCAGCGAGCCCACCGAGCTCGATGTCGTCGATCCCGTCGCCGTGCTCGCGGATGATCGAGCCGATCAGGCCGTCGCCGGGGTCCTTGCGCTGCTTGCCGACGATCTCGAAGAGGAACTCGCGCGACTCGCTGGCCGAGCCGAAGACGCCGATCCCGCCGCCGGACAGGTCGAACCGGGCCGGGCCGAGCGCCCGGAAGCGATCGCGGTCCTGCTCCTCGACGCCGAGCAGGTCGGCGATCAGCAGGAACGGCACGTTGAAGGCGAAGTCGGTGACGATGTCGACCACCGGGCCCTTGGCCTCCATCAGGTCGAGCTGATCGTTGACGATCTTCTCGATCATCGGCTCCAGCCGGGCCAGCCGCCGCTTGGTGAACTCGGGCGTGAGCAGCTTGCGCAGCCGGGTGTGGTCCGGCGGGTCGGTGAAGCCCAGGCCGCCGATGCCCTCGGACGGCTTGTTCGGGTCGGAGCCGATCATCGGGCGGATGTCGTTGCTGAAGTTGACGGAGTCGGCGAGCACGACCTTGGCCTCGGCGTGGCCGGAGACCATCCAGACGTTCAGGCCGAACAGGTTGGCGAGCTTGTGCATCGGCTCGATCTCGCGGATCGCGGCCATTTCGGGCACTGGGTCGAGGCCGACCCGGCGCAGCGGCATCGAGACCTGGCGCGGGAACACCCGCATCTTGGACAAGTTCAGACCACCCTTGCGAGTGGTTCGGCTCAAGACTCGGCTGCCGACCCATCTCTTCAGGTATGTCGCAACCATGACTCCCACGCGCCCTCTCTGAACCACTGCCCCCGACGGCTTTCGTCTACTTCGAAAGTAGTCGTACCGGGGACCAGATCTGATGGTGTTGGCACCACTTTCGCGGTGGCGCTGGCACCACCATGGGAGGGGGCCATGGCGCTGCTTCGTGGTGCCAGGTCAGACCTTGTCATGGACGAGGGCCGAGATACCACCGGAACCCACCTGTACCGTCCCCTGGGACGGCTGACAGGTGGGTTCCGGGGTAGCTCAGGGAAAGTCCAGCCGAAAGTCGGTTGCGCGGACTCCGGCCGGCTGCTGGATCAGGCGTTCTTGCAGGTCAGCCGCGCCTCCGCCCAGTCTGCATGGTCGCTGGTGACGCCGTCGCCGGCATCGGTCACCTGCAGCGTCAGGAGCTGGCCACCCGTCGTGTCGACGCTGACGGGCACCGTGGGTGAAGTACCGGTAAGCAGATCCGATGTGTACTTCGCCACACCGTCGACGAGCACCTTGAAGCTCACCTTGCCCCGGTCCTCCATCTCGTCGTCCACCCCGACCTTGGCGGTGAAGCCCGTGCAGTTGCCGCCGAGCCGCACGGTCACCGACGACGGCGCGTGCGTACCCAGTCCCTTCGCGTACTGCGTTCCGTCGAGCGTCAGTGCGGCTCCGTCACCGGCCGCGTCCTCACCGTTGCTCTTGTCCCGCTCGACCGGACCCCAGCCGTTGCTCGAGTCCACGAACTCCAGATCGCTCACCCACGGCTGGCCGGTCGGAGCCGGAGGCAACGGCTTGTCCGCGAGCGTCGCCGCGAAGAATCCGAGTCCGCCGCCGGGCAGCTTGATCGCCTTCACCGTCTTGCCCGGCGTCACCGGTACGGCGGTGTAGAAGACCCGGTAGTCCGTCGTGGTGTTGGACAGGCCGGACGGTGTGTACCGGCCCTTGACGGAGACGGCGAGTTTCGCGCCGCCCGTCGCCGGGTCCTGGCAGCACCAGTTGGGCAGTTGCAGCGGTGCGGTCGACTCGGTGCCGTCGGTGTAGATGATCGTCACGTTGCCCTTGGCGTTCAGGCTCGCGCCCGCGCCCAGCAGGGCCAGCGACGATCCGGTGCCCGAGACGAGGATCGGCGCGGACTGGTTCTTCACCAGGTTCGGCGTACCGGGTGCTCCGGTCGGCCAGGTGAAGTCGGCGCCCTGCACGGTGACCTTGGCGCCCGGGGTGTAGCCGGCCGCGGCCAGTGCTTCACCGTTGAAGCTGTCGCCCGAGCCATCGAAGTTGCCTTGGGCAAAGGTCTTCGCGTCGCTGATGCCGACCACGGTCGCGGCCTGCGACAACGATGCGTAAGGCAACTGTGCGAGCGCCACCGTGCTGTTGCTGTAGGTGTCCTCGTGGACCAGGTACGAAGCATCCAGCCGCAGTGTGAACGCGGCCGGCTTGACCGAGGCCGCGGGAGTCACGGCGAGCTTGGTGCTGACCGTCTTGCCTGGGTCGACCTTGGCGAAGGTGCTCGTCCCGGTCGAGGTCCAGCCGGCCGGCAGGTCCAGCGCGAGCTTGACGTTGCGCATGGTGGCGTCGGTCGGGTTGGTGAAGGAGGCCGTCAGTTCGGTGGCCTGGCCCGGTGCGTTCCACAGCGCCGGCGAGGAGAGCTCCGGCGTACCGGTGGACTCCAGGACGGCCTTGCCGCCGCCGACGGAGGTGGTGCCGGCGAGGCGGACGGTTGCTGTGGCGGCGGTGGAGATCGACGCGGTCTTGACGAGCACGACGCCGTTCTCGTAGTACCAGCCGGTGGTGGCTGCGTTGTACGTGTCCTTGGTGGCTTGCTTGTTGAGTTGGACGCTGTCCACCGAGACATCGCGCGGGGCGGTGCCGGTGTGGACGGTCAGCTCGTACGGACGTGTGGTCGGCTTACCGGCGTACGAGCCCTTGCTGGCGCCGATCTTGACGGTGACGTCGCCGCGGGCCGCGACGGGGGCGGTGACCTCCAGGAGCTGCGAGGCCGACTTTTCCTGCTTGTAGTCGCGGGTGACGCGGTCGTCCTCGTAGAGGTTGAACGACGACTTGCCCTCCGGGTAGACGTCGACAGTGAGCCGGTCGCCGAAGCCCTGCTCAGCGGCGTTGTTGATGCCGGCCTTCCACATCGGTACGACCGCGCCGGCCTTGACGAACAACGGCAGCGTGTCGAGCGGTGCGTGGTAGCCGTTCACCGTGGTCGGGCCGGTGTAGACCTTGCCGGTCCAGTAGTCGACCCAGTTGCCCTTGGGCAGGTAGATGCCGCTCTTGACGTCGTCGGCGCTCCAGGACGGCGCGACAAGGAACTCCTTGCCTGCAAGGAACTCGTACTTGGCCGCGTCGCCCCAGGTGTTCGGGTCGTCCGGGTACTCCAGCACGGGTGAACGGTTCAGCGGAGCACCGGTCGCGTGGGCCTCAGCGGCGTACGAGTAGAAGTACGGAAGCAGACGCTCGCGCAGCTTGAGGTACTTGCGGTTGATCGAGGTGTACGGCTCGCCGTACGCCCACGGCTGCTTGAACGCCGGGGTGGCCCAGCCCGACATCGTCATGAAGGCGGGGTTGAACGTCTTCCACTGCAGGTCTCGCGTGTAGCTGGTCGGTGAACCGCCGAAGATGCCGTCGACATCCCCTGCGCTGTAGGCGATTCCGGAGTTGCCGGAGCCGGTGATAGCGGGGATCTGCCACTTGATGGCGTCCAGCGAGCCGCTGTGGTCGCCGGTCCACTGCACTGCACACCGCTGCGCACCTGCCCAGCCCTCAACCATCCAGGCGTAGCCACGGGCGTTGCTGTACTGCTCGATGCCGTCGTGCGCGGTGTCGCAGGCGCTCAGCGCGTAGCGGTAGCCAGGGCCGACCCATGCGACGTCCAGCTTGCGTACGCGGACTCCTGCGTCGCCTACCTCGGCCGGCTGTCGGTCGAGCGACGACTGGGTCCACAGGCCCATCTGGATGTTCCGCTTGCGCAGCTCGTCGCCGGTCTGCTTGAGCGCGGGGATGTCCCGCTTGCCCCACCAGGTGCCGTCGACCTGCTCCGAGTCGGTGTTGGCCGAGTAGCCACAGCCGTAGTCGTCGTTGACCAGCATCCAGCCGCCGGGCATGTCGTTGTCCTGGAACTTCTGCGCGACCTTGACCGCGTCCAGCGTGGTCGTCTTCTCCGGGTTGACCTTCCAGTCGTTGCTGGGGTCCGGATCGGTGGCGTAGTGGCCGCGGTTGTAGCAGTCCGAGTCGCCGTACTCGAGCCCGTAGATCGGCGGCATGAACGGCCGGCCGGTGAGCTCGGTGTAGCGGTTGAGCGAGGTCTTGAGGTCGCCGACGAAGTAGTACGCGTCGAACCGCTTCTCGTCGTGCTTGGTGACGACGGGACTGGTGAAGCTGTAGCTACCGGGGGAGAAGGTGTTCCGCAGTACGCCGTACCCGGCTGTGCTCATGTAGTACGGAGAGGCGTTGGGGTTGCCGCCGTCCTCCCAGTTGAAGTCCTTGGCGACCGTGATGGTCTGGTCGCGATGGGAGAAGCGGCCGTTCTGCATGCCGCCGCCGAAGAACTGCTCGTTGGCGCCGCGGCTCAGCGACTGCGTGGTGGACCTGTCGGTCCAGGACAGGGGTGCCGTCTCGGACCAGACCTGCTGCCCGTTCGCCCGGTAGAGCGAGAAGCGCAGCGGCGACTTGTTCGCCCGTACCTCGACCTTGCCGGTCGTCAGCGAGTAGTAGCTGCCCTTGTCGGTCCAGCTCGTCGCGGGCTTGGCGTAGTCGGTCTTGGCGACGATGTTCGACGCCGGGGCGGTCGGGTCGGTCGGTGGGGTGTTCGCCGGGTCGGTGAACGTGCCGTCCGGGGCCAGCCAGATCCGGAACACGTCGTCCTTGACGAAGACGACCCGCACCTTCGCAGTACCGGCAGACAGCGTGTACTGCGCGCCGTCGGCGGCGAAGTCGGTCACTGCGCCCAGGGAGGTACCCGCCGCGGCGGTGCTGGTTGCGGCTGGTTCTGCGCTGGCGGGGCCGACGGCGTTGGCCAAGGCACCCGCTACTAAGGCCAGGGATGTCCCGGCGATGACTGCTGAACGTTTAACGCGGACAAAGATGCTCACGAGTGCCTCACTTCACGCATCTATGAACAGGATTGCGCTATTGATAACCCACCGGCCTACCCGTTGTCACTAGTTCGGCCGTACCTGTTGTCATGAAGTTGAGATGGGGACTCCATCGGGTGGCGGACTCACGCCGACGGTCCCGGCCGCTTTGATGATTCGCATGACGAACTATCGAAGCTTCAGCCGTAGCCTCGGCGCCGGCCTGGCGGCGAGCGTCTTCTTGTCGGTCCCGGCGCTGGCCCAGGCGTACCCCGCCGATGAGCGCGACAGCGGACCGGCCGTCAGCGGCGCACTCGCCCCGGCCGGTACTGCGACGACGTACCCGCCGACCAAGATCCACGTGCCGGCCCCGAGCGGACCGGACAAGATCGGCACGGTCGAGCTGCACCTGGTCGACCCGGCCCGTGACGACGCGAGCGCGCCGGGCGGTAAGCGTGAGCTGATGGTCAGCGTCTGGTACCCCGCGCGGCCCCGCGCCGAGGGTCCGCTGGCCAAGTACATGCCGCCGAAGACAGCGGACGTACTGAGCCACAGCCTGGCCAAGGCAGCCTTCGGCCTCAACGACCCGGTCTTCGACTTCGCGGGCAGCGACACGCACGCCCAGGTCGGTGTGCCGGCTCAAGCCGGTAGGCATCCCGTGGTGCTGTACTCACCGGGCTACCCGCTCAGCCGGTTCTACGGCACAGCTCAGGTGGAGGAGTTGGCCAGCCAGGGGTACATCGTCGTGACGATGGACCACACGCATGAGGGTGCGGTCGAGTTCCCGGGCGGCCGGTTCGTACCGGGTACGGACGTGTTGCTGCCGACAGCGGATGAGACCAAGGCGGCTGTCGACGCCAGGGTGGCTGATGCGCGGTTCGTGCTCGACCGGATCTCGCTGCTGGCCTTCGGGCTCAACCCGGATGCCGAGAAGCGCCAGTTGCCGCGTGGTCTGCGGCAGGCGATCGACATCAACCACGTGGGGATGTTCGGCTTCTCGGCCGGCGGCCACACGGCGGCCAACGCGATGCTGGCCGACCCGCGGATCAAGGCCGGGGTGGACCTCGACGGCACGCTGGCCTACGACATGCAGAAGGGTCCGCTCGGGCCGGCCGCGCTGAAAGGGCTGGACCGTCCGTTCATGCTGTTCGGATCGGACGGCAGCCAGCGGACGGATCCGACCAAGCCGGACACCTTCGACATCTCGTGGGCGACGTTCTGGCAGCAGCAGAAGGGCTGGAAGCTCAACCTCCAGTTGCCGGGGACGAACCACCTCGGCTTCTCCGACTACCAGTTCTTCTTCTACGACATCTTCTACGGGCTGACCGGGGACGACGACGGCGCGGTCCAGGTCCAGGCGAACGTCGGCGGCATCCTGGACCGGCACCGGATGCTGCTGGCCCAGCGCACGTATCTGACCGCGTTCTTCGACCAGTTCCTGAAGGGCCGGCCGCAACCCCTGTTGCAGAAGCAGTCGCAGGCGTTCCCGGAGGTCCAGTTCGTGTCCTGACCGGGCAGGCGGGTGCTACCTAGGGATGACCTCGGGATCACGCCTTAGGACGATTCGCTGAGGCGGTTGCTGGGATTGGCTGGATGGCATGATCCAGCGCCGAATCATCGCAACCGTCCTTGCGACCACCTTCGCGGCGCTTGCCGTACCGATCGCGGCTGCCCGGGGGCCGGTGGGGGCGGCTCAACCCGCGGCTGCCGCGAGTACGGCGTACCGGGTGGAACTGCCGGCGCCTACCGGGCCGTACGCGATCGGGACCTGGGAGGTGCACCTGGTGGATGCCCGGCGGGCGGACCCGTGGCAGCCGGGGAAGCGGCGGGAGTTGATGGTCAGCGTCTGGTACCCGACCCGAGGTACTCACCGGCAATTCGCCCCGTACGCCGGGCCTGCCGTCGCCCCGGCGCTGGGCGCGCAGATGGCCTCTCTCTTGGGGCTGCCCGGCAATACCGTCGACCTGGCCGGCAGTACTACGCATGCCCGGCTTCGCGCGAAGCCCTGTGGGCGGCACCCGGTACTGCTCTATTCACCCGCCTCGGGCACCTCCAGGGTGATCGGTACGAACCAGGCTGAGGAACTGGCCAGCCGGGGCTATGTAGTGGTGACTATCGACCACACCGGGGAGGTACCGGTCGAATTCCCGGGCGGCAGGGTGGTGGGCGCGCTGGTGCCGTGGGAGGCGCCGGGGGCCGCGAAGAAGGCCACGGACACGCGGGTGGCGGATGTGAGATTCGTCCTCGACTCGCTGCCGGGGCTGCCGCGCCGGCTGAGCCACGCGATGGACCTGAGCCGGATCGGGATCTACGGGTACTCGATGGGCGGCTCGACGGCCGCCTCGGCGATGCTGGTGGACCGCCGGATCTCCGCCGGGGTGAACCTTGACGGCGGGATGCGGGACGGGGAGCAGCCGAGTGAGGTGAGCCTGCGTGGACTAGACCGGCCGTTCCTTTTGGTCGGCGCGGGGGCGCATTCCCGGAGTACGGACCCGACCTGGTCCAGCTTCTGGACGGTTCAGCGCGGCTGGAAGAAGGAGTTGCGCCTCGTCGACGGCGGGCACGGGTCGCTCGGTGACTATCAGTTCACCCTGCCCGGCCTCGCGCGCGCGTCTGGTATCGACCCCACAGTGCTGTCGGAGGGCCTCGGTACGGTCTCTCCCGAGGTGTCCGTCGCCTTCACGCGACATGCTCTGGACGAGTTTTTCGGTGAGTTTCTGAAACCCTGATGAGGCCGACGGCGCCCCGAGCGGTTACCGTGCGTTGAGAAATGCGTTGCTGTCGGCCGTACTCTGTCCGTGGGCGGGGTCTGGTTTTGTGTTCGGGGGAACAAGCTGTCCGGCCGCAGGCGTTTGGGCACAGTGGAGCGTTGACAGGCAAGGAGCGCAGTGGCAGGGGCAACAGGCACGAAGACAACGTCCGGCTCGTCATCGACGGCTGCCGGCGGTCAGCGCCGCCTGGTGATCGTCGAGTCGCCGAAGAAGGCGCGGATGATCGCCGGCTTCCTGGGCGCCGGTTACGTGGTGGAGTCGAGCTTCGGCCACATCCGCGACCTGCCCAAGGGCGCCGACGAGATCCCGGCGAAGTACAAAGGCCTGCCGTGGGCGCGCCTCGGGGTCAACATCGAGGACCACTTCGACCCGCTGTACGTCGTACCGGCCGACAAGAAGGCCCAGATCCGCAAGCTGAAGGATCTGCTCAAGGACGCCGACGAGCTCTACCTGGCCACAGATGAGGACCGCGAGGGCGAGGCCATCGCGTGGCACCTGCTGGACGAGCTGAAGCCGAAGATCCCGGTCAAGCGGATGGTCTTCCACGAGATCACGCCGAAGGCGATCCAGGACGCGGTCGGCAGCGCCCGGCAGATCAACGACGCGCTCGTCGACGCCCAGGAGGCCCGGCGGATCCTGGACCGGCTGTACGGCTACGAGGTCTCGCCGGTGCTGTGGAAGAAGGTCATGCCGAAGCTGTCGGCAGGCCGGGTCCAGTCGGTCGCGATCCGGATGGTGGTCGACCGAGAGCGGGAGCGGATCGCATTCCGCTCGGCGTCGTACTGGGACCTGGACGCGAAGCTCGACGCGGGCGAGGGCAAGACCCCGCGGATCTTCCCGTCCCGGCTTGTCTCGGTGGACAGCCGGCGGGTGGCCCAGGGGCGCGACTTCGCCTCGACGGGTGAGCTGAAGAGCGGCAACACGGTCCACCTGGACGAGTCGACCGCTACCGCGCTGGCCGCGGCGCTGCAGGAGTCGACCTTCACGGTCCGCTCGATCGAGTCCAAGCCGTACACCCGCAAGCCGTACGCGCCGTTCCGGACCACCACGCTGCAGCAGGAGGCCGGGCGCAAGCTCAACATGTCCGCCTCACAGACGATGCAGATCGCGCAGCGGCTGTACGAGAACGGCAACATCACCTATATGCGTACTGACAGCGTCACGCTGTCGGACACGGCGATCACGGCGGCCCGGGCCCAGGTCCGCGAGCTGTACGGCGCGTCGTACCTGCCGGACAAGCCGCGGGTCTACACCTCCAAGGTGAAGAACGCGCAGGAGGCGCACGAGGCGATCCGGCCGGCCGGCGAGCACTTCCAGACGCCGGCCCAGACCGGGCTGAGCGGCGCGGAGTACCGGCTGTACGAACTGATCTGGATGCGGACCATCGCGTCGCAGATGAAGGACGCGGCCGGCAACAGCGTCTCGATCAAGATCGACGCCCGCGCGTCGTCGGGCGAGAACTGTGAGTTCACCTCGTCCGGCCGGGTGATCACCTTCCACGGCTTCCTGAAGGCGTACGTCGAGGGGGCGGACGACCCGTCCGCCGAGACCGACGACCGCGAGACGCAGATCCCGGACGTGTCCGAGGGCGACGTGCTGCCGGCCACCGAGGTGCTTGCCTCGGGGCACGAGACGAAGCCGCCGGCGCGTTTCACCGAAGCGACGCTGATCGCGCAGCTGGAAGATCGCGAGATCGGCCGTCCGTCGACGTACGCGTCGATCCTGGGCACCATCCAGGCGCGTGGCTATGTGTACAAGAAGGGCACCGCGCTGGTGCCTGCTTGGCTGGCCTTTGCTGTGGTGCGGCTGCTCGAGCAGCACTTCACACGGCTCGTCGACTATGCGTTCACTGCCTCGATGGAGGACGTGCTGGACGATGTCGCCGCCGGGAACCTGCAGCGCGAGGGTGTGCTCGGGCGCTTCTACTTCGGTGACGACGGGATCGAAGGCCTGCAGTCCATGGTCAGCGATCTGGGCGACATCGATGCCAGAGAGATGTCGACCTTCCCTGTCGGCGATGCGGACAGCGGGATCGTCGTACGGGTCGGTCGTTATGGGCCGTACGTCGAGGGGCCGGAGGAGACGCGGGCGAACGTGCCCGAGGATCTGCCGCCGGACGAGCTGACGGTCGACAAGGCCAAGGAACTGCTGTCGCAGCCTTCGGGTGTCGAGCTGGAGCTCGGTACTACGCCGGACACCGGGCTGAAGGTTGTTGCGAAGGCTGGTCGGTACGGGCCGTACGTGACCGAGGTACTGCCGGAGGACGCGCCGAAGAGCGCCAAGCCGCGGACCGGGTCGCTGCTGTCGACGATGCAGCTGGACACGGTGACGCTGGCGGATGCGCTGAAGCTGCTGTCGCTGCCTCGGGTGGTTGGCAAGGACCCGGAGTCCGGGGACGAGATCACCGCGCAGAACGGGCGCTACGGGCCGTACCTGAAGAAGGGCACGGACTCGCGGTCGCTGCAGACCGAGGACCAGATGTTCGACATCACCCTCGAGGAAGCGCTGAAGATCTACGCAGAGCCGAAGCAGCGTGGCCGGCGTGCTGCCGCGCCGCCGCTGAAGGAGCTGGGCGAGGATCCGGAGTCGGGTCAGCCGGTGGTGGTCAAGGAGGGTCGCTTCGGTCCGTACGTGACCGATGGCGAGACGAACGCGACGCTGCGCAAGGACGACTCGGTCGAGACGATCTCGCTGCTGCGTGCCGCTGAACTGCTTGCGGACAAGCGGGCGCGTGGGCCGGTGAAGAAGACCGCGAAGAAGGCTCCGGCCAAGAAGACCGCTGCTAAGAAGACCGCGGCCAAGAAGACTGCTGCGAAGAAGACCACCGCTAAGAAGACGGCGGCCAAGAAGACCACCGCCAAGAAGACGGCCGCTAAGAAGGCCTGATGCCCAGTACCGCGAAGGGTCCGGCCGAGGTCACCGCGCAACGCCTCCGAGAACGAGGCGAACGCGTGACCCCGGCCCGGCTCGCCGTGGTCGAGGTGCTGGCCGGCACCGACGAACACCTGAGCGCCGAACAGATCGGCGAACGCGCCGAAGAACTCCGCCCAGGAATCCACCGGGCGACTGTCTATCGGGCACTGGACGCCCTGGGCGAATTCGGCCTGGTCACGCATGTGCATTTGGGCCGAGCCGGTACCACCTACCACCTGGCCGGAGACCTGGCTCCCCGCCACCTCCACCTCCGCTGCAGCGAATGCGGCACGGTCTTGGATGTGGCCGGCGACATCCTCGACCCAGTCCGCCGCAAACTCCTCCGAGAACTAGGTTTCCACCTAGCCCCCGAACAGGTCGCCCTAGTCGGCCTCTGCAAAGACTGCAGCAGCTAACTCCAGCTCGCGACGCGGCTGGGTGGCTTCCGCCGACCGGGGTGCCCCGGAAGCGAGTCGCCGGGCCGGCTGGCGGGTTATCGGGCCACTGGCGGGAAGCATCACGCCAGCGGTACAAGAACGTGCCAGCGGCCGACGACTGGCGCGTACCGGCGTGCAGTTGCGTGCCAGCAGTTGCGGTCGGGAGGTGCAGCGGAGGTGCGCGTGCCGCCGGGCGGTTTCGACGCACTGGTGCAGCGGGGTGGGGGTATGTCCCGGTCGACAGGAGGTAGTGGTGTCTCGGGGTGGGGTTTGCGCTCAGGGATGGGGGCGTGGGGTGGCCTAGGGCTAGTACCTCCTGTCGAGCGGGACGGTGCTGCTGGTTTGGAATAGGTTTGGTGGATGGTGGTGGTTGGGGAGTTGGTTTCGCGGGAGAGTGCGCGGCGGGTTGCGTTGAGGGCGCAGGGGTTTGGGGTGGGGCGGGCTGGGCGGGGGGATGTGCGGCAGCTTCGGCGGGTGGTGGGGCGGGTTGGGGTGTTGCAGGTTGATTCGGTCAATGTGTTGTGTCGGTCGCATTATTTGCCGGTGTTCAGTCGGGTTGGGGAGTACCGGCGGGAGACGTTGGATCGGATGGCTTGGGGTGGGGAGCCGGAGCTGTTTGAGGGGTTCTGGGGGCATAAGGCGAGCCTGCTGCCGGTGAGTAGTTATCCGTTGGTGCGGTGGCGGATGCGGGCGGCTGAGGGGCAGGTTTGGGGGGGGGGGGGGGCGCTGAAGGAGGGGGTGGCGGTGCCTTGGGCTGTGGTGGTGGGGATGGAGCGGCTGCAGAAGGAGCGGCCGGGGTTGGTGGGGGAGGTGCTTGCGCGGATCGCTGATGAAGGGGCGATGACGGCGGGTGAGGTGGGGGCTGGGGAAGTACGGCGTAAGAGAGGGGATCCGGATCCGGATCCGTCGACCGGGTCTATGTGGAATTGGCAGGATGCCAAGATCGCTGTGGAGTACCTGTTCGCCACTGGGCAGGTGATGGTTGCTGGGCGGCGGAATTTTGAGCGGGTTTATGACCTGACCGAGCGGGTGCTGCCTGAGCCTGTACTCCGTGCGCCCGAGCTCTCCGCCGAGGCGCAGCGGGAATTGGTGCGGATCTCGGCGCGGTCGCTGGGTGTGGCGACGGCGCGGGAGCTGTGCGGCAAGACGGGTGGGCACTATCCGTTGCCTGCGGCAACTGCCAAGCGGGTCGTCAACGAGTTGGTGGAGTCGGGCGACCTCATCCCCGCCAACGTCGAAGGAGTCACCAAGCAGAGCTACCTGTCTTCGACCGCCGAGGACCGGCCGGTGGACGCTCGCGCCCTGCTCTCACCCTTCGACACCTTGATCTGGAACCGCGACCGCACCGAGCACCTCTTCGACTTCTTCTACCGGATCAGCATCTACACGCCGGCCGCCCAGCGCATCCACGGGTACTACGTCCTGCCGTTCCTGCTCGGCGACCGCCTGGTCGCCCGGGTCGACCTCAAGGCCGACCGCAAAACCTCCACTCTCCTCGTCCCCACCATCACCCCGGAGCCCGGCGCCCCCGATTTCACCGAGCCACTGGTCGCGGAGTTGCAGCTGATGGCTAGCTGGCTGGGGCTCGAGCGGGTTCGCTTGCCCTGACAAACTCACCAAAACCCTGTCCATATCTGTTCATCGGTGTGGATTTGTGAACAGATCGGCCGTAGGGTCGATGTCTGTGACCTACGACCACAGTTATGTCGAAGACTTTGCTTCGGGTGCGGGTGTGTTGGCTCCGCGGGCCCGGCTCGATGACGATTCCGCGCGCGTGGCGCTCGGCGGGGAGTGGAGTTTCCGGCTCTCGCCGAGTGTGGCCGAGGCGCCGGACGACCTGAAGGATCCCGATCTGTCCGGCTGGGACACGATTGTGGTGCCGGGGCATTGGCAGCTGGCGGGGTACGGCGCGCCGGCGTACACGAACATCGACTACCCGTTCCCGGTCGATCCGCCGCATGTGCCGACGGCCAATCCGACCGGCGACTACGTGCGTACCGTGCGTGTTCCGGCCGACTGGGACGGCTCCCGGATCGTGCTGCGGTTCGAGGGGGTCGACTCGCGGTTCGCGGTGTTCGTGGACGGGAATCCGGTCGGCTGGTCGTCGGGGTCGCGGTTGCCGAGCGAGTTCGAGATCACCGATTTGGTTGCTCCAGGCAATGAGGCGCAGATCGCGGTCCGCGTGCACCAGTGGTCCGCGGGCAGCTACGTCGAGGACCAGGACATGTGGTGGCTGTCCGGGATCTTCCGCGAGGTCAACCTGCTCGCGCTCAGGCCGCAGGCGCCGACCGACGTGTTCGTGCATGTCTCGTACGCCGATGGCGCGGGCACGGTGAAGGTCGATTCCGACGTACCGGGCACAGTTGTCGTCGAGGAGTTGGGCCTCGAGTTCCCGACCGGTTTCGAGACGCCGGTCGCAGCGGTTGAGCCGTGGAGTGCTGAGAGCCCGCGGCTTTATGACGCCGTACTCCGGACAGCCGGCGGCGCAGTCCGACTCAAGCTCGGGTTCCGCACGGTGGCGATCGTCGACGGTGTGCTGACCGTCAACGGCAATCGCGTGCTCTTCAACGGCGTCAACCGGCATGAGTTCCACCCGGATCGCGGTCGGGCGCTGACCGAGCAGGACATGCTTGACGACGTACTGATCATGAAGCGCGCCGGCATCAACGCCGTCCGCACCAGCCACTACCCGCCGCACCCGCATTTCCTCGATCTGTGCGACCAGTACGGCCTGTACGTCGTGGACGAATGCGATCTCGAGACGCACGGCTTCGGGTACGAGCCGCAGCCGCCGAAGCTGCCGAACCCGGTGATGGACGCGCGGTTCGAGGCCGACCTGGTCGAGCGGATGCGGCGGATGGTCGAGCGGGACAAGAACCACCCGAGCATCGTCATCTGGTCGCTCGGCAACGAGTGCGGGATGGGCGACAACCTCAAGTCGATGTACGCGTTCGCGCACGACCGCGATCCGTCGCGGCCGGTGCACTACGAGCGGGACACGCATGCGGAGTTCGTCGACATCTACTCGCAGATGTACACGTCGCCGGAGGATGTCGAGCGGATCGGGGCGGACAGTACGTCGTACCGGGGACTGCCGTTCATCCTGTGCGAGTACGGGCACGCGATGGGCAACGGGCCGGGTGGGTTGTCGGACTATCACGCGCTGTTCGAGAAGTACCCGCGCTGCCAGGGCGGTTTCATCTGGGAGTTCATCGACCACGGGCTGCGGACGACGGTCGACGGGCGGGAGTTCTACGCGTACGGCGGTGACTTCGGCGAGGAGATCCACGACGGCAACTTCGTCTGCGACGGCCTGCTGTTCCCGGACCGTACGCCGTCGCCCGGCATGCTCGAGTACATCAAGGTGATCGAGCCGGTGGTCATCACCGGCGACTCCACCGGTATCACCATCACCAACCGCCACGAGGTCCTGGACACCAGCCACCTCACCTTCCGGATTGCCACCGAGGTCGCAGGCGAGCGCGTCGCGTCAGACGCCCTGACGGTACCGCCGATCGCCGCAGGCAAGACCGTGACAGTCGAGCTGCCTGCGGGTATCGACGTACAGCCAGAGACTTGGGTGACCGTCACGGCGGAGCTGGCGGGGAACACCACCTGGGCCGAGGCGGGCCACCGCATCGCCTGGGGCCAGATCCGCCTGGACCAGCCGACTGGCGCCCGCCACGTGGGCGGCGCGCCCTCTTCTTCCTCCATCCCAGCCGAGGTCGCCGGAGGCGACGAGGCGCGGCATGCGCGGCAAGATGCCGGGGAGGACGTGGTTGCGGGGGTGCACGGCATTGATGTCGCCTCGCTTGGGGTCAGCAACCTGCGGCTGGATGTTTGGCGGGCTCCGATCGACAACGATGTGATTCCGGGGGTGGCGGACGCTTGGAAGGAAGCGGGGCTGCATCGGGTTCAGCAGCGGGTGGTGTCGGCTGGACTGGTTGATGGGGCTTGGGAGGTGGTGACTCGTACTGCGCCGCCGGCTCTCCAGTGGGGGCTGGTCGCTACCTGGCGGTGGACTCATCTCCAGGACGGGTCGGTAGTACTGGATCTGTCGGTGGAGCCTGATGGGCAGTACCCGGCGACCCTGCCGCGGCTGGGGATCACCTTCGAGTTGCCGAAGGTCGGGCAGGTTGAGTGGTTCGGTACTGGGCCTAGTGAGGCGTATGTCGACACCCGCGCGGCAGCGGTAGTCGGCAAGTACTCCGGGACAGTTGCTCAGCTGCAGACGGCGTACATCCGTCCGCAGGAGAACGGGCACCACATCGACACCCGCTGGGCCCAGCTGGACTCCCTGCGCGTCGAGGCGGCCCCCGACCTCTTCGGTCTGACCGTCCGCGACTGGACGTCAGCCGACCTGGCCAACGCGAAGCACGCCCCGGACCTGGTCGCAGGCGACACCACCTACGTCACCCTCGACTTGGCCCAGGCAGGCATCGGCTCCAACTCCTGCGGCCCGGCCCTTCCCGACCGCTACACCCTCCATACAGCTCCGGCCTCGATCTCCGTGCGCTTCGCCCGCTGACGAGATCAGGCGATGTGAGAGTTGTCGGCACACCCGACTAGGCTTTCGGGTGTGCCGGAGGTGTATGACCCGCTGACTGATCCTGCACCGGCGCATGACCTGCGCGCGGTGTTGCGGATCAGGGCGTTCCGGCGGCTCTGGATCGCGTTCGGGTTGTCGAGCCTGGGCGACTGGATCGGGTTGCTCGCGCTGACCGCGATGGCCAAGGCGTTCGCCGGGGACGACTACCAGGCGGCCAACTTCGCCATCGGCGGGGTGCTGTTCCTGCGGGTGCTGCCGGCGTTGGTGATGGGACCGGTCGCCGGTTGGGTGGCGGATCGGCTGGACCGGCGCTGGACGATGATCATCGGAGACCTGATCCGGGCGGCCTTCTTCGTCAGCATCCCGATCGTCGGCACGCTCACCTGGGTGCTGGTGGCGACCGTGCTGATCGAGATCGTCAGCCTGATCTGGGGGCCGGCCAAGGACGCCAGCGTGCCCAACCTGATCCCCCGGCACCGGCTCGAGGCGGCCAACCAGCTCAGCCTCATCACGACGTACGGGACGGCGTTGCCGGCGGCCGCGATCTTCACCGCGATCACCCTGGTCACCCGCGGTCTCGGCGACTTCTTCTCGATCAACTTGGCCGTCTACGTGAACGCGGCGACCTTCCTGATCTCCGGTCTGGCGATCGTCTCGGTCGCCGAGATCGGCCGGGCCGGCAGCCACGACCACGAAGACCACCCGACGCTGTGGCGCACGATGGTCGAGGGCTGGTCCTACGTCACCGGTACGCCGGTGGTCCGCGGACTCGTCGTCGGGATCTCGGGCGCGTTCGCGGCTGGTGCCGTGGTGATCGGGCTCGGCCGGACGTACGTGGAGGATCTGGACGCGGGCGATCCGGGGTACGGCGTGCTGTTCGGCGCTGTGTTCGGTGGGCTGGCGCTCGGGATGGGGTTCGCGCCGCGGCTGTTCTCGGGGCTGTCCCGGCGCAGGTTGTTCGCGGCGGGGCTGGTCGGGTCGGGAATCGGGCTGGCTGGGCTGGCGCTGATCCAGCAGCTCGAGATTGCCACGATGATCGCGATCGTGCTCGGCTTCTGCGCTGGGGCGTCGTGGGTCTCGGGGTACACGCTGCTTGGGCTCGAGGTGCCGGACAACGTGCGGGGGCGGACGTTCGCGTTCGTGCAGTCGGCGGTACGGACCGTGCTTGCCGTCACGCTGGCGGTTGCGCCGTTCGTGGCTGGCGCGATCGGTCGGCGTACGGTCAATCTGCCGGGCGATGGGTCGGTCACGTACAACGGCGCCTCGATGACGATGCTGATCGCCGCGATCCTGGCGGGTGTGATCGGGCTGGTCGCGTGGAAGCAGATGGACGATCGGCCGGGTGTGCCGTTCTGGCGGGATCTGCGGCGGAGCTTCGGGAAGACTCCTGGGGTGTATCCGACGACTGGACTGTTCATCGCGCTTGAGGGTGGTGAGGGCGCGGGTAAGTCGACGCAGTCCGCGCTGCTGGTCGAGTGGCTGAAGGAGCAAGGTCAACAGGTGCTGCTCACTCGCGAGCCTGGTGCGACCGATCTCGGCAAGAAGCTGCGCCAGATCGTGCTCGACCCGGCGACGGGGGATATCTCGCATCGGGCTGAGGCGCTCTTGTACGCCGCTGACAAGGCTGAGCATGTCGACTCGGTGATCAAGCCGACGCTGAAGTCGGGCGCGGTGGTGATCACTGACCGGTACGTCGATTCGGCGCTCGCGTACCAAGGGTCCGGGCGTGACTTGGATGTCGCCGACGTCGAGCGGGTGAACCGCTGGGCCACCGATGATCTGCGGCCCAACCTGACGATTTTGCTGGACCTGCCGCCGAAGAGCGGGCTCGGCCGCTTCGAGGAGCGGGACCGGATCGAGGCGCAGTCAGCCGACTTCCACGAACGCGTCCGGACGGCCTTCCTGGAACTGGCCGCCGGTGAGCCGCAGCACTACCTGGTACTCGACGCAACGCAGGACCGAGAGCAACTCGCCAAGCAGATCCAAGCCCGCCTACTCCCGATGCTCCCGCCGGTGCAGCAGCCGGTGGAGCCGCAGCAGGCAGGCGCGGAGGCTGACGCCGTGCAGCGGGAGGCCGGGCGGGAGTCGGAGGTGGGGCGGCAGTGAGTGTTTGGGATGACTTGGTGGGGCAGGAGCCTGCGGTTGAGGTGTTGCAGCGGGCCGTGGCTGGGGCGTCCGCGCGGTTGCGGGGTGAGAGTGGCAAGGCGACCGCCGGTATGACCCATGCGTGGCTGATTACGGGGCCGCCGGGGTCGGGGCGGTCTAATGCTGGGCGGGCCTTTGCTGCCGCGCTGCAGTGTTTGGATGGTGGGTGTGGGGAGTGCGCGGTTTGTCGTACTGCGCTTAACGGCGCGCATCCCGATGTCACGCTGATCCGTACCGAGATGCTGTCGATTCGGGTCAGTGAGATTCGCGAGCTGGTACGCCGGGCCGCGATGAGCCCGACGCAGGGGCGCTGGCAGGTGATGTTGATCGAGGATGCGGACCGGCTGACCGACCAGGCCGCCGACGCGTTGCTGAAGAGCATCGAGGAGCCGGCGCCGCGTACCGTCTGGGTGCTCTGCGCGCCGACCGTCGAGGACGTCGTACCGACGATCCGTTCGCGCTGCCGGTTGCTCGTCCTGCGAACCCCGCCGGTGGCCGCGGTCGCCGAGATGCTGACCCGGAAGTCCGGGATCGAGCCGGAGCTGGCCAGCTTCGCGGCTCGCGCGGCTCAGGGGCACATCGGGCGGGCCAAGGCGCTGGCGCGGGACGAGGTCGTCCGCGGCCGGCGGAACAAGGTGCTCGAGGTGCCGTTCGAGCTGCACGACATCGGCGCCTGCCTGAATGCGGCCCAACGGCTCGTCGACGCGGCGAAAGAGGAGTCGAAGGCGAGCGCCGCGAAAGTCGATGAGCAGGAGCGGACCGAACTCGAGCAGGCCCTCGGCGTCGGTACGAAGGGCGCCAAGCCGCGCGAGGCGGGCGCGGCCCTGAAGGAGCTCGAGGACGGGCAGAAGGCGCGCGCCAAACGCTGGGAACGCGACGTGCTCGATCGGTCGCTGGTCGATCTGATGGCCTTGTATCGCGATGTTCTGGTCGTTCAGACCGGTGCGGGAGCAGAACTGATCAACGCCGAGCTGGGCCAGGACATCCAGCGACTGGCGGCGCGGACCAGCCCCGAGCAGACCATCCGCCGGATCGACGCGCTGACCGGTTGCCGCGAGGCGATCGAGGGCAACGTCGCGCCGCTGCTCGCGCTCGAAGCGATGACGATCTCCCTGTTCGAGGGCTGAGACGCGCGTCTGAGTCGCGGACACGAATGTAACGAAGGCGAGGGTGCGCGCGATGTTGGGGTGGCGAGGCTGATCTGGACCCGCCAGTGTCGTTAACCCCCCGAAGGATGCATCTTTGACCCAACCGCCCTCGCCGATCCGGCCCGGACCGGTCCAGCACGGGCGGACTCCGCTTCCGTCGGCCGAGTCCTGGCTGGAGGGTGTGCCGACACCCGCGCAACGTCGGCTGGATCGCTATGCCGTGGTGGCGTTCGCGACCAGCCTGCCCGGGCTGGTGCCGATCGCGGCGGTGCTCGGGCTGATCGGGCTGCGGCGGATCAGCAAGTCGGGTGCGCGCGGGCGGCGGCTGGCGATCGGGGCGTTGGTGATCTGCGGGTGCTGGCTGATCGCGTTCGGGGTCGCTGCCGCGCTCAACCTGTACGGCGAACGCCGGGCCGGCATCGGGCGCAGTACGGGCATCTCGCAGGTGGAGGTGCAGCAGTGCTTCGACGCCGACCTCGAGGTGGCGACGTTGCGGCAGGTGACGATCGCGGACTGTGCCGTGCCGCACACGGGCGAGGGGTACGCGAAGGTCCGGGCGACGCTGACCGGGCTGTCCGCGGAGCAGAAGACGTCGGCGGCGACGCAGCAGTGCGCGACCGCCTTCCAGACCTTCGTCGGCAAGGCGTACGAGCAGTCCGAACTGGACATCTACTACGTCGTACTGGAGGATCGTGCCGTTGCTGACGGCAACGTGCTGTGCATGGTCGGTAAGCCCGGCGAACAGTTGACCGGCTCCATGCGCAATTCTCAGCGCTAGGGGGTCAGCGAGTGAGCAATCCATCCGAGCCGGATCGGGATTCGGACCGGCCGCAGGACGACGTGACGCGGCCGGTGCCGACGTACGGCGACCCGCCGACGGCGGAGTATCCGAAGCAGCTGCCGACGTACGGCCAGCCGCCGCAGCCCGAGCAGCCGCAGTACGGGCAACCCCAGGAGCCGCAGTACGGCCAGCCGCCGCAGCAGCCGCCTTACGGGCAGCCGCAGGCGCCGCAGTACGGGCAGCCCGGGTATGGGCAGCCGCAGCAGCCTGGGTACGGGCAGCCGAACCAGTACGGGCAGCCGCAGGCGCAGGGGTATGGCCAGCCGCAGTACGGGTCGGCACAGTACGGGCAAGGGCAGTACGGCCAGGCCCAGTACGGGCAGGGGCAGTATCCGGGGCAGGCGCCGGCGGCGTACGGCTATGGGTATCCGGGGGCGCAGGCCGACAAGACCAACAGCCTGGCGATCGCCTCGCTGGTGTGTGGGCTGGGCGGGCTGGTGATCGGGATCAGCGCGCCGATCGGCGTGATCCTGGGCATCATCGCGCTGATGCAGATCAAGAAGCGGAAAGAGTCCGGTACGGCGATGGCCGTCGTCGGCATCATCGTCGGCGGCCTGATCACCCTGCTCGGCATCGTGCTCATCCTGGCCTTGATCACCTTCCGCGACGCCAACGACTTCTAGCGCGAAACCGTACGTCCGACGCCGATCCATCCACGCCCGAACGCCAAACCGTCCACCACCGGACGGTTTGGCACGTAGTCTGGCGCGGTGGGCATGGTGATGGCGGTGTCGTTCGAGCGGTACGGGCGGCTGTACTACCTGGACCCCGGCCCGCACAGACCGCGGGTCGGGGAAAAAGTGCTGGTCCCGACCGACGACGGGCCCGAGGTCGCCGAGTGCGTGTGGGCGCCGCAGTACGTCACCGAGGAGATCGGTGGGCTGCCGCTGTGTGAGGGCGTCGCGACGCCGGCCGACCTCGACCGCGACGAGCAGAACCGGCAGCGCCGGGCCGATGCGCGGCTGACCGCCAAGCGGCTGATCCGAGAGCACGGGCTGCCGATGAAGGTGGTCGGCATCGACTTCGTGGATCGCCGGGCGGATGTCGACCAGCTGGTCATCGTGTACTTCTCCGCGCCGCACCGGGTGGACTTCCGGGAGCTGGTCCGCGATCTCGCCCGTGGGTTGCGGGCGCGGATCGAGCTGCGCCAGGTGGGTGCGCGCGATGAGGCGCGGCTGCAGGGTGGGATCGGGCCGTGTGGGCGAGATCTGTGTTGCGCGACCTTCCTGAAGGACTTCGAGCCGGTCAGTGTGCGGATGGCGAAGGACCAGGACCTGCCGCTCAACCCGCTGAAGATCTCGGGTGCCTGTGGGCGGTTGATGTGCTGCCTGAAGTACGAGCACCCGCTGTACCAGGAGTTCAACGCCAAAGCCCCGGCCACCGGTACGCAGGTGGAGACCCCCGCGGGTGACGGCGTCGTCGTCGGGCACAACGTCCCGAGCGACACGGTAGTAGTCCGCCTAGCCGCCTCAGGCCGCCGCTGCGCCTGCAGCCGCGCAGACGTCTGCTCCCCCCGCCAGCAGTACGAAGCCTCCGACACCACCACTCCAGACGCTCCACCGGTAGTACCAGCACAGCCGGTCGAGATCGAGTTGTCGGTACCGCCGGCCGAGCCCGAGGTATCGGTGGAGGCAGATGAGCCCGCCAAGCCGCGTCGCAAGCCGCGCCGGCGTCGCAGGTTGAGTCAGGGTGAAGGTGACAACGCAGGGCCGGAATCGGACGAGGGTACGGGAGATAGTTCGCTGTGATGATTCGTCGGGCGACTGTGGTTGTTGTTGGGCTTGCGGTGCTGGTGGCGGGGTGTGGGGTGGCTAGCCGGGCTCAGGACGCCGACGGGTCTGGTGGGAGTGACCCGAGTACTGCGCCTAAGGGGCCGGCTGGGCCGGTACCGGCGGGGCTGGAGAAGTTTTACGGGCAGCAGGTGGATTGGCAGCGGTGTGGGTCGGGGAACCAGTGCGCGACCATCAACGTGCCGCTGGATTACAGCAAGCCGGATGGCAAGACGATCGAGTTGCGGGCGCGCAAGGTGCCTGCGCGGGATCGGACCGGGAAGATCGGGACGCTGTTCATCAACCCGGGTGGGCCGGGTGCGTCCGGGCAGGAGTTCGCGGCGTCGGCCGGGTTCGTGCTCGGGGCGCCGCTGCTGCGGAAGTTCGACGTGATCGGCTGGGATCCGCGCGGAGTGGCCGACTCGACGCCGGTGCGCTGTCTCGACACCGAGCAGCTCGACAAGTTCATCGCCACCGACGGGAGCCCGGACGACGACGCCGAGATCGACGCGCTGAACACCCAGGCCAAGGCGCTCGCGGACGGCTGTGAGCAGCGCTCCGGCGACCTGCTGCCGCACGTCTCCACCAAGGACGCCGCCCGCGACATCGACGTACTGCGTGGAATCGTCGGCGACCAGGAGCTCTACTACCTCGGGATGTCGTACGGGACGCTGCTCGGCGCGACCTACGCGGAACTGTTCCCGAAGAACGTCGGCCGGCTGGTCCTCGACGGAGCGGTCGACCCGTCGAAGTCGTCCGAGGACAACAACCTGGCCCAGGCGAAGGGCTTCGACACCGCGCTGGACGCCTTCGCCGAGGACTGCGCGCAACGGTCCTGCCGGCTCGGGAGTTCCAAGGCCGAAGTACTGGCGAAGATCGACAAGCTGATCAACGACTCCGACGCCACCCCGCTGCCGGGCGACGGCGACCGGCAGGTGACGCAGGCGCTCGTCGTGCTGGGCGTGATCTTCCCGCTGTATGTGAAGGACTACTGGCCTCGGCTCGAGGACGCGGTGGTCGACGGCCTCGCGGGCAAGGGCGCGCGACTGCTGGCGCTGGCCGACGAGTACACCGACCGTACGCCGAAGGGCTACGGCAACAACCAGAACGAGGTGATCTACGCGGTCAACTGCATCGACCGCCCGGACCTCACCTCGGTCGCGGAGGGCAAAGCGGACGCGGCGAAGTTCAAGGCCGCCTCGCCACGGTTCGGCTCGTTCCTGCTCTGGGGCTCGCTGCCCTGCGCGAACTGGCCGGTCAAGCCGGAGGACAAGCCGCACAAGATCACCGCGGCCGGCTCCAAGCCGATCGTCGTCGTCGGCACTACGCGCGACCCGGCGACGCCGTACGACTGGGCGGTCGGGCTCGCCGGGCAACTGGAGAACGGCGTGCTGATCACCCGTGACGGCGATGGCCACACCGGCTACAACGAGGGCAACCAGTGTGTCGACGATGCCGTCGAGACCTACCTGCTGAAGGGCACCCCGCCCGCCACTGACATCAAGTGCTGACTAGTTAGGTCGAGTGTCGCCGACGTCCGTGCCGGAGATCTGCAGGGTGTCGGTGGCCTTCGCCAGGACGGCACGCAGGCCGGCCTCGTCCTGCGGGCGGCCGCCGACGGTGATCTCGACCAGCGTGCGGTTGCCGTCGGGGGCCGGGCGGAAGCTGGACAGGCCCATCCGCGGGCCGCGGGTCTGATCGGTGTAGGTGTAGATCAGCGTGCCGTCGTCGCGGCTGATGACGTTGAGGTCCTTCTCGTCGATGCTCTTCTCGCGGGCGGCCACCATCTCGTCCGGGCTCTGCTTGCTGCCGCGGGTGTCGAAGCGGATCTGCCAGACGCCAGTCGGATCGACGTACTTCGGTCTGGTGCCGCCGGTCGCGCTCTTCCAGCCGGTCGGGACGTCCGCGGTCGCCGGCGCGTCGTCGGAGCCGAACGCCTGGGACGTGAACTGGAGCGAGTCGGCCTGCAGCCCGTCGCCGGTCTTCGGCGTATCGGTCGGCTGGCTGGTCACCACCTGGCTCGACGTGGGGTCGTCCCCACCGCGTGAGTTGATCGCCAGTACGGTGCCGAAGACGGCGACTCCTACGGTCATTCCCGCAAGCGTCGCCACTAGCGCCTGGTGCCTGGGCGTGAGCATCCCGACCTCACTTCCGCGTCTCGGTGCGCTTCTCGATTATCGGGTACGAAGGGGGCTTGGGCGAAACCGCGTACCGTATGCGCCTGTGGAGATGGACGAAGCACTGCGCCGGTACGACGCCGGCGACGCCGGTCGCGCCGAACTCAAACTGCTGGTCAAGGAGCTGCTGAAGCTCCTGGTCGCGAAGGCGCCCGGCCATGCGGTGGAGGTCCGCGTCCCGCCGTACGGAGCGGTCCAGTGCATCGAAGGCCCCCGCCACACCCGAGGCACCCCCGGCGCAGTCATCGAGATGCCCGCCGACATCTGGATAGATCTGGCCCTCGGACGAACCACCTGGTCGGATGCTCGCCTCACCGGCAAGGTCCGAGCCTCCGGAGAGCGCACTGATCTCACCCACCTCCTCCCTCTCCTCTCCAACTGAAAGTCCGCCGCGGCGCTGCGCGCCGCGGCGGACGATGTTGAAGGCTGGGCCTGGGCTGGCTGGACTACTTGGCGGACCACACCGTGGTGCGGCCCACTACGAGGTCGAGGGCGCCTGTGTCGCGGAGGACCAGCACCCCGTCTTGGGTGGTGGCTTTGGCGGACCAGAGGGTCTGCTTCTCACCGGAGAGGACTGCGAAGCCGCCTAGGTCGTCGCCCTGGACCAGGGCGTAGGAGCCGGGGTGGCCGGCGGTCTTGCTGTGCCACAGGACCGTCTTGCCGTTCTTCAGCAGCTGGAGGTCACCGGTCGTCTGCATCTTGAGCGTGTAGACGTGGTTGCGCGAGATCATCACGTTGTCGGTCCGGAGCGCCTCCAGCTGACCCATCGTGCCGAGGATCATGTGGTGGTTCCAGATGGCGATGCCCTTGGAGTTGTAGAGCGACAGGACGCCGTCGTTGTGCAGGATCAGGTTCGCGTTGGGGGCGTTCGTGCCGAGCTTCCAGATCGTCGTCCGGCCGTAGATGAGGACCAGGTCGCCGTCCGCCTGCAGCCGCAGGACCGCACCCGGCTTGGAGACCGGCGTCGTCCAGGTCGCGTTGTAGCCGGGACCACGGGTCAGCTCGGCCCAGCCTTGGGCGTCCATCCTGAGCACGTACTTGCCGTCGTTCGACCGGAGGTACTGGCCGACCTTCAGCGACTGGCCCGGCTTCAGCGTGTCGGAGACGTACGAGGCCTGAGTAGTGGACGTGGTGGCGGCGCTGGCCGGTGCGACGGCCAGTACCGCAGTACCGGTGGCAAGTGCCGCGGCAGAGGCGGCGAGAGCGACGGTGGCGCGCAGCTTGTTCTTGAACATCTGAAGTGATCCCCCTAGGTCTGAAGCTTTCAAGGGATATGACGCCACCGCCGCCCAACTGGTTCGTTCAGTGCAGCTTCTTCACCAGCGTGCGTCCCCAGATCAGCACCAGTGAGCCGTCGTCGCGGACCTGCACGACGGTGCCGGGCTTCTTGCTGCCGGCCGTCCAGGTCGGGAGGTTGAAGTTGTTGTAGACGGCGAAGGTGCCGTCCGCCGTCAGCCTGGCGATCGAGTCCGGGGTCTTGCTGGGATCGGGCGCCCGCCACAGCAGGGTCTTGTTGTTCTTCATCAGCTCGAGGTCGCCGTTGGGCCGCAGCTGGAGGGTGTAGACCTTCGACGGCGAGAACACCGACAACGCGATGTTGCGCGGGCCGGCCGCGAAGAGCTCGGTGCCCGGCCACATGGTCTCGATCACCATGTGCCGGTTCCAGACCGACTTGCCCTGCGGAGTCAGGATCTTCAGCAGGCCGTCGGTCGGGAGCACGAGCTTGGCCTTCGGGCTCGCCTTGGCGCCGCCGCTCCAGACCTTGGTCCGGCCGTAGATGATGCTCAGGCTGCCGTCGGTCTCCATCCGCAGGACGGAGCCCTTACGCCCGGTGTCGATGGCCCACTCATAGGTACCAGTGCCCGGCCGGAGCAGTTCCAGCCGGCCGGTGGCCCGCATCACGAGGATCCACTGCTGGTCCTTGGAGCGGATGTACTGACCGGCCGTCAGCCGCTGGCCAGGGAGTAGCTGGTCGGCGACCGCTGTGGCCGAGGTGGGAGCTGCTTGGGCGGCGGGGCTGACCACCAAGGCGGCTGCGGTGGCCAGCGCGGCGGTGAGGAGTGCGGTGAATGCCTTCATTTGTCCGACGGTAGGGCTTCGATCGGCCAAAAACGCCGGACCGCCGTTGCAGGTTGATGCAACGGCGGTCCGCAGTGGTGCGGGGGTGTTGGTCAGCGACCGCCGGTGCCGCTGGCCCAGACCGGGGTACGGCCGTAGACGACGACCAGGTTGCCGTCGTCCTGCATCTGCAGGACCGAGCCCTTGCGGTTCGTCTTGCTGGACCACAGGGCCTTCTTCTTGGCGGTGTAGACGACGAAGTTGCCGTCGGTCTGCATGGTCGCGAACGCGCCCTTGCTGATCGTCCGGGTGCTCCAGATCGGCGTCTTGCCGTTCTTCACGATCACCGCGTTGCCGTCGGACTGCATCTGCAGCCGGAAGACCCGGTTGTGCGAGTACAGCAGTTGGTTCGTCGGCAGCACCCGTCCGGCGCCGAGGGTGACCAGCACCATCCAGCGCGTCCAGGCTGCCTTGCCGCGGGAGTTGTAGATCACCAGGTTGCCGTCGTTCTGCACGGCCAGGGTCGAGTTGGTGCTGCCGTGCGTGCCGCTGGCCCAGACCGGCGTACGACCGGAGAGGACGACCAGGTTGCCGTCCTTCTGCATCACGATCGCCGACGACTTCTTGTTCGTCACCGTGCTCCAGACCGGGGTCTTGCCGTTCTTGTAGAGCACCGCGTTGCCGTCGGTCTGCATGACGAAGGTGTAGATGCCGCTCTTCGAACGACGGTACTGCCCCGGCTTCAGGATCTGGCCGGGCTTCAGCAGGTCGCTCACAGCGGCCGTGGTCGAGGCCTGGGCGGTAGCGCTGGTGTTCGCCTGAGCGGCTGCCGGGACGAGCAGCGCAGTACCGGCGACTGCCGCACCGGTGGCGAAGACGGCCAACGCCCGGGCATGGGCTTTGAGATTCGAGATCATGCGGCCGACAGTAGGGCGGAAATGGGTTCATCCAGAGCCGATGCAGGTGTCACTATGTGCCAGTGGCAACAAGTTTCCGGACCCGGCTGGCCCGCCTGAAGATCGATCTGACGCCGTGGCGGGGGTCGCGGGACTTCCGGATCCTGGTGATCTCCGGCTCGGTCTTCTTCCTCGGCGGCATGGTCGGTTACGTGGCGCTGCCGTTCCAGCTGTACCAGCTGACCGGCTCGAACTTCGCGGTCGGCGCGATGGGCCTGGTGACGATCGTTCCGCTGGTCGTCTTCGGCCTGTACGGCGGTGCGCTGGCCGACCACGTCGACCGCCGCAAGATGCTGATCGCGACCGGTATCGCCCAGGCCCTCATCTGCGCGCTGATGCTCAGCAACTCGTTGCTGGCCCACCCGCAGGTCTGGCTGATCTACGTCTGCGGCGGGCTGAACGCGATCGCCACCTCACTCCAGCGGCCGAGCCGGGAGGCGCTCTTCCCGCGGGTGGTCAAGCACGAAGAGATGGCCGCCGGCGTGGCGCTGATGTCGCTGACGATGCAGATCGGGCAACTCGCCGGTCCCGCGCTGGGCGGCGTACTGGTCGGCACGGCCGGGGTGACCTGGGCTTTCGCGATCGAGCTGACCGGTCTGGTGATCGCGACCTGCCTGTACGCCGGGCTCGGGTCGTACAAGTCGAGTGAGCACAGCAAGCCGCCGAGCCTGCGCGGGATCGGCGAGGGCATCGTCTACGCCTACCGGCGCAAGGACCTGCTCGCCACCTACTTGGTCGACATGGTCGGGATGTTCCTGGCGATGCCGATCGTGTTGTTCCCCGCGTTCGCGACCGACATCCTGAAGGAGCCGAAACTGCTCGGTCTCCTCTACAGCGCCGAGGCGATCGGCGCGATGTGCGCGAGCCTGACGAGCGGCTGGGCCAAGCGCGTGCACCACCAGGGCCGGGCCGTCGTCTGCGCGACGATTGTCTGGGGAGCGTCGGTCGGGATCGCCGGGCTGGCGCCGAACATCTGGTTCGCGATCGGCTTCTTCGCGATCGCGGGCGGCGCCGACATGGTGTCGGTGCTGTTCCGGTCGGTGATCTGGAACCAGACCATCCCGGACGAGATGCGCGGCCGGCTGGCCGGGATCGAGATGCTCGGCTACTCACTCGGCCCGCTCGGCGGTCAGGCGCGTTCTGGGCTGGTGGCCGACCTGACGACCGTACGGACCGCCATCGTCAGCGGTGGCGCGCTCTGTGTCGTGGGAGTCGTCGGTACTGCGGTCTGGCTGCGTGAGTTCTGGCGGTACGACTCGCGGACCGACGAACACGCGATCCGCGAGCGTGACCTCCGGGGCGGAGTACAACCCACGGGGTAGCTTCGGGAGCATGGTGCTGCTCTTCACCCTGCTCGGCATCGTGGTCCTGCTGATCGCCGTCGGCATTCACGACGTGGTCCAGAAGAAGCACTCGATCCTGCGCAACTACCCGGTCATCGGGCATCTGCGCTTCCTGCTGGAGAAGATCCGGCCGGAGCTGCAGCAGTACTTCATCGAGCGCAACTACGACGGCCGCCCGTACGACCGCGACACTCGTACGACCATCTACGCCCGGGCCAAAGGCACCAACGAGGAACAGCCGTTCGGCACCGAGCGGGACGTGAACGAGGTCGGTTACGAGTACCTGGTCCACTCGACCGTGCCGCGCCCGGTCGCGCAGGAGATTCCGCGGGTCAGGATCGGCGGGCCGGACTGCACTTCGCCGTACGAGATGGCGCTGCTGAACGTCTCGGCGATGAGCTTCGGCGCGATCAGCGCCAACGCGATCGAGGCCCTCAACCGGGGTGCGGCGCGCGGCGGGTTCGCGCACGACACCGGTGAGGGCGGGATCAGCCGGTACCACCGCAACGGCGGCGACCTGGTCTGGGAGATCGGCAGCGGGTACTTCGGAACGCGCGACGCCGATGGTGGCTTCGACCCGGACCAGTTCCGCGACAAGGCCGCCGACGACCAGGTGAAACTCGTCTCGCTCAAGCTCAGCCAGGGCGCGAAACCCGGCATCGGCGGGGTGCTGCCCGGGGCGAAGGTGACGGCCGAGATCGCGGCCGTCCGCGGCGTACCGGTCGGCAAGAAGGTCGTCTCCCCGCCGTACCATCAGGTGTTCTCGACGCCGCGCGAACTGGTCCTGTTCATCGCCCGGATGCGTGAGCTGGCCGGCGGCAAACCGACCGGTTTCAAGCTCTGCGTCGGGTCGCGGACCGATGTGCTGGCGATCTGCAAGGCGATGGTTGCCGAGGGCATCACTCCGGACTTCATCGTGGTCGACGGCGCCGAGGGCGGGACCGGCGCGGCGCCGCAGGAGTACGAGGACCACATCGGTACGCCGCTGACCGAGGGCCTGCTGACCGTGCACAACGCGCTGACCGGCGTCGGGCTGCGGGACCGGGTGAAGATCGGGGCCAGCGGCAAGGTCGCCACCGGCGTCGACATCGTCAAGCGGATCCTGCAGGGCGCGGACTACACCAACGCGGCTCGCGCGATGATGATGGCGACCGGCTGCATCCAGGCGCAGACCTGCCACACCAACACCTGCCCGGTCGGCGTCGCGACCCAGGACCCGCGCCGGATGCGCGCGCTCGACGTCGCCGACAAGACCAGCCGGGTGGCGAACTTCCAGCGCGAGACGGTGGCGTCCGCGATGCAGGTGATCGCGTCGATGGGGCTGGACGGGCCGGATCAGCTGGAGCCGCGGATGCTGCTCCGGCGGATCGACCACACCCGCACGGAGAGCTATGCCGACCTCTTCGAGCACCTTGCGCCGGGGCAGTTGCTGGCCGGCCTTCATGACGTGTCGAAGTCCTGGGCCCGGGATTGGGTACAGGCGGATCCGGATCTGTTCAGACCGTAGGGAGCCTTTGGTGAGCACTGTCGCGGAGTTGCTGGTCGAGTCGTTGGCCGACCATGGCGTGAGCTCGGTCTGGGGTGTGGTCGGTGATGCGCTCAACCCGGTCACCGATGCGATCCGGCGCGAGGACCGGGTGGAGTGGATCGGCGTACGGCACGAGGAGGCGGGTGCCTTCGCTGCTGGGGCACAGGCGTCGCTCACTGGTCGGCTGGGTGTGTGCATGGGGACGGTCGGGCCGGGGGCGATCCATCTGCTCAACGGCCTGTACGACGCGGCCAAGTCGCGGGTGCCTGTGCTGGCGATCTGTGGGCAGGTGCCGCGGGAGGAGATCGGCAGCGACTTCTTCCAGGAGGTCAACAACGATGTGCTGTTCGCGGATGTCGCCGTGTTCTGCGCGACGGTGTCCACTGCGGAGCAGGCGCCCGGGCTGATCGAGCAGGCAGTCAATGCGGCGCTGGCGGAGCGCGGTGTCGCGGTGCTGTCGATCCCTGGTGACGTGGGCGGTCTAGAGGTGCCGCACGGTACGCCGGTGCCGCAGTTCCTCGAGCCTGCGTCGCATACCGTGCCTGACGCGGCTGAACTGGAGAAGGTAGCGGCAGTACTCAACGCTGCCGACAACGTGACGCTACTGGTGGGCATGGGGGCTCGTGAGGCACTGACTGAGGTGCAGGAGCTGGCTAGCCTGTTGGCGGCGCCCACTGTGCTGACGCTGAAGGCCAAGGAGCGGTTTGAGGAGAACTTGCCGCAGGAGGTCGGGCAGTCGGGGCTGCTGGGTAATCACGCGAGCAAGGTGGCGTTCGACGGATGTGACGTGCTGTTCCTGGTGGGGACGGACTTTCCGTACCGGGAGTTCCTGCCGGCCGGGAAGACCGTCGTACAGCTGGATCTGCGGGGTGCGCACATCGGGCGGCGGGTGCTGGTCGACCATGGGCTGGTTGGGCACGCACAGCCGACACTGGCGTCGTTGTTGCCGCTACTGCAGCAGAAGACTTCCACTGGGCATCTGGACAAGGCACTGAAGTCGTACGCGGCTTGGCGGGAGCGGCAGGTGCAGTTCACCGATCCTGCGTTCGACCGGAAGCCCAAGGGGCTGCTGCGGCGCAAGGTGGACAACCCGGAGGCGCGGATCCGGCCTGAGCTGCTGGCGGCGGCTGTTGATCGACATGCCTCGGATGACGCGTTGTTCACGAGTGACACGGGGATGTCGACGGTCTGGCTGGCGCGGTATGTGCGGATGCGGGGCGAGCGGCGGTTGATCGGGTCGTACAACCTGGGGTCGATGGCGAATGCGATGCCGCACGCGCTCGGGTTGTCGGCGGTGGATCGCTCGCGGCAGGTGGTGGCGTTCTGCGGTGATGGTGGGTTGTCGATGCTGCTCGGGGATCTGATCACGGCGGTGGCGTACGAGTTGCCGGTCAAGCTGGTGGTGTTCAACAACGGGCGGCTCGGCATGGTCAAGCTGGAAATGGAGCAGGTGGGGCTGCCGGAGTACGGGACGAAGCTGGCGAACCCGGACTTCGCCGAGGTGGCCAAGGCGATCGGGCTGACCGGGATTCGGGTGGAGCGGCCAGGCGAGGTGGATGAGGCGGTCTCGCGGGCGCTGGGGACTGCTGGGCCGGTGCTGATCGACGTGCTGACGAACCCGGACGAGATCGCGATCCCGCCGGCGCCGACGGTGCACCAGGGGTGGGGGTTCGCGATCGCCAAGACGAAGGAGTTCATCGAGAGCCACGAGTAGTCTCTGTGACCATGCGTACTCGCTTGGTGGTGGCTCTGCTCGGCAGTACTGCGTTGTTGGCCGGGTGTGGCGGTCCTGGGGGCGAGACGGCGCCCAGCGTGCCGCCGCTGGTCTCGGTGAGCACTACGCCTACTGAGTCGCCTACCCCTACGCCGACGGATACGCCGAGTACGCCGCCTAGCTCCAAGGTGGCCGACACCCTGTGCGTGCGGATGAACCAGACGCTCGTCCAGTCGACGCTGGGTGTGCCGGTGGTGCGGATCCACCCGACGCAGGTGCCGGCCGAGTTCGGCTTCCCGACGTACGACCAGTGCCAGCTCGACCTGAGCAGGACTCCGTCCGGTCCGGTACTACGAGTTGGCACGTCCGTCTTCTTCGCGACCCCCGCGGACCTTGCGGCGGCTCGCAAGGCCTACGACGCGACGAAGGGCGAGCCGGCCAAGCCGGTGACGGTCGGGCAGGGCGGGTTCGGGAACAGCCGCTTCATCGTGTTCCTGGCCGATGGCAAGCTGCGCAAGATGAGTGGGCCGCCCGCGACGCTGGCGAAGTACGTTGTACTGGCCCAGGACGCAGCCCAACAAGCCGAGGGTCTCCCAGAGCCCGCGCCCTTCATCACCCGCCCAGAATGCGAGCGGGGCACCACAGTCGCCGCGAAGGTGATGGGCGCCGAAGCTACGGTCCGCCGCGACAGCGAAACCGCCGCCGGCGACATCGTCTGCGGCTGGATCACCAAGACCCGCGTCCTCTACTCCACCGTCCGCCGAGTAGCCGACGCCCAAGCAGTCATCGCCCCCATCAGCAAAGCCACAACTTCCTTCCCCATCCCCCTAGGCGACGAGGGTTACGTAGACACCGCCACCGGCCGCTCCGTCATCCGAGTAGGCACCGACAAGCTGATCGACCTGGTCCCCCTCCCCGCCGGCACCACCGACAAAGACAACATGGTCACCTTCGCCCTAGCCATGTCAGGCCTCTACACCCGCTGACCCCGGCTTCTGCGACTGGGTTGCAGGTGGGTTACGGTTGGCGCGTCGTGGTGTTCGGGAAGCCGGTGGGATGCCGGCGCGGCCCTCGCCACTGTGAGCGGGATGTTCTTGGGTGATCTGGAGACAGAGACCACTGGCTGAGGTTTGGCTGGGAAGGTCAGCCCTGGGATGAGGTTCCCGTCAGCCAGGAGACCGGCCACGGCGTGTCACACCGTCCACGAGGTGCTGGAGGCGCGCGTGAAAACGCTGGTTGCTGCTGTCGTCGTACTGTCCTTGGTCACCGGCTGTGGGGGTGCGGCCGACGCCGGGCCGGGTGCAGGTGCGAATGCGATCACGGTGAAGAACTGTGGGATCGACGTGACTGTCGACGGGCCGCCGAAGCGGGTGTTCGCGGCCTATCAGCCGGCC
Source organism: Kribbella sp. NBC_00382 (assembly GCF_036067295.1). Classification (NCBI taxonomy): domain Bacteria; kingdom Bacillati; phylum Actinomycetota; class Actinomycetes; order Propionibacteriales; family Kribbellaceae; genus Kribbella; species Kribbella sp. NBC_00382. The sequence goes on from NZ_CP107954.1 coordinate 3,075,193, forward strand.
ATCGAGATGGCGCACGCGCTGGGGATCTCGGACCGGCTGGTCGGTACGGCGTATCTGGATGCCGAGGTGTTGCCGCAGTACGCCGCCGCGCAGAAGGACGCGAAGTACTACAAGAACCTGCCGAGTCGAGAAGAACTGCTCAGCCAGAACCCGGACTTCGTGCTCTCCGGCTTCAACGACGTGTTCGGCGGAGGCGGCAGCGACGAGAGCTTCGGCAGCCGCAAGAGCCTGTCGGACCTCGGCGTGCAGACCTGGATCTTCAGCCCGCTCTGCCCGACCGCGGACGGCAAGGGCGACGAGGCGATCGACCCCTCGACCGTCTCGATGAACAACGTGTACGCCGATCTGCGCGACCTCGGCAAGCTGTTCGCTGTCTCCGACCGCGCCGAGCAGGTGATCGCCGACCAGCAGCAGCGGATCGCCGCCGTCGAGGCGAAGGTCAAGGGCGCCGACAAGCCGACCGTCGCGATCCTGCGCCCCGGCCTGGAGGGCGGCGGCCTGACCGTGTCGGGCGGCCCCGACTTCGGCACCGTGCTGATCAAGCAGGCCGGTGGGGTGAATGCCTTCGCCGACCTGACCTCGAAGCGGAACGTGAAGATCAGCATCGAGGAGTTCATCAAGCGCGACCCCGACTACGTCCTGATCAGCGGCTGCTGCGACGCCTCGCTGACCGAGGCCAAGGTCCAGCCGGACGTCCAGAAGATCCTCGGCAATCCGGCGTACGCGAACCTCAAGTCGGTCAAGAACAGGCACGTGTACCCGTGGCTGTTCGCCCACCACTCGGCCGGTGTCCGCGGCGCCAACTCCACCGAACTGATCGCGAAACTGATCCACCCCGACCTGGTCAAGTGAAGGCTCCGGTCGCGATGGCCCCGGTCGCGTGAAGAGCGGTGGCGCGCGGGCGGCCGGCCTGGCTGTGGCCTGCGTCGTCTTGCTGGGTGCGGTGTTGCTGTCGTTGGTGGCCGGCAACCAGTGGTTCGGCCCGCACGACGTCTTCGTCGCGGCCGCCGACTTCACCGGATCCGACACGGACCGGGTGATCCGGTACCTCCGTTTCCCCCGTACTGCCGCAGGCCTACTCGCCGGGGCAGCCCTCGGCCTGGCCGGCGCCGTGATGCAGGGAATCACCCGCAACCCGTTGGCCGACCCGGGAATCCTCGGCGTGAACGCGGGTGCCGCACTGGCCGTCGTCGCCGCGATCGGTTTGCTCGGCGTCCAGTCGCTCACCGGGTACGTGTGGTTCGCGATGGGTGGCGCTCTGATCGCGACCGTCGTGGTCTATCTCGTCGGCTCGGTCGGTCGGGGTGGCGCCACCCCGATCAAGCTCGCATTGGCCGGGGCCGCCCTCTCCGCCCTGCTCGGATCGGTGACCTCGGCCATCACCTTGCTCGACCTCTCCACCCTCAACGAGTTCCGGTTCTGGGTCGTCGGTTCGTTGACCTTGGCAACCAGTGCGATCGTTGCCCAGGCCTTGCCTTTCATTGCCCTAGGCATCCTCTTGGCGTTGACTCTCGGTCGATCGCTCAACCAGTTGGCTCTCGGCGAAGACCTGGCTGTGACCTTGGGGACCAGGATCGGTCTGGTTCGCGTACTGGCAGCCCTCGCCGTCATGCTGCTCGCCGGTACTGCGACCGCGATGGCCGGACCGATCGCCTTCATCGCCCTCGCTGTGCCGCATGTGGCGAGAGCTCTGGTCGGTGCTGACTACCGGTGGATCCTTCCGTGGTCACTCGTTCTGGCGCCGACTGTTCTGCTGCTCGCGGACGTGGCCGGAAGGCTAGTAGCACGACCCGATGAACTGCAGGTCGGCATCGTCACTGCGCTGATCGGTGCTCCGCTGTTCATCGCCCTCGTCCGCCGCCGCAAGCTGGCCGAGCTGTGAAGGCGATCCGGATCGGCCCGTTCTCCACCCGGGTCGACGTCGCCGGCATCGTGGTCGCGACGGTCGCCTGGGTGGCCGCTCTGGTGATCGCTGCCATCTCGCTCACCCTCGGCGACTACGAGATCCCGCTGCCGCAGGTGCTCAACACCCTGGCAGGCAACGGCTCTTTGATCATGACGGACGTGGTGGTCAACAATCGGCTGCCCAGAGTCCTCGTCGGGATGGGGGTCGGGGCCGCGTTCGCGATCTCGGGCGCCATCTTCCAGCGGTTGGCGCGCAATCCGCTGGTCAGCCCGGACCTGATCGGGATCAACGCGGGTGCTGCGCTGGCCGCAGTACTGATGATCACGATCTTCGGTACGTCGATCGGCTGGCTCCCGGCCGGCGCGCTGGCCGGATCCTTGCTGACAGCAACCGCCATCTACCTTCTTGCTTATAGACAAGGCATTGCCGGGTATCGCCTGGTGCTGGTCGGGATCGGCGTCACAGCGATCGTCGGCTCGATCACGGCGTACCTGCTCACGCTGGCCGATATCTACGCGGCCAAGAGTGCCTCCATGTGGCTGGCGGGCAGTCTCGCCGGACGGTCCTGGCCGCATGTGACGCTGATCGGGATCACGCTGCTGATCCTGGTACCAGCGGCCATGGCTGGATCGCGACAGTTGAGGCTGCTCGAGTTGGGCGACGACCTCGCCCGGACGCTCGCCGGCCGGGTCGAGCTGTCGCGTGGGCTGTTGATCGCTGTCGGAGTCGGCTTGGCTGGGCTCGCGACGGCGGCAGCCGGACCGATCGGTTTCGTTGCGCTGGTCGCGCCGCAGCTCGCCCGTCGGTTGGTCGCCGAACGTGTCGCCGGATTGCTTGCTGCCGGGGCGATCGGGGCCCTGCTGGTGGTCGGCTCCGATCTGCTCGCGCGGGAGCTCTTCGCGCCCACCGCGCTGCCGGTCGGTGTCGTCACGGCGTTTCTCGGCGCGCCGTACCTGTTGATTCTGATGGCTCGCGCGAACCGCGTCGGGCAAGGAGGCTGACCTATGGGCGTACTGCGCACCGAGAGCCTGAGCCTCGCGTACGACGCGACGCCGGTGGTGACGGAGTTGTCGGTGGAGATTCCCGCCGGCCGGATCACCGTGATCGTCGGGGCGAATGCTTGTGGGAAGTCGACTCTGCTGCGTGGGCTGGCCAGGCTGCTGGCACCGAAGGGCGGTGCTGTCTATCTGGACGACGCCGACCTTGCTGGTCTGTCTGGGAGCACGTTGGCGACGAAGCTCGGGATGTTGCCGCAACAGCCGGTGGCGCCGGATGGGATCACTGTGTCCGATCTGGTCGGACGCGGGCGTCATCCGCATCAGCGGTGGTTCCGGCAATGGTCAGCCGAGGATGAGCGGGTGGTGGCGGCCGCGCTGGAAGCCACCGGTACTTCGGACCTGGCGAACCGTTCCCTGGATGAGCTGTCCGGCGGTCAGCGTCAGCGGGTCTGGATCGCGCTCGCACTGGCGCAGGACGCCGAGACCATGTTGCTGGACGAACCGACCACCTTCCTCGACCTCGCCCATCAACTCGAGATCCTCGATCTGGTCCACGACCTCAACCGCGACCGTGGCAAAACGGTCGTCCTCGTGCTGCACGACCTCAATCTCGCCGCCCGCTACGCCGACCACCTGATCGCCCTGAAGTCCGGCCAAGTCGTGGCCCAAGGCAATCCCGAGGAGGTCGTCACGGCAGCCCTCGTCGAACAGGTCTTCGGCCTCCCCTGCGAGGTGATCGAAGACCCCCTCACCGGTACCCCGCTAGTCCTACCCCGCCCCCGCCGCCCGCGCTGACCGTCCCCGCTCCTGCGCCGCCGACCCGTTTCCATCAAGTGGACAACGACTTGAGAGCGGTGGCGATTTGGGGGATGGCGGTGGTGATGTCGGTGGGGGTGCGGGCGGCGTAGCCGAGGACCAGGCCGGGGGCCAGGGGGTGTTGGTAGTGCCAGGAGAGCGGTTGGGTTTTGACGCCTAGGTCCAGGGCTGCTGAGGCTAGGGCTATGTCGTCGGGGCCTTCGGGGAAGGTGATGGTCAGGTGGAGGCCGGCGGCGGCGCCGTGGACTGTTGCTGTGGGCAAGTGGTTGGTGATGGCGGTGATCATCGCGTCGCGGCGGGTGCGGTGGCGGCGGCGGACGAAGCGGAGTTGGCGTTCCAGGTCGCCGGATTCCATCAGGTGGGCGAGGGTTAGTTGCGGTAGGCCTGCGTTGCCTAGGTCGGCATGGCGTTTGGCGGCGATCAGGGCGCGGCGGTAGCGGGGTGGGGGGAGCATCCAGCCGATTCGCAGCGCGGGGGCCAGGAGTTTGGAGATGCTGCCGGTGTAGATCACCTGCTCGGTGAGCATTGCGCGCATGGCGGGGACCGGTGGGCGGTCGTACCGGTGTTCGGCGTCGTAGTCGTCCTCGATGATGAGGCCGCCGTCGGTGGCCCATTGCATCAGCTCTCGTCGGCGTTCTCCGTCCAGTACTACGCCCGTCGGGAACTGGTGCGCGGGCGTGACGAGGACGGCTCGGGCGCTGCTGGCTCGTAGTACGTCGACGCGTAGTCCGCCGTCGTCGACCGGGATGGGCGGCGTCTGCATGCCCCAGATCTGCAGATGCTGGCGGGAGCCGAGTGAACCCGGATCCTCCACGGCCAGCTCGGTGATGCCGTCGCTGCCGAGCACTTGGCAGATCAAGGCGAGTGCTTGGGAAACACCGGCGACGATGATGAGGTCGGCCGGGTCGGCCTTGATTCCACGGTTGCGCGCCAGCCAGTTGGCGACGGCGAGCCGCAACGCCGGCGTACCGGCTGGGTCGCCGTAGCCGAAGGCCGATGCGGAGAGGTCGGTCAGTACCGCCCGCTCAGCCTTCAGCCAGGCGGCCCGCGGGAACGCCGCCAGATCCGGCACCCCGGGCGTCAGATCAATCCGAGCCGGCGCCGCCCGCATCGCGTCGAAGATGTCCTGATCAGGCTCAGCCAACGTAAGCCGCCCCACCCGAGCCCCCTCCACCGACAACCCACGAAGCCGGGCCCCCACAGCGGGTACCTCGTCGGAGACCGCGGGTCGGCTGACGGGCGCCGCGACCACGGTGGTGCCGGCGCGGCCGCGGCCGGCTACGTGACCGTCTTCGGTGAGGCGTTGGTAGGCCTCCGTCACCACCCCGCGGGAGACCTGCAGCTCAGTCGCGAGTTGGCGGGTCGCGGGGAGTCGGCTTCCGATAGGGAGGCGGCCGTCGGCGATCGCTGTGCGGAGCTCGGTGGCCAGCCACTCGGCCAGGCCGCCGGACGGGGCCTCCTCGGGGCGTAGTTGAAGGAAGTCGGCGCCTGCTTTGGATCTACCAGTCGCACTCTCATTGGACCTGCTCATCGGACCATTGTGAGTGGCCGACCGGGAATCTTGACGTTGAACCGGGTGCGGCGGATTGGGCGTGGCTGGTAAACAAGGGGCATGTCGCCGACCGAAGAGCTTGAGATCGAGACCAAGTACGACGTCGACGAGCACGCGATCCTGCCGGTGCTGCTGGAGCTGCCGGGAGTCGAGAGCGTCGCGCAGCCCGTCGAGCTGAACCTGGAGGCCGTGTACTTCGACACGGCCGGCCTCGACCTGGCCGCCAACAAGGTGACGCTCAGACGCCGCACCGGCGGCGAGGACGACGGCTGGCACGTGAAGCTGCCGGTCGCCTCGGGTGAGCGGCTGGAGATCCGGCACCCGCTCGGCCGGGCGGTGCGCAAGGTGCCGATCCAGGTGGTCCGGATCGTCCGCGTGCATGCCCGTGACAACGAGCTGGTCCCCGTGGTGACCCTATCGACGCGGCGGATCGTGCACCGGCTGCTGGACGCCGACGGGGAGGTGCTCGCCGAGATCGCCGACGACGAGGTGACCGCGACCGTCGACGGTGAGTCGGAGAGCTGGCGGGAGTGGGAGGTCGAGCTGGTCAACGGCGAGACCGACCTGCTCGAGGCCGCCGAGCCGGTACTCCGCGCCGCCGGCGCCAAGCCCGCGTCAGGCCCGAGCAAACTCGCGCGGGCACTCGGCGACCGGGTGCCGAAGCAGGACGGGTGGGAGCTGCCGAAGAAGCCGACCACGGCCGACCTCTTCCGCGCTTACGCGATCGCGCAGGTGCAGGCGATCCACGAGCGCGACCCCGGCGTACGCCGTGACGTCCCCGACTCGGTCCACAAGATGCGGGTCGCGACCCGACGGCTGCGCTCCGCGCTGGCGACGTACCGGCCGGTCATCGATCGTGAGGTCGGCGACCCGTTGCGCGACGAGCTCAAGTGGCTGGCGGGTGAGCTGGGCGGCGCGCGCGACGCCGAAGTACTGCGTGAGCACTTCAGCACCGCCGTCGACGAGCAGCCGGCCGAGCTGGTGATGGGCAGGGTCGGCGCCTACATCGACACCCACCTGCGATCGGTCTACAAGGCCGCCCGGGTCGAGGCACTGGCCGCATTGGAGAGCGAGCGGTACTTCCGGCTGCTCGACGCCTTGGACGAGCTGGTCGCGAACCCACCGCTGATCGGCGAAACGCGCAAGGCGTCCAAGCAGCTGCCCGAGCTGCTCGATCACGACTGGAAGCGGATGAGCAAGGGCGTCAAGCGGATGCAGGATGCTGAGGACACCGCCGAGCAGGACCACGAGCTGCACGAGGTGCGCAAGGCCTCCAAACGACTCCGGTACGCCGCTGAGTCCGCCCTCCCGGTCCTCGGCGACGAGGCGGCCGGCTTGGTCTCCCGGGCCAAGGAGGTCCAGGAGGTGCTCGGCGACCACCAGGACAGCGTGGTGGCTCGTGAGTTGCTGCGGCTGCTCGCAGTACAGACCTATCTGGATGGCGGGAACGCCTTCACCTTCGGGCGTTTGCATGCTGCCGAGGAGCAGCGTGGTGAGGCGTCGCGCATCGCCTTCCTTGAACTCTGGCCGTCGCTGAAGCACTGAGAACGCGAAAAACCCGGGGAGCCAAGCTGGGTGCTTGGTCCCCCGGGTCTCGGGGTGAAGCTGCCAGGCAGGTTCGCGTGAAAATCAGCAGGGCCTGCCTGACAGGTCTAGTGGGAGGTTGCCTTCTCGGCACCGGCCCCGGTGAGCGAGCGGACCTCCATCTCGGCGAACTTGTCGATGTTGGTGCCCTCGCGACTGGTCAGCGTGCCGATGATGCCGAGCACGAAGGCCAGCGGGATCGAGACGATGCCCGGGTTGTCGAGCGGGAACCAGTGGAAGTCGATCCCGGTGTCGGTGATCATCGACAGGCTCGCCCCGGTCTTCTTGTCCACCTTGCCGGAGACGACCGGGCTGAAGATGATCAGGAAGATCGCCGAGCCCAGACCGCCGTAGATGCTCCAGAGCGCGCCTCTGGTGTTGAAGCGCCGCCAGAACAGCGAGTAGAGGATCGTCGGCAGGTTCGCCGACGCCGCGACCGCGAAGGCGAGTGCCACCAGGAAGGCGATGTTCTGGCCGTTGGCGAAGATGCCGCCGACGATCGCGACCGCGCCGATCACGACCACGGTGATCCGGGCGACCCGGACCTCGCCGTCGCCGCTGACCTGACCCTTCTTGATGACGGAGCCGTAGATGTCGTGGGCGAAGGACGCGCTCGCCGTGATGGTCAGGCCGGCCACGACCGCCAGGATCGTGGCGAAGGCGACCGCTGAGATCACGCCCAGCAGGATCTCCCCGCCGAGTTCGTACGCGAGCAGTGGAGCCGCCGAGTTCGCCTTGCCGGGAGCCGCCTTGATCTTGTCCGGGCCGACCAGCGCGGCCGCGCCGTACCCGAGGACCAGGGTGAACAGGTAGAAGATGCCGATGATCCAGATCGCCCAGCTGACGCTGCGGCGGGCCTCACGCGAGTTCGGCACGGTGTAGAAGCGCATCAGCACGTGCGGCAGGCCGGCGGTGCCGAGCACCAGGGCCAGGCCGAGCGAGATGAAGTCGAGCTTGCTGATCCCCGTTGCGCCGTACTGAAGACCCGGGCTGAGGAGCTTCTCCCCGGCGGCGGGACTCTTGTCCACTGCGGCACCCAGCAGGCCGGACAGGTTGAACGAGTACTTCGCCAGCACCCAGATCGTCATGATGCCGGCGCCGATGACGAGCAGCACCGCCTTGACGATCTGCACCCAGGTGGTGCCCTTCATGCCACCGACGAGCACGTAGGTGATCATGATGGCGCCGACGACCGCGATCACGACGTTCTGCCCGGCCTTGCTCGAGATGCCGAGCAGTAGCGCGACCAGGCCGCCCGCACCGGCCATCTGAGCCAGCAGGTAGAAGAAGCAGACGCCCAGGGTGGAGATGGCCGCAGCCATCCGGACCGGACGCTGCTTGAGCCGGAACGACAGTACGTCGGCCATCGTGAACCGGCCGGTGTTCCGGAGCAGCTCGGCGACCAGCAGCAGGGCCACCAGCCAGGCCACCAGGAAGCCGATCGAGTACAGGAAGCCGTCGTACCCGTTCACTGCGATGGCCCCGGCGATCCCGAGGAACGACGCGGCGGACAGGTAGTCACCGGCGATCGCGATGCCGTTCTGCGGGCCGGTGAAGGACCGGCCGCCGGCGTAGAAGTCGGCCGCGCTCTTGTTGTTGCGAGAGGCCCGGATGACGATCGCCAGGGTGGCGACCACGAACGCCGCGAAGATCGCGATGTTGACCGTGGGGTTTCCGACGGTGGTTGCCAATGGCAACAGTAGCGGCGCGCTCACAGGTGCTCTCCCTCGATCTGGTCACGCAGGTGCTTGGCGTCCGGGTCGAACGACTTGTCGGCCCAGCGGACGTACAGCAGCGTGATCGCGAAGGTGGAGACGAACTGGCCGAAGCCGAACAGCAGCCCGACGGTGATGTTGCCGCCGACCTTGTGCGACATGAAACCGTGCGCGTAGTCGGCGAGCAGGACGTAGACGAAGTACCAGACCAGGAACAGGCCGGTCATCGGGAACACGAAGCGCCGGAACCGGCGACGGAGTTCGGAGAAGTCCGGTGACAGCTGGACGTCTCGGTACGTCGTCAGTTCCGGATCGCCGGCCGCGCGGCGCGTATCGCTCATCGCGGGACCTCCAGACGGGATCAGGCCGGGCGGAAGGACCGGCGCGCAGGGTTGCTGCTCGTACTGTGGTCCAGCTCACTCCGGCCGGACAGCACCGAACTGCACCGAGCGCCCAATGGCATCCACCCTTCGACCGGCGGTGGGACCGGCTGCGATGAGCGGTCGGAACGGTACGACGAGCGGTCAGGCGGTCAGACGCTCAGGCTGACGGGAGGCCGCGGTCGACGTCGACGGCTTCGGGGGTGTGCAGGCGGACCATGCTCCGGGCGGTGCCGCGGGGGATCTTGTGCGGGGTGAGCTTGGAGACCGTGATCACGGTGATGAAGGCGAGCGGCATCGTCCAGGCGGCCGGCTGGGCGATCAGCGCCTTCGGCCAGCCTGCGCTGGGTGGGCCGATGACGTTGAACAGTACTGCGGTGATCGCGGCGACCCCGCCCACGATCAGGCCGGCCGCGGCACCGACGATGGACATCTTGCGCCACCAGATCCCCAGTACCAGCAGGGGGCAGAAGGTCGACGCGGCGACGGCGAACGCCAGGCCTACGGTGTCGGCGAGGCTGAGCGCGCCGGTGATGTTGAAGGCCAAGTAGGGAAGGGCGATCGCCAGCACGGCAGCGATCCGGAAGCTGTTGACGGCCAGGTAGTCGCCGCCGGTCAGCCGGTTGAGGCGGTTGCGCAGGAGGTCCTGGTCGATCACTCCGGCGATGGCGACGGTCAGTCCGGATGACGTCGAGAGGAACGCGGCGAAGGCTCCGGCGGCGACGAGGGCGCCTAGCAAATCACCTGCTGTACCAGGGAAAATGCGGCCTGGGAGCTCGAGGACGACGGTGTCGGCGCCGCCGCCGATCAGGTCCGGTGCGAAGGTCCGGCCCAGTACGGCGTACAGGGGTGGGAAGAGGTAGAAGGCGCCGAGCAGGGCCAGTACGACGACCGTAGTACGGCGAGCGGCGCGGCCGTCCGGGTTGGTGTAGAAGCGGACCAGGACGTGCGGCAGGCCCATCGTTCCGAAACAAAGGGCCAAGAGCAACGAGTACGTCGCGTACAGCGGGTGGTTGCGGCCGCCTGCCCGGGAGAGTGGTTCGGCCCATTCGGCGCCTGCGCCTTGCAGGGAGTGCAGAACGCCGACGGGGTGATCACCCGAGCGCCAGGCGATGAAGATGACGAAGATAGGCGCGGCCAGGGCGGTGAGCTTGAGCCAGTACTGGAAGGCCTGGACGAAGGTGATCGAGCGCATCCCGCCGGCGGCGACGTTGATGACCACGATCAGCGCGACGAGGGCTGCTCCGACGGCTGGCGGCGCTCCGGTGACGGTGTGGACCGTGAGACCGGCGCCGCGCAACTGGGGTAGGAGGTAGAGGGTGCCGATGCCGACTACGAGGCAGGAGCAGATCCGGCGTACGACGGCAGACTCGAAGCGGGTCTCGGCGAAGTCGGGGAGCGTGTAGGCGCCGGACCTGCGGAGCGGGGCTGCGATCAGGACGAGCAGCATCAGATAGCCGACGGTGTAGCCGACCGAGAACCAGAGCATGTCGGCGCCGTTCACCAGCACCAGGCCGGCCACGCCGAGGAAAGATGCCGCTGACAAGTATTCGCCGCTGATCGCGGACGCGTTCCAGCGCGGGGTGACGGCGCGGCTGGCGACGTAGAAGTCACTGGTGGTGCGGGAGATCCGCAGCCCGAACAGCCCGATCCCGATAGTTGCCGCGATCACCAATCCGATCGCGGTCAAACTCATCGCCGGGTTCATCTACTTGCGCCCGACGAACTCGGTGAACTCGGCTTCGATGCGTTCGGCGTGCCGGACGTAGATGCGGGCGGCGATGTAGACGACGGGGTAGACGATGACGCCGAGCAGGAGCCAGGGGAGCGGGATGCCGAAGATCGGCAGGGTGCGGGTGGCGGGGACGAGCAGGAAGAGGAGTGGCAGGCCGCCGAGGGTGATGGCGGCACCGGCGATGACGGCGATGGCGAGCCGGAGCTGCGACTGGATCAGCGAGCTCATGTAGACCTCACCGACCCGCGTCTGCTCGTCGATCTCGCGAGTGCCTGTGTGCGCAGTCATCCGGCGCGCGGCGCTGGTCCGTGGGCTGGTGACCCTGACCCGGCGCGGTGGTTCCGGAGTACTCATCCGCGCAAGGACGTCGAGCGGACTAGGAGGTCGCGGAGTTCTCGGGTGTGGCGGCGGCTGACGGGGAGCCAGTCGTCGCCTACTCGGACGGCGCAGCGGCCGCCGTCTACGCGCATCTCGTCGACGTGGGCGAGGGCTACCAAGGTGCTGCGGTGGATGCGGGTGAAGCCGGCGTCGCGCCAGCGTTCTTCGAGGGTGCTGAGAGGGATCCGGACCAGGTGCGAGTTCTGGCCGGTATGAAGCCTGGCGTAGTCGCCTTGCGCTTCGACGTACCGGACGGTGGAGCGCTGGACGAACCGGGTGACGCCGGCCAGCTCGACCGGGATCGTCTCGTCGTCGGTGGTCTCCTCCTGCGGTGGTACTGCGGTCGGCGTCCCCAGGTTGACCACCCGGCGCACCGCGTCGCTCAGTCGCTCGGCCCGCACCGGTTTCATCACGTAGTCGGCCGCGTCCAGCTCGAAGGCGTCGACCGCGTGCTCGTCGTACGCCGTGACGAAGACGATCTGCGGCCGGCTCTTGAAGTTGGACAGGATCCTGGCCAGGACGATCCCGTCGAGGCCGGGCATCTTGATGTCGCAGAAGACGACGTCCAGGTCGCCGTCCTGCAGGAGCTTCAACGCGTCGGTGCCGTTCGAGGCGGTTTGGATCGAGCCGATCCGGGGGTCCTGGCGGAGCAGGTAGACCAGCTCGTTGAGCGCCGGCTCCTCGTCGTCAGCGACGAGGGCACGCAGTGGAGAGTCGGTCATGGGCCACACACTAGTGCTCCTCAGGCGATCTGACACGGCACTGGAGGCGCCCAGGCACGCACCTCACGGCACTGGCGAAACGTCCACGATGCTCCGCATCGAGGACGCTCCTCCAGCACCGCGATGCACGCACCTGGACACCTCCAGCACTCGCGCCAGACCGCCTGAGGAGCACTAAGCGGACGCATGCACCCCTGAGGAGTATTTGGGCACTCTGAAGCTGACCTTTGTACCGGCCTCCGGCGCGGTCTCGACCACCAGGCCGTAGGCGTCGCCGTAGACCTGGCGTAGCCGGGCGTCGACGTTGCCCAGGCCGACCGAGTCGCCGCTCGACTCGCCGGCCAGCGCAGCGCGAATGACCTCGGGGTCGCTGCCGGACCCGTCGTCCTCGACGCTGATCTCGGCCTCGAGCCCGCGGTCCTGGGCGCGGATGGTGATCCGGCCGACGCCTGAGGTCCCGTCCAGGCCGTGCCTGACAGCGTTCTCGACCAGCGGCTGGACGACCAGGAACGGGATCGCGACGGACAGCACCTCGGGCGCGATCAGCAGCGAGACCTTGAGCCGCTCGCCGAACCGGGCCTGCTCCAGTACGAGGTACCGCTCCACATTGCGCAGTTCGTCGGACAGCGTGGTGAACTCACCGCCGCGGCGCAGCGCGTACCGGGAGAAGTCGGCGAATTCGAGCAGTAGCTCCCGGGCACGCTCCGGATCCGTCCGGACGAAGGAGGCGATCGCCGCGAGCGCGTTGTAGATGAAGTGCGGGCTGATCTGGGCCCTGAGCGCCCGTAGCTCCGCCTCCATCGCCCGGGTGCGCTCTTTGTTGAGCTCAGCCAGCTCCACCTGGCCAGAGACCCACCTGGCCACCTCCTCGGTCGCCCGGACGAGTGCTGCCGACGAGCGAGGGCTGTAGGCGACCAGTACCGCGACTACTCGGTCCTCGGTGACGATGGGCGCTACTACCGCAGTACGGATCGGGCACTGCGGGTCGGCGCAGGCCACGTCATGCACACCCAGTACTGCGGTCCGCCCGGTCCGCAGGGTGGCCGCCGCGAGTCCTTTGACGTCTCCACGGTGGTTGCTCTCGTACGGGCCGCCGACCCCGTCCCAGGCCAGTACGCCGGACGAGTCGCTGATGGCGATGGCCGCAGTACCCAGGAGGTCCCGCAGATGCTTGCTCGCCTTGCCCGCCGCGGCAGGGGTCAGGCCCTCGCGCAGGCTCGGGGTAGCGAGTGAGGCGGTGTGCAGCGTTGCGTACGTCGCCTTGTCGGCCGAGGTGCCGAAGTGTTTCCGTCGCCGCGCGAACATGCCCCGACGGTAGTCGCTCACACCTCCGAGCGGGGCCTGAACGCCTCTAGTGCCTCAGTGTCGGAGTAGTTGGAGCGCAGGTACCCGTCCAGCCACTCCTCGATCCCTGGGTACGACGAGTCCTTGGCAAGCCGGTCGGCAGCGGTCTCGTCGAGCGCAGTACGGCGTAGCTGGACGCCCGCTGGAGTCAGGAGAGCCCAGCTGGCACCGGGTGCGCCGTACGGCATGCCGACGCTCCCTGCGTTGACCACCAGCCGCCGGTCGACCTGCCGGGCGAAGGGCATGTGCGTATGCCCGCACACAACGGTCCTGACCTCCTCCGGTACGCCGCTGAGCACCGTCGCCCACCTTGCGATCGGACTGTCGACCAGCACCATCTCCTCGTCGTCGCGGGGAGTCGCATGGCAGAAAAGCGTGTCGCCGATCGTCACAGTGGTCGGCAGTGTGGAGAGCAACTCGACCTGGTCAGCCCGGAGCTGCGAGGCGGCCCAGGGGCTGACCGGGTCCGGCGGATCGCCCTTGAACGTCCCACGAGCCATCTCCACCAGCTCCCGGTCCGCATTGCCCCGCACCCAGACGGCCCGCTCGCCCAACCCCACCAGGAGATCCAGCGTCTCCACCGGCTGCGGCCCACTGGCGATGTCCCCGGCCAGCACGATCAGCTCGGCAGCAACCACGTCCGGCTCGGCCAGTACCGCCTCCAACGCAGGCAGCACCCCATGAATGTCGGCCAGCACGACTAGATCCATCTGGCCAGTCTGCCGTCGCCCGGGCAATGTCCGGCCGCTCATTAGCTGCGGGCAGAAGAGTCAGCTGCCGATCTGTACGCCGGTCTTGGTCAACGGGGTCGCCAACTCACAGGCACCCGTACCGACGGTGCAGCGGAGGATCGCCCGCTGGCCGGACTCGTCCTCCCCGCCGCCGTTCTCTGCGTCAGCGACGATGAGCAGGTGCTGGTCGTCCTCGGGAACGGTGTCGAAGAAACAGCTCGTCCACTCGCGCAGGATCACACCGGTCAGCCCATCGAGCGCCGAGGCGGTCCTGGAGCAGTAGCCGTCGGCGTACGCGGGTCCGCCGAACGCGGTCCGGCTGTCCGGGGTGAAGCCCTCGACACTGCTCTCGCAGGTCTTCCAGAGGCGTCTGCCGGTGGCGATCTCGGTGATGTCGGAGCAGGACCCGCCATCCGAGACCAGCCCCATCGAGGCGACCAGCTTGCCGTCCGCCGAGATGCCGGTGGGCCGACTGATCTTCAGCGGTACACCGTTCGCCGCGCCAGGCTTCCAGGAACGGAGCTCCGAAGGGCTGCCTTCCTTGCTGCCGGCCTCGTAGTAGACCGTGCCGTTCACCACGGCGAGAACCCGCAGCCCCCACGCTGACGGCAGGTCGAGCTTGTGCTGCTCGAAGCCGCCGTTGTCGGAGTACAGGGTGCCGCCCTTGAGCTCCTCGCCTTGGCTGCCGATCCGGGTCGTGGAGTACGCCGCCAGGGCTCCGTCATCGCCGGTCACGACCGCGGAGACGTCGGGGGTCCGGTGGACGTCCCCGTCTCCCGGCCCGAGTTTGAGCAGTTCGGTTCCCAGCCCCTTGACGACGACCGCGAGCACCACCCCGTTGACCCGGGCGATCTGATGGATCTGCGCCTTGCCGGGAACCGTCACCGCACCACCCGCGCCGCCACGGACCACCCGGCCGACGAGGTAGGGCAGCTGGGGATCACGGCCTCTGGGCAGCTTGGCCAGGTCCAGCGTGATCTTGACCGGCCCGGTGGGCTTGTCCGGCGTCTTGCTGGGTGTCGCCGTCGGGGTGGCCGGCGGAGTAGTACTAGGCGTTGGGGTCTTAGCGCTGGGAGTGCTCGGTGCGGGGGTGGTGGCGGGTGCGGGCAGCGGAGCCGCGGCCCCGCCGCGGGAGCGGGGGCCCTGGCCGTAGGCGATGGCCCCGCCGATCACCACCGCCGCGACGGCGACGGAGGCCACGATCACGACCAGCCGGCCGTTCTTCTGCAACATGTCGACGTTCCTAACGCGCTGAGGGGGTCGAGACGATCATCGCAGGGCCACGACTTGGTCGACGGCGTTCGCGGTCGAGCGCTCGCACTGGCCGGTGGGGATGCTGCACCGGATGATCGCCAGCGTGTAGCCGCCTTGCACCGGGCTGCCCGAGACGACGGCGATCGCCAGCAGATGCTGGTCGTCCTCGGCGACGGCGTCGTGGAAGCAGCCCTTCCAGGTCCGGATCAGCTTGCCGGTCCGGGCCTCCAAGGCGGTCATCGTGGTCGAGCAGCTCTCAAAGGCAGCCTCGAGACCGACCGCGACCTGGCTGTCCGGGGTGAATCCGGCCAGCTTGCTGTCGCAGGTGCGCCACAGTTGGCCGCCGGTCGCGATCTCGGTGACAGTGGCGCAACTGCCGTCGTTGAGCACCTTCAGCGAGGCGGCGATCGTGCCGTCGTTCGCGATCGCGACGGGTGACTCCCCGCCCTTCAGCGACGTCGCTTTCGGCGCACCCGGCTTCCACTGGTAGAGCGTCTTCGGGCCACCGGACGTGGCGGCCGCCCGGAAGTAGACCGACGCGTTCCGGTACGCCAGTACCTCGACGTCCCAGCTGTTGGTGAGTTCGAGCCGCTGGGCCGACTCGTCGGTCGTGGCGTACATGTCGCTGCCCTTGATGCGGTCGCCCTTGGCGTCGTACCGGGTGGTCGCGTACGCCACCGCGGCCTGGTCGTCACGGCCCACGACGGTCGAGACGCCCGAGGTCTTGGTCACCTCGCCGTACCGGACCTTGATCAAGTCACTGCCGAAGGGCAGCTTGTCCTTGTCCGCGCTGACCCGCTCGACGACGGCCAGCGCGGACGTGTTCAGCCGGGCGATGCCCAGGATCGTGCCGGTGCCAGGGATCTTCACCGGGCCACCGGCTCCGCCTCGGACCTCTCGGTCGACCAGGTACGGCAACTGCGGCGCCCGGCCTTCGGCCAGCTTCTTCACTGCGACGTCGACGGTGGCAGGCCCGGTGTTGGTGGCAGTACTGGTCCCACTGGTCGGCTTGCTGCTCGGAGGAGTGCTGCTAGAACCGGGCAGCGGAGCCGCGTCGGCAGTCGAGCCCTCCGGACTCTGCCGGGAGGCGACGAAGCCGCCCGCCACGACGGCAGCCACTGCGACGGCCGCGACACCGGCGATCAGCCGGCCGTTCCGCTGGTTCATGGCGTCATCCCTGGATCCAGTCGAAGCGCGGCGTCGCCGGGAGCCACGGCGTACTCGCATGCTCCGGTGGTGATCTCGCACCGGACGAGGGAAGCCCCCGTCACACCCTCCGTGCTGATCAGGAGATGCTCGTCGTCCTCGGCGGCCACGTTGGCGAAGAAGCCGGTCCAGGCATGGATCAGCTTGCCGGTCCTGGTGTCCTGCGCCGTGATCCGGACCATCGGGGTGTCGCCGACGTACCCGCGCCCCAGCGTGACGCCACCACCGGGCGTGAAGTCCATCAGGTCGGTCTTGCAGGCCTTCCAAAGATCCTTGCCGGTGGCAACAGTTTGTACGGTCGTGCAGGTACCCGTCGTGGTGTTCCGGCGGGAGGCGGCGTACCGGCCGTCGGCGGACAGCATCGTCGTAGCGGTGACCGCCTTGACCAGCCTCGGCGTCGCGGTCCCAGGTGTCCACTCGTAGAGCCGCTCGATGTCGCCCGCCTGCTCATCGGTCGACCGGTAGTAGACCTTGCCGTCCAGCAACGCGACGACCCGCAGGGCGAAGGTGTCGGCGGGGAGAGGAAGGGTTTTCGTCGTACCACCGGCTGGCAGGTAGTGGACGGCGCCACCTCTTGTCCTGATGCCGTCGGAGTTGACCACGAGCGTCGAGTACGCCGCCGCGGTCCCCTGCCGGTCGGCGACGAGCGTGTCGACGTTTGGCACCTTCCTGATCGGATGCCCCGCGCCGATGATGAGCAGCTCGTCGTTGACGCCGTCGGTCCCGACGGTCGCGAGCAGGTCGGCGCCGAGCCGGGCGAAGTCCCCGATCCGCTGGCTGCCCGGGATCTTGATGGCCGGCCCGCCGCCACGCACCTCGCGACCGGCCAGGTGGATCGCGTCGGTACTCCGGCCTGTGGCCAGGCTGGTCAGCTCCACCGGGATCTCGACGGGGTTGCCGGTCGACGGCGGCTTGGCCGGAGTACCCGGAGTACCCGGAGTACCTGCAGTGCTAGGCGGTGTGGACGGCGTGATCGACGGTGTGCGTGACGGCGTAACGATCGGTGTCTCCGACGGCGTGCTGCTCAGGCCGGGCAGCGGAGTCGCGCCGGAGGCCTTGCTTTCAGGGCCCTGCCAGTAGGCGATCGCGCTGCCGATCACTACCGCGGCGACGGCGACAGAGGCCACTACTGCAACCAATGGGCCGTTCTTGGCCTTTAGTAGCGGCTTGGCCATCAGGAGCTCAGCAGGAGTCGGCCTGAGCCCACAGGCGTAGCCAGCTCGCAGTCACCGGTACTGACCGCGCAGCGGATGATCGCCGTCTTGGCATTGTCGCCCTCACCGGACGCGGTCGCCACCATCAGCAGGTGCTCGTCGTCCTCAGGCGTGATGCTCTGCAGGCAGCCCTTCCACTCGCGGAGCAGCTTGCCGGTCTTTGCGTCGAGGGCCGCCTCTGCCGAGGAGCAGTAGCTGTCGTCACCGGACGGCACCCCGAACACGGTCGCGCCACTGGGGCTGAAGTCGTTGAGGTAGTAGTCGCAGGTCTTCCAGGACCGCAGCCCGGTGTCGACGGCGGTGACCGCGGAACACGAGCCGGTGTCGTTGATCAGCAGGGCTGTCGCAGCGATCTGCCCGTTGGCCGCCATCTTCGTCATGGACGCGAGCGACTTCACCAGCGTGGGCCTCGACTCGCCCGGCGACCAGACGTAGGTGCTCCAGGTCGCGCCGCTGCCCAGTACGTTCGAGGACTCGAAGTAGACCTTGTCGCCCACGTACGAGAGCACCTTGAAGTTCCAGCGGGTGGTCAGCTTCAGGGCCGTCAGCGACGTGCCGGTGTCGGCGTAGATGGTTCCGCCCTCGACGGGTCCGTCACCACCTAAGGCGGCGTACGCGGCGCCGCTCTGATCGCTCTTGGCCTCCAGGTGGTTGACGTTCGCGACGCTGGCGACGCCGTTCGCGTCCAGGCGCAGTACCTGCGAGCCATTGCCGTTGGTGGTCAGGGCGAGGACGGAGCTGTTCACCCGGGCGACCTGGAGGATGTCGTCCTTACCGGGGATGTCGACCTGCCCACCAGCACCGCTACTGACCTGGCGGCCGCTGAGGTACGGGATCTGGGGCTGTCGCCCGGTGGGGAGTTTGCTGACGGCCAGGGTGATCTTGGTCGGCCCGGTCAAGGTCGGGCCGCTGGTCGGAGCCGGCGGTGTGCTGGTCGGCGGTGTCGACGGCTTGAGGGTAGGCGTGACGGATGGAGGCTTCGGGGTGCTCTTGGACGGAGTCGTCGTCGGGGTGATCGAGGCAGGGAGCGGCGCAGCGTCGGCAACATTGGCGGAATGCGGGACCTGGCGATAGGCGATGGTGCCGCCCAGTACGACGGCAGCGACCGTCACGGCGGCGACCAGGGCCACCAGGAGACCGTTCTGCCGCCTCATGACCAACCGCCCATCACCCGGAGTGCGTCCCGCTGAGGAGTCCTGGCCGGCTTCGTCGCCAGCTCGCAGGTGCCCGAGGCGATGCTGCAGCGGATGATCGCGCTCGCGGTGTTCTCGCCGGTATCGACGACCATCAGCAGGTGGTCGTCGTCCTCGGCGGTCGTGCTGAGGAACTCCACTCCGGTCCACTGCCGCCGTACTGTGCCCGACCGGCTGTCGATCGCGGTGGTGGTCGGATCGGAGCCGCCGTTGTGGAAGTCAGGCGTCGCGAAGATCGTCTGACCGTCCGGCGTGAACCCGTCGAGCGAGTACTCGCAGGTCCGCCACAGTTGCGCGCCGTCGGCCAGCGAACGCACGGCCGAGCAGAAGGTCTGCGCGGCGCCTTCGAGCTGGTCCACGCCGTTGGCGCCCTGGAAGTCCACGCCCGCTGGGGTTTTGAAGGACTTCAGGAGATCGACCTTGCCGGTCTGGGTGTGCCAGGCGTTCAGCGTCGCCTCCGGCTCGTCGCGGTCGCCGCCGGCGGCGAAGTAGACGGTGTCGCCGACCACGGCCAGGACGGTCGAGTACCAGTCGTTGGGGCGATCCAGCTTGTTGTCGACGTAGGCGTTGCGCCAGTAGACGGCGTTGCCCTTCTTGCGGGTGTGGTCGGCGTTGCTGCGGGACGTCCCGTACGCGACCGCGTCCTCGTTGACCGAGGTCACCAGGCTGGCGACGTCGGGGATGCGTTCGGGCTGGATTCCGGCTGAGTTGACCCGGACGAGTTCGGAACCGCCCAGTCCCACCTCGAGGATGACCATGGCGTCACCGTCGTACCGGGCCGCGCGGATGATCGCCTGCTTGCCGGGGACAGTGACGTCCGGGCCGAGGCCGCCCTTGACCGTGCGGCCGGTTACGTAGGCCACCTGCGGCGCACGGCCGGTCGGCAGCTTGGCCAGGTCCACCTTCGCGGTGGGGATGGCCGGGCCGGACGGGGTCTGGGGGACTGGGGTCTTGGTCGCCGGCGGGGGCGACGGCTTGGGCGTCGGCGTCGTGGGTACGGGCGTGGCGCTCGCGGTGAGCGGTTGAGCGTCCGCCGCTGGAGACGTGGCAGGGCCGCGGCGGGCCGCGAGGGCCCCACCGCTCACCACAGCCAGTACTGCGACCGCCGCCACCCCCATGGCCAGCGGGCCGTTGCCCGTTTTCACGTTCGGTCGTCCAATCGGTTCGTCCCCGTCCCCGATAGGACGCGGGCCGACGCGGGTTTGTTCGTCATGAGCCGAGAAGAAGTGTTCCGGACGCCGGCGGAGTCGCCAGTTCGCACTTGCCGGAGCTCACCGTGCAGCGGACCAGCGCCGACCGGGACCCCGGTACCGGCTTGTCGTGCCAGGCCAGTACTACGTGATCGCCGTCCTCCGGTCTGGCGTCGCGCAGGGACGGGCCGGTCCACTTGCGGAGCTGGTTGCCGGTCTTCGGGTCGAGCGCGACGTTCTCCAAGTCGCCGTACGGGTCGCTGCCGGCCGGGATGCCGATGGTGAAGGTGTTGCCGGGGCTGAAGCGGGTGAGCTGGTACTGGCAGCTCCGCCAGCGCTGGGAGCCGGTGGCGATGGTCATCAGCGTCGTGCACATGCCGCTGTCGTTCTGCGAGGCAAGTCCGGCGACCAGGGTGCCGTCGCCCGAGACAGCGATCGGGGAGCGGACGGTGCTGATCCGGGTCGGCTTCGGTTGGTCCACCTGCCAGCGGTAGAAGTTCCAGGGCCCGGTCAGGTCGTCGCTGGCCTGGAAGTAGACGGTGTCGTTGGTCACACCGAGGACCCTGAGGTCGTACACGCTGCGTTGGGCCAGCTGTTTGACCGCGCCGGTAGCAGAACGGCGGTAATAGACGGTGCCGCCGACGTGCTCCTCCGGGGCGTAGCGGCCGCCGGAGGCGTAGGCGGCTGCTTGGCCGTCGGTGCTGGTGACGACCGAGTCGACGCCGGGGACCTGCTCGATTTGCTTGCCTGAGGCATCGAGTATGACGAGGGCGGCGCTCCGGACGGTCTTCAGCTGGATGGTCAGGACTGCATCGTGCAGGCGGGCGACGGCGTCGATCTCGATACTGCCGGGGACGCGTACCGGCGTACCGGCGCCGCCGTAGACGGTCCGATCGCGCAGATAGGTCACCTGCGGAGCCGCACCGACGGGCAGCTTGCGCACATCGATCGGGACGACCTTGGGACCGGTGAACTCGAGGGCCGCAGCTGTCTGCGACGGAGTCACCAGCTGCGCCGCCGCGCCGGCCTGCGACTGTGGCGTCTGCCGGGACGCGACGAACCCACCGACCACAACCGCCGCGACTGCGACAGCCGCGACCGTCATAACCCGCAGGTTTCGCACTCCTTAGGCCCCGTTTCGGTCTCGAACACACGCTCCGGCGACCAAGTCGCAGGAAGGATCGAGCATAATGCGGGGATGGACCAGCCCCAGCGGATCGGCCGGTACTCCCTCGTCCGCCGGGTGGGTGCCGGGGGTTTCGCGACCGTCTGGCTGGCCCGCGACGAGGAGCTGGATGCCGACGTCGCGGTCAAGATCCTGTCCGACAACTGGATCGACGAAGAGGACGTCCGGCGCCGCTTCCTGGCCGAGGGCCGGTTCCTTCGCCGCGTCGACTCGCCGCATGTGGTCGGGGTGCACGATGTCGGTGAGACCGAGGACGGCCGGCCCTATCTCGTCCTGACCTATGCCGACGGCGGATCGCTCGCGGACCGGATCAAGGCCGGACCGATGCAGATCGCCGACGTCGTCGACGTGATCGCCCAGGTCGGCAGCGGCCTCAAGCAGTTGCATGCGCGTGGAGTGCTGCACCGCGACGTGAAGCCGGCCAACGTGCTGTTCCGCCTCGACGAGTCCGGCGATCGCGCGATGCTCGGCGACCTCGGCCTGGGCAAGTCGCTGGAAACCGTGTCCCAGTTGACGATGCCGGGCGGTACGCCGGCCTACGTCGCCCCCGAGCAGGTGATGGGCGACCGTCTCGACCACCGCGCCGACCTCTACTCGCTCGGCGCCGTCGCCTATGCGGCCTTCACCGGCCAAGCACCCCATGGCGTGATCAGCCTGGGTGCTGTGATGCGGATCGAGTCGCCGCCGCCGTCGATGAGCACCTTGCGCGATGACGTGTCTGACGCGATCGATGCCGTCGTACGCCGCGCCCTCGAGCCGGATCGCGACAAGCGCTGGCCGGACCTCGACAGCTTCCTCGACGCGCTGCCGGAGGCACACAAGACCGGCAAGGTCCCGGCTGGTCTCGTACCCGCCGAGCAACTGCCGGGACCAGCCGGTCCCGGCGGTGTGGACCAGGAGACAGCCCTGTCGGCCGCCAATGCCCCCACTGTCACGCCCGCTGGCACAGCCGACCCCACCACAGTGCCTGCAGCCCTGCTGGCTACTCCGGCGAAGGCCCAGAAGCGCTCGGCCCGCGCGTGGGTCATCACTGTCGTGCTCGCCCTCATCCTGGCCGCTGGTGGTGGCTATGGCGGCTACCGCCTGGTGATGAGCCGCCCGGTGACCGTGGCGACGGATGTCCTATCAGTGAAGGTCCCGCGCACCTGGGACCAGAAGTCGCAGGGCGCAACCAACCTGCTGGTCACAGAGGACGCCGCGAACTGGCAGACCGACAGCAAGGTGCCAGGGATCTACCTGGAGACCCTGACCGGGGCCGCAGGCGCCAAGCTGCCGGCTACCGGCAGGATGCCCACCGGCTGCAAGTTCACGGCTCAGAACGACCAGACCGGCGAGAAGATGATCACCTTCTACTACGAGTGCACCGACAGCGCCTCCGGGGCGAAGAGCACTGTCGGCGAGCGCTACAAGGCAGTGGTGCCCGGCACGGTGATACTGCGGACACAGGCCCGCAGTTCCACCGTCCAGGAGGTCGACAAGGTCCTCGGGTCGGCCACCTACATCAAGTAGCCCGGCTACCCCACCAGCGAGGTCAGCGAGGAAACGCTGGCCTTGTGCATGCGGGGGATGACGTTCAGCGTGGCCGAGTCGCCGCTGTAGAGGTAAGAGCCCGACTCGTAGACCAGGTACGCAGTGCCGTTGTACTCCGTGATGCCCTCGGTCATGCTCGGCGCCCGGAAGCAGCTCAGCGCGGCGGCGTCCAGGTCCTTCTGGCCGCGGCGTACGACGTACAGGTTGCTGCGGTTCCCCCGGCCGTAGGACGTGCTGTAGATGAAGTGGTTGGCGGTGACCATCAGGCCCTGCGTCTTGGTCGGTACCTCCCAGGCGCCGGCCAGGGTGGTGAGGGTGCCGTCGTCCGCGATCTTGTACTCGTACATGGTGCCGCGGCCGGTCTCGTTGAAGGTGCCGGAGAAGATGGAGTCGCCGTAGCTGGTCAGGAAGGATGAGCCGGCTACGTCGCGCGCAGTACCGACCTGGGCGAGGTACGGCGTACCAGCGGCCTTCATGGCGGTCCGGAGCTCAGTCAGCCGGTACTTGCGGATGGAACTGCCCGCGCCGGCCACGAAGGCCCAGCCCTTGCTGGTGGTGATCCCGCCGACATGCGACTCGGCGATGGCGACCACGCCGACCGTGGAGCCGGTAGCCGGGTCGATGCCGTAGATCTGGGAGTCGGCGCCCGCACGGTACGAGGCGACCAGCAGCAGGTTCTTGCCCGAGCCGTCCCAGTTGTACCAAGTACCGGCGCCTTGCGGCGTGTGCGTGCTGAGGTTGGGAATGCTGGCGCTGTTGCTGAACCTGGCGTCGTACTTCTTGGACGCCGACGGCCCGTCATAGAAGGTGCTGCCACCGGTGGTCGCGGTGTCGCAGCTGATGGCGGCACTGGCCGGCGAACTGAAGGCGGTCAGGGCAGTGGCGGTCGTGATGAAGGCAGTCAGAACGGCGAAGCGGCGGGTCATGGCATCCCCTGGAGGTTTGGGCGGTAACCTTCGAGATCTTCTCGGTAGACGGTAAGTGATTGACCCGCAGTACGGTAGGGCGCATGACCGACCTGCGTGCGGCGATCGACCGCGTTCTGCCCTCCGTCCGTGCCGACCTCGAGGACCTCATCCGGATTCCCTCGGTCAGCGCGGACCCGGCCCGTGCGGCCGATGTCCAGCGATCGGCGGAGGCTACCGCCGCGCTCTTCGAGGCCGAGGGCTTCGAGATCCAGATCGTCCGGGCGGGTGACGGCGCCCCGGCGGTGATCGCCAAGAAGCCGGCGCCGGCGGGCAAGCCGACCGTACTGCTCTACGCGCACCACGACGTCCAGCCGACCGGCAACGTGGAGGAGTGGACCTCGGAGCCGTTCGAGCCGACCGAGCGGGACGGCCGGCTGTTCGCCCGCGGCGCGGCCGACGACAAGGCCGGGATCGCCGCGCACCTCGCCGCCGTACGGGCCTTCGGCAACGACCTGCCGGTCGGCGTGACGGTCTTCGTCGAGGGCGAGGAGGAGATCGGCTCGCCGACCCTGCTGCAGCTGCTCGACGAGTACGCCGATGAGCTCACCGCCGACGCGATCGTGATCGCCGACTCGGGCAACTGGGCGATCGGCCAGCCCGCCCTGACGGTCTCGCTGCGTGGTCTGGTCGACTGCTTCGTCGAGGTGCGGACGCTGAAGCACGCCGTCCACTCGGGCCTTTTCGGCGGCGCCGTACCGGATGCGCTGTCTGCCCTGTGCCGGCTGCTCGCCACCTTGCACACCGACAACGGTGACGTCGCGGTCGACGGGCTGCACGCGACACGCGCGGCCGAGCTGGACTACCCCGAGGACCGGTTCCGGGCCGAGTCGAGTGTGCTGGACTCGGTGAAGCTGATCGGTTCGGGCACCTTGGTCGACCGGCTGTGGACCCGCCCGGCGATCGCAGTACTGGCTATCGACGCGCCGCGGGTGGCCGACGCGAGCAACACTCTGGTACCGGTCGCGCGGGCCAAGGTCAGCCTGCGGGTGGCCCCTGGCGACGACGCGGTGAAGGCGATGGAAGCCCTGCGCAACCACCTCGAGCAGAACGCGCCCTGGGGTGCCCAGGTCACTGTGACAGAAGGCGATCTCGGCCAGCCGTGCTCCATCAACGCGCGCGGTACGGCGTACGACGCGGCCCGTTCCGCCTTCGCCACCGCATGGGGTGTGGAGCCCGTCGACACCGGGATGGGTGGCTCGATCCCGTTCATCGCGGAGTTCCAGCAGGCCTTCCCGAACGCGGCCGTTCTGGTCACTGGGGTGGAGGATCCGGACACCCGGGCCCACGGCATCGACGAGGGCCTGCACCTGGAGGAGTTCACCAAGGTCTGTCTGGCCGAGGCGCAGCTTCTTCAGAACTTGGCGTGATCTGGCGGACCGGGCTTTCCGCGTACCGTGTGTTTGGCATAGGTTTCGGCGAGTGAAGATCGCAGTAGTGCGAGAGACCAGACCGGCCGAGCGCCGGGTGGCCCTGGTGCCGGAGCAAATCGTCAAACTCGTCCAGCTCGGCTACGAGGTCGCGGTCGAACCCGCGGCCGGCGAGCGCGCCCTGTACTCCGACGACGCCTACCGCGACGCCGGTGCGGAGGTGGCCTGGGGCGCCGATCATGCGGCGACGGTGGTGGTGTCGGTGCAGCCGCTCGAACGGGAGCGACTGCAGCGGCTGCACGCCGGTACGGCGCTGATGTCGTTCCTGCCGACGAATCCGCCGGACGTGATCCGGGCCGCGACCCGGGCCAAGCTGACCGCGTTCGCGATGGAGATGATCCCGCGGATCTCGCGCGCCCAGTCGATGGACGCGCTCTCCTCGCAGGCGCTGGTGGCCGGCTACCGGGCGGCCATCGTCGCCGCGGAACGCCTGCCCCGGTTCTTCCCGCTGAACATGACAGCAGCCGGTACGGTGCCGCCGGCCCAGGTCCTCGTCCTGGGCGCCGGCGTCGCCGGACTGCAGGCGATCGCGACCGCGAAGCGTCTTGGCGCGGTGGTGAAGGCGTACGACGTCCGGACCGCCGCGGCCGAGGAGATCGCCTCGATGGGCGCGCAGCCGATCGAGCTGGAGCTCGGCACGCTCGACGGGCCGGGCGGCTATGCCCGCGAGATGACCGAGGAGCGCGCGCAGTTGCAACGCGACCTGCTCGCGCCGTACATCGCGGGCGCCGATGCGTTGATCACGACTGCCGCAGTACCGGGGCGGACCGCTCCGATGCTGGTGTCGCGGTCGATGGTCGAGCAGATGAAGCCCGGCTCGGTCGTCGTCGACCTGGCCTCGGAGTCCGGCGGCAACGTCGAGGGCTCGGTGGCCGGTACGGAGCTGATGATCGGCAACGCGCTGGTCTGGGGCGGCGCGAACGTACCCAGCCAGATGGCCGGACCGGCCAGCCGGCTGTACGGCCAGAACATCGCCAACCTGATCGCGCTGATGACCCGGGACGCGGAGTTCAACCCGGACTTCGACGACGAGATCGTCAGCGGCTGCTGCCTCACCCACGACGGCACCGTGCTGCACGAGCCGACCCGCGAACTGCTGGAAGGACCGATGGCATGACCGAGACCATCGCCCTGCTGACCATCTTCGTGCTGGCGGCGTTCGTCGGCGTCGAGGTGATCAGCAAGGTCTCCTCGACCCTGCACACCCCGCTGATGTCCGGCGCGAACGCGATCCACGGCGTCATCCTGGTCGGCGCGATCATCGTCACCGGCCAGGCCGACTCCACCCTGGTGGTGATCGTCGGGCTGCTGGCCGTCGTGCTGGCCACGGTGAACATGGTCGGCGGGTTCGTCGTCACCGACCGGATGCTGCAGATGTTCCGCGGCCCGGCGGCGCGCAAGAAGGAGCTCCAGAAGTGATCGACACCTGGGCCCAGATCGGGTACCTGATCTCCGCTGTCTGCTTCATCGTCGCGCTGAAGGCCCTCTCGTCGCCGAAGTCGGCGCGGACCGGCAACCTGCTCGGCGCCGCGGGCGCGGTACTCGCGGTGATCATCACCTTCGTCGCGTACAAGCCGGATCACCTGGGCGCGATCCTGGTGGCGCTGCTGATCGGCACGATCGCGGGTGTGGTCGGCTCGCGCCGGGTGCAGATGACGCACATGCCGCAACTGGTGGCGCTGTTCAACGGCGTCGGTGGTGGCGCGGCCGCGCTGGTCGCGTTGATGGAGCTCGGTGAGGTACGTGACGGCGAGACGATCGCCGCGATCGCGACCGCCTTCACGATCGTGGTCGGCGCGATCAGCTTCTCCGGCTCGGTGGTGACGTTCGCCAAGCTGCAGGAGCTGATGACGAGCCGGCCGGTGACCTTCCCGGGTCTGCCGGTGCTGTTCGTGGCCGGCATCCTCGGTGGCCTCGCGCTGTCGATCTGGCTGGTCTCGGATCCGCGGGTGTGGGTCGGTGTGCTGCTCTGCCTGGTCGGGCTCGCGCTCGGCGTGATGCTGGTGCTGCCGGTCGGCGGTGCGGACGTACCGATCGTCATCTCGCTGCTGAACGCGTTCACCGGTCTGACCGTCGCTGCGGGCGGGTACGTGCTCGGCAACGCGCTGCTGCTGATCGCGGGAACGCTGGTCGGCGCGGCCGGTACGTTGCTGACCAAGCTGATGGCCGACGCGATGGGCCGCTCGGTCTTCAACATCCTCTTCGGCGCGGTCAAGGGCGGCTCCACGCTCGGGGGCGGTACCGCGTCCGACCGCCCGGTCATCTCCGGTACTCCGACCGACGTGGCGATCCTGCTCGGCTACGCGCAGCGCGTCATCATCGTCCCCGGCTACGGACTGGCCGTCGCCCAGGCCCAGCACGTCCTGCGCGACCTGGTCGAGGAACTGCACGGCCGCGGGGTCAAGGTCGATTACGCCATCCACCCGGTGGCCGGCCGGATGCCAGGCCACATGAACGTCCTGCTCGCCGAGGCCCAGGTCCCGTACGAGCAGCTCCGCGAGATGGACGAGATCAACGGCGACTTCAAGGCCACCGACGTCGTCCTGGTCGTAGGCGCCAATGACGTCGTCAACCCGGCGGCCCGCAACACCCCCAGCGCCCCCATCTACGGCATGCCCATCCTCAACGCCGACGAGGCCCAGCGAGTCATCTTCCTCAAGCGCTCCATGCGCCCAGGCTTCGCCGGCATCGAGAACGAACTCCTCTACGACCCCAAAACCACCCTCCTCTTCGGCGACGCCCGAGAGTCCCTCACCAAACTCCTGGCAGCCGTCAAGAACGTTTGACGCGAGCGCGCGAAGTGGACCACTTCGCGCGCTCGCGGCGATAGTCACGGGGCGAATTCCGCCCAGTCAATGCCGTCGCCATTGCAGTCTCATTGCCATGCCCGAAAGCAGTACGGTGTATTCACCGGCTGTTCTCGCCGCACATGCACCGTTCGGACGCGAAAACAAGGCCATGGCAGCTTCCGGCCACAAACCAGGGTGGCTGGATATAAACTGGTCCAGTCCGCTTTTCAATCAAATGCTTCGCCCACTCTGCGATTGGTCTAGCCCGCAACCAGCAGGACCCAAGCCCTGCTGGGCTTCCGTCCTGGGCGACCGTCGGCAGGTCAGCTGCGGACGGCGTCGGCGGCAGGCTGAGCTTCCGTAAAGACAGGCCTATTTCCGGGAATGGCGCGTCCGTGCAGCTCCCCGACGGAGACCGCAGGCTCGGATCTATTTCGTCGGCCGGAAATTCCGGAACAATTCGGCGGGGGAATGATCAGACCCAGCCGCGTTTTGCGGCGGCCACTCCTAATTCGAAGCGGGAGGTGGCGTCGAGGCGGTCGGAAAGATTTGCGGTGATGCGGCGGGCGGTGCGCAATGAAATACCGAGAAGGCGTGCGACTTGTTCGTCCTTGGCGCCGCCGGCCAGGAGGCGGAGTACCTCGGCCTCGTGTGGGGTCAGGGGGTCGTTGTTGTCCCGGTCTTCCGGGGAGAAGAGCTCTACGGCGCGGGACCAGTAGCTGTCGAAGAGGGCGCTGGCGAGAGCAAGTACGCCGGGGCTGCGGTGGATGACCGCGCCGGCGACCGGGTTCTCCGGGTCCATCGCCATGATCGCGATCTCCCGGTCGATGATCAGCAGCCGCATCGGCAGGGTCGGGGTCGCCCGCACCTCGCCACCGTGCCGGTGCAGCGTGGCGGCGTAGTCGAGGCCGGGTTTCGAGACCGTCATGTTCTGCAGGTAGATGGTCCGCAGCCTGACGCCGCGCTCGAGCAGGAGCAGGTCCGGAGACGTCTCCGCGGGGTGGATGGTGTCGTCGATGTGCGCGGGGATCATCCCCCAGAAGGACTCCCGGGCCTTGAGGCCGAGCTCCTCGATCCGGCGGGTCGCGTTCGCCCGGCCCTTGAGCACCTCGACGTCGCCGCTGCTGCGCGACGTCAGCAGTTCGTTGTACTGCTCCGCGATGACCTCGGCCGAGGACTCCGCCTCCCGGAGTTCGCCGAGCTGCCTGTTCAGCTCGCTGCGGCGCCGCTCGACGAGGCCGGACAGGCCGACCCGCGGGTGGACGGCGTGCTCGGCGTCCGGGTCGGTCCAGGTCGGGACGAGGAGGTCGAGTTTGCGCAGTTCGTCCATGATCCGGCTGACCTCTGCCAAAGGTAGCTTTACCACTGCCGAAATCTGTGCGGGAGTGCTGTCCGGGCTGCTTAAGAGGGCGTGGTAGACCGCAAAGGTGGTCTCATCGACACCCAGCGGTTCCAGCACGACTGACTCCTTCGGTACTTGTTTGGAACCGACCATATACAGAGCGCGTCGACAATGAACGCTTGATTGGCCCATCGATTATTTCGAAAGGACGTCTTGTGATCAAGAAGTGGCTCACTGTAGTCGCCGCCGGCCTGCTGGTCACGGCTTTTGCATCGCTGCCGGTCAAGGCCGACAACCCCACCGCCGGAGCCCAGCCCGGATGTGGCATGGGCGCAGTGTGCTGGCAGTTCCCGTAGACTGCTCCGCGTGGCTCGTGGCGATGGTCGGCTCACTCATGATCTTGACCCGCAGGATCTAGGACCGCAGGACGCTTGTGGCGTCTTCGGGGTCTGGGCTCCGGGGGAAGAGGTTGCCAAACTCACCTATTTCGGGCTCTACGCTCTGCAGCACCGGGGGCAGGAGTCGGCTGGCATCGCGGTCAGCAACGGCAGTCAGATCCTGGTCTACAAGGACATGGGGCTGGTCAGCCAGGCCTTCGACGAGGCGACGCTCGCCTCGCTGAAGGGATATATCGCAGTCGGGCACTGCCGGTACTCGACGACCGGATCGAGCGTCTGGGCGAACGCCCAGCCGACGTTCCGGTCGACGGCCACCGGCTCGATCGCGCTCGGGCACAACGGCAACCTCACCAACACCGGTGAACTGGCCGCGACGCTCGGCGGTCGCGACGACCTCGACCTGGGGCTGGACCTGGACGTCGAGCACGCCAAGGCGAACGCCAAGCACGGCGCGTCCTCGGACACCGACATCCTCACCTCGATGCTGGCCGGCTACCCGGACCTGACCATCGAGCAGGCGGCCGCCAAGGTGCTGCCGAAGGTCAAGGGCGCCTACAGCCTGATCTTCATGGACGAGTCCACCCTGTACGCCGCCCGCGACCCGCAGGGCATCCGCCCGCTGGTGCTCGGCCGGCTGGAGCGGGGCTGGGTGATCGCCAGCGAGACCGCCGCGCTCGACATCGTCGGCGCGAGCTTCATCCGAGAGGTCGAGCCGGGCGAGATCGTCGCGATCGACGAGGACGGCCTGCGCTCGACCCGGTTCGCCGAGGCCGAGCCCAAGGGCTGCCTGTTCGAGTTCGTCTACCTGGCCCGCCCGGACACCCAGATCTCCGGCCAGCGGATCCACACCACCCGGGTCGAGGTCGGCCGCCAGCTCGCCCGTGAGCACCCGGTCGAGGCCGACCTGGTGATCGCCACCCCGGAGTCCGGTACGCCGGGCGCCATCGGGTACGCCGAGGAGTCGGGCATCCCCTACGGTTCCGGGCTGGTCAAGAACGCGTACGTCGGCCGGACCTTCATCCAGCCGAGCCAGACGATCCGCCAGCTGGGCATCCGGCTGAAGCTGAACCCGCTGCGCGAGGTGATCGAGGGCAAGCGCCTGGTCGTCGTCGACGACTCGATCGTCCGCGGCAACACCCAGCGCGCGGTGATCAAGATGCTGCGCGAGTCCGGCGCCAAGGAGATCCACGTCCGGATCTCGTCGCCGCCGGTGAAGTGGCCGTGTTTCTACGGCATCGACTTCGCCAGCCGCGCCGAGCTGATCGCCAACGGGCTGAACACCGAGGAGATCTGCCGTTCGATCGGCGCCGACTCGCTCGGGTACGTCAGCCTGGACGGCCTGATCGGGGCCACCTCGGTGCCCAAGGACAAGCTCTGCCGCGCCTGCTTCGACGGGATCTACCCGGTCGCGCTGCCGGAGCCGGAGCACCTCGGCAAGCACCTGCTCGAAGT
Organism: Kribbella sp. NBC_00382; assembly: GCF_036067295.1. Taxonomy (NCBI): domain Bacteria; kingdom Bacillati; phylum Actinomycetota; class Actinomycetes; order Propionibacteriales; family Kribbellaceae; genus Kribbella; species Kribbella sp. NBC_00382. Next base: position 3,106,203 of record NZ_CP107954.1, read on the forward strand.
ACCGGTGAACACCGACATCGACGGCCTGGCCACGGTGTCCGGTGGCGCCGGCGCTGCCGACGCGCTGTCCCGGCCGTAACTGCTTGTAAAGCCCCCAAGAAAGCGAGAACCACAGTGAGCGAGGGCGCGAGCTACGCGGCCGCCGGCGTCGACATCGAGGCCGGTGACCGGGCCGTCGAGCTGATGAAGGAATGGGTGGCCAAGGCGACCCGTCCGGAGGTGGTCGGCGGGCTCGGCGGCTTCGCCGGGCTGTTCGACGCGAGTGCGCTGACGGCGTACCGGCGGCCGTTGCTGGCGACCTCCACCGACGGGGTCGGCACCAAGGTCGCGATCGCGCAGAAGATGGACCGGCACGACACGATCGGCTTCGACCTGGTCGGCATGGTCGTCGACGACCTGGTCGTCTGTGGCGCCGAGCCGCTGTTCATGACCGACTACATCTGCACCGGCAAGGTGGTCCCGGAGACGATCGCGCAGATCGTCAAGGGCATCGCCGAGGCCTGTGTCGAGGCCGGTACCGCGCTCGTCGGCGGCGAGACCGCGGAGCACCCCGGACTGCTGGAGGCCGACGAGTACGACGTCGCCGGCGCCGCGACGGGAGTCGTCGAGGCCGACGAGGTGATCGGCGCCGATCGCGTCCGGGCGGGTGACGTGGTGGTCGCGATGGCGTCCTCCGGACTGCACTCGAACGGCTACAGCCTGGTCCGGCACGTGTTCTTCGACCGGGCCGGCTGGCAGCTCGACCGCGAGGTGCCCGAGTTGGGTGGCACCCTCGGCGACACGCTGCTGATCCCGACCCGGGTCTACGCAAAGCACTGCCTCGAGCTGATCCAGGAGCTCAACGCGTCCGACGACAAGCCGTTGCATGCGATGTCCCACATCACCGGCGGCGGCTTCGCGGCGAACCTGGCCCGAGTCGTCCCCGACGACCTCGCGGTCCGGATCGACCGGTCGAGCTGGACGCCGGCGCCGATCTTCGGCCTGGTCGGTCAGCTCGGTGGCGTCCCGCAGCTTGAGCTGGAGAAGACGCTGAACATGGGTGTCGGCATGGTCGCCGTGCTGGACCCGGCCGCGGCGGATCGCGCGATCGCAGCCCTCGCCGAGCGCGACATCGACGCCTGGGTCTGCGGTGAGGTCAGCGCCGCCACCGACGCCAAGGCGTGCGTCGAACTGCAGGGTGACTACGCGAGCTGAGGCTTCGTCAGCCGTGGTCGCTGGTTGTCCAGGGACGACGGCTCAAGCCGGGATGTTTCCCTGGCGCCCAGAAAGCTCAGTGGGCGCCAGGGAAACGCCCCGGACCTCAACGCGTCGAAAGGGCAGGCTGAGAAGACCCGTCCTGCCGTGTGGTGGAACAACGTCGGCCAAGCACAGTCGACCTGTCCGAGCGCCCTCAGGCGCTGGACAGGTCAGAGTGCTGCTGCGGCTTTACCGACGGGGGTGGTAGTCGTCGGCGTCATCGCCGACGTCTGTGTCGTTGTTGCCGTTCGCAGAGGTACCACCCTCGTCCCCGCCGGACAGCTCTTTCTTGAGCTGGTCCAAGTCGGTGTCCCAGGTGCGGTACTTCAGGTCGCGTGCGACCTTCGTCTGCTTGGCCTTTGCACGGCCGCGCCCCATAGCGTCGACCCCCTCGCACAAGTCAACCGGGTACGCAGCGTGGCGCCCACGGATCAGTCGTCAGTAATCGTGGTTACAGGTTACCCGGAGCCGGTGTCCGACACACGCACCGCCCCCTGACTGGACCCCAGAAGAGGTCCGATCACGCGCCGGAAGGCCTGTCCGGTCCCCTCAAACCGGTCAGGCCTCCCGCGTTCTGGACCCCGTACGGGGGTTACTTCACCTCGCGACGTGAGCTTGCCCACAGTCCGACGATGGTCGGCAGGACCACCCAGACACCGATCGCGGTGAGCGTCTCGGGCACCATCCCGTGCAGGTCGCGCTCGGCGATCCGGCCGAAGGCGCCGAACACATCCAGCCAGTTGGCGTTGTCCTTGAACAGGGCAGGCCCGGCCAGGGCCCAGGCGGTCGGGGCGACGAAGAAGACCAGGATCGCGACCGCGGTCTGGGCGATCACCGCACCGAAGGCGGCACCCATCACGACGTTCAGCGCGGTCGAGAGGTAAGCCCCGGCCAGTGCGCCGCCGATTCCGGCGTACGACGCTCCGCCGCCGTCGATGGCGCCACCGATCGCCGTAGCGGCCAGTGCCAGCACCGCGGTCACGCTCAGTACCACCGCGCTCAGCAGAATCGCGGAGACGAACTTGGCGAACTGGACCCGGATCCGGCGCGGCGAGAGCGTGAAGGTGGTCAGCGCGGTCCGCTGGGTCCACTCACTCGTCATCGCCATCACACCGATCACCGGCAGGATCAGCAGGACGCCGGTCGACGCGGCGGACAGGTAGCCGTCGAAGCGCTGGACGCCGTTGTTCAGGTGGGTGAGCTGCCAGGTCAGCGCGGCGACCGCCAGGGCCAGGATGCCCAGGATCAGGAACCGGCCGCTGCGGGTGTTGACCGACTTGCGCAGCTCGATCGTGACGAGCTTGAGGAAGGACTGGCCGCGCGCGGGCGGCAGGGAGGTGGCGACGGCGGCCCGGTGCTTGCCCGGAGCGGCCGCGACAGCCGGTGAGGTGATTTCGGTGACAGCCATGATGGTGAACTCCTAGAAAGTGTGAGGTGGGTCAGGCAGCAGCTGCGGCCGGCGTGGTGAGCTGGAAGAACAGTTCCTCCAGGCCGGCGCCGTCGCTCTCGCGCAGTTCGAGCAGGACCTGGCCGGCGGCAGCCGCGGCGCGGCCGACCTGCTCGGCGGTGGCGTCGACGCGCAGCGCGCCGTCGTACAGGGGCTCGAGGCTGAGCCCGGCGGCGGTGAGTGCCTCGTTGAGCCCGATCGGGTCGAGGCCGCGGACGAGCGTGCCGCTCCCGGCCAGCAGCTCCTCCAGCGAGCCGTTGGCGACGATCTTGCCGCCGCCTATGACGACCAGCCGATCGACGGTCGCCTGTACCTCACCCAGCAGGTGGCTGGACAGGATCACCGTGCCGCCGCGGGAGGCGAAGTCCTGCAGCAGTCCACGCATCCAGCGGATGCCCTCAGGGTCCATACCGTTGGCCGGCTCGTCCAGGATCAGCGCGGCAGGGTCGCCGAGCAGCGCGGCCGCGATGCCGAGCCGCTGCCGCATCCCCAGCGAGTACTGTCCGACGCGGCGCTTCGCGGCCCCGGTGAGCCCGACAGCCTCCAGCATCTCGTCCGCCCGGCTGTTCGGTACGCCGAGCAGCGACGCGTTGAGCAGCAGCGTCTCGCGACCGGTACGGCCCGGGTGCTGGGCCGCCGCGTCGAGCATGACGCCGACGACGCGCCCGGGGTTCGGCAGGTCCGAGTACTTCTTGCCGGCGATCGTCGCGCGGCCCGAGCTGGGCGGGGTGAGCCCCGTCAGCATACGCAGGGTGGTCGACTTGCCGGCGCCGTTCGGGCCGAGGAAGCCGGTGATGCTGCCCGGCTCGACCGTGAAGGAGACGTCGCTGACCGCCGCGTGATGGCCGTAGCGCTTGCTGAGGTTCTCGACTGTGATCATGCCCCTTACTCTTCCGGCCGCGACCCCCTCGCCACATCGACCGACCGTCTCCAGTCACCCCCTACTTAAGTCGCCGGGATTGCACCTGACCCCCACCGAACGGGGGAGGACAGGTATCAACGGAAGAGGGACGTAAGTCGTGATGTGCCGCGACTACGCTGACTCAATGCAACGGTTGCGGCGCTGGTACGCCTGGTTCGTCCGGCGCGCCCCGCGCATCCGGGACGTCATGTACGTCTGCTTCAGCCTGCTGACGATCGTCGCGCAGGCGTCCTCCGGCAAGCCGGGCTGGCATACCGGCGACTGGGTGGTGCTCGGTGTCGGCATCATCGCGTCGCTCGCGCTGTGGTGGCGCCGGAAGTACCCGGTCATCGTCACCATCATCGCGGTGGTCGCGCTCGGCTCGGTCGGGATCTTCATGCCGATCGGGCTGGCCCTGCTGACGTTGGCCATCCGCCGGCGAGACCTCGCCCTGGCCGTCCTCACCTTCGCGGCGTACGTCGCCTACGTGCTCCAGAACCGCCCGTCCAGCGGTGACCCCTGGGTGCCCATCTTCACTGGCCCCTTCCTGATCGGTGCGTGGGTGGCGGTCGGCGCTTACATCGGTGCCCGGCGGGACCTGATGGCGTCATTGCGAGACCGCGCCGAGCGTGCGGAGGCGGAGCGGGAGCTGAGGGCCACGCAGGCCCGATTGGGCGAGCGAGCCCGGATCGCGCAGGAGATGCACGATGTACTGGCCCACAAGGTCTCCCTGATCGCACTGCACGCCGGTGGGCTCGAGGTGAACCCGGCCGTCGGCCCGGACAAGGTGGAGAGCTCGGCCGGCCTCATCCGCGAGACGGCCCGGCAGGCGATGGAGGACCTACGCGAGGTCCTCGGCGTACTGCGGACCGACCTGAGTCAGAACGGCGCAGACCTTGCACCGGTACCACGTGCCGCCGATCTGGAACGGCTGGTGGAGGCGTCGCGCGCGGCCGGCGTCCAGGTGACGAGCTCGTTCACCCTGCCGGACGAGGTACCGGCCCTGGTCGGGCGGACCGTCTACCGGGTCGTCCAGGAGGCACTGACCAATGTGCACAAGCATGCGCGCGGGGTCCATACCGAGGTATTGGTGGAAGGCGCGCCCGGGACCGGGGTCAATGTGCGGGTGACCAACGTCCGGCCAGTGGCGGCTGATTCACTGTTGCCCGGCTCCGGTGCGGGGCTGGTCGGGCTGCGCGAGCGCGTGACGCTTTCCGGTGGGCGTCTCGACGCCGGACCGACTCAGGACGGCGGGTGGCGGGTTGAAGCCTGGCTGCCCTGGTCCGATGGCAAGAAGGAGAACGATGACGCGGCTGTTGATCGTGGACGACGAGGCATTGGTCCGGGCCGGACTGAAGATGATCCTGGAGTCCGCTGACGATCTAGAGGTGGTCGCGGAGGCCGACGACGGTGCCGATGCGGCCAGGATGGTTCGCGAGCACAAGCCGGACGTCGTGCTGATGGACATCCGGATGCCGCGGCTGGACGGGCTGGCCGCGACCCGGGAGGTCCAAGCGCTGCCGGATCCGCCGAAGGTCGTCGTACTGACCACGTTCGACCTGGACGACTACGTGTTCCGGGCGTTGCAGGCCGGAGCCAGTGGGTTCCTGCTCAAGGACACTCCGCCGCGCGAGCTGGTCCAGGCGGTCCGAGTGGTGGCGGCCGGCGACGCGATGCTCTCGCCGGCGGTGACGAAGCGGCTGATCGGGCACTTCGCGGCGGACCCGCGGACGGACCGGCAACGGACCGCGCGGGAACGGCTGACGGCGCTCACCGATCGGGAGCGCGAAGTACTGGCGGCGGTCGCGCGCGGATTGTCGAACGCGGACATCGGCCGGGAGTTGTTCATGAGCGAGGCGACGGTGAAGGCGCACGTCTCGCGGGTGCTGGTGAAGCTCGATGCCACCAACCGGGTCCAGGTAGCGATCCTCGCCCACGACGCAGGATTGCTGGATACCTAGACCTGGCTGGACATGGACAACCGGCCGGGCGTCGTCGGAGGGGGGTGGGGGTGACGACGCCACGACCGGTTGTCAGGTCAGCGGCCTTCCGAGGGGGGAGCCGGGGCCGCTGACGGGCTGGACCCTCAGGCGCGGCCGAAGGCCACGCTGCTGGTCCAGATCTTCGCCTTGGAGACCGGACGGCCCGGCTTCGGCGAGTGCCACAGCATGTTCGAACCGGCGTAGATGCCGACGTGGTAAACGCCGCCACCACCACTGGTGAAGAACACCAGGTCACCCGGCTTCGCGGCCGAGCGGCTGATGTGCTTGGTCGCGCTGTACTGCTGACGCGACGTACGGGGCAGCTTCTTGCCGGCCTTCTTGTAGACGTAGCCGGTGTAGCCGGAGCAGTCGAAGCCCTTGGTCGACGTGCCGCCGTAGCGGTACGGGGTGCCCTTGAGCTTCGCGGCCTCGCGCAGAACCTTCGCACGGAAGGTCGTGGTGGTCGCGGCCTTGGTACCGACCTTGCCGTAGAGCACGCCGTGGTTGGCGGCCCAGGTCAGCCGGCCCCAGGTCGGCTTGTTCATATAGCCGGTGGCGCTGAGACCCCAGGAGCGCTGGAACTTCTTCAGCGCGCCGACGGTGCCGTTGCCGAACCAGCCGTCCTGACGCAGACGCAGCGTCTTCTGGACGTACTTGACGGTTTTGCCCGAGTCGCGGAAGCGAATCAGGGGGCGACTGGCGATGCTCGCGTTACCGCGGATCTGGCCGGCGGTGAGCTTCGCGGTGGTTGCTGCCGAGGCGGTCTGCGGAGGGGCGACCACGCTGATCGCGGCTCCACCTCCGACGGCGAGGCCGACCGAGAGGACGGCGACTGCGGCCCGAGGGGCGGCCGCGGACTTGCTGGACTTTCGGTGCTTTGCCAACCCGCGGCCGGTGGGCCGGGTACTGGCATCGCTGGTCTGACTGACGGCACCCTGAAGTGCTGTCCGTCGGGCAGTGACGGGCATGGTTGTCTCCCGACGCCTGTGAAGTTAGCTGTCGGGTTCGGGCTGAGAGTCAATAGCCCGGTCCGCTCCCGCGGACTTCACCCCAGGGTCCCGACCACTCACGGTCGAGACCCAACTTCCTGGGTCCCCCACTCCTGCCATGGTTGTTCGAGGGGAGCGGGTGTGCCTGGCAGGACTCGGCGTTGACACACTCGCAGTTCGGCGCATTTGTCGAACCGCCGACGACTGTATAACAGAACGATCACGACGCAAACCCTCAGATCCACAGAGACCCTCCGGAAAGGCCCTGAGTGGCTCTCTGACGGCTCAGGGACCCAGGATGAACACCAGGTGTCCTGAGCGCGTCTGAGCGTGTCTCAGGCGGCCGCACAGCAAATTAGTGTGACCCCGGTCACATCAAGAAGTCGCTTTCTGTGACAACGGGCACAGTGCGTGCTCAGGCTCCCCTTGGCTCAGCGCTTTCCGAGCACCTCGAGCCACCGCTCCAGGCCCACATTCCCGCCTGAAACCACCACTCCGACGCGGTCAGGCAGGTTCTGGATCCGTCCGGCCAGCAACGCGGCCAGGGCGCAGGCGCCACTCGGCTCGGCGACGACCTTCAGCCGCTCGAAGAGGAAGGTCATCGAGGCCCGGATCTCGTCGTCGCTGACCAGCTCCACGCTGTCCACCAGCCGCTGCACGATCGGGAAGGTCAGTTCGCCCGGCGTGGAGATGGCCTGTCCGTCGGCGATCGTCCGCGGTACTTCGATCTCGACCCGCTCACCGGCTGCCAGCGACCGGGCGGTGTCGTCACCCGCCGCCGGCTCCACACCTATTACCCGGATGCCGGGCGACAACTCGGTCGCGGCCGTCGAGCACCCCGCGATCAGGCCGCCGCCTCCGATCGGTACCAGCAGGGCTCCGAGCGGGCCGACCTCCTCGATCAGCTCCAGGGCGACCGTGCCCTGCCCGGCCATGACGTCGTAGTTGTCGTACGGCGGAATCAGGGTCAGCCCGCGTTCGTCGGACAGCTGCCTGGCCAGGGCTGCCCGGTCCTGCCCGTACCGGTCGTACGTCACCACCTCGGCGCCGTACCCGCGAGTGGCGGCCATCTTGGTCGGCGGCGCGTCCTTCGGCATCAGGTTCACCACGGTCGTACCGGCCAGCTTGCCGGCCAGTGCGACGGCTTGCGCGTGGTTGCCCGATGAGTACGCCACGACGCCCCTGGCCAGCTGCTCGGGCGAGAGCCGGCTGATCGCGTTGAAGGCGCCGCGGAACTTGAATGCCCCGATCCGCTGGAAGTTCTCCGCCTTGAGGAACACCTCGGCGCCGACCCGCTCGTTCAGGGTGCGCGAGGTCAGTACCGGTGTCCGGTGCGCGAATCCCTTGATCCGTCCGGCCGCCGCCTGCACGTCCGCGAAAGTCAGCTCAGTCATGACCAGAAGCTATGTCAAAGTGACGGAGCCCGCTCCGTACTGATCACGAGAGGTTCCCAGCGGGGAGCCGATGGCGAAGGAGAGATCGTGAAATATCTCGTTGTGCTGAACATCAACCCGGACGTGCTGAACGCGCTGAGCGAGGACGAGCAGCAGGCGATCTTCAGTGGGCACGAGAAGTTCCTGCAGATCGTCCAGGAGTCCGGGGAGTTCCACAGCACGGTCGCGCTGGCCGAGCCGGCCAAGACCTCGGTGGTCAAGGTCCGCGACGGCGTGCCGGCGGTGACGGACGGGCCGTTCCTGGAGGCGAAGGAGTTTCTCGCCGGGTACTACCTGTTGGACTGCGCTACTCCGGAGCGGGCTCAAGAACTCGCCGCGATGATTCCGGATGCCTCGATCGAAGGGCTCGGCGTCGAGGTTCGCGCCGTCGTTCACGAGCTGGGTCTCTGACTGACCCGAACGACACAACGGCAGGAGCTCCGCTTCGGGGAGTTCCTGCCGTTGTGTGCTGGCTTGCTCAGGAGGTCTGGTCGTCGACCTTCGCCTCGCCGGCGTTCTTCTTGATCGACTCGATGCCGTTCAGCGCGGCCGCCTTGGTCTTGTAGCTCTCGCTGCTGGTCGCGATCACCTCGCCGTTGCCGGCCTTCAAGCGGAACCGGTACTCGCCCGACTTGTCTTCGTACAGCTCGAACTTGCCCGCCATGACAAAACCCTCCGTGTGATGGTCTGACTCCGCTTCGGAGCGTAGACCTCGCAGCTGACTTGTGGCGGGATGCTGCCGGGTGTGTGTCGGGGTCAGGCCTGAAGGCGGGCGCGAACGCCGCGGATCCCCGCGACGACGAGGTCGACGCCGAGGCTGTAGTACTGGTCGTGCGAAGCCGGGCAGATCAGGGTGTCCGCCGCCGCGGTGATCAGCGGGTAGCGGTGGGGTGAGAGGGCGGCGAGCGAGGCACGCTTGGCCCGCAGGCCGTCTTCGCGGGCGACCGGATCGATGTCCTCGGTGGCGCCGGGCTCCGCGGTCACCAGGGTGATCAGCGAGCAGACCGACTGCCGTCCGACCTCCGCCGCGTAGTCGGTGGAGAAGCCGCCCGCGACCAGTAGCTCCATCGTCCGCTCGGCGAGCGCGAGCCCGTCCGGCGAGACCAGGATGCGGTACAGCGTCAGACCAGCGGCCTTCGGATGCGGCCGGAGCGCCTTCACGAAGGCAGTCAGTACTGCCTGCAGCTGGACTTCCCACGCTTCGTCGGTCGGTGACGGTAGGGCGATGTCGGCCAGGATCCGATCGCCAACCGCCGCGAGCAGGGCTTCTTTGTCGTTGAAGTGCCGGTAGAGCGCCATCGGCGTCACGTCGTGCAGCTGGGCGAGCCGGCGGATGGTGAGCGCCTCCAGCCCTTCGGTGTCGGCGATCTCCAGCGCGCTGGTCGCGAGCGTGTGCGGGTCGAGCCGCTTGGCGGTCTGGCTGCTGGTCGGGGGCACGTTGACAAGTTTACAACGTAGACCTACGGTTTACGAAGTACGCATACAACGTATACATACAATGTAGACAAACCGGCTGGATCCTTCTCCTGTGAGGTAAGCACAATGCGACGCAGTCCGTGGTCGACCCTTGCCGTGCTGGCATTGGCGCAGTTCATCGTGGTGCTCGACGTGACGATCGTGAACGTCGCACTGCCCAACATCCAGGCGGACCTGAACTTCTCCGCCGACTCGTTGCAATGGGTGATCAACGCCTACACGCTGCTGTTCGGCGGCTTCCTGCTGCTCGGCGGGCGGATGGCCGACATCCTCGGCCCGCGGCGCGTCTTCATCGGCGGTCTGGTGCTGTTCGGCGCCGCCTCGCTCGTGGCGGGGCTGTCCAACTCGCCCGAGTTCCTGATCGGGGCCCGGGCGGTCCAGGGCCTGGGTGGTGCGCTGCTGTCACCCGCGGCGCTCGCGATCCTGACCGTCACCTACGCGCACGGCCGGGAACGCAACATCGCGATGGGCGTCTGGGGCGGCCTGGCCGGCCTCGGCGGCACGCTCGGGGTGGTGGCCGGCGGTCTGCTGGTCGACTCGCTGAGCTGGCAGTGGGTCTTCTTCGTGAACGTTCCGATCGTGGTCGGGCTCATCGCGCTGATCCCGGTCTTCATCCGCGACACCCGGCACAACGAGAACGGCGATCGCGCTTTCGACACGGCCGGCGCAGTACTGGGCACCGCGGGTCTGCTGGCGGTCGTCTACGCCGTCGTACGGTCGGAGCCGAAGGGCTGGGGTTCGGGCGAGGTGCTCTTCTTCCTCATCGCCGGTGTCGTGCTGCTCGGTGCCTTCGTGATGGTGGAGCGCCGGTCGAAGGCGCCGCTGGTGCCGCTGCGGCTGTTCCGCTCGCGGGCACTGAGCGTCTCGAGTGGTGCGCTGGCCCTGAACGGCGCGGGCTTCCTGTCGATGTTCTTCCTGACTGCCATCTACCTGCAGCAGGTTCGCGGCGACTCCGCGCTCGAGGCGGGTCTGCACTTCCTGCCGATGGGCGGCGCGGCGATCGTGGCTGCAGTACTCGCTTCGCAACTCGTTCAGACGCTCGGTACGCGCACCGTGCAACTGGGTGGGGCGGTACTCAGCGTGGCCGGGCTGCTGTTGCTCTCGCAGGCCGGCGCGACCGATAGCTACGTCGGTCACCTGCTGCCGGGCTTCATCATCTTCGGCTTCGGCATCCTCGGGGTCGGCGTACCGGGTCAGATCACCGCGGTCTCCGAGGTCGAGCACCATGAGGCCGGCGCCGCGTCGGGCGTGGTGAGCGCGATGTACCAGGTCGGTGGCGCGCTGGGGCTGGCGATCGTGACGACGCTGTCCATCACCCGTACTACGGACGCGCTGGCTCAGGGAGTCCCGCAGCAGCAGGCCTTGGTCGACGGCTTCCAGCGTGGGCTGTTGGTGGCCGCCGGGTTCGCCGTGGCCAATGTGTTGCTGACGCTGGCCTCGCCGCAGCTCCAGCCGACTGCGGAGCAACTGACCGAGGCGGCAGCCGCTGCCTGAGTTTCGTTGCCTTTGGCCCCCATCATGCCGATGGGGGCCGAAGGCATTCAGTGCGGTTGGGGAAAGGTATCGCCGTCTAGTGGATCGCCGGGGGTCAGGCCGAGAGGGTCGGTGACCGGGTGGGGGCGGCCGTCGTACCGGGTGGCTGCGTCCATGTAGATGGTGACGTGCGCCAGGCGGGCCAGGTCGGTGCGGTTCGGGAGAGCCATGTGGCCGGTGTAGCTGTTGTGGAACGTGCAGTCGCCGGCTCGCAACGGGACCGTCACCCGAGGGATCCAGCGCAGCGATGGGTCCAGCTGGAAGAGGTCGTCCTCGTCGTGCAGGTTCTGGGGTTGCAGGCTCGTTTGGTGATGGCTGCCGGGCAGGAAGGTCATACAGCCGCGCTCGGGCGGTACGTCCACCAGAGCGATCCACGCCGACAACGAGTGCCGGTCGTTCTGGTGAGGCCAGTAGGGCCGGTCCTGGTGGAACTCGGTCGCCGCATTGTTGTGCGGCTCCTTCACCAGCAGCTGGTCGTGCCACACCCGTACCGGTACGCCTGCCAGTCGCTCCGCCACCCGGGCAACCCCGGGATGCAGCGTCAGCTTCCGCCCGATCTCGTCGTGCTGCCACACGTTCACCAGCTGGGCGAAAACCCCGCCCTTCTCGAGACTCTCGCCTCGATGCTTGTCCAGGTACGCCGTCGCCGCCTCGCGGAAGCGCTCGACCTCCTCTGGACCCAGGACTCCCGGAACTCGGACGAATCCGTTCTGACGGTACTCCGCAACAACCTCATCACCGATCTCAGTCATGACTCCAGCCTGACCAACAGATGCTTTGAGGCCTAGGCGAATCCCGGTCAACGCTCGTACGATCCCGACATGCCCGAGACTCTCCACGAGCACGCGCTGTTCGCCGGCAGCTCGGTCCTGGGCGCAGTACACACGTTGAGCGACACTGTGGCCGCCCACACTCACGACTTTGTCGAGCTAGCCGTCGTCGGCCCAGGGGAGGGCCAGCACCTCACCAGTAGTGGCGAGCGGCCACTCCAGCACGGCGATGTCATCGTGCTCCGCCCCGGTGCTTGGCACGCCTTCACTAGTTGCTCCGACCTCACAGTGGCCAACTGCTGCGTGTCCACTCGCGCACTGCACGCCGAATTGGCCGGCCTGCGCGAGTTCCCGGAGTACCGGCGTTTGCTCTGGACGGATCCATCAGTACCTGGGTCTTACGGCGTACACGTCGGTACTGTCGACCCCGCGGCGGCTACGGACGCAATTGCCGCAATCGCTGCTCTGGAAGGCCATCTGACGACTAGTGCTGCTGCACCTGGTCGCCTGCTGGGTCACCTCGCCACTGTCCTGGGCATCCTCGCCGATGCGCGTACACCGACGCCTGCGTTCAAACGGCACCCGGCAGTGGCGGCCTGTCTAGCTCTCATCGAAGCCGAGCCGGCGCATGCGTGGCGCTTGGACGATCTAGCCGTCGCCGTCGCGCTCGACCCGGCGTACCTCGGCCGCCTCTTCCGCAAGTCGACTGGGCTCACACCACTCGACTATGTGTCCCGCCTACGGGCAGAGCGCGCAGCAGCTCTCCTCGCCAACTCGGACCTCCCCATCGCCCGGGTCGGCGCGGAGGTCGGCTGGCCTGATCCCACGTACTTCGCTCGCCGCTTCCGCGCGTTGTCGGGGCTGACGCCCACGGAATACCGGCAGCGGTCGACTAGCTGATGGGGTAGGCAACGTAAGCGAAGTACCGGCTGTCCGGGGACCAGCTAGGGACGTTCATCGTGCCCTGGCCGCCGAAAACCGTTGCCACCTCGCGGATTCGGCCGTCGGCCTCGAGTAGGCGCACCCGCACGTCGTCGACATCGGCGGGATGTCCTTCGGTTCCGGGCGGAAAGCTCACGTACGCGATCAGCGAACCGTCCGGCGACGGATGCGGAAACCAGTTCACCCGCTCGTCGAAGGTCAACTGCTCGACGGCCTCGCCCTTGATCCGGAACAACTGCGCCTGCCCGGCCCGCTCGGAGTTGAAGTAGATCCACTCCCCATCAGGCCCGTACTCCGAACCGTCGTCCGCGAACTCGTCATCGGTGACCTGGACATCGACCCCACCGGCCACCGGAACCGTGTACACGTTGGTGATCCGCTTGCCGTCCCGGTTCTCCAACCCGATATAGGCCAGCCGCTCCCCATCCGGCGAAATCCCATGCAGGTAATGGTGAACGCCATGGTCGTTGCTCACCCGCCGACCTGCTCCACCGGTCAGCGGTACGGCGTACAAATGCCCGTCCTCCGCCGATACATAGACCGTGGTTCCATCCGGGCTGACGACATGATCGTTGTTGATCTCCGGTACGCCGCCGAGCTCGATCGCCTCCAGCTCGCCACCATCGACTCTTAGCGCGAACAACCCGCCGTCGCCGTTCACGACCAGTTGGTTGCCAACCCAGTTGGGCGCCTCGAACAACAACCCCGAGGAGCTGTACGCCAACCTCGACTCATTTGTCTGGACATCCACGACATAAAGCTCGGCGGTCTGGCCGTCGCGCAGTTTTCTGGGCACGTTGCCACCCTAAGCGGTGTTCAGCAAACGTTAGATTTCGGTCACGGCCGTTTGACACTCCGCGATCGCGGACACACTCACTGCGGTGCTGTCACAGTTTTGTCATGCGCTGTCGACAGTGCGGAGACGCACGGAGGGGGTCGGCCTTGGAGTTCCAGGTGCTCGCCGCGGACGACTGGGAACTCCTGCGGGACGTCCGCCTCCAGGCACTGAAGGACTCACCGTCCGCCTACATGTCCAGTTACGAGACCGAAGCCTCCTGGACCGAGGCCTCCTGGCGCCGCTCCTTCGCGAACGCCCTCTGGGTCGTCCCCCGCAGCGGCCGCCGCATCGTCGGCCTGGCCCGCTCCCTCCGCGTAGACGGCCGCCCACCCGACGAACGCCACCTGGAAGCAGTCTGGGTAGAACCCCGCCACCGCCGCACCGGCGTCATGCGAGCCATCCTCCGCTACCTCACCGAACTGGAACCAGACGTCCACGACTGGCTGCTCTGGGTCCTCGACCACAACGCCGAAGCCCTGGAAGCCTACGAACGCCTAGGCTTCGAACCCACCGGCGAACGTCAGCAGCTCACGGACTCTTCCGGCCGCTCGGAGATCCGGTTCAGGCGCAGTGCGCTGTCCATCCCGTAGCCGTCCCTGCGCCCATAACCACAGGAGATCCACTTCGTCAGCTCGAGCTCGTCGAGCGCGTCGCGCTCGGTCAGAGCGGTCCCGTCGGCGGCCAGTGCCGACTTCCAGCGGAGCTCGTCCTCGCGCCAGCTGGCGATGAACTCGACGCAGGTGTCGGGGGAGATCCGGCGCAGCTGCGCCTCGGCGGCGCCGAGCGACTTCAGCGCCTCGGCGATCCGCCAGGTGTCGACGCCAGGGCCCTTGTTCATCAGCGAGTTCAGCCGCTCCGTGGTCTCCTGGATGACGAACTCGCGGCCCTCCTTGACGTGTTCCCAGAACCGCGGACTCGCCGCAACGCGCAGTTGGTCCTTGAAGGTCCAGCCGTGCCGGCTCTCGAACGCCGTGTACATGCCCTCGGCGAGCAGATCGCCGAACTCCTCACGCCGGGCGCGCGCCGGGTCGGCGAACGGTGCGTACTCCTCCTGGCCGACCTCGCCGACCTTGGGCAGTGAGCGTTGGGCCGCGGGCCTGGAGAAGAAGAACCAGTCCTCGTTGTAGACGTCGGGGAAGAAGGACATCTCCGGGTGCTGGGTGTTGACTCCGAGCACCGCGCCGCTGACGAAGACGTCCTGCCGGAACCCGGCCAGCCGGCGGGCGTGACAGACGACCGAGTTGTCCGGGAAGTCGCGGCTGACCATCGCCGCGACCGGATGCCGGTCGAGCTGGGAGGCCAACCGGTCCACCTGCTGCGCCTTGAGCGGGAAGATGTCGTCGTCGACGAAGAGGATCTTCTTCCAGCCGCGCATCCGGGCCAGCCGCAGCCCGATGTTGCGCTTGACGCTCAGATCGCTCGACCGGCCGGCGCTGGCGCGGTGGAAGGCCGGTGCCGAGGTCAACGGACGCCAGGACTGCGGGTACCCGGCCGGTACGTCGATGATCAGGCCGCGGGCGCCGAAGGTGTTCCGCACCCGCTTGGCGACGCCGTCGATCTGCGCCTGATGGCTGCAGAGGACGACCAGCGGCACCGACAGTGCCGCCGCGAGCGTGATCAGATGCTGTGGCAGTGAGGCGCGCGCGGCCGGGACGACGATCGCGTCGAGACCGCTGCGGGTCAACGGCACAGAGGCCCTCGACACGTCGCTCAGGAGCGACGCGTGCGACTGCTGGTGTTTGAACCGGCTCATTCCCTCTTCACCTTGTGGTCTGGCTCCCACTGGTAGAGCCGGTTCTCGGGGATTTCCAGGTCGGGCGAGATCGCCTCGCCGTTGACCACCGGCACCCGCAGCAACATCGCGAACAGGCCGTCCGGGAAATGCTGGGACAGGTAGGCCTCGTTGCGCTCGCGGACGGCGGTGTCGGTGAGGGCCCGGACCGCTCCCAGAACGCCACGGCTGTGGATGCCGTTGCAGATGGTGATGGTCCGATTGCTGTTGAAGGGATTACGCAGCCGGGTCAGCAGGGCGACGTCCTCGATCAGTTCGGGCCCGTCGTCGCCGTCCTCGAAGACCGGCCGGAACTCCTTGCCGCCGGCACCGCTGGCCTTGAAGATCTCGCCGGTCTTCAGGTCGGAGACCTCGAACTGGGAGATCGGCATCTCCCGCAACGTCTTCAGCAGCCGCCGCGTCACGTGGTTCCAGCCGATGCCGCCGAGCAGCACGAGGTGGCCGGACATGTCGTCGGCCTTGACCTCCGACGGCAGCCGGTGCGAGATCTGCAGCTCCGGGTTCGACGCGCGCAGGTGCCCCCACAACTCCATCAGGGCGTCGAGGTCGGCGTAGCGGTACATCCGGGTGTAGTTGGGGTCCTTCTCATCGGCCAGGTCCGGGCGCTCCTCGGCCGGCGCCTCCGGGCAGATGATGGTGATCGGCCCGTTGTCGAAGTCCCAGGTGTAGGAGCCGCTAGACGTGCCGGCGGTGGTGCCCTGGAGCCGGGCGGCGGCGTCCCGCAGCCCGACCAGCTCCTCGTGGAGTTCGTCGAAGCGTTCCCGCTCGCGGGTCGTCAGCTCGCGCTCGGACGCCATCTTGGGGGTGCCGTCGGCGTTCGTCCGATCCGTGCTGAAGAACAACGCGTAGGAGCGCAGCCGCTCGGCCGGCGGCAACTTCGGGTTGGTCATCGACTCCCACGAGCTGATCGTGGCGACCGCGACCCGGTTCTCGTGGCTGAGCGCCTTCGCCAGCTGGGACTGGGTCAGCCCGGCGTCATGGGAGTCGCGCAGGCCCCGCAGGCGCCTGGCGAGTCGTACGGCCTCCGAAGAAGGGGCCACTCTCACTCCTGTATGTCCACGCCCGCGGACGTCGTACGGGCCACTTGAAACGGGATGCTACACCCATCTACACCGGAAAATACTCGTAGCACTTCCTACTACCTGAAGTCGTGTGTTGCCTTGGCCAACCGGTTTCACCGCGGTCAGCCGGGAAAGCGACCGTTTGAAGCGCTGCCCCCACTGCGGGTAATGCAACGTAAACATTATGTAAGCAACCCGCCTGATATGGACAGCGCCCCGGTGTAGTTCTACCGTAAGTACTGAGGTTCAGCGTGTCACCACCGAAGCTACTCGGCGCAGTAGGTAGAGCCGGGTAGCCAGGGTCACCGATCGTCTGAGGCGAGATGGTCGGCAGCCCATCCGGCGGGTCGTTTGACGAGAGCAGGTGCGCCATGAGTTCCGAAACCGGCGTGACCGATCCGATTCTCGCGCTCGAGATCGGCGAGTGGCGCACCGCCCAGCGCCTGCTGAGGGACGACCGCCGGTACGACGCGATGCTCGGCGCCGAGCTGCGAACGATCGCCCGGGCGATGGCCTACCGGGCGGCCGGTGAGCACGGCGCGGCCTGGTCCGCGCTGGTCGTCTCGGCCACGAACCTCCGTCGCCGGTTCCCGAAACTCCCTGTCCTCCGGCCGAACGGCATCGATGCCATCCAGCTCGCGCTGCCACCCGAACCCGACCCGGGTAGCGCCGGCCGGCCGACGTACGACACCATCCGGCTGATCTGCCGCGAGCAAGGGGAGCTGAGGCATCTCCGGCGGCAGGCCAGCGAGGGTGCCAACGGCCTGACCGAGGACCGGCGCATTCTGGTTCTCGCGTTCATCGAAGCTGTCTGCTGGGTGGAGCTCGACCTCGACACCTGGGCGCCGAAGAGCCCACCGGACGACGAGATCGCCGAACTGGAGACGCGGATCGCCGAACTCGCGGACCGCCGCCGCGACGCCTTCCTGCGCAGCGCGACCAACCTTCGCCGGCTCGCCCGTCCGAAGGCCGGCGACATGACCAAGTCGGTCTGGGACCGTGCCGACCAGTACTGCGGTCTGCGGTGGCTCGCGCTCAGCGAACTGGCCGGCCGTCCGCAGCCGCCGTGGTCCGAGCCGGCCCTGTCCGGCCGGCTGCCGGTCAGGACCTGGGCGCAGAACGCGTGGCAGATGGCACGAAGGCCGCAGTCCGGCGGCCTTTACGGAACAACTGGTTGAGTCTTAACCTTTGGAAACAGCCACGTTTCTTTCGCGGGTGGCAGACTTCGGGACCTTCATCCGGCCGGCGACGGTGGTACCGCCTCGGTTGGCGCGTGAAAGTGAGGTCGACCTATGTTCGCCTTCGTGACCGCGCCGGAGCGCACGGTGCAGGATGCCTCGCCCGAGATCCACGTCAGTGCGCCGGATCCCGGCGATCTGTGCTGGCCGACTGATCTCGGGACCGGCCTCACCGTCCAGGTCGATCTGGCCCGCCCGCAGCGGTGGCACTCGGTCTCCATCGCCGAGTGGGAGCAGGCGGACCCCGCCTTGCTGGCCGCGCTGATCGGGCGAGATGCCAGCTGGCGCCTTGCCCGGCTGCGTGCCGAGTTGCTCTCGTCGGATCGACTCTCGAGCGAGGACGAGGTGACCGTCGCCCTCGCGCCGACCAGCCCCTGGCTCCGCGTCGCCGTGATCGACGCTCTGGACCGATGGCTGCATCTCGACCTCGACCAGACGCTGGTGAACGCGGAGCGCGCGGTCGCCCGGGCTCGTGCGGCGAAGACCTTCCGGCCGGGACCGTTGCGGGATCGCTTCCTCGGCGAGGCTTTGACGGCCGCACGGTTCGCCGCGAACGGCCTGACCGGCAAGCTGTCCTCGCTCGCCGACTCGGCGTCGCCGTTGCCAGTGGAGCTGTACTCCGGGCTGCGGCGACTCGCTGACGGTTACGCGGGGCTCCGTCGTGAGGGCGTCGACGGGCCCGAGAAGGAGCTCGCCCGGGTGGCCAGGGCATGGGCCGCACTCAAGGCCAAGGTGCCCGTTGCCAACCGATGTGCGAGCGACCACGTCTGCAGCGCAGCGCAGTACGGGCTGCGAGATGAAGCGGCGACCAGCGGAGCGGTCTTCACCAGCACTGTGGATCCGCGCCAGTTGCCTGCTCGGGTCGTCGGCGACGGCGCATCGGTGACCGAGATCCGGATGGAGACGGTCTATGAGGACCGGGAGCCGGCGGTTCTCGTCACGGTTCCCGCGTTCTGTTCGCCGTTGCCACCGGCTGTGGTGACGGATCGGCTCTTGGTCCGGCTCGTGGATCGCAGCTCGGGCAAGGTCCATCAGCCCGCCCTGCTGAACCTGGTCACGGGCGACGAAGCCGATCAGCTCGGTGCCGACGCTCCGGTGTTCGCTCGGGTCGTGCCGTTGCGTGGCGCGGCTCCGGAGAACGTCCGCGCTGACGTCTTCGTGGCGGACAGCGATCAGGCGCCGGTCGCCGCCGATACCGATGACGACTTGCTGCGTTCACTGCGGTCGGTGGCCGTACTGTCCGAGTGGCGATCGATGGCGGCGGAGGCACGACTCACCGGGGATCAGCTGGCCCGGAAGCGCCGGTTGACGCAGCTGGTCGACGACCTGGCGCCGGCGAGCTGCGGCCAGTCGTTGTTCCTCGGCGGGCCGACGTTGGCGGAGCTCGTCGCGCTGACCGAGGTACCGGCTGCAGCGCCCGAATGGTCAACCACACAAGGCCCCGCGGACCTCCTCGTCGCCGAACTCGCCGCAGCTCACGCGAATCGCTGACCGGGCGATGCCGTCGGGGCATCGTTGTGCAGTGAATCAGTAGAGATTGGCGCGTAATAGGGGTCAGGGGCGGCGTCTCTACCAAGGAAGGCGACTGTTCCCTCGACCGAGGAGCGCGCCATGGCCCAGCTTGATCTCCTGCCCCCGCGACCGATCGTCTCCGTCGACCAGCTCACGCACGAGGCGCTGTCGGACTTCGTCTACGCCAAGCCTCCACGCGAGGGCGACCGCGGCCGGATGCTGCTGGCCCGCCGCACGACGCTGGCACTGTGGTTGCTGCTGGCAGCCGGCCTCTTCGCTTGTGTCGAGCTTCTCGCCATCATTCGCAGTACGACGGGATGCAACGGCCTAGCTTGCTCGGTCGCCACGTTCGGCGCGCACCCGATGGTCACCCTGGTGCTAGCCGCGCTCGGCACCAGCACTCTGGTGGCGGCGGCCGCCTTCACCCGCGGATTCACTCGTACGAGCGGAAACGCCTTCTGGCTAACGGTTCCCGTGGGACTGACGCTGGCGTCTGTTGCCGGCCTGCTCGCTGTCTTGGTCGCGACTGCGCTGGTCCTGGTCATCGCGATCCTCGCAGTCACCGTCTGCTGCGCCTTCTTCGCCGACCACAGCTGAGCTAGTCGGCGAGGGCCAGCTTCAGCCAGCGCGAGATCGGGGCATCCGCCGGGAGTTCGGTGAGATCGACGGCGACCCAGCGAGCCTCGCTCAGCTCCGCATTCAGCCGGAAGTCCGCGGAGGTCGGCCTGGCGGCCACGATCGTGAGGTTGTCGACCTTCCCCTCGAGCTGGGTCGTCAAGCTCCTCAGCACGGTGGGCGGCTCCTCGATCGTCAACGCGAGCTCCTCGGCAACCTCCCGTATCGCGGCTTCTCCGGCACTCTCCCGCTTCGGGTCGTATCCGCCGCCAGGCAGGCCCCATCGGTCGCGATCCACGTACGAATGCCTTACCACCAAGCATTTCCCGGGATCGTCGGGATGCATCAGCAAGGCCTTGACGCCGAACGTCGTCGGTCTCCGCACGCGCCACCAGATCCGCAGCCCCCGGTGTCCCAGCGACATCAGGCGCTCGAGCAGGGCGCTCAGCGCAGTTCCCGGAACAGCACGATCTCGCTCGTCTCGGTCGAACTGACGGCGTCGCCGGTTCGGTGGTACGACACGATGCACTCGAACCCGTGCGGATGCTCCCGGCTGAGGTCGGCCATCCGCTTGGTGGCGTTGACGGCCACATCGGCGGCGGCCATGCAGCCGTAGCCGGAGGCGCCGGCGAGAACGACCACGTACTTGCCTTTCTGGTAGGGACTGGGTGCCCTGACAACGATGCCATAGTCCCAGGTGTCTTTCTCCGACGGCGTCATCGACCAGCGCTGCCGGTGCACCAGGTCCTCGACGTAGTTCCGGTCGAACTCGTCCCGCGCGATCGTCACACTGCACCGGAGCCGGCCGAGCAGGTCGTTCGTCACCTCGTTGACGTCGAGGCCCCCGACGACGATCAGGTTGTCGCTGCGGCTGTCGCCCAGGTTGTCGTCGGATCGCACCGGAAGCATCCGCCGGCGGCCGGCCTTGGCCAGGCCGGCCTGGACCCTGACGATCGCCTCGTGGTCGCCTTTGCCCATCAGCCCCGAGGGCTCTTGCTCCGCCAGGTTCTTGACGACATGCGGGAGCATGATCACGGCCTGCTCCCGGAGCTCGGCCGGCACCCGGCCAGGAAGATCCTCCGACAGGGTCTGTGCGCTCAAGCTGCCTTGCACGATGCACGAGTTCTCGGTCAGAAACGGGCCCCACATCGCTCGAACATCCTTGGAGACCGCGCGTTTGCGGGCAATCCGCCAGCCCCAGGCCAGCCCGCCACCGATCGCCGCCGCCAGCAGGTTCTCTGCCAGTCCGTCCATCGCTGCGAACACGAGCCTCCCCACGACCTAGCATCCGGAACAGCCGGGAAGGGGAGCCTATCCGCGACCGAGCAGAACCCTCAACAGAACAGTACCGATCATCGCCCTGCGCGGCCATCGACCCCAGTGAGTCCCCCATCCGCCCTTTGGGGTTGGAGAGGGTGTTCCCCCGATGTGCCCGACCGTCCAGGCGTCGCAAGGTGGTTGCCTGACGAACGGGAGGCTTGGGATGAAGCGGGTGCTTCGGGTGTTGGTGGTTGGGGTGGCGGTTCTGGCGGTTAGTGGGGTGCCGGGGGTTGCCGGTGCTACGGCTGGTGTGGGGCCGGACCGGGGTGGTTTGCAGCGGGAGTTGGATTCGGTGGCGGGGGCTACTGCGGTGGGGGCGCTGGCGGAGGTACGGGATGGGAAGGGGGTGTGGCGGGGGACTAGTGGGGTGGCGGTACGGGGGACTTCGCGGCCTGTGCCGGTTGACGGGTTGTTTCGGGTGGGGAGTATCACCAAGACGTTTGTTGCCACCGTGGTGCTGCAGTTGGTCGCTGAAGGGCGGGTGCGGCTGGAGGACTCGGTGGAGCGGTGGTTGCCTGGGGTTGTGCCGAACGGGCGGAACATCACCTTGCGGCAACTGCTCAACCACACCAGCGGCCTGTACGACTACGTGAAGGCGGTTCCGAAGCCGCCGTCACCGGAGTTCTTCGCTGACCGGTGGCGGACGCGGACCGCTTCCGAACAGATCCAGCAGGCGCTAGCGCATCCGCCGACGTCGCAGCACCCGGGCAAGGAGTACGCGTACTCGAACACGGGGTACCTGCTCCTTGGTGAAGTGATCCAGAAGGTGACGGGACGGACGTACGGGCAAGAGATCGAGCGTCGGGTGATCCGGCCGTTGCGGCTGCGCGGGACCGTGATGCCGGGGACCTCGCCATGGATTCCCGGGCCGCATCCGCACGGCTATGTGCCGACGGACCTGAACCTCACCGGCTATGTCGACTACACGGAGCTGAACCCGACGCTGTTCGGCGCGGGCGGCGACATGATCTCGACGACTCATGATCTGAACCGATTCTTCGGCGCGCTGCTCGGTGGACGCCTGCTGCCGAAGTACTTGCTGAAGCAGATGGAGACGGCCGGTACGCCGACGCACGACTACGGACTCGGGCTGTCGTGGAAGGACACGACGTGTGGCATCCGTGTCTACGGCAACGACGGTGATGCGCTGGCGTACAACGCCTGGTCGTTCTCGAGTGCCGACGGCCGGCACCAGGTCAGCATCGCGGTGACGCCGACCTTCCGCGTCGACCCCGACGATGCCGTCGACGCCTTCGTGGACAAGGCCGTCTGCGGTTGAGCGCCTGTGAGGGGCACTGGCGAGTGCCCCTCACAGGTCTGGGTCAGGAGCTGACGCGATCCCGGGTCCGGCGGCGGAAGTCGCGGCCGATCTGGATGACGTCAGGTCGGTGGATGTCTGTGACGGCGATTCCCGGCGTACTGTCCGCAGGGCCCTGAACCGTCCACTTGCCGGTCGGGTCGGAGACGCCCGAGTCCAGGCCGGCGCCTGGATTGGCCGGTACTGCGAGGCTGATCCAGTAGGTGTTGTTGACGGCGTGGCCGCGAGCCTGGACTCCTACGTGCTCGTTGCTGTCGATGCCGGTGCTCGCGTACGAGACCAGTACCGCGTCGACGTCGAGCCGGTCGTACTCGGTGAAGATCTCGGTGAAGAGCACATCCAGGCCGAGGGCGAGTCCGAACCGGTACCCGTCGACCTCGAAGGTCACGGGCTTGTCGCCGGTGGCGTACATCCAGGTGGCCTTGGTGGTCGACAGCATGCGTTCGTCGTACCGGTCGACGATCTTGCCCTGGTCGGACACGACGTACATGCTGCTGTACGGTCGCGCCGGCCCGGGCTGCCGGTGGACCGAGGGGATGACTGTCCAGAGGCCGAGCTCACCCGACAGCTTGGCGATCCGGTCGAGTTCTTTCTGTAGTACGGACCACTCGGCCTTGCTCCAGTCGGACTCGCCGATCTCGTCGGGTCCGAGCCCGGACATGATCACCTTGCTCGGGAAGCAGAAGGCTCCCTCGGTGAAATGCACCAGGCGAGCCCCGTTGTGGGCCGCCTCTTTCATCAGGCCGCGTACTTCGGCGGCGCTGGCGCGCAGCCCGTCGGCATCGGTGGGGTCCACGCGAACCGTCGACTGGGCGACGGCGATCCGCAGGATGGTTTCCGGCATCTTTGCTCCTGGTGGAGTCGGACGGAAGTGCCGGAGGGCAGCCGTGTAGGACTCGCCCGTTTTGGCGGCGCGGGCGCGAACCCGTCGCTTGAAGTTCCTGTGCGCTGTCATCTGGCCTTCCACGCACTCGCACGCGATCCCCCAGCGATCCCGCCCGAGGCAAGTGACCAGGACGAGCGACCCGAGACCGGAGATCCCTTTGCCTTCTCAGCGGACCAGGCTGGGGCCGGTCGACGAAGGTGAGGCGCGGGCCGCGCCGGACCCACATCTTCGCCGACGGCCGGGGCACTGGTCAACTGTCCTACGCTGGAGCATGGCGAAGATCGCGGTGGTGCTGGATAACCTCACGACCCGGCCGCTCACGCCCGGGACCTGGGATGCTTTCGCGGATCTCGCGGAGCGGCACAACGGGGTGTGGGGCGGGTGCTGGTGCACGTTCTTCCACACGATGAAGGACGAGAAGACCTACGACGCCGAGGACAACCGCGCCCTCAAGCAACGCCTCGTCGAAGAGGGCCGGGCTCATGCGGCGCTCGTCTTCGACGGTGACGAGGCGGTGGGCTGGTGTGAGTACGGACTGCCGGCGGAGCTGCCGAACATCAACCATCGCAAGGAATACGACGCCTTGCTGGGCACGCCGCCCGACTACCGGCTGACGTGCTTCTTCGTCGACAGCAGATACCGCAAACAGGGCGTCGCGGCGGTCGCCCTCCGCGGTGCCTTGGAGCTGATCGCCCAAGCGGGCGGCGGAATCGTAGAGGCCTACCCTCAGGACACAGGGGGCAAGCAGATCACCGCATCCTTCCTCTACAGCGCCACCCGCAGCATGTTCGAGGACGCAGGCTTCACCTACGTCCGCCCCAAAGGCAAAAACCACTGCGTCATGACCAAGACGATCTAGGTCAGTTCAGCTGTGACGGTTGGCTCGGGCCAGCCGGCGGCTGCCCAGGGTACGGCTGGGTGGGCTCGGTGGGCTCGGCGGCGTACGGCTGCGGGGGTGTCGGCTTGGCGACCACCGAGCGGACGAAGTTGACCACCAGCAGCGCAGGCAGGATGAACGCCTGGAAGAACATCATGTAGCTGCCGCCGTCGAAGATGAACCCCAGATAGATCCCGTACGCGAGGAACGCGACCCCGGCCAGCACACCCAGCGCGCGCGACCCCGACGACTGCTCGCCCTTGTTGATCGCGCCGAGCACGACCATCACGATTCCGCTGATGCACAGCAACACGACGTACCACGAGAACACCGGGTCCAGCCCGAAATCAATATTCACAACAATCCCCACCCCTAGTGAAAACCCCACCTCAACGGCCGAACGCTACGTGACCGCACCCCTCGCCAACCACCGAATTGCAGCTTTTGTCATTGCGCCCCGGCGGCCTTGGCGATGCGTTCGATCTCCAGCCGCTGGGATTCCCAGAAGGCCGCGTCGGGCTGGGGTCCCCGCGCGCGAGCCGGAATCGTGCCGACCGAGCCGTCGAGCTGTTCGCGCAGGATGTCCGCATGCCCGGCATGACGGCTGGTCTCGGCGAGCATGTGGACCAGGATGTTGAAGAGCCTGACGGACGGCGTCGGCCACCAGGGCACCTCGCCGGGAGCATCGATGGCAAGGGCAACGATCGTCGCGTCCGAGTGTTCCCAGACGCGCCGGTACCGGCCGATGATGTCGTCACGCGTCTCGTGCTCAGTCGCCCACATGTCAGTACCGCGGGCGTCCCACCGGGGCATGGGTTCGGGGAACGGACGGTCGAAGACCTCACCGAAGTACCGGGACTCCCAGAGGGCCAGATGCTTGACCAGCCCGAGCAGATTGGTGCCGGTCGTCGTCAGCGGACGGCGGATGTCGTACTCCGGTAAGCCGTCGAGCTTCCAGACCACCGCCCCCCGCAGATCGCGCAGCTCACCGTGCAGGAACTCCTTCGCGTCTTCATCGATCATGCGCAAAGGCTGCCATGCCGGGCCTGCATCAACAGGCCCGGCGGTACAGGTCAGCGAACGTGGATCGTCACCGTGACGGTCTTGAGGACCGCCGGCAGCTTGGTGGTGTCCACCTTGAGGATCTCGGCGTTGTCGGGCTTGCCCGTGGGTGGCAGCACCTTCTGGTGGACCGTCCACTTGCCGTCCGGGTCGACGGCGATGGTGTCGATGCCGAAGTCGTCGTCGTTGGACAGGTACAGGGTCCGCCCGCCGTCCGTCGTCGCGATTCCCTCGACCTTGTCGTGCCCGAAGAACTTGCCGGTCGGGTCGAGCTGGCTGACCAACGTGCCGACGTTGACCACAGGTTGCTTCATAGCAACCTGTACTCCGGCGCCGGTCAGCGCCGCGAGCGCGGCATTCGTACCAGCCGCTCCGACGAACGCCTCGGGCGACTTTCCGCCGATCGTCAGCCCGCTCACGTCGGTCGCGCCGTTGATGTCGACCGCATTGAGACTCTTCTGCGCGAACGGCTCGAAGTTGCCGTCCCGCTCGTCCACCAGGAACTTGGTGTTGGTCAGCGCGGTGATCTCACTGCTCGCGCCGCCCGTCGACTTCGGGTCGTCGAGCAGGTACAGGTACTGCTTGGTCTCGTACGTCCGCAGGTCGATCGTCACGATCCGGCTGGGGGAGACGTTGCCCGGCTTGACGCTGCCGAGGTCCGGCTGCTGCAGCGCCGACTGCATCACACCGACGAGCGTCGACCCGTCCGGCGTGACCGTCAGGCCCTCCATCCCCTTGTTCTTGGCGCGAAACGCGAGTTCGGCGGGCAAGTACCCGAGGATCTTGTGGAACGCGTTGTCCTGGCTGTCCTTGTACGGCGTGAGCCGGCCCAACTCGTAGCCCTTGGCATCGAAGTGCGTGACGTACGGACCGTACTCGTCGGAGACCCAGAAGGTGCCGTCCGGCAACGCCACCAAACCCTCGGAGTCGTACCCGTACGGATCCCTGGCGACCGGTACCGGCGTACCGCCGTTGGCGTTGGTCGCGTTGACGTCGTCGATCACCTCGCTGGTGTCGTGCGGCGGCCGGCCGCTGTACTTCACCCCGCCGAGGCTCTTCGGTCCCTTCAGCGTGACGACGCTCTGCAGCCGGGCCTTGCCGTCGACCAGCTTGAACTTGCCGATCTGCGGGACGAAGTCGAGCAGCATCTCGGACTTGTTGCCGTCCGGCGCATCGGCGTTGGGCCCGCGGTCGGTGAGCCCGTAGAAGTAGCCGGTCTTACCCGGTACTGCGGTAAGCGCCGACCCGTACCCGGCTCCGGAGATCTCCGTGGTAGTGCCGCCCGGCCCAGCCACCTCCGCCAGGGGAGGCAATGGCTGCCCGTTCGACTGAGTGGACTTGAACAGCTGGACCGCGTCGGAAGCCGTGTAGGTAAAGGTGTCCACACCCTTGAACCCGTCCTTCGGTACGTACGCGAAGGTCCCATCAGCGTCGACCGTCACCGTGCCATTGGCCGGCTCGGTGTGCCGTACGACCGCCGTCGCGCCGCGGTCGTTGCGCAGCACATCGCCACTCACCTGGCTGTGCCCGGAGAAGGAGTCGGCAACGGCCCGGAAGTCGTGCGACGGGTTGGCCAGCCACCCGGCGGCCTGGGTTGCAACAGTGCCCGTGCCCACCACAGCGGCGGCGGCGCCGATCGCGACGGCGATCCGGGTGCGCCGACGGGAGAAGAGTCGTGAAGTCATACCCCTGAATTTGTCCCTCAGCGATGAATTTCGGGCCGCTCTCCGGTGAACTCTCAGAGCCGCCCTGCGGTGCTGCGGGGTTATCCACAGACTGCGGCCACGTTGTCACTGTCCGTGCCTGAATTGCCACTACTCTTGCCACTGTTGGTGATCCGGGTTCAGGATGCGTCGGGGAGGAATCATGAGAATCCGTCGTTTGGTTGTTGCTGCCACGGTCTCGTCCGCACTGGTCGCGGGGGTGGTATCACTGCCCGCCGCGACCGCTGTGCCGTCGAAACCAGTCGTCTCGGCCGGCTATACGCCGCCACCCGTCGCATGGGGCGCATGCACCATTCCACGCCTGGTGAATGCCGGCGCTCAATGCGGTTACGTCGTCGTACCGCTCGATTACAGCCGTCCCAACGGGACGAAGATCCAGCTCGCGGTATCCCGGGTGAAACACAAGACGCCCGACGCGCAGGCGCAAGGCCCGATGCTGGTGAACCCGGGTGGTCCGGGCGGCTCCGGCCTGATCTACGCGATCTTCGGCGACTTCGTCCCGGCCGGTGCCGGTGACGCCTACGACTGGATCGGTTTCGACCCGCGCGGTGTCGGCGCGAGCAAGCCGGCGCTGAGCTGCATCCCGGATGCGGCCGGCTACAACCGTCCGTACTACGTGCCGGTCACGCGGAAGATCGAGCAGACCTGGATCAAGCGCTCCAAGGCCTACGCGAAGGCCTGCGACGCCAACCAGCACGCGCTGCTCGGCCACCTCAAGACCACTGACTCGGCGCAGGACATGGAGAGCATCCGCAAGGCGCTCGGCGCCCCGCAGATCAACTTCTACGGATTCTCCTACGGCACGTACCTCGGCCAGGTGTACGGAACGCTCTACCCGTCGCGTTTGCGCCGGGCGATCTTCGACGGTGTCGTCGACGCGCGCCGGGTCTGGTACAAGGCCAACCTCGACCAGGACATCGCGTTCAACAAGAGCATCAAGGTGTTCTTCGCCTACGTCGCCGCGCACGACTCGACCTGGCACCTCGGCACGACCGAGGCCGTGGTCGAGCGCCGGTACTACTCCGAACTGCACAAGCTCATCGGCCACCCCGCCGACGGCAAGATCGGTCCGGACGAGTGGAACGACATCTTCACCCAGGCCGGGTACTACGTGTACGGCTGGGTGGATGTCGCCGATGCCTTCGCTGCCTGGGTGCATGACCGCAATGCCGCACCGCTGGTCGAGCTCTACGGCGGCCCGCCCTTCGACGACAACGGGTACGCCGTCTACCTCGGCGTACAGTGCACCGACACCCAGTGGCCGACCAACGCGAACAAGGTACGGATCGACAACTGGCGTACCTACGCCCAGGCGCCGTTCCTGACCTGGGGCAACGCCTGGTTCAACGCCCCCTGCGCCTACTGGCCCGCCAAGGCCGGCCGCCCGGTCAAGATCGACGGCAGCAAGGTCAAGAGCGTCCTCCTGATCAACGAGACCCTGGACGCAGCCACCCCGTACTCCGGAGCCCTGCAAACCCGCAAGATCTTCCCGCACTCCGCCCTGATCGAAGGCGTAGGCGGCACCACCCACGCAGGCTCCCTCTCCGGCGTAACGTGCACCGACGACCGAATCGTCGCCTACCTACAAACCGGAGCCCTACCCGCCCGCAAGTCCGGCAACCGCTCCGACCTCCAATGCGACCCGGTCCCAGCCCCCGAACCCGCAGCGGCCGCCGCCCCCACCGCCAAGGCAGCCAAGGCAAAGGCTGCCCTACGTCAGTCCCTACCGACGTACCGCTGACGTCCTAAGCCTCCTGCCGAAGGCAACCCCTCCGGCAGGAGGCTCGTTCGGCGAAAAGACGCCCACGGATCCCGGGTGACGCCCGGGCGGACCGCCAGCCCATCAAACGCCGGCCACACCGCCTCGACGCGCCGAGCTCCGCCTCATACGGCTGCCCTTTGATGCACTGGCGATCCGCCCCCGACCGGCTGGCGTCCATCCATTGCCATCAGCAACCGGTTTGCATCGGGTGCCCGCCATCAAAGGTCAGCTGATCTCAGGGCGTCAGCAGGTCGAAGTGTTCGCGAACCCATCGCGCTTCAGCCGCAGCCGACTCCTGGCTGCCTTCGGCGACCCACGTTCGCTGGGGTTCGACGTCGGCCTCGGCCAGCGCCAACTCCATGGCCATGGTCGCCTCCATTCGGGTAGCGATTGCCTCGGCAACGTCGAACAGAGGTAGCTCGCCATACGTCCGCAGGAACGCGTTTATCCGGGCAGACCGATCGGGAACAGCCGGAAAGTGATGCCAGGTCATCGCCAACTCATCACTCCGAGCGGGCGCGAACCACTGAAGCGCGTAGGCAACATCATCAAGCCGCGGCCCGCGATGCAGAAAGTCCCAGTCGAACAACCCAACGGCCTCATCGCCATGCCACACCATGTTCCACGGCCCGACATCACCGTGGCACCACACGGTCTCCGCCTCGGACTCCACGTCAGGTGCGCAGAAAACGGCATCCGGCGGTGGCTCCCAGCCGACCGACGCATCGTGGATCGTCCGCAGCAACCGCGCCGCAGACCGTACGCCGGCCTCGGAGTGCTGATGCCCCCAGCAATCGCCGCCCGCGTCCCCTTCGATGACCACGAGCCGCTCGACATCACCGTCGACCCCAATCGGCTCCGGAACACACGTGAGCCCTCGCCTCCGCAAGTACCGCAGAAATGCATGCACAGCAGGCGTCCAGACAGAAGCAGGCCTGGTGACAACACCGTCCTCGATCGAGATCGGCCGCAACGCATCGATGTCATCCTCGGCCCCTGCCATGACCGGACCATAACCGCGACCAACCGCCAACAGCACTAGATAATTCCGGTGACGTAGGTGGCCATAACCGCGAGAATGCTCGACGTGGATGAGGTCGAGATCGTAGTAGCCCACAGCGAACGCACCACCCTGCGCGTAGGCGACGTGTTCCTGAAAATCGACGCCGACCAGAAACGCATCGACGTCGAAGTAGAAGCGATGGCCCTAACGCCGATCCCAACCCCAGAAATCCTCTGGCGGAAGCCACCAGTACTAGCAATCGCCGCCATGCAAGGCAAAGCACTCGGCGTCCTAGGCAAGCCATCGACCGCTTCCCCAGCAGCCTGGGCAGCAGCAGGCGCCGCCATCCGAACCCTCCACGAAGCCCCACTACCGCCCTGGCCCTGGCGGACCGCCGACGACCTCGCATCAAACCTAGAAGCCGAATGCGAGTGGCTCATCAACAACGGCGTCCTCCCCACCGACCTAGTCACCCGCAACCGCGAAATCGCCCAAGCCGCCCTCCGCCCCTGGACCCCGTCCTTCATCCACGGCGACCTACAAATCACCCACGTCTTCGTAGAAGGCGACGCCCTAACCGGCATCATCGACTGGTCCGAAGCAAGCCAAGGCGACGCCATGTTCGACCTAGCCACCCTCACCCTCGGCCACGAAGACCGCCTCCCAGAAGTCTTAGCCGGCTACGGCACCGACGTAGATCAAGAAGCCATCAAAGCCTGGTGGTCCCTAAGAAGCCTCCTAAACTCCCGCTGGCTCCTAACCCACGGCTTCGACCCCAACACCCCCGGCGCCGAATTCGACGTCCTAAGAGCCCGAATGTGACCCTCAGCAGAGGACGTCCGCCAGTTCGAGCATGCTGCTGATGATCACGTCGGCCCCTGCCCTGCCGAGCGCCTCGACCTTGCCCGGCTTGTTGGCATATCCGACCACCCGTACGCCGGCCGCCCGACCGGCTTCCATATCAGTCGCCTGATCACCAACGAACACGCAGGAAGCCGAACCAACGCCGAGCGCACTGACAGCCCGCTCGACGAGGTAAGGGTCGGGCTTCATCAACCTCGGATCGACCGGATCGCGACCCTCCACGTGCGCCACGCATCCCGACAACCCAGCTCTCACGAGGTACTCCGTAATCGCCTCCAAGCAGTTGTTGCTCACAATTGCCACAACCCGCCCACTGGCGACGCAGGCCGCGATGCATTCGCCCGCGCCAGGTGTCGGCCGGGCCGTCTCGATCGCAGCCAGCTCACCCTTCTGTAGCGCGGCTTCCAACAGACCAGCGAGCTCAAGATCACCAGCCGCAGCCAGAAGCAGCCCATGCGGGCCGCCAGCCAGCTCGAGCGCAGGCTCCAGCTCCCCGCGTACCTCGCGCGCGAGTGCGAGAAGTTCGCGGGTGATCCGCGCGGCCGGGTAGCCGTCGAAGACCGAACAGACCGGACCGTCAAAGTCGAAGAGCACGACCTCTGCCGAGCTGAGGATCTGCGCCAGCGGATCCCGCAGCACACTAGAGATCGGCTTCTCCAGTCGCGGGAGCGAAGTAGTCGGTGAGCATCTCGGTAGGCCAACTCGGCTGGCGAATGGGTCCGCGCGGCCCGAAGTCGGTGAACCAAGGCTTGATGTCGAGGACGGGCGTACCGTCGACCGCGTCCAGATCTTCCACATGCAAGTCCAGCCCATCCACCGCGAGCAACCGGCATCGCGAGACACCCAGCCAGTTGGGCCGCCGCATGTTCCGATGAGCAAAGATCCCCGCCCTGGGCCAGTCCGGGTTGTTGCGGGCCGACCGAGCGTTGAGCGGAAGGTCGGACTGGTCGACCAAGTGGAACTGGAAGACGACCTCCAAATGCGAGAAGTCCTCAAGCCCCTTGGTCGACTCGGCATCAAGCCGCGGGTCATCGATCCGAATGACAGCCCTGGTACCACCCCAGTAGTCATCAGTAGGTTCAACCCGGCCACCAACGACATGAGCGACGGGCCGCAGAGTGATCGACTGGTCAGTCATCGTTCCCCTTGCGAGTAAGGCGCCGCCAGAGACTGCGGCGAGGTGGACATGCCGTGTGCCGATGCTCGCGGACCCACAGAAACTGATCTGGCCGCACACCTGCCGTCAGGTCCTCCAGCTCACCGCGAATCGCCACACGGTGCGGTTAACGTCCCGGGCAGAAGGCTAGCGCCAGGAAGGTGCGTCGCACGCGTGGGAAAAGAAAACCCTCTCCGGATCGCGGAGAGGGTTGGTGTCGATGTGTGGTCGCAGCATCGTGATGATCGGGTAACCTGCGTCCGCCAACCCAGTGTTCATCGACACCTGGAGACTGGCGCATCGCCGATACCGCCGTCACCAAGGAGGCCGTGCCATGGAACCCGTCACGTTGATCACCGGCGGTTCGAGCGGGATCGGTGCAGCCACTGCCCGTGCCCTGCTCAAGCAAGGCCACCATGTGGCGATCACCGGCCGCGATGCCGATCGCCTGGCCGCGCTCGCCACCTCCGCCGGAGCGGGCGAGCGGTTGCTGACCATCACCGGCGACGCCAGCGACGAGAACCATGTCGCCGCTGCCGCGCGTCAAGTCGTGGACCTGTGGGGCCGATTGGACACGGTGATCGCGAACGCCGGGTTCTCCCTACCCGGCACGCTGGAGGACCACGAGCCTGCGGCGATGCGTGCCATGGTTCTCACCAACATCCTCGGCCCGGCTCTGCTGGTACGCGAGACACTGCCGCACCTGAGGAAGTCCAAGGGCCGCATCGTGATCGTCGGTTCGGTCGCGGGCACCAGGAACACGCCCGGCAACCTGTACTCCGTCACCAAGTGGGCCGCGCATGCCCTGGCCGAGAACGTCCGACTCCTGGTGGCCAAGGACCGCGTCAGCGTCACCGTTGTCGCCCCAAGGGTTGTGGACACCCCATTCTGGGACGAACGCGGCGGATCACCCGCAGCGGCGCCGACCCTGACCGCCGACCAGGTCGCCGAGACGATCCTGTTCGCCGTCAATCAACCCGAAGGCGTAGACATCAACCACCTCGTCATACGGCCCACCGGCCAGGTCAACTGATCCATCCACGGTTGATTCCTAGGCGGATCATTGACGTGCGCCCCAGAGGCTTGCCACCTTCTCGGTCTGGTTCTGCAAGTCGAGTGCGTCAACCTGAATGCGATGATCGGCGTCCGGGGGGTTCGCTGCGTCGGCCTCGTGAAGCGTTCGGAATTCATGGTCAGTCAGCCAGACTTTGCGGGACGCCGCACGCCGTACCGCCTCCGGAAAATCGACTGTCATATGCACAATCAGGCACCCAGGCAGCTCCTGTCTGTACAAGTCGCAGGTCTCTGGCGTAAGCACATCAGCGACGACCACCTCAATGCCCATGGCCACAAAATTGCGAGCCACACTGCAGGCGTTGACCACACCGAGCCTTTGCTGTTCCCGCCCTTCCGCTCCCTCCCACGGTGCGGCAGCGCCCGCGACGACCAGTTGGCGCACATCATCAACATCGATGAAGGCGCATCTCGTGCGACCTTCCGCAAGGGCACGCGCCGTCACACTCTTACCGACCCCGGGCCCACCCGTTAGTACTAACGGCGGATACGTCATCACTCAGCCAATCCAGGTGACGTCCGGTGAAGGCAGCCCTTGCAGCTGGGCTGGCGCGGACGCGTGGAACTCCACGCGGGTCGCTCGCAGCGCTTGATCGAAGCCCGGATCGGAGTGCGCGACTGCTCGCAGGTGCTAAAGATGCGGTACGTCGCGCAGTTGCTGAAAGCGCCAGACTTCATGGGCGGCATCGAGAGCGCCGTGGTACTCGCTGAGGAACTGCTCACGCCACTTCGCCGGCAGCAGGCGGAGGATCTCACTCGGATCGTCCGTCGAGCTCTGCATCGGCTGAGCAGTCATGCCCACCAGATTACTCAGATGATGCTGTCCCTGGACGAAATCATCCACAGCCCGCCGACCAACCAGAGTCGGAACGAGTCGGCAGGACGGTTGGGCTACAGGGGGTGTAGCGATGCGGGTCGGAGTGTGTAGCAAGCCGACATGCCACGGATGGCCGCATGAATCACACGCAGCTGGATAGGCGGCAGGTGGTCGGAGCGCGCTAGCGCAAATCCGGGCGATAGCCAGTAAACGTCGGCGACAGCCGGCAAAGGCGCCGGCGGCAGCCGTAACGCGTGGGAAAGAAAAATCCCTCTCCGGAAGGACGGAGAGGGATGGTGTCGATGTGTGGTCAGGGGCGGTCTCGAACCGCCGACCTTCCGCTTTTCAGTTCGACAGTAACCGCCGAGGGCGAGACTGATGCGATAGGTGGCCGCCGGTCCCTCTTGTCCGTTGGCGGTGTCTGTCGCCACCTGTTGCTGGACTGATTGCTGGACCAACAGATCTCCCTGCGCGGCCCTTAGCACCTCTCCTGAGAGCGCTTTAGCCCATGGGTCGAAGCCAGGCCGTGATCGTTGGGGCGGAGCCCTTCTCATTACCGAGAGTAACTGGCATCATCCGGTGCACACGGTGCGCTACCGGGTGGAGGTCAATCCAGAGGGGGCAGCATGAAGTTGGGTCGACTAAAGGTGCATGGTTACAGAAAACTTATCGAGAGTGATGTCACGATTGTTGGAAAGATTACTGCGATCGTTGGGCCTAATGAGGCGGGTAAAAGCAGCCTGTTGGAGCTGCTGAACTCTACGAACGATAACAGGGAAATCTCTCAGTTTGAAAGACCAAGAGGAATGGAAACGCAGGGTGACGAATCGGCGGCCGAGTTATGGTACCGCCTAGACTCCGACGATCTCGCCGCAGTTTCTCACCTTGAAACGCCGGTCACTCCGGTGTGGTCAAGGCTGTATAAGCAGTATGACGGCAGGCTGCAGTCAGATGTCTACCCATTCCTGGATAGGGATCTCTCACAGAGGCGCCGCGCAGAAAATGCAGTGTCGCGCTTTGCGCAAACCAAAGCGGCGAAGGCGCTGGAGAGAAACTCGGAGGAGGACGGCGTAGGGGACCATTTAGACTATGCTCTTGCGGCGCTAAAGGGTTCGAGTGAGATCGCGGATGAGGCTGTAGAGAGAATCAAGAATGCCGCCATTCATCTCCTCGGCGAAGGAGAGCTTGGAAGGTTGTGCCAGAATGCTTGTCAAGAGATTGATAAGTTTGCGAAAGAGCGTGAGTTGGAACATCCGAATACCGCTGCTTGGCGAATTTTTGACGAACGCCGCCCGCGGATAGTATTTTTCGATGCGGATGAACGCAATTTGGTATCGGATTACGAGGTTTCGCAGGCTGCACTCGACACTCCTGCGGCATTGGGGAACTTGTGTGATCTTGCAAATCTTGATCTGCAAGCACTAGCGGATGCGGTTGCGGCCCAGGATATCGGGACGATAGAGACTCTTACCGATGCCGCAAACGAGCAATTGAAGGAGTCATTTAAGGCGGCTTGGCGCCAATCGAATGTAATCGTTCGGCTTCGGCAAGACGGCAGCATGCTTAGAGTGGTCGTATCGAATGATTCACCTGGATTTTCTTCCATCGCTGAACGGAGTGATGGGCTGAAATCATTTGTTGCTCTTACTGCGTTCGTGGCGAAGCAGCATCGTGAGGGAAAACGTCTGATCCTTCTCATTGATGAAGCCGAGCAGCATCTCCATTTGGACGCGCAAGCAGATCTCGTCCGCATGCTTGAGCGGCAAGAACTAGCCATGCAGATTATCTATACAACGCATTCGCCCGGATGTCTTCCGTCTGACCTGGGTACAGGTATTCGGCCTATAGCGCCCACTTCGCCCACCTCCGGCCGAAGCAGGTTGCTCGCGTCGTTCTGGGGAAGTTCTCCTGGATTTAACCCCCTCCTTATGGCGCTAGGTGCCGCTGCAGCCGCTTTTACGCCATCACGGTATGCGGTCTTGTGTGAAGGGCCGACAGAGATGATTTTGTTGCCGACCCTGATACGAGAAGCGGTGGGTCTTGAGCGCCTCCCGTATCAGGTTGCTCCGGGCGTTGCCGGCGTCGCTAACAGGGATTTGTCTGTTCTAGAACTTGAAGCGCCGAGGGTGGCATATGCTCTCGATGGTGACGAAGGAGGAGATGCTCACGCCAAACGGCTTGGCGATTCAGGCGTGCCGGTCAACCGAATTCTTCAGATCGGTGGGTCAGGCTCAGGACTTTGCGTTGAAGACCTGCTGCGCACTGAGGTCTATATCGAGGCTGCCAATGAGGTGCTGACACAGATAGCAGGCAGTGCTGGGTTTGGCTCGAAAGATATTGGTGAGGGCAAGCGCAATGAATCACTTGCCGCATGGTGCACTGCTCGCGAACTTGCTGTCCCCGGTAAACCTGCAATTGGGGCGGCGATAGTCGCAGACTTCACTGACCGCCGGTTGCTGACCCGTGATGGAGCGGCAATTCTTAGAGACATGCACCGGGATCTAATTGCGATATTCGGTATGGAAGACGCCTAGATGCGGCTCACTCTCAGTGAATAGCTTCGGCTATCTCCATAATGCTGGTGACGATCATGTCAGCACCGGCCCGCTTGAGCGCGTCTGACTTGCCCGGCTTGTTTTCATAGCCGATCGTAGGAACGCCCGCCAGTCGGCCAGCCTCGATGTCGGTCGTTTGGTCGCCGATGAAGACACAAGAGGTTGGATCAGTACCGAGGGTTTTGATCGCTCTCTCGATCAGATGAGGATTCGGCTTCATCAGGGTCGGATCGGATGGATTGCGCCCTTCGACATGGGAGACGCTGTCAGCCAATCCGGCTCTGATGAGGTATTCGGAGACGGCCTCTGCGTAGTTGTTGCTTACGACTGCCACCGATCGTCCGCTTGCAATGCAAGCGGCGATGGCATCGGCCGCGCCTGGCGTCGGTCGAGCCGTTTTGATGGCTATGAGTTCGGCCTTCTGGAGTGCCGCTTCTAGCTGACGGGCTAGCTCCCCATCGTCGGCGGCAGCTAGGAGGAGTTCGTGCGGGCTGGAGGACTGCTCCAAGGCTGGAACCAGCTCAGGGCGGAGCTGGCAAGCCAGCTCTAGGAGCTCGCGCGTGATCTGTGGGGCTGGGTAGCCGTCGAAGACGGAACAGATGGGGCCGTCGAAGTCGAAGAGGACGGCTGCGGTACTGAGGAGTTGTGTCAGGGGATCGGTGGTCATATGTCGCGGACCTGCCTGAGTGTTCCCCAGAGGCTGCCGAACCAGCGGCGCGCTTGGGCGACGTATTGCGAGCCTGTTGCGCGGTCGTCGTCGCTGGTGGAGTGATGAGAGAGGACGGTGTCCTTGCCGACGGCATCGAACGTTGAGACCGGCTTGCTACTGACCTCAACGTCTCGCTCTACGACTGGGAAGAAGCCGAAGAACACCTCTTCTTCGTTCAGGGTGTAGGGCTTGAACATCAGCGGTGGGCCGACGACGCGCAGTTCTGCGGAGACCTTGGAGACCAGGCCCAGCTTGCCGAGCTCGCGGATTGATTCGAGGATCTCCGGCTGAGCGGTGTGCGATTTTCTCGATGCGTGCTCTGCCTGCGGGGTCGTCGCCTGGGTTCTTGCCTGCGCGTGACGGTACTGCCGTGAGCTGGGAGAGGTCTGGCAGGAGCATTCGGATGGTGACGGCTCTCAGGGTGAGCTGCCCGCGTCGGATGCGGTCGATTGGTTCTTCGAGAGCGCCGAGCAGTGTTTCGCCGGTTAGGCCGGCGAAGTCGATGGTCACTGGGGCGCGTTCGAAAGCCTTCTCGATGTGGGGGCGGAGGCCGACCGGCTGGTCGGCCTGCTCGCGGACGTACACGCCGCTGCCGACGCGGGACACGATCAGGCCCTCGTCGCGCAGGATTCGCAGGGACTGCTGGATGGTCATGCGGGCGACGCCGTACTGGGTGGCGAGGTCGTTCTGTGAGGGGAGTTTCTCCCGGGCATTGAACTTGTGTGCGATGGTCGCCGCGTGAGCCGCGCTAGTCGGCGGTGGGGGCGAAGTAATTGGTGAGCATTTCGGTGGGCCAGGTGGGCTGGTGGATGGGGCCTCGAGGACCGAAGTCGGTGAACCAGGGTTTGATGTCTAGGACGGGGGTGCCGTCTACTGCGTCTAGGTCTTCTACGTGGAGGTCTAGGCCGTCGACTTTCAGGAGGCGGCAGCGGGAGACGCCTAGCCAGTTGAGGCGGCGCATGTTGCGGTGGGCGAAGGTGCCTGCCGCTGGCCAGTCTGGGTTGTTGCGGGCGGGGCGGGCACCGAGGTGCAGGTCTGATTGGTCGGTTAGGTGGAAGTGAAAGACGATCTCCAGGTGCGAGAAGTCTTCTAGGCCTTTGGTGGAGTCGGCGTCTAGGCGTGGGTCGTCGATGCGGATGATCGCTCGGGTACCGCCCCAGTAGTCGTCGGTGGGCTCGACTCGACCGCCGATGACGTGGGCGACGGGGTGCAGCGTGATCGACTCGTCAGTCATTGGTTCCCTTGGAGGTAAGGCGCCGTCAGCGGTCGACTGCGGCGAGGTATCTGGCTGCTCGGCTATCGAGTTCGGCGACCGAGCGGATTCCTTTGGCACGGTAGATCGAGAGACCCGAGCGCATGTCCCGCACGGCCTGGCGGGCTCGGCCGGAGTGGATTCCGTCCATGGTGTCGAGCGCTTCCGACCACGTGCCGCAGGCCTCTTCGATGTTCCCGCTGCGAGCCTGTACTGCGCCCAGATAGCCAAGGGTCACCGCGTGCGTGCGGGTGAACGTGGCTGCCTTGCGTGTACGGACGCTGTGCTGGAACTCCTTGGTCGCCGACGCTAGATCGCCCATGTCCCGCAACGTGCACGCGGTCTCGTGGGCCAGGCTGGCTTCGCCGAAGAAGAAAACGCGTCCAGGTTCGTCGTCGCCGGCTGTTGCGGACGCCAGGTCAGTCTCAGCACGAAGAAGCGCTCGGGACGCAGCCGCTCGCTGCCCGTCAACCGCAAGCGCCCGCGCGTGTACGACACCGATCAGCGAACGTTCGCGAGGAGTCGCGTCTTGGTAGCGACGTCCGTCCAGCGAGGCCTCGGCTATCTGGACCGCGTGCCGGTGGTGTCCGAGATCCACGGCCTGGTGTGCCATAGCCCGGAGGATGTGGGCAGCCAGTGGAGCGTCGTTGGCTTCGGCGGCCAGCTTTACCGCGACGGCGAAGTACCGCTGAGCGATCGCGTGCTCGGAGTTGTCGAACGCCATCCAGCCAACGAGGTAGGCGAGTTCTCCAGCAGTGGAGAACATCCCTTGGCGTACGCCGTCGTCGGCGTAGGAGGCGCGAAGGTATCCGGCGACGTCGGAGGTCAGATACTGGACGACGGCCGCACGAGCATGTCCTCCGCCTCGGCGTTGATCGATACGGGTGAACAGCTGGACTGTCTCCCGGACAGCGTCGAGGTCGCCTGCGCCGACCAGTCGCCCGCCCCTGAGGTTGCGATGTCTAGCGGATCGCTCGCTCAGCTGATCCCACCAAGCTTGATCGGGCAGGGTCAGCGCGGCCACCGAGTAACCGGCCGCCCGCAGTACCGACCTGCGCTCGACATCCAAGGTGCTTCTCCCGAGATCGACCAGCGCCGTCAGCGTATCCGCATTCCAGTCGAGTATCGGTGACGAGCTGACCGTTGTGAGACCGATCTCATCGGCCGTGACTGTGCGCCCAAGACGTCGGGAAAGCGCCTCGACGAGGATGCCGGGCGCGGAGCCGGATGGCCTGGAGCCGGCCACCCAGTGAGAGACATGTGATCGGCCGACACCGGCCTGGTCTTCAGACCGTCTTTCGGCCGCGACGCGTCCGAATGCGAGCGCCAATTGGGCATGCGACCAGCCGGCCTCCGCGATCGCCGCTGCGAGCTTCTCATTGCGTTGCCGGGTCTTCGACACGACAGATGCCTCCCCTCGATGAGCAGCTGATCTGATTTGCCGTTCACCGCTTTCACCACACCGGACCTCTGTCACGGATAGCAACTAACCGTAACCGATGGTTCGCTCGTCGTGTCGGGAAATCCGGCGATCGTCGGTGGTTGGAGAAATGGTGG
This sequence comes from Kribbella sp. NBC_00382, assembly GCF_036067295.1. Classification (NCBI taxonomy): domain Bacteria; kingdom Bacillati; phylum Actinomycetota; class Actinomycetes; order Propionibacteriales; family Kribbellaceae; genus Kribbella; species Kribbella sp. NBC_00382. The sequence continues at coordinate 3,145,904 of NZ_CP107954.1, forward strand.
TGGGAGTTGTCGTGAACACGCAGATGCGAGTGCTGGGTCTGATTGCCGCAGTGCTGGCCGTAGCGATGGTGATCGACGTAGTACGTGACCTGCGAGGCCGTCGATGACCGTTCTCGAACGCCGCAGGGTGCAGGTCTGGTTCGGCAGCCACGTGATCGCCACGTACGTCGCAGAGAGATTGCTCGCCGATCGGTACGCCGCGGCGATGAGCCGTCGATTCGCTGGTCTGCGCATCACCAATGAGCCGCTGCCGCCCAACGCGCCAACTGATCCGGTACAGGCCCCTGACCACCCGACGATTCCGTCCGAGCAGCGGCTCTGGCCGCTGACCGTGCTCTGAACCCAAATCACGAGGAGAACACCATGTGGCAAGACCAGGACCGCTTTCCGCTCAGCAGCACTCAGGTTGCCGAGACCACCAGTGATGAGTTCCTTCGCCCGTTCGGGCTGCGGTTCGTCGACTACTCGCCGGGCCGGCCTCGGTTCAGCCGCCCGGAGGTGACGCTCTGCAGGGAACGGCAGATCGGTCTCGTGGATGGACGAGTGGCGACGGAGGTGATGCCAGTCGCGGCGACCATGACGCAGACGGAGTCCGACGGCAAGGATGTGCTCGCCGTGGACTGGATGGTCGACGACAAGTAGCGGAGACGATCCCGATGACCGAACCTGCCCGGATCCTGGTGCTGACTCATGACGACGACCCGACGGCAGATGTCGTCTTGCATCAGCTCAATGCCAGAGGAACCCCGTTCGTGCGCTGTGACCCGGGAAGCTTTCCGACCGACCTCTGTCTGACAGCAAGGCTCGATCCCGGAGCGACAGCCTGGGACGGTCAATTCTCTGGAGCACCTCGGGAGATCGATCTGCAGTCAGTGCGGGCCGTCTACTACCGCAGGCCGTCGGATTTCAGGGTCGGCGGTGGATCGCGGAGCGAGGAGGCTTTCGCTCGCTCTCAGGCCAGGCACGGGTTCTCGGGGGTTCTGAGCAGCCTTCCCGAGGCGGTCTGGCTCAACAACCCGGCGGCTATGGCGGACGCACGAGTCAAGCCGCACCAGCTCGCTGTTGCGGCGCGGTGTGGTCTGCAAGTGCCGGCGACCCTCATCACCAACGAGCCGGAGATGGTCAGCGACTTTGCGCGGTCGGCCGGCGGCCGGATTATTACCAAGTCGCTGGCCACGATGGTGACGGTGGACGACGTACGCGGCAGTGGCGTTCTGTACACGGCTGAGGTTGCCGAGGATCTGTGGGGAGACCCGGGCATCGCCGCCACCGCGCATCTGTTCCAGGAGTTGATCGAAGGCGTCGACATCCGCCTGACCGTCGTTGCCGGGGAGTTCTTCGCCGCCGAAATCTACCCCACGGATCTCGGGGGACCGGTCGACATCAGAGCGCACAACGAGAACGTCAGCTATCGGGTTGTCGAGGTGCCTGACGGCGTACGCAGGCGAGTGCTCGATCTGCTCCGCGAACTACGGCTTGCCTTCGCTGCCCTCGACTTCCGGGTGGTTCCTGGGCGTGGTTGGATCTTTCTCGAAGCCAATCCCAATGGACAATGGGCCTTCATCCCTGAGCTGCGAGATCCGATCGCCCAGGCGATCGCCGACTTCCTGGAGACCAGTTGCCGATGAGTGAGCCGACATCGAGCTTCGATCGCCAGGCAGCGGAAGACCTGGACAAGATGGTCAGCGAACTCGTTGCGAACGGCAACATCACTGATCGGCGTTGGCGGGAGGCCTTTAGAGCAGTACCGCGCCACCTGTTCGTGCCGCGGTTCTATCGCAGCGATCAGAACGGCAACACGATCGTCGACTCGGCCTCCAGAGACGAGTGGCTGTCGGCTGTCTACTCCGATATTCATCTGGTCACGACCGAGGATGTCAGGTCGTCTTCGACAGCGCCCAGCTTGATGGCGAGCATGCTCGAAGCGCTAGAGCTGACCGGTGACGAGCGAGTTCTCGAGATCGGTACCGGGACCGGTTACAACGCGGCGCTGCTCTCGGAGAGGTTGGGCGCCGATCATGTGGTGAGCGTCGACATCGATCCTGATCTGATCGCCCAGGCCCGCGAACGGCTTGAGGTGGCGGGCTATAGCCCGCTGGTTGCGGCCGCTGATGGAGTGAACGGCTACCCGGACGCCGGGCCTTATGGCGCTGTCATCGCGACCTGTCGGCTCGACTACGTTCCGTCGGCTTGGCTTCAGCAGGTTCGGTCGGGCGGAGTCATCGTGACTCCAATGGGTGCCGGGGTCGCCGTACTTCGGAAAGCAGCAGCTGGCGATGAGGCTGCGGGCCACTTCCTGCCGAACTCGGCGTACTTCATGCCATTGCGTCATCAGCCGGAACCATCGGCCATCGGTGAGTTGATCCAGATCGCTCTGAACGGAGCTGGCGCGAGTCGGCCCCATCGCTTCGACACCTCGATCTATCGCGACAACGAGGCGCGATTCTGGCTCGACCTGACCAACCCCGACGTTCGCGCGATGACCGTGGACGGTGTGTCGGTTGTCTTCAGCTCTGAGGGCTCATGGGCTCGCCTCGCCGAGGACATGGTGGTCCAAGGTGGTCCCAGTAGCGTTTGGGACGACGTCGAGGCCGCCCATGATGATTGGCTCGCTGCTGGTCGGCCTTCACGCGAGCAATACCGGATGAGGATCACGGACGCCGGGCAGGGTGTCTTCCTGGCTGGTCGTCCTGGCCCGACGCATCGGTTGAGGCCTTTGCCCGGTTGAGCTCGTCGGGGCGTTCAGGGCTACGACGGACTTGGGTCGCTGGGGGACGAGCGGGTACACACCGGCGACGGCGGGGCGGCGACGGTGGTCGGGTCGCGCGACAGCGCGCAGCATGCGGCGGCAGCCGCCACGATCGGCGAAGCCGGAGACGTCGGCGTCAGCCGCAAAGGCCGGCGTAGCCGGAGGGTGGGCGGGAGCGGGCGTAGCGGGCGCTCGGAGGAGCGTAGCGACGGAGGGCGGCTGCGGAGAACGCGTGGGAAAGAAAAACCCTCTCCGGATCGCGGAGAGGGTTGGTGTCGATGTGTGGTCAGGGGCGGTCTCGAACCGCCGACCTTCCGCTTTTCAGGCGCTCACATAACCGCAGGTCAGAGGCCAGTACCGGGGCTGTCGTGCAATCCACGTGCAACATCGCGTGCTCATTGGGCCCCGTTGGATCAACTTCTGAGGAGTACGTATGCGGCGCGGGTCCGCTTAAGGCACATGGCGATTGTCAGGAGGAGATGGAGGCAACTAATTACAACCACAGCAGTCCACCAACGGTCGAGCGGCTGGGCGTCACCCTGGGCGTTTGGTTTGGCCCACATGCCAGCAGTGACGACGACGACGGTGGCGACGAGCCCGGCAGCCACCGCATAGAGGACGTTCGAGAACAGTTCATCGATGAGGAGTAGAACGTGGTCGCGACGGACCTGGTCCAGGTTCGAGCCCACCTGGATCCTCAACTGGAAGACGAAGATCACCAGAGCGAACAGCAAGCCGGTCAGGATCGCGACGCCTTGGACTAGATCTCCAACTGAGGGCATCCGCAGACCCAGAAGCCAGCTCACCACGCCGAGACCCACGGGCAGGCCCAAGAAGGTAGCGAAGTCTCGCCGGCGCAGCTTTCCTGTGCGGACATCTCGCAGCGTCCGGTAATGCTCAGTCACAAGCGGGGTCGGCGTGAGCTTGCTCGTCATTGATCAGGTACCTCCAGCCTGACGGCGAGCTGGTCGTCCGACCATTCGCCGTTCTGCCACTGAGTCTGCCAGTTGACGCCGACATTTTTGAAAAGCTCTGGAGCGGTCTGCAGACACTCGCTGCGGACCGCTGCTGCATCCGGGACGGGGTCACCGGGTTCGGCGATCACAAGGGCGAAGCGAGGTGTTTTCTCCTTGTTGATAACGAAGGTCTTGGTCCGGCCGTGCGCCGAGACCTGCACTTCGACCTCATCAGGCTCGTTCCCATCGGGGAAGCCGAGGATTCGGCCAGCCGTGATCTTCTTGCTTCTCAACCCGTTGAGGAGAGACAGGGGCAGCTTGCTGCCCTTCTCCGGCCGCAGCGTCTGAACGAGGCGGCCGACGCTCTGTGGAATCCCCACGTCGGCGAGGTCTGAACTCCAGTTCCACTCGTTGACGATGCCTGTCACGCTGTCAAGCTTCGCCGCTTCGAGCCAAGCGTCTGTCTCTACTACGGACTCAGTCTTCAGCATGAAGTCAGGAAAATTGTGTCGGAAGGCTTGACCGAATAGCTCTGGCAGCTTCCGGGCTGGGACCTCTCGTCCGATGCGCTCCAGAAACATCAACGCGTGTTGTTCGCCGGTCGGCACCATGAAGAAGAGTCGTGCGTGGCTAGTCGCAGCCATGTTTGGACTGCGCTTGTGCTCCACTTTGTGATCGTCGACATTGTGGGTCAGGCCCTCCGCGCCGAAAGTGCCGCCGTCAACCTCAACCATCAGGGTTCGACCCCTGCTATCGATCGAACTCAAGGTCGTGTAGACCTCGTGCGCTCGGTCGACGAGGCGATCAGGATGCACACCATCAACCATGCCGTGGAAGAGCGTCAGTAGATCGCTCTGCGTCGGATGCTTCGGATCAAAGGCGGAGACATCCAGCAAGTCTCCCGGCTTCATCCGCTTGTGGACCGACAGTTTGGTGACGAATACAGAGTGCCTTGGCATGAGCTTCCTTCCCCCTAGTCACGCCATGTGAACGGCATCGTATGGGAATCTGAACCTCAGGCACAGAGTTCGTTACCATCTGTGAGGTCGGCATCATCAGGGCTTGATCTTGATAGACCGGGGGAGCTGCGCAGCGGATCCATTCGCGGCGATGTCGCTGAGCGCTTTGGCGACCTCCTTGTCCCGTCCATCGACTGCATGGATGTACCGCTGAGCAGCAGCCGGGGTCGATTGGCCGGCGCGCTTCATCAGGTCGATGGTGCTCGCGCCGGAGGCAGCGGCCAGGCTCTGCCCGGTGTGCCTTAGGTCGTGGAACGAGATCTCTAGGCCGACCTTCTTACGTGCTCGTACGAACGCCTGGTACAGGGCGTTCCCCCGCATGCGATGCCCGTTCTTGCCGACGAAGAAGTACTCAGGTCCGGCGAATTCTTCGCTGTGCGCGACGATCAGCGGCCACACGTGAGGCGGTACGGCTACCTCCCGCTTGCCTGCTTCGGTTTTCGGGTCTTTCTCGAACTTCCGAGGAGATTCGAGCAGCTCCACCCAGTTCTTTCGGACCCAGACCTCTTGCCGTACAACATCTACGTCCATGGTCCGGAGGCCACAGACCTCACCGCGCCTAAGACTGCACCAAGCCGCGACCACAACGGCAGCGCGATATCGAGGTGTGATTGCCTTGATCAGCTCGTCAACCTGAGCGGGCGTCGCAATCCCTCGTTCGGTCGCTTTGTCGGCACCAGCTCCGGGGATCTGGCATGGGTTCTTGACGATGGCCTCATCTCGCACCGCCGCATTCATCACCGCGCGAAGAAACCGATACGACTGTGCGATTGAAGTCCGACCGCCGGTGCCGCGCCGAGCCTTGGAATACCACTTGCGCACTACGGGCGGCGTGATGCTCCGCAGCGGCATGTCCAGGAGGTCACCCATGTGCAGCCGCATGTTCCGCCGACAGGTCTCTTCCCAGCGCTCCCCGATCTCCTCGTTCTCGATGAGGTAGGCGCTGGCGTACTGCCGAAAGGGAACCTTGCCTAGCGCCTCGTCCTGCCAAGCGCCGCTACTGAGATCGACCTCGACCTTGAGCAGCCAACGTTCGGCATCACGCTCATTTTTGAACGGCGAAGGAGCTGGTTGCCGAACGCCGTTGCGTCCGATGTAGGACGCTTGAAACTTGCCCGATGGGAGCTTCCGCACGTTGCCGAATGAACGACGCGGCTTCTTTTCCTTCTCCTGTTCAGCCATCACGCAACCACCCGTCCGGCGCTCCAACGCAGTTCGATCGGATCGACCGTCTGCTCTTCGATGTACGCCGTGAGAACGTCCTCAGGAATGCGCACGTGGCGACCCACGCGAACGAAGTGGATACGGCGTTCCGCGATCAACCGGCGCGGGAATCGCTCCGTAGTCCCCAGAACCTCAGCAGCCTGGGCGACCGTAAGTAGCCTTCTCACTCGATTGCTCCCCGTCTATGCCGCCGAGCTGGCGGGCAGTTGGTCAGTTGCCGAACCGATGTCGTCCGGTGGTGAGGTGCCGTCGCGGGCGCGTTGTTTGGCTGCCTCGTACTCGGTGCGCCAGCGGATGCGTTTGGTGATGGCGTAGGCCATGACTTCTTTGTGAGTTGGCACGTCTTCCTCACCGGGCCGGACGGCGGTCCAGATGAACCGTGGCTGTTCGTCGTCGCCGGTGTTCTGAGCGACCGACAGAGCTGACTGGTCGTCCATCGCGACACCGGCAGCGGCCAGGGTCTGGCGGATGACTTCAGCGCGGTCGGCCCGGTGGTCAGTCAAGGTCTTGCCGGTCCATTGACGAGATACGAGCACGCGCCGGCCACCGACGCCGAGGTGCTGGCGGTCGTGAGCTTTGGCGTCGCAGACGCCAGGTACGACGTTGCCGTCAGCATCCTTCGGAGTGATTCCGTACAGAAGCCAGTTCGCGCAGCTGGGCGAACACGGCAGGATCTTGACCTGGTCGTGCAGTCGGATCATGTGGTCGAGCTGAGCCGGGTGGATTGCGTCGGGATCGTCGCCAAAGGTCTCCGAGATGGCCTTACCGAGGTACTTAGTCAGGTAGCCAATCGCCTTGCCGACCTTGGAGCGCTTGCCCGTGTCGTCGTCGGCCACGATGCCCTTGTAGTCGAGCTGAGCACCAAAGCGGACGACGTGTGCAGGTCGAGCTGCGTCGTCGGCGGCCAGGTCGTCCAGTGCGTCATCCCAGGTCGGCAGGAGGACGCCCGTAGCGGTGTCGAGGAACCGTTTGGACAGCTCGTCCCATACCGGCAGGTCCCGGCCGGTGTCAGCGCCGTACAGAGGCTTGTCGTGGGCGGGCCACCAGACTTGGTGATAGGTGGCGTCGAGGACCTGGCGGACGATCTCGCGCGGGATCGTTCCGCGGACTGCTGCGTGCAGATGCGGAGCGAGGCGCTTCTGCGGTTCGACCACGGCGAAGTACTGAGCCTTGTAGCCGGCGCAGCGGCGCAGGTTCTGAATGAACCGGTCGACGCCCTTGGCGAAGTGCAGGGCATCGAGCGCAGCACGGCGGTAGTCGTAGGTGTCCGGGTCAAGGGGCGTCGAGAGCAGCGGCGACTCGGTGCTGTGGTGGACGCCGCAGCCGCACGGGACTAGGCCCTTGCCGGGGACGCGGTGGGGCAGGCGGTGGGTCGGGCCGTAGGAATCGCAGGTGAGGGTGAGGAACATCGACGGCCGGTAGGTCTTGCCGTTCGGTGCGCGGAAGCTAGTGCCGAGCGTGCGCTTGTCCATCGGGACTCGTGGCAGGTCTGGGGCGTCCTGGCGGCGGCGGGTCGAGCGGACACGGCGAGTGGTCTCGTCGTCGGCCGGCGTTTCGTCTTCCGGCTCGGTCTCGTCCTCCTCGTCCTGCTCGAGGTCGCGGTCAGGTATGAGTACTTCGACTTCGCGGTGCCAGCCTTCGCGGCATTGCTGCATCCGTAGGCGTCGGTTCGCTTCAGCGCACGGCGGGCATTTTGTGGCGAGCGTTGCGCCGCAGTTGACACCGACGACTCGTTCAGTGCCGGTTTCGGTGTCGTAGATGCGGTTGAGGATCGGGCGGACGCATACGCCGTTGGTGACGGCCAGGTCCCGCACCATGTCGAGAGGGAGGTGGTCCAGGGTGATCTTCTTGGGTGCCTTGGTGTCGGTCATTCTGGACCACCTCCCTACTGGGGTTGATTCGTCTCGGACGGCTGTTCGTGGGGAATGCGGGCGGTGAGGTAACAGCGGACCCCGGCCTTTCCGCGATTGGTAAAGAGCTGTCCGGAGCCGTCGAGCTGGAACACCACGGCAAGGACCTTGACCATGACCTCGATCTCGGCCGGATTGCCGGATAGCCGCATCTGTACTGACATCACGCCGCCGCCTGTCCTCGGCGAGACAGAGGGGACATCTCGGTCTTGGGGTGGTCGGGTTTCCAGTCGGTGCGGCAGACGGCCGGTAGCGCTGCCGAGGAGCGGGTCATCCAGTACGGGGACAGCGGGGCGAGTTTCGCCGTGATCGTTTCCCGGTCGATCTCGGTTGTCGCGCCCCAGACGCCTTGCTCGTCGTTCAGGAGCGCGGAGGCCAGGCAGGACCGGCGTACAGGGCACGTAGCGCAAACTTGGTCAGCAGCCTTGGTCTGTACGGCCAGGTCGTCGCTGTAGAACCCCGGGTTGTCGGTCCTGGCGCATGCCGCCTCGTCGTTCCATCCGCGTCGTATCCAGGAGTTAATGACGACCCGCACTGCGGGCGGCAAGACCGGGACGATCGGTAGTTGGAGTTGGCCGGCGGTTTGAAGCTTGGGCTTGTGGTTGGCCTGGCGGGTGGTGATGCTGACGAGCGTGCTCATGCGGCTTCACCGTCTTGGACCAGGTCGCCGTCGAGGATTTGTCCGGCCACGGTGTTCGGGTTGATCAGGGCCACGTCCGCGCCCTCGATCTCCCGGTGCGGGCCAAAGGTGGTGGCCATGTGGCGGATCTGGTTGTCGCTGACGTACGCAGCCCGGACCCGGACGGGCTCCTTCCTGCCTTCCTGAAGGATGTAGGCAACGCCCGGCATCGAGTCTGGGATGCGGTCGCATTCCGCGCCGAGGTCTCGCGCGCCTTCGCCTAGCGACATCTCTACCTGGGCTTCGTTGTCGAGCCGCATTGCGATCTTGGTCGGGAACAGTTCCCGCCAGGTCACAACGTCCTTGGTCACGAGCAGAGAGGTAGCGAACACCGAGTAGCCCGGTGCGCGACCCTTGCCGAGTAGCCGACCGAGTGCGACGTCGATCCGTGCGCTGATCCGCCGACCTTCTGTGCCCGGCAGGAGAACGGTGAGCTGCATCAGCTCATCGATCACGATCAGCACGAACGGGGTTTCCTGCGACGGCGTGAACGTGCGTGCCTTGCCGCGCAGCAGCTTGGTCCGGTCGTCCAGGTAATCGGCGTCGGCTTCGAGCAGCTCGGCCATCGCTTCGTAGTCGTCGGCCTCGTACCGCTCGAACAGCTCGCGGCCCCATTCGAGTTCCATGCCGCCCTTGGGATCGATTCCATGTACTACGACCAGGCCCGCCCGGATGTACGGGGCAAGCGCCCACAGCAGCGCCCACAGGACCGACGACTTGCCGGCGCCGGTGACGCCACAGACGAAGATGTGCCGTCCGACGACCTTGATCCGCCACGGCGTGCCGTCCTCGCAGTAGCCGAGGATCAGGTTGTCCAGGTCCTCGACCCGCAGGCGTACCGGGTGGGGGATGAGCGAGACCGTCTTGCGCAGTGGGTCAGCGGTGTAGAAGTCCACCCACACCCGGCCCGGTTCCAGCTCACGGACTGATACCCGGCGAGCCTTGCCCGCGTGCCGCAGATCTTCGACTGCCTCGATCACCTGTTGGGCCCGAACACCGAGAGGGAGGTCGAGCAACAGGGAGTCGATACAGCCCGTCGAGCGGACCTTGAGAATGCGCGGACGCAGAATCCAGCCCGTCATCTCATCGGTCACCGACAAGCCCAGTCGCCCCATCCAGAGCCACCAGCGCGGCGCGTACCGGAACCAACGCCGGTACCAGGCCTTCACCCGGTACACCACGACGTTGCGCAGCGAGGCCGGCGACTTCCACCCCCAGACAGCCAGCATCACAACCAGGACGCCAGTCGCGACCAACAGCCACAACCAGCCCTCGCGGTGAACGTAGACCGCCAGCGCCGGGATACCGAGCAGCGGGACCATCACCCCCGGATGCCGCAGTTGTGAAGCCAGCATCCGGCCGAGTGGGTAGTCGCCGGCGGCTTTCCTGCCGAACTTGATCTTGTTACCCATGTCTACTTGCCGCCTCTCTCATGCTTGGCGAACCGGCGCTCGATCAGGAGCAGCTCGGCCGAAGCCAGCTCCAGTGCCGTCATCGCGCCGGTAGCGCCAGCGTTCGCGTCCGGGTCCGGTACACCGGCCAGAACTTTCGTGGTCTTCTGCAGTTGGGACCTGGCGTCGTCCAGGTCGTTCATCAAGCGGCGCAGCCGGAACATCGCGTCCAGGTCGTTCTCGACATCCAGCGCTCGCGCCCACTGATCCAGCAGCCGAGGCCGCCGTCCAAGTACCGCCATGCCTTTCAGCCCCTCTCGTGTGCTGCGAACATGCGCAGCGCGTCGTCAATGGCCACCACGGCCAGATCGATCCGGTTCAGCGCCGTATCCAGCGATCGGCGCACTTCCTCACTCGGGGCCTTGGACACCGACCGGGCCGTGATCTTGATCCGGTCTTGGCTGTCCAGCAGGCGGCCGAGCAAGCTGTGCAGTTCCCGCAACGCGTCTTCGTCGTTGCCGACCTCCATCGCGGCAGCCCATCCGTCCAGGTCGCGGCTGTGCCGTGCCATCCGGATCACCCGCGCTCGTGAATCGCGAACCCTCGAAGCGCCTCGTCCACAGCCATCACAGCCAGATCCAGCCGCCCAAGCGCAGTAGCCAGAGACCGGCGTACGTCCTCGTTCGGAGCCTTCGACAACGACCGAGCTGTCGTCCTGATCCGGTCCTGCCCGTCCATCAGCCGGCCGAGCAGCTTGTGCAGCTCACCAGCAGCGTCGAAATCGTTGGTAGCTCCTACCGCGACCGCCCAAGCGTCGAGATCACGCCGGGTCGCGAACAGGCCTGCCATCACTGCTCTCCTCTCTCGTGCGCCTCGAACTTGCGTTTCACCAGGCCGAGCGCCGACCACAGGTCGATTGCCTCTTGCGCGGCTTGGCGTGACATCACGAGCAGGTCGGGGTCAGGACATCCACGCAGACTCACCTCGACCCGCAGCGCCCAATACGCCATGTACTTCAACTTCTCCCGCAGCTCGCCCAGCGCCGTGATCGCGTCGCCGTCGTTGCTGACAGCAAGCACTCGCGCCCACCGGTCCAGCTCTCTCGGTCGCGGCATTTCACATCCCCCGCTCGTGCAGCAGGAAGTCGCGCTTCACCCAGAACAGACCGTCCTGCACCCCATCCAGGCTGTCCGCCGCACGAGCCGCGATACCCCGCTCATCCACACCCCGCAGGCGATCGCACACCGCGCCGAAATCGTTCTGAAGACCCCGGACCACCTGCGACAGGTGCGCAAGCTCCACGATGGCCTCGTCGTCGGTCCGCACGTCCAGCGCCTGCGCCCACCCGTCCAGATCCCGACGCCGCGACATCAGATGAAGCCCTCCGCGCGAAGGACCCGGTTCGCCGTCCACGAACCCTCGTCGTCGCCCGGCTCGTCGTAGTCGTCGTCATCGAGCGGGTTGTCTTCCACTGTCGGATCGTCGTGGCGCTCCCAGGCCGTTCCCAGCTCGGGAGCAGGCTCGGTCGGTACGAACGGGATCGGCTCGTCCACTAGCGCCTCAAGGCATTGCAGGTGGTCGTGTTCGTGCCATTCGATCGTTCCGAACGCATCCACGAGGCTGCACGGCTCACCGTTCGGCAGAAGGCCCAGCTCCTCCGCCAAGTCCTGCCGAGCGCGCTCGATCACGTCGGCCAGCTCCGTCAACACTGCCAGGTCGTGAGCGAACAGCGTCACGCCGCCCGAGTAGTCCCCGACCGTGATCGTGACCCACGGCTTACCCGAACCTTCGGCCGCCGACCAGACCTTGTGCCCCAGGCCAGTCGCAGAACGGACGTGCGAGTTCACCGTCATCGACGGCACCACCTCGGCGACCACGGTCAGGCCGCCTTGTCAGCTGCAGCCGAACCGGCCTGCGTGCCCGGCATGGTCTTCGGTGCTTTGAGGCCCGTTGCTCGGAACGACCAACCCTGACGAGCGCGGCACCGGTGAGCCTTGCCGCCCTCAGGAGCAGCACACTGACGCGTGTCCACCCACGGTGACGCCGTCATGCCTTCCAGCTCGATCGGCGTGAACGGCAGGCCTGGCAGCGAAGCAGGCAGCACCGGCTGCACCTCACCCAGGAGCTTGATCGTGATCGTCCGGTCAGCCTTCTTGGCGTCTGGGTCGGGGTCCATGACCTCGACCTTCCAGACGAGCTGTTCGGTCTCCTTGTCCCGCGCCTGCACCGGCCGGTCCTTGCTGGACTTTTCGAAGTCGAGCTCAGGCTCAATCTGGCCTACGGCATACAGGCCGTAGGGGAACGCTTCGCCGAACCGGACCATCACCCGTCGCGGCATACCCATGAGTGGCTCCTCAGCTACCCTGTGATTCGTACCAACCTTTGGTACATCACCCACAATAGGTACCCATTGGCGGAGGGTCAAGGGGAATGGCACCATTTGTTGGGACAACTTCGGAAGGAAGCCACTATGGCTCAGTCAGATCCCCTCTACCAGCGCATCGCGAGCGAGCTGCGTGACCAGATCCGCAGCGGAGCGATTAAGGCCGGCGAGCGCCTTCCGACCGAACTGGAGTTGCGCGAGCAGTACGACGTATCTCGCAACACCGTGCGACTGGCGCTGGGGCTGCTCCAGAACGAAGGCATGATCACGAGCGTCCAGGGCAAAGGCACGATCGTGCGCGAGCAGATGATGCTCACCTATCACGCTGCCTGGGCCGAGAGTCGCGACAGAACAGCCAGCGATCAGACTGACGCGTTCAACGCGGAGATGAAGAACCAGGGTCGCAAGGGGGAGTACCGCGACTTTGAGATGCGGATCAAGTCTGCAAGCCCGGTGTTGGCCGCACGCCTCAACGTCGAAGAAGGGGACTCGCTCGTCTCGCGTGCGATCACCCGGTACGTCGACGGGCAGCCGTTCAGCCTCCAGGACAGCTACTACCCGATGGACATCGCGCAGGAATGCGGTCTGCTCTCTCCGCACGACGTGCCGGGCGGAGTCATTCGAGCGATGGCGGCCAAGGGGCACAAGGAGATCGGGTACGTGGATGAGCTGACTACCCGGATGCCGGTGCCTGACGAAGCTCGCAAGCTCGGGCTGACCACCGGTACGCCGGTTCTGGTCTACGTCCGGACGACCTACAGCGATAGCCGGCCATTGCGGCTCACGCTCACCATCTTTGCCGGGGACCGTAACCGAGTCGTCTACGAGATCGGCGACCTCCAGGCGTACACCCCAGTCGAGAACGGCGACGAGTCGTGATTGTCGAGCAGGCCACGATCGCGGACCTACCGGTCATCCTCGCGATGCGCCAGGAGGCGAGCGACTGGCTGGGCAAGAAGGGCATCAGGCAATGGGCTGTCGCCTGGCCCAACCCGGAACAGCAGTCCGAGCGGATCCTGTCGAGCATCCGATCAGGCGAGACATGGATGATCCGTACTGATGACGGCGACAACGCCGCGACTGTTGCCCTTGACTCCTTTTCTGATCCCCAGCTCTGGACGCCTGAGGAGCAGGCCGAACCGGCGATGTACCTGCACCGCTTGATCGTGCGCCGCAAATATTCCGGACTCGGCGACGACGTCATCGACTGGGCTTGCACCCGCGCCGGCCAACTGGGAAACCACTGGGTTCGTATCGACGTCTGGACGGACAACGTCGGCCTCCACCGCTACTACGAGAACCGCGGATTCAAGCACGTCCGCACCCTCGATCTCGCGCACTACCCGTCCGGCGCTCTCTTCCAACGCCCCGCGACGAACTGGCGAGCGGAGGCCGAATCTCGGGCCATCGCAGAGAAGCCGCAAACTCTGCCAACCCGCCGAGGCCGGTTCGAGTCCTTCGAGCGTGCTCTCTGGCCGGTGCTCCACACCGTCACCACCTGACCGATGTCTAGCCAGGTGAGAGGCTGGTTGCCGCAACTTCTCGCAACATCGATGACACGCAACTTCGCGGAACCCCAGACTTGGCAGCGCAAGCTCAAGCAACCGATGCAGACAGGGGATCATCATGAAACTCACACTCGTTGCAGGCGACCCGGAATCGGCTCCGAAGAACAGCCCCACCCTCTACAAGACCGACCGTGGAAGCTGGGTTGTGCAGGGCTGGGTCGTCGACGACCCTGACGCACTGACCACGCTGAACCTCCCGAACGGTGAAACGGCCGTTGAGATCCCGGACCGCATGATCCAGTTCTTCACCAACCCGTAGGACGACGGCGTGGATGAGATCACCGAAGATGCTTTCAACGAGCTGCTGACCGAGTTCAAGCGCAGCTCGGTGCATCTAGAGACGCGCGATGCGTACGGCACCGAGGTTGAACTGCCTCACATGGCGAAGTGGAAACGCGGCGAGCCGGACGACTTCGAGTGGCTGCAGGAGTGGTGTACAGAGCTAGGCGAACATGTTGCAGCAGGCCGGACGGTGCGCCGGGTGAAGATCGTCTCGGAACCACTCAGCGACTATCAGCGCTGGGTGTACGACGTGTTCACGCCCATCGTCGCGGCTGGTGAGGATATCCGCTGGCTGCCACGACGATGCGTTTCAACGTTGCGCATCCCTGGCAATGACTACTACTTGCTCGACAACGAGCGGGTGGTGTTTTTGCACTACGCCGGGTCCGGCTTGAATACGGCCTTCACGACAACAACTGACGCGTCCGTGGCTGAGATGTGCCGCGAGGCATTCGAGCAGGTGTGGGCGTTGGCGATACCGCACGGTGAATACAAACCCGAATAGCGCGACCCGAAAGGCGCAGGAGGCGTTGGGCCTGCGTCTTCGGGAACTGCGCAAGGATGCTGGGCTGACCGGTCGTGAGCTAGCCGCCGCGACCGGTTGGCATTTCACGCGTGTCTCGAAGCTGGAGCACGGCGTACAGGCACCCTCCAACGAGGACATCCGGCTGTGGTGCGAGGCGTGCTCCGCGGTGGACCAACTCGCGGACCTGGTCGCCCAGGCTCGCACGGTCGAGTCGATGTATCTGGAGTTCAAGCGGCAGACCCGCGCGGGCATGAAGCAGATGATGCTGGCGCCGGTGCCGTTGGAGGAACGAACCGAACGCTTCCTCATATACGAGCACCACGTCATCCCCGGGTTCTTCCAAACGGCCAGCTACACGCGGGCGATGCTCAAGTTCTGGTTCGGCTTCCTGGACGTACACGATGACATCGATGAGGCCGTGGCTGCCCGCATCGACCGCCAATCGGTCCTCTACGACAGCAGCAAGACGTTCGCTGTAATCCTCGAAGAAGCCGCCCTGTACACGCGTTTCGGCGACACTGACACGCTCGCCGGCCAGCTCGACCGCCTGCTGTCGGTCATGAGCCTGCCGAACGTTGCCTTTGGCATCGTGCCGCGCAATGTCGAGCGAAACGTGGTTGGACAGGTGAGCTTCTGGCTCTTCGATGACCAACTGGTGAGCCTAGAGACACCGACGGCCAGCATCGAGATCACCGCACCCCAAGAGGTGGCCATGTATGGGCGAATGTTCGACCACCTACGGCAGCCTGCGGTCTACGGGAAAGACGCCCGCGCGCTCGTCATCAAGGCGCAAAACGAGTTAGCCGACAGCAACTAATTGCAACTACCTATCCCGCGAACGGCCTAGGTCCCTAGCGTTTCACCATGACATCAGCAGGGACAACGCCGCGCGCCGGAGTGGAGTGGGGCGGCCAACCAGGCGACCAGCCGCACGGCACCGGATGGCCTTCACTGCACCCCGCCGAACGCTGCGATGGCGAGAACCCGATGACCGGCAGGCCCTGCATCAACGGCGACCACAAGGGCTACCACCGCGACAGCCTCGGTGCCGAGTGGCTCGATGACTAAGCGCCGCAACATACGCGGCCGGCAGATGCGCCGATGGGCATTCCGCACCACAGCAGTCGATCGACGCAACGGTGTCGGGCCAGACGGTGAGGACCCACGCCACGTCAGCCTCGTCCTTCCCTGGTGCGTCGAGGCGTACCTCATCCAGGGATCAGGCGATCCGCGACTGTCGTCCCGCAGATATCGACAGGTGGAGTTCTGCAACCTGAGCGCAGGACGCCGGAACACCCCATGACCAGCGGGACAGGTGCCGACCCCTGCATCTGCACCTGTCCCGCTGAACCACGCGTACTGCTAGTCCAAATCGAACTTGAGTATGCGTCGACTGACTGCCTGAAACTGGTCGACCGCAGCCACAGCCTCTGCTCGCGTACCGCTGACGAAAGCCCACTCATGTAGGCGAACCGCTGCCTCGACCGCTGCGTCGGAGACATCTTTCGGGCCGATGATGAGCACGAGGTTCATTGCTTCGATCACGCTGCGGTGAGGGCCTTCGTAGCCCATGTCACCAGGGCGGACCTGGTGCTCGTCTTCATACTCGTCGGTGGAATTGATCGTCTTCTGACAAGCAGCGGCAAACGAGACGTATGCGTCCTTGCGACTAGCGAAACGTGCTTCCTCGACCTCATGACGCCGCCGAACCTCATCACGGGCCGCCTGTCGCTTCTCACTCATCCTGTCTCGGACCATGGCGATACCACCCGCGAGAGCGATACCGGCGAGCGCGCTGATGGTCCCGACCCATGCCGATTGCACAAATCGAGCGTATCCCGAGTGTGATCCGCCAACCGATGTGCGACGGGTCTAGAAGCCTGCCAACCACGTCGGGCAACGGTAGTACCCCGTGACGGGATATTTGTCCGCCTGTGACAGGTCTATCGGCAGGCCACCCTCGATCGCGACGGGTCGCTCGTCGAGAGGGTCCGGGAGGGCTACTCGGCCTGCAAGTCCTCGACGTTCCGGTCCGGCGCGACCGAGGCGTAGATGGCATCAAGCCGCCGATATTCAGCATTGTCGAATTCTGGCGGTCCATTCGTAGCGATCATCGTGGTGTCCCAAAGTCGCCCGTTTGTGCTCGGTCGCGGGGTGAGCAGCACGCCGACACTCCACGGCCACATCGGACCCAGCGCGTTGGACTTCGCAAGGAATCGCTGCCGCCGATGCAGCAGCCAGGAACGGAACATCTCTTGGTAATAGCCCGTCAACGTCCCCATACAGGTGAATGACAGGTGCAGTTCGCCTTGGTCGACGTAGAGGAGGCGGTGTTCAACCCTGAGGGTCCCTGGCGGGGCATTGCCACAGGTGATGAGCCGCCGCAGCAGCAGGCGTCCCAACTCAGCTCTGGTAGCTACCGCCACCCGGTCGATGTGCGAGAGGATCTGGACTCGATCGGTCTCGTCGCCAGTGAAGTCGGTTCCTGCGATGTCCTCCAGGATCCGCTGGAAGACACGGAACCCGAGTTCGTCACTGGCGGACGTCGGATCCGTCGGCAACAGCGGGACGTTTACCGGATCGGCTCCACCGTCATTCATCCAGTCGGGCAAGCGACTAGGCAGAACATGGAGATCCTTGTTGGCGAGGTCGAAGTAGCGGTTGGTTTCTGAGCCCAACTCAGCGGGGTCGTCCTCGCCCGAGACGCGATGGATGTAGTCCACGACTGCGGATGCCGAACGCAATTGGTTCCAGAGGAACTCCCAGTCTCGACGTAGCATGACGACGCTCGGACCGTCAGCGTCCTTGGGCGGGACGACTTCTCTCGGAGGGTTCGGATGATCCAGGACGACGACAGCGACCCATTCCACCCGCTTGCCATCAAGGCGGACTGGACGACCCCGCAGATTGTCCAGCGTCACGTCTCCGGCTCTGAACGTCGACCGGATCGTTCCGCGTGCTTGTCTTAGTCCGACACCCGCATTCTTGAGCAGCCAGGATCGGGCGCGCTCGGGCGTGTCTGGCGTTGCAGAGGATCTCGCTTTGACCTGGAGTGCAATACCACGGAATCCGGAGACGATGGTCCCGTCGCCGATCTCTCGACGGCCGCTGCCCTTCGGAACAACTTTGGGCCGTAGCACGAAGTCCGGCAGCCCCCACCGACCTGCTACGGCGCGGGTGGCCCTCTCGACCTGCGTGCCGTATTCCTCGCCCGGGGGCAGTGCCTCCGCATCCGGGATCTCTCGGCCGACGATCCGCCCGTCCCGGAGCGCCAGATAAGTTAGCAGGCCGTCGTCGGTGCTGTAGATCGCCTGGCCTCGATCAGAGTCTTGGATTGCCTGGCGCGATTCCTGCTCTTGGCTCGGGTCATCGAACCGGACCGGCACCCATACCTCCGTGGGCTCCGAGGGCATGGAGGCGTCGAGTGCCTCCAACTTTCGGATCGACTCATCGGTGTTGAGTGAATCCTCGAGAATCTCGATAAACGTCCGGACGATCGTGAGGAGGGCATCCGTTCGTCGATCCAGGTTGTCGTCAGAGTCCACGGGCCATGGCGCAACGTTCAGGATCGGGTCGAAGTAGATGTTCGGGTTTCCGGTGAACATCACGTCCGGAAGACGCGGGCTGACTTTGAGAGTAGCCAGTCGCTTGGGATCTTCCAGCGTTCCGGGCTCATCGAGCGTGACCGCAGTCAGCGTGTAGCCCTCCGGCAGGTTGGGACGTGGGTCGGCTCGGCCAGCCCAGACCGAGATCAGCCGTCCGCCTGATTGCGCGCGGCGCAGCGCTAGAGCGAATTGCCGCATGTGGACGCCGAGATACTGGTCTTTCGCGAAGGGCTGTACGTCGCGAACCACGTTCACCTGATCGGGGCGGAGCCCCATGAGCCAGCCCTCATATGGAAGCTCATCGAACTCTGAAGCATCGAAGCACAGCGGCATTGAGTGCTTGTCGACCACGAGAGTTCCGAGCCCTACGTTGGCGATGGCCGCGGCTAAGACGGCTGCGTCCATCGCGCTCTTGACCTCAGCAAGCAGTGCGCCGGCCGCCTCATCGATGGTGCGCGACTGCAGCGCAGTCGGTCGATACGCGCACCAGATCTCCACCGTGTCCTCGCTCGACGTCTCAGGCCAGGCAGCAAACGGTCCACGATGCCGGATTTCGTCCCAGAGCCGGATGCACTCGCGCTGGTGCTCCAGAGCGCGATTCAAGTGGATACGAGCGCTCGCGAACAGACGAGGGACGCGAAGGTGATCGGGGGGCTCCGGCATGCGATAAGAATGGCCGACGCCACCGACAGTTCGGCAGATCAAGACACGAGCTGTACCACGCTCGAAGTGGCGCACGCGTCACATCACCGCATGACGTAGGAGCCCGTTTCAGTTTCGGGTGAACGGTGGACACAACGTCTGGTCAGCCCGCCCGACAGGAAGCCCAACCGCCCACGTGGGGAAGACTTCCTCGACCTCGACCTCGACCGCCATGTCGTCCTATGCACCAGGAGGCTACGGCGACCGCCCAGCCGTGCCACCCGAACACGACCGCAGCCTGTCATCGAAACGACCACGCATGCCGCGGTCCGATGCTCTCGCACTGTCGCAGATCACGGGTGTCGCACATCAGCCGACGGAGGACATCGAGTACATCCCGTGGTGCTGCCGAGTTGACCTCTTATGGATCAAGGGCGCGCCTCCGGCGCGCTAGGCCGGGCGCGCCCTCCGGGGCGCGGGCCCATGCGGCCTGCCGGCCGAACCCCGCGCCCCGGAGCCGACCCGGCCTGAGACCGGAGAACCCAGAACATGAGGAAGCGGCCAGAGGCCGTTTCAGGCACCTGACCGTAGGAGTTGGCCCCATCCCCCTGGCCGCTCGATTGTCCGGCCAGCACGACCCACGTCAAGAGCGCTCCGCGTCCCTGCGGGATCGAGCAAGCTCGACACTTGACATGCGCCGCGCTGACCTGGGTTAGCAGCTATCAGGGGGACGCGGCAGGTGTGGCGTTGGGGCGGCCATCAGTAGGCGGAAGCGTGGTGGTCGCCGCTTTCCATTGCTCTGTATCCGCCTCGACTTGAGCGAGGACACGCTTGCGCCGTTCTCGGAAATCCACGTAGTTGGCGTCGGTATTCGCGCTCATCGCGTCGAGTTCTTTCCGAGTCGCTTCGAGGCGAGCCGCGATAGCAAGCCGCGCTACCTGTTGGTGGCGGACTTCGCTGATGAATCGTTCCCGCTCATCGGTGTCCTCCCAGGCTGCCGCTCCAGATTCAAAGACGTCGAGGTCCCTGAGAATGGCCGCGTTCTCTCGCTCCATGGCGGCGTGGCGCTCCGACAATCGTCGGAGGCGTGGGATGTCCATCCAGCGCGTGAGTGCAATCTGGAAACCCAGACGAAGGTTCTTGGGTGAGAGTCGAGCAAAGCCCCGCGCATTTGAACGGACGAGGAACTCAATAGCAGGGGCGACGACAAGCGTGGTCATCCCAAGATAGATGCCCTGCTCGATGACGTCCGGCCAACCTGACCAGACCTCTCTTCCTGCGAGTGCCCGGAAACAGGCCGGCTCAGAGAACGCATAGATCAAGAGTGAGGCGCCCCATAGGAAGCCCTGTAGCCTCTTGATGCCTCGGTCTTCCCCAGGGACCCAGTTCTGCATGATCGCGCGAGCCTCGACGACGATAGCGAGGGCCAGGACCGGCATGGTCTGGGCGCTGGTGGCCCAGAAGTCTGATGGTGGCACGGAGCCAGTATCGGTCCCGCGATCGCCGTTGTGTTCCGTGCAACAAGGAATCAACCAGGCAACTGCCTGTACGGCATTGGCGCTGGTGGACCAGAAGCCAGTCATGGCACCACACCAAATCGGTCTTGGGGGGCGGGGCGTGCAACATCCGTGCAACTACGGATGGTCGCTGAGGGGGATTCACGGGTACTGGCGGTCGGCCCAGATGGGCCGGGTTCACGCTTAGAGATGGTGGTCAGGGGCGGTCTCGAACCGCCGACCTTCCGCTTTTCAGGCGGACGCTCTACCAGCTGAGCTACCTGACCGGGAGAGATAAATGGCGGCGGTGTGTGGACACCCGCCGCCACTCTCCTGGCGACCCAGACGGGACTCGAACCCGCGACCTCCGCCGTGACAGGGCGGCACGCTAACCAACTGCGCTACTGGGCCTAGCAACTCGATGATGCTACACCATCATTCGAGCCTTACTGACAACGGTCTTTTGACCGTATCCCCAACGGGATTCGAACCCGCGTTACCGCCTTGAAAGGGCAGCGTCCTAGGCCACTAGACGATGGGGACTCGGACCGCGGGAGCCGAAGCTCCGGGGACATCGGTAAGCATAGAGGAGGACGGCCCGAGGTCCAAAACGAGTTCTGGTGACGGCTGACACGTGGCGCGGGAGGTGAGGAAACCGGGCCGCGCCACGTGTCGTCAGGGGGTCAGCCGGCGTCCGGTGCGACCAGCAGAGGGAGCACCTTCTCGAAGCGCGCGGCGAAGACGCGGGACGGCAGGATGAGGCCCTGCGCGCGAGCCGACTCGGCGACGCCGAAGCCCCAGAGGGCGGCCCGGGAGCGCTGGTTCGGGGTGCCGTGGTGGCTCGGGGAGGTGAAGCCGCAGTCGCCGACCTGGGCGAACACCTGGACGAAGTCCTGCACCCGGCGCCACTTCATGTTCTCGCCGCGGCGGTGGGTCAGGAAGTACGCGCTGAACGCGTCCGCCATCAGCTCCGTACGCCGAGTCGCCTCGGGCGCCGGCAACGTCGACTGGAACAGCCCGTCCTCGTACTGGATGTGGTGACCGAACTCATGCCCGATGATCGCCTGGGTGACCACGTCCGAGAGCCCCACCAGTGCGAAGCCGTCCAGCACACCGTCCCCAACCACGATCCGGTCCGGCACCAGCCCGATCCCAGGCGTCGGCACGCCCTCCGAGCTGTTCGCGTAGGCGTTGAAGGTGAAGAGGGGAGCGTCACCGAACTGAAGAGCCGCAGTGTCGACCTGGCCGGCGATGAACGCCGCCGTGTTCGCCGAGAGGTCCGCCGG
The DNA here is from genome assembly GCF_036067295.1 of Kribbella sp. NBC_00382. Lineage (NCBI taxonomy): Bacteria > Bacillati > Actinomycetota > Actinomycetes > Propionibacteriales > Kribbellaceae > Kribbella > Kribbella sp. NBC_00382. The sequence continues at coordinate 3,167,620 of NZ_CP107954.1, forward strand.
CTGGTGGTAGATGGTCGTGAAGACCTTCGTCACCCGGGCCTGGTCGAGCAGCATCCGGCCGTGCGCGGGCACCAACTGGATGTCCCGCGACTTGATGTCCCAGAAGCGACGAAGATCCTTGAAGGTCTGCGACGCCTTCTTGCTGTAGGTCCCCTTCGAGCCGAACGTGTACGGGCCGGGCGTGGACAGGTACACCGCCTCGGTCATCGGGATGTCGAAGAGGATCGCGTACGTCGCAGCCAGCCGCTGGTCCTGCGTCCAGTCCTGGATGCCGGCCGTGATCGCGTCGAGCACCGGCGGATTGGCGGTCGGGCAGTCGTACTGCGTGGGATCGATCACATCCAGTACTGCGGAACGCAGCGGACTGTCGTCGAGTCCGAGCCTGGCGCGAGCCTCAGCGGCCGCTTCACGCGCCGCGGGCAGCCCGGCGAGCAGTTGATCGGCAATGGACGAGTTAGGCGCCGAGACGGCGGCTACAGGCGCGGAGACGGCTGCAGAGGCGGAGACGGCTGCAGAGGCGGAGACGGCTGCAGAGGCGGAGACGGCGGCAGTAACCGGCAAGGCGAGTGAGGCCGGGAAGACGAGGGCGGCGAGGGCGGCCGCCCAGATTGTGCGTTTTCTCATGCGGGACTCCTGCGACAGGGGACGGAACCAGTTGGCCGTCAGTATTCGCAGGAGCCGACCCGTACTACGAGGGCTTTCGTTGTCAGAAACCGGCATGGCAAGAACCTGAAGCAGGCCGGCAAGTACTCGACGGCCCGTGTGGAGCGCATCACTAGGCTGGCGGAGTGATCGAGATGAGCCGGGCTGATTTCGAGTTGCTGGTGTCCGAGGCGCTGGATCAGGTGCCGACCGAGCTGGCGGCGTTGATCGACAACGTGGCGGTGTTCGTCGAGGACGACGCGCCGAGCAGCGATCCGCATCTGCTCGGGATCTACGAGGGCATCCCGCTGACCGAGCGCGGGCACTACTACGGCGGCGTACTACCGGACCGGATCACCATCTACCGCAACCCGACGCTGCAGATCTGCGAGACGGTCGAGGACGTCGTCGAAGAAGTCCACATCACCGTGGTGCACGAGATCGCCCACCACTTCGGCATCGACGACGCCCGCCTGCACCAACTCGGCTACGGCTAAAAGCCCTCAAGCCTTCAAAGCACCTAGGACCGCTTGAACAGCAGCTTCCAAGGCATCAGCGCCGACTCCAGCTGCACCTTCAGGCTCATCTTCGAAGCCCCGACGGTCCGCTCCTCGAACCGGATCGGCGTCTCCGCGATCCGCCGGCCCTGGCGCACCGTCCGGTAGTTCATCTCCACCTGGAACGAGTACCCGTTGCTCTGGATCGTCGACACGTCGATCGCGCGCAGCGTGTCCGCCTTCCACGCCTTGAAGCCCGCCGTGGCGTCCTTCACATGCAGGCGCAGAAGCGTGTTCACATACACATTCGCAAAGGCCGACAGCAGCCGTCGATGCCAGGCCCACTCCGCTGCGGCCTCGCCACCTTCGACGTACCGGGAACCGATCACCACGGCAGCGTCGGTCGTCTGCAGGATGTTGACCATGGTCGGGATCACCGAGGCCGGGTGCGACAGGTCGGCGTCCATCTGGATCACGATGTCGGCGTTCTCGTCGAGCGCCCGGCTGATCCCGGCGATGTAGGCGCGGCCGAGGCCGTCCTTCTCGGTCCGGTGCAGGACGGAGACCTCCGTCGGCGCGGCCTTGGCCAGCTCGTCGGCGACGTCGCCGGTGCCGTCGGGGGAGTTGTCGTCGACCACCAGCATCTGCAGCCCGGGCAGCTTCAGGTCGGACAGCAGCGCCGCCAGGACGGGCAGGTTCTCCCGCTCGTTGTAGGTCGGCACCACCACGATGATCTTGGCGCTCTCAGCCATTCTCATTCCTTCGTCAAAGCCTTCACCGGACACAGGACGCTATCGCATCAACTGTTCCAACCACGCAATGGTGACGTGATCAAAGATTGCAGTACGGCGTACGCGGGCTGATCAGGCGGGCCGGCGCCTTCGCGGTGGCCTGTGCGAGCAGGCCGCCGCGAAGGCGCTGGCGAGTGGGTTGGCGGACGGGTCAGCGGTCGGTCAGAAGGCGGCGGCCCACTGGTCGACCAGTTCGCTGACCATGTGCAGGGCCAGCAGGTGCATCTCCTGGATCCTCGCGGTCTCCTCGGCCGGTACGACGAGGGCCAGATCAGCCGCCGCCGCCAGGCCGATCCCGCGCCGGGAAGTGAAGGCCACCGAGCAGGCTCCGGCGTTTCGGGCCGCCTCCAGCCCCTTGACCACGGTCGGTGAGGTCCCGGACGTGCTGAAGCCGACGACCATGTCTCCCGGTCTGACGAGGGCCTGGACCTGCCGCGAGAACACGTCCTCGTACCCGTAGTCGTTGGCGATGCAACTGGTCACGGCCGCGTCCCCGACCAGGGCTACGGCGGGCAGCGGCCGCCGTTCCCTGAGGTAGCGGCCGATGAGTTCACCGACCAGGTGCTGTGCGTCGGCGGCGGATCCGCCGTTCCCGTACGTGTAGAGCACTCCGCCCATGTCCAGTCGGCGGATGAGCTCGTCGGCGATCGCCTGGATCGCGTCCAGCTGGCTGTGCATCGCCTCGGCGACCTCGGTGTGGCGCTCGAGCTGCCTGGCGATGACCCGGTCTACATAGAGTTGTGTCATGTGCCGGTGGTACGCCAGAAATTCAGTTTCTGGGAGCCGGTCCGGTAGATCCGCGGACAACAAGACGTGGCGCAACTCGCACGATTCGCCGTCTGGCGGGCAGTTCATCCCGGATTCTGGCCAGCAATAGTTGCGCAGCGCTACGGCCCAGATCCACAGTGTGCTGATCCACCGTGGTGATGCCCGGTTGGACCAGTGACATCCACGGCACGTCGTCATATGCGGCGAGGCTGATTTTGTTCGGTATCCGGAGTCTCCGGCGCTTCAATTCGGCCAGTGCGCCCTGCGCCAGCACGTTGTTGGCGGACAGGATCGCGGTCACGTGCTGCTCGTCGAGCAGCTTGCGGGTGGTCTCCTTGGCCGCCTCCGCGTCGAAGCTGGTGAAGACGATCAGGTCCTCGTCCAGCTCCAGACCGGCGTCCTCGTAGGCCGCCCGGAACCCGGCCAGCCGGCCCGCGCCGGTCGACCACTTGGTCTCGTCGATCAGCAGGCCGATCCGCTCGTGGCCGAGTCCGAGCAGGTGCTCGGTCAGCTCCCGCGCTCCGGCCTTGTTGTCGCTCAGGACGGCGTCGCCGCCGCGCCCGAGCTGCCGGTCGGCGGAGACCACGTGGATGCCGTTGTCCTGCAGCATCTTCGGGCAGGCGGCCGCGACCGGAGTCACGATCACCCCGGCCACCTGCATCGCCAGCAGCGTCTCCGCCGCGTGCATCTCCTCTTCAGGGTCGCCGTTGTCGTTCACCAGGATCATCTGGTGCCCCTCGAACCGGAGCACCTCCTCGATCCCGGCGGCCAGATCGGCGTAGAACGGGTTGCGCAGGTCGGAGATCAGTACGCCGATCGCGGTCGACGTCCGGCTGCGCAGGTTGCGGGCCATGTGGTTCGGCACGTAGCCGAGCCGCTGGGCGGCCGCCTGGACACGTTCGCGGACCTCTGGTGAGGCGTAGCCCCGGGTGTGCAGGGCGCGCGACACAGTCGACGGCGAGACGCCTGCCTCCCGGGCGACGTCCTGCACGGTCGGCCGGCTCTGTTGCTTCCTGGATTCCCCGGTCACACGCGTCATGTTAGGGCCAGTACCGCCAATTCGGGCCCCATTGGCTTCTATCGTGAGCAAAGCGCCGCCCAAGTGAGCGCTTGTACCCCGTATTCGCAGTCCTGGCACGGGGATGTCGATTGCCCGCTCAGCGTCCGCGGGCGGCTACAGACCGTTGCGCCAGCTGTTGTTGATCGCCACCCGCGCGTTCGGCGACCGCAGCCGGATCGTGGCCCAGACGAGTTTGCCGCCGATCGAGGTCGGATTGGCGCCCCACGCGGTCGCCAGTGTCGCGACGATGCCGAGTCCCAGCCCACCGTCGCGGACGCCCAGCGGACGGCGTACAGGCAGGTCAGGGCTGCCGTCCGAGACTGCGATGGTGAGTACCTGGCGGCGCAGCTCCAGGCGGAGGTCGGCGTCCGTGTGCGCGTGCCGGATCACGTTGGCCACCAGCTCCGAGGTGATCGCGACCGCGTCCTCGGAGAGGTCTTCGCAGTGCCACAGCTCGCAGACGGAGGCGACGAACCGGCGGGCGGTGGACGCGCTGTGCGACTCAGGAGCGAGCCTGAGCTTGCTGAGCTGCCGGGCCGGCGGGTTGCGGATGGACGCCAGCGCGGTGGCCAGGTCGGGGAAGACGGGGATGAAGCGGGAGATCAGCTCCGAGTGCCGTTGCAGCTCGTGGCTGCGGTTCCGGCCGGTGACGAGTACGAACGGAGTGCCGGACCAGTCCGCGACCTGCCGGGCGAGATTGGTGAAGACGCTGAGCGAGTAGGCGCGGGCCAGTACGAGATCTTGCAGCAGCACGATCACCGCTCCGGGCTGATCGGCCAGCCGGCGGGCGAGAAAGGTCCGCAACTGCGGAGCGGTGGTCAGTTCGAGAGTTCCCGACGGGCTGACCACGACCGCCTCCCCGACGGTCCGGACGCCGATCGCCAAGGAAGTCCTTCGACCCATAAGCATCCCCCTCCCCAATTGCCGCGACCCTTCCCCCGGTCGTGCGGCATCGTTGCCACCTCACTCGGCCACGGCCCAGCAGTTACAGAACGTCCCCACCCGCGACGTCAGCTAATCCTTTCCGGCCTGTCCGGTATCACATAGTGACCGCGGCGACGCCGTGAACTCACTGCTCGTCGACGGGCTCCATCGTCAACAGAGCGCCGCGCTGTTTGCCGTCTGCGGCGCGCAGTGCGCTGCAGAGCAGCCGTACGACGATCGCCCGCCCGCGCCGGTTCACCGCGTTCAACCGTGCCTCGCTGGTCTGGCCGGGATCGGTCAGCGCCTCGCGCACCAGCGGGCGGAGTACATCGGCCGGGAGTCCGACATCGAGGTTGAGCAGATGCTGCCCCTCGGCCTCGTCGCTGCGCACACCCCACAGCTCCTGGGCCGCCGCGTTCCAGGCCAGGATGCGCATCTCGAGGTCGACCACGATGACCCCAGAGGTGAAGGCGGTCAGCACCGCCTCGAGGAAGTTGTTCACGTCGTTCAGCTCGGTACTACGCTCGCGCACGGCCTCGTTGGTGATCTGGAGCTCGTCGTTGGCCGACTGCAGCTCCTCGTTCATCGTCTCGAGTTCCTCGTTGGTGGACTGAAGTTCCTCGTTGGTGGTCTCCAGTTCCTCCACCGTCGACTGGAGTTCCTCGTTGGTGGTTTCGAGTTCCTCGTTGGTGGATTGCAGTTCGGCGTTGGTCGACTCCAGCTGGCGACTGGCGCGCTCGACCTCGAGGCGCAGTGCGCGGGTCGCGCTGACGTCGTGGAAGACCACCGAGACGCCGAGCAGATCAGGACCGTCCAGGACCGGGATGAGGTGGACCTCGAACCAGTGCACGACCCCGCCGGGCCGGCCGAACTCCACCTCGGAGACCCGGACCGGTTTGCGCTCGGCCATCACCCGGTCCAGGTGACCCCGCAACGCGAGCGGCTGGTAGGACACCTCGAGCTCCCGCATCGGCCGGCCGAGGTCGCGCGGGGACAGCCCGAACAGGGTGGCCGCCTGGTCGCTCTGCATCACCAGGGTGTCGTCGACGCCGACCACGAGCTGGGCGATCGGGCTGGCGGCGAGAGCCAACTCGCGTAGCCGATCGACCAGCGGCTCGGGCTCGGGTACCTGCGGCGGCCGGCGGCCGGCCGTCATCGACCGGTCGGCCACCCGGCGGAACATCCGCTGCTTCAGGTCGATCGGCTCGAACAGCCGGGACCGCCCGAGCAGCATCTCGGCGCGGCCGAGAAAGAGCACGCCGCGCGGGACCAGCGCGAAGTGGAAGCGGTTCAGCACCCGCTGCTGGGTCTCGGCGTTGAAGTACATCAAGGTGTTGCGGCACAGCAGCAGGTCGACCCGGGAGATGGGCGCGTCCTGTACCAGGTCGTTGCGGCCGAAGATCACCGTGCGGCGCAGATCCGGGTGGAAGACGTACTGGTCGTTGCGGGGCTCGAAGTACTTGTCCCGCAGCTCGGCCGGCACGGCTTCCAGGTCGGCAGCCGAGTACGTCGCGTGCCGGGCCTGGTTCAGGGCGTCCTCGTCGATGTCGGTCGCATAGATCTTCACCTGCTTGAGGTAGGACTCCAGTCCCAGTTCCTCCGCCAGCAGGATCGCCAGGGAGTAGGCCTCCTGGCCGGACGAACAGCCCGTGCTCCAGGCCCGGAGCGAGTCGCCGGGGCTTCGTTCGGCCAGCAGCGCCGGTACCACCTCGGTGCGCAACCGGTCCCACGACTCCGGATCCCGGAAGAAGCCGGTGACGTTGATCAGAATCGTGTTGAACAGCGCGGTGAACTCGTTCGGGTCCACCTGCAGGAGGTCCAGGTACTCCTGGAAGCCGGTGACCCCGAGCTGGCCCATCCGGTGCCGGATCCGGCGCACCAGCCCGCTCCGCTTGTACCCGCCGAAGTCGAAGCCGCGGGACTCGCGAAGGTAGTCGAGCAGGGCATCGACCGCACCGGTGTCATCGTCGGTGTCCGGGGGAGTAGTGGTCACCCGGCCACGCTACTTCCCGTTGCGCCAGCCGTTGTTGAGCACCGCCGCCGTATCCGGGCCCGGGACCCGGAGCGTCGCCCAGACGACCTTTCCGCCGGTGGAGGTCGAATGGCAGCCCCAGGCCGTCGACAGGGCAGAGACGATGGCGAGACCGCGGCCGCCTTCCAGGGCATCGTTGCGCGGCTGCGGCGCCGGCAGGGTGGAGTCGCCGTCGCTGACCGCCACGGTCAGTAGTTGCCGGCGCAGTTCGAGACGCAGGACGGCATCGGTACGAGCATGGATGACCGAGTTGGCGACCAGCTCGGAGACGATCGCGACGGCGTTCTCCGCGACCTCCTCGCAGCGCCACAGCTCGCAGGTGGCGGCGACATACCGGCGGGCCACGCCGGCACTGCCGGATTGGGCGGCGAGCCGCAGCTTGGTCAGCTGCCGGGCCGGCGCCCGGTTGATCGAGGCGAGCGCCGAGGCGAGGTCCCGGAAGACGGGGATGAACCGCGCGGCCACCTCCGAATGCAGCTGGAGCTGACGATCCTGACCGCGGCCGATGACCAGGACCAGGGGGACCCCTGACCAGTCGGTGGTCTGCCGGGCCACGCTGGTGAACACACTGAGTGAGTACGCCCTGGCGAGGACAAGGTCCTGCAGCAGCACGATCACGGCCGCGGGCTGGTCCGCGAGTTGCTTGAGCAGGAACGTTCGCAACTGTGGAGCGGAGGCCACGTCGAGGACTCCGGACGGGCTCACCACGATCGCTTCGCCGACCGTCCGTACCGCTAACCGCAGGCGGTCAGTCCTGCTCATGGCCGGCTCCCTCGCGCGGCATCGGAGGAGTTGGCGCCGAGGTCAGCCACCGGCGCAGCACCAGGGCCGCGGCCGCGGTCTCGCCGACCGCTTCCTCGTACCTGCGGCTGAGCTCCGTGGTGCCACGAAGTCTGGCGGCCGCGGCCATTCGCCGGTTCAGCCCGGCCTTCTCCTCGAGGGTCCTCACTGCCAACCACAAGGCCACCTGGATCTCTTCATCGGGCGCGCCTGACGCCGAGTCCGATCCTTCACGGCATGTCTGGTCCTGCTGAGAGATCGGTAAAGCGGAAGTCTTCCCGCTTTCGGCCCGCGGCATGCTCAGTATCCGGCCCAGTTGTTGGCCGATCTCGGCCGCGGGAAGCACATGGTCGACCTGGACGTTGGTCAGCGCGCTGTCCGGCATCCCCCGGTACGCCGCCTCCTCGGGGTCCTGCACGATCGCCAGGCCGCCGTGGGCCTTGATCTCGACCAGCCCTGCAGTCCCGTCGTCCAGAGCACCAGACAGCACGACCCCGACGACTGAGCTGCCCCTGGTCCGGGCAGCCGACCGGAACAACGCGTCGATTCCCGGCCGATGGCCGCTCTCGGGTGGCCCCGCCGACAAGAGCATCCGGGTCTCGTCGACGAGCAGGTGGTGACCGGGTGGAGCGACGTACACGTGGCCCGGTTCGGTGATCGCGCCGTGGGTGGCCGACGTAGTCGGCAACCTGCCGACGGCGCCGAGGATTCCGGCCAGTGCGCTCGACCCGTCGGGCGCCATGTGCAGGACGATCAGCACGCTCGCGGCCAGGTCGGCCGGCAGCCGCTCCACCACGGACCGCAGTGCCTGCACGCCGCCGGCCGACGCCCCGATGACGACCAGTCCGGGGGGATTTCCCGAGCGGCTGACGGTCATCTCAGGTCCGGATGACCTCGACAGGCTCAGCCATGGCTCAGCGCGTCGTCGACGGAGGCGTAGATCCGGAATTCGCGGCCGAGGCCGGTGATGGTCAGCGGACGGTCGACCGGGCGGCCGACCCCGACCAATGCGAGATCGATGCCATGTTGCCCGGCCAGTTGCCGCGCCTCGACCAGATTTCCCAATCCGGCGGAGCTGCAGAACGTCACCGCGGACACGTCGATCAGCACCAGCCGGGCCGGTGGTGCGATCGCCGCCCGGATCGCTTCGGCGGCGAAATCGGTGGTGGCGATGTCGATCTCACCGGACAGCCGGACCACCAGGATGCCGGGCTGGATCCCCTCGGTGACGGCGCCGAACGTCGTCCGGATCATCTCGCCATCCCCCTGATCGGGCTGGATCGTCACGCTGTCTTCTCCCCCGGGTGCTCCTGCGACGCCGGTCGGTCCTGGCGCGGTGGAAGACAGCCCTGGTATCACCGTATGCCCGAACACTCCGGGGTCACAACGGTTGTTCTTCCGTGGACCCCGGACCAGTACCCGCCGAAGTTCTTGAGCACTGCAGCAGATGGACCACAGGAAGATGCCCGGGATGGCGACCCAGGCCGAGCTGACCATCCTGCAGAAGGCCCGTGGCAAGGCCCTCGACGAGCTGTTCCTGAGCCTGATGATCAAGCATCATGAGGGGGCCGGAGATCGCCACGATGAAGCAGTTGCAGAAGGAGTACTGACCCTGCCCACCATCGACGACCTGCTCAGCGAGATCGACGAAGCGGCGGACCCGGCGACTGCCGACACCCTCGCGCGCTACTTCCAGGTCAAACCCGGCGGCTACGGCGACGGCGACCGGATGATCGGCGTCAAACTCTCCACCCTGCGCGTCCTGCTGAAGCAGTACCTCCGGGCCGGCCTTCCTCTGCCGGACATCGAGAGAGCGCTGACCAGTCCGATCCACGAACACCGGCTCGCAGTCCTCTGCCTCTTGGCAGACCGCGCCTCCAGAGCCCTCAAGCCCCGTACTGCGAACCCCGCGGAGCTGACCGCGATCTACGACCTGTACCTGCGCAACACGAAGTTCATCGACAACTGGGACCTGGTCGACTGCAGCGCCCCCGAGATCGTCGGCGGCCAGCTGCTCGACCACCCTCGCGACCCGCTCTACCGATTGATTGCCTCCGGCAACCTCTGGGAACGCCGGATCGCTCTGGTGGCCACCCATCGCCTGATCCGCAGCGGCGAGACCGCCGACACCTTCGCCCTGGCCGAGCTGGTCCTCGACGACCGCGAAGACCTTATCCACAAGGCCTCCGGCTGGATGCTCCGCGAGGCCGGCAAGCACACCGCTCCCAACGAGCTGCTCGCCTTCCTCGACAAGCACGCGACCCGGATGCCCCGCACCATGCTCCGCTACGCGATCGAGCGCCTCCCCGCCGAGACCCGGAAGCACTACCTGCATCTCGGTCAGTGACGAGGTCTTCACAGACTGCGAGCATTTCGATACTCTCCGGTAAAGGTGAAATCGATTCAGCTTTCGTCGGACCGAGGAGACGCCATGCGCCGCCGCCCCCGCTCGTTGGTCGCCTTAGTAGCGTTCGCGCTCGTTGCTACCGGGCTGAACCTCCATCGGACTCCACCAGCGCAGGCTGTTGATTCCGCCTATCTGGTCGGCCGGGGGATCTCGGACATCACCGGACCCGCCGCCGAGAACGGGATGATGGGGTACTCCAAGTTCGGCCAGAACACGACCGGGATCCATCAGCGGCTACGGGCCCGGGCGTTCGTCACCGTCGAGCAGGCGACCGGTGAGCGGGTCGCGTACGTCAACTCGGATCTCGGGATGATCTTCCAGGCCCAGCGCGACGCCGTCCTGGCGAAGCTGCAGGCGAAGTACGGGAACCTGTACTCCGAACGCAACGTGTTGCTCTCAGCAACGCACACTCACAGCGGCCCAGGCGGTCAGTCGCACAACCTGGCCTACAACCTGTCCATCTACGGGTTCCAGAAGCAGGCCTTCGACGCGACCGTCGACGGCATCGTCGAGGCGATCACCAAGGCGCACCAGAACCTTGCCCCCGGCACCATCAGCCTCGGCCGGTCCACGTTGACCAATGCCAGCGTCAACCGTTCGCGGATCGCTTTCGATCAGAACCCGGCCGCCGACCGGGCCGCGTTCCCGCAGGCGATCGACCCGGCGGTGACCGTACTGCGCTTCCAGCAAGGCGGCACCGACATCGGCGCGATCAGCTGGTTCGCCACCCATGCGACCTCGATCACCAACGAGAACACGCTGATCAGCCCGGACAACAAGGGCTATGCGGCGTACCGCTGGGAGCACGACGAGAAGGGCGTCCGGTACCTGGACGAGAGCCAGGGGTTCGTCGCCGCGTTCCCCAACTCCAACGCCGGCGACATGTCGCCCAACCTCAACCTCAAGCCAGGCTCCGGTCCGACCGAGGACCCGTTGCTCAACGAGCAGATCCTCGGCGAGCGGCAGCAGCAGGCGGCCGAGCAGGCCTACAACGGGCCGCGGGCAACGATCACCGGCAGCATCGACGCCCGGATGCGATTTGTCGATATGTCGGCTGTACAGGTGGACCCGCAGTACACGCCGGACGGTGAGGCGCATCGCACCTGTACCGGCGTGGTCGGCGCCTCCACGCTGGCCGGCAGTGTCGAGGACGGGCCGGCCATCCCGATCATCCCCGAGGGCGTGACGAACCCGTTCTTCGAGGCGCTGAAGCCGTTCAAGGTCGACGTCGCGCCGTGGCTGATCAGTTGCCAGTCACCGAAGCTGGCCGCAGTACCGACCGGGTTGCTGCAGGCGACGCCTGACATCGTGCCGATCCAATTGGTCAAGCTGGGCCAGTTCTACCTGGTCGCGATGCCCGGTGAGGTGACGATCGTGGCCGGCCTGCGACTCCGGCGGACGGTCGCGGCGGAGCTCGGAGTACCGATCGAGAACGTGCTGATCTCGGGCTACTCCAACGCCTACAGCTCGTACGTGACGACGCCGGAGGAGTACCAGCTGCAGCAGTACGAAGGTGGCTCGACGCTGTTCGGGAAGTACACGTTGCCGGCGTACCAGCAGGAGTTCGCCGGACTCGCCAAAGCCCTGAAGGCCGGTACGCCGGTAGCGGCCGGAACTCATCCGCCGAAGCCGATCACGGCCGAGCTCAACCTGCAGACGGGTGTGGTGTTCGACAGCCCGCCGCCGTTCAAGTCGTTCGGCCAGGTACTGACGGATGCGGCGCCGCAGTACCAGCGTGGGGCGACTGTGTCGGTGGCGTTCGTGACCGGCCATCCGAAGAACAACCTGCACCGCAACGGCAGCTACCTTGAGGTGCAGCGCCAAGTTGGTGGCCAATGGCAACGAATTGCCGACGACGGCGACTGGGACACCACCTACCGCTGGGAGCGCACCGGCCTCGCCGATTCCAAGGCGACCATCACCTGGAAGGCGACCCAACCCGGCACCTACCGGATCGTCCACCACGGCGACTCGAAGGCGCTGAACGGCACCATCACCCCGTTCACCGGGACCTCCCGCACCTTCACAGTTTCGTAGGCTCCGGAGCAGGAGGCGGCGGCGACACCAGCGGACAGTGCGTGTAGTGCTGCTCCTCGGCGACGGGCGGCTTCGAGGACTTCCCCGGAGCCAGCGTCACCCAGGCCAGTACTGCGCCCGCGACGGCCAGGCCGGCCGAGATCCACATAGCCATCTGGAAGCCATCGCTGAAGGCGACGGGATCCCGGTAGGAGTCACCGGTGATCCCGGCCGCCAGCGGGATCGCGGCGACCGCCATCAGCTGGGCGGTCCGGGCGATCGCGTTGTTGATTCCGGAAGCGACACCGGCGTGGTGGTCCTCGACGGCGTTCAGCACTGTCGAGGTCAGCGGGGCCACTGTGCAGACCAGTCCGATTCCCAGGACGATGACAGAGGGCAGTACGTCGGTGAGGTAGCCGGCGCCTGGCTTGACCCGCATCATCAGCAGGAAACCGACGGCCATGAAAAGCGGTCCGACCGTCATGTGGATCCGGGCGCCGATGATCTCCGACAGGGCGCCCGCGTAGCCGGAGAGCGTCAGCATCAGCAGGGTCATCGGCAGCAGGGCCGCGCCCGCTTCGAGTGCTCCGTAGCCGAGGGCTGTCTGCAGGAACACGACCAGGAGGAAGGTGGCCGTGCCCAAGGCGCCGTAGACGGCGATGGTGACCAGGTTGGCGCCGGTGAAGCGCAGGTTGGCGAAGATCCCCGGCGGCAGGATCGGGTGCGAGCTGCGCCGCTCGACCTCGACGAACGCCGCAAGGCCGATGACGCCGATCGCCAGCGTGGTCAGCACCACGGGGTCACCGAAGCCCCGGTCGCCGGCGCTGATCAGGCCGAAGGTCACTCCGGCCAGGCCGAGCGTAGCGAGCAGCGCTCCGGTGACGTCGAGCTTGCCGGTCGCCGTCTCGTCCCGCGTCTCGGGGATATGGCGGAGAGTGACCAGGACGGTCGCCGCTGCCAGCGGCAGGTTCAGCACGAAGATCCAGCGCCACGAGCCGCTGTCGACCAGGGTGCCGCCGACGAACGGGCCGACGGCCGCAGCCACTGAGGTCAGACCTGACCAGGTACCGACCGCTTTGGCGCGGTCCGACGGCCGGAAGCTCGTCTGCAGGATCGCCAGGCTGCCCGGAGTGAGCAGTGCGCCGCCGATCCCTTGCAGCACTCGGCCGGCGATCATCACCTCGAGGTTCGGCGCCACCGCACAGATGAGCGAGGCGACCGCGAACCAGATGACGCCGGCCAGAAAGGTCTTGCGGCGGCCGAGCCGGTCGCCGAGCGAACCGCTCAGCAGGATCAGCGACGCGAGCATCAACATGTAGCCGTTGACGATCCACTGCAGACCCGAGATCTCGGCGTTCAGATCCTCGCCCATCGCGGGCAAGGCAACGTTGACCACCGTGCCGTCCAGGAATGCCATCCCGGAGCCGAGCGCGGTGGCCGCCAGCACCCAGCGGCCCCGCGCGGTACCGAGGGCGATCGGCCCCGCGGCCTGTGTGTTGACCATGCTTCAAGCTTAAGCGCTTCAAAGGGCTAAGCGTCCCGTGAGCGGTGCAGCTTGACGCTATCGGCGCCCAGGCACGCACCTCGCGGCACTTGCCCAGCGCCCACGATGCTCCGCATCGAGGCCACTGCTCAAGCACCACGATGCACGCACCTGGACACCGCTATCGTTCAAGCTGCACCGCTCACGGGACGCTGGCTCAGGGCTGCATCGGCAGGTTCAGTTGGAGGACGGCGAGGGACTGGTCGGCGGGGATGCCCTGCTGGATGCCGAGGCCGGGCGGTTCGCCTACCGCACAGCGGGTTTCGGCCATGTCCGGGCAGACCGCGTTGAGCAGGCCGCCGCCGGAGATCTGGTAGTTGGTCGGCAGGGTCGGGTCGATGCCGGCGGTCAGCGGACTGATCGCCGCCGACGCGCGTCCGGTCTCGGACGGCAGGCTCCGGATCGTCGAACCGGACAGCCGGTAGACCAACCGCAGCTTCGTCGCGGCGACCGTCAACGGCAGATCCCGGGTCGCGGCCAGCTTGGTGGTCTCCATCGCGACCGGCTGGTCGTCGGCGGTGATCTTCAAGCTGGTCGCCATCGGCTTGGTCGGGTGCATCATGCCGACCAGCTTCAGGCCCGACTGCGGCAGTCGCAGCCGGATCAGCGCGACCTCGGAGCGCAGTACGACGTCCTCGGTGATGTCGAAACTGCCATCACCGCGCGGTACTGCGGCCAGGTGGATCCCGGGCGCGGTCAAGCCCGGTCCCTCCGCCGTCGGTGGCGGTTGGACCGGTGCTGCGCCGCCCCCGTTGGCCAACGGGCCAGGGCTGGGCGCGACCGGCGAACCGGCCTGTTCCTGCGCCGAGCAGGCAACAGTCGTACTGATCCCCAGAGTCAGTACCACCGCCGCCAGCACAGAGGTCTTCAACGATCTACGTGCGGACATGCGACATCGCCCCCAAAGGACCCGGCCACTTCCTCTGGTGGCCGGATCGACTTCCGCATACGATACGCCCGAATTCGCCTTGCGAGGCAAATACTTATGCATTTGCAAAAGGGGTGGGAAAATGCGGGAACTCAGCGTGTCCGGGCAATCTCCAACAGTGATATTCGGGCTTGGGAAAATCAGGACGATGTTATCGAGAATGTCAGGTCCGCAATTTCGCCGGCTGATCTCCGCGGTGCTGGCGGTGACCGTGGTCGGGCTGGGGGCCCTGATCGCGGTACCGGCCCAGGCGGCCGGCAACGGGGTGCTGCACGTGATCCAGGGGTTGCCGGGACGGACCCTGGACATCGCCGTGGACGGCAAGACGGTCGCCACCGGGGTGAAGGCGACCGAGGTGGTCGGCCCGCTGACGGTTGCGGCCGGCGCGCGCAAAATCACCGCGAAGGACAACGGCAAGGTGGTGCTCGAGCGGCAGGTCACGGTCGCCGCGGACAGCAACCTCGACGTCGTCATCCACCGCCCGGCCTCGCCGACGGCGGCTCCGGTGATCACCACCTACGTCAACAAGCTGACCGCCGTTCCGCGCGACAAGGGTGCGGTCCGGGTCGCTCACACGGCCGCGGTCGGCCCGGCCGACATCCGGGTGAACGGAAAGGTGCTATTTGCCAACGTCGCGAACGGAGAATCACTCGACGTAGTCGTACCGGCCGGTATTTATTCGGTCGAGATCGTGCCCGCCGGGTCGACCAAGCCGGTCGTTCTGGGCCCGCTGAAATTGCCGGTCCGGGCCGGCTACCTGACCCGGGTCTTCGCGATCGGCGAACCGACCTCGAAGACGATGAACGTCGCGGTCGCGACGCTGAAGCTGCCCGGTGCCGGGAGTGAGAAGCCCGGCCTCGTCAACACCGGTACCGGTGGGCAGGCGGCAGCGCTCGGGCTCACTGAGGAGCACCAGGGTTCAACGCTGCCCCTGCTGATCCTGGTGGGTGCGCTGGCGCTGACGCTGGTGGTCAGAAAGGCGGTACGTCGCTGAGGCGGCTCCTACTCGGTCTGCTGTTCACCTGCCTGGCCCTGGAGGGGTGCGCCGCGCAGGTGAACGAAGCAGTCCCGAGTCCTGGTACGGCGGACGGCGGTACTCCGGCTGTGGGGCAGCCGGAGCCGTCGTCAGCCGTGCTACCCGGGCGGGTCGGTACGCCGGCGCCCAGCCAGCGGGTGCGGTTCGTACCGACCGAGATCGTGATGCCCGGTGGGGCCGAGGCGACCGTGTTGCCGGCCTCGACGGTCGGGGGGCAACTCGTAGTACCGGAGCATGTCCAGCGGGTCGGCTGGTGGGACGGGGGAGCCGAGGCCGGTGATCCGTTCGGGTCGGTGGTGATCGCGGGGCACATCGACTCCGCCAAGGAGGGGATCGGCTTCTTCGTGCGGCTCGAGCGGGTCAAGACGGGCGAGACCGTCGTACTGCGCGGCGACGGGCACAGCGCGTCGTACCGGGTGGACTCGGTGACCTCGGTGCCGAAGGATGCGCTGGCGACCAAGAGTGGCGCGTTCGACCAGACAGGTGATCATCGGCTGGTGCTCATCACGTGCACGGGTGCGTACGACCGTGGGCGTGGTGGCTACGAGAAGAACCTGGTGGTCAGCGCGACGCCGCTGGGGCTGGCTAAGTAGGTCTAGGTCTACCCCTGATGTGGTGGTCGCTCCCTGGCTGAGGTCGTGCGGACCGACAAGAGTTGGCGGCATGAAGCTCAAACCGCTGGCTGTTGTCGGGATCGTTGCTGGGCTGGCCGCTTTGCCCTTGTCTGCGCCGTTGGCCGCGAGTGCGGCGACCTCGCTCGACGGCGTCTGGCAGATGGACGGCTACAGCACGATCGTTGCCATCGACAACGGTAAGGCCAACCTCTACTCAACTACGTCGATCAGCTGTACGCCGGCGGGCGAGTACACGCAGAACGGCGACCGCTTCACCGCCGAGGAGCAGCAGGCCTTCACCGTGCGTGGCCGTCGCGACCGCGCGGTCATGCACGTCGAGGGCAATGTCGGCGACAAACACCTGCGCAGGTTGGCGAAACTGCCCAAGCTCTGCACGGTGCCCGGCGCGACAGGTCCGCTGGCCGTCTTCGACCAGTTCTGGACGACGTACGCCGAGAACTACCCCTTCTTCCGCGCCAAGGGCATCGACTGGAACAAGGTCCGCGCCACCTACCGCCCACTCGTCACGCCGGACATGTCGGACGATGCGTTGTTCGCCTTGCTGAGCAAGATGATCAAGCCGCTGGGCGACGCGCACACCGCGATCCGTACTCCCGACGGCAAGCTGTTCGCCGGCGTCCGGCCGGGGACGACCCTGCCGACGGAGGAGCTCGAGGCGAAGCTGCGGCCGTACATCGAGTCGACCGCGTTGAAGGGCGTGCAGTTCACGTCGTACGCGAACGACCGGATCGGGTACGCCGATCTGCCCGGCCGGATCGGCTACCTCAGGATCATCGCGTTCCTCGGCTACGGCAACGTGCCCGACTATAACGCCGAGCGGGCCACCTTGAACGCGACGCTGGACCAGATCCTCACCAAGCAACGCACCAGCGGCCCGGCCAAGCTGCGCGGGCTGATCGTCGACCTGCGGATCAACGGCGGTGGCTCCGACCAGCTCGCCCTCGACCTGGCGTCGCGACTGACCAGCAAGCCGTTCTTCGCGTACGCCAAGCGCGCCCGCAACAACCCGACCGACGCGAGCGCCTTCACCGCCCCGCAGCCGCTGTTCGTCCAGCCGTCGGAGCGGACGAAGTACACGGGACCGATCGCGATGCTGACCGGTGGCTCGCAGATGAGCGCCGGCGAGACCTTCACCCAGGCGATGATCAACCGCGTGCCGCGACCGATCAGGATCGGCGAGAACACGCAGGGCGTCTTCTCCGACACCCTGCAACGCACCCTGCCCAACGGCTGGGAGTACATCCTCCCCAACGAGGAGTTCCGCACCCGTGACTGGAAGACCTTCGACGGTCCCGGCATCCCGCCGGACATCCACACGCCGGTCTTCACGGCCGCCGAAATCAACGGTCAGCGCGACAGCGCCTTCGCCACAGCCCTGAAGGTCCTGGTCAGGTAGCTCACCGAGGGCCGCCCGGATCCGACCCTGATCTACACTCCAAGCCGTTCCCATCGCTCGGGAACGGCTTGGAGAATCACTGTCATGACCACCCCGCCCCGGTTCGCCCGGCCGATCCTCACCACCGTCCTCGCCCTGACGACGCTGGCGCTGACCCTTCTGCTCTCGTAGGGGATGTACCGCTAGGGTCGGCACATGGCGAGGTATTTCGATGTGCACCCGGAGAATCCGCAGAAGCGATCGATCGGGCAGGTCGTCGACCTGATCCGCAACGACGGGTTGATCGCCTATCCGACGGACTCCTGCTTCGCGCTCGGCTGTCAGCTCGGCAACAAGGACGGCCTCGACCGGATCCGGTCCATCCGGCACCTGGACGATCGGCACCACTTCACCCTGGTCTGCCAGGACTTCGCCCAGCTCGGCCAGTTCGTGCACATCAGCAACGCGGTCTTCCGCTCGATCAAGGCGGCGACCCCGGGCAGCTACACCTTCATCCTGCCGGCCACCAAAGAGGTCCCGCGCCGGCTGCTGCACCCGAAGAAGAAAACAGTCGGTGTCCGGATCCCCGACCACGTCGTGACGCAGGCGCTGCTCGAGGAGCTCGGCGAGCCGCTCCTGTCGAGCACGCTGCTGCTGCCCGACCAGGAGGAGCCGATGACGCAGGGCTGGGAGATCAAGGAACTGCTCGATCACCAGATCGACGCCGTCATCGACTCCGGCGAATGCGGCACCGAGCCCACCACGGTGATCGATTTCTCCGAGGACGCCCCCGAGGTCGTCCGGGTCGGCGCGGGAGATCCAGCCCCGTTCGAATAGCACCCGCCGACTCGGCCTGGCCAGCCGGTTCTGGGCGACTTTGTGCACGGCATGAGCAGATCCGCCGCCGGGAGATGCTCAGGTGGTGCACAAGGTGTCCCCGGCCACTGGCTTGAGGGGGTCGGTGAGGGGCGGCGGGTGTTCTTGGGGTCGGCTGGCGGGTTTTGGTGCCGATGGCGTGATGCTTCAGGGCAGGCGTACGAAAACCTGCGATCCACAGTCGCCAGCTGGTGACCTCTTGCGGTGCGGAAAATTGTGTCTGAAAGTGGCCAGTAGAGGTTACTGATTCACGGACTCGACCGCCCCGAATGGAGACCACCGTGCCCTCGCTCAAGAGAAGTGGCCTTGCGCTGCTCGCCGCGATCCTGCTGATCGGCATGATCCCGGGTAGCGCCCAGGCGTACGCGAACGCGTTCTTCCCGACCCAGAGCCTCAACAACCGCGGTGCCGACGTACTGGCGATCCAGTACCTGCTGCAGCACAACGGGCAGTCATCGCCCGCTGATGGCGTCTTCGGCGCGTCGACGGTGACTGCGGCAAAGGCGTTTCAGACCGCCAAGGGCCTCGGCTCCGATGGCATCGTCGGGCCGATGACCTGGGGTGCGCTGGTGCCCACGATCCGGTCCGGTGACAACAACGCCGCGGTGAAGGCGCTGCAGGTGGAGCTGAACGCCAAGCGTCGGCTCAGCCTGCCGGTCGACGGAGTCTTCAGTACCGCCGTACGCGATGCCGTCGTCGCCTTCCAGTCGCACGCGGGGATCGGCGCGGACGGCATCGTCGGCCCGATCACCTGGCGCAACCTCGCCTGGCACTACGACTACCCCGACTTCACCGCCAACCTCTGCGACCAGGACCCCGACGGCAACGGCACCGCCGCCAACTGGGCTGCCGCTGCAGCTGTGGCTCAGCTAGAGGCAGCCACCCGCTCCTTCGCGAGCACCAACCAGGGCAAGGTCGGCTACGGCGACGCCGGGTTCGAGCACGGCGGCGACATCCCGGGCCACGCCAGCCACGACAACGGTATGGACATCGACATCTGGCCGATCCGCACCGACAACGCGCAGTGCACCGCCGGACGGATCACCTGGGAGTCTGCGACGTACGACCGTGCAGCGACCCGCCAACTCGTGCAAGCGGTCCGGGCAGCCGCTCCCGGGCACGTCAAGTTCATCTGGTTCAACGACCCGACCCTGATCAGCGAAGGCCTGACCGCCAACTGGCCGGCCCACGACAACCACCTCCACATCCGGTACTGCGAGAAGGTCCACCCCAACTCGACATATGTCTGCTGACAAACTGAGGTAGTGACAACACTCGACCTGACCCCAGACGAACTGCTCACCACCACCCGTACCGTCCGCAAGCGGCTCGACCTCGAGCGGCCGGTGCCGATGGAGCTGATCCGCGAGTGCATCGAGATCGCGCTCCAGGCGCCGTCCGGGAGCAACCGGCAGACGTGGCACTGGCTGGTGATCACCGATGCGGAGAAGCGGGCAGCGATCGGGGAGTACTACCGGCGGTCCGTCGAGTCGTACCTGGAGTCCCCGGGTGCGGCCGGCCGCCTGCATGCCGACGACCCGGACAGGGCGCCGGTGCAGCAACGAGTCGGGTCGAGTGTCGCTTACCTGGGCGAGAAGATGGGCCAGGTGCCGGTCCTGGTCATCCCCTGCCTGCAGGTGAAGTCACTGGGCGCGGGCAACCAGGCCGGCATCTGGGGCTCGATCCTGCCGGCCGCCTGGCAGTACTGCCTCGCCGCCCGCGCACGCGGCCTCGGCACTGCGTGGACCACGCTGCACATGACCTATGAGCAGGAGATCTCCGAGCTGCTCGGACTGCCGGAGGACATCCGGCAGTCCGTGCTCCTCCCGACTGCCTACTACACCGGCGACACCTTCAAGCCGGCCGCGCGCCAGCCTGTCGAGGAAGTACTGCACCTCAACGGCTGGTGAGTCACCGGACCTCCAGCTCGGACAGCTGCATGCGGGTCACCGGTTGCCTAACAGGTAAAACTCTTTTAGGTTGTTAGGAGAGGTGATTCCTGATGGCTTACCAGCCAGAACTGATCGGCGGCCACGTAGCCCTGGACCTGCTCAACACCATCTCCTGGCGGCTGGACCCCACTCGCACCATCGACCGGATGGCTACGCCCGAGGCGCTGGATATCTGGTGTTCAGCAGTCGGTTTGACTGCATCACTGGGTGTTTTAGAACGGGTTGGCGCGGTGCGTGAGGTGGTCTACCGCGCCGTTCTGCCCATCGCGCGCGGGTTGGAGCCGGCGGACCTGGAGGAACTGCAGCAGTTGCTGGTGGGGGCTCTGGGGCGGGCGACGCCGCGCGGGGTGCGGCCGTTGGATTGGCTGGGGGCCGACTTGGCGGATGAGTTGGTGCTGGCGGCTGGGCGGTTGATGGAGCGGGAGGACTTGGGGCGGTTGCGGGAGTGCCAGGACTCGGGGTGTGGGTGGCTGTTCCTGGATCGGAGCAAGAACGGGTCTCGACGGTGGTGCAGCTCGGGGGATTGCGGGAACCGCGCCAGGGCCAAGCGGCATTACGAGCGGCTTCACCCGGGTACTGGGAGGCCGTCATGAAGAGCCTGACGCGACGGCGGGAGTTCTTCGCGGGGATGCGGTTGGGCGTGGGGCCGGGCGCGGCTGCCTTTGTGCTGGCGTTGAGTTTTGGGGCGGAGGCGACTGCGCGCGGGTGGGGGTTCGGGCTGCCGGTGCTGTTCTCGATGTTCGCGTTCTCGGGGTCGGCTCAGTTCACGTTGCTCACCACGTTGGCCGGTGGGTCGGCAGTAGCGGCCGTCATCTCGGCCGTGCTGATCAACGCGCGGTACCTGGTGATGAGCGTCGCGCTGAACGACAGCCTGGAAGGCGGCCGGATCAGTCGGGCGATCCAGGCGCAGGCCCTCTGCGACGCTTCGTTCGTGGTTGCCCACGGCAACGACGGCAGGTACGACGTCGTCCGGCTGATCGGCGCGAGTGTGCCGCAATGGCTGCTCTGGAGCTCCGGTACGGCGGTCGGCGCGCTCACCTCGCCGTCACCCGACCTGATGCACCAGCTCGGTCTCGACGTCGCCTTCCCGGCGTTCTTCCTCATCCTCGCTCTCGACGAACTGCGCCGCTCGAAGCGCGCCCTCACAGCAGCCCTCCTCGGCGCCACGATCGCCGCGGGACTGCTCTTCGTCACCACCCCGAGCTACGCCCTGCTCGGCGCGATCGCGGCAGCGCTGCTCGGCGTACTGCCGCAGAAGGAAGGCGATCTCGCATGAAGCTCTGGCTGTCCGTCCTCGCCGTGACCGTGATCAGCTGGCTGATGAAGGCCAGCGCCCCACTCATCATCGGCCACCACAAACTCCCACCGAGCGTGATCAGAATGACCGCCCTGACCGCTCCGGTCCTGCTGGCCGGCTTGATCGTCACCGAGCTGGGTGGCGAACACTGGCAGGCCCTGGACTGGACGAAGGTCGTCGGCACCGCCACGGCCGGCGGACTGTGCCTGGCCAAAGTACCGATGCTGCTGGCAGTTGCCGGTGGCATCGTCATCACCGCGGTGATCAGGCTGAGCCTGCGGTAGCCGCCATCTCCTCGATGGTCAGCCCGCTCAGGATCGAGCGCGGCTCGGCCACCGTCAGATCCAGCGAGGGATCAGCGGCCTCGTCGCGCACCTTCACCAGCAGCCAGTCACCATCACGCCCGGTCCGCGTGAACGCCCACGAACCGGTCAACTTCACGCCCTGCAAGGCAAAACGGAAATGCCCGCGCTCGATCGCCAGCGCCGGCTTGACCAGTTTGCGTTCCTTGTCCCGCGTCTGGTTCTGATAGTCACCGGCATCCCAGACGATGACCGCGCCACTGCCGTACCGGGCACCTTCGTGCACACCCTCGTACGTCGCGTACTCCATCGCGTGATCATCGGTCGGCACCGCCAACCTCTTCACCACGGGATCGAGCGAAGGCCCGCGCGGCACCGCCCACGACTTCAGCACGCCGTCGACTTCCAGCCGTACGTCGTAGTGCATCCGCCGCGCATCATGCTGCTGGACCACAAAGACAGGCATGAACCGGCCCTCCGCTAGTGGTCCGCCGCGCAGACAAGTCTACGGCGGACCACCGCGGGGAGGGCGCTACCAGGTCTGACGGGAGGGTCAGGCGGCGGCAGCGGCGGGAGGCTCGATCTGGTCGCGGAGGCGATCCAGGATGCCGCGCAACAGGCGGGAGACCTGCATCTGGCTGACGCCGATCTCGGCGCCGATGTCGGCCTGGGTGTGACCCTCGATGAAGCGCAGTTCGAGGATCTTGCGTTCGCGCGGGTTGAGGTCGTTCAGCACCGGCTCGAGCATGGCGACCGCTTCGGTCCGCTCGAAGGCGCTGTCCTCCTCGTCCGCGATCGTGTCGCCCAGGCTCGCCGTCGACTCACCGTCGAGCGGGCGGTCCAGGGACAGTACGGAGAAACAACCGTCGGCAGCGAGCGCCGCCTCGACCTCGGCGACCGTGGTGCCGAGTCGCTCGGCCAGCTCCTCCAGGGTGGGGTCACGCTGCAGGTCCTGCACCAGCTGCGGTCGCACGGAGGCGATCGAGCCCTGCAGTTCCTGCAGTCTGCGGGGGATCCGCACGGTCCAGGAACAGTCCCGGAAGTAGCGCTTCACCTCACCGCGGATGGTCGGTACGGCGTAGGCGAGGAACGGCGTCTCGGTGTCGGGACGGTAGCTGCGGGCGGCCTTCACCAGCCCCAGGTACGCGACCTGGTCGAGATCGTCGGATTCGACGCCCCGGCCGCGGAAACGGCCGGCGATGCTGTGGGCGATTCCGAGATTCAACTCGATGGCTTCGTCCAGCAGGAGCTGCCGGACTGCTTCGTCGGTGGACTGCGCGCGCCGGGTGAGAAGGTCCCGGGTGGTCAGATCGCGCTGCTGCTTCGGATCGCTGTGCTTCTTCGGTTCGGCAAGTACGGTAACCATGATTCTTGACCTCGCGACTGTGAGTCACGGCGCGGCACATGTCTGGACCGCGGTCAATATCTGTGAAGTCATTCCTACCCCATGAATAGCAAAGTTATGCACCCGAGGGTCGAATTACACGAACTCGATGCCGTCCCTCAACGTTTAATCCAGGCTTCGCAACACGGCGAGCGCGGCGGCCGGAGTGCGTGGTGAGTCGCGCCAGCGGAGGGACCATCCGTACGGCGGTACGCCCGCCGCGAGTGGTCGGACCACAACGCCGGGCGGAGCCGGAGTCGAGAGGAGGCCGAGCGCGACGCACTCGCCGGCCCGGACGAGTTCGGCGGCTGAATTGTTGCCGGCGGAGCTGTTGCTCGCGGGGTGACGGCGGGGCGCGAATCCCGCAGTACGGCAGCAAGCGATGACGAACTCGTTCCACTCCGGCGCGAGGTCGTCCTGCGGCAGGTAGTGCAGTTCGTCGGTCAGTTCCCGTACTGCGACAGGCTCCGACGCCGCGAGTGGGTGCCGCTCGGGGAGTGCCACCCCGAGAGCTTCGCGACGGATGATGCGCTGCATGACTCCGTCGGGGCAGCGTGCCGTGGAGCCGCAGAGGGCCAGGTCGAGCTCGCCGGCGAGCAGGCGTTGCTGTTGCTCGCGGGTGCCGCGGCTGCTGATCTCGAGCCGGAACGACGGCAGCCGATCGCGCAGCCGGGCCAGCACCGCGCGAGGAGTGGCGAGATTGGTCTGCAGCATGTCGATCCGCAGGACCTGATCGCGCTCGGCGGCAGCGGTGGCGTCGACGACCCCGGACCTGATCGCCTCGAGCGCGCCGCGGGCGTGCGGGAGGAAGGCGTCACCGGCGGCGGTCAGCGTCACGCCGCGTGGCGAGCGGTCGAACAGTTGCGCGCCGAGCTGGGTCTCGAGCCGGCGGATCTGGTTACTCAGAGCTGGTTGCGACACGTACAGCCGACGTGCCGCGGCGGTGAAATGCAGTTCCTCCGCCATCACCAGGAAGTACCGCACCAGCCGCAAATCGACGTCCATGCCTGTCGGAACCTTCTCCACCCTCGACGTCCGGAAGGCTGCGACGGTAGTGCTACCGACCGTCACCCGTCGAGGGCTCGGGGCGGAGAACACGAATCCCTTACACAGAACGAAGAATCTGTCGGCCATTTGCCCGACAGTGGCTGCGGTGAGTGAGCAGCCCGGGCATGGTGCGGCCCCGGCGCTGTCTGCTCAACGCCGGGGCCCATGGCAACCGTGTCTTGCTGTCTTCCAGTGCCCTTCAACTGTGTTCTCAATCGAGGCGCCGGTCACATCCCGGTCAGTTCCCGGGCCATTCCCCGGTCCAGCGCTCGAAAGCTTTCGCGCCACCTCGATCGATGGCGGCCTTCACTACGGCGTACACCGCGCCCTGCAGTGCGGCGGCGAGCAGGACCTCTCGCCACGGGTACTCGGACTGCAGTGCGTCGGGAGCGTCGTCCTTGTCGCTGATCCGCCGCCAGACCTGCTTGAAGACGGCGCCGGCGACCAGCCCGCCCGCGATGCCCGAGAGCAACCCGAACGGACGGTAGGCGATCTTGACCGCTTTACTCACCGGCCCCGCCCCACGATCCACGCCGCCGCACCCACACCCAACGCCACAGCACCCCCGACGGCAGCAGCCGCCTTCGGGTGCTCCCGCGCAGTCGCCGGCATCCCCTTGGCGCGGGCCGGCAGGTTGCGGGCGCCGTCCTTGGCGCGCTCGCCCGCTGTACCGGCTGCTTGGACGGCACGTTGGCCGGCGCTCGCCGCCGACTCCTTGATGCGGCGGGGGACGTTGAGTTGGCGGGTCAACTCCTGGACCGTGTCGGCCAGGTGCTGACGGGTCAGCTCCAGGTCGGCCCGCAATGCTTCGGTCTCGGTCATCTGGGTGTTCTTGGTGGTGGTCATGCGCTGACCTTCCCTTCCGGCTGGTGGCCCTTGAGAGCCTCGAGGTCCTGGTGGACGCCTTCGACGGCGTGTTCCGGCAGGGGCGGAGTCGCCTGGCTGACATGCCGCTTGCCGAGCAACGCGGCGACGCCGGCGATCGCGAACAGCACCAGCGCGACGATCAACGCCGACAACCAGGCCGGTACCGCGGTCGCGAGACCGAGGATGGCCGCGGCGACCAGCGCGCCGACGCCGTACACGGCGACCGTTCCGGCGCCACCGAACAAGCCGATGCCGATCCCGGCCTCCTTGCCCTTGTCCTTGAGCTCGGCCGTGGCCAGCTGCAGCTCGTCGCGAACCAGCCGGCTCACGTCGTTGCTGAGCTGAGCGACCAGAGCACCGACATGCTGCTCCTGATGGTCCTCATGGATGGTTTCCGGGTGCGTGGTCATGCCGGCCCGGTACCCACGGTCCGTGACGATAAGCAACCGGACCGGTAGCGGCCAGAAGATGACCGCTACCGGCGATACGTTTTCCCAGTCATCAACAAGCGGGAGGGAAACTCAGATGGACTGGAAGCTGGAGCTGGTCTCGGTACCGGTGTCGGACGTGGACCGGGCCAAGGCGTTCTACACCGAGAAGATCGGCTTCAACGCCGACCACGACCATCAGGTCAGCGACGAGCTGCGGTTCGTTCAGCTGACCCCGCCGGGGTCGGCGTGCTCGATCGCGTTCGGCACCGGGATGCCGCAGGCCGAGCCGGGCTCCGTTCGCGGTCTGCAGATCGTGGTCACCGATGTCGCCGCCGCCCGGGAGGAACTGGCCGGCCGCGGCGTGGAGGTCAGCGAGGTGCAGGAGTTCCCGTGGGGGAACTTCGTCTTCTTCGACGACCCCGACGGCAACGGCTGGGCGCTGCAGCAGCTGCCCGCCTGGCGCTGACCGGGCGGCGGGCGGGTTTAGGGACGGACAGTTCGAAAAGTCCTTACCTGGTTGGGAATGAACGCCGGGTTTCCGGTGTTCGGACAGTTCGAGTTACCGCTGGGTTCACGGTGGTGACCGGTTGTAAGGTGGCCTTTGGTTGAGCAGCCAGCCGGCGTTGGATGCGTCGACGACTGCGGTCCCTGCCGAGGACGACTATGACCGATCTGCATCACCACCCCATCCCTGCTGTACGACGCCGCAAAACCGTCTCCGCCCCTGTTCAGAAGTCTGGTGCCATGTCTGTTACCACCCCGGTGCGTCCCACGAACGCGCGGCCGGAGTCCGTCCAGGTGAAACTGGGCGGCCGCTGGATCGCCGGCCAGGCGCTGGCCCAGCGCAGCGGCGAAGTGCTGGTCAGCCACCACGGCCACTTGGTCTGGGTGGACCAGCAGTCCATCCGCAAGCCTTAACTACAAGGCAGTAGTTCGACCCACCAGGTCGCCGATCGCGACGGCAGCCTCGGCTCCGGTCGGGGTGAACCGGTTCTTGGTCAGCGCGAAGCTGACCCCGGTGGCGGTGTCGCCCCACGCTGCGCTGCCACCCGTCCCGGGACCGGCTGCCCGGTCGCGAGGTCGGCTACGCCCGCTACGGCGTCGACGATCAGCTCGCCCTTCCGGTAGACCGCGACCTGGAGCCCGGTCTCGGTTCCTGAGGCGACCAGGTCGTCCAGGTTCTGCTGTACCAGCTGCTGAAGGTCCATGTACCGAGGTCGGATCGGTCCGGAAGTTCTCGACATGGTTTTCTCACAGCGGTGTTAGAGACGCGTTAGAGGCGCCTGGTGGGGGGCCTGTCGGTCGTTAGGTTCTTCGCGTGAACAGGCCACAGACCGAGCATGGGCCGTTGGCCACCTGGTTGTTGCACGACCGGCCGCATGGACATGCCGGACCACATCGACCAGCGCCGCACCCGACCCATCCGTGGTGGAAGGTGATGTGCCTGACGGGGGTCGACTACTTCTCGACGCTCGGCTACCAGCCTGCGATCGCGGCGGCGGCCGTCGGCCTGCTGTCGCCGTTGGCCACCCTGGTACTTGTCCTGCTGACCCTGCTCGGAGCGCTGCCCGTGTATCGCCGGGTGGCGGTCGAGAGCCCGCACGGCGAGGGGTCGATCGCCATGCTGGACCGGCTGCTCGGCCGGTGGAAGGGCAAGTTCGTCATCCTCGTCCTGCTCGGCTTCATGGCCACCGACTTCATCATCACGATGACACTGTCGGCCGCCGACGCCACCGCGCACCTGGTCGAGAACCCGTACGTACCGCACTGGCTGGACGGCAAGGAAGTCATCATCACGCTGGTGCTGCTGGCCCTGCTCGCCGGCGTCTTCCTGCGCGGCTTCGGCGAGGCGATCGGTATCGCCGTCGTGCTGGTGGTGGTGTACCTCGGCCTCAATCTCGTTGTCGTCGGCAACGCGTTGTGGAACGTCATCGCCGCGCCCGAACTCGTGACGAACTGGCGCAACATGCTCACCACCGAGCACTCCAACATTTGGGTGATGATCGGCATCTCGCTCGTCGTCTTCCCCAAGCTCGCGCTCGGCCTGTCCGGGTTCGAGACCGGCGTCGCGGTGATGCCGCAGGTCCAGGGCAGCCCGGACGACGACCCGGCCGAGCCGGCGGTCCGGATCCGCAACGCCCGCAAGCTGCTCACCACGGCCGCCCTGATCATGAGCGGTTTCCTGATCGTCAGCAGCTTCACCACCACGATCCTGATCCCGGCCGACGAGTTCAAGGACGGCGGTCAGGCGTCCGGCCGGGCGCTCGCGTTCCTCGCCCACGAGCACCTCGGCAACATCTTCGGGACCGTGTACGACGTCAGCACGATCCTGATCCTCTGGTTCGCCGGCGCCTCCGCGATGGCGGGGTTGCTGAACATCGTGCCGCGGTACCTGCCGCGGTACGGGATGGTCCCGGACTGGGCCCGGGCGACCCGGCCGCTGGTCATCGTCTTCGCGCTGATCGCCTTCGTCATCACGCTGCTCTTCCGCGCGGATGTGAACGCCCAGGGTGGGGCGTACGCGACCGGCGTACTGGTGCTGATCCTGTCCGCGTCGATCGCGGTGACGCTGTCGTCGCGCCGGCGCGGCCGCAAGGGCGCGACGATCGGCTTCGGCGTGGTCAGCCTGGTCTTCCTCTACACCGCGATCGCGAACATCATCGAGCGGCCGGACGGCGTCCAGATCGCGTCCTTCTTCATCCTCGCGATCATCGTCACCTCGCTGATCTCCCGCGCTACCCGGTCGACCGAGCTGCGCGCGACCGACATCCGCTTCGACGACGAGGCACGCCGGATCCTCGGCGAGGCGGCCGCCCGGGGCGACATCCGGATCATCGCCAACGAGCCGGACGCGCGCGACGAAGCGGAGTACCAGGAGAAGGAGGACGAGCAGCGCGAGGTGAGCAACCTGCCCGACGGGCTGCCGGTCGTCTTCCTCGAGGTGATGCTGACCGACGCGTCGCAGTTCGAGTCCGAGCTGGACGTCCGCGGCGAGGAGCGGCACGGCTACCGGATCCTGCAGGTGGACAGCCCGAGCGTGCCGAACGCGATCGCCGCGCTGTTGCTGGAGATCCGCGACGAGTTCGGCGTGATGCCGCACATCTACTTCGCCTGGGCGGAGGGCAATCCGTTCTACTTCCTCTTCCGGTACCTGATCTCCGGTGAGGGTGACGTCCCACCGGTCACCCGGGAGGTACTCCGCCGGGCCGAGCCGGACCGGTCGAACCGTCCTTGGGTACACGTCGGCTGAGCTCTTCCAGGTACTGGTCGATGGGCCCGAGATTGACCAGGCCGCTGCCTGCGGCCAATTGACCGGCTGCAGGAGCCAGTACTTCCAAAGCCCGGCGCATGGCCTGTTGGTCGTCTTGCTCCAGGGCGGCCTTGGCTCTCAGACACCAGCGGGCCTCTAGGAGGAGGTCTGCGGCGGGCTCTTCTGTCGTGGGGGTCTGTTGTGCCAGGGCTAGCAGGTTGTCTGCAAGCATGCCGGGCATGCCTGCGTTCTGGAGGAGGGCTGCGGCCTCGCGGTACGCCGTTTCGTCGCCTGACCGCATTGCTCGGTACCAGGTGGTGAAGACGGCTACTAGCGGCAGCTCTCGCTTGGCGGCCAGGTCATCGGCGGCTGCTGCGTGGGCGTCGGCAGTGGTGAAGTCATTGAGGGCGCTGCGGGCTTGTACGCGGATGAGGTGGCCCAGTACTTCGTACGTGGTCAGGTCGTGGCGGCTGGCCAGCGTGATCAGCTCGGCGCCGATCTGGTCGCGTTCCGGGGCTAGACCGGCTCGGTAGAAGGTCTGCATGAACAGGCCGTTGAGGGCGAAGGCCAGTAGGGCTGGGTCTTCCAGCTGCCTGGCGAGCTCCACTGCCTCTTCGGCTGCCGCCAGTGCTCGGGTGCTGTTGCGGCCGCGGGATTCGATCGCCACCGTGGCCAGGAGGCGGGCTCGGGCTGCTGGCTGGGTTGTGGCTTCCAGGGTGCGCTCTGCGGCAGCGACGATTGCGTCGGCTTGCTGCTGGTCGTCGGAGCGCGTCCAGATCGCCGGTACGTCGTACAGGCCGATCACTCTGGCCGTCAGCGTCGGGTCGCCTAGCTCCTCGGCGGCGGTGATGGCGGCCAGTCTGTGTTCGCGGGCAGCCTGTAGACCGGTGCTGCCGGTCACTGCGAGGTTGCGGAGGAGTCCGACGGTTGACTCGAGCCGGGCGCGAGCAGTGGAGGCGACTGCTCGGTCGTAGGCGGCAGTGGCTTGGGCCCAGACCTGTCCTGCCGCTTGTGGAGTGAGGTGGTCGGCCTGGTTGAGGATGTCCGTCTCGAGTTGCTGGAGCGCTGGGGTGGGGTCTACGCCGAGTTGCTCGATTAGGAGGGTCCGGGCGTTGCGTAGTACGGCTAGGGCGTCGCCCTGGCGGTCGGAGCGGTAGAGGGCTAGCGCTAGTAGACGCCAGGCGTCCTCGCGCCAGGGGTGCTCGGCTACATGTGCGTCTAGGGCCGGTACTGCTTCTTTTGCTAGGCCTAGGGCGAGTTGTGCTTCGGCCTGGCGTTCGATGGCGGTCAAGCGGAGCTCTGCGAGTTTGGAGCGCTCGGCGTGGGCCCAGGGGGCGTCGGCGAACTCCGCGTAGGCGGGGCCTCGCCACCAATTCAGTGCTTCTTGTAGCTCTTCCAGTGTTGGCTGGCGAGCCAGCACCTGCTCGAAACGCCAAGCGTCGACGTCTGTCGCCTTCAGGGCATAGCCGGGTCCTTCGGTGATGAGGAGCGTCGCCGGCGTGCGGGGTGGCCGGTCGGGTTCGAGGGCTCGTCTCAGGGCTGCGACGAAGGTACGGACTGCGCTGGTGGCGCCGTCCGGCGGGACTGTCCACAGGTCGGCGACGAGGGAGTCGACGGGGACGACGCGGCCGCGGGCGATGAGCAGGCGGGCGAGTACTGCGCGGTGGCGGGGGCCTTTGAGCGCGAGTTCTGCGCCGTCGCGCCAGGCCGTGACCGGTCCGAGTACGCCGAAAGCCACCACCTGGTCACCGTATAGCGCTGCTCATCGGATGCTCATCGGCGCGCGGCAGGCTTCGGGGTGTGTCAGACGAAAGGACGAAGATGACCATCCCCGGGTTCGACTACCAGCGCGTCGAGGTGGCCGACGGTGTCTCGCTCAACGCGGCCGTCGGCGGTACCGGTAGCCCCATCGTGTTGTTGCACGGCTTCCCGCAGACCCACCTGATCTGGCGGCACGTCGCCGCTGAGCTGGCGACGGACCATACGGTGATCTGCCCCGACCTCCGCGGCTACGGCGACAGCGACAAGCCGCTGGAGACCGACGGTACGACGTACTCGAAACGCACGATGGCCACCGACATCGTGCGCCTGGCTGAGGCTTTGGGCCACGATCGGTTTGCCCTGGTCGGCCACGACCGAGGCGCCCTCGTTGCTTTCCGCGCCGGACTCGATCACCCCGACAAAATCACCCACCTGGCCTGCCTCGACGTGCTGCCGACCCTGGACATGTGGGATGCGATGCACGGCGTCAACGCCGCCGTCGCCTTCCACCTCTACCTGATGGCCCAGCCACCCGGCCTCCCCGAACAACTGATCGCCGCCGCCCCCGACGCCTTCTTCAGCTACTTCCTCGACCTCTGGATCAAAGACCCGACCGCGATCCCCACCGACATCCGCGCCGCCTACCTGAAGGCCTCCCGCGAAGCGATCCCGTCGATCGTCGCCGACTATCGGGCGAGCGCAGGCATCGACATCGAGCACGACCGGGAAGACCTTGCCGCGGGCAACAAACTCCGCATGCCGGTCGCCGTGATCCAGCAGGATTGGGGCTCCGCGCTGGGCTTCGACGCCGCCGCACTCTGGTCCGCCTGGGCCCCCAACCTCCACCACTCAACCACCACAGCCGGCCACTTCATGGCCGAAGAGTCGCCGGCGGAAATCACCAAGACGATCAGGGCGCTCACCAACTAACCTCCCCAGCTATGGACAACGAGGCGGCGAAGGAGCTCGTGCGGCGCGGGTACGACGCGCTGTCGGCCCGGTACGACGAGGCGTTTGCCGGCGAGACGAAGTACGGGCCGTTGTTGGAAGAGTTGCTCGGCCGCCTCGCCGGCCCTAGCCGGGTCCTCGACCTGGGGTGCGGCTCGGGAATGCCGGTCGCGCTAACTCTGGCTGAGGCCGGTCATCAGGTGACTGGCGTCGACATCAGCGAAGTACAGGTCGAGCGGGCGCGGGAGCGGGTGCCGGCGGCGACCTTCGTTCAGGCGGATGCCGCGCAATTGGAGCTTCCGGCCGCTGGATTCGACGCGGTGGTGTGCCTCTATGCGCTGATCCACATCCCGGTCGACGAGCAGCAGGAGTTGTTGCGCCGGATCGGTGAGTGGGTGCGGCCGGGTGGGCTCTTTGTGGCGACGGTCGGCGCCGGCGCGTGGACCGGGTCGGAGGAGAACTGGCTTGGCGGCGAGGTCCCGATGTGGTGGAGCCATGCTGATGCCGGTACGACTCGGGGGTGGGTCGAGGAGGCCGGGTTCGTGGTGGAGCGCGAAGAGTTCGTCCCCGAAGGAGCCGGTGGACACGCGCTGCTGTGGGCCGTCCGGAGCTAACCTCTGGCATGGAGTTGCGGCAACTGGAGTACTTCGTGGCGGTGGCGCATGAGCGGAGTTTTACGTTGGCTGCTCGGCGGTTGCACGTGGTGCAGAGTGCGGTCAGTGCGGCGATTGCTTCGTTGGAGAAGGATCTGAAGGTCACGCTGTTCGAGCGGAACGCTCAGCGGGTGGTGCTGACTGAGGCTGGTACTGCGCTCCTGCCCGAGGCGTTGGCGGTGATGGATGCCGTGCAGGGGGCCCGGGATGTGGTGGATGAGCTCGGGGCGGGGATGCGGGGGACCGTACGGGTCGGGCTGCTGCCGGGGCTTGGGTTGATCGATCTGCCGGCGGCGGCTGGGGAGTTCAGGCGGCGGTACCAGAACGTCGAACTGCAGTTGCGGGTCGAGCCTGAGGGGTCGGCGGGGGTGATCGTCGGGCTGCGCAACGGGGATATCGATGTCGGGTTCCTCGGGGTCCGGGCGGGGAGTGTGCCGCGGGAACTGACCGCTTGGGAGTTGCTGAAGGTGCCGCAGGTGCTCGCCGTGCCGGTCGGTCACCGGCTGGCGCGGCGGCGGTCGATGAAGCTGGCCGACCTCGCTGACGAGGCCTTCGTGGACTTCCCGCCCGGCTTCGGCACCCGGACGTTGATCGACCAGAGGTTCGAGGCGGCGGGGATCGAGCGGCAGGTCGTGGTGGAGGCGCTCGGCATCGACAACGGCGTGCAGTTCGTCCGCCACGGCGTCGGGCTCGGGGTCCTGCCTGCGTACGCGGTCGCCGGCGACGAGAAGATCCGCGCGTTCCCGATCGAGGACGAGGACTTCCAGTGGTCGCTCTACATGGCGACCCTGCGGAAGCGCCGGCCGTCCGCAGCGCTCCGCGCCCTGCTCGGCCTGGCCACCGCCCACCTCCAGCACCCTGCGGGAACCGAGCCCGGCAGCGATCTGATGGATCAAGAGAACTGATCTATCCATCGAGATGAGTCGTTGGATTTGATCCACGATCCGGCGCAGGATCGAGGTGTCAGCAAGAACAAGACACCGAGATCTGGAGTGAACGACGATGACAGAGAACGCAGCCACCACCGAGCGGGTCGCGATCGTGACCGGCGGCTCGCGGGGGATCGGGCGGGAGACCGCCGGCCGCCTCGGGCGCGACGGATACGCCGTGGTGGTGACCTACAGCGGTAGCCCCGCCGAGGCCGACCAGGCCGTCAAGGAGGTCGAGCAGGCCGGCGGGCGGGCGATCGCAGTACAGGCCGACGTCGCCGACGAGAATGCGGTGAGCGCGTTGTTCGACCGGGCCGAGGAGACCTTCGGCGGTGTCGATGTCGTCGTCCACGCGGCCGGCATCATGCCGCTGTCACCGTTGACGGACCTCGACCTGGACGTCTTCGACCAAGTCATCCGTACCAACCTCCGCGGCACCTTCGTGGTCGACCAGCAGGCTGCCCGCCGGGTCCGCAGCGGCGGCGCGATCATCAACCTCTCCAGCTCACTGACGTTGCTGGCCCGCCCCGGCTACTCGGCGTACGCCGCGTCCAAGGGCGGTGTCGAGGCGATCACCCTGATCCTCGCCCGCGAACTCCGCGGCCGCGACATCACCGTCAACGCGGTGGCCCCCGGCCCGACCGCGACCGCGATGTTCTTCGACGGCAAGCCGCAGGAACTCGTCGACCGGATCGCCGCCGAGCCCCCGCTGGAGCGTCTCGGCCAGCCCGAGGACATCGCCGAGATCATCCACTTCCTGGCCGGCCCCGCGCGCTGGATCAACGGCCAGGTCATCTACGCCAACGGCGGTTCCGCGGCATGAAGACGATCCTGATCAGCGGTGCGTCGAGCGGCTTCGGCGCCCTCACCGCCCACGCCCTCGCCGACGCCGGGCACACCGTGTACGCCGGTATGCGCGGCATCGCCGGCCGCAACGCGTCGGCGGCCGCCGAGGCCAAGCAGTACTCCGGCGAGCGGGGTGTGGACCTCCGTGCTGTCGAGCTTGACGTCAGTACCGAGGAGTCAGTCGAGCAGGCCGTCCGGACGGTGATCGCCGAGCAGGGCAAGCTCGACGTACTGATCCACAACGCCGGTCACATGGTCCTGGGTCCGGCCGAGGCGTTCACTCCGGAGCAGCTGGCCGACATCTACGACACCAACGTCATCGGCACGCAGCGCCTCAACCGGGCCGCCCTGCCGTATCTGCGTGAGCAGCGCGACGGCCTGGTGGTCTGGGTCGGCAGCTCGAGCACTCGCGGCGGTACTCCGCCGTACCTTGCCCCGTACTTCGCGGCGAAAGCCGGTATGGACGCACTGGCCGCCAGCTACGCGTTGGAGCTGGCCAGGTTCGGCATCGAGACCACCATCGTCGTGCCCGGCGCCTTCACCAGCGGCACCAACCATTTCGCGCACAGCGGCAAGCCGTACGACGAGGAGGTGGCTGCCGCGTACGACGAGAAGTACGACGGCCTCATGGACCAGGTCGCGCAGAAGCTGGCCGAGCTCGAGCCGTCGTGGGCCGATGTCGCAGAGGTGGCCAAGGCGATCGTCACCGTGGTCGACACCGAGAAGGGCCGTCGCCCGTTCCGCGTGCACATCGACCCGTCCGACGACGGCGCCGCAGTGGTCAACGCGGTGGCCGACCGGGTCCGCAGCGAGTTCCTGCGCCGGGTTGAGCTGCCCGATCTGCTGCACCCCGCGGTCTGACCGTGAAGCGCTCTGGTACGACGTAGCCGGCGCGCCCGGACGACGACGAACGCAGGACGACTCCTCGGCGAACTCGTCTGCATGTGAACCGCCCGGTTCTTGAGACGGCACTGCCCCGGGAAGCGCTTCCAGGCGTACAGTTCTGAGCCGTTGAGCAATCAACAACGACGCCCCGGTGGTGCTGTCAGGGCCCGCCGGGGCCTCTCTCAGCGGCCCGCCGTGTTGGTGGCCCAGATCGTGGTGCGGCCGTGGATGATGACCGCGTTGCCGTCGCCGCGCAGTACCAGCACCGAGCCCGGGTTCGGTGCGGTCGCGGTGTGCCACAGCACTGTCTTGTCGGCGCGGTAGATGACCAGGTTGCCGTCGCCCTGCATGATCGCGAAGGCGCCCGGGTTGCGACCGGTCTTTGAGTTCCACAGTACGGTCTTGTTGTTCTTCACCAGTACCAGGTTGCCGTCGGCCTGCATGTTCAGGCGGTAGACCCGGTTGCGTGAGATGAGCAGCTGGTACGGCTTCAGGACGCGGTTGACGCCCAGGGTCTCGATGACCATGTTCTTGTACCAGATCGCTTTGCCGCGGCTGTTGTAGATCACCAGGTTGTTGTCGTTCTGGACCGCGAGCGCGGCGCCCGTGCTGCCGTTGGTGTTGCTGGCCCAGACCTTGGTCCGGCCGTACACGACGACCAGGTTGCCGTCCTTCTGCATCACCAGGACGGAGCCCTTTTTGTTCGTCGCGGTGCTCCACAGCGCGGTCCGGCCCTTGATCAGTACGGCGTTGCCGTCGGCCTGCATGCGGAAGGTGTAGACGCCGTTCTTCGAGCGGATGTACTGACCCGCCTTCAGCGACTGCCCCGGCCGGAGTACGTCAGTGACCGCCAGCGTCTGGGTGGAGGCGGTCGGAGCGGTCGGGGCCGCCGAGGCGGCGGGGGTGGCGAGGAGAGCGGCCGCGGTGCCCGCGACGACGAGAGCGAGCACCCGGCGGCGGGTCTTCAGAGTCGAGATCATGGCCGGACGGTGCCACAGCGGGGAGGTCGGCTGGGATCGTTTCGATGAGGAGGCCTATTGTTGGGTACTGCAACCAAATTTCTGGTCCGGGTGAGGCTTCGCCGTACGGCGAGGTGCCGGTCCGTACTCCTCCGCCCCGGGGCAGCTCGATCAGCCGTTCCGGCCTTGTTCGACACAGCGCGCAGGAGAACAGACCCACGATGTCTGCCACCGGGACCATCGCACCGCCGGCCATGCCGAATGCCGGGCCAAGTACCGGGCCGAATGCCGGGCCAACCGCCGGACCACCAGCCGGGCCGCCCGCAACCGCCGCTGGGGATCCGGCGCTGACGCATCGGGAGATCCTCGAGATCCTGGCCGGGCTGCTGGCCGCGTTGTTCACCGCGATCCTCAGCTCGACCATCGTCAGCAACGCGCTGCCGACGATCATCGCCGACCTCGAGGGGTCGCAGACGCAGTACACCTGGGTGATCACCGCCAGCCTGCTCGCGATGACCGTGTCGACGCCGGTCTGGGGCAAGCTGTCCGACCTGGTGAGCAAGAAGCTGCTCGTGCAGCTCGCGATCACGCTCTTCGTGATCGGCTCGGTGCTGGCCGGGATGGCGCACAACGTGCCGTTCCTGATCGGCGCCCGCGTGCTGCAGGGGCTCGCGATGGGCGGGCTGATGGCGTTGGCGCAGGCGATCATCGGCGCGGCGATCCCACCCCGCGACCGCGGCCGGTACTCCGGTTACATGGGCGCCACGATGGCGTTGGCGACCGTCAGCGGTCCGCTCATCGGCGGGGTCATCGTCGACACGTCCTGGCTGGGTTGGCGTTGGTGCTTCTACGTCTGCGTTCCGCTGGCCGTGATCAGCCTGGTCGTGTTGCAGCGCTACCTGCATCTGCCGCTGGTCAAGCGCCGGGTGAAGATCGACTACCTCGGCGCGCTGTTGATCAGCGGCGCGGCGAGCCTGCCGTTGATCTGGGTGTCGTTCGCTGGTTCGCACTTCGCTTGGTGGTCGTGGGAGACCGGCGCGTACCTCGGCGGTGCTGCTCTGCTCGCTCTGCTCGCGGTCATCGTCGAGACCAAGGCGAGTGAGCCGCTGGTGCCGATGGGCGTTGTGCGCGAGCGGACCACGGCACTGGCGATCGTGGCCAGCCTCGCGGTCGGCGTCGCGATGTTCGGCAGTGCTGTGTTCCTCGGCCAGTACTTCCAGTTGGCGCGCGGCTACAGCGCGACCGAGGCCGGGTTGCTGACGATCCCGATGATGTTCGGCTCGTTCCTCGGATCGGTCGGGGCCGGCCAGCTGATCACCCGATTCGGCAAGTGGAAGCGGTACCTCGTCCTCGGCGGGCTGTTCCTGACCGCGGGGCTCGGAGTGCTCGGCACCATCGACCACACCAGCCCGTACTGGTACATCGGCCTCGGCATGCTCGGCATGGGCATCGGGATGGGCATGATGATGCAGAACCTCGTACTCGCCGTACAGAACACCGTCGACGTCAGCGAGGTCGGCGCGGCGAGCGCATCGGTGACGTTCTTCCGCAGCCTCGGAGGTGCCGTCGGCGTCTCGGTGCTCGGCGCGGTACTGGCGACGCGGGTCAAGGACCTGATCACCGCCAACATCCAAGCCCTCGGCCCGGACGGAGCGGCAGCCGGACGGGCGTTGCAGGACGGCTCGGGCACGAGCGTCCTCGACGTCGGGTCGCTACCACCCCAACTGGGCGAGATCGTCAGGCACGCTTATGGCGATGCGACCGGCCGAATCTTCCTCATCGCGGCTTGCTCGGCTGTGGTCAGCCTGTTGGCAGTCCTGTTCATCCGCGAGGTCCCACTACGTCGCACGGTCGGAATGACGGGCGACGCGGACGTAGTACCGGCTGCTCCTGAGGTAGTACCGGATGATCCGGCGGAGCGGGCTGCTGTTGTTGCGCTTGATGTGATCACGTCGGCCGAGCGGACCGCGCGTGAGCGGGAGCGTGAGGCCAGCGAGCGGGTACAGGCGGCTGCGACGGTCATCCGGCAGATGCGTACGGATGTCGCCGATCTCTTCACCCGGGTCGACCAGCAGATCGCCGACCTCGAGTCGAACCTTCCGGTGGTCGTCGACCCATCCAACCCAGCTGCCGCACTCCTGAACGCCCAGCGTCCCGACGACAACCTGGTCGACGAACTCCGCCGGTACGAACTGAGCGTCCTCTCCGCCAGCCAACGCACCGCCGACCACCTTCGCGAGGCGGCCCGCACCGAAGCCGACGAGCTACTGGCCACCGCCCGCGAAGAAGAGGATGCAATCCGCCACCGAATCGCCGAACTGGAGGCAGTAGAACAACGCCTCCTGGGCACCATCCGAGACGGCCTCTCCGGCACCCCCACCCCACCCGCCGCCATCACCAACCCCCACCGCGGCGACCCCGGCCACCCCGCCCACGCATCTCAAAGCCACTCTGACCACGCGGTCCACTCACCCCACAACCACGCCACCAACGGCTACCCGGTAGCCCACGAGCCCCACCCCAACCCAGCCGCCCACGACCAGGACCGCCAAGCCTTCGGCTGACCCACCCACCCAACACACCGACCCAGCGCACGCCAGAACTGCGCACCTTGAACACCTAATGGCGACCTTGGACACCTAATAACTTGTTCAAGGTCGCCGTTGGGTGTTCAAGGTCGCCACTTGGGGCGGTGGGGTGTGGTCGGTTGGTGGGGGTGTCGGGGGTGGGTGGCATGCTCTGCGGGGTGGGTGGTTCAGCGGCTGGGGGTGTGGTGGCGGGCTGGGATGTGGAGCAGGTTTTGGCCTTGGCGCCTGATGCTGCGTCGGCCAAGGCTGGCCAGGGGCTGGCTCGTGGCGAGAAGTGGTCGGGGAGTGGGGGCTCCGAGCGGGCGCTGTGGGGGTTGTGTCAGGGGAGTGGGAAGAAGCCGTATCAGACCGTCGTCGATCTCGGTGGGCCTGCGTTCAAGTGTTCTTGTCCTAGCCGGAAGTTTCCGTGTAAGCACGCGCTGGGGTTGATGTTGCTGTCGGCCGGCGGGCAGCTCGCGGAGGGGCCTGAGCCGGAGTGGGCATCGAGCTGGATCGAGGAGCGGGCCAACAGGGCTGAGAAGGCGGCGGAGAAGGGCGAGAAGAAGCCGGGTGAGGTTGCGGATCCGTTGGCGGCTCAGCAGCGGGTGGTGCGGCGGGCTGAGCGGGTTTCGGCGGGGATGGCTGAGCTACAGAGCTGGCTCGACGACCAGGTACGCCGTGGTCTCGGCGGGTTCGAGCAACGCGGGTACTCCGAGCTGAGCCGCCTAGCCGCCCGCATGGTCGACGCGCAGGCGCCAGGAGTAGCAGGCGCCGTACGCCGAGCCGCCGCTGTCGTCGGTCGCGGCCACGGCTGGCCGGGCGAACTCCTGGAGGAGCTCTCCCTCATCCACCTCATCGTCTCCGCCCACGCCCACCTCACCGAGCTCCCACCCAGCCTCGCCGACACCGTGCAGTCCAGAATCGGCTGGACCGTCGAAACAGCCCGCGTGCTCGCAGAAGGCGAGAAGGTAGAGGACGACTGGCTGGTACTAGGCCGAGTGGTCGAGCCCGACGACCACCTGACCGTACGACGCCTGTGGCTGCGCGGCTCCAGCACTGGACGCCTGGCCCTGATCCTCACCTTCGCAGCCGGCGGCCGCCAGCTAGACCCACTCCCGGCCCGCCCCGGCGAGCTTGTCCCCGCAGTGCTCTCCTACTACCCCGGCGCCCTCCCCATGCGAGCCCTACTGACGCAAACGGCTCCCCGCCTCCCCGCCCCACGACCAGGCGGCCTCACCGCCAAGCAGGCACTCGCTTCGTACGTCGAATCGCTAGCAGCCGACCCATGGAACGAGCGCTGGCCGCTAGTACTCGCAGACGTCCGCCCAACCCCCAACGGCGACAACTGGGCGCTAGTGGACGCCAACGGTGACGCCCTCGAAGTCCTACCCGGCGTGGACCTCTGGAAGCTCCTAGCCGTCTCCGCAGGCGACCCAGTGACAGTCGCCGGCGAGTGGAATCGCGCAGGCTTCAAGCCGATGACCTGCTGGCACGGCGAGCGCCCGGTGATCCTGTCATGAGGGGCTGGGACGGCCTGGTCAGCTCCGCACTGCTCGGTACCGAGCGCAGACCCCCACGCTTCGAGGAGCTCCCGCCGAAGATCCAGGAGCAACTAGGCGAAGGCGGCCTGCTCGACGCCGCCGC
This sequence comes from Kribbella sp. NBC_00382, assembly GCF_036067295.1. Taxonomy (NCBI): domain Bacteria; kingdom Bacillati; phylum Actinomycetota; class Actinomycetes; order Propionibacteriales; family Kribbellaceae; genus Kribbella; species Kribbella sp. NBC_00382. The sequence continues at coordinate 3,207,652 of NZ_CP107954.1, forward strand.
GCTGGCAACCCTCTACAAGCGAGCCGGCCGAGTACCGCTCGAAGGTCTAACCCCTTTGCCCACAACGCAAGGCGAGGACAGCCCTCTCCCGAGACCAGCTGCCATCCGGAGGCTCTCCGCGATGCTCACCGGCTTCCAGACCACGGCCCTGGGCGAGTGGCTGAGAGCAGCCGACGCCAAGGGTTGGGGCGTCCCGCCGGAGCTCCTTCCTGCGCTGGCCGACTATGCGCGCAACAGGGCGGAGTACCGGCCGTTGGTGGTGAAGGCAGCCGGGCGAAGGGCTAGCTGGCTGGCAGACCTCAACCCGGACTGGCGTTTCCTGCACGAAGCCGTTGTTGAGGGCAATGATCACTGGACCCACGGCAACCCGACCCAACGGCGCAGCTGGCTGCGGGCGCTGCGCAAGAGTGATCCGGCGGCAGCGCTGGAAGCGCTGGAAGAGGTCTGGCCTGCCGAGCCGGCCGCTGTCCGACTCGACTTCCTCGGGCTACTCGCGGCCGACCTGGCTGGCTCCAACGGTGCAGGCGGCGCCAATGCGGCGACCGACGAGGCGTTTCTGGAGCGGGCGCTGGACGATCGCTCGAAGGAGGTCCGGCGGGCGGCGGCGGGTCTGCTGCAACGCATCCCCGGTTCACAGTACGGCGTACGCATGGCAGAGCGGGTCTGGTCGCATCTCACCGTCAGTCAAGGCGTTCTCGCTGTCGACCTGCCGACCCGATTCACCGCAGCGATGGAACATGACGGCATCGAGCCCGAGCCGCAGGAGGGATTCGGCAAGCGGGCATGGTGGTTCAGCCAGATCCTCGCCGCCGCTCCACTCGCGACGTACGAGCTCGACTACCTCAAGCTGCCCGTCGAGGGGTGCTCGCCCGAGGTGCTCCAGGTCGCCTGGGCGCAAGCGACCGTCCGTGAAGGCAATGCCGAGTGGGCCCGTGCGCTTCTCAGAGCGAACACCCGAACAGGCGGCCGGGTCGCCGAGCTACTGAAGGTCCTGCCGCCCGAGGAATGGGTGCCGGCCATCGAACTACTACGCACCCGCGTCGACATCGCCGACCTCGTAGGCGGCCTGCCGGTGCCGTGGCCGACCCCACTGGGCAATGCAGTACTAGACCAGCTCGCCAAACTAGGCAGCGATCGCCGGCACGCGCGACTCGCGAGCATCGCGGCACGCGCAGTACCGGCCGAAGTGCTGGACCATCCGATCACCCGCGAGCCGACCGGTGAGGAAGACACCTGGCGCCGGCGCCTGGTCGAGACCCTGATTTTCCGTCGTGAGATGTACGAGGAGCTGTCATGACAGTGAGCCCTGAGGTACTGCGCCCGCACGCCGAGGACGAGTACGCCGTGGAGCTGGCCGCGCTGGCAGCCGCCGACGACCGGACCCGCCCGCCGTCGTGGAAGCTCTCGCCGGCCGCGGTCGTCACCTATCTCCTGGGTGGCAAGGCGGGAGACGTCGAGATCACCCCCAAGTACGTCGGCCCGCGGCGACTCGTCGAGGTCGCCGTCGCCACGCTCGCGACGGACCGCGCGTTGCTGCTGCTCGGAGTACCGGGTACTGCGAAGACGTGGGTCAGTGAGCATCTGGCCGCGGCGATCAGTGGGGACTCGACGCTGCTCGTGCAGGGGACGGCGGGCACGGCCGAGGAGTCGATCCGGTACGGCTGGAACTACGCGCAATTGATTGCCCAAGGCCCCAGTGAGCAGGCGCTGGTGCCGAGCCCGGTGTTCCGCGCGATGGCCGACGCGAAGATCGCCCGGATCGAGGAGCTGACCCGGATGCCGTCCGATGTCCAGGACGCCCTCATCACGATCTTGTCCGAGAAGGCGCTGCCGATCTCCGAGCTGGGCACGGAAGTCCAGGCCCGCAAGGGATTCAACGTCATTGCCACCGCCAACGATCGCGACAAGGGCGTCAACGAACTGTCCAGCGCGCTCAGAAGAAGATTCAACACCGTCGTACTTCCGTTGCCCGACGATGCCGAGGACGAGGTCGGGATCGTCTCCCGCCGGGTCGCGCAGCTCGGCTCGTCGCTCGAGCTGCCGCAACAGGATGACGCGCTGGAGGAGATCCGCCGCGTGGTGACCGTGTTCCGCGAGTTGAGGTCCGGACGGACGGAAGACGGCCGTACCGCCGTCAAGTCGCCGTCGGGCACGCTCTCGACGGCCGAGGCGATCAGCGTTGTCACCGGTGGACTCGCGTTGGCTGCGCATTTCGGCGACGGCGTACTGCGGTCGAATGATGTTGCCGGCGGCATCCTCGGGGCCGTGGTGAAGGACCCGTCGGCGGACCGGGTGGTCTGGTCGGAGTACCTGGAGACGGTCGTCCGCGAGCGGGACGGCTGGGCTGACTTCTATCGGGCCTGCCGGGACATCTCCGGATGACCGTCCACCTCTTCGGCATCAGGCACCACGGTCCGGGGTCCGCCCGGGCGCTCGCGGCTGCCCTGGCGGAGTTGCAGCCGGACATCGTGCTGATCGAGGGACCGCCCGAGGCCGACAAGGTGGTCGAGCTGGCGGCCTCGGAGGAGATGGTGCCGCCGGTCGCGCTGCTGGCCTACGCGGCCGACGATTCGACCAGGGCTGCCTTCTGGCCGTTCGCTGTCTTCAGCCCGGAGTGGCAGGCGATCAAGCATGCCTTGGCGGACGGCGTACCGGTGCGGTTCTGCGATCTGCCGGCGGCGTATCAGTTCGGCAGCTCGGGAAGAGAAGATCGCCGGGGGATGTCGGCGGATCCGTTGGCGACGCTGGCCGCGGCCGGTGGGTATGACGATCCCGAGCGCTGGTGGGACGACGTGATCGAGCACCGGCGGGACGGCGCCGAGCCGTTCACGGTGATCGCCGAGGCGATGTCCGAGCTGCGGCGTGATGACGAGGCGACCGGGCGGGAGGCCCAGCGCGAGGCGTACATGCGGACAACCTTGCGCAAGGCAATCAAAGAAGGCTTCGAACGGATCGCCGTCGTCTGCGGCGCCTGGCATGTCCCCGCACTGCAAGCTCCGTTGCCGACAGCAACTTACGATCAGCGGATCCTGAAGGGCTTGCCGAAGCGGAAGGTCGCCTGTACCTGGGTGCCATGGACGCATGGCCGGCTGGCAACCGCCAGCGGGTACGGCGCCGGCGTGACCTCGCCCGGTTGGTACCACCACCTCTTCACCGCGCCTGACCAGATCACCACTCGCTGGCTGACGAAGGTCGCTCAGGTACTGCGCAAAGAGGATCTCCCGGTGTCGAGTGCGCACGTCATCGAGGCCGTGCGGCTGGCCGATGCCCTTGCTGCGTTGAGGGAACGGCCCCTCGCCGGGTTGAGTGAGGTCACGGAAGCCACCCGAGCGGTGATGTGTGGCGGCAACGACGTACTGCTCAACCTGGTCACCCGCGAGGCCGTGGTCGGCGAGTTGCTCGGCCAAGTACCGGCGGAGACTCCCCAGGCGCCCGTGGCTGCTGACCTGGCTGCACAAGCCCGACGACTGCGGCTGAAGCGCGACGCCGCCGAGCGAGTCGTCGAGCTGGATCTGCGGAAGCCGAACGATCTGGAGAAGTCGCGGCTGCTGCACCGGCTCAGGATCCTCGGCATCGACTGGGGCGTGCCGACCGCCGACGAGCGACGCAATCAAGGCACCTTCCGCGAGACCTGGACGCTTGCCTGGGACCCGGGACTGGAGGTCGATCTCGTTGCCGCCGGCGCCCATGGCACGACCGTGCTCGGTGCCGCGACGACGACGATGCTCAAGGCTGCTGAGGATTCGGCGACTTTGGCCGAGGTCACCTCGGCGTTGGAGCGTTCGCTGCTGGCCGACCTCTCGGACGCGTTGCCGACGCTGCTCCAAGGCGTCGACACCCGCGCGGCCAAGGATGCCGATGTCGGGCACCTGATGGCCGCGTTGCCCGCCCTCGCGCGCTCCGCCCGGTACGGCGATGTGCGCGGCTCATCAGCGGAAGGCCTCGGTCAGGTCGCCGCCAGGATGGTCTCGCGCGTGTGCGCAGGACTCGGCCGGACCGTGCACGGACTCGACCCCGAAGCAGCCGCCAAGGTCCTCGAACTCATCGACGACGTCCAGGACGCGACGGCCTTGCTGGACGAGGCGATCCGCGAAGAATGGCTCGCGACCCTGCAAGGCTTGAGTGACCGCGCATCGGTACCGCCGTTGATCGCCGGCCGCCTCACCCGCCTCATGCTCGACACCTCGCGGCTGGAAGCGTCCGAGGTTGCGCTGAGGCTTGGCCGCGCACTGTCACCCGGTACGCCGACAGCCGACGCGGCGGGCTATGTCGAGGGCTTCCTCGCTGGTGGCGGCCTCTTGCTGGTGCACGACGAACGACTGCTGGCCCTGGTCGACACGTGGCTCGCGGCGATCCCCGACGAAGCGTTCCTGGAGGCGTTGCCCTTGCTCCGCCGGACCTTCGGCACCTTCGCCTCACCAGAACGACGCTCGATCGGCGACCGTGCCCGATCACTAGGTGACCCGGCTGCCGCGGTCATTGCCGATGACAACGAGATAGACCAGTTGCTGGCGGCATCGGTTCTCCCCGTCGTCAAGCGATTGCTAGGGGTGTGACGATGGCGGACGACGAACGCATGCGGCGCTGGCGGATGGTCCTCGGCAGCGAGGCCGACCCGGAGACCGGTACGGAACTTTCCACCTCCGACCGCTCCATCGACGCCGCGCTGGCCGCCTTGTACGACGCCGAGCGAGGCGAACCGGGTACCAAGAGATCCGCCGGTCTGGGGTCGAGTGCGCCACGCGTCGCCCGCTGGCTGGGCGACATCCGGCAGTACTTCCCCAGCACCGTCGTCCAGGTGATGCAGCGCGACGCGGTCGAGCGCCTCGGCATCACCCGGATGCTGATGGAACCCGAGCTGCTCAACGCGGTCGAGCCCGACGTCCACCTGGTCAGCACGCTGCTCGCGCTCAACGAAGTCATGCCCGAGGAGACCAAGCACACCGCCCGCGAGGTGGTCGGCCGGGTCGTCGCCGAGTTGGAGGCCCGACTGGCCGAGCGCACGCGAGCAGCGGTGAGCGGTGCACTCGACCGAGCCGGCCGGACCGGGCGGCCGCGGCACTCGGACATCGACTGGGATCGGACGATTCGCGCCAATCTCAAGCACTTCTCGCCGACGCTCGGCACGATCGTCCCGGATCGGTTGGTCGGGTATGCCCGGCGCAACCACAGTGTGCAGCGGGACGTAGTACTGGCGATCGATCAGTCGGGGTCGATGGCCGAATCTGTCGTCTACGCGAGCCTGTTCGGGGCGGTACTGGGCTCGATGCGCGCCTTGCGGACGAGCCTGGTCGTCTTCGACACGGCCGTCGTCGACCTCACCGAGGAGCTGGACGACCCGGTGGACGTGCTCTTCGGCACCCAGCTCGGTGGTGGCACGGACATCAACCGCGCCGTCGCGTACTGCGAACAGCTCATCACCCGGCCGGGCGAGACGGTGATGGTGCTCATCAGCGACCTGTACGAAGGCGGCATCCGCGAGGAACTGCTCAGAAGGGCCCGCAATCTGGTCGAGTCCGGCGTCCAGCTGATCGCGTTGCTGGCGCTCTCGGACTCGGGCACTCCGTCGTACGACGCCGAGAACGCGGCTGCCCTCGCGGACCTCGGCGTACCGACCTTCGCCTGTACCCCCGAGCTCTTCCCCGACCTGATGGCGGCCGCGATCCGCCGCGACGACATCTCCGCCTGGGCAGCGTCGAATATCGATTGAGCAGTGGTGATTGACTGGGCTTCATGCGGATCGTGACGATGAACGCCTTCCTGCCCGGCTACCACAACATCGCCGGGTGGGCCGAGGAGCACGGCCACGAGATCGTGCTGGTGGTGACGCCACCAGCCGGTGCCAGCGACCGGTACGACGCGGCTGCGCCGCCGTTCGTGGTCGGACTGCCGCGGACCGCGAACGTACTGGTCACCAGCAAGCTCAAGACGGTGGCCGCGCCGGTGATCGCCGCGCTGGAGCCCGATCTGGTCATCTCGGCCGCGTTCCCTCGGCTGATCCCCGCAGAGATCCTGAAGATCCCGACGTACGGAGCGGTGAACCTGCACCCGTCGCCGCTACCGGCCGGGCGGGGACCGAATCCGGTCCGGCTGGTCTACGAAGGCGCCACCACGGTGGGCGCGACGCTGCATCGGACCGAGGCCGAGTTCGACACCGGCGCGATCCTGAGTCAACGCGAGCGGCCGTTGCCCGAGAACGTCACCGGTCCGGCGATCTTCCAGGCCTGGCGCGAGATGCTGCGCGAAGTACTGGTCGAAGGTGCCGCGCGGGCGCTTGCTGGTGAGTCTGGGACTCCGCAAGATCCGGCGGTGGCTTCGGAGGCGCCGATGTTCACGCCGGAGGAAGAGGTGCTGCGGCTGAGCGATCCGGGCGCGGTACTGGTCCGGAAGTCCGCCGCTCTCAACGTGCTCGCCGCGAAGAGCAAGGTGATCGTGGCCGGGACGAAGCAGTCCGTTCGCCGGATCGAGCTCGTATCGGCCGGTGAGGAGTCGTCGCAGGCGGGCGAGATCATCACGTACCACACAGACGGCTGGACGGTCCGGTCCGGCGACGGAGTGGTCAGGTTGTACACGACCTGAAGAGCCTTCAAGGGGCAGAGGTTCGCCTCCCCCGCGAACCTCTGCCCCTTGGTGTAAAGCGGTACCCCCGATACCGCCGGTACTTCGGTCAGCCGGCCAGGTAGGCCGACGTGGTGGCGCGGGCGAGGACGGTGGTCAGGCCGGCCTTGTCCGCGACGGTGCCGCCGACGGTGATCTCGACCCCGGCCGAGCCGCCGCCGCTGTACGCGTCCTGGAAGCGGGTCGCGACCCAGCGGGTGTGCTTGGCCGAGTCGGTGTAGGTGTAGACGATCGTGGAGTACACGATCCCGCCTGAACGGGCAGTGGCCACGCCCTGCACCTTGAGGTTCTTGGTGCCCTTCAGCGACTTCTGCTTCTGCGCGACGGCCTGCTTGGTGGTCAGGTCGTACGGGCCCTGGGCGACGCGGAGGAAGTACGAGCCGGACTTGGGGGTGAACTTCGCGTCGCTGTGGTTGATCGACGTCACCTTCCAGCCCTTCGGCACGACCGCCCCGATGTGGCAGTCCTTGCCGCCGAACCAGTTGCCGTCCTCGCACCACCAGCGGGCGTTGACGAAGCTCAGGCTGGACGGCTTGAGGCCGGTCGCGTTGCTCGCGGCAACGTTGTGCGTGGTCGCCGCGTCACTCGGCAGCGCCCCGAGCAGTACCGCCCCGACGGCGCCGATGGCCGCAATCCCTGCAGTGGAAGCGGAAACGGCCAGCTTGATCTTCTTGTTCATGATCCCCAAACCCCTTGTGTGTCAGTCTCTGCAGCACCCCCTCGGCCCTGCACACACTGAGACGGCGGCTCTAGGAAAAAGGTTGGCCGTTGATGAGATTTTTCTTCGGGGCGTAGTAGCTGGTGGGGCTGGATGCTCTCGGCAAGCTGTCCAGAGCAGGCGCCAGGGCATCCGGGGTGGGGATGAGGACCGAGTCGCCGCGGGCGATGGTGGGGTCCAGGTACTCGTGGCCGGGGAGGTTGGCCACTGCGGTGCGGCAGCCGAGCAGCATGCCTTCGAAGAGGGCGGTGGTGGAGACGCCTACCTGGTAGGTCGCGGCGGCCAGGACGGCGAGGGTGTTGCCCGCAGACAGCCGCACGCCATCAGGAAGGACATAGTCCGTACTGCGCTCGCTCGGGTGCAAGTGGAAGGCCACGTCCAGGTCAGGGCGGGCAGCCGCGAGCTCGGCCGCATAGGAGAGTAGTGCCGGGCCGGTCGTGCCCTGGGACAGGAAGACGACCAGGCGTGGGTCCTTGGCCGCCAACTCATCCGGCGACAGCGGGGAGATGAAAGAGGCGCCGGCTACCTCAGCCTTCATCCCGGCCGGCAACTCGGCGACGTCGGTCCAGTACGAGCCGAAACACCAGAGCTCATCGGGCTGGTCGGCCACGTCGGGACGCCCGGGATAGCTGTAGCCGAGGTGGTACGGGCTGATGGCGCCGTGCTGGAGCTCGACGACCCGGATGCCGAGGTCGCGGGCGGCGCCGACGATGTGCTGGTGGAAGTACGCCACCACGACGTACACGGTCTTGATCTCTCGGCGTTTGAGCAAGGTGCGATAGATCGCACGCAGCCGACTGTGTTTCGGCAACTCGCGAGCAACCAGCGCGGCGACGGGGACCTTGACGCCCGTCTCGGCCTCCAGCGCGGACGCGATCTCAGCGCAACGGGCGTGCACACGCCGGCTCCGAACGGCACCAAAAGCCGAGGTGAAGAAGTCGAGGTTGACGCTCCCCGGCAGCGGCGTCCCGTTGATGCCCGAGTCCAGTACCAGGGCCGAGTCGCCGAGCGCCGTACGCAGTGAGTCGGTGTAGATCTCGATGCCGCCCGGCTTTCGCGGGTGCGGGACCACCAGAGCGTCGTACGAGCCGCGGGCCAGGAACGGGTTGCGGGTGACGGTGCCGGCCACGTGCTTGCCGACGAGACGGGCCTGGTCGGCGCGGGTCCGGCGTACCGGGTGGGGGTCGCCGTGCAGGCCGCTGCGGCGGGTCAGCTCATGGAAGATGCGCATCCGGATGATCGGCCACGGTCGGACGCCGTCGATCTGCCAGGTCAGCAGGTCCAGCTCCCGCTCCACCTTCCAGATCGCCTGGCAGAGTGTCGTCACCGTCAGGATGGTGCCGCTCCCGGTACTCGTCATGGTTGATCCCTACTATCCCCGCGAGGCTGCCGATGCCCGAGAAGAACCGGCGGACAGCCTTCAGCAGGTACGCCTTCCGGAAGAGCACCAGACCGCCGAGGCCGAACCCCAGGGCCGACACGATCCGGGCCAAAGAATAGGCCAGTACCAGGACGTACCCGCGCACGCCCGGCCGGATCAGCAGCCGGCTGATGGTGTCGCCGCTGCCGGACCGGAAGGCGCGGCGGACCAGCCAGGACAGGGTCGTCCGGGACGGTGGCACGTGTTCGTGGATCTGGGCTTCCTCGCACCAGACGATCCGGTAGCCGGCCCGGTGCACGCGGAGGAAGAAGTGCAGGTCGCTGGAGCCGGTGTAGCGGAAGGCGGGATGGAAGCTCGGCGTCACCGAGTGGTAGACGTGCTGGGCGACCAGGGTGTTGTTCGTGTACGCCTTGTTCCGCAGATCGCCCGTCTCGTGCCGGCCGGTCGAGTCGTGGACGTCGCTGTACCGGTTCCAGCCGGGTGCGTCGGGAGGCAGGATGCCCCGGACCGGGCCGGTCACCACGTCGGCGCCGGCCGTGCGCCAGGCGCGCAGCAGAGTGCTCAGCCAGCCGGGCGGCGCCACCTCGTCATCGTCGACGAAGATCAGCGCGTCGTCGTCCCAGGCGAGCAGGACCGACTTCTCCCGGGCGAAGGGGATACCGGGCTCCGGCTCCATCGCTGCCTCGACCGGGTAGCGGCCGTCCTTGGCCGCGCGCTCGATCACGTCGGTGGCAGTGCCCTCGTCGTCGTTGTCGACCACGATGATCCGGACGGTGTAGTCCTCTTCTTCCGGAAGTTCCTGGGCGAGCAGGCTGTCGAGCAGCGCTTCCAGCAGAGCGGGTCGCCGAAAGGTGATGACGGCGATCGCGACCCTGGTGCCCATGCCGCCAGACAATATCTGTACATGGCCACCCGGCGTGAGGTCGGCTGTGTCGTGAAACCTGCTAGAAACAGCGCCTGTACCTACGCGTGGGTACAGTGGCGAGGTGGAGACAGCGGAACGGTTGATCCGGAGTACGCAGGAATTGCTCTGGGAACGGGGCTACGTCGGTACCAGCCCGAAGGCGATCCAGCTCGCCGCCGAGGCCGGTCAGGGCAGCATGTACCACCACTTCAGCGGCAAGGCCGAGCTGGCCAAAGCGGCCATCGAGCGGTCCGGCGCGGAACTGCGTGAGGCCGCCGAGCAGCAGTTCGAAGCGGCCGGTACGGCGACCGAGCGGATCGCCGGCTACCTCGAGCGCGATCGCGAGGTGCTCAAGGGCTGCCGGATGGGCCGGCTGACCGCTGACCCGGACGTGATCGCCGATCCGGTACTGCGTGCGCCGGTCGCCGAGACCTTCAGTTGGCTCCGCGCCCGGCTCGCCGAGATCATTGCTGAGGGCAAGGAATCGGGTGAGTATCCGGCCGGCCTGGATCCGGACCGGACCGCCGCGACGATCGCGGCGGTGTTGCAGGGTGGCTACGTGCTGGCCCGCGCGGACGGGTCGGACGAGCCGTTCGAACTTGCTGTCCAAGGCCTGGTTGATCTGCTCAAGGGAGTTACTTCGTGAGAATCGGTGCGATCTTTCCCCAGCTCGAGATCGGTGCGGATCCGGGTGTCGTCCGGGACTGGACCGAGACGGTCGAGGCGGCCGGCTACACGCATGCGCTCGCCTATGACCACGTGCTCGGCGCCGATCCCGCCAACCGGCCGGGCTGGACGGGGTACACGGACAAGTCGCTGTTCCACGAGGTCTTCGTGCTCTTCGGGTACATGGCCGCCATCACCACGACGCTGGAGCTCGTCACCGGCGTACTGGTCCTCCCGCAACGCCAGACCGCGCTGGCCGCCAAGCAGGCGGCGGAGGTCGACGTCCTGAGCGGCGGCCGGCTGCGGCTCGGTGTCGGCATCGGATGGAACGCGGTCGAGTACGAAGCGCTCGGTGTGCCGTTCGAGCAGCGCGGCGCCCGGCTGACCGAGCAAGTCGAGTTGCTCCGCAAGCTCTGGGCCGAGCCGGTCATCTCAGCTGAGGGCCGGCACGAGAAGATCGTCGAGGCCGGGCTCAACCCGTTGCCGCCGCGTCGGCGCATTCCGGTCTGGTTCGGCGGTGGGGCGGAGGCCGTACTACGCCGTACCGGCCGGATCGGTGACGGTTGGATGCCGCAGAGCCCGCCGACCGCTGAGGCGCGACGGCAGGTCGAGCTGGTCCGGTCAACCGCAGTCGAGGCCGGGCGCGATCCGGCGGAGATCGGGTTCGAGGCGAGGCTGTCGCTGGGGGCGGTACCGGAGAAGGAATGGCCCGATTTCGTCGAGGGATGGCGGGAGCTGGGAGCCACGCATCTCGGGGTGAATACGATGAACATGGGTCTCGGGAAACCCGAGGAGCACGCCGCCGTACTACGAGACGTCCTGCCGCTGCTGCAGGGCCGATAGGAGTCCAGCTGTGTCAGTCGACGTCATCGGGCCGATGGGTGAGCGGTACGACGAGATCTTGAGCGAGCGGGCGCTGGAGCTGATCGGGCTCCTGCACCGGGAGCTGAACCCGCGCCGGCTGGAGTTGCTGGAGCGACGGCAGGCGCGGCAGGAGGAGATCGCGGCCGGTGGGTCGCTCGGGTTCCTGGACGAGACGAAGGCCGTCCGTGAGGACCCGTCATGGCGAGTGGCGGAGGCAGCGCCGGGGCTGGTCGACCGGCGGGTGGAGATCACCGGGCCGACCGACCGGAAGATGACGATCAACGCGCTCAACTCGGGCGCCAAGGTCTGGCTGGCCGACCAGGAGGACGCGAACACGCCGACCTGGGAGAACGTGGTCGGCGGGCAGCTCAACCTGCTCGACGCGGTGACCCGCAAGATCGACTTCAGTACCTCCTCAAAGTCGTACGCGCTGAAGCCGGACGAAGAGCTCGCGACGATCGTCGTCCGGCCGCGCGGCTGGCACCTGCCGGAGAAGCATCTACTGGTCGACGGCGAGCGGACCTCGGGGTCCCTGGTCGACTTCGCGCTCTACCTCGTGGCCTGTGGACAACTGCAGCTCGACCGTGGCGCCGGGCCGTACTACTACCTGCCGAAGATGGAGTCGCACCTCGAGGCGCGGCTGTGGAACGACGCGTTCGTCCTCGCCCAGGACTTCCTCGGGCTGCCGCGCGGCACGATCCGCGCGACCGTGCTGATCGAGACGTACCCGGCGGCCTTCGAGATGGAGGAGATCCTGTACGAGCTGCGCGAGCACTCGGCCGGGCTGAACGCCGGGCGCTGGGACTTCATGTTCTCGGTGATCAAGACGTACCGCACCCGTGGCGCCGACTTCCAGCTGCCCGACCGCAACTCGGTGACGATGACCGTGCCGTTCATGCGGGCGTACACGGAGCTGCTCGTCCGTACCTGCCACAAGCGCGGCGCGCACGCGATCGGCGGGATGGCGGCGTTCATCCCGAGCAAGGACCCGGCGGTCAACGAGCAGGCGTTCGCGAAGGTCGAGGCGGACAAGACCCGCGAGGCCGGCGACGGCTTCGACGGGTCGTGGGTCGCCCACCCGGGCATGGTCGAGACGTGCAAGACGGTTTTCAGTTCGGTGCTGGGTGACCGGCCGAACCAACTCGACGTACTGCGCGAAGACGTGCACGTCACGGCCGAACAGCTCCTCGACGTGGCGGCAACGCCCGGCGAGGTGACCGAGGCCGGGCTGCGGAACAACATCAGCGTGGCGGTCCAATACCTCGCCGCCTGGCTCGAAGGCACCGGCGCGGTCGGGATCTTCAACCTGATGGAGGACGCTGCCACCGCTGAGATCTCGCGCTCGCAGATCTGGCAATGGCGCCGCAACGGCGTGGTGCTGGACACCGGCGCCGAGGTGACGACCGATCTCGTCACCGCCCTCGCCGACGAGGAGATCGCCAAGCTCGGTGGCGACCCTGCTGCCTATGCCACCGCCCGCGAGACCTTCCTCGCGGTGGCGCTCGCCGACGAGTACATCGACTTCCTGACGCTGCCCGCCTACGAGCGCTTCAAGTAGTCCTCGACGTTCACGGTCGGGATGCCGCCACCCGCGCGGGCGATCACAGCGACAGAGACCTCGTCGGTGGGATTGCTCTCGCGGTGGATGGTGAACGCCGGCACGTGGATGAAGTCACCGGCCTCGGCATCCACGTAGCCCTCGCCGCCGTCGAACTCCAGCCGGAGAATGCCCGAGACGACGTACAGGCTGGTCTCGTTGCGGTCGTGGTGATGCCAGCCGGAGATCGCGCCGGGCTGGGTCTCGACCCGCCCGGCCCACAGGATCGGCAACTCGAACGCCTTCTTGCGAAGCATCCCGCTGGTCGGGTCGGTCGCCACCAGCTCGACTTCGCGGATCACGCGCACAGGTTCGCTCATGGGATCAGTCTGACCAGGTGTAGGTGCCAGCCGGTACTACGAGGGTTGGTACTGGCGTGTGGCGGAGGATTTTGGTCGCGGTGGAGCCCAGGAACACTCGGGCCAGTTGGCCCAGGCGGCTGGAGCCGAGGACCAGGACGTCGTCGGGGGACCAGGGGATGGCGGTGAGGGCGCCGGCCCAGCCGCGGCCACGGGCGACCACCGTCTCGACGTCGGTGATGCCGTGGTTCTTGCAGAACTCCAAGGCGTCCTCGTGGAGTTCGACGGCCTGCTCGGCCCATTGGGCGGCGACCATGTCCTCGGCGTCGAGGCCGACCTCGGGTGGGTACATCGTGTTGGCGCGCGGGACGAAGGTGGCGACCCGGAGATGGCCGTTGTAGCGCTTGACCAGGGAGCAGGCCGCGGCGAGTGCTTCGCGAGACCGATCGGTACCGGCGTACGCGCAGGTCAAGGAGCCGAAGGTGGCGTGGGGGTCGCCACCGTAGCCTTGGGGAGCGAGCAGGATCGGGACCGGCGACGAGTGCAGCAGTCTGGAGCTGACGCTGCCCGCCAGGAACGAGCCTTGAGTGGCGGCTCTGGCGGAGCCCAGGACGAGTAGGTCGACGCCGGCCTCCTCGGCGACGCGGACCAGCCCGTCGGCAACGGAGCTCGAGGCGATCCGGCGGAACTCCAGCCCGTCGGGATTGCCGGGTGACAACGCTTCGACCGCGTCGCGATGGGCCTGGTCGGCGACGGAGTCGAGCCATTGACGGTACTCGAGGTCGACTCGTTCGGTACCGGGTTCGGAGCCGGGCGGTAGGACGGCGACGACGACCAGCTCAGCTCCCGTAGTACGGCGTAATGTCGCGCCGAGTTCGAGGGCTTCGGGGGTGTCGTCGCCACCGCGGTAGGCGACTACGGCCTTCACAGTTCACCTGCCTCGGTGTCGTGCAGGATCGAATGCTTGTGGCTGTAGAGGAAGTAGACGGTCAGCGCCAGGAGCAGCCAGATCCCGACCGAGATCCAGGTGACGGCGGCGATCGTGCTCGCGGCGTACGCGCAGGAGACGATCGACAGGACCGGGATCACCGGGCCGAACGGCAACCGGAAGCCGCGCTCCAGGTCGGGCCGGGTCCGGCGCAGGATGATCACCGTCGCCGACACCACCATGAACGCGGCCAGCGTGCCGATGCTGACCAGGTCGAACAGCTTGTCGATCGGTACCACCGCTGCCAGCACCGCGATGAAGGTGCTGGTGACGAGCACGTTCTTGTTCGGCGACAAGGTGTTGCTGTTCACCTCTTTGAACAACGGCGGCAGCATCCCGTCGCGGCCCATCGCGAACAGGATCCGGGTCTGGCCGTAGACGGTGATCAGGGTGACCGAGAAGATCGAGATGACGGCGCCCGCGGCGATGATGATGCCGGGCAGCGCGACCCCGGTGACGTCGTTCAGGATCGCTTCCAGGCCGGCGTCCTGACCCTCGAACTTGGGTGTGGGCTGGGCGGCCACGGCGGCGAAGGCGACCAGCAGGTAGAAGACGGTGACGATCGCGACCGCGCCGAAGACCGCTCGCGGGATGGTCCGGCCGGGGTTCTTGACCTCCTCACCCGCGGTGGAGACGGCGTCGATGCCGAGGAAGGTGAAGAAGATCGCCGGGATGGCGGCGGAGATCCCGCTGATCCCCTCGGGCGCGAAGGGCTTCAGGTTGCCGGACTTGAAGCCGGTCAGCGCCAGTACGACGAACAGCGCCAGCACACACAGCTTGATGACCACCATGATCGCGTTCGCCCGGGCGGACTCCTTCGCGCCGCGCAGCAGCAACAGGCAGCACAGGCCGACCAGGACGACGGCGGGCAGGTTGATGATGCCGGGGCCTTCGGCGAGCAGCCCGGAGCTCAGCGATTCGGGGATCCGGAAGCCGAAGACGTCGTCGAGCAACGCGTTGAAGTACTCGGCCCAGCCGACCGACGTGGCGGCGCCGGCCACGCCGTACTCGAGGATGAGGGCCCAGCCGACGAGGTAGGCGGGGAGTTCGCCGAGCGAAGCGAACGAGTAGGAGTAGGCCGAACCCGAGACCGGGATGGTCGAGGCGACCTCCGCGTAGCAGAGCGCGGTCAGGGCCGCGATGATCCCGACCAGCAGGAAGGTGATCATCACGGCCGGGCCGGCCTTGGGGACGGTCACCGCGAGCACGAAGAAGATGCCGGTACCGATGGTGGCGCCGACGCCGAACATCATCAGCTGGAACGTGGTCATCGTTCGCTCGAGGTGCTCCGACCCGTGTTCGCCCCGGCTCGCGGCGAGCATGTCGTCGATACTCTTCTTGCGCAACAACGGATGCGACGGTGACGGCGGACGAGTGGCTCTGCTCATGGTGGCCTCCGACCGGATCGGTCGGGCCAGCGTGACAGGTTAACTGCGTTTCCAGAAGTCCCGGGTGGGTGCCTTGACCGGCGCGGTGGTGCCGGCGAACTCGTCGAGGGCTTGCAGGGTTTCTGTCCAGAGGGCGTCGAGGCGGGTGTCGTCGAGTGGGATGGTGTCCAGGGACTTCAGGGTGGTGATGAGGTTCTGGAGCTTGGTGACTTCGAGGTTCTGGAGTACGGCTTCCAGGCGGCTGGCCAGGTCGGACAGGATGATTCGGCGCTGGGCCGCGGTCGGCGTACCGGCTGAGCGGAGGAGTTGGGCCTCAGCGGCTGCCTGGGCGCGGGCCTCTTCGATCAGTCCGCCGGCCGACTGCTCGATGACAGGGCTGGGGGCCATGCGCTTCGAGCTGCGGGAGAAGATTCCTGGGCCATCGCCGAAGGCCCGGCCTCGGCGGGCTGGGGCTGCTGCGCCTGCAGGTGCTGCGCCTCCAGGAGCAAAGCCCATCGCGTTCAGCGGGGCTGCAGCGAACCCCATAGCGGGCGCGGCGGGCATGGCTAGTTGGCGGGGGTCCCAGCCGGCGGGGAGTTCTACGGGTTGCGTGACGCGGTGCTTGGGGCCGCCTTCGGCGACGACTCGGGTGTCGACGGCGACTAGGGCTGTGAAGCGGCAGAGGACGTGGTGCTTCAGGGAGACCGCGACGATCTGGTGTTCCAGCTTCTCGAGATCGACCGAGCCGCCGCCGAAGGTGTCGCTCGCGGTGGCGTAGCGGTCTTCGAGGTCGCGCAGATGACCGCGGGCCCAGACGGCGGCTGCGGCGCCTTCGGTTTGGACGGCTGGGATCGTCACCTGCCATGGCTCGCCTGCGGGCGTGAGGCCGTGGAGGTGGGCCGTGGCGTTCTCGGGGGTACCGCTGTAGCGGCCGCGGAGTACGAGCGGGACGCCGGCGAAGGCGTTCGGCATCCGGGCCGGGCTGATCGTGTCGTCGAGCAGGGTGAGGCCGTCGGCGGTGAGCGTGAGGTTGGTGAGCAACGGCGTACCGATCCTGAGGTGGATGCGGTCGAGTGCCTCGTCGAGACGGTCCTCGCTCTCGACTAGCTCGCAGCGGCCGCCGCCGAGGCCGGCCAGGCGACCGAGGAAGCCGGCGTTGACGGCTTGATCGATGCCGACGGTGTGGATCCGTACGCCGGCCAGCGGTGTGGCCAGTCCGGCGAGGAGCTGGTCCTCGTTGCCTACCTGTCCATCCGTCACCAGGACGAGGACGCGGTCGCGGGAGTTGCTGTTCTCGCCTAGGAGCCGGGCGGCTTCCTGGAGCGGGGTGAACATTTCGGTGCCGCCGCGAGCGGTCAGGCCGGCGAGGTGCTCGACGGCGCGGAAGCGGTTGCGGTCGGTGGCTTCGGCCAAGGTGTTCTCGGGCAGGCCGGTGGGGCGCTCGATGACGGTGTCGAAGCTCAGTACGGCGAAGCGGTCCGTCGCCGTCAGGGTGTCGACGATCCGGGCTGCGGCTCGGCGGGCGGCGACCATCTTCCAGCCGCTCATGCTGCCGGATCGGTCTAGTACCAGCACTACGTCCCGCGGTCGGGTTGCTGTGTCGTTGACCGGCGGCAGGATGGTCAGCTCGAAGGTTCCCTCGCTGGTGGACTCCTGGTCGGGCTGGGTGGTGAAGGCTGTGGCGGTTGCTTCGGGTTCGCCGTAGGCGAGTCGGAGGATGAAGTCGCGGTCGACGCGTTCGCCGGGGTTGATGGTGACGGTGGTCTGGCGAGCGCCTTGTTCGGTGGCGATCGCGTGCAGGCTGGAGCGGATGCCGTTGAGGGGAAGGCCTGCCGGGTCGATGTCGGCGGTGATGCTGAGGCGGACGGGGTTGGGGAAGCCGGGGAGCAGGATCGGCGGGGTGATACGAGAGGCATCCGGTACTGCGTCCGTGTCGGGTACGACGCCGTCGCCGACGGACGGTCCGCTGATCGGCGTACCGGGGATGTAGCGCGGGGCGACGACCAACGGCAGCCGGTACGTCGCTTCGCCGTCCTCGTACGGGAGGGGGCCGACGAGGGTGAGCTCCACCGACACGCGCTCGCCGGGGACGATGTTGCCGACCCGCAGCGTGAAGACGTCGGGGCGCTCTTCTTCCGCGATCGACGCACGCTGACCGGCCGCGATCGCCTGGTCGTAGGTCTCCCGTGCCTCGGCGCGCTCTTTCAGCTCAGCCTCGACGGTTCGTCCATCCGCAGTCATCCGCAATCCAGTCACCGCGGCGCGCGGCGGCAACGGGAAGATGTACGTCGCCTCCAGCGCGACGTCATGGGGGTTGTGGAACCCCTGCGTAATCACCGTCCGAGACACCAGCCCCGTCACAGTCGCCCGCACGTCGATGCTCTCCAGCGGCAGATTCCCCCGCTCAGTACTCAAGCTACCGAGCCCCGCATCAGAAGCACTCTGCAACTCGTCGGGTCGGAGGGTAGGCAGAACAGTCATAACTCGTCTCCTGACGATTGAGAAAGAAGCCCCTGCCGCCTCAACTCAGCAAGCAACGGACCAGCCGCAGCAGCAAGCCGCTCGACATCCGGAACAGCCCCACCCTGATCCAGCACCACAGTCACCCCGTCAGCAATCCGCACAGCAGCAACCACCGCGACCTCCGGCGCTAACGCGCCGGAGGTCGCGGGAAGCAGGTCGGGCGCCGAGGCAGCAGCGAGACGGTGAGTGCCGCCGGTGGCAGTGCCGGCGGGGAGTACCTCATGCTCCGCCGCGCCGAGCGGAGCGTTAGCGGAGCGAGGGGTCTCGCCGGGGGCGGTGTCGGCGGGGCTGGGCTCGGGTGAGCGGTCCGCCCAGAAGCGGGCTCGGGCCAAGGCGGGCTGGCCCGCCGTCGCAGCTGCGGCCGACTCGGGGGCCGCGCCCCCGGGAGCTGCCGGCGCGGGCGCCGCACCTGCTGACACGCCCGGCTCGGGCGCCGCATCGCTCGCGCCGCCCACTCTGCCCGCGTCGCTCACCGCGGCTGGCGCGGAGGCCGCCTTTGGGGGGTTGGGTGGGAGGGCGGCGATGGGTTCTAGGGCTTGGTTGGTGGCGCCGGCTAACTCGGATTGGATTTGGGCGATGGTTTGGCCCTGGGACTGGCGGCGTTTGATGGCTACCAGTTGGAGTAGGTGGCGGTGGCTGTAGAGAGCCGTGCGGCCGCGCATTTCAGTGGGGCGGTCGACCAAGCCCGTCGTGGTGTACCAGCGGATCGTTCGCTGGTCGGGGACTGCGCGGACGCGGCCATTGGCTTGGCTCGGGTAGTCGGCCAGTGCCGCTTCTACCCGTTCCGCCAACTCACCGAGGGTCCACAGTTCCATGCGAGGATCATGACACTGTTATATGACAGTGTCAACATCCTCTCGCGGAACAGCTGAGCCCGCTCCCGCTCCCGCCACCGCCCCGCGCCAGCACCATTTCGGTGGTCAACCCCCGAAATGGCCGGTTGCCACCTGTGGTTCAGGGGTGGCAACCCACAAGGTCAGGGGTTAACCACCGAAATGTGGCGGTAGAGACGGGGCGGGGGCGGTGGGGTGAGGAGGGGATGGGGGTGAGGAGGAGGTGGGGGCGGGGCAATCAGCGTTTGGGGTAGGCGGCGTCTACCTCTACCTCGACGAGCCAGCCGGTGACGGGGAGGTTCTCGATCTCGAGGGCGAAGCGGGACGGGCGGGACTTGTTGACGACGAAGGGCTTGGCGGGGGCGGCGGTGCCGAGGGGGACGGGGACGAACTTGCCGGTGGTGAGGTCGGTGTTGGCGAAGTACTGGCGGTACGCCCGGTTCCAGCCGGCGAAGTCAGCGGCAGGTGCACCTAAAGGGTTCTGCAGGAAGACGCGCATCGTGTAGACGTCGGAGTACGAGAGCCCGACCGCCTTGAGGTTTTCGCCGATCCGGCGCAAGGCGTTGATTCCTTGGGCTTCGGTGATCGTGACGCCGGCGGGCAACACTCCACCCGGGAAGATGACAGTGTCGACGTACGAGGCCTCACTCCCCGCGGGAGCGTCAGCATTCAAGGCGCTCGGCCCGAGCCCACTCGTCTTGTAGATCGGGGTGTCGGCGCCGATCCCCACACCGGTGGCGATCATCGGGTTCGCCTGACCGGCGGGCAGGGCCGGTACGACGGTGCCGGGCCGCGGCGGCTTCGGCCGATCCCACCAGCCGTCGGCGGTCGCAGTACCGGCAACAAAAGAAAGCGCTACGACGGCAACCCCAGCAACCAAACGCTTCTTCATCGGCTCATCACCTTGCTGTGCAGGGCGGTCACGGTGGCCCGGGCGGAGACCATCGCGCCGTGCTGCCAGGCGATGGTGTGGCTGAGGTGGTCGCCGGCGAAGTAGATGTTGCCGGTCGGTTCGAGCAGCTTCGCGTAGACGCCGTCGGTCTGCGACGGCCAGCCGACCCACGAACCGCGCGAGTACTCCGTACCCGCCCAGTCCACCGAGAACGACGCCTTCACGTCCTTGCCGTAGCCGTCACCGTGAATTTTGATGCCCTGGGCAATGGCTCGCTCGAGCCGAGCGGCCGGGCTGAGCGCACCGTACGCCGTGGCGTTGGCGCC
The DNA here is from genome assembly GCF_036067295.1 of Kribbella sp. NBC_00382. Lineage (NCBI taxonomy): Bacteria > Bacillati > Actinomycetota > Actinomycetes > Propionibacteriales > Kribbellaceae > Kribbella > Kribbella sp. NBC_00382. The sequence continues at coordinate 3,227,628 of NZ_CP107954.1, forward strand.
CGTGTTGTAGTAGCCGATCATCGTTCCGCGCTCGCCGTGGAAGCCGGTCGACGGGTACCACATGTTCACCAGGTCGAGGTTGCTGTTCGTGATCCCGCCGTAGATCCGGTGGTCGAGCTCCCACCAGCGTCGCCCGTACTCGATCCCGATCTTGCCCGCGTTGGTCGGCCTCGCGTACTGCAGCGCGGTGATGATCTCGGCCGGCAGGTTCGACGGCACGGTCGCCGCGATGTGCGGCGGCAACGCGCAGATCGCATAGTCCGCCTTGAGTTCCCGTGGCTTGCCGCCGCTGCTGTAGATCACCGAGACGCCGGCCGACGTGTTGCGCAACCCGAGCACCTTGGCGCCGTACACGAACTTCTCCCGGCCGATCGCCCGCTCGAACGCGTACGGGATCCGGTCCATCCCGCCGACCGGCTGGAACATCATCATCGCCTGGTCCCAGCCGAACTCGAACGAGAAGTAGTTGCCGACCCCGCTCGCGAGCACATCGCTCAGCCCGTACGGCGCTGCGGTACGCCCACCCTCCAACCCGGCGCCAGGTTCGACCTCGTACCCCCGCCGCCCATCGGTGCCCGTGTAGGCGAACCCGGCCGCTTTGTTGCCAATGGCACCAAAACTGCCGAGGAAACCGATCAGCGCCTCCTTGTCGGTCGCCGTCAACAGGCCGTCGAGCGCACCCTGGTCGGTCGCCTTGGCGAGCAACTCGGAGACGTACCCGTAGACGTCGGCCTTCGCGGTCCGATGCCGGATCGCCTTGTTCGAAAGAGAAGTGGTGCCTTCGCGATAGAGGTAGGCGTCGGCGTTCTGGTTCACGAACGGCTCGACCGCGACGCCGAGTTCGCGACAGTAGTCCAGCGTTACGTGATGCTGCGGGATCCGGCCGGGCCCGGCGTTCATGTACTGCCCCTTGGAGAACTTGGCCCGTTGCGTGTTGCCGTGCAGGTCCTTCTCCTCGGTGCCGCCGCGGACCGTCCAGTTCCGCCCACCCGGCCGCTGGCGGGCCTCCAGCAGCGTCACCTTGTAGCCGGCCTTGCCGAGTTCGTACGCCGAGGTCAGCCCGGAGATCCCGGCGCCGAGGATGACGATGTGCTTCTTGCCGCGTCCGTTCAGGTCAGTGCGCGTCGGCGCCGCGAAGGCCGGGGTCTCCGCGGCGGTGGTCAGGCCGAGCGCGCCCATCGTCGAGTACAAGACACCGGCGCCACCGGTGATACCGACCTGTTGCAGGAACTGCCGTCGGGTTTGGGGCATGTGCGAACTCCTCACTAGGCGGGTGGGGTTGCCTAGAAAGGTAAGGACAAAGTGTTTCCCGCCCGTATCCGCGCTGTGAGAATTTGGCGGCGATCGCGACAGTAATGTTTCGTATTAACGACCCTGTGGCCGCGGCGGGTCTGCTCTGTTACTTGGCGAGCTGCGCCTGAAGGGCTTTCGCTGCTGATGAGATCTGCGCGTAGACGCCGGGGTAGCCGCTTTCGGCGCAGCCCTTGCCCCACGAGACGGTGCCGAGCAGGCGGCCGTTGAGGACGAGCGGGCCGCCGGAGTCGCCTTGGCAGGCGTCGCGGCCGCCTTCGACATAGCCCGCGCAGATGTTCGTCGCGGCGGCGTAGCCGTTGGCTGTGTACTCCTTGTTCGCCAGGCAGGTCGCGTCGCCCAGGTCCGGTACGGCGAGCTTCTCCAGGGTGTCGGCGGGGCCTGTCTCTTGTGTATCGCCCCAGCCGTAGACGGTCGGTACTGCGCCCTTGCGGTCGGCCTTCGGATTCGTCTCCAGCGGCAGGACCGGTACGCCGGTAAGCGGCCGGCTCAGCGTAAGTACGGCGAAGTCGTAGCGGTTCTGGTCGTGGTTGTAACCGGGATGGACCCAGATCGACTTGATGCCGGACGTACGGCCGACGCTGGTGTCCGTCAGGTCCGGCCGGCCCTGGACCGCGGTGTAGGTCGATGCGGGCTGGATCATGCAGTGGGCGGCCGTGATGATCTTGTTCGCGCTGACCAGGGCCGCACCGCAGTACCGGCCGGTCTCTTCGGCGGAGTTGGAGTTCGTCAGCGCGATCGCCCACGGCGCTTCCGTAGTACTGGCCAGCGTGCCGCCCACGATCAGCTTGTGGTCGTGGCCATCCGAAGCACTCGCGGCACCCGCGGTGGCGAGCAGAAGAACCCCGGCGATGGCAGCAGCACGCTTCAACATGCGAGCGAACCTACTGCACGTGGTCACACGATTGCGGTAGGTCATCGGTACGTCGCCAAACCGACACGCCCAAGGCGATCGTCCACACGCCCCACGCGGTACTGCCGATCAGCCCGCCAAGATCCCAGACCGGGAAGCTGGGGATCGCCGTCGCGAGGATGTCGCCCTGGTTGGTCAGGTAGAGCACGCTCGCCACGAGTCCGGAGCTGGCGACCCACCGATGCTCGCGCAGCAAGGCGACGCAAACGCCAATGCTCCAAGCGATCGCGAGTAGTTGGCCGAGGTGCTCGCCGAGCAGTGCTCCACCGAACTGATGCTGTGCGGTCCAAGCAGCCTCGACTGCGGCTCGCGTCGTCTCGTCGCCCCCGGCGTAGGCGCGGGCGAGCGGTGGGACGACGAAAACCCAGCGCAGGAAGCCGATCAGCGAGAGGAGTACTGATGCGGCGCCTAGCCAGGTGGCGGTTCGGAGTACCGGGTCGTGGCGGCGGTTGAGCGCTTGTGGGACCAGGAGGATCGGGATCGCGAGCAGGGCATAGGTCCAGGCGACCGCGAACCAGGTCCAGATCAGGCTGGTGCCGCCCGCGGTGAAGGCCGGCAGGACGACGTCGGCCGGCTCCCGCAGGATGTCGGGCCAGTCGAAGGTCGATGAGAGAACGCTCGCGGCCACCCCGAAGGCGATGGCGGCGAGGACGAACAGTGCACCGGTGAGGCGACGCAGCATGATGGGCTCCTAGAAATTGTACGGCGTACAGAATCTGTACAGTGTCCAAATAATGTACGCTGTGCAGAGATGCGTCAAGGGGTCGAGCAAAGGAGCCTGGATGGCACCGGCAGGACGGGGGCGGCCCGGGCCGCGGCGGGCGTTGACGGAGGACGAGATCCTCGATGCCGCGCTGGCGTTGCTGGACGAGGGCGGGCCGGCAGCGGCGTCGATCCGGGGGATCGCGGCGAAGGTCGGGGTCGCGCCGAACGCGGTCTACACCTACTTCCCGGACAAGGCAGCGGTGACCAGTGCGCTGGTCGAGCGGCTGCTCGGTGAGTCCGACCAGGGCGTGTTCGCCGACCCCAGTCGGTCGTGGCGGGAGCGGATCGAGGGTGCGGCGATCGACCTGCGCGAACGGATGGTGGCGCATCCGGGCGCGGCTGCTCTGCTGATGAGCGGTCCGATGGACGGCCCGCGGGCGACCGCGCTCGGTGAGCAGTTGCAGGAGCTGCTGGTCGGGGCGGGGCTCGAGGAGCAGGAGGCCGCGCGGGCGACGTACCTGCTGATCGTCTACGTCCTCGGCTCGATCGCGCTCGAGGTCGCCGACGAGTCCGAGCCCGGCCCATTGCCTCCCGAGTCGGAGCGGATCGCCACTCGCCGCCGGGTTTTCGACCAGATCCCGGCCGAGGTCTTCCCGCGGTCAGCTGCCGCCGCCCCGACGATGGCGACCTATATCTCGACCGATCAGTACCTGTGGGGCCTGCATCGGGTGCTGGACGGCATCAGCGGCCCGAATCATGCATAGGTCCGCGCTGTAGGGGCACAGGGCGGTCAAGAGGTTGCCGGAACTCGAGGTCCCGCAACCTCCAGGCCCCGGCGTTGAGGAAACCAGCGCCGGGGTCGCCTCATGCACAACTTCGATGACGCACACTGGGGATTACTGCACGCCGAGTTCCCGGGGGGAGATCGGCTTCGGCAAGGAGCTGACGATGATCGAAGAACAAGCCCCACATCTGGAGATCGCCGCGGCGATGACCGAGGTGGCGGCCGCGATGACCGGGCCGACCGACCTGGACGAGACGCTGCTGGTGATCACCCGCTGCACCGTCGACACCATCCCGGGGATCGTCGACGCGAGCATCTCGATCACCGCCAAGGACGGCCTGATCAAGACGCTCGCGCCGACCGGTCCGCGGGTCACCCGGGCCGACCACCTGCAGTACGAGCTGGGTGAGGGGCCGTGCCTGGACGCGGCGATCGAGGATCCGGTGGTCGCGGTCAACGATCTGGCCAACGACCCGCGCTGGCCGGACTTCGGCCCGAAGGCGGCGGCGCTCGGGTTCGGCTCGCAGATCGCGTTCCAGTTCCGGGCCGAGCCGCACATCCGCGGTGCGCTCAACCTGTACGCGCAGGAGCCGAACGCGATCGACCATGACTCGGTCCAGCTCGGCAGCATGTTCGCCGGCCAGGTCGCCGTCGCGATGGGCTGGGCCCGCCAGGACCAGACCCTGACCGAGGCGCTCGCCACCCGCAACATGATCGGCCAGGCGGTCGGCATCGTGATGGAACGGTACAAACTCGACTCCGACCGAGCCTTCGCCTTCCTCACCCGCCTCTCCCAGACCAGCAACACCAAACTCAACGCCATCGCCAAGGCCCTGGTCCAGCAGGCGAACGAGCAGTCTCAGCAGTAACCGTGTAGCCCCGCGCCACATGGGCACGGGTAGCTATGACTGTCTACGGCTTCCATGCCTCGCACGAACAGGTCCCGCCCGCCGACCTGCTGAAGGCGGTGGTGCGGGCCGAGCAGGCTGGGTTCACCGCGGCGATGTGCTCCGACCACTTCAGCCCTTGGAGCACTCGTCAGGGTGAGTCCGGGTTCGCGTGGTCCTGGCTCGGCGCCGCTCTGCAAGCGACCGAGCTGTCCTTCGGTGTGGTGAACGCGCCAGGGCAGCGGTACCACCCGGCGATCATCGCGCAGGCGATCGGGACGCTCGGGTCGATGTATCCGGGGCGGTTCTGGGCCGCGCTCGGTACCGGCGAAGCGAGCAACGAGCACATCACCGGCGATGGCTGGCCGCGGAAGGCTGTGCGGCAGCAGCGGCTGGAGGAGTCCGTCGAGGTGATGCGGAAGCTCTTGCAGGGTGAGGAAGTGAGCCACGACGGGCTCATCACCGTGGACCGCGCCCGGCTCTGGACCTTGCCAGCCGAACCGCCCGCGCTGCTCGGCGCAGCGGTTTCGACGGCGACGGCGGAGCGGGCGGCCAAGTGGGCCGACGGGATGATCACGATCCCCACCGGTGATGACGAAGGGCTGCGCCGGATGATCTCGGCGTACAAGGACAACGGCGGTCGCGGGAAGGTCTGTCTGCAGGTGCATGTGAGTTATCACCCGGACGAGGCCGAGGCGACCAGGATCGCGCACGAGCAGTGGCGGACCAATGTGTTCTCGCCGCCGTTCTGCTGGGACACCGAGACCGCCGAGGCGTTCGACCAGGCGGCCGAGCATGTTCAGCCCGAGTCGATGCACCAGGCCGTGCGGATCTCGTCCGACCCGGGGCAGCACGCCCAATGGCTCAACGACTACGCCTCGCTCGGTCTCGACGCGATCTATCTGCATCACGTCGGGCAGGAGCAGTCGGAGTTCATCGACGTGTTCGGCGACAAAGTACTGCCCCAACTGGAGGTGACCCGACCGTGAGGCTGACCGAGACCGCTGACGTCTGGTGGAAGAACGCCGTCGTCTACTGCCTGGACATCGAGACCTTTTTCGACACCGATGGCGACGGGCGTGGGGACATCCGCGGGCTTTCGCAGCGGATCGACCATCTGGCCGAGCTGGGGGTGACGTGTCTGTGGCTGATGCCGTTCTATCCGACGCCTGACCGGGACGACGGGTACGACATCACCGACTTCTACGGCGTCGATCCGCGGCTCGGGACGCACGGCGACCTCGTCGAGCTGATCACGCTGGCGCAGGACCGGGGGATCCGGGTGATCGCGGACCTCGTGGTGAACCACACGTCGGACCAGCATCCGTGGTTCAAGAGCGCGCGGGCGTCGCGCACTTCGCCGTACCGGGACTGGTATGTCTGGCGGGACGAGCCGCCGGCGAACCAGCACGAGGGAATCGTGTTCCCGGACCAGGAGGACAGCCTCTGGCAGTACGACGAGGAAGCGGGCCAGTACTACCTGCACCAGTTCTACAAGCATCAGCCCGACCTCGACATCGCGAATCCCGCGGTCCGCGAGGAGATCCTCAAGATCATCGGCTTCTGGCTGCGACTGGGGCTCTCCGGGTTCCGGGTCGACGCCGTGCCGTTCCTGCTGGACACCGCGGGCGCGACGGACGCCGCGAACCTGGCTGATCCGCACGACTACCTGCGTGACCTGCGCGCTTTCCTGAACCGGCGCGACGGCCAGGCGGCATTGCTCGGCGAGGTCAACCTCTCCTACAAGGACACCCGGACGTTCTTCGGTGACGAGGACGGCGACGAGCTGACCATGTGCTTCGACTTCATCGGCATGCAGAAGCTGTACCTCTCCCTGGCGCGCAAAGACCCGGCCGAGCTGGTCAAGGCGCTCCGCGAGCGGCCCGCGCCGCCCGAGGAGGCGCAGTGGGGGACCTTCGTCCGCAACCACGACGAGCTGACCCTCGACAAGCTGAGCAAGGACGAGCGGCAGGAGGTCTTCGACGCGTTCGGGCCGGACGAGGACATGCAGCTCTACGGTCGCGGACTGCGCCGCCGGCTGCCGCCGATGCTCGGCAATGACCAGGCCCGGATCAAGATGGTCTACAGCCTGCTCTTCTCCCTGCCCGGTACGCCGGTGCTGTTCTACGGCGAGGAGATCGGTATGGGCGAGAACCTCGCCGCCGAGGGCCGCAGCGCCGTCCGGACTCCCATGCAGTGGACTACCGGCCCGACCGGCGGCTTCTCCACGGCCGACCCCGACGACCTGGCCGGCCCGGTGGTGGAGGGCGAGTTCTCGCCCGAGCACGTCAACGTGGCCGCTCAGCGGAAGGATCCCGACTCCCTGCTGAGCTGGATCAAGCTGCTCGCCCAGCGTTACCGCGAGTGCCCCGAGCTGTCCTGGGGCGAGTGCACGATCCTCGAGCACGACGCGCCGTCGGTGGTCGCCCACCGTTCGGACTACGAGGGCGGCACGGTGATCGCCCTGCACAACTTCTCGGCCGATCCCGCCGAGATCACCCTGGCGGTCGCAGGCGCCGGCGTCGGCGTACGGGTTGCCGATCTCCTCACCGGCGCGACCTCCGACGTGGACAACGACGGCACCCTGCGGCACCGCGTAGAGCCCTACGGCTGCTGCTGGCTGCGGGTACTGCGCCCCGGCGACCGGTACCTCGTCTGAGCGTTGTCCAACGGGACAACAAGAGCAGTTTGGGAGGTTCTGGGCAGGTCGGTGCCGATTGTGGGCAGAGGCCTCCGCAGAGCGAATTACCTGCATAGAATTCCCGGCGGCCGTGGATCGGCCGCCGGGGGATTTCTTGTTCGCCTGCAGGTCTCTGCTGGGGGTTGTCTGTGCTGCGTCGAAGCATCGCCATGCTCGTTTCCGCCTCGCTTCTCACCTCGTCTCTGGTGGTCCCGGAGGCCACGGCCAGGCCGGTCGCCGCTGAGGTTCCAGCGAGTCCCGCCCAAGCTCTGGCGGCTCCTGAACTGCAGCCGGCCGCCGGTCAGTTCGTACCGGTCGCGCCCGCGTCAGTGATCAACGGAGTCGCGGTGGCCGCGGCCGGCGTCTCGACTGTCACGGTCGCCGGTGCCAACGGCATCCCGGCCGCCGCGCAGGTCAGCGCCGTGGCAGTCCAGGTCACCGCGATCGGGACCACGGCCGCCGGGTATGTCCAGGCCTATGCAGCCGGTACTACGCGCCCCACCGACAGCACCAACAACTTCGTCACCGGTCGCAACACGGCCAGCTATGACGTAGTACCGGTGTCAGCGTCGGGCCAGATCAGCGTCTACTCCAGCGCTGCGTCGAAGGTCTGGGTCAGGCTCCGCGGGTACTTCACCTCGTCGTCCGCAGTGACCGCCGGCTCGACGTTCGTCCCGCTTCCGGCGACCACGGTGATCAACAACGTCGCGCTAGCCGCCAACGGCACCACCAACTACACCTTCGCCGGCACCAACGGCATCCCCGCGGCCGCCGACGTCGCTGCGGTCGCAGTCGAGGTCACCTCGGCCGCACCAACGGCAGCAGGCGTCCTTAAGGCCTATCCGACAGGCGAAGCCGCACCGGCCGACGCTGCCGTGAACTACCCGGTCACTCAGGCTCAGACCAACTACGAGACGGTCAGGCTGTCCGCAGCCGGGCAGGTGACCTTCTCGGCCAGTGGAGCCACCAAGCTGACCGTCCGCCTCCGCGGCTACTACTCCAAGCCGACCGCGACCGCTGCAGCCGCCTCGTACGTCCCAGTCGCCCCAGCGACCGTCGTGAACAACGTCGCCCTGGCAGCAGCCGGTACTACCACCGCGACCCTCGCCGGCGCCAACGGAGTACCGGCCGCCGCGACCGTCGCTGCCGTCGACGCCAACGTGGTCGCGTCCGCCCCGACCGCCGCAGGCTTCCTGACCGGCTACGCAGCCGGTACGACGCGCCCGACCGATGCCTCGGTGTACTACGCCAATGCCACCAACACGGCCGCCCACGACACCCTCAAGATCTCGTCGGCCGGGCAGACCACCTTCTACGCGAGTGGCGCGACCAAGCTGCTCCTGCGTCTGCGTGGCTACTACAGGAAGGCCACGGCTCCGCTGGCCCCGACCGGCATCACCGCTGCATCAGCGGACGGCCGGGCGACGGTCGGCTGGACCGTCCCGAAGGACGGCGGCGCCGCAATCACCGGCTACACGGTCACTGCGAACCCGGGCAACCTCAAGACCACCGTCGGCGCGACCGACACCGCGACGATCACCGGCCTGACCAACGGCACGCCGTACACGTTCGCAGTACAGGCAATCAACGCTGCAGGCACGAGTACCGCGTCTGCCGCTTCCAAGCCCGTCGTGCCGATGGGTGGCGAGGTCCTGTACGCCCATGACGCCGCAGGCCGGGTCAAGGCCGTCTTCACCTCCGACGGCGCCGGCGTCGCCTACACGTACGACGCGGTCGGCAACATCACCGCAACCCAGGCACTGCCCGCCAACCAGCTGTCCGTTGCGCAAGCCGGCCCGGCGACCGCCGTCGTCGGCGACTCCTACGAGATCTACGGCACCGGCTTCGGGCTCGACCCCGAGCAGGTGTCGGCGACCATCGGCGGCGCCACCGCGCCGATCAGCTCGTTGCGACGCAACCACCTGGTCGTCACCGTGCCCGCGGGAGCAACCACCGGCCAGGCATTGGTGAAGGTCGCCGGTGCGACGGTCACCGCCGGGTCGGTCACCTTGCTGTCAGCGCCGCAGGTCACCAGTGTCAGCCCCGCGATCGTCGACCGTGGCGCGACGTTGACCGTCTCCGGCAGCAACTTCGCCCCGGCGACCACCGCCAACACCGTGTCGGTCAACGGCACCAAGGTGCAGGTGCTCTCGGCGACCGCGACGACGCTCACCGTCCGGGCGCCCGGCTTCGGCGTGGCCGGCAAGCTGATGGTCCGGACCCGTGCGGGCACTGTCACCTCGGCCGGGCAGGTGACCGTACCGCCGTCACCGTTCCTGGCCGTGGACGTCGCAGCCTCGGTGCACCTCACTCCCGACGCCCCCGCGACCATCACGATGGCAACGTCCAACCAGCTGGCCTTGTTCAGCATCGACGGCACTGCCGGGCAGCGACTCGGGTTCCAGGTCGACGAGACGATCAGCGGTTGCTACGAAGCGCACATCTGGGCGCCGGACCGCACCGCGGCGTACGCCGAGGAGACGATCTGCGGCAAGGACTACCTCGAGCTACCGCGACCGGCCGTCAACGGCACCTACCTCGTCGAGCTGGACCCGCGGAACCCCGAGACCGGCACCTTCACCGTGGTGGCCAGGCAGAGTGCGGATCTCACCGCGCCGCTGACGATCGACGGCCCGGTCGCGAGCCTGACCACGACCGTCGCGCCCGCCCACGCGACCTTCACCTTCACCGGTACCAAGGGCCAGCTCGTCTTCACCACGCTGACCGCGCCGAGCAACCTGGCTTCCGGGGCGGTGCTCTGGGGTCCGCACGGCCAGAAGCTGGTCACCACCAACTCGTACTACGGCAGTACGAGTGGCTTCCTCAGCTCGGTCCTGTTGCCCGAGGACGGCGTCTACACCGTCGACGTGGATCCCTACAACTTCGAGTTCGGGACCTACACCGCCCAGGTCAACCTGGTCCCGGCGCCGATCTCCGCGACCACCACGCTCGACGGAGCAGCCGCGCGACTGACCATCACCAAGCCAGGGCAGACCGGCTCGGTCGCCTTCACCGGTACGCAGGGTCAACTGGTCCACGTCGACCTCGCCACCCAGCTGACGTCGACAGCGACCGGCAAGGTCGACCTGCGCGGTCCGGACGGCTCGTTCCTGTTCAGGGACCAGACCTGGACCTACTTCATGGACTACCTTGCCGACCGCTACGTGCTGCCGCAGACAGGTGAGTACCTGTTGCTGGTCGAGCCGGCCGGCGCCCAGACGGGCACGATCGACGTCGCGGTCAACACGATCCCGGCGGATGCTGTCGTCGCCACCACGGTCGACGCCGCGGCGGTTGCCGTGAGCAACAGTAAGCCGGGGCAGCTGGCCCGGATGACCTTCCCGGCCACGGCCGGCCAGCGGGTGATGATCACCTGCGTCGCGATCACCGGCCACGAGTACGACGTCAGCTACCAACTGCTGAACCCGGCCGGGACGAAGGTCGAGACCGGCAACTGCGCCTCGTCGGACAAGGGCATCCTGTTCGACACCCGGGCGCTGACGGCAGGCACCTGGACCGTCCTGGCCGACCCGAACCGGGCACTCCTGCTCACCTCCACCCTGCGGGCCGTCTCGGTCGCGGCGGACCCGGTGGTCAACTCGACGCTCGGCTCCAGCCCGGTGGTCAACCTCCTGCCGGGCCAGAACGGCACTGTCGTCTTCCCCGTCACGGCGGGCCAGCGGATCTACGTCGGCTGCACGCTGAGCGTTCCGGACCAGCAGTACGACATCTCCTTCGAGTTGCTGCGCCCGGACGGCACCAAGGCCGACACCGGTAGTTGCTACACCTCCTTCAAGGGTGAGCTCTTCGACACCGTCACTGCCGCGGCCGGCGGCAACTGGACAGTGCGGATGGATCCAAAGCTCAACGCGAACGCCGGCGCGACGATCGGCCTGTACGCCGTACCGGCCGACGCAGCCGTGGCGGCGACGATCGGTGGGGCCGCGGTCACCTTCGACACCGTGGTCGGCCAGAACGCCACGGTCTCCTTCACCGCGACCGCCGGGCAGCGCGTGCTGATCGGTTGCAGCCTCGTGGACTGGGCTGCCAAGCAGTACGACGTGTCCTTCAAGCTGCTGCGGCCGGACGGCACCACGGAGAAGACCACCAGCTGCTACGAGTCCAGTGGCGGCATGCTGGTCGACACACTCGCCCTCTCGCAGGCGGGGACGTGGCAATTGTTCGTCGACCCGGACTACATGGTGACGGCCCGAACCACTGTCCGCCTGTACTCGGTACCGGCTGACGTCGCGAAGACCACGACCGTCGGTGGCGCCGGTGTGAGCGTGACGACCGTGGTCGGGCAATCGGGCACCATCACCTTCACCGGTACGGCCAGCCAGAAGATCAAGGCCACCGTGAGTTCGTCGAGCTACCCGGCGTGTGGCGGCTACCTGCGGCTGCGCAACTCCGCGGGCACCAACCTCACCTTGACCTGTCTGACGGCTGCCAGCTATCTGACTTACACGCTGCCGTCCGCGGGCACCTACACGCTGTTCGTCGATCCGGCAGACCTCAGCGCCGGTACTGCGACGATCGCGGTCGCCAACAATCCGACGGCGGCTGCCGCAAATCTCGAGGACCGGCGGGACTTCCCGCGCGCCAAGCCGGCGGCCGCTCCCGCTCGCGCTGTCAAGACAGACGAGGAGGAGGAGCCACCACCGCCGGTCTATCCCCGGAAGCGGGACGCATCGCTGACCGGGCGGATCCTGCGCACCGATGGCAAGCCGTTGGGCAACGTGACGGTTCGGGTCGTCGATCGCGCGGTGAAGACCAAGGCGGACGGTTCATTCGTCCTGACCCGCCTTCCGCAAGGCACGTACTTGTTCGTGATGGATGGCAGGACGGCGTCGACCCGGCGGACGAAGTACGGGTACTTCGATGTCCAGGTCAACCTGCGCAAGGGTGCGAACAAGCTCTTCTACCAGCCGTACCTGCCGATTCTCGACACCGCGAACGAGATCAGCATCGCGGGCCCGACGACCGAGCCGATCGTCATCAAGACCCCCAAGGTGAAGGGCCTGGAGGTGCACATCCCGGCCGGCGTGACGATCACCGATGCCGATGGCAAGAAGGTCACCAAGGTCGGGATCACGCCGATCCCGGTCGACCGGACGCCGATCCCGATGCCCAAGGGCGTCCAGGTGCCGGTGTACTTCACGGTCCAGCCGGCCGGCGGTGAACTGCACGGCGGTGTAGCGAAGATCTATTACCCGAACTATCTCGACCAGAAGCCCGGCACCCGAGCCAACTTCTGGAACCACGAGAAGTACGCCGAGGGCTGGGAGGTCTACGGGATCGGGACGGTCACCGCCGACGGGACCCAGGTCCGGCCCGACGAGGACACCGCGATCGAGAACTTCGACGGCGCGATGATCAACGTCTCCGGCTGGCTGGAGGGCCTGACCAAGGGCATCCTCGAGGCGCTCGGCTCGGCCGGCGACCCGGTCGATCTGGGCACCGGACGGTTCACCTACAAGCAGACCGACCTGACCCTGGGTGGCTTCGTACCGATCGAGGCGGAGCGTGCCTACACCTCCGGCGACGGCCGGGCCCGGCCGTTCGGGATGGGCACGATCGGGACGTACGACACTTTCCTGACCTCCAAGAAGCAATGGCAGGAAGCCGATCTCAACCTGATCGACGGCAGCCAGGTGCACTTCGCCCGGACCTCGCCGGGTACCAGCTTCACCGACGCGGCCTTCGAGGCGCGCGGGACCACCGGGCAGTTCGCCGGGGCAACCATGGCGTGGAACGGTCGCGGCTGGGACCTGCGGCTGCGCGACGGCACCGTACTGATCTACGGCGACGAGGCGCCGCTGCAAGGGATCCGGGACCGCTTCGGCCACACCGTGACGATCCGGCGGATCGCGAAGAACGTCTACGGCAGCCAGATCGGCGCGATCGTCTCGATCACCTCGTCGGAGGGTTTCTGGCTGACCTACGACTACGACACGGCCGGGCAGGTCCTGGCGATCCACGACAACGCCGGGCGCACCGTCTCGTACACGTACGACACCGGGCTGCTGAAGACCGTCACGGACGTGAACGGCGGCGTCACGACGTACGGGTGGGACGCGGCCAAGCGGCTGACGACGATCACGGACGCGAAGGACCAGTTGTTCCTGACCAACACGTACGACACCAACAACCGGGTGATCCAGCAGAAGCTGGCCGACGGTGGGCTGTACAAGTTCGACTACGTGCTGGACAGCACCGGCAAGAAGGTGGTGAAGACCACCGTCACCGACCCGGCCGGCGCCAAGCGGGTGGTCGAGTACGACGCGGCCGGCTACCTGGTCAAGGACACCAGCGCCTCCGGTACTGCGAACGAGCAGGGGTACAGCCTGGAGCGCGACCCGGCGAGTCACCTGCCGACCAAGACGACCGACACCGACGGCCGGTCGATGGTCAGCACCTACAACGCGGACCAGCAGGCGACCTCGACGACCGTCACGCTGGGTACCGAGCAGCAGCAGGAGACGGCGACGTACAACGGGCCCGAGGGCGCGATGGACTCGAGCACCGACGCGCTGGGCAACACCACCCGCTACACGTTCGATGCCAAGGGCAACGTCCAGACGGCGACCGACGGGGAGAACCGCAAGACCACCTACGAGTGGAACGACGAGGGGCTGATGACCAAGCAGACCCCGGACGGCGCCGGCTCGACGACGTACGAGTACCTGGACGGCATGACGTCGGAGGTGACCGATCCGCTCGGCCGCAAGACGACGTACGGGGTCGATTCGGCCGGGCGGGTGCAGGAGACGATCGGGCCCGACGGCGGCGTCTCCACCGTGCAGTACGACGCCGCCAACCAGGTGCTGTCGACCAAGGATCCGCTGGGCGCGATCACGACGTACAAGTACGACAAGAACGGCAACCTGGAGTCGCTGAAGGACGCCCGGGGCGGTACGAGCGGCTGGTCGTACGACCAGATGGACCGGGTGCACGAGCTGACGGATCAGGTCGGCAAGAAGACGACCTACACCTACAACGCGCTCGGGCGGCCGGAGACCATCACGGATAGGCGTGGGCTCACGACGGAGTACCGGTACGACGAGCTGCAGCGGGAGGTGTTCACCGGGTACGGCCGGACCGGCTCGCCGGGTGCGTACCAGTACCAGTCGTCGCTCGTCTCGGCGTACGACGACAAGGGCCGGCTCGAGTCGGTCACTGACTCCACTGCCGGCGCGGGGGCGGTCGCCTACACGTACGACGGCAAGGACCGGGTCGCCACCGAGACGACTCCGCAGGGCACGATCACGCGCGAATGGGATGACACGGGCCGGCTGAAGACGCTCAAGGTGCCGGGGTTGCCCGACACGGGCTACGAGTACGACAAGTCGGACCGGCTGACCAAGGTCACGCGTGGGGCGGTCGTGGCGTCATACGGGTACGACTCGACCGGGCGGCTCAAGACGCAGACGCTGCCGGGTGGAGTTGTGCGCACCTCCTCGTACGACCTCGCTGGCGGCCTTACCGGGTTGACGTTCACGTCCGGGGCGCAAGTACTGGGCGACCTGACCTACCACTACGACGCTGCCGGTCAGTTGGACCGTACTGGCGGCTCGTGGGCGCGTGCCGACCTGCCGTCGCCGGTCGGGTCCGCAGTGTTCGATCCGGCCAACAGGCTGACGTCGCTGGACGGTGTCACCCGGACCTACGACCCGGAAGGCAATCTGACCGACGACGGCACCTCGACGTACGCATGGAACGCCCGTGGCGAGATGACGTCGACCACGGGTGCAGTGGGCGCCTCACAGATGCGCTACGACCCACTGGGGCGTCGCGTCGGAGCCACTGTCGGCAGCGAGACCTGGAACCTCCGGTACGACGGCGACAACGTGCTGGTCGAGGACGGCCCGGGTACTGCCGACGCGACGTACCTGTCCGGGCTCTCCAGCGACTCAGCGGCCGCACGGGTCGATGGGCTGGATGGGACGGGCAGCGCCTCGGCACTGCTCACCGACCGGCAAGGCTCGGTGGTAGCGAGGACGGCCCCGGGCACTGGGACAGTGGCGGCGGAGTACACGTACGACCTGTATGGCAAGGCGCGTTCCAGCCTCGCGGGCGACGCCAACCCGGTTCGCTACACAGGGCGCGAGTCCGGGCCGGGTACGCCGGCCGGCCTGCAGTTCAACCGTGCCCGGTGGTACGAGCCGGGTACTGGCCGCTTCCTGTCCGAGGACCCGGCTGGGTTCGACGGAGCGGGGCCGAACCTCTACTCGTACGTCGATGGCGACCCGGTCGACGCCACTGACCCCAGTGGCGCAGTACCGCAGATCGTGGCGGCCTGTGCTGGTGGCGCGATCATCAACACCGTCGCGGGCGCACTGCTGGGTCGCAAGCACTCCGCGGGCGACTACCTGCGCGGGCTGGCCAAGGGCTGCGTCGACGGCGTGCTGATGTTCGGGGTCGGCAAGTTCCTCAGCGTGGGACTGCGCTCGGTCCGGCCCTTCGCCCGGTACCTCGACGAGGCGGCCGAGACGGCGGCCAAGGCCTGCAGCTTCACCGGCGAGACGCTGGTACTGATGGCCGACGGCTCCAAGAAGCCCATCTCGCAGGTGGAGGTCGGCGACGAGGTACTGGCGACCGATCCCGAGACCGGCGAGCAGGGGCCGCACAAGGTCACCCAGGTCTTCGAGCACTCCGACCAGGTGATCGATCTCGAAGTGGCCGGTGATGTGGTCACGACGACGGCGAACCACCCGTTCTGGGACGCCACCGACCAGCGGTTCGAGCCGGCCGCCGAGCTCGACCGGGGCGACCAGGTCCAGTCGGCCGACGGCAGGCGCTTCACGATCGGTGGGCTGAAGACCGCCGGCGCGCGGCAGGCGACGGCGTACAACCTCAGCGTCGAGGGCATCCACACGTACCACGTGGGTCCGGACGAGCTGCTGGTGCACAACGCGTGCGTGATCCCGAGGATCACCCCACGCGGCCTGCAGCACTCGTTCGGGCGGCATGCGGAGCAGTGGTTCGGCCGCGAGGTCGGAGCGAGCAAGATGGGCGAGTGGAGCGCGCTGATCCAGCGGGCGTCGCAGAGCGGCAAGGTGTTCCCCTGGTCGAGCGGCTCGACCCTTACCCAGGCACACCTGGCCCGGATCGACGGCAAGTGGTTCGTCGCCCAGTTCGACCGGACCACCGGTGACCTGGTGACGGCCTTCGTACCCAACAACAAACAGGTGTCCGCGATGCTGCGACTATTGGGCAAGTGAGCAAGGACGCGCTCTATCCGGAACCACCGCACCTGACGATCGCAGTGTGGTCGCCCGAGGACGAGGAGTCGGTCTTCGGGCGAGCCTGCGACGTCGTGGTGGCTGCGGGCTGTGTATCGGCCGGGGTAGTCGAGTCGGCGCCTCGCGGGCAGCAGTACGCGATGCTGCAGGACCTGGACGACCGGTCGATCGCACAGCTCGGCGCGGACGCCTTCGAGACGGCCGTGCACGGCCTTGACCCGGTCCGGCGGCCGCTCAGGGCGGGTTATCGGATCAAGGGCTGGGGCACGGTCGTCGTGGAGCACCTCTTCGGTACGGAGGGTGAGACCCACCCGGTGGCGGTGTCACTGGCTGCTGACCGGCTCGGGCTGCCGGACTCCACCTGGAAGGCCAGCGACCGGAAGGCGGCTCGCCGGCTCGCGGAGTGGGCGACTGGCGTACTACGGGAGCTCACGGTCAGTACTGGAGCCGCGTACGGCGCGATCGGGGTGGAGGAGACGCTGCCCACTCCGAGCGCGTTGCGGGCGGGTGCCCCGGTCGGGAGCGTCGTGTTCGTCGGGTCGGCGCTGCCGGACGGCGTACAGGACCGGTTCAGGGCGGCTCTGCCGGGGGTGGAGTGGCCGGGCGGAGTGTTCTTTCCGGGCTGGCACCCGTTCGCCGAGTCGCCGGGCGCGGTCGACCAGAAGAAGCTGACGGGCGCCTCGGTCGCGCTCGGAGGGGCGCTTTCCGGGTCCGCCGAGTGAATTCACGGTACGGAAACGCACCACGGCTCCGCAGTTGGGGCTAGGGGTGGGTACCGTCATCGGGTGCAGAAATGGCCTGGTCGTCCTTATCCCCTCGGAGCCACGTACGACGGTTCCGGTACGAACTTCGCGCTCTTCTCGGAGGTAGCTCAGCAAGTTGACCTGGCACTGATCGGTGACGACGGGTCGGAGCAGTTGGTCCAGCTCACCGAGGTGGACGGTTTCGTCTGGCATGCCTACCTGCCCGCGGTGCAGCCCGGCCAGCGGTACGGGTACCGCGTGCACGGACCGTACGAGCCCGCCAACGGGCACCGGTGCAACCCGTCCAAGCTGCTGCTCGACCCGTACGCGAAGGCCATCGACGGACAGGTCGACGCCGATGAGTCACTGTTCAGTTACCGGTTCGCCAAGCCCGACGAGCTGAACACGATGGACAACCGCGAGCACACCATGCTGTCGGTGGTGACCAACCCGTTCTTCGACTGGGGCAACGACCGGCCGCCGGGGCACGCGTACCACGAGACGGTGATCTACGAGGCGCACGTCAAGGGCCTGACCAAGACCCACCCGGGGCTGCCCGAGGAGATCCGCGGCACGTACGCCGGGATCGGGCACCCGGCGATCATCGAGCACCTCAAGGAGCTCGGGGTGACCGCGATCGAGCTGATGCCGGTGCACCAGTTCGCCCAGGACGGGCACCTGCAGGAGCGGAACCTGTCGAACTACTGGGGCTACAACACGATCGGCTTCTTCGCCCCGCACAACGCCTACTCGTCGCTCGGCGGCCTCGGCCAGCAGGTGACCGAGTTCAAGACGATGGTGCAGGCGCTGCACGAGGCCGACATCGAGGTGATCCTCGACGTCGTCTACAACCACACCGCCGAGGGCAACGAGTTCGGCCCGACGCTGTCCTTCAAGGGCATCGACAACGCCGCGTACTACCGGTTGGTGGACTCCGACAAGTCGCACTACTACGACACCACCGGCACCGGGAACAGCCTGCTGATGCGGCACCCGCACGTGCTGCAACTGATCATGGACTCGCTGCGCTACTGGGTCACCGAGATGCACGTGGACGGCTTCCGGTTCGACCTCGCGTCGACGCTGGCCCGTCAGTTCCACGAAGTGGACCGGCTGTCGGCCTTCTTCGACCTGGTCCAGCAGGACCCGGTGGTCAGCCAGGTGAAGCTGATCGCCGAGCCGTGGGACGTCGGCGACGGCGGCTACCAGGTGGGAAACTTCCCGCCGCTGTGGACCGAGTGGAACGGCAAGTACCGCGACACCGTCCGGGACTTCTGGCGTGGCGAGAAGTACACGCTGGCCGAGTTCGGCTCGCGGCTGACCGGCTCGTCCGACCTGTACCGCGACGACAGCCGCCGGCCGCTCGCGAGCATCAACTTCATCACCGCGCACGACGGCTTCACCCTGCGTGACCTGGTCTCGTACAACGACAAGCACAACGAGGCCAACGGCGAGGGCGGCAACGACGGCGAGAGCCACAACCGGTCCTGGAACTGCGGGATCGAGGGCGAGACCGACGACCCGTCGATCCGGAAGCTGCGGGCCAAGCAGCAGCGCAACTTCCTGGCCACGTTGCTGATCTCGCAGGGTGTGCCGATGCTGGCCCACGGCGACGAGCAGGGCCGGACCCAGTCGGGCAACAACAATGTCTACTGCCAGGACAACGAGCTCGCCTGGGTCAACTGGGACCTCAGCGAGGAGCAGCAGGACCTGCTGGAGTTCACCGGCGAGCTGGTCAAGCTGCGCAACGAGCACCCGGTCTTCCGGCGCCGCCGGTTCTTCCACGGCGACACGGGAGTCGACGGACTGGGCGACCTGGTCTGGTTCACCCCCAACGGCCAGGAGATGCAGGACGGCGACTGGAGCCGTGACGACGCCCGCGCGGTGGCGGTGTTCCTCAACGGCGACGCCATCTCCGAGCCGGACCCGCGCGGTGAGCCGGTGGTCGACGACTCGTTCCTGATCCTGCTGAACAGCAACTACGAGCCGGAGGACTTCCTGCTGCCGGCCAAGGAGTACGGCGAGGCCTGGACGGTGGTCGTCGACACTGTCAGGCCGACCGGTCGCGTCAATGAGGAAGAGCACCCGGCCGGGAGCACTGTGCGGATCGAGGACCACGGCATGCTCGTCCTGACGAGGCCGCGGCAGGCAGCGCAGTGACGGCGGTCCCGCAGGCAACCTACCGAGTACAGATTCATGCGGACTTCGGCTTCGATGCTGCTGCCGAGGTGGTCTCGTACCTGCACAGCCTCGGGATCTCGCATCTGTACCTGTCCCCGATCCTGCAGGCCGCACCCGGCTCCATGCACGGGTACGACGTGGTGGACCACAGCAGGTTGTCCGAGCCAGCCGGTGGACGACCGGCCTTCGACCGGCTCGCCGCCCGCCTGGCTGACCATCGCATGGGGGCCATCGCGGACGTAGTACCGAACCACGTGGCTGTGCCGACTCCTGCCCGGCTCAACAAGGCTCTGTGGTCGGTACTACGGGATGGCCCGGGCTCGCCGTATGCCGAGTGGTTCGACGTCGACTGGGGGTCGGGCAACCAGCCGCTGTTGATGGCAGTGCTCGGCCACCGGATCGGCAAGGTGCTCGCCGACGGCGAGTTGGCGGTAGAGGGCGAAGTACTCCGGTACTACGAGCACGAGTACCCACTGCGCCCCGGGACGGAGAACCTGCCGATCGCCGAGCTGGTGACCGAGCAGTGGTACCGGCTGGCGCATTGGAAGGTCGCTGACGAGGAGCTGAACTACCGGCGCTTCTTCGACGTCGACACCCTGGCTGCTGTCCGAGTGGAGAACCAGGAGGTCTTCGAGGCGACCCACGAGCTGCTGTTCTCCTTGCTGCACGAGGGGAAGCTCAACGGCTTCCGTATCGACCACCCGGACGGCCTGGCCGACCCGCGTGGCTACCTGCGTCGCCTAGCCGAGCGCACGGGCGGTGCTTGGGTAGTAGTGGAGAAGATCCTCGAGGGCTCTGAAGAGCTACCTGGCGACTGGCCTTGCGCAGGCACTACCGGGTACGACGCACTACTGCGGGTCGGTGGGCTCTTCGTCGACCCGGCCGGGGCAGCGCCGCTCTCTGCCTTCCACTCGGAGCTCACTGGCGAGCCTGCTGACTTCGCTCAGGTAGTGGAGCAGGCCAAGCGTGAGGTGGTGCAGCACGGCCAGTACGCCGAGGTGCACCGACTCGTGGAACTACTGGCTCGCATCTGCCAGGACGACGTGCGTCTGCGCGACCACACCCGCCGTGCGTTCCACGAGGTGGTTGTCGAGCTACTGGTGAACTTCGACCGGTACCGGGCTTACGTAGTACCGGGTGAGCAGCCTGATCCGACTGCTGTGCATGCGCTGGAGCATGTGACCGAGTTGGCTCGGCGCAACCTGGATGAGGACCAGCAGGAGACGCTGGAGCTTGTGCGGGACCTGCTGCTCGGGCGTGAGGCCGGTACTGCGAGTCGCATCGACGAGCACGCGCGGCACGAGCTGATCGTGCGGTTCCAGCAGACATGTGGGCCGGTGATGGCCAAGGGGATCGAGGACACCGCCTTCTACCGGTGGTTCCGGCTGACCTCGCTGAACGAGGTCGGTGGGGATCCCTCGCATTTCGGGGT
This sequence comes from Kribbella sp. NBC_00382, assembly GCF_036067295.1. NCBI lineage: Bacteria > Bacillati > Actinomycetota > Actinomycetes > Propionibacteriales > Kribbellaceae > Kribbella > Kribbella sp. NBC_00382. The sequence continues at coordinate 3,248,509 of NZ_CP107954.1, forward strand.
GTCGCCTGAGGAGTTCCATGCGTTCGCTGCCCGGCTGAACGATCGCTGGCCGCGCACGATGACGACGCTGTCCACACATGACACCAAGCGGTCCGAGGATGTCCGGGCGCGGTTGGGGGTGCTCTCCGAGCAGCCGGCGGCCTGGACGGAGGCGGTGCGGTCATGGCGGACGTTGTCGGAGCCGTATCGCGATTCGGGGCTGGACGGGAGTACGGAGTACCTGGTCTGGCAGACGCTGTTCGGTACCTGGGCTGATGGGCCTATTGCTGAGGAACGCTTGCAGGCTTACGTGTTGAAGGCCGTGCGGGAGGCCAAGCGGCATACGAGCTGGACGTCGTCGGACGCGGAGTACGAGGCTCAGGTCGCTGCCTTCATCACTGGTGTGTTGGGGGACTCTCAGGTGCTGGAGGCTGTCGGGCACTTTGCTGCTGGGCAGGCCGAGTACGTACGGGCGGCGACGCTCGGGCAGAAGCTGGTGCAGCTGACCATGCCGGGGGTGCCTGACGTGTACCAGGGCACGGAGTTCGTCGACCTCTCCCTGGTCGACCCGGACAACCGGCGGCCGGTGGACTACTCGGAGCGGATCGCTGGGCTGGCCCGGCTGGACGCTGGTGCTCGGCCGCATGGGCTGGCCGAGGAGAAATTGCTGGTGACGGCCAAGGCGCTGCGGCTGCGGCGGCAGAACCCGGAGGCCTTCGCTGGCAGCTACAAGCCGCTGCCGACGTCTAGTGGGCATGCGGTCGCGTTCCGCCGCGGTGACTCCGTGGTGACGATCGCTACCCGGCTGCCGGTGGCTCTGCATCGGCTTGGCGGGTGGGGCGACAGCACGGTCGTACTGCCCGAGGGTGATTGGCAGGACGTGTTGACTGGGCGCTCCGTGGGTAGTGGAGCGGCTCGAATCCATGAGTTGCTGGAGGAATTGCCGGTAGCGCTACTAGCTAGGAGCTGAATGCATACCTTCACCGTCTGGGCTCCTGCTGCTTCTACTGTCTCCCTGGTCCTCTCCGACAGTTGGTTGGAGATGAAGGCCGATCAGGGTGGGTGGTGGTCAGTAGAGGTGGCTTCGGCTGGACACGGGACCTCGTATGCCTTCTCTGTCGACGGTAGTGAGCCGATGCCTGATCCGCGGAGCGCTTGGCAGCCTTCAGGCGTGCATGGTGCCAGCCAGGTCTTCGACTCGGAGCTGTTTGGCTGGAGTGACGAGGGCTGGGCCGGGCGGGACGTACGGGGTGCTGTGTTCTATGAGCTGCACCTGGGGACGTTTACGCCCGAGGGGACGCTCGAGGCTGCTGCTGGGCACCTGGATTACCTTGTGGCGTTGGGGGTTGAGGTTGTCTCGCTGATGCCGGTCGCTGCGTTCCCTGGGCGGCATGGGTGGGGCTATGACGGGGTCGACCTGTATGCGGTGCATGAGCCGTATGGCGGGCCTGCTGAGTTGCAGCGGTTCGTGGATCGATGCCATGCGGTCGGGCTGGCGGTGTGTCTCGACGTCGTCTACAACCACCTCGGGCCTAGCGGTAATTACCTTGGGTCCTTCGGGCCTTACTTCACGTCTATGCACACGACGCCGTGGGGTCCGGCCGTCAATCTCGATGATGACGGTAGCGCCGAGGTGCGTCGGTGGATCGTCGACAATGCACTGCGGTGGTACCGGGATTTCCATATCGACGCGCTGCGGCTGGACGCAGTTCATGCGCTTGTTGATGACAGTCCTCAGCATTTGCTGGCGCAGTTGTCTGTGGAGACTGCTGAGCTGTCGATGGAGTTGGGGCGGCCGCTGGGGTTGGTGGCCGAGTCGGATCTCAACGATCCGCGGATGGTCGAGCCGGTGGCTGATGGTGGGCTGGGGATGACGGCGCAGTGGAGCGATGACTTCCACCATGCGTTGCATGTGTTGCTGACCGGGGAGAAGGCTGGGTACTACGAGGACTTCGCCGCGCCGGGAGCTTTTGAGAAGACGCTGACACAGGTGTTCTTCCACGACGGGTCGTACTCGACCTTCCGCGGCAAGGACTGGGGACGGCCGGTGGATCGGGAGCGGCGTCGCGGGTGGGAGTTCCTCGCGTACACGTCGAACCACGACCAGGTCGGCAACCGCGCGCTCGGCGATCGGCCGGCGCTGACGCCGGGGCAGTTGGCGATCGGGGCCGCCCTGGTGCTCACCTCGCCGTACACGCCGATGCTCTTCATGGGCGAGGAATGGGGCGCATCGACGCCTTGGCGGTACTTCACCGATCACACCGAACCCGAGCTGGCCGAGGCAGTGCGGGTCGGGCGGCGGCGGGAGTTCGCGTCGTACGGGTGGGATGCGGAGGAGATCCCGGATCCGCAGGATCCGGAGACCTGGCGGAGCTCGGTGCTCGACTGGACCGAGGTCGACGCTGCGCCGCATGCGGAGTTGCTGAGCTGGTACCGGGATCTGCTGGCGTTGCGGGCTCGGAGCGAGGACCTGCGCGATGGCCGGCTGTCGTCGGTGGAGGTTTCGTACGGCGACTCGTGGCTGGTCGTGCGACGCGGTGCTCTGCGGGTCGTGGTGAACCTGTCGCCGGATGAGGCGGTCGTCGCGCTGGACGGCGTACCGGCGTACGAGGTGATGTCATTCGGGAGTGTTTCGGTGGTCACGGACGGTGTTCAGCTGGCAGGTGAGAGCGTTGCCATCTTTGCAAGCTGAAAGATTTTTGCGTGAAGAAAGTGTTTGCGAAATGTGCTCGTAACGCCTTTGCTCGTTGGAAAGTCTGGACATAGCTGAGAATTTGTCCGTATTCCGTGGGTAGTTCAAGAATCGCTTGTATTCGGCTTCGTGGTGACGGACTGTAGAGGTGGCCAGCAGGAGCCGTTACCGGGGGGATGACCGGGAGGACACCTATGACTGTCGGAGGCGTTGACACCTACTACGACTACGAAGAGAAGCAGTGGAAGAGCAGGAGACTAGGCGGCGGCCCGATCGCCCGCGGCCCGGTCTGCCCGGCACCACGCACCGTAGAACATCCGGCGACAGACCGCCGGCCCCGAGACCGCCACACCAAGGACGACAAGATCCACGCCTGACGGAACCCAGCGCCTGACCACCGGCGCTGCCGCACCGGTCGCAGCCCTCACCCCGACCGGTGCAGCCGTCCGCCTAGCCGGCGGCGGTGTGGACGTCTTCTGAGGTCAGGTGGCGGAGTTCTTCGGTGGTGGGGAGGCGGCCTAGTTTGCGCAGGCGTTGGGATTGGGCCTTGCGGATGGACTCGACCAGGCGGCGGGCTTCTCGGGCGTTGCCGAAGTTGGGGGTGTCGGCGATGCGGTCGAAGTACGCGGTCAGGGGTGGGGTGGCGGTCGGATCGAGGTGGTAGTCGCCGCCTTCGACCATCCGGCTGGTGATCAGCAGGAGTTCGTCGGCCGAGTAGTTCTCGAACTCGATCGTCTTGGAGAACCGGGAGGCCAGGCCCGGGTTCGCGTCGAGGAAGTCGTTCATCTCGCCCGTATAGCCGGCCACGATGATGGCGATCTCGTCGCGGTGGTCCTCCATCAGCTTGACCAGCGCGTCGATCGCCTCCTGCCCGAAGTCCCCGCCGGTACCTGCCGAGCGCGACAACGTGTAGGCCTCGTCGATGAAGAGCACGCCACCCAAGGACTTCTCGAACACCTGAGCCGTCTTCTCGGCCGTATGACCGATGTACTGCCCGACGAGATCCCGTCGCGAGACCTCGGTGAAGCTGCCATGCGGCAAGACACCCAATGCCTTCAGGAGCTTGCCGTACAACCGCGCGACCGTCGTTTTCCCGGTACCAGGCGCGCCCGCGAAGATCAGGTGATGGCTCACCCCGCCGATGCTCAACCCCGCCGTACGCCGCCACTCGTTGACCTGGATCTCGTCGACGAGCGCATGGACCTCCGACTTCACGCCCGGCAGACCGACCATCTCGTCGAGGTCGCTGAGCAGATCGTCCAACGGTCCACCCACCTCGGCCGGCCGGGCCGACGCGCGTTCGATCACCTCGACCGTCGCGCCGTCGGCGATCGCCAGGGCCGGCTGGCCGGTGTTGTCGGTACGGCAGCCTTCGACGGTCCCGCCGCATCCCGGTGAGAAGGTGAACGCCGGCCCCCGGGTGTCATGGATGCTCAGCCGTCGCGCGATCGGCGTACTGCCGTGCGCGACGCCAACCCCTTCTGCGCCGGTGGACGAGATCTCGGTGTCCGTGAGTTCCGGCCGGCTGTACTGGTAGACGTAGACCCCGCGCCCGCCGCAGACCGAGATCGTGCAGCCGCGGATCAGCGGATCGGAGCCCAAGGCAACGACTATCCCGTCGCCGGAGATCTCGGTGACCACGGTGTCGAGGATCCGCCCGCTCGCGCCTTCGACCACGATGCCCGTCTCAGCGCCACTGATGGTGCAGCGGTCGACGGTGAACGCGCTGCTCGCGTGCACGGAGATCGCCGGCCGGGTCCGCGACCGGACCGTGCACTGCTCGACGGTCAGTACGGTCCGGTCGACCGACACGGCTATCCCGTCACCAGCCCGTACGTCCAGCCCGCGCAGCGTCAATTCGCCATCGACGGCCCGCAACGTCGGCCAGTCAGCACCATCACCGTCCAGTACTACGGTCGCGCCCGCCTCGGCCTGCAACGTGATCGACCGGCCATTGAGCTCGAGCGTCTCGGCGTACGTACCGGCCGCGATCGCGACAGCAGCCCCATCGGGCGCCTCCAGCAGCGCGGCGCCGATCGTCGGATACGCCCCGGGCCGGTCCGCTGCGACAGTGAGCACCCGGCCTGCGTGCAACGGAGTAGGCATCAGCTTGCCCGGTCCAGCAGCCAGCCACGGTCGGCAGCCTTCACCCCGGCCTGGAAGCGACTGCGAGCGCCAAGGCGGTTCATGATCTGCGCGACCATCCGGCGTACTGTCCGCACCGAGATGCCCAGCTGGGCAGCGGCGAACTCATCCGTCGCGCCGAGCGACAGCAGCCGCAGCATCTCCTTCTCACGCCCCGAGAGATCCGTGTCGACAGGGATGTCGCAATCGGCCAGCGATACGGCGTCCGGCCACATCCGCTCGAACAGCTCGGTAGCCGTCGTCACCACACTGTTCAGCCGCAGTACTGCGACGCTGCCGTTGGTCGTGTCGGCCGGGAGGACCGCGATCGAGTTGTCGATGACCAGTGCGTTCATCGGCACCATCGGAACGGTACGGACGGCCACACCCGCCAGGGACATCGCACCGAGGTGCCGGCACAGCGTCGGCGCAGTACGGGCCGTGTCGGGGTAGATGGCGCGGTACCGGATGCCCGGGCGGACGTCCCGCGGGCCGAAGGCCGGGCCGCTCGGGGTCAGGGTGCTCATCGCGATCACCGAGTCCTCGGCGTTGGCCAGCAGAGTAGCGATGCCGTCCTGGGCCGGTACCTGGTGGAAGCCGGTGGGGCGGTTCAGCATTGTGACAGTCATGAGAAAGGGACCCCCAGAGGTAGCGTGGCGGCGACAGCGGTGGTGTGCCGCCCGTCGAGGCGTTCCGGCTCCACTCCGAACGAGCGAGCCAATGTGGTCAGGACGTTGATCGCCGTGTCGAGCGTGGCGGCGTGGGCCGCGGCGACTCGTAGTACGGCGTCGTGGAGTGCGGGTTCGTGAGTCTCAGCGGGAGCTGTGACTGTGACGGTGAGCGTCTGCGCGCTTCCTGTGCCGGTGCCGAGCAACGTGTCGACCAGTGCCTGGGCAGTGGGCCGGGGGAGCTGGGCGAAGCCGTTGAGTCGAAGGCCGACCTGCAGGACGGGTCCTGCGGCCCAGGTGGTCCAGCGCTCGCGGATCTGGCCGCGGCCGGCGTTGGCGTGTGCCAGTGCGCCGATCGACGCCAGTAGGTCGGATTCGTCGAGTGGCATGCACTCGATCTGCTCCCGGTCGAAGCGGCGCACCATCCGGCGGACGGTGTTGGCCAGTACCTGGCTGAGCTGCTCGTCGGTGGCGATGTCCGGCGTACGGGCGGCGGCTACGGCGACCCAGGCGCGCTGGGGCTGCGACTGCTTCGTACCGGTGTGTACTACGAGCTGCACCGAGACTCCGACTGGCTGCTCATCGGCGGAGTCGGCGAGTGAGCTCAAGCGCGGCAGTAGTTGGTGCTGGGCGTCGGAGCCGACCCGGAGAGCCACACTGGCTCCGGCTGGCCTGCTGAGCATGCCGTACGGCTGCTCGCGGACGGTCAGCTCCTGGGCTGACGTGCGGCCGCAGAAGACGCTGACCAGGTTCATCGCCGGGTCGCCGGCCAGGTCGAGCCGACGGCGGCGAGCGAGGAAGGCGAGCAGGATGCCGACCCAGCGGTAGAGCCAGAGGCCACGGAAGCGTACTGCCGTCAGCAGGATCAGGGAGATGGCTGCTAGCGCGGTGAGGATCAGTACTAGTCGCGAGCCGGTGGTGGCTGCGCCGATGGCTACTAGCGCGACCTGCCAGCAGACGATCTGGCCTACCCGGATTGCTCGCTCAGGTAGCTCGATCTCGTCGACAGTGGGTTGCTGGGTCGTGGGTGGGGTTACCAGGTACGACCGTTGGGCTGCTGTGGTTGTGGTGGGGAGCGCTGCCGCTGCTGGAGGCGCGGAGCGTTGCGGGAGGGCTGCGGCGCGGGCTAGCGGAGTACCGACTGAGGTAGCCGTCGGTACTGCGGCCGGGGCCGGGGCGTAGGCAACCTGCTCGCCAGGGGCGGGTGCGGTTGCGGCGGGGGGCCTCATGCGACCCTCGGGTTCTTGGGAGCGACCAGTTCGAGCTCGGACTCGGTGGACAGCAGCTTGGCGTGGGCGTGGTCGCGAACCACTGGGTGCATGGCGAAGCGGCCCGGTGCCGGCTCATCCACCAGGTGTCGGTCGAGTAGCTCGTCGAGCATCGGCTCCACCTCCTGCTGATCTGCGTCGATGAGCCGCGCGGCCCGGCGTACGTCGAACTGAGGGGTCGTGCTCAGCAGTCGATAGAACCTGCGCAGCGGCTCCGACAGCTCGTCGTACGTCGAGTCGAACCGCGCGAGCGTGTTGGCCAACTCACCAGCCCGCTCGTTCCGATCACTCAACCGAGCAAGCAACCGTGCCGCAGTCCACGGCTGCCGATCCCGCACCCGGTCACTCAGTTCACGAACAGCCCCCGGATGCCCACCACACACCCGCAAAATCTCCTCGTCCGCCACCAACTCACGATCCAACGGCCGCAGACTCACAGCAGCAACCCGCTCAAGCCCAACCAGCCGCTTCCGACTACTCACCAACACCACCGACCCAGCCGCGTTAGGCACCAACGCCCGCACCTGCGCCACATCCCCAACGTCATCCAGCACCAACAGAACCCGAGGCGCCACCCGCCGCCACAGAGCAGCCAGCTCATCCGTTGCTACGGGCAACTGATCGGCGAAGCCGACCCGCCGAAGCAACCTCCCCAAGGCCTCGATCGTGGTGACCGCTCCAGCCTGCAGGTCCAGGTAGAGCTGACGATCGAGACCGATCCGGTGCGCAGCTTCCAGAACGAACGCGGTCTTACCGATCCCCGCCATTCCGTCGACGGTCACCACAGCAACCCCGTCGATCGGCTTGGCCGCACAGACAGCAGCCAGTTCGGCTGCCCGTCCGGTGAAGCCGGCCGCACGCGCCGGGAGATCCGAGCTGATCGCCGCCATCGGCTCGGCCACCACCGGAACTTCTTCGTTGAGGATTTGCTGGTGGAGCATGACCAGTTCGGCGCCGGGTTCGATGCCTAGTTCTCGGACCAGGGTGGTGCGGGCCCGTTGGTACGCCGAGAGGGCGTCGTGGCGGCGGCCGGTCTGGTGGAGGGTGGTGATCAGTTTGGTCCAGGCGTGTTCGCGGAGGGGCTCCTCGTCGGTCAGGGCTCGGAGGAGGGCGATCGCGTCGGCTGGACGGCCTAGCGCCAGGTGGGCGTCGGCCAGGTCTTCGCGCAAGGAGCGGTGGAGTTCGGTGAGGCGGTCGACGGCGGTGGAGGCGTCGCCCGTCAGGCCGTCGTACGGGCAGCCGCGCCAGAAGCTCAGGGCGCGTTCGACTACGGCAGCGGCTTCGGTAGCCGAGCCACCCGTGAGTAGGCGGCGCGCCTCGTCTGACAAGCCTGCGGCGACGTCGGCGTCCAGTTCGCCTGGCAGGACGGTGACCCGGTACGCGCCTGGGCGGCTCTCGATCCGTTCGCCCGGAAGGGCCCGCCGCAACTGCCAGACGTAGGTCTTCAGGTTGCGCTGGGCGGACGCAGGCGGTTCGCCATCAGACCAGACCGCGTCGATCAGCTGATCCGTGCTGACCCACGCGTTGCGGTGCAGCAGGAGCAGTGTGAGCATCGTGGCGGGCTTGCCGCCGCAGACGTCGATCGGGGCTCCGTCGGGCCCGTCGACCTCGAGCGGGCCCAGCACCCGGAAGGCGATCCGGGCCGGAGTGTGCGCTGAGTGACCGTTCATGACACATACGATCCGTGTCGACGATGACATTTCGATGACACACGAGGCCCAGCGTGCGAGTACTGGTGGTAGAGGACGACGAGGACCTGCGGATCGCGATCTCCGCGGGCCTGCGGACGGCCGCGCTCGCGGTCGACAGTGTCGGTGACATAGCTACCGCAGACGAAGCCCTGTGGGTGAATTCCTACGACTGCGTGGTCTTCGACCGGATGCTGCCGGACGGCGATTCGATCGTCTACATCCGCAGCCGCCGGCAGGAGGGCTGGGCGGTCCCGGTGCTCTTCCTGACCGCAAGGGATAGCCTTGCCGACCGCGTGGACGGTTTCGAGCACGGCGGTGACGACTACCTGGTCAAACCGTTCGCTGTGGCCGAGCTGACCGCCCGGGTGCTGAGCCTGTGCCGCCGCGCCGGTACCGGTCGCCCGCCGGTACTCCGGTACGCCGACGTCGAGGTCGACACCGGGCGACGCGAGGTGCGCCGGGCCGGCGTACTGCTGACCCTGACTGCGAAGGAGTTCTCCGTGCTGGAGTACCTGATGGTCCGGCCCGAGCAGGCCGTGTCCCGGTCGGCACTGATCGAGCACTGCTGGGATGCGGCGGCCGACCCGATGTCGAATGTCGTCGACGTGACCATCAGGCGCCTGCGCAACAAGCTGCGGCAACCCGAGCTCATCCAGGCCGTCCGTGGCCAGGGCTACCGGCTGACCACCGCCGCTGGTGATGCCGGATGAGAGGCCCCTCGGCCGAGCGCCTCCGCCGGCTCCGCTGGCGTCTCACCGCGCTCTTCACCGTGATGAACACCGTCGGCCTGATCGTGCTCGCCCCACTCGTCCTGATCCTCGACTCCGGCCGCCGCACCGACAACCTCGACAACCAGTTGTCCGTCGTCGTCGAGCCCGTCCTGCGCCTGGTGACCGACAGCAATGGCAGCCTCAGCGTCGAGGGTGCCCTCAAGGACCGCCTGGCCGGGCTATGCCCGCAGTACGCCGTACTGCCGAGCGACGCGAGTGGATTCGCGCCTGCCGAAAGCACCAAGAAGTGCGTGAAGATGGACCCCGCAGTGCTGAACGCATTCGTGCAGAGCGCTGTGGCGAGCCCGGGCGTGATCGTGGCCGACCGAACCGCAGCGGACGGCTCCAAGGTCCGGATCATGGCCGAGGCCTTCAAGGACTCGACCAGTGTCCAGCCAATCGGTGCAGTAGTCGCATGGCAGCGCACCAAGGACCAGGACCACGCCCACAACCAGCTGGTACTCACCGTGCTGATCAGCTGCGCCGTCCTGATCGGTGCTGCGGCACTGGCCGGGTACTGGCTGTCTGGCCGTGCGATCCGGCCTGCGATGGCTGCACTCGAGCAGCAGGAGGTACTGCTCGCCGAGACCGCGCACGACCTCCGTACTCCGGTCGCAGCCCTTCGTGCGTTGGCGGAAACGGCTGCGCAGGACCCCCAGCAACGCGCCGAACTCCTGCCCCGAACAGTCCGCCTGGCAGGCCGAATGGGCGACATCATCGACGGCCTGCTCGTCCGTGCCCGTCTCGCGGCCGGTGTCGAACGCCTAACGATGCAACCGGTCTGGCTCGACCAGCTCGTGGCCGGCGTCGTCGAGGACATGCCACCGGGCTCGGCGCGGATCTCGGTGGTGACCGCGCCGACCAAGGTGCGTGCCGATCCGGCCTTGCTGCAAAGGGCGATCGGCAACCTTCTCGACAACGCGATGCGGCACGGCCGCGCTCCCGGCGCGGCGCAGGCGATCGTCACCGTGACGGTCGCCGACGGCCGGGTCACCGTCGCCGACCAGGGCCCGGGCATCGATCCCGCGATCGGCGAGGACATGTTCGAGCGATTCAGTAGCGGCGGCGGATCATCGGGCCTCGGGCTGTCGATCGTCCGCTGGGTCGCGCTCTCGCACGGCGGCGATCTGCAGGTCTACAACGCCGACGAGGGCGGCGCGATCTTCGAGTTCCGGATTCCGGTGGCCACCGACCTGTGACGCGAAGGTTTTCCCTTCCAGCAACGGACACAATTGCGTATGGAAACCGGAGTGGACCGGATCTGGACCCCGCCTGTACCCGTGGTGCCTTAGCCTCAAGGCTGTGAAGGCAATCACTCAGCTGCGTCGCCGCTTCACACTCGGTCACGCCGGAAATGTGCCCGCACAGGCCGCCGGCGAGCCGCAGGGGCGGCGTGCACGGGCTGCCCTCGCCGCCGTGGTCGCCGGCTGCATCGTGATCACCGGGATCGCCGTGGCCGGCGCCGGCAACGCCTCGCCGGGCGTGCAGTTCGCCCGGCAGGGTCAGTGGATCTACAACAGCACGCTGGGCAAGATCTTCCACGTCAACGGCTCGACCAAGAACGTCGACAGCCAGGTACCGCTGGCCGGCGCGGGTCCGGGCACGCAGATCGTCGAGACGGACGAGAACTTCTACGCCCTGGCGCGCGGCCGGACGTTCCAGTTCGGCCAATCGGACCTGCAGGTGACGGACCCAGTACCGGCCCCGCCCGACGAGCAACCCGTCGGACTCTCCGCTGGTGGCGCGGCCTTCGCGGTCTACCGCAACGCGGGCAGCATCGCGCGGTTGGGCCAGCGACCCGTCGTCGACAGGCCCGGCGTACCGCTCGGTCCGCCGATCGTCACGACCACCGGGACCCTGTGGGTGCACAGGCTCGACAATGGCCAGCTCTGCCAGTTGCCGATCGACGCCGACCGGCTCACCTGTCCCGCCAAGACCCAGCTAGGGCACAGCGGCGCACTGGCGCTCATCGGTGACAACCAGGTCGTCTTCGTGGACCTCACCGGCCGTTCCATGTACGCCGTCGACGACAGCGGACTCGGCAAGCAAGCACCGCTCCCACTCCCTGCCCTGCCTGCCGACACAGTCATCGCCCAGAACGACGTCGCCGGCCGGATCGCGATCGTCACCCCGGAACAAAACGTCCTGTACCTGGTCGACACCGCCGAACTGACCACTGGCAAGGCAGCGGCCGAGCCCCTGCGCAAGACGCTGCCCGAGGGCAGGTACGAGCGGATGGCGTCCTCCGGCCAGAGTCTCGCGTTGCTCGACGACCGCAGCGGCACCCTCGTCACCGTCGACCGCGAGGGCAACCAGAAAGACAAGAAGCAGCTCGCGCAGCCGTCGAAGCAGGCCAAGCTCTCCCCGGACGACAAGTCGGGGCTGAACCGTGGCGCCGACTCCCGCGTGTACGTGGCTAACAGGTCCGGCGAGGAGGTGATGGTCGTGGACGACACCGGCGACGTGACGGCGGTCGACACGAGCAAGCCCGAACCCACCTCGCCGAAGCCGACCCAGCCGTCCGAGCACCCGACGACCACGCCGCCCACCCACCGGCCAACCCAACCGCCGCCCAGCCAGCCGCCGACGCAGCCCACCGAACAGACGACCCAGCCGCCGGCGACCCAGCCGACGCACCGGCCGAAGAAGCCGCAGAACCCGCGGACCAACGAGCCCACCGGCCAACCGACAGGCAACCCGCCGCCCGCCAAGCCGACCAAGCCGAACCCGCCCGCCCCCACCAAGCCCGACCCGAAGCCCACCGTCCAGGCGAGCCGGCCCGGGGCCCCCACCAGCGTGTCCGGCAAGGCCGGCACGGGTTCCGCCCTGGTCAACTGGGGAGCCGCTGCGAACAACGGCGCTGTCATTACGGCGTACCAGGTGAGTTGGAGTGGTGGTAGCAAGAAGCTGGCCGGCTCGGCGCGCAGCACCACCATCACAGGCCTCACCAACGGCACGGCCTACACCTTCACCGTCCGGGCCACGAACCGAGTAGGCACCGGCCCAGGTGCCAGCACCACCCGGCTGACCCCCGACGGCGGTGTCCCGGATGCCCCCGGCAACTTCACAGTGCAGCCCGGCAGCGGCAAGGTGACGATGAAGTGGACGCGGCCTGCCCTGCACGGCGGCACCCTGCAGGGCTACGACGTGGCCGCCAACGTCACCTCGGGCGGCGGCACGAGCAAGGGCGACACGGCGACCACGACCAGCTGGACCTTCACTGGCCTGACCAACGGAGCGACGTACCGGGTCACCGTCCAGGCTGTCACCAAGGACGCTCAGGGCCGACTTGTCCTGGGCAAGACCGCCAGCCGCACCGTCAAGGTCGGCAGCGGCGGCAGTAGCTCGGGCGCGACCTTGACCGCCTCCCGTGGTGCCGACACCACCCACGGCGGTGGCGACCAGGCCTGCAACCCGCCGGGCTGTGCGTTCATCAAGGTGGTCGGCAAGGGCCTCAAGCCCAACACGGCGTACTTCTTCCAGCCGTTCACCACCAAATGGCAACCCTCGAACGGCGGCGCGACCCTCACGACCAAGTCCGACGGCAGCATCGTTCTCGACGACCGGTTCGCCACCGACGCACCCGGCCAGCAGGTCTGGGTCGTCGCCACCGCCGACGGCGAGCAGCCCATCAAGTCCAACACATTCACTTGGAGCACCCCATGAGCGCGACCATTCCACCCGGCGAGGCCTACCGACTGGTCGCGGACAACCTGCAGAAGGTGATCCATGGCAAGCCCGAGGTGGTCCGGCTCGCGCTGACCGCGTTGTTCGCCGAGGGACACCTGCTGATCGAGGACGTGCCCGGACTGGGCAAGACGACGCTGGCCCGCTGTATCGCGCGCAGCATCGACGCCACCTGGAACCGGATCCAGTTCACCCCGGACCTGCTGCCCGGCGACATCACCGGCGTGATGGTCTACCACCAGGGCAACGAGACGTTCGAGTTCCACCCGGGCGGCATCTTCGCCAACGTGGTGGTGGCCGACGAGATCAACCGCGGTACGCCGAAGACGCAGTCGGCCCTGCTCGAGGTGATGGCCGAGCGCCGGGTCACCGTCGACTCGATCACCCGCGCGGTGCCGGACCCGTTCCTGGTGATCGGCACCCAGAACCCGATCGAGATGGAGGGCACCTACCGGCTGCCCGAGGCGCAGCTCGACCGGTTCCTGATGCGGATCGAGATCGGCTACCCCGACCACGACGCCGAGGTCCGGATCGTGCTCGGCGACACCGGCCGGATCGGTCCCGACTCGCTCAGCCCGGTCATCGACGTACCGGCGCTGCGCAACGCCATCGCCGCCGTCCGGTCCGTGCATGTGGACCCCGCGATCAGCTCGTACGCCGTGAAGCTCGCGTCAGCCACTCGCGAGCACACGGCCGTCCGGTACGGCGCCAGCCCCCGCGGCAGCATCGCGCTGGTCCGAGCTGCTCGCGCGTACGCGGCAACGGACGGCCGGGCGTTCACCACACCGGACGACGTCAAGCAGGTCGCGATGCCGGTCCTCGCCCACCGGCTGGTCCTCACCCCGGACGCGGAGCTGAGCCAGCGCCCGCCGTCCTCGGTCGTGGACGAAGTACTGGCTGCCACACCGGCCCCGACCGCGAGCGTCGGCAGCGCCTGAAGCAGCAGCAACCAAGGAGACGGGGATGAGCGACGTAAAGCCGATCTGGCGTGCGAGGGCCGCGTTGGCGGCGGTGGTGGCCGTCTGCATGACGGCGACCGTTATCGCGGTCTCCGGCGCCGATGCGTCGAACGCGGGGATGCGGTTCGTTCAGTCCGGCCACCTCGTCTACAACAGCACGCTGGGCAAGGTCTTCCACATCGACGGTGGCACGAAGAGCGTCGACAGCGAGGTCGACGTTCCCGATGCCTCGCCGGGCTCGCCGTCCGCGCAGTCCGACCAGAACGGCTTCGTACTCGCCGACGGCCGGACGATCGAGTGGGGAAAGTCGGACCTCAAGGTGCTCGACCCGCAACGGGCGCCGTCGACGGAGAAGCCGGTCGCCCTCGAGGTCGCCGGTGTGGTCTACGCGGTCTACCGCAAGTCCGGCACCGTCGTCCGGCTGGGTGGCGAGCGGGCCGTGATGACCACGACGGGCCCGCTCGGTCAGCCGGTGGCGACCTCGGACGGCACCGTCTGGGTGTACGGGCTCGAGTCCGGCCAGCTGTGCCAGGCAGCCCTGCAGGCCACTCGCCTGACCTGTACTGCGAAAGTCCCGCTCGGCCACGCGGGCATGCTGACCCTGGTCGGCAACCAGCCGGTGTTCCTCGACCTCGACGCCAAGGAGCTGCGAGCGGTCGGGCCGGCCGGGTTCGGTCGGCAGATGTCGCTGGACGGCGCGCAGCTGACGCCGGACTCGATCGTGGCTGCCAACGACGTGGCTGGACGGGTGGCGATCCTGGACCCGAAGAAGAACCTGCTGCAGCTCGTGGACACCTCACCGCTGACCAGCGGATCGACGGCGAAGCCCCCGGCCAAGCCGACGGCGGTCTCGCTCGGGACCGGCAAGTACGACCAGATCGCCTCCTCCGGTACGGGCCTGGCGCTGATCGACACCTCCGGCGACGGCACCGTGCTGACGCTGGACCGGGACGGCAAGCAGCAGCAGACCCGGAAGATCCCGGCAGCGTCGAAGCAGGCGCCGAGGGCACCGGGTGACCGGCCGCGGCTGTCCCGCGGTGGCGACTCGCGCTTGTACGTCGACGGCGTCGCCGGCGAACACGTGATGGTTGTCGAAGGCAACGGTCAGGTGACCGAGGTGGCGACGAACGGCCAGACCGGCAAGCCGGCGCCCAAACCGGGCAAACCGAAGCCGTCGCAGCCGGTACCTCCGTCCTCGAAGCCGACCCAGCCGGTCGAGCCGCCCAACACCAGCGGCCCGCCCGCACCACCACGGACCACCGAGACCCAAGGGCCCGGAAGGCCGCAGAACACCGGTAACCCGCCAGGGACCGGCAAGCCGCCGGGCAGCGGGAAGCCCCCGGGCAGCGGGAAGCCGGGCGGTCCGGCGAAGACGGAGAAGCCTGAGCCGCCACCGCCGGCGAAGACCGTCCCGCCGAAGCCGCCCGCGCCGCCGACCATCACGGCCAGCCGGCCCGGCGCGCCACGAAGCGTCTCGGCCAAGGCCGCCAACGCCTCCGCCTCGATCACGTGGGGTGCCGCGGCCGCGAACGGCGCCGCCGTCACCTCGTACGTCGTGACGTGGAGCGGTGGGAGTAAGACCGTCTCCGGCTCGGTCCGTAGCGCCACTGCGACCGGCCTGACCAACGGGTCGTCGTACAGCTTCTCCGTGCGCGCGGTGAACCGCGTCGGCACCGGCCCCGCGGTCTCGTCCGCACGCGTCACCCTCGGCGCTGCGGCGGACGCACCTGCCGGGCTGACGGCAGTACAGTCGTCCGGTGCTGTGACGTTGTCCTGGCGCCGGCCGAACCTCAACGGGGGAACGCTGGTGAGCTACGGGATCAGCCAGAACGGCAACTCCAAGAAGTCCACTGGGACGAGCTATCGGTGGAGTGGCCTGACCAACGGCAAGCGCTACACATTCGTAGTCACCACCGTCACCAAGACCTCCGACGGCCGGGTCCTGGTCGGCGCCGGCGCCACGATCAGCGCGACGCCGCAAGCTCCAGGTGGCAACGGCACCCTGAGGATCAGCAAGGGCACGGCCGTCGACAGCGACCCAGACGTCTGCCAGCCCGGCATCTGCTTCAACATCCACATCCGGGCCACCGGGCTGCGGCCGAACACCGCCTACATGTTCCAGGGGCACACCACGAACTACGGCGAACTGCACAAGGAAGGCCCCGAGGAGCTCACGTCGAACAGCCAAGGTGTGATCGACGTCCAGAAGTTCTACAACGACGACACCGCGGGACAGGTCTGGGTCACCGCCACTGGTCCGGGGATCCCGGCGCAATCGAACGTCATGGACTGGTGAGGCACTGATGCGGCTGACTGGACGTGGGATCTCGGTGCTGGTGGGGTCGATCGCGCTCTATGTGCTGGGCGAGCTCGGCGGCTACACCTTCTTCCGGGCGCTCGGTGGGATCGGTATCGGGGCGCTGATCGCCGCGACGCTGCTGACCGTGCGGCAGCCACATGTGTCCGTGAAGCGCGGGCTGACGCCTGATCGCGTCGAGCGTGGCCGGCCGGCGTTGGCGACCCTGCGGGTGCGCAATGAGGGCACCCGGTGGCAGCCGGCCTTCGCGGCACACGACTCCGCCGGGGTCGAGCGGCAGCAGGTGCGGATCCGTCGACTCGGGCCGTCCGGCGAAGCGACGTACCGGTATGAATTGCCGACGACTCGGCGTGGGCGGATCCAGGTGGGCCCGCTGACGCTCGAGCGCACGGACCCGCTCGGGCTGGCGGTGAACCGGCTGGCGACGGGTGAGGTGGCGACCCTGTGGGTGCATCCCAAGCGGCATGCGACCCGCACGGTTGTCGCCGGGCGGCCGCGGCACCACCACGTCGGCCGGACCGCCGACGACTCGCTGCGAGGCTCGGCCGACCTGCGCGATGTTCGCCCGTACGTCGTGGGCGATGAGGTACGGCACCTGCACTGGAAGGCGACCGCGCGCACTGGGCAACTGATGGTCCGCGACTTCGTCGATCCCGACCAGCCGCGGTTGACCGTCCTGCTCGATACCCGGGCGGAACCGTTGCCTGAGGCAATGTTTGAGGAAGGGGTCGAGGTGGCTGCGTCGATCTTGTTCGCCGCCTCGATGGCCGGGCACCGCTGCCGGTTGATCACCTCGGCCGGCGCCGACATCGCTGCGCCGGGTGGAGCACTGGCCTCGCGACAGTTCCTGGACGAGTTGTGCATCGTGGAGCAGAAGGATGATCGGGATGCCTTGCTGCCAAGGTCGTTGACCACCGGCGCCTCGAGCGGAGGTGCGATCGTCGTCGTCACCGGAGTCCGCGGGACGGCGAGTGATCTTGCGCCGTTGCTGGTTCGCTACAGCTCGGTGACGGTGCTCGGGCTCGGGCCTGTGCATGGAGTCGCGCCGATCCTTGGGGCGCGCGTCATCCTCGCCGCCGACGCGGCTGAAGCGTTGCAGCAGTGGAGTGGGGTGATCGAGTGAGCAGCCGGCGCCGGACCCTTGCGGTGATCGTTGCCGCGTTCATCGGCGGTCTTTGCTTCGGGCCCGTTTTCTCGGTGGCCGGGTTGTTGCCGTCGGTCGGCGCGGTCTGCCTGGCGGCGTACCTGGTCACCGAGCTTTGTCGGCTGTGGCCGTCGTTGCTGGCCTGGCGGCCGATCCTGGTGATCGCGGCCGGGCTGCTGGCCGTGATCGAAACGGTGCTGCGGGCAACTACTCTGGCCGGCTTGCCTACGGGGTCGACGTTCTCGGCCTTGGGGCACGGATTGAGTTCGTGGCAGACGACGCTGGAGTCGACCTGGCCGGCTCGGCCGGATGCGGAGCTGGTGCTGTTCGTTCCGCTGCTCGTGTTGCTCGCTTGTCTGCTGGGGTTGGAGTTGCTCGATCGGACGCCGCCTCTGGTGGCAGTCCTGCCGGGTCTTGCGGTGGTCGGCGTGAGTCAGCTCTATATTGCGTTGGCTGGGCTTACCGCAGTACTGGTTGCTCTTGCGTATGGCTTGGTGGTTGCCGCGTTGCTGGTGGCCGATTGGACCGGGCGGACGGACAAGGCCCGGCGTACGAGTCCCTTGTCGCCGTTGGTGGCTGCTGCCATCGTGATGGTGATCGCTGTGGTGGGTGGCGTCGCGGTGAGTGCGCTCGACGTGAGCGGGCGGACGCCGTACACGCTGCAGAAGGCCCAGAGCGCCGCCGTCCCGAACTCGCGCGTCGCCAGTCCGCTGGACGAATTGGCGAGCCGGTTGAGCCAGCAGAACCAGGGAAAGTTGCTGTTCCGCTACAAGTCGTCGGAGCCGGTCAGCCGGTGGCGGCAAGTGGCACTGGAGCAGTTCGACGGTGCCAACTGGTCCACCGACTACTCCTTCCTCCGCTTGGGATCGCAGCTGGCTCCGGGCCCCAGGGTGACCGTCGGGACAACCGAGCAGCACGCCACGGTCGAGCTGAAGGGGCTGACCGGACCGTGGCTGCCCGGACAGTTGCTGCCGTCCTCCGTCAGCGGAGTGGAGGAGCCACAGATCGAGCCGAACGGCGGCACGCTGATCTCGGCAGTCCAGCCGCAGAGCTACGACCTGACTTGGTCCAAGCCGGCCGTGTCTGCCAAGCAGTTGTACCGGTCGGGGATCGACCCGGACGAGGTCGATGGCCTGGGAAACCTCGGTCCGGTGCCCAACGAGATCTATGCGAAGGCCGAGGAGGCCATTCAGGAGAAGCGGGCGACCTTCGCGACGGCCCTCGCGCTGGAGACCTACATGTGGGACCACTACCAGGTCGCCACCAAGGATCCGTTGCCGACCGGACACAGCTGGCCGCAACTCAAGCCGTTCCTGGAAGGCGAGACGTACGGCACCAGCGAGCAGTTCGCCGCCGGGTACGTCGCGCTGGCGCGGCTGAAGGGCATCCCGGCCCGGCTGGCCGTGGGGTTCCGGGCACCCGACAAACCGGATGCTGATGGCTGGTACTCGGTCTACAACCGCGATGCGTTCGCCTGGCCGGAGGTCGCTGTCGACGGCGTCGGGTGGTGGCCGTTGGATCCGGCGGGGAAGGCTGCCGAGGGCAACAAGAAGCCGGCTCCGGGCAGCGACGCGGAGGTGACTCAGCAGGCGCGGGAGGAGTCGGTACCGGTCGACAAGATCGAGGATCCGGTGGTACCGCCGTCGACGGACGACCCGGGCGACGATCGGAGTTGGGGCGGGGTCGACGTACCGGTGTTCGGGATCTTCATCGGGTCCGTCGCGTTGCTCTTGCTATGGCTGGTGGGGGTGCCGTTGCTGAAGCTCGTCCGCGGGATTCGACGGCGTCGGCGTACCGGGAGTGCGGCGGTGGTTGGCGCGTGGGCGGAGGTACGGGATCGCTTGCGGGCTCACGGGGTTGCGGTGACGACCGGTATGACCGTGCGGGACTTGGTTGCGGCTTCGGGCGATGTGGCGGATGACCGGGCCCGGGCTGGGATCGGCGTCGTGGCGCAGTCGGTCGACCGAGCCTTGTGGTCAGGCGCGCCGGCTGGCCCTGATCTCGGGAAGCAGGCGTGGGACGGCGTACGGGAAGTCAGCCGTGGCCTGCGGTCTCGCCCGTGGACCGACCGGCTGCAAGCGGCCTTCGAGATCCGGAGCCTCTTCTAGCTCTCAGCTTGAGCAGGAGGCGCCGCGGATCGGCATCGGCTTGCTGGTGTAGCCGCCGACGCCGTCAGTGCCCTGGACCTCGAAGCAGTACTTGAGGCCAGGGGTGATCTTGCCGCTCCAGGAGGTGCTGGTGCCCTTGTAGAGGAGCACCGGCTCCTTCTTGCCTTGCTCCGCGCCGAATACGGCGACCGTCATCGGCTTGAACGTGCTCCACTGCAGCTTCACCGAGGTACCGAGGTCCTGCGGCGGCTTGAGCTCGATATCCACCGGCTGCGGGGTTGCCGTCACGGTTGGCGTCATCTGAGGGAGCGGACCGGCAGTCGGCTCCTTCTTGTCGCCAGGCTGCAACACCACCGGTACTACGGCGAGCAGCGCCACCGCGGCGGCCCCTGCGATCACCATCGTCTTGGACGGCTTCTTCCACGACGCCTTCTTCTTGGCGGTCTTCTTCACCGGCACCCGGGCCGGCGCAACCTGCGTGACCCGTCCGGTGGCGAGCTCATCGCGGAAATCGTCGAAATCCAGGTCGTCCACCGCGGGCTCATCCGCCTGCAGCAGAAGGGCTTCCAGCTCCTGTACGACCTGCGCCGCCTCGGGTCGGGCGTCCGGCTCCTTGGCCATCATCCGAGTGAGCAACCCCGCCAAGGCCGCGGGCACATCGCGGCCGGAAACCTCAGGCACAGGTTCGCGGAGGACCCGTAGTACGACATCATCCGCGGCCTCACCGGTCCTTGCCGGGAAGGGCGAGTGCCCGGTCAACGCCAGGTAGAGCACGGCCCCCAGCCCGTAGACATCGGCCTGCTCCGACAGCTCACCATCCCGCAACACCTCAGGAGCCGTGTACGCCGCGTCCCCCATCAAGTCCCGCGGAAACCGCAACCGCAACGCCATCCCGAAGTCACTCAACGCCGGCTGACCGCTGGACCGCTCAAGCACGTTGGCCGGCGTCACCCCACCATGAACCAGCCCGGCATTGTGCGCATCGGCCAGCACAGAAGCGAGTATCTGTCCCAGAACCACGACATCACCGATCGGCAGCGGCCTGCCGGCGACCAACTCCACCAACGACTGCGGACAGAACTCCATCCGCAACCCGGTCCGCCCGTCAGGCAACTCCTCCAGCGCGTCCACCCGCAGAATCGACGCCACCGACCGAAGGCCGGCAAGCTTCGCCTGCTCCACCTCGACCCCGTTGTAGGTCCGCCGATCCAACGGCTGCGGATAGACCTTCAGCACCGCCGTCCGCCCACCAGCCACCGGGGCCACCAGGAAAACCGACGCAACCGGTCCCTCGGCCCGCAGAACCAACCCACTCACAGGTATCTCCGCCATCACACTCATCTTCGCACCCGACCGGCCCAGGTCATCGCGGATCCGCTACATCGACATAGGCGCAGCCGTGCGCGACCAGATACCGGAGATCGCCGAGCACGCTGGTCAGAGCATCGGCAGGCTCTGCGTCACCGGCGATCGAGGCGCGCACCTGACACATGTGCCACAACGTCGGCGCCACCGAACCCCACTGCCACAGCTCGTAGCTACTGGGATCGAGCATCGCCGCGGCGCCGAGTCCGGGCAGGCCGACGGCGTACTGATCCGGATTCTCCGGGCTGTTGCCGAGTCCGACGAACTGCACATCGAGCCGGTAGGCCTTCGCGAACGCCTCCGATGCCGACGCCAGTAGGCCGTCAGTCGCTAGTGCTTCGGCGTGTCTGGCCGGCTCGCTGATCCCGGCATCGAGGGCGGCGGCGACCAGATCGTCGGCGGACCACGAGCCTTTACCGAGCTGTGGGGTGCCGTGGCTCAGCACCCAGGTTCCGAAGGCGTCCTCGGACAGCCGGTGCTGCTGCCAGCCGATCCGGATCGCGTGCAGGGGAAGACCGTCGTCGTCAGGTCGCAGGCCGGCATAGTGGCCAACAGGAAAGAGGGTTGAGGCGGCCATCAGTTGGACCGCCGATCGAGGTACGCGGCCCGGCTGGAGAGCAAACCGTGGACCTCGCGGAGGATGCCGGCCAGCACCGCCCGCGGTTGGGTCTCCTCGACCGACTCGATCCCGGCATTGCGGGCCACTTCCGCCGCATCGTGGCAGCCGGCCCACAGTTGCGGGGCGAGGTGCGCCCAGGACCAGACGTCGTAGACGGCCGTCGACACCTGGACGAGCGGCTGGTTGAGCAGGCCGATGTTTTGCAGCCAGGGCTGGTCCGGGTCGGGTCCGAGCCCGATCAGGAGCGGAACGAGCTGGTGCCGCTGGGCGAACTCGATCGCCGCGTCGCCGTCCGGATCGAGGGCGGCCAGTAGCCGGTCGGTCAGCAGTTGGTCGACGATCTTGCCGGCCACGTCCGGATCCAGCCCGAACCGTTCAGCGGTCCGTACCACCGAGGCGCGAGTGGGCCGGTCCTGGTCATCGATGCCGTGGGCAAGCAACCAGACGGTGAACTCGGTCCTGGTCAGCTCCGCGACCTCGATCCCGGCCCGCACCTGCTGATGGTGGCCGGCACCGCCGTCGGCGTACCGGGCTCCGAGATCATGACCGATCGGCAGCAGCAGTGGCTCCGCAGTCATCACGTGCACCTCCTCCGTCCTCGGGCCCGAGCGTAGGCGCGGTCAACGCGTCCGCAGGGCCGGCGGCAGGAAAAGGCCAGCCCGCCCCGGAGGCGCGGCGGACAACGGACAGTGGGGGTGCCTCAGTGGGCCGAAGAAGCAAGAAAAGAAGGGCGCCATGAACATCACCGGTCTTCTCCGCGTCACCATCGCCACCCCCCAACGCCGGCTGGACCTGGCCTTGCCTGAGCACTCGTCGGTCGCCGAGGTGCTGCCCGGCGTACTGACCAAAGCCGGGGAGCATCTCGCCGACGAAGGCGCTCCCGGCGGCGGGTGGGT
The DNA here is from genome assembly GCF_036067295.1 of Kribbella sp. NBC_00382. Taxonomy (NCBI): domain Bacteria; kingdom Bacillati; phylum Actinomycetota; class Actinomycetes; order Propionibacteriales; family Kribbellaceae; genus Kribbella; species Kribbella sp. NBC_00382. The sequence goes on from NZ_CP107954.1 coordinate 3,270,796, forward strand.
GTTGCGCAGAGCCGACGGGGCTGAGCTCGTCCTCGGCCGGAGCCTCAGCTCGCACCGGATCCGCGACGGGGAGATCCTGCACCTCGTCCCGCGCCGGCTGGAATGGCCCGAGCTCGAGTACGACGACCTGGTCGACGCGGTCGCCTCCGGCTCCGGCCGGCTCGGCGCTGCCTGGTCGCCCTGGCACACCAGGATGTCCGGTCTGATCTCCGCGGCGATCGCCCTGCTGGTCGTCATCGTCACGATCCTGCGCCTGGGCACGCCCTGGCAGACCCCTGCGGGCTGGCTGCTGCTCACGTCGTTGCTGCTGGTAGCAGGCGCGGTCACCTTGGCCAGAGTGGTCGGCGACTCCGGAGCCGGTGTGATGGTCGGAGGGATCGGCCTGCCGTGCGCAGGGCTCGGAGGCGGCCTCCTGCTGGCCGGTGCGGCGAGCTGGCCCGCGGTTGGCGCGCCACAGGTCCTCGCCGCGAGCGCCGCTCTGATGCTGGCCGGCGCGGCCTGCTACCTCGGTGTCGTGGACGGCGCGGTCCTGTTCATCGGTGCGATCAGCGTCGGGGTCCTGGGCGTGGCCGGCGGCTGGATCGGTACTTCGGAGGCTCTCGACGGTGCTGACGTCGCTGCGATCCTCGGCGCTGCCCTGCTGGGGTTCTCGCCGTTGTTCGCCTCCCTCGCGCTCCGATTGGGACGGCTGCCGATGCCGATCCTGCCCCGGACGACCGCCGACCTGGTCCGGGACGATCCATTGCCGCCACGCAAACAAGTGTACGGCGCTGTGGTCCGCGCCGACGGTCTGCTGACGGGGATGCTGGTCGGGCTGATGGTCGTACTGTCGACCTGCCAGGTCCTGCTGGTGCTGGCCGAGACGCGGTCGGCGACGATCCTGGTCTGCCTGCTGAGCGCCGGAGCATTCCTCCGCACCCGGCTGTACCCGATCGTGAAGCAACGGTTGCTGCTGCTGATTCCTGCCCTCGTCGGCGGAGCCGGTCTTGTCCTCGGTCCGCTGAGCCGGCAGCTCGCCGATCCGGTCGCGGTGATCGCCCCGGCCGTGCTGGTACTGGCCGCGCTCGCGGTCTTCTTCGGCCTGCGGTACAGCATCCGCCGGCCGAGCCCGTACCTGAGCAGGTACGCCGAGATCGTGGAGATCATGGTGACGCTCGCGGTGATCCCGGTGGCGGCAGCGGTGCTCGGCCTGTACGGCGCTGTGCGGGGCTGGGGAGGCTGAGATGGCGACCAGGAAGGACCAGCTCCAGGCGCACCAGTTCTCCATCCAGCGGATGACGTCTGCGCTGGTGACCCGGGAGACCGACCCGGAGCAGCCACCGTTCAAGCGACCGCTGGCCGCCGCCTTCTGGAGCGCGGCGATCCTCGTCCTCGCACTGGTGGTGGCCGGTGTCTACGGCCTGGTCGTCCCGGGCGGGAGCAAGGCCTGGAGCGGCGGCGACGTGGTCGTGGTCGAGAAGGAGACCGGGACCCGGTTCGTCTACGTCGACGGCCATCTGCACCCGGTCACCAACTACACTTCCGCATTGCTTGCCCTAGGCAAATATGGCGCAGTCCGGCGGGTGTCGCGGCGGTCGCTGGCGGACGTACCGCGGGGATCACTGATCGGCATCAAGGACGCCCCCGACGCGCTGCCGGACCGCAAGCGGCTGCTCACCGGTGGCTGGACCTTGTGTTCCGAGCCGGCCCTCGACGCCAGCGGGGCGGCCACCAGCGAGTCCGTCCTGATGGTTGGTTCGCAGCCCACCCAGGACCAGTCGATGCTGGACGCCGCGATGCTGGTGGAGGTGATGGAGACCGGCGACCAGTACCTGATCTGGAAGGGCTACCGGCACCGGATCCAGAAGTCCGACACCACCACGGTCGGCCTGGCGCTTGGTTCGGAACCCTGGGCCCGGGTCGGCTCGGCCTTCGTCGCCTCGCTGCCGGACGGGGACCCGATCGCGCCGATCGCCACGGCCGGCGTGGGCAAGCCGTCGTCCGCGATCCCGGACCGGTCCGGCACCCGGATCGGACAGCTGTTCGTCGTGGCCACCTCGAGCGGCGCCCAGCAGTACTACCTCGCGCTCAAGGACAAGCTCCGGCCGATCACCGCGTTGCAGTACGACATCCAGCGCGCGTACCGCCCGATCACCGCGGCGTACGGCGGCAAGGCGCCGGTCGCGCTCCCGCTCGGCCTGCTGTCGTTGGGTCGCGCCGAACCACCGTCGACCCGGGCTGACGAGGGCCAGACGCCGCGGACCCGGCCCAAATTCGTTGCCCCACGCAACGGCCAGGGGACGGTCTGCGCGACCTACCAGCCCGATGACCGGGTCCCCACGGTCACCATCGACGCCACGATGCCGCCGCGCGACCAGGCGACCATGACCGTCAAACGAGGAAAACTCGGTACCGCGCTGGCCGACCGCATCCTGGTAGAACCGGGCGCCGCCGCGATCGTCGAGGCGATGCCGTCGGACCAGGCGCAGGCAGGCACCGTCTCCATCATCACCGACCTGGGCCGCGCCTACTCGCTGTCCGATCCGGCTCTGCTCGAAACCCTGGGCTACGACGGCGTCGAACCAGTCCGAATCCCCGCCCAGCTAGTAGCCCGGATCCCCCAAGGCACCGGCCTGGACCCCTCAGCCGCCATCCAACCCGTCGCCTGACCCCGCGTCCCCATCCAACCCGTCGCCTGCCCGCGTCCCCATCTCGCTGGTTAACCCCCGAGTTTGTGGGTTGCCACCCCGGAACCCGAGGTGACAACCCACAAACTGAGGGGTTAACCCCTCAGATGAGAACAGGCCCTGGCTGGGTAGCCGGGGATGAGAACGCGCCCTGGCTGGGTAGCCGGGGATGAGAACGGGCCCCTGGCTGGGGAGCCGGGGATGGGGACGGGCCCCTGGCTGGTAGCCAGGGGCCCGTTGGTGGTGGGGGGCGGTCAGGTGGCTAGGCGGCCGGTTCGCTTCTTGGTTTCGGCGGCTTCGGCCTCCTCGACCTTCCACAGCTCCTCGTCGAGAAGCTGGATGGTGTCGGCCTTCTCCCGCTCGTCCTTCCGGCGCCGGCTCGCCGCCGGAACCATCGGGAACCCACCGGGTAACGACTTACCGGCCTTGCCCCGCAGCCCGATCGGAACGCCCGGCGTCTCGTCGTCCTGCGACTTGCGCTTGCGGTTCACCGGCCGGATCGCACCGGCACCCGGCTTGCCACCACGCCCGCCACCGCCGGCAGCGCCCGCACCCGGCGGCATCATCGGCGGAGGCATGCCACCCGAGCCCGCGGGCGACGTACCCGAAGGCGATCCGGCAAGCCCGGTCGGTGCCGCTGGAGCCTGTCCGGTCGACGGCTGAGTGGGTGCCGAGACCTGCTGCACAGCCCGCGCGATCTGCTGGTCCCCACGGAGTGCGGGATCCCCGATCTTGGACAGGTCGGGCAGACCCCGGCCCTTGCCGAGTCCGCCACCACCGAGGCTGCCGAGACCGCCACCGCCCTTGCCGCCCCCGCCGAGGGACGGCAGGTTGCCCTTCGATCCAGGACCGATGCCCAGCGGCCCGGTCGGCGGGATCAGCGGCGGCGGACCACCGACCGGTGCGGTCGGGTACGGACCTGGGTGGGTCTGCAACGGCGGCAGGTTCAGGCTGGGATTCGGCGGCGCCGTCAACGGCGGCAGGCCAGCCAGCCCGGTACCCGGACCATTGGGGTCCCCGGGCAGCGGCGGCAAGCCTCCCTGCCCCAGATCACCCTGCCCCAGATCGCCGGCTGCCCCGGGATCACCCGCTCCGGCGCCGGTGTCACCCGCACCAGCCTGATCCCCACCGGCGCCGGCCTGATCCCCACCGGCACCAGCCTCGTCGCCCGCTCCTGCCTCGGCTCCACCTGGATCACCACCCGGCTGAGCACCACCTGGCTGAGCACCACCCGGTTGAGCGCCACCGGGAGCAGCGCCACCGGGATTGGCACCACCGGGCGAGGGAGCGTTGTTGCCCGGCCCGACCCATCTCAGCTGCTGCGCCTGGGCAGTGATCTCAGGGCCGTACTGTTCGTACATCGTGCCGAGCAGGTGGAGCGCGTTGCCCATCGGCAACACGAACGGAATGATCTGCGGGACGTACTGGTTCGCGATCTCGTCGGCGCTCATGTTGGCGCCCTCCATGTTGGCGGTGTTCGACCCGTACTGCCGGGCGAAGGCGATCTGGCGGAGCGCCTCCGTCTTGGCCTTGGCCACCTGCACACCGGTCCCCGCGACGTAGTCGCTGAGCCCTTTCAGTTTGTTCGTCACGCCGGATGCTCCGGCCATCTGATCGCTGCCGTCGGTCAGGGACTTCGCCGAGCCCTCGGTCTTGGTGGTGAACACCGAGGCGTCGGACATCTGCTTGTTCCACGACTGTGTCAGGTCGGTCGCGTTCCGGCGCAGGTCCTGGGCCGCGCCGGTCACCGCGGTACTCGCGTCCGTCCAGACCTTCTGGACCGATTCGAGCACTCCGATCATGGCCTTTTCCTGCTCGGCGACAGCGCCGAGAAGGTTGACCGCGGTCTCCAGTTGGTCGAGCGTCGTCGCGCTACTGACACTGAACTTGGCGTTGTAGTCGGTGGCCATCAGTGTCCTCCTGCCGGCGGTACGTCCCACAACGTGAAGACCGGGTTGGTGGGGACCGCGTGGTCGCTGGGCTTCAGCAAGGCGTTCATCCTGGCCGTGGTCACCGCGAGCAGGTGACCGTACTTGTCGCTGATCGATGCGACGGCGGTCTGGTATCCGTGGAAACCCTGCGACGTCTGGGTCAGGTACTGCGCCAAGGTGTCGCGCGCCTGCCGCTCCTGGGTCATGAACACCTTGCTTTCGTCCGTGCCACCCTGCGGGGCGGCCGCGGGCGCCGTGCTCGCAACCCGTCCCATCGCGCCGTCGAACCCCTCGACGAGCGATTTCATCGAATCGTCGAAATGGTTGAACGCTTCGGTGGCCTTGATGTCGACTAGTCCGTCCATCGATCCCTCCTTGTCCGTGGTGCGGGCGGTCCCGCACCTGTTCTTGGTGTTCAGTCGGCCGGCGGGTGGGTCAGCTGGATCAGCTGGGTGCTGCCCTGCCGGTTGATCAGGAAGCCTCGGCCCGGCGGCAGCGGCTGGGCCCGCAGCCCACCGAGCAGCAGGCCCTCGTCCCGGCTGCCGGACAGCAGCAGGCCGGGCGAACCGACATCGCGGATCTTCGCCAGTACCGGCTCGAACAGCCCGCGCATCGCACCACCGGTCCGCCGGGCCGCGTAGACCCGCAGGCCGATGTCCGCTGCCTGCGGGATGTACGGCAGCAGCGGCATCAACGGGTGGCCTTCGCCGGAGGCGACCATGTCGTAGTCGTCGATCAGGACGAAGATGTCCGGGCCCTGCCACCACGAGCGGTCCCGCAGTTGCTGCGGGGTGACGTCCGGTCCAGGAATGCGCTGATCGAGGATCTGGACCAGCCGGTTGATCAGGTCCGCGGAGACCTGGTGCCCGGTGCCGTAGCCGAGCAGGTGTTCGCCTTCGACCGAGCCGAGCAGACTGCGCCGGTGATCGATGACCAGCACACAGGCTTGTTCGGGTGTGTACGTCTCGACGATCCGCCGGTGCAGCGTGCGCAGGAAGCTGGTCTTCCCGGAGACCGCGTCACCGAGCAGGATGAAGGTCGGGTTGGCCACCGGATCGAGCAGAACCGGCTCGAGGCTGCGCTCGGCAACACCCACGGCCAGCCCGGCTTCCGCGGAGCTCGCGCCGTTGCAGGCTTCGTACGGTACGTCGGACGGCAGCAAGCGGACCTCGGGTGCGGCGACATCGGGCCAGGCGGCGACGACCTTCTGGACCAGGTCGGCGAGCCCGACGGTGACTCGCTCCTCGCCGGCCGGCTCGGACAGCCGGGGAGCAGCGATCAGGAAGTGATGCCGGCCGGCGGAGATACCGCGTCCCGGAGCCCGCTCCGGAACCAGCGCGGCCGCCCGCCGGTCGACCATCGAGTCGATCGGGTCGCCGATCCGCAGTTCGAGTTTGGTCGCGCACAGGTCGCGGATGTTGGTCCGCAGATCGAACCAGCGAGCCACGCTGATCATCAGGTGCACGCCGTAGGCCAGGCCCCGGGTCGCGATGTCGGCGAGCAGTTGCTCGAGGTCGTCGAAGTCGTTGCGGATCGTGGCCCAGCCGTCGATGACCAGGAACACGTCGCCGTACGGCAGGTCGGCGAGCTCACCGCTGCGCCGGCGTTCGCGATACGTCTCCATGCTGTCGATCCGGAGCTTGGCGAACGTCTTCTCCCGCTCGGCGATGATGCCCAGTACTTCGATGACGCTGCGACGGACCGCGTTGACGTCCTGCCGTCCGGCCACCCCACCGACGTGCGGCAGGTCCTGGACGCCGCTCAGCACGCCGCCACCGAAGTCGAGGCAGTAGAACTGCACGTCGCGGGGCGAGTGCGTCAGGGCGAGCCCGGCGATGATCGAGACCAGTGCTGTGCTCTTACCGCTCTGCACCGCGCCGGCGACCGCGACGTGTCCACCGCCCGCGGAGAGGTCGAGCAGCAACGGATCGCGACGCTGTTCGAGCGGCCGGTCCACGATGCCGGCCACCGTCATCAGCCGGCCGGGCCGGAAGCCGGGCACCAGTGGGCTGTTCGGAGTACCGGGGAGCACGGAACCGAGGGCCGGAGCCTTGTCCAGCGGGGGCAACCAGATCTGGTGCGCGGCGGTTCCCTTGCCCTCGAACCGGTCGACCAGGACGTCCATCAGGCTCTCGCCGATCGCCTCGTCGAACACGCCATCGGGGTCGGCCGGTGACTCGTCGACCTCGTCCTCGACCGCTGCGGCGACGTAGGCGCTGGAGTAGTCGAGCAGCTCCAGCGTCTGCTCATCGGTCAGCGGCAGCATGCCGGGGACCGGCCGGCGATGAACCCCGGAGACATACGCCGAACGGAAGCGATCCATCTGCTCGGTACCGACCCGCAGGAACCCGTGACCAGGGGCCCGCGGCAGGTGGAACGCGTCGTTGACCCCGAGCACGGTCCGGCTGTCGATGTCGGAGAACGTCCGCAGCCCGATGCGGTACGACAGGTGGGTCTCCAGGCCGCGCAACCGGCCTTCCTCCAGCCGCTGGCTGGCCAGCAGCAGGTGGACGCCGAGCGACCGTCCCACCCGGCCGATCTGGACGAACATGTCGATGAAGTCCGGCCGGGCGGTCAGCAGTTCGCTGAACTCGTCACAGATCACCAGCAGCGTCGGTACTTCCTCCAGCGGCGCCCCGGCCGCCCTGGCCTTCTCGTAGTCGCGCAGGGAAGAGAAGTTGCCTGCGGCCCGTAAAAGCTCCTGCCGGCGGAGCAGCTCGCCGTTGATCGCGTCGGCCATCCGGTCGACCAGGTGCAGTTCCTCGGCCAGGTTGGTGATCACCGCGCTGGTGTGCGGGAGCTTGTCCAGCCGGGTGAAGGTCGCGCCACCCTTGAAGTCGACCAGCGCGAAGTTCAGCGACCGCGGCGGATGCGTGATCGCCAGCGCCAGTACGAGGGTCCGCAGCAACTCGCTCTTGCCGGAGCCGGTGGCGCCGATCAGCAGGCCGTGCGGGCCCATCCCTTCCTGCGCGGACTCCTTCAGGTCGAGCTCGATCGGCTGTCCGTCGGCCCGCAGACCGAACTTGACCCGGAGCCGGTCGCGACTCGGCCGTGGCAACCAGGTGTCCTCGGGATCGAAGTCGAAGGGATCACCGAGATCGAGCAGCTCGGCCAGCCCAAGGTCGGCGCTCAGCGGCTGCTCGCCGTGGGCTCCGGCCGTCAACCGGAGCGGGGCGAGCTGGCGAGCCAGGCCCTCGGCGGAGACCAGGTCCAGGGTGTCCGCTTCGCCGATGGTCTCGGTGCCGTCCATCGTCTCGGCATCCATGCCGCCGTCGGCTCCGACGTACAGGCTGATCGCGCTCGGGTCGAGCGCACGGGGTGGCGGGAAGGTCAGGTCCAGGATCGTCACGCCCTCCAGCCCGGCGCCGGCCAGCAGGTGATCGGATCCGTCGACGTCACCGCCGTCGAGGACGACCACCAGGTGTGGCCCGCGGACCGCGCTCGCGGTGTCGGGATCGAAGCGCGGGCGGTTGGCGATCAGGTCGTCGAGCATCGCCTCGATCGCGGTGATCGAGGGCGCGATCAGGCGCAGTGGTCCGAGCGCGTCGGTCCGTTCGGGGTGCAGGGCGTGCGGGAGCCATTTCACCCAGTCCCAGTCGGCGCGGCGATCCGGTCCGGCGCAGACGGCGATCCGCAAGTTGTCCGGCGCGTGCAGCGCCGCCAGTTGAGCGATCATTGCCCGCGTCAACGACTGCGAACGGCCCTCGTCGCCGGGCAGGTAGATCCGGGCGAACCCGGTGACGGCGATCGCCAACGGGAGGTTGGACACCGCGGCGTACGTCGAGACGAAACGGCGCAACGCCAACGCGGAAAGGGGTTCCAGCCGTTCCAGCGGTTGTGTGTCCGGCGGTACGACCGCCGTCATCGGGCCTTGCCGGCCGATCCCGATCCGGGTGACGCCGAAGTCGGGGTCGTCGCCGCGGCGCTCCCAGAGCCGGTAGCTGCCCGCCAGTGCCCACAGCGAGGTGGGATCGGGATGCAGGTAGTGCAGAGTCTCCCGCTGCTGGTCGATCGCGCGGCCGAGCCGCAGGCGTTGCTGCGCGAGGTGCCGCAGGTAGGTACGCCGGGCCTGTCCCATCTCGACCTTGCCGGCGCCGTTGCCGCGGTTGAACATCGCCATCACGATCATCCCGATCATGGCCAGCCCGAACAGACCGAAGATCACGTACCGCAGGCTGCTGGCGATGCTGCCCGAGAACATCAGCATCATCGCGCCCATCATCGCCACCATCGGCAGCACCATCAGCATCTGCGCCCACTGCCGGCCGCCGGCCTCCGGTACCTCGGGCGGCGCCTCCAGCAACAGCTCACCGCCGGGCAGTTCGGGCGCGGGCCGCCGGGTCGGGCGCCGGACCACCACTGTTGCCATCGTCAACCTCCACAGGAGAGTTCGCTCCTGTGGATCATCACGCGCCTTCCGCGCCGCCGACCGGGGGTGGCAGGAAGGTGTCGCCGGGTCCGGCAAGGCGACCGGGCTCCCTACCTTGGCGAACAGGTATCACCAGCGAGAAGGGAGTAGGGGATGAGCGACTTCATCCAGGGTTTCACCGAGAACATCGCGCACCACGCCAACGTGACCGCGATGTACGGCCAGGACCTGACGTCCAACGCCAGCCGGACGGCGGCGGAGATCGGCAGCCTGAACGGCTCGTGGCGCGGCCCTGGCTACAACGCGGCCTCGGCGGTCGGTGACAACTGGCAGAGCGGGGTGCGCCCGCACCACGAGCGGGTCCATAACCGGTCGACCAGCGTCGGCCAGATCGGCAGCCACTACGAGGGGCACATCGCCAACGACGTCCAGATGATGAACGGCCTCAGCGGGCCGCTCACCGCCTGACTCGACCTCAGAAAGGAGCAAGGCCCATGCCAGAGCTTTTCCAGCAGATCAGCGGTATGGCGGACTCCGCGTCCGTCATGGCCAACATCTCCAACGAGCGGCAGCTGGCCGCGCAGGACCACCTGCGGGCCAGCCAGGTGTTGCACAACGACGCCTGGATGGACAACGTCGGCGCGGATGCCGTCTCGCAGATCCACCAAGAGGTCACCGGCACCCTCGGTGCGGCTGACCATCAGCACCGGCAGTCGAACGCGTGGAACCAGTGCGGCGCTGACGCCAGCAGCACGCTCGCGACCTGCCAGGGCATCGCCAACGGGATGTGAACTCCGGCTGACGAACCCAACAGGTGACAGAACCCCGGATCGGCCAACCGGTCCGGGGTTCGGTTCGTGTGGTCAGTCCACCTGGGCGAACAGACGTTCCGGGGGCAACTCCGCCGGACTCGCCTCGTGATGCCGGTGGATCAGCGACCTGCCGGCCTGCCAGCGGCGCCGGTGGCCGCCAACCAGCAGCGTCGTGAACAAGATGATGAGTGCTGTACCGCCGACAGCCAGGCCGGTCATCCAGCGCGCGTCGAGCCCTGCCGCGCGCCACCAGGCGCCGTGGTCGAGCAACTGCTGATCGACAGGCGCGGCCTGCATCGCGGGCAGTTTTCTGGCCGCGGCCCCGATCATTCCTTCGGTGACGGCACGGTAGGGGTCGACGATTCCCGCCCCGTACTCCGCGCTGCCGGCGCCGCCCCGGGCCGGTGTCGCCGTGGCCTGCAGTCGCTGGATCACTTGTGCAGCAGTCATTTTCGGGTATGCCGCCCGTACCAGCGCAGCGCTGCCGGCCACGAAGGGTGCGGCGAAACTGGTGCCATCGGAGTAGGCGTGCCCGGTCCGCCGGGTGGTGGTGAGGACGCCTGCGCCGGGAGCGACCAGATCGACGTACGGGCCGAGCTGTGAAGCGCCGAGCCGTTTGCCGGCGATGTCGATCGCGCCGACGCCGAGGACTCCGGGGTACTGGGCGGGGTACGACGGCAGGATGCCGCTGGTGTTGGTCTGCTGGTTGCCGGCGGCAGCGACGACCACCACGTCCTTGGCGACCGCGTAGGCGATCGCGGCTCGTACCGGCGCCTGGTCCTGGTTGCCGGACATCGACAGATTGATCACCCGGGCACCCGAGTCCACGGCGAAACGGATGCCTTTGGCAAGGATCTGCGGAGGGATGACCTCGGTCTGCCCGTTGTCGCTGGTCTCTCGCTCGCTCACCCGAACCGGCAGGATCCGGGCTCCCGGCGCGATGCCCTGGAAGCCGATGCCGGTCGCGCGGTCGGCCGCGATGATTCCGGCCACGCCGGTACCGTGCGAGACGCAGTCGTAGTTGCCCGGCAGGGTGCCGACCAGGTAGAAGTCGCGGCCGCGCAGGACCTTGCCCGGTCGTCGCAGCTGCGGCTGGTCGGCGTCGACCCCGGAGTCGACCACGGCGACGGTGACCCCGGCGCCGGTGCTGAACGGCCAGGCCCGCTGGGGTTTCAGGAGTTCCTGGGCCCAGGGCAACGATCGCTCGACCGGCCGGCCGGGGTCCGGATTCGTACAGGCTCCCTTCGGCGGTGCGGCCGAGGCGGTGGTCGCCGACGGTCCCAGGGCGAGCGCGACGGCCGACATCAACAGGGCCGGGGTACGCCATCTCGACAGGTCTCTCACGCTTTCGAGCGTCGTCGATCCTGACCGTCCTCCGAGGGGTATGGCCGGAAGCGGTCAGCGTGGTCCGGGGGCTGTGCCCCGCGGGGATAGTGGCGACAGTTCAGCGATCGAGGAGGCGACCATGGACCCCCGCAACGTTCGGCCCGGTACGGCGTACTCGCTGGAGGGGCAGCTCGAGCAGGCCGACCGCGAGGTACGCCGGTTCCGTTCGCTGAGCGAGGACACGACCGGCTCGGCGCAGTCGCCGGACGGGCTGATCGAGGCGACCGTCGGGATGTACGGCGACGTCCGCGAGCTCGTCATCGATCCCCGGGTCTATCGCAACCCGGACGCCGAGGCGCTCGCCGGCCAGATCCGCGACGTGATCAACGAGGCCGGCCAGGACGCGCAGCAGACCGCGGCCGGCCAGCTCCCGGCGTTGTTCCCCGGTGGTACGGACGATCCGGGCGGGCTCGCCTTCGAGCCGTTCCTGGCCGCAATCACCGAGGCACGGAAGGCGGGCCGGTCATGAACCACGGACCGATCAACTTCGGCGGCGTCGGCGACATCGACATGTTCCCGGACGAAACCGGCGCGCAGATGCGCCGGCTGTTCGACGCGGGCAAGATCTTCGGGGACGCCCTGCCCGCTGGGAACGCGGCGATCGACAAGGGGGAGCAGGAGGCCAATACCGGCTTCGACACCTTGTCGGTCGACTTCCGGGCCAACTACAAGGCCTATGAGACCGAGCTCGACAAGCTGTCGCCGACCATCCAGCCGATGGTGGAGCACCTGGGTTCCTCGGGCGCCACGATCGTCGGGGAGTACATCCAGCACGCCGAGGCCGACGCCGCGCGGATGCGATCGCTGGAGTGAGCATTCCGGAGCCGGACACGCCGTTGTGGCTGGCGTTCCGGCAGTACTGGGACGAGAACATCTGGAACCCGGTCGACTCGGCCGTCGTCTGGCAGATGGGCGTGGGGTGGCAGAACCTCGGCAAGGAGCTGGGCCGGGCACTCGACCAGGCGGAGAACGCGAACCAGTCGCTGCCGGCGGTCTGGCGGGACACGACCGGCGCGGTCTTCAACCGGAACACCGCGCAGACCCTCGCCGATCTCCGCACCGCGATCAAGGTCTACGAGGAGATGGCCGAGCTGTGCTTCACGTTCTCCCGGGAGACGGCGAACGTGCGGAACGCGATCATCTCGGAGCTGATCCTCAACGCGGCCTTCTTCGCCGCGACGTTGCTGATGCCGGCCGCCGTGGCGGCCTTCTGGCAGATCCGGATCTTCGCGGGGATGGCGACCAGGCTGTCTGGGGTGATCCGGGCCGCCGCTGCGGCGGTGTCCCGGCCGGTGGTGGCGACCGTTCCGCAGGGCCTGCTGCGGGCGGCGGGGTTCGTCGGCAAACAGGTCGGTGAGGTGCTCAAGGAGGCGGCCGACGAGGTCGCGGCCGGCCTGATCCAGGACGGGCTCAACAACCTCCAGGGATACCAGAGCGGAATCGACATCGACCAGATGAAGGTCAACGCCATTGCCGGTGGCGGTGGATACGGCGTGGGCCGCATCCTCAGCCCGGTCGGCCGGCTCGGATCGGCGCCCGCGAACCGGCTGGCGGACGCGCTGCGGCTGGGCGAGCGCAGCCGGGGCAGGCAGTTCCTCAACGAGTTCGGGCACGGGTACGTCGTGAACGGACTCAGTTCGCCGATCGTCGGTACGGTCGCGGACGACATCGTGCACGGCAAGGAGCTGACCTGGGGCCAGCTCGGCAGCGCCATCGTCAACCAAGCGCCGATGGCCGGCGCGTTGGCGGGCGGACGGATCGCGGCGGTTCATGGCGGAGGTGCTCTCGGGCACGCCGCCTCCGTCAAGATCCAGAGCTGGGGCGGTAACCCACTGCCGTCGTCGACGCCTGCTGCTGCCGTCGGTCCCGGAAACCCACCGCCACCGTCGACAGCGAGCCCGGACACCGGCCAGAACGCCCACCCGCCGACGAGCCAGCCCGGCAACCAACCAGACTCCGGCGGCCAGGCGGCGCAGAACAACCAGGGCACTCAGCAAGGCGCGACCCCGCACGACTCACCGGCGCAGGACGTCACCGGTAATGATCAACAAAGTCTGGCCGGCGCGGAAGGACTGGGCCGACCGCCGGTCGGAACCGCTGGTGCTCCCTCGGGCCACCAACAAGTCCAGGCGGGCGAGGCCACGCACCCGAACCAGTCCGGCAACCAGACCGACACCGCGACCCCGACCACCACGACAACTCCGGCCGCCACACCTAGTACCAGCGCCCCCGCCCCGACATCGAGCACACCAGCCCCGGCTGCGACGACTACCAGCACAGCTGCCCCGACCACGACCAGCAGCACCCCCGCCACCACGGGTAGTCCCACCGCTGCCAACACGACGAGTACTGCTGCGGCCAACACGACGGGTACCGCCGCGGCCAACACGACAACTGCGGCCGCTGCCAACACGACCAGCGCCCCCTCCTCCAACACGACTAGCACTGCCGCTGCGAACACGAGCAGCACCGCCGCTGCCAACACGTCGACCACCGGCGGCAGTACGCAGACGGCCAACAGTTCGACGACCTCCAGCCAGCAGCCGACGTCGCGAAGCTCCGCTCACACCGATCAGACGGCGTCAGTCGAGGACCCCACCGACACTGCCGAGCAGCCGACCGAACCGGCACCTCCGGCCGACACCGCCGAGCCCGATTCGTCAACAAAAACAGGCGAAGCCACCGACCCTACCGCAGCCGAACCAGCCGCAGCCCTGGCGGCACCAGCTGCCACAGCAGCAGCGGCACCCGATCCCACCGACACCACACCCGCGCCACGCACACCAACTCCCCAACACACCCGCACCAGCTCTGGTACCCGATCCAACAACAGCTCGACTACCGGTACCAGCACAGGCTCCGGCACCGACAGCACCGACAGCACCGACAGCACCGACAGCACCGACAGCACCGAGCGGGCCGACGAGGCTCCGCCGGCGGAGCAGGCTGGGACGGATGGACCGCAGGGGCCGGTGGAGCCGCCGGCGGTGGAAGGTTCTGAGCCGGGGGCGGAAGGGAACCCGTGGTTCGACTCGTCCGTTGAGTTCGGGCCGGCCGAGACGGATGCGCCCGGGACCTTCGACGCGTCTCTGGTTCTGGAGCACGGTCCCAACAGGGGCGTTCTGGCGGTCGGCACGGATGGGCGCGTTCGCCGGATCACAGCCCGTCTCCGGGCGGACTTCAAGAAGGGCCGCAACAACGCCGGCCGACGCAATCGCAAGGCCACCACCACGGCGTACGGCATCGAGGGTGACAGCGCCGGGCACTATCTCGCCAAGCGGTTCTTCGACAACGACGATCTCCGCAACCTGTTCGCGCAGGAGGAGACGTTCAACAATGTCGCGTACGAGAATCTGGAGGAGGAGTGGGGGCGGTGGATCGCCCAGGGCTATGAGGTGGAGGTCGAGATCCTCCCCGGTCCCGGCAAGTTGCGCCCCGACTGGATCACCGTCAACTTCAGAGTGATTGACACCAGCGTCACCGGCGAGGAGCGGGTCGTCCTGGCGAACGCCCGGACCTTCGACAACGCTGCCGGGCAGTCGTACCACGGAGCTCACGTGGCCGGGACGCTCCATGCCCTGGAGGAGGCCGGCACCACCCGCATCGGCAACAACGAGGTCACCCGGGTGGTCGGTGACGACGGTGTCGTGGACGTGGTCATCACCACCTTGCGCCAGGACGGCCCGCGGATCAACGGTGAGATGGCCGCCGTCGGCCGCGCCTGGGCAAAACGCAACGGCGCCCCAGTGGATGCCGACGGCAACGTTTTCGGCCACCGCCTACTCGGCCCAGGTGGCGTCGCCCTGATGGTGCCACCCGATGTAATCGTCGACCCCGCCGGCTTCGCCCGCCTCGAACAGGAGTGGCTCGCCCAACTCAAAGCCGGCAACGAGGTAACCATCACCGCCCGCCGCGTACCCACCCCCGGCCAAACCCTCGACACCCTCCACCTCTCCATCACCACCACCCCCCACTCCGACCCCAGCGCCCCCGCCCCCAACACCCCCCACCCCCAAGACCCCACCCCCCAACCTCCAACCCCCACACCCCGCCCGAACCCCTCCTCGTCGACCCACCAGAACCCCACGTCGCCGACCGAACCGGCTCCATCGCCCGCGGCAGACCAGGAGCCGACTCCGCCGACCGAACCGGCTCCATCGCCCACGACCGACCAGGAGCCGGCGGCGGAGTATGGGTGGTTTGACGGTGGGGGGCCGGTGGTTCGGGAGGGGGGTTACGTCGGTGGGGAGGAGCTGGCGTGGACGCAGTGGTACTCCAGTGGTGATCCGGCCAGCGACGATCCGGCGATGCGGCCGGGACAGAACCCGGATCTGCAGCTCGGGCCGAACTGGGTTCGGTGGGTTTATGAGAATCTGACCGGCCTGCCGCGGGGCGCCGAGGCGATTCTGCATGCCGACTTCGGTGAGGGCGCGAGGAACCACGACGACGTACAAGCCCGACGGACGGCACGCGAGCGAGGCGACACCGGCGACCACGGGGGTCATGCGATCGCCTGGCGGTTCTTCCAGCGCGTGATCGGGATGATGAATCACTTCCCGCAGGCCGGATCGTTCAACACCGGCGCGTTCTCCGGCCTGGAGAACGAGATCGGCGACTGGATCGACGCCGGTTGGCGGGTCGACCTGCGGATCATCTTCCCGCCGTACACCGATGCCGCCCACCCAGAACGTCCGGCCTCGGTCACCGTCGTCTACACCGTCAGCGACCCCTCCAACACCGACATCGTCGTATGGGCCGCCGGCCGCACCTGGCAGAACATCGCCGAACCGCACGCCGCCGAGCTCCCCGGCCCCGGCCTGCCCAAGAACCCGCTGCCACCCGGCCGCCCCAGCGGATCCCAGAAGCGGACCAGTTCGCAGTACCAGCGATTCCCGCTGCAGCGGATCCAGGACTTCGCCCCCGACCGCTCGAACCTCTTCGAACCACCCACCGACGACACCCCACCCACCGACGACACCCCACCCACCGACCACACCCCACCCACCGACCACACCCCGCCCACCGACGACACCCCGCCGACCGACGACACCCCGCCCACCGACCCACCCAGTCCTCCGGCCCTGACTCCCCATCCGGGTCCGCGGCCGACCAGCCCGGTACTTCCGCCAGCCGGCCGAACGGTCGACGACAGCGACGGTTCGCAAAACCCTGCCCCGGACCGGGTGGAGATCGACGGCGGTACTGACGGGCGCATCGTCCGACGCTGGGGTGGGAATCAGGTCGAGGTGCGGCCGGACGGTACGACAGTCGCCGAGCTCACCGAAGTACACCGTGCACCGGATGGCTCGCACTTGGGGAAGCTCGCGCAGAGCCTCCGGCGGATCCTGATGCCCGACGGTTCATTGCCCGGATGGGCCTTATTCGCTGATGCGTCGACGGCAGCGATCTTTCCTGCAGGCGTACCTGTCCCATGGCTCGCAGTCGGGCAGCTGGAGGCGCGGCTGGTCGACCTGATCCAGAGCGGCCACCAGATCCGGATCACCTTCGCGGGCAACCCGGCCACAACGTTGCTTGAGGCAAGCATCGAGGTCGCCGACAGCGTCACCGGTGAGTCCGCGACCTACCGCCAGGCACCGATCTCCGAGCTGGCGGACCGAGTCCGCCCGCACGTCGCCCGGACCGCCGAGGTCCAGCGCCCGAGCCGCCCGGCCACCGGCAATCGAGTGACCCGACCGGCGGGACCACCCGAGGTAGGGCCGTCGACAGCGGCGGACCTGACCCCCGAGGACGCCTCCGCCGACCCGACCGCACCGCAGGACCCGACCGACCCCGACGGCCCGACCGATCCGACTGACCCGATCGACCCGACTGACCCGACTGACCCGACTGACCCGACCGGCTCGACCGGCGCGACCGAGCTGCCCCGCCCGACCGGCCCGACTGATCCGACCGGCTCGACCGGCTCGACTGATCCGACCGCCTCGACCGCCTCGACCGCCTCGACCGGCTCGACTGATCCGACCGCCTCGACCGGCTCGACTGATCCGACCGGCTCGACCGGTCCGACTGATCCGACCGGCGCGACCGAGCTGCCCCGCCCGACCGGCCCGACCGAGCCGCCCGGCCCGACCGAGGCGCCCAGGCCTTCAGGGCTGGTTGGGCGGCGGGAGGGGTTTCTGCCGGGGTGGGTTCTGGTCAGTGAGCTGTCTGGTCGGGTGTTGCCCACGCTGGTCGGGGACGTCACCGGGGCTCGTCGGATCGTTGATCGAGGCAACGGTGTGTACGAGGTCGAGACTGTCGACGGCGACACCTTCCGGTTGGTCAAGCGGGTTGGGGTGCTCGCTCCCGGCGTGCAGCTGGAGTACACGATCTTGCTCGGTGACGACTCCGTCGTCGAGGTCACCTTGTCGGATCGGTTGCTGCTGGACGAAGTTGGCCCGCTGCTGGCCCGCGTACTGGCCGAGACCCGCGCCGAGATCCACTTCGGCGAGATCGCGGGCGAGAAGGTGTTCCGTCCCGATGGGGATCCGGCGCATGACGCAGTACTGCGCTCCGAGGACCGGGGTGATCGAGCCGAGCTGTACTACCGCGCCGACGCGCACGATCAGGCGCCCTGGACGGAGCCCGGTCGCCGTGCCGCGGTCCGGGCCGAGCTGGCGAAGCTGATCAGCGCGATGGGCGTGAGCGACTCCCAGCCGAACACCGACCTCCTCCGCGCCCTACTCGCCGACACCGACACCGACACCAGCACCAGCGCCGGCACCACCGACACCAGCGCCGGCACCACCGACACCAGCGCCGGCACCACCGACACCAGCACCCGCACCACCGACACCGGCACCGACGTCAGTACCGGCATCGACGTCAGTACCGGCACCGGCACCGGGATCAGCACTGGCGCGGGCACCGGTACCGGAGTGGCTGTCGTCGAGCGCTTTCAGGATCGGGTGCCGCTGAACGACGACCGGGTTGGGCGGCGGGTTTACCTGGTTAAGGCGATCAAGTCGTCGGCGTGGTCGGCGGTTGTGCTCGGTGCTACCGCGACGGTGGTGACCGGCAATCCGCTGGTCGGCGCAGGCATCGCCGTACCGACGATCGTGAACTCGCTGGTCGGTGCGTTGACCGAGCGGTACCTCGACGCGCAGAAGGAGGCCGCCAAGAAGCCCGCGTACGACGCCGATCGTGCGCTCCGCGACCGGGACTACCCCGGATTCAAGGTGTTCCTGGACGGCGAACAGATCCCGCCGGTACTCCGGGGGAAGCCGCCGCGTGCCACTCGGCAACTCGACTACCTGACCCGCCACGCGATCCCGACGCTGGCGACTGCCGCCGTCGCCGGGGCGCTCACGCTGTTCGGCGTACCGGCGATGTCGACCGCTCTCGTGGTGGCCAGCTCCGCACTGGCGAAGGTGCTCGCCGAACGGATCGTGGACAAGAAGAAGTTCGACTTCCGGCTTGCCCGGGTGGATGCGAGTGTGCGGAGCAAGCTCGCCGATCCGGCGGCGTTCCAGAACCAGTTGATCGATGAGCTGATGGCGCTCAGGTCGCGGGTGGACCGGGCGTTGTCCCGGCTGGTCGGGTTCGAGACGGGCCGACCGGGAGCCGGCGTCATGCCGTTCGACGTGAGCCACACGCCGGGGACTCCACCGCTGACGATGCATCTGCTCGCTCAATCGATCGACGGGGTGTCGGCGGCCGCTCGCCGGATCGCCTTCGGCAACACCAGCGGGACCGATGTCGATCCGACGGAGTTGGCCAGACACGTCAGCCTCGAGATCGAGTCACTGCTCTACGCGATCGGTCCCGGCCTGTTCACCGTCTTCGGCGGAGCGTTCGGCGACCGGTTCGCGATGAATCGCGAGGAGGCCGCGAGCGACGCGCAGAAGAACTGGGATCACGCGGAGCGCGAGGCGATGCAGGCGACGGCGGTCGCCGATGCACTGAGGGAGCGCTTCGGTGAGATCGAACGGCTCGTGCGGGAGATAGAGCAAGCGGCGGGCGTACCGGTGCAGGACGCCCGGCAGGCGGACCGTGCCGGGCTCGGAGGGGCGATCGACGAGGACGGCAACCCGGCGCGGCTCCCGGTGCCGACGGCTCTCCCCGCCGCCCCGCGGCCGCCTGGTCAGTCGCCGCGGTCCGTCTATGTGGGCCAGATCGCGGCGTCTGCGATCGCCGGCGCGCTCGGCGTGGTCACCCTCGACCTCGTCTTCGCCCTGCCCGAGCTCGGCGTCAAGCTCACGTTGGCCGGGGTGTTCGCCGGACTGACCGGTACGCCGTTCGCGCGCTACGCGTTCCGGCGGGCCGAGCTGGATCGCAAGGACGACCTCGCCGACGTACTGGCCAAGCAGGCAGCCGATCGTCGTCAACTGGTCGAGCAGGTGGCGGTCGCGAAGTACGCGCTCGAACAGGTGCGGATCCGGGCCCGCCGGCTCCTGGAACTCAGCTCGCCGGCGGCGCCCGTCCAGCGGGTCGTGACCGAGGCGACGTTCACCGATCATGTCCGGGCGGCGGTTCGGCAAGCCCAGCTGGAGAACCTGCCGAACCCAACGCTGTCAGAGAACGATCTCGACGTACTCCGTGAGCGCACCCGCGCGCTGGAGCGGATCGATCGGCTGGCGGCTGACCTGGATCGCTCGGAGGCGATCGGCGCTTCCGAGGACGTGCTCACGACGGACCGGTCCCGGTTGCAGCACGCGATCGAGCTCAACAACCGGATCGCTGAGCATGCCGGTCAGGGAATGCCGGCCCTCGACTCGGTGGATCCGGGCCTTGGGCAACGGGTTGTCGGCGGACGTACCGACCAGCTCCGGGCGGCGGTCGACGATGCTCTTCGGCTGCTGCTCGCAGAGCCGGTTGGGAAGAAGCTCCTGCTGGAGAGACTCGTCGCGCTGGAGCTGCTGAGCCGGGCGGCGGACGCCGTCGATCACCACGTCCTGCACGGTACGACCGCCTCGCAGTCGCTGGTCATCGAAACGCTCGAGGATCAGCTGGAGTCGGTACACGACCTCTGGCGGCAGGCGGGTGCTCCTGATGGGCTCGTACTTCCGGCTCTCAGCACACCACCTGGTCTTAGTCGGGTAGGTGGCCAAGCCGTCGTCCAGTTCACGACACCGGGCTCGCTGTCCTCGAATCATTTGCCTGGTGCAACATTGTTCCCGGCCGCGGTCGTTCCCGACCAGGCGGCGCTGAGCCGGCTCGAGGAGATCTGGTCCGATCTGACCGCGCGCGGCTACGACGTCACGGTGACAATTCACCGAGTCGCCCGCCCCGGACCGGCGACAGATCCCTATCGCTTCGCCGTCGACATCACCGACCCGATGATCCCCTCGGACACCGACCACTACGGCCCAGCCTCCGCACCAGACCTGCTGCCAAACCTAGAGCCCCTCGCGACAACCGGCCGCCACCACGCCCCACCCCAGCCCCCAACCCTCAACCCCACTGAGTCCCCGACGCCGACCCCGACCCCGACGACGCCGACGCCAACCGCGACGACGCCGTCCCCGACCTTGCCGTCCCCGACCGCGCCGACCTCCACCGCGGCGACCTCCAGCGCGCCGGCGACGCCGACGGTGCCGCCATCGGCGGTCGGGTCAGCCCCGGTCGGGGCGGCGGCTGTGGGGGAGGCGCTGGGCGCTGCTGCGATCGAGGTGATTCCAGGGGCGCTGCCGTTGCAGGACGGCGGATTCCGGGTCAGCTTGCCCGGCGGGCGCCAGGTTGTTATCCCCGGCGCGGTGATGGAGGACTTGGCCGAGCGGCTCGCTGCGGTGGATCCGGCGGTACTGCGCGCAGAGGCGACCCGCCAACTCGCCGAAGAACTCGTCAAGCTCACCAGCCCCACCACCCAGTCCCCAGCAACTCCCGAAGCCGTACTCCGCGCTACCGCCCGTCGCCTGGCCGCTGAAGAGCTGGCTCGCCAGGCCAAGCAGCTGGACACCACCTCACCAACCCCACCCACCCCGACCCACAACTCCAGCACGCGCCCCGCCACCGACACTGACTCCAGGACGCGTCCTGCTACCGACGCTGACTCGAGCAGGCGTCCGGCTAGCGACACTGACTCCAGGACGCGTCCTGCTACCGACGCTGACTCGAGCAGGCGTCCGGCTAACGACGCTGACTCCAGCTCGCGTCCGGCTACCGACGCTGACTCCAGCACGCTTCCCGCTACCGGCATTGACTCCGGTACACCGCCGAGCGCAGACGGAGGTGGGACGGTGCATGCGCCGGAGGTGCGGGGGACCCGGTTTGTCGTGGGTGGGCGGGTGGAAGGGGAGAGCGGGCTGTCTGCCGCGCAGCTGACCGGCGCGGTTCTTGAGACTCGTGGTGAGGACTTTGGTGGCGGGGTTTCGGTGCGGGTGGTCGGCGGGCTTGTGGTGGTCGAGACGGATGGGTTGGAGGCGCAACACTTCCGGGTTGGTCGCGGGCGGGTGCGGGCGAGACGAGTGGCCGCGACGACGCTCGGGCGAGGTACGGCTGCGGAGCCGCATGTGGTTCGGTTCGCGCCCGGGCTGGCGACGGATCAGTTGCCGCGAGCGTGGGTACACGAGATCAGCCATACCCTGCAGGACTTGAAGGCGACGCCGTCCGGGGGCGTGCGGCGGTTCCTGAATCAGCTCACCGGACGGAGTGAGAACGCCTGTGTGGCGGCGCAGTTCAACGAGTTCCGCCTGCTCAGCCGGCTCTGGATCGCGGCCGTCGAACAGGTTGCGCAGAGCAACGATCAAGCCGCCATCGCGTACGAGCGGGTGCTCCGTCAGGACATCGATGGATTGCTCGCAGCGATCGAGAAGCGTGGGCACACCCCGCCTACGGCTCCTTGGTACGCAGGCACGGTGCCGACGGCTGCCGGTACGCCGCTCGCCCACTTCACCGCAGGTGTCGCCGATCAGGTCCGCGCACTGACCGACGCCGTGTCGGCGTTGCAGGCCCGTATCGACGCGAGGCTCGCGAGCGCCGCCGAGGCCGACACAGCAGCACGACAAGCTGAGCAAGATCAAGCGACTGCGACCGCCGCCAAGGATGCGGGCCGCCATGCCAGGCTCCGCGAGGCGCAGAACGAGGCGATCAAACAGGCCGATCTCGCCAGCTGGCACCGCGAACTGGCCAAGAACTACCAAGCAGCTCTCGACCAGGCCGACCGCGCCCGACTCGGCTATGAACAACTGCTGACCGCAGCAACCACCGCGCCGAGCACACAGACGGAGAGCCGGACTCCCGCATTTGGGGTGAGGGCGGAGACGTTGGCGCGTGAGCTGGCGGCGTACGAGCAGAGTATGGCGGCGCTCGCCCCCACTTCCCTTGCGGCGACCGGGCTGATGCCGACTGGACGGCTGCCACATCTCGCGGCGCTGGCCGGGCGCATCAATGACGTACTAGTTGCCCAGGGCATCGATGAGCGCGTGACAGCCGGTCGGTTGCAGCATCGGCTCAGCGCGGAGTTCGGACGGCTCGTCACCGATGAAGGCGCGGTACTGCGCTTCGGCCGGTCGCGACCGGGTGACGTCCGGATCCGACTGACCGCCTCCGAACTGGTCGAGGTGCTGAATCCGCCGGTACGAGCCTCCGAAACGATGGTCGGGTTGTTGCCGCAAGGAGGCCGGCGTCTGGCCACGGCACAGCACGGAAGGCTCAGCACCACCGGCGGGATGTCCCTCAACACCCTGACCAGGATCTTCGGCGACTCCTCCTGGGCGCATGCGGTCGGCGAACTCGTCAACCTGGGCGTCGAGGTCGAGACCGGCCGGAGCCGCGGGCTGACCGCGAACGCCGCCGAGTTCGCCCAGGACGGCGCAGTCGAGGACATCAGGGGCGAGTCCGTACTGTTCACCGGCAAGGCGAGTTGGCAGCTGGAAGTACGGCGTACCGGCGTGGATACCTGGACCGCCGTCGGGCAAGTTGCCGACAGCAACGAGGAGCTGCGCGGCTGGATCTCGCACGCCTACACCGTTCCGGCGCCGGAGACTCTGATCCAGCGAGCTGACCTCGCGACCGACCCACCTGGAGTGTTGCCCGCGCACGTCCCGGTGTCGATCAGCGGACTGCGAAACCTCAGCGATCGCGTCGTCGCCACCTTCTCCGACGAGCTCAGCCAACTGGGCAAGGGCGCCGCGCGCCGGGTCCGGGATCAGATCCAGGCAGCGTTGCTGGAGGGCCTGCCAGGACACCTCGCGGAGCCGAACGCGTACCTCAGCCCGCTCGTCGCGGGCGGCAAACCCATCGGCCACCTGGAGGTACGGACGAAGGTCCGCTACGAGGAGGCCGAACTGGTCGGCGGACCGAGCCGCACGCATTGGCAGGAGCGGGTGCGGGTCGGGTTCAGCACGGTCAGCGGGCAGCAGTCGTTCGGGGCCAGCGCCAAAGTCACCGGCACCGCCGGACTCAACGGCAAGCAATCGGCCGACCTCGATGGGGTCGGCCTCGGACCCAATGCAGGGGCGGGACGCAGTGTGTCCCGCGCAGAGGCGATGTCGGGCGGCGGTACGGCGATCCAGGTCGGCGTCCAGCGCTTCACCGGTCCCACCCAGGGATACCGGATGGTGCTGGAACACGAGGTGACGCTGGTACTGGGAAGCCAGCGGGTCGGCTCGGTACCTGGCCAGAGCGAGGCGCTACTCCGCCTGCACGCCAACGATGCGTACCGGTACGGGCTACCAGTCGATGCGAGCACGCTGGTGCTCGACGATCAGGGCCGTCCGATCATCGAGAACGGCCAACCGGTCCTGGAAGGTGACGTACGAACTGGCATCACCGTGCCCGGTCGCCTGCTCGAACTGCCGGATTGGGCGGGCATCGGCGCCGGCCAGATCCGCGGTTCAGGGCCGTGGATGGTGCAAGGCGTCACGGGCGGTGCGCAAGCGTTCGACGCGATCGTCGCCCACCTGTCCGATCGCGGGTTCCTTCCGGTACTGGACGCCGCCGGCAATCCGGACCCCGCGCAGTTGCCGGAGGATCCCCTCGAACGTCACTCCCAACTACTCAACCTCGCCGAGTTGCGCGCCCAACTGTCGACCTCGAGGCTCGAGGCCGGCTATGACATAGCAGCCCAGACAGGCATCGTCGTCACCCTGAACCAGACGCGGACCGGTCAGCCGGCCGAGCTGGTCACGCTGCGGATCGCCGTCGAGCAAGGAGCTGTCACCCCGGTCGGCATCAGCACCGACGAGGCAATGGTCACCTTGAACATCGGCTCCGACACCGCCGGTCGCTCGGGAGGCCGGAGCAAGACTCTGCCTTGGCGGTTCGACCCGCTTGGTCTCAACAGTGCGGTGGGCGGGTTGGTCTCCAAGGCCGGACTCGGCTACGGGCGCCAGTCACTCGGCCGGGCGATGGGCTGGTTCGCCGGCGGCACGATCAACCAGGTCACCCTGGTTGAGAGCACCTCCCCGGTCGCCGTCTTCGACATCGCGCACCGCCTGGTGGTGACGGAGTTGACCGACGACGGTCCGCAACCTGTCCACCAGGGTTCGCCCGGTACTTCGGCGCGCGTGGTGATGGACAGCGACCTGCTCCCGTACTCCGAACCGCTGCCGGCCACAGTCGCACCCGGCCCGGTCGCCGACCAGGTGCTCGACCGGGCCACGATCCTCGCGCTGGACACTCACGACCTGCTCAACTGGTTGCCCACGGCCCTCGCTTCGGAGCCGACCGTACGACAGCAACTGGCGGCCTTCCTCAACCCACGCAACCTGATCGCCCACCCCGAGTGGGCCCAGACCGCCTATCGGACTGCCGCCGTGTTGCGAGGCTGGGGAGCCGCGTCGCGGCGCAGTACCGTCTCGCTACAAGGGCAGATCCGCGATGCCGTCCTGGTTGCTGTCACGGACGGCGTGAGCGGCGACATCAACCTTGCCCTCGGCAATCATGGGATCTACTCGGAGACCTCCACCGGGCACACGACCAGCCTGTCGGCCACTGCGTCGCAGGACGGCCAGGGTGGCGGCGTCAACGGGAACATCGGCCGGAGCCGGGCGAACTCCAGGACCGATCAGGCGATCTGGGGTGTCGAGCGGCTCGCGATCGAGGTCGGCCGGCACTACGTGTTCACGGCCGCCGTCGACTTCAACCTTGCCGTCGGCAACCACACACCAACTCGGAGCGAGTCGGCGACCGTCTTCCAGCTCGCCGAACGGGATGCGCTGCGGTTCTTCGGCCGGGGTGAACTCGGACTGCCACTGCACCAGGTGGCTGACGCGGTCGAGCGGTACTTGAACGGAAGCCTGGAGCTGGGCCGTGGAACGGCCGCCGCGCTCATCCGCCGGTACCGCGCGGAGGTTGCGGCCGGAGGTACCGAGCTACCCGGGCTGACCGCCGGCCACACGGCCGAGGTGCTGGCCGCGAAGCTGCGCGTCCCGAGTCCACGGCCGCTCTCGCAGGATCCCGAAGCCCGGTTGGAGGAGGTGCTCATCCAGGTCGAGAAGCTTGCCGCGACGCGCAACATCAGCCTGCCACCGCAGTACCGCGAACACCTCGGCAGCAGCCTGATCGAGTCGGTCGCGCTGACCGGCTCGGACGGAGCGACGCGCCTGCTGGACCAGGTGAAGGCGCTGCTCGCCGACCTCGGAGTGCCTGCCGACTCGGATCCGGTGCTCGCGGAGAGCCTCTTCGTCGACCTGGCCGGCAAACGGTGGTGGGGTCGCCTGGATGACATGCTCGCGCCGGAAGGATTCAGCCGGAGCTATCCGTTCGGCCCACCCGGTGGGCTTGCGGCGCAACGGGTGTCGGTCCGGGTCCGGGCGGTCTTCGCGGACGAGAACGAGTCGCTGGGGCTCAGCAAGGACACGATCAGCATCGTCCAGCGATACTTGTACGGCGAGCAGGGGCGGACGGCGAGCAACGGGCGCAGCGATGGCGTCGGACTCGATGGGTCGGTGGACGCCGGCCATGGGGGAAGCCTCGGCACGGATCGATCTGGTGGAGTCGCGACGACCGAGACCGAGCAGCTCACGCGGTTGGAGCGGATGGCGACCTTCGACGGGCTGAACCGGGTACGCCGCGAGCTGCGGTTCGTCGTCGAGGTGGTACATGAGCCGGTGGTCGGTGGTCCGACCCGTGGCCGGCTGACCCGGTCCGCGCGATCCGCCGTTGGTGGGGACGTCGCAGTACGGGCGGGCTCTGAGCTGCGCGGCTCGATGGTCCAGCTGATCCCTGGACGGTTGGCCGAGACGTTGCCATCAGCAACCAATTCGGCGACCGGTTCGGAGACTGTCGCGGTGGAGCTTCCGGCGGCGTACTTCGTGGAGTCGGCCGCCGTCGGCGAGTCCCAGTTGCTGAGCGGCGTACGGCAGGAACTCGCTCGTCGCGACATGCTGAACCCCGCCGGGGTGAAGCAGCACGAGGCGGTGCTGGAGGCGGTGTTCTCGGCGGCTGCGCGCGACGCCTCCTTCAGCCGGATGGCGGCCGAGGGTGGCCATCGGGTGGTCAGGTTGGAGGTACCTGGGCATGCGAGTCAGTTCGTCGAGGTGACCGTGGCGGCGAACGTCTCGGATATCGAATTGATCAGCGGGCCGATCAAGGGCGAGATCGGCGAGGTGAACCGGGCGCAGCACACCTCGGCGGTCAGCACGACGACCGGCCGGATGCTGCCTGTCACCAGCGGCGGCAAACTCGCGGACGGCGAGCTCGGTACCAGCGTCGGCCAGTCGACGGGCGACCAGTTGTCCGATGGCGTCACCGACGTCCGGGGTGCGCGGCGGGAACGCAGTCGCTTCGAGAAGGGCGAGGTGGTCACGGTCAGGGTCAAGGTCGAGTACGACCTCGATCTGGTGCGGATCCGGGCGACCCGCTCCGGCGGAGAACGCGAGCTGACTCGCGTGCACCTGCCGGCGGCCAGTACCGGGGAGGCCTACCTCAGCATTTTCGCCCACGAGTACGAAGCCATCCTCGCCGGCCTAGCCCCGCAGCCGGCCGGCACCGACCCTGGCTCGCTCGCAGCATCAACCGCTGCGGCCGCAACCGTTCCCGCGACCGCGACCGTTCCCGCGACCGCATCGGCCCCGGCTGCGCCACCGGCGACCGCGCCCGTACCGGCTGCGCGGGTGTCGGGCGGAGCGGGTGCTGCGTACCTGGCGGCGTTGCGGCGGGCCCGCGAGGCCGCGGAGGAGATGAAGGAGAACGCCGAGCGGAGGCGTTGAGGACTCGTCAGCCGCCCAGGAAGGCCGACCGAGTGAGGAAGGCCAGTTGGGTGGTTTTCGGGGTGCCGTCGTGCTGGGTGTACGTGGTGATGGGGCCGAGAGCGAAGCCGGTACGGGTGATCCGGGCGATAGCTGCGGTGTTGGCGGCGTCGGGATCGGCGACGACGCGGGGGTAGCCGTGGTGGGCGAAGATGAAGGTGCCTAGGGCAATGAAGAGGTTGCCGGTGAAGTCGGGGCGGGCGTCGCCCTCGGCGATCAGGAAGTGCATGCCGAGGTCGCCGGGCTCGACCTCGTACGCCGTTCCGACTGGGTCGGCCTGCGGGTCGTAGGTGTGGAAGAGGGCGGCCGGGGTGCCGTCCAGCTCGGCGATGTAGGCGTGGTGGGTGGGGACGGAGTCGAGGAACTCGTAGGTGGCGAGGACCTGCTCCCGGGACTGGCCAGTCATGCCCCAGAAGGAGGCACGGTCGGCGGTGACCCAGGTGTGGATCAGGTCGAGGTCTTCCGCGGGCACCACCGGGCGGATCCGTACCAGCCCGAAGCCTTCGATGTGGTGCTCGAAGGACTGGTCCTCTGGGGTGAGTCCGCCGTTGACCGGGGCGAGGTCAGCGCGCAGCCAGAGGGGGAGTTGGTCGTGGTGGTGGGGGTCGCCCAGTACGCCGGAAGCGCCGAGCGGGACGATCCAGGCGCTGTTGTTGCGGTCGGCAATATCCCAGGCGTAGCGGGCGGCGGAAGCGCGGATGCAGACGTCGGTCAGGCCGGGCAGGCTTGAGGTGGACAGCACGCAGTGGTGGTCGCCGGAGAGCGCGAACTCGTAGTGTTCGTCGCCGGGCGCGAAGACGGGTCCGCGCAGGGCGTGCAGCGGGGCCAGCTGATGGGTCTCGCCCCATGGGCCGCGAGGCTTCTTGTGGGCGACCTCTTCCAGGGCCTCTCTGGCCAGCCAGCTGACGTTGATGTCGGGCAGCTTGGCGGCGATCAAGCTTTCCAGGGCGAAGTAGGTGTGGGCGACCGTGTCGAGGTAGGGGACGAAGAGGTCGGGGACGTCCACGCCTTGATCAAGTACGGCGAGAGTCGGGTGCTCGGCGAGGCGGCGGACGAGGGCCTTGCGGAGGGCGGCGTAGCTGGAGGCATCGGTGCTGGAGGCATCCATTCGCTTGTCCCAGGCAAGGAGTCGCTCGCGCAGAGTTGTTGCCTCGGGCGTCAGGTTCTCGTGGTCAACGAGGAGGCTGAGCAACGAATTCGCTGAGCCCAGGAAGGTGTCCCGGTGGATCAGGGGCATCTCTTCGACTGTCCAGTCGGACCGCTCGTGGAGGAGATGCGTGATTCGGCGGTAGCGGTGCGGGCCGGCGTAGTCGACTCCGAGCGGCTCGGCCAGGTGACGGGTGTTGGCCATCGCGATCGCGTCATCGACCGTTGCCCGCGGCATCGACTCGTGCCAGCCCTGCCATTGGTGCTCAGCCTTCCACGCCGGTACTACGCGCAGGCGGTTGTCCTCGTGCCGGGTCGGGACGAGACCGGCCGTCCGGTGCAGCAGTCCGCCTGCGGTGTCGGCGGCCATCAGGACGTTGACCGGCTCGACCCAGCGGTCGACGGCTGCGTCGATGTCCGCGACCGTGGTTGCTTTGAGCAACTTGGGAAGGACCTCGAAGCCGATTCGGTGGGTGACGCGGGGTGGGTAGCGCAAGCTGATCGCCTGCGACTCGCCCGATCCGCCGATGATGACCGGACCGCGGGCAGTCTCGATCACCTCGATCTCGACGGGCTCGGCGCCAGCGACCTCGACCAACTCGGTGTGCCGGGTCGCCGGTTGCCACCCGTCGGGCCCGAGCGCCTCCACGCCGCTATCGGTGCGGCGGAGCTGTTCGGAGTACAGGTCCTGGTAGTCGGCCATGGCGTTGGTGATTGCCCAGGCGACGTGGCCGGTGTGGCCGAAGTGGGCTAGGCCGGGGATGCCGGGGACTGCGAGGCCGATGACGTCGTACTCGGGGCAGGCGAGGTGGATCTGCTGGTAGACCCCGGGGCTCTCGATGTAGCGATGCGGGTCGCCGGCGATGATCGGCGTACCGGCTGCTGTGCGGTGGCCGGGGATGAGCCAGCCGTTGCTGCCAGCGGTGTCTGGGCCTTCGGCGTTGAAGAGGTCGAGGTAGTCGTCGCCCAGATGGCGGGCGACGTGCTCGCGCCAGAGCTTGGTGGGGAAGCCGGCGAACAGGATGTGGATCGCCATCCAGATCGCGAGCGGCGCCCAGGGCTCCCACTTCTGCGGGGTGAGTCCGGTCTCGGCGAACTCGGGCGCTCGCAGGGCAGCGCCCGGCAGGCTGTGGTTGACGCCGTCCACGTACGCCGAGACCCATTCGCGGGTGTCAGCGTCGAGGTTCTCCCAGCAGCGCCGGGCGGTGTCGGCGAGGCGGGCCTGGCGGGCGAAGACGTCCCAGCTGAGCGCTTCGGCCCCGAGGAAGGCTGCGCTGGTACCGAGTGCGCGGCGGTGTTCGAGCTCGATCTGCCAGGCCCGGTCGGTCGCGGCGTTGCGGCCCTGGAGATAGGCGAGTGCGAGCGGGTCGCCGGCTCTCAAGTGCGGCACACCCCAGGTGTCCCGGTCGACCTTGGCGTTCACTCGTCATCCTCGCTTCAGTTAGGTTAGGCTGCGCTAACTTACAAGTCAGGAACTTGGGCTGCAACTGCCTATTCTCGTCGGGCTGGAAGGGACGTGCGTCGTGGGGCATGGCTGGGAGGGTGTCGTCCTCAAGCTGTTCCGAGGCAAGGACTTCGTGTTCACCGTGACGGGTGCCGAACAGGTCACCGAGCGCTATCGCCGCGTGCACTTCACGGATGGTGGGCTGCTCGGGATGGTTGGCGTGCACCCGACGATGTGGGTGCGGCTGTGGTTCCAGCACGCGGGCAAGCCGCATCAGCGGGCGTACACGCTGGTCGATCCTGACGCGGAGGCCGGCACCTTCAGCATGGAGTTCGCGCTGCACGAGGGGATCGCGAGCGACTGGTCGCTGTCCGCGAAGGCAGGCGACACGATCGAGGCGACGCTGCAGGGCACCGACTTCGCCGTACCGGATCCGCTGCCGCCGAGGCTGCTCGTCATCGGCGACCCGGCCTCGCTGCCGGCCATCAACTCGCTGCTGGCGGTGGCACCGAAGCTGCCGGCAACGATCTTCTTCGAGACAACCCACGACTCCGATGCGGACCTGCCGCTGCGACTCGACCCCGACCACCACGAACTGCGCATGGTCTCCCGCAAGGGTGACCAGTTGGTGGCGGAGGTGAAGGCAAGCCTGCCGAGCCGGATCGACGACCCGTCGACCACCTTCGTCTGGCTAGCCTGCGACACGAAAACAACCCGCACCCTGACGTCGTACCTCCTAAAGGACCTCTCCCTCCCCAAGGATCGAGTCAAAGCACTCGGCTACTGGCGCCCAGCCTGACGTAATTGACGGGCGGGGGCGGTGCTGCGCGGATAGCGTGGCGGGGTGATTCGTGTCTTGGACCTGGCGGATGTGGCTACTGCTGAGCGGGTGCTGGTGGTGCAGCGGTTGGCGTATGCGGTGGAGGCTGCGCTGATCGGGTTCGACGGGATTCCTCCGCTGCACGAAGACCTTGCTGGCTTGATGGCGTCGGAGGAGCACTGGCTCGGGCGGTACTCGGGCGACGGTGAGCTGGTCGCAGCGGTCGCCTATGAGTTGCCGGATCCGGAGACGGTCGAGATCAGCCGGCTAGTAGTCGATCCGGCGCACGCTCGGCGCGGTCATGGTCGGGCATTGCTGGATCAGCTCGATGTGATGGAGCCGCGGCGGGTCAGCCTTGTGTCGACTGGCACGGCCAATGCGCCGGCGACCAGCCTTTACCTTTCCCGCGGTTACAGCGCCTCGGGAGTAGTGGAGATCGCTCCTGGCATCACCATCACTCAGTTCTGCCGGGTGCGGAGTTGTTCGAAGCCGTAGTACACGGCGAGCAGGAAGAGGACGAGCAACGTCAGCGGCGCCGAGAGGAACGACAGGCCGATCGCGGCTGCGTACAGCAGCGTGCCGACGGAGTAGCGCAGGACGGAGTTGCGTTGCTCGGTGGGAGTCATGTCGTGGTCGACGAGGTGGTTGCGCAGGGAATGCCACCAGATCGCGCTGAAGAAGATCGCGGCGAGCGTGAGGTTCGTGCTGTAGACGGCGGCCGCGACATGCGCGTTGCTCCCCTCGTCCTCCAGGAACTCGGCGAAGAGGTTGGTCGGGAACGGCAGCAGCGCGGTCCACAGCAGCAGCCCGAGGTTGAGGAACATCAGCCCGCGGTCGGCGCGCTGGATCTGCCGGAACATCGAGTGGTGGTTGACCCACATGATGCCGAGGATCGCGAAACTGGTCAGATAGGCGCCGAACTGCGGCCACTCGTCGAGCAGCGCGGGCCAGAGCCGCTCGCCCGGCTCCAGCTCGGGGATGTGCAGTTCGAGGACGAGCAAGGTGATGGCGATGGCGAAGATTCCGTCGCTGAAGGCCTCGATCCGGGAGGTCTCCGCGAGGTCCGGCTGTGCGTTCACGCGGTGAGTCTGACACCTGGAGGCCGGTGGTACTAAGACATTTGTCCGGCTGCCGGATCCGTGGTGCCCCGCATACGATCCCAGGATGGTCAATGAACGCGAGCCGGTGTCCACGGTCGGCTTGCTGGTTCGGTTCACGGCGGCCGGGCTGATCGTCTTGCTGTCATTGGCCGCGCTGATCGCGTACGTCGCCCGCCAGGCCGGTACCGAGCAAGCGAGCGAGTCGGCCCGCGAGGTGACCTTCGTGACCGCCCGTGGGGTGGTGGAGCCGCGGCTGGATGCCAATGTGATCGCCGGGCAACAGGCGGCGCTCCAGGCGTTCGACACAGCCATGCGCCGGTACGTCCTGCAGGGCTCACTGGTCCGGGTGAAGCTGTGGAACGCCCACGGAAAGATCGTGTACTCCGACGAGCGGCGACTGGTCGGCCAGACCTTCCCACTGGACCCGGACGAGACCGAGGCGCTCCGCATCCAGGGCAGCAGCGAGTCCGAGGTCAGCGACCTCACCCGGCCGGAGAACCGGTACGAGATCCCGTACAAGAAGCTGCTCGAGGTGTACGTCGGGGTGCGCGGCCCGGGTGGCGAACCGATGCTCTTCGAGGCGTACTTCCAGTACCAGGCGGTGACTCAAGCCGGTCAGGCTGCGTGGAAGCGGTTCGCCCCGCCCTCGCTGGGTGCACTGCTCCTGCTGGAGCTGGTGCAGATCCCCTTCGCCTGGTCGCTCGCGCGCCGGGTGCAGCGGCAACAGCGCGACAGGGAGCGACTGCTGCGGCATGCGGTGGACGCCTCCGACGCTGAGCGACGGCGGATCGCCGGAGAGCTCCATGACGGCGTAGTGCAAGAGCTGACCGGTCTGAACTACGCACTGGACGCCATGAGGCTGGGCAAGCCGACCGAAGGCCAGCGAGCGGACCTGATCGCCGACGGCGCTAACAGGCTCCGGGGCAGTATCGGCTCGCTGCGCACCCTGCTCGTGGACATCTACCCGCCCAACCTGGCTGAGGAGGGGCTCGCCTCTGCTCTGGCGGAGCTTGCTGCGGGGCTGGAGCGTACGGGTGTCGAGGTACGGCTTGAGACTGAAGGTGCTGAGGACCTGCCGCCGGCAGTGGCGGCACTCCTGTTCCGGGCGGCGCAGGAGATCGTACGGAACGTTGCTGCGCACAGTGGCGCTCAGGAGGTGCTCATCCAGGCTGGGCGCCTCAGCGGGAAGGCGACGCTCGTGGTGGACGACAACGGGCGTGGGTTCGATGAGACCAGGCTGGATGAGCGGAGTAGCGACGGACACCTCGGGTTGCGGTCCATCGGCGACCTCTTGGCGGAGTCAGGTGGCATGCTGACGGTACGGGCCGCGCCAGGCCAGGGGACACGAGTGGAAGTCGAGGTACCGGTCAGATGATCCGGGTACTCATCGTCGACGATCACGCGATCGTACGGACCGGGTTGGCGCAGTTACTCGACACCACGGACGACCTGGAGTTGGCGGGGGCTACCGGCGACGGTGACGAGGCGGTGGCGCTGGCGGCGGAGTTGAAGCCGGACGTAGTACTGATGGATCTGTCGATGCCTGGTACGGACGGGGTCACCGCTACTGCGCGGATCGTGGCGCAGGACCCGTCGGCGCACGTGCTGGTGCTGACCTCCTTCAGCGATCAGGCGCGGATCCTGGATGCGCTGCAGGCCGGTGCTGAGGGGTATCTGCTGAAGCACAGCGAGCCGGAGGTGATCCTGGCGGGCATCCGGGAGGTGGTTGCGGGTGGTTCGCCGCTGGATCCGAAGGCTGCGCGCGTGCTGCTGACCAACCGGCGCAGTCCTGGGCCGGAGATGAAGCTGACCGGGCGGGAGCAGGAGGTGCTCGACATGATCGCCGACGGCCTGCCGAACAAGCTGATCGCTCGCCGGATGGGGATCAGCGAGCGCACGGTCAAGGCGCACCTCACCAACGTCTACCAGCGGCTGGGTGTCACTGACCGTACCCAGGCGGCTCTCTGGGCGCAGCGGCAGCGGCGGCCGGAGCAGTAGGTACTAGTACCAAGGTCCGATGGTCTGGACCCGGCTGCTTGGCGCACTATCGACGTATGGACCCAGACGACCGCCCGGTGGTGCTGCAGACCCAGCGGCCTGATGTGGAGTCCGCACGGTCGACCCGCTACCTCGCCTGGGCTGGTACTGGCTTGCTCGGCCTCGTCGCAGCAGCCGGCCTGGTCGCCGGTACTACGGCAGTCTGGTCAGCCTTCGACCCCGGTACGCCGGGGCAGTCGCCTGCGCCCCTCTGGTTCCCGCCACCCGCCACCGTCCACCCCAAGCCGGCAGCCGTAACCACCACCCCAGACGACGACCGCGGCGGCCGCCCGACAACCACCCCCAGCTCCACCAGTCGTACTTCTGAGCCAGGCGACGACAAGGGCGGCGGCAAAGGCAAGTCCTCCGACGACAGCTCAGGCCACGGCAAAGGCCACAACTGACCAGGTGCTCAGTCCTTGGCTGGGTCGTCGTGGGCGGGGTCGTCCACCGGTTCGGTTGCTTCGGGGGTGTGGGGTGGGCGGCGGGGTGGGTTTGGTTGGGGGCCGGACGAGACTTCGCCCGGGTGGTCGAGGCCGTCCAGATCGCCGTCGGGGGTTAGTTCTATGCCCTCGGCTTGGAGGTCTTCGGTGATTTGGGGTTCGTCGGACTTGTGGCCGGGGTGGGGTAGGCCTGGTCGGTCGAAGCTCATCGGTCCTCCTGGGGCGGGGTTGCTGGAACGGACGGTACCCAGTTGCCAATCAGTAGGACTGTAGTTCCAGAAGGTTGCCTTCGGGGTCGCGGAGGTGAGCAGTGCGGAGATTTGGTCCCCACTGAGGGCGATCCTGGGGCTCGGTGAGCAGGGTTGCGCCGTGGTGGGTGAAGACCTTTGCCGCTGCGTCGACGTCGTCGACCTTGAAGACGAGCATGGAGCGGTCCTGGGCCGGTACATCGGCAGGTAGATCGCCCGTACCAACCGTGCCGGCGATCATCGTGCGGCCGAAGAGGACCAGGCCGGTCTGACCGTCGAGGTCCCAGTTCGCGTAGGTCGCCTCGGGGATCACCTTGACCGGCTCCACACCGAACACCGAGGCCAGTACACCGCGGTAGAACTCCACGGTGGCAGGGAAGTCGCGGACCAGCAGCCGCGGGTAGAGCGCGTTCATCATCAACTCCGAGGTTATTAGTGGGTATCTACCAACTATTGGTTCGAGCCTACAATACGACCATGGAGACGCTGCTGGGAACGACCACCTTCGTGCTGCACAAGGTGGCGGTGGCGAGCCGCCGGGCGATCGCGGACCGGCTGGGCGAGAAGCCCGGGCTCACGCTGTGGCAGTTCGCCGCGCTCGCGGAGCTCGACGAGCGCGGGCCGGTCGCGCAGAACACGCTGGCGACGGCGCTGGGGATGGATCCGAGCGACATGGTCCGGTTGATGGACGAGCTGATCCACAGCCGCCGGGTCAAACGCGATCGCGATCCGGCGGATCGGAGGCGCTACCAGGTGACGCTGACTGCCAGTGGACGCAAGGCGCTCGCGGCGGGGCGGAGCGTAGTACGGGAGGTTGAGAAGGCTTCGCTGGCGCCGTTGACGGCGGCCGAGCGGGCAACCTTGCGCGACCTCGCGGTGAAGATCCACCAGCGGAACGGCTGACCTCTGTCAATATCTAACCAAAATCTGTACCCTCTGGGCCAGAAAGTTTCGTCTTCGGGCTTCAACCCTGGAGGATCCGATGCAGCCGCCCCGCTCAGCAACGAAACCGAACCCTCGCCGCCTGTTGCTCTTCGCAACCTTGCTCGCGGCCCTCATCGCAGGCTTGACCGCCATCGCTCCAGCTCAGGCAGCAGAACTGGCCGGGCCGACCGCCCAGCAGCTGAAGGACAAGACGGCGGGCTGTGAGACCCAGCTGTCGAACGGCAAGTACGCGCACGACTCCGGCGGATCGAGGACCGTCGCGGTCTGCAAGACCGGTGGAGCCGTGCACTGGACGGCTGACTTCGACGTCGACTGCGACGGCCAGCGCACCACCCAGTGCAACGAGAACACCGATCCGTCGTTCCAGCCGGCCACCTCGTGGAACCAGTCGAACGGTCAGCCGTTGAACTCGGCCGGCCTGCCGTTCATCGTCGTCCCGCTGTCGAGCTCGATCTGGAACTACTCGACGGCCGGTATCGCCGGCGGGACCGTCGCCGCGGTCGTCTACCAGGACAAGGTCGCGTACGCCGTCGTCGGCGACCAGGGCCCGACCGGGATCATCGGTGAAGGCTCGTACAAGCTCGCGCAGCAGCTCGGCATCAACCCGAATCCCTCGACTGGCGGAGTGTCGGGCGCGGTCGTGACGTACATCCTGTTCCCGGGCGTGAAGTCGGTACCGATCGAGAGCCAGGCCGATGCCTTGAGCAAGGGTGAGGCGGCGGCTACGTCGTTCATCAACGGGATGCAGACGTGTGGCGCCACCAACCTCGACTTCACCAGCTACCCGACGGTGCAGGAGGGATCGACGGGTGCGGCGGTCAAGGCGGCGCAGTGCTTGGCCGGTGGTACCAACGAGCCCAGCGGGACCTTTGACACCGCTACAACCGATGCAGTGAAGGGATTCCAGACGCGCGTCGGGCTGCCGTCGGACGGAGTTGTCGGGGCGAGCACCTGGACCGCATTGCTTGCCGCGGGCGACAAAACGACGGTCCGCAGTGGTTCAACCGGTACTGCGGTCAGCCGGCTGCAGCGGTCCTTGACTGCTGCTCTTGGACGCACGGTCGTCATCGACGGGCAGTTCGGGCCGGTCACCGATACCGCCGCCCGCGACTACCAGCGCACCCGCCAACTGGTAGTCGACGGCGTGGTCGGCCCAGTCACCTGGACCGCCCTCCAATCCGGCCACTAACCGTTTGAGGGGTTAACCCCGCAGATGGTGGGTTGCCTGGCCGGATTCTCGCTAGGCAACCCACACAGTGCGGGGTTAACCCCTCAAACGTCGGCGGGGTGGCGGGTGTCGGCGGGGTGGCGGGTGGGCGGGCGGGAGTTAGGCGGCGGAGCGGTCGGGGGTGGGGCGGCGGCGGAGGGTGGGGGTGGTCAGGGCGGGGGACTGCCAGAGGCCGTCGGATTGGTAGTGGTGGAGGTCGGTACCGGGCGGGACGATCTCGTCGATCCGGTCCAGGGTGGCGTCGTCCAGGGTGAGGTCGGCGCCCTTCAGCAGGCCGGTCAGCTGTTCCATCGTGCGCGGGCCGATGATCACCGACGTCACCGCCGGGTGCGACGTGACGAACGCCAGCGCGAGCTCGGGCAGCGTCCGCCCGAGATCCTCGGCGAGCTCGGCCAGCTGCTCGACCGCCTCGAACTTCGACGCGTTGGCCGGCAGTGCAGGGTCGAAGCGATGCGGAGTGATCGCCGCTCGTCCGGCCGTCAGGTCCACCGGCTGGTTCTTCCGGACCTTGCCGGACAGGAAGCCCGACGCCAGCGGGCTCCACGT
Organism: Kribbella sp. NBC_00382; assembly: GCF_036067295.1. Taxonomy (NCBI): domain Bacteria; kingdom Bacillati; phylum Actinomycetota; class Actinomycetes; order Propionibacteriales; family Kribbellaceae; genus Kribbella; species Kribbella sp. NBC_00382. Next base: position 3,308,050 of record NZ_CP107954.1, read on the forward strand.
CAGCACGCCCATGTTCAATCGCTGCGTGGTCGGCAGTACCGACCGTTCGATGCCGCGGGTGACCATCGAGTACGGCGGTTGCTCGGTACGGAACTTGCCGTACCCGCGTCGCTCGGACACGTGGTACGCGTCGACGAGATCCTCGGCCGGGAAGGTCGAGCAACCGAACGCGCGGATCTTGCCGGCGCTGACCAGGTCGGTCAGTACCGACAACGTCTCCTCGATGTCCGTCGCCGGATCCGGCCGGTGCACCTGGTACAGATCGATCCAGTCGGTGCCGAGCCGGCGCAGGCTCTGCTCGACCTCATGGGTGATCCAGCGCCGCGAGTTGCCGCCGCGGTTGGGTCCCTCACCCATCGGGAAGTGCACCTTGGTCGCCAGTACGACGTCCTCGCGGCGCCCCTTGAGCGCCTTGCCGACGATCTCCTCGGACTCGCCGCTGGAGTACATGTCGGCGGTGTCGACGAAGTTGATGCCCTGGTCGAGGGCAGTGTGCAGGATCCGGGTGCAGTCGGCGTGGTCGGGGTTGCCGACCGAGCCGAACATCATCGTGCCGAGGCAGTGCACGCTCACCTCGATACCGGTCCCGCCGAGTGTGCGGTAGCGCATGACTAGCTCCTAGCTTCTGTGGTCTAGCGCAGAACTTAGGAGCTAGAGCCCTCTCTAGGTCAAGCCCGTTGAACCGGTTTGCCAACGAGGACGTATAGACCGCAGACGAGCCAGTTGGAGGGGACATGAGTACGGACGTGAGTGCGCCGCCGGACAAGAGGCTGATCGGGCGGGGAACCGTTGCATTGTTGGGGTTTGCCGTCGTCGGTGCGTTGGTCGCTGTATCCCTGGGGTTCTACGGGAAGGCCCATACGCCGACCGGCCGGCCGCTGGCGTTGATCGTGGGGTTCACGAGTCTCACGCCGATGAAGGCATGGCTGGCCACGGCGGCCGTAGTACTGGCTGTCTTCCAAATGGTGTCCGCGCTGTGGATGTACGGACGCCTGCCGGTGAAGCGCAAGCCGCCGGCGGTGCTGTCGCAGCTGCACAGGTGGAGTGGGGCGGTGGCGTTCGTTGCGACGTTGCCGGTCGCGTACCACTGCTTGTGGAGTCTCGGGTTCAGCACGTTCGACACCAGAACGGCACTGCATTCGCTGTTCGGATGCGCCTTCTACGGCGCGTTCACGACCAAGATGCTCGCGTTGCGGGCCAACAAGATGCCGAGCTGGGCATTGCCGATCTCGGGCGGGCTGCTGTTCGCCTTGCTGATCGGGGCCTGGGCTACTGCGGCGGTCTGGTACTTCACTCAATCCGGCGTCCCACTGCGTTGACAGGAGACAAGAAGATGATTGAACGCAGAACGGTACTGATCGCAGGAGGCGCTGCGACCACCGCAGTACTGACTGGTTGCGTAGTGCAACAAGCTCCACCTCAGACAGCGGGTCAGCCTTCGACCGCAGGGAAGCCTTCTACTGCAGGGAAGCCGGCCGCCTCGGCGCCAGTCTCACAGGGGACGACTGGCGCGGCGCCTGCTCCTGCTGCGTTGGCCAAGGTGGCCGACATCCCGGCCGGTGGTGGCGTGATCCTCAAGGAGCAGAGCCTCGTACTGACCAAGGACGCGAGCGGCAAGGTCTGCGCGTTCTCGGCGATCTGCACGCATCAGGGTTGCGTGGTGACGGATGTCGGCGACGGCACGATCAACTGCCCGTGCCATGGCAGCAAGTTCGACGCCAGTACGGGCGAACGGGTCGCCGGACCGGCCAAGTCCCCGCTGCCGGCGGTTGCCGTCCAGCAGCGCGACGGCGCGATCTTCAAGGCGTAGGGGTTCATCATGTTCAAGAGTCTGCCGACGATGGTGTGGGTGATCGGCGCGACCATCGCGGTGGCCGCCCTCAGCCCCGCCGTCGGCAACGTCGCGACCACAGCTCCCGCCGTCGCCCCGCCAGCAGCACCGGCGCCAGCCGCCGCGGCACCAACCAAGGCGCCGCCTTCAAAGGCCAAACCATCCACGCCTGTCGAAGAACCAGTAGTGATCAAAGCCGGTACTACGAAACTCGGCCAGGTCGCCGTAGACGCTGAGGGCTTCACGCTCTACATGTCAGTCCTGGACAGCAGGAACCCACCGAAGTCGGTCTGCAGGAGCAAGGCCTGCCTGACCGCCTGGAAGCCCGTCTACGTCAAGAAGGTCGGCATCATCGCCGGAGCCGGCGTCAGTCAGGCCAAGGTCGGCACTCTGATCCGCCCCGACAAAGGCGTCCAGGCGACTCTCAACGGCTGGCCGCTCTACCGCTTCGCCAAGGACCAGAAGCCCGGCGATGTCCTCGGCGAAGGCCTGAAAGGCACCTGGCATGTCCTCAGCCCAGCAGGGACCCGGCTCAACCCTCCTCGCTGACTGAGATCACAGGCTGAGACTCCCAGCGTGTGTGCACACTAGGGCTGGCACTCACAGTACGAGTCAGGGGAGAGCATCGGATGAGTTCGGAATTCGCAGGCCTGTGGGATCCGCAGCCGGGGTGGCTGAACACTGCGTCGTACGGGCTGCCGCCACGGCCCGCGTGGGAGGCGCTGCAGGCGGTACTGCGGGATTGGCAGGTCGGGGCGACCAGCTGGGAGCCGTGGGACGGGTCGACCACTCGCGCTCGGGAGTCGTTCGCGCGGCTGGTCGGGGCCGAGGTGGCTGATGTATTCGTGGGGAGCACGGTGTCGGCGGCGGTGGCGCCGATCGCGGCTGCGTTGCCGGACGGAGCGCGGGTGCTGGTCGACGACATCGAGTTCACCTCGAACGTCTACCCGTGGATGGTGCACGCTGACCGGGGCGTCGAGGTGACAGCGGCCAGTGCGGACAAGTTCGTCGACGCGATCCGGCCGGGGATCGATCTGGTTGCGGTGAGCGCGGTCCAGTCCGCCACCGGGACGGTACTCGACCTTGCCCAAGTAGTTGCCGCATGCAAGGAGATCGACGCGCTGCTGGTGGTCGACGCCAGCCAGGCGGTGGGCTGGTTGCCTTTGACCGTGGATGGTCTGGACGCGCTGATCACCCATACCTACAAGTGGTTGATGTCTCCGCGTGGGGCGACCCTTGGCTATCTGTCGCCGCGGCTGCAGGAGCGCTGCCGCCCGCTCCAGGCCGGCTGGTATGCCGGTCGCAACGTCAGCGGCTCGTACTACGGAACGCAGATGGAGCTCGCCACGGATGCGCGCCGGTTCGACCAGTCGCCGGCTTGGTTCAGCTTCGTCGGGGCTGCCCCGGCGCTCGAGTTGATCGAGCAGATCGGCGTCGAGACCATCCACGAGCACAACCTCGCGCTGGCCAACGAGTTCCGCGCCGGGATCGGGCTGCCGCCGGGTGATTCAGCGATCGTCAGCGCGTCGATCCCTGGGGCGGAGGAGGCGTTCGCGGCAGCCGGAGTACGGGCTGCTGTCCGGGGTGGCAACCTGCGCGCGTCTTTCCACATCTACTCGACACAGGCCGACGTCCAGCTCGCACTTGAAGCCCTCGACGGGCTCGAGGGGCTGGCTAAATAGCTAGAGCTGACTCTAGGTGCGAGCTAGGGTGACGAGCATGACGGACGGATTGAGCATCGGGCAGGTCTCCGAGCGGACCGGGTTGAGCGTGCACGCGCTGCGGTTCTACGAGCGGGAGGGCATCCTCGCCGAGCCGGTACGCCGGGAAGGCAACGGCCGGCGGGTGTACTCCGAGGACGACGTCGACTGGCTGGACATGTGCATCAAGTTCCGCTCGTCGGGGATGCCGCTGGACACCATCCGCCGGTACACCGACCTGGTCCGGCAGGGCGCCGGCAACGAGGCGGACCGGCTCGCGCTGCTCAAGAGCCACCAGGAGGCCGTCGCCGCCCAGATCGAGGAGCTCACCGAGTGCCTGCGGGTGATCACCTACAAGGTCGACATCTACACCGAGCACCTCGACCACGGCACCGCCGACAGCCTGTGGGTCTCGCCGTCCCACCAACCGCAGGACCAGGCAGACCAGGCAGTCTGACCCCGGGGTGCGGTCAGCGCCGATCTTCTGGGTGACTTGCTCTGGTACAACGACGGGAACCGGGTGACCTCGTCACCGCGCAGCCTGAGATCAAGGTGCTCGACGGCCTGGCTGAGCTCGGGTACGCGGCCGCGCCGGCATCGCGGACCGCCACGCATCCACAACTCTCGCGAAACACCCCAAATCGCCTGGGTAACCGCTTGCCGTCCGAGTTCGGTATGCGCAGGCGTCCGCCCGTTGCTGTTAGCAACCAATTTCGGCTCGGAGGACTCGGTGCCGGGCCCGTCGAGATGTCGAGACTTGGGATGCCGGTTCGACGTCGCTGGTATGGATGACTACGGAGTGACCGGGGCGACGGTTGAGGTTCAGGTGCTGGTCGGGGTGCCGGTGGCGGAGGTTTGGCGGGCGATCACCGATGTGGCGGGGTACGGGCGGTGGAGTCCCGAGTGCGTGTACGGCGCCTGGGTGGATGGGGCTGACGGGCCGGCGGTGGGGGCTTGGTTCGAGGCGCGGAACGAGTTCGCGGATGGGTTCAAGACCGAGGTGCAGTGCCGGGTGACGGTTGCGGAGGAGCCGGTTCGGTTCGGGTGGGACGTGTTCGGCGGGGAGGCTGAGCATTTCGCGCATTGGGAGTACGAGTTGGTGGCGCGCGGCGAGGAGACGTTGGTCCGGCAGTGGTTCACCCATGGACCGGGGGACAGCGGGATGCGGAAAGGGGTGCTGGCTGACCCTGCTCGGGCGGCGGAGACGAAGCAGGGGCGGCTCGACGAGCTCGGGCGCAACATGGAGCGGACGATCGCGGCGATGGTGCAGAGCTTGCGGGTTTAGACGCCCCACGGGCGGATGCCCGGATCCATCGGCAGCAGCCGAGCGGCAATAGCCTCCGATGGCCCTGGACCGACCACAGCAAACGCACGTGGTCTCCCCGAAGCCGATCCCGGTACGCCGTTTCGCATGCGCCGCAGGCTCCTCCGCACCGAGGGACCGGCACGCCTCGGCCTGGCAGGTCCGCAGCGTCATCCGGCCCGCCGGTTCGCGCCGGAAGTCACGGTAGAAGGTGACCACGCCATGGACCTCGGCGACGGAGAAGTTGAGCACGTCCGCGATCACGGGTACATCGAGCTGATCGACGTACCCGAGCTCTTCCTGGACCGCATGCAGGATCGGTATCAGCGCACCCCGCAGACCGCGCAGCTCGGTGGCGATCTCGGGCACACGATCGGCGCGCCCGGGGATCGGGAGGGGAGGCGGGGACGTGACTTCGGCAGTCATATGTCGACTGTCCCCGGCGGCTACTCCACGGTCAAAGCAAACCTACCTATGACGCGATAGGCGTCAACTATCAACTGCCCTTATTGCTAAGCACATCATTGAGAGGAGGGCGGCGGGCCGGCCAAGGGCGTGCCACAGGCCGTTGCCTATGTAACGCTTCCACTCCCGGAGGAACTAACCATTTCAACTCCTGTCAGTTCGAAATCGATCCAGGGATTTGCTGCATCGACTCGATAATTCTGATTGCGGCGATACTCCGCGAGGTATGGCAGAAGAACGGAGCTATAGCTCTCCTGGCGTCGGTTGATCACGATCGATGCGAAAATGCCCACCGCGGTAATTCCTGTGGCAGTTCCAATTGAAATTGACCATCGAGTTAGGTCCGCGACAAAGAAGATCAAGGAAAGAGCGTCAATCAGAAGAAAAATGAGTACCAGGACAGGCACGAACAAGCTCTGATCGAACCACTTCATTGACTTGTGCAAACGAGAGGCCGGCCGCTTACCCATCAATCGAGAATCCGCCAGACCAAAGACAGCGGAGCCAATGGCCAAGGTAGTAAGACTGCCAAAACACATCACATCAACGATTTTCGGTCCTGTGTTTGGATAATCTCCCCAGAGAGACAGGGCCCTATACAGCATTAGCAGTGTGCCGACGACGAATAGCGAGACCAAACAGGCTATCAAGATACCTTCCCCGCCATCTGAACGTTCACCACGTAGTGTAGTTGTGGTCCAGTGCTTTTTGGTCAATTTTCGGCGTGTTCCCTTGTCTAGAAGGGCGTCGCCGATCATTGCATATTGGATAGGTGCCGAGGAGTGTTGGAACACGGATTTTTGCTGGCCGGATAGGTCGGATTCGCCGAGGAAGAGATCAATGATCCGCTTCACTATTGCCGGCTTCTCGATGGAAGCAAATTCTAGCAAGCCCGGTAGGGGCAGCCTAGCGCGGTGAGGTTGAATCTCCGGATCCCTCCGCAGGCCTTCGACTGCGGCACGCGTTAACTCAAGGGCATCGGCGGACATGACGGGTGTGCTTCGATCCGATTCATGATTTAGGGAAACGATAGCGATAGCAATACGCTGATCGATGATCACCGATTTCGGAGCGTGGTCTCCAGTGTCATTGCTGACAAGCCATACTACTCGCCCAATTGTGGTAGTAGCCGGCTCGACTTTGGAGGCGAAAGGGGCCCAGACCCAATCCGTCGTCGGAGGAATTTCGATATCGGCTGGCGTTGTATCAGCAAGCCTATCTACCACTTCGGCGTGACGTACAAGACTTGCGACCCACCATGCCGCACGAAATGCGACATCTGAATCGTCCCAGATTAGTGTCACCAGGGCATTTGCTGCAGCGGCTGTTGCGATTTCACCGAGGTCGTCGACCGAGCGAGTGTCCCCTTTGGCTGCTGCTGCTCTCAGTGCCGGTATGGCCTGCTCGCCCATCGTGCGGAGAGCGGATCTGGCTGACTCATGTTCCTGGATCTTCCGTCCAAGAATCGCTGCAGCTTCGGTTCGGCGTGTTGCCGCCAGTACGCGAGCCGCAGGCGCGATAGATTCGCCTTCTGCTCGGAACAATTCAATAACTTGATTAAGAACAGCGGCGCCTCTCGGGCGTTCGTCAGACGCCACAGCGCCGAGCGCCAACTCTGCGGCACGGTTAGAAGAATTGGTCTTAAGTCCGTTGATGAAGTGGCTGATGACATCGTCCGCCATCTCTGTTGCAATATTCTTAGCCTCGGCGACACATTGGAGAGCAAGAATTTTTTCCTCCTCGCTTCCATTGAATAGCTCGTGCACGACCGCTGTGCAGTCCAGGCTAGTCACTCCACACCAAAGCCTTACTGTTTCGCGCCAGCCGGCGCGGTCTGCTCGATATCCTCGCAGAAGCTCGTTTGGATCATTACGGAGCTCGTTTGCTGCTAAGTATTCTTGTAGAGTGAGGTGGCGAAAGGCATAACGCGCCGAATTGCCTCCGAGATCTACTAGGAGCTGACTCCGCTCAACAATCTCGTTGATTAATGGCCAGATGTCAGAGTCTCGGAGGTTTAGACGTTTTCCCAATTCTTTCATGAGGTCGAGTAACTGCATCCGATCGATCGTCTTTCGATCGGGCTGATCAGGAGCATTGAATTGGAGCGCAAGGGCGACTGTTTGAAGGGCTGCCCGTTTGTCGGCAGCATCATAAATCGACAGAGCATCGTGCCTCGCGAGGTCACGGTCCCTCCTGAGCAGATGGTCTACTGCGTCGTCGTAGAAAGCTGAACGCGAGGTAGGTAGGGTTCGTCCCGAGCGCGTGAAGACTTCGATCTGCAGATGGATCATCATGGTCAGTAGAAGGGGACTGCCAGCCAGCCTCATCAGTTGTGGGTTCTCAGCGAGTGTACGAAAGAACCGATCGGCTTCTTCTGAGGTGAGACCAGGCCATTTCGCAAGAAGGCGTCGAATCCCGGCATCATCGAAATCTGTTATCGTTACCGTCTGTGCGAAGTCGGGAGACAACTGCCCGGTGTATACGGCGGCTCTGCAGGTCACAATGATCTTGGTTTGATGCCACTCGCTCGAAAAGTCTTTGATAAGGTTTATAACCTGCGTCTGACTATTGCGAGCGACTTCGTCGAGGCCGTCAAATAGAATCAATAGACGGCCTTCTCTTAGAGCTGCCTCAACGGCGCCCTCTCGACTCTCTATCCCTCTGCGTTTGAATTCTTGCGCGATCAGTTCCGTCAAGGAGTCTTCGTCGGAATTGCATCTGTGCAGCTCGACTAGGACGGGTACTATTGTAGCGAATGGCCACTTCGCCCAGCTGGTGAGAAGGTGCTTCATAAGAAGAGATTTTCCCGCGCCGGGCTCGCCCAGGGCGACTATTCGATGAGGCGATAAAATAAGTCTGTCAACGCTTTTCCGGTGGCCGTCGTCTAGGTACTGCAATGAGACATAGATTTCGCTAACATTGACTGCGCCGTCTCTCCTGAATCCAAGTGCGTGTCGGCTATACTGCTCCTGAATGGCTCGACGGTAGCGCCTAACTGCTCGCCGGTTGAGGAGGCTACGCCTGAACAGTTTGAGGAAGAATGGCGCAGATCTTGCGCCGAGTTCCTGGAAGAACCTTCCAAAATATTGTTTTGTGATCCAAATTAGAACCACAAGGAGCAGTATCCATCCGGTATATGGGACTATCGTGGATAGTTTTGCGACCATAGGCTGCGTAGACAAGGCTCTAATCCCCCCACCTCAGCGAACCGTCCGCGTACAGCGGAAGCGACTCGACATGTCACTGAGGTCGCTTAGCCTGCCGCTACGAGAGGTTGTCGTCAACAGCCTAGTGGCAACGAATCCATCCCTTTCTCGGTGTTCTATGCCGCAGGGCAAGGAGTATCACTCCTAAGAGATTGCCGATTCCGAGATCGGTGGAAACGCGAGTGGCGTTGGCCTCCTGTTTTAGCGCGGCCGCACGTCGGTCTTACCCCAGTAGCCTCGTCGTGAGGCGGGTGAGATTCTGCGGATATGAGTCGAGCGCACGCGGTCGCTCGGTGCTAGCAGTGAGGATTGATAGGCTCTGAGGCCTTCGCGGGGCCGTAGATGGCGTGGTCGCGTTCTTCGACGAAGGCCCAGTAGCGGTCGCCGTAGGACCAGTGCCACCACTCGGTCGGGTAGTTCACCAGGCCTGCCGAGGTGAGCACATCGGCCAGCAGCGTGCGGTTGGTGCGCGCCTCGCGGCTGATGTTGGTGGCGGCGAAGAAGCAGGCGCCGTCGCTCTGCTCGGGCGTCGCGTCGATCGGCGTACCGAGATCGAACGGGCCGTGCTCGCCGATCAGGGTGAGGTCGACGGCCGCGCCGGCGACATGCGGTGCGACCTCGACCGGCGACACGAACCGGCTCGCGAGGACATGCGCCTCGTCGTCCGAGATCCCCGGGTTGAGGACCTTCAGCTCGGCCTTGTAGCCCTCGTAGATCTCCCGCTGGCTCTCGATCGCGCGCAGCCCCTCGACCACGTGCAGCCGAATGCCGGTCGGCAGGAAGTTGTCCGCGACCGCGAGCTTGTCGGCCACACTCTCCCGGACGAACTGACGGCCCTCGGCGGAAATACCGCGACTGAAAAGATCGACCAGCGGCTCACCACTGTCGATCGCGGGGATCCTGGTGATCCGCTCGTCGCTCAGCAGCACGGTCATGGGGCCTCCCGGTCTGGACTGAGGAGCGAAGCGACGAGGGAAGACCGGGAGTTTAGCCCCATGACCCGCCGAGCCGGAGGCGAGGCCAAAAGCACTGTCATGCGGTGGGCTTTACCGCAGCTGTGCGGATCAGGTTGTCGACGACCTGGGCGTACGTCAGCCCGGCCGCCGCCCACATCCGCGGGAACTGCGACATCGCGGTGAAGCCGGGGAAGGTGTTGATCTCGTTGACCAGCGGCTTGCCGTCGGCCGGGACGAAGAAGTCCACCCGGGCCAGTCCCTGGCAACCGAGCGCGTCGAAGACCTCGAGCGCCGTACGCCGGAGCTGCTCGGTCAACTCAGGATCGGTCGGCGCCGGTACGACGAACTTGGTGGCCCCACTGTCGTACTTGGCGGCCGCGTTGAAGAACGGCTGATCGGGGTCGGCGTGGATCTCCAGCGCCGGCGCGACATCTACGCGACCGTCGGGGAACTCCATCACGGAGAGGTCGATCTCGCGGCCGTTGATCTCCTGCTCGACCAGGACATGCGGGTCCAACTCGGCCGCCACGGCCAGCGCTGCCTCGAGCGTCTGCAGGTCGGTGGCCCGGGTGACCCCGAAGCTCGAACCGCCGCTGCCCGGCTTGACGAAGACGGGGAACTCGATGTCGGCGGCCTTCAACCGCTGGATGACCGCCTCGGCGTCCTTGAGGTCCGCGCCGCGAACGGTGATCCCCGGCGTCACCGGGATGCCCTGCGCGCGCAGGATGCCCTTGGTCAGGTGCTTGTCGAGCCCGACGGCGCTCGCGGCCACACCGCTACCGACGTACGGGACGTGCAGTTGATCCAGGAAGCCCTGGATGACGCCGTCCTCGCCGCCCTCGCCGTGCAGCGCGGGGATCACCACGTCGCAGTCCTGCAGCAGCGCGATCGCCTCGGCCTGGCCGCCTTGCCAGTAGCCCTCGGGGTCGAGGACCAGCCGGACGACCTCGTGTCCGGACTCCTCCGCCGCCTCGGCGATGCCGCGCCCGCTCGCGAGTGACACCTCGTGTTCCGGGCTGGCACCGCCACTGATCACGACGACCTTCACCGCTGGGTCCCTTCGACGTAACGACGCGGGACGCGATTGCCGAGCCCGCAGTAGATTTCATGGGGAATGGTTCCGGCCCACCGGGCCCAGTCGTCGGCCGTCGGCTCGCCGGAATCACCGGTGCCGAAGACGATCACCGGCGTACCGGCCTCGAGCGGCATATCACCCGCGTCGATGACGAACTGGTCCATCGTGACCCGGCCGATGATCGGCATCCGGACGCCCCGGACGAGCACGCTGGCCCGGCCACCGGTGTTGCGCGGGATGCCGTCGGCGTACCCGATCGGGACCAGCGCGACCGTGGTGTCCCGCTCGGCGATGAAGTCATGGCCGTACGAGACGCCCTCGCCGGCCCGGATCCGGCGGACCTGGACGACCTTGCTGACGAACTGCATCGGCTGGCGCAGCCCGGCGTCGACTTCGTCGATGCCGAACACGCCGGCGCCGATCCGGACCATGTTGCAGTCCGGTGCGTCGAGGGTGAGCGCGCCGGAGGAGTTCGCCAGGTGCACGTACTCGGGGTCCAGACCCGCTCGGCGGGCCAGCGTGACGCCGGTGCGCAGGAGTTCTAGCTGCTTCTTGCTGTGCGACCCGTCCAGCTCGTCGCCGTGGGACAGGTGCGACCAGATGCCGCGGACCTTGAGCACGCCGAGCGACTCGTAGTGGGCAGCTGCGCGAGTCAGCTCGATCCACTGGTCGGGGGCGCTGCCGCCGCGGTGCATACCGGTATCGAGCTTGAGGTGCACGTTGTGCACGTTCGGCGCCGAGGCGATCTGCTGCAGCTCGGCGACGGTGGAGACGCTCACATCGATGTCCGTGAGCAGCAGCAGTTCGGAGGCGTCGTACAGCCAGATCATGATCGGCTCGGTGATACCGGCGGCGCGCAACTGGAGGGCCTCGTCGGCGCGAGCGACACCGAGCCAGGTGGCGCCGGCCTCGATCGCCGCGGTGGCGACCTGGACCGCGCCGTGGTTGAAGGCGTCGGCCTTGACGATGGCCATCACCTCGGTGCCCGGCCGGATCCGCTTGGCCAGGGTCTTCACGTTGTCCCGGACGACCGACAGGTCGATGACCGTCTCGGCCAGGCCCACGAAGGGGCGGACCGGGGCTGGTGCCAGGTTCATATCCGTCATTGTTGTGTCCGGCAACGAGCCGACGCATCGGATCGGGGGTGGATGTTCAGCGTGGCGAGCATACGACCGTGGTACGACACGACCATGGTTCGGCTCGTCCTTTCGCTCGGAGTTTTACCTACTCTTGTCCGACGCCGCCGCGATCCTTCCGGTTCGCACCCGGACAGAGTCTTAACGTTTCGTAGGCTGACCGGGTGGACGCAACCGATCATCTGAGGGACTCGCTCGCTGCGGCGGTCGCTCTGGGTAACCAATTCGGCGCACAGTGGAGCCGTGGGCGGCCGCAGAGTGCTGGTGACATCGAATCAGTAGAAGCCGTACTACGGCTCTCCTCCAAATTGTCTCAACTCGTGGATGACGACGCGCTGGCCGAATTCCAGGCCGGCGGGGCTCGTTTGTACGCCGCCCTGGCGCTGCTGGCCGATGGTTTCGTGGACGCCAGCGCCGGCCGGCTCAATGAGCTGCTGGAGGCTACTCGGGCCGCTCCACGGCTCACTCGCCCCTCCCCGCCCACCGACCTGAGTCAGGTTGGGGAGGCGCCCTGGCATCTGCACTTCGCCGCGTCCGGGGTCTCGCTGGCGAACGGCTGGCTGGCCGAGTTCGCCACCGCCGCCGCGATGCTGCTGGGCAGCTCGGAGTACGAGCTGTTGAAGCGCTGCGGAGCGGAGCGGTGTGACCTGCTCTTTCTGGATGCCACCCGCAACCACACCCAGCGGTTCTGCTCCACCCCGTGCCAGAACCGGACGAAGGTCGCGGCGTTCCGCGCTCGCGAGAGCTAGCTCACATTCAGCGAGGTCACAGTCCGCAGGGCTGTCGTGTCGTACAGGTGTAACCCGAAAACACGATGAAGGAGCCCCCCATGGACGCCCGTCTGAGCATCTTCGGCAACTCGACCGCGGACAAGCTCGTGAAGCACCTGGTCGGTGCCGGCATGGCGATCGCGCCGGCCCTGCCGTACACGACCCTGGAACTGGTCAACCTCCGCTGCAGCCAGATCAACGGCTGCGGCTTCTGCACCGACATGCACATCAAGGACGCTATCCACGCCGGGGAGTCGCAGCAGCGGCTCAACATGGTCAGCGTGTGGCGGGAGGCGACCTGCTTCACCGAGGCGGAGCGCGCCGCTCTGGAGCTGGCCGAGGAAGGTACCCGGATCGCGGATGCCGCCGGCGGCGTGAGCGACGAGGTCTGGGCGAACGCGGCCAAGCACTACGACGAGCAGCAACTGTTCGCTCTCACGGCCCAGATCGCGCTGATCAACACCTTCAACCGGCTCAACGTGATCACCCGGCAGCCTGCCGGCGACTACGTGGCCGGCCAGTTCAGCCACTGACGGCAGTGATCATCGTCGCCTCGGTCGACCAGCCGAGGTTCGTGTAGAGGTAACCGCCATCGGTCGTGGCCATCAGCAGACCGGTGGCGGCGCCGCGGTCCGTCGCTCGCCGGCTGAGCATGCTCATCACCACACTGCCCAGCCCGCGACGGCGATGGGCCGGGTCGGTGTGGATGTCGTGCAGGACGGCATCCTGGCCGACGATGGCAGCCATTCCGCGGGCCGCGACGTTGCCTTGGGTGTCGATGACCTTCGCGTACTCCAGTGGCCCGTCGCTCGAGGTCTCCAGCCTGTACTCCGGGGGCGCGGCCTTGTCGGGGTGCTCTGTGAGGTCGATGGTCATCAGGAGGCAGGGCTCGTCGAGGAGCTTGAGGCCGGCCTGCTCCAGTACTGCGGCTGTTGCCTGGGGCTGGTTGGTCGTCACGGTCAGCCAGACAACCTCCCCCTCCCTCGTTCCTTCCCCTGGGTTTTCACCTTTTGCGGTGGTGATCGCCAGGTCGTTCACGGTCTCGGCGTTGTCGGTCAGCGTGAACACCTCGCGGTCGCGGCCGGGGAGTCCGAGCGTCACCTCCAGCGCGGCGGGTCGGTCCAGCGGCGCGGCCAGTCCCCGGCAGAGGGTCCAGCCGTGCGCCCAGCGGCGTACGAGCTCGTCCATGCCTCTGATGGTAACTGCTTACTGGGTTTTAGTCAGTTACTTATCTGCCGAGGACGAAGGTCTGGATGGCGATCACGGCGGCGCCGCGGGCCCATTGCGTGAATGACGGGTCCTGCAGGATGAGCGGCGGTGGGATGGCGGCCGGGTGGCGGTCCTGCCGAAGGCCAGCCTGGAGCTCGTCCTGGGCGACGATCGCGAGCTGGACGCCCTCGCCGCCGAGCATCACCGCCTCGGGCATGGTGAAGTTGCTCGCCGCCGCGATCAGGCGGCCCAGGGCGTGGCCCGCGGCGCCGACCACCCGGCGGGCCTCGGGGTCGTCGTTCTTGGCCAGGTCGAGGCATTCGTCGTACTGGACCCGGCGGCCGAGCGCGGCGCTGATCTGGCTGGTGATCGCGTCCGTGGTGAGCAACGCGCTGGCGCAGCCGTGGTGGCCGCGGTCGCAGAGCGGGCCGTCCGGGTCGAGCGGGTAGTGGCCGATCAGGCCGAGGCCGGCTTCGGTGGTATCGACCAGTTTGTCGTGCACGACCAGGCCGTACCCGATCCCGGCGCCGATGGTGAGCAGGCAGAACCGGCTGATCCCGCGCCCGGCGCCGAACCAGTGGATCGCCTCGGTGACCGCGATGACATCGTTCGAGACGACCACCTGGACGTCGGTGCGATCGGCGAGGAGCTGCTGGAAGCTCACGTCCTCCCAGTCCAGGAAGTCACCGTGGATCACGTCCCCCGAGCCGCCGACGTGGCCGCCGACACTGACCCCGATACCGGTGATCCCCGGCCGGCCCGCGCTCAGCGACCGCGCGAGCTCGACCACGAGCTCGGCGACTTCCTCGGGGTCGTGGCTGGGCAGCGGCCGCTCCTCGGTCGCGATCACCTCGGCTCTGAGGGTGGTCAGCACCCCGAGCGCCGCATCCGCGGTCAACTTCACGCCGACGAAGTGATGCGAGGTCGGCACGATGTCCAGCGGCTGTGAAGGCCTGCCGACCCTGGGGTCCGCAGGTCCGCCCGGTACTTCGACCAGCAGCCCGGACTCCAGCATCGGCTTCGTCAACCGGGTCAGGCTCCCGGCGGACAACTCCAGCCGCCGCGTCAGCTCGGCCCGCGACAACGGGCCATCCAGCAGAATCTCCAGCGCAAGCCGATGCGACGGCCCGCTCAACGGCCGCCAGCTGCCCGCTCCCGCCGAATTCCCTCCCACTCCACCAGACCTTACCGTCGCAGCACGCCGGCGCACGGCAGCTCGGCGGTCGGGTCAGTGCGGGAGTTTGCGGGTGTCGATGAGTTGCTGGGCGACGTCGCGGAGTTTGGTGTTGGTGTCTTGGGAGTAGCGCTTGAGGATGGCGAAGGCGCGGTCGCCGTCGACGTCGAAGCGTTCCATCAGGATGCCCATGGCCTGGCCGACGAGTTTGCGGGCGTCGACGGCTTGGCTCATGGTTTCTTCGTGGCGTGCTGAGGCGACGGCTACTGAGGCGTGGCGGGCGAGGATGTGGGCGATGGCTTCGTCGTCCTCGCTGAAGGCGTCGGGCTCCGCGGAGTACAGGCCGAGTACGCCGACCGTCGCGCGGCCGGTCTCGCCCGTGGTCAACGGGACGTCCAGCACGCTCCGGACGCCGAGTCCTGCCACCTTCGCCGCCCACTCGGGCCAGCGCCCGTCGGTGCTGGTGTCGCGGATCAGTACCGGGATGCGATCGCGCAGTGCGGTGATGAGCGGGCCGGTGTCCGAGTTGATCTGCAGGTCGTACACGTCGGAGACGACCGGATCGGTGACCGCCGCGACCTCAGGCTTCTGTCCGCGGGTGGAGAGGGTGACTCCGGCGTACATGCAGTTCAGTGCTTGCAGGGCGAACTGGACGACCGCATCCACCGTCTCCTCGACGCCAGGCGCGTCGTGCAACTCGATGGCGAGCTGCGCGAAGGCGTCCGCAGACGTCGGCGCGGCAACCTCGAAATCAGCCATCCAGGGGCTCCAGACATGAGTGAACGTCAGGGGGCACCCCGTGGCTGGAGTGTTCCTCAGCGCACATCATGCAGGCTGGTTCGCCGGAAGTGTTAGCCGGATCCCAGGATTCTTCGACGACGTTTTCAGCGGTGCTCGACCTGGCAGTGCGGAAGGCCGGTCGAGGCGGGTGTGCAGACGACGTACGTGTTGTCGCCGGCCGAGGTGTCGCTGACCCAGGGCATCACCGATTCGCCTGCCAGCAAGGAATCCAGGGTCTGCAGTTCGGGGTCGCGCGGCTCCGGATGGTGACGATATCCGGCGGCGCCCAGGGCCAGCGCGACGGACATCGCGAGCAGGTTCGTCGCGGTCGGTTCGTCCGGTCGGCCGGAGTCGTCGGCCGGCTCGAGCCGGATCCCGTGATCAGGCACGTCCACGATCCGCGCAACATAGCTGTGAGTAGTCATGTGGCTGACAGTAGACCTCGTATTTTCTGGGATGCAAATCCCAGAAAGTCGGGTAGGGTGTCCGCATGACCGGTACGGCGAAGCTGACGCGGAAGGGTCGCGCGACCAAGGAGCGCATCGTCTCCGCGGCCGCCGACCTGATCTATGAGCACGGGGTCGCGGGCACGAGCATCGAGGATGTTCGGGCCGCCGCCGGTGTCAGCGGTTCGCAGATGACGCACTACTTCCAGGACAAACGCAGCCTGGTCGCCGACGTGGTCGACCATCAGGCGAAGGTCGTGATCGAGTTCCAGGCCGGGCCTGAGGTGGGTGTGCTCGACAGCTTCGCGGCATTGCGCGACTGGGCCGCGGACAACTTGCAACGTCAAGTGGACAAGGGCTGTGAGGGTGGCTGTCGGCTCGGTTCTCTCGCCGGCGAGGTGGTCGAGACCGACCTGTACGCGCGGGCCCGGCTTGCGATCGGCTTCGCGGAGTGGGAGCGGATGCTGCGGGAGGGCCTGCAGTTGATGTACGACCGCGGTGACCTACAGCCCCATGCCGACCCGGACAAGCTGGCGATGGCTCTGCTCGCCGCGCTGCAAGGTGGCACGTTGCTCACCCAGACCAAGCGGGATGCGGCTCCCCTGGCAGCGGCGCTCGATGCGATGCTGACCTACGTCGAGTCGTTCGCGACCGATCCGGCGGCGGTTGGACGGGGAGGACGGGATGGCTGACTTCTCGGGAGTGCTGAGCGGGCGGACGAACTGGACCAAGGAGTTCGCAGCGCCGATCAGGGACTTCCTGCGCACTGAATCGGGCAGTTCGGGTGTGCTCGCCGTCGCGATCCTGCTCGCCCTCGCCTGGGCCAACCTCGCGCCCGGCTCGTACGCGGACTTCTGGCACACCGACTTCTCCTTGGCGCTCGGTGGGCGTGAGCTTCAGATGACGTTGCAGGAGTGGGTGAACAGCGGGCTGATGACGCTGTTCTTCCTCGTGGTCGGATTGGAGGCGCGACGCGAGTTCGACCTCGGCGACCTGCGCGATCGAAGCCGCTTCGTCCTTCCGGTGGTGGCCGGGGTGGCGGGGATGGTGGCGCCGGTGCTGATCTACCTGGCGTTCAACCACGGCGGTGAGGGCGCGCAAGGTTGGGGTGTCGCGATGTCGACCGACACCGCGCTCGCACTAGGCCTGCTCGCGCTGGTCGGGCGAGGAGTGCCGGATCGCGTCCGGGTGTTCCTGCTGACCGTGTTCGTCGTCGACGATCTCATCGCGCTGCTGGTGATCGCGATCGTCTACAGCGAGAACATCTCACTGATGCCGTTGCTGATCGCGATCGTTGCCTTCGGCGTGCTCTTGGCCGCCAGCTTGCTCCACGTCCGCCAGGTCGGTGTTTACGTGGCGCTCGGCGTGGTCACGTGGGCTGCCTTGCTGACCAGCGGTGTCGACCCGGTGGTCGCGGGGCTGGCGATCGGGCTGACCGCATCGGCGTACTCGCCGGGGCGTGACGACCTGGAGCAGGCGAGCGGGCTGTTCCGGTTGTTCCGTGAGCAGCCGACGCCGGAGCTGGCGCGCAACGCGACGCTCGGGCTGACTTCGACACTCTCGCCGAACGCGCGACTCCAGCACTTCTACCACCCGTGGACGAGCTACCTGATCGTCCCGATCTTCGGCCTCGCCAACGCGGGCATCACGATCGACGGCGGTTTCCTCGCGCAGGCGTACCGGTCACCGATCACGCTTGGCATCCTGCTCGGCTACGTGATCGGCAAGCCGGTCGCGGTGATGGCCGCGTCCTGGGCGCTGACCCGCTTCACCGGCGGCCGATTGCGGCCGCAGGTCGGCTGGGCGGCGGTGGCGGGCAGCGGAACGATCGCCGGCATGGGGTTCACTGTCTCGTTGCTGATAGCAACGTTGGCGTTCGATGGCCGGGCGCTGACGGAGGCGAAGCTCGGGCTGCTGTCCGCGGTGGTCGTCGCCTCGGCCTTGACTTGGCTGATCTTCCAGGCTGCACGTCTCCTGTCGCCGGCGCGCAAGGCAGTCGCGATGCTCGGTGACGTGGACGAGTTGGTCGACCTGATGGAACCGGTCGATCCCGAGCGCGACCACATCCGCGGCCCGGAGTCGGCTTCGGTGACCTTGGTCGAGTACGGCGACTTCGAATGCCCGTACTGCGGGTTGGCGGAATCCGTCGTCCGCGACCTGCTGAAGGACGACGACCTCCGCTACGTCTGGCGTCACCTCCCGTTGACCGATGTGCACCCGCGTGCCCAGATCGCCGCCGAGGTCTCCGAGGCGGCCGCGGCCCAAGGCGCCTTCTGGGAGATGCACGACCTCCTGCTGGCCAACCAGGAGAACCTCAAGCCCGCCGACCTGATGTCCTACGCCGTGCAACTCGGCCTGGACAACGACCGCATCCATGACGAGGTCAAACGCCACGTAGCCGCCGCCCGAGTGGCCCAAGACGTCGAATCCGCCGACCTCAGCGGCGTCTCCGGCACTCCTACTTTCTTCGTCAATGGCCAACGCCACTACGGCGCGTACGACGTAGAAACCCTCAAAACCGCCATCAAAACCGCCCGAGCCCAAGCCAAGATCAAGAACACGACCCTCCCGCCCTTGGTCCGCCGCCGCCGAGCTCCCACCCCCTAACCCCCGAGCCTCCGCCCGCCCCTCAACCTCCGCCCGGCCCTCAACCTCCGCCCGGCCCTCAACCTCCGCCCGGCCCTCAACCTCCGCCCGGCCCTCAACCTCCGCCCGGCCCTCAACCTCCGCCCGGCCCTCAAGCTCGTCCCGTCCCGTCCCGCGGCCGCGGCCGCTCGCACGCCTGCCCCGCCCCCGCCCTCGCGCCTGCATGCACGCTCCGCCCCGCGGTCGCATGCATGCCCCGGCCGCCTGCTCGGTCGCGCGCCCAATCGCGCGCCCAATCGGGCGGCCGTGAGTGGGGCTTGGCGGTAATTGGTTGTGGTGGGTCTTTTCTGCCACTGGTCTGGTGGGGTGGGGGTCGGGGACGCTGGGGGCTCCAGGAGGTTGGGCGACGAGGGGAGTGGAGATGTCGACTGTGTTGGAGACTCCGCCTGCGGTGCAGGACGAGGCGATTGAGTACTTTGCGGGGAAGCTGCGGTTCGAGACGGATCCGTCGGATGTTGCGGCTGATATCGGGGCCGGGGTGACCGGGTGGGTGCTGGTCGACAGCCGGAGTCAGGAGAGCTGGGACCAGGGGCATGTTCCGGGGGCGATTCATCTGCCGACGAGGGAGATCGCGGCTCGGGCGGCGGACGTAGTACCGGCTGGTCTTCCGGTGGTCACGTACTGCTGGGGGCCCGCTTGCAATGGCGGTACTAAGGCGGCGCTGGAGTTCGCCAAGCTTGGTTATCCGGTCAAGGAGATGATCGGCGGCTTCGAGTACTGGACCCGCGAAGGCCTCCCGGTCGAGACGGCAGACGGCATCACCCGCCGCCAGTCAGACCCCCTGACAGCTCCCACCGGCATAGCCTGCGCCTGCTGACCCCACCGGTATCAGGTGCGCATGCTGACCCCCACCAGCCACCACGCCTGGCGATCCCTACGGCTTCCCGTCGACCCGCTCCGGTAAGCCCGTCCACTCCCCACCGAGCCGAACCCGGCGACCTTGAACACGATATGGCGGGCTTGAACATGTCAGAGCTTGTGCAAGGTCACCGCTAGATGTTCAAGGTGTTCGCTTGTTTCAAGCGGTAGCGGGGCGGGGCTCGAGTTAGGCGTGGGGGTTGGCCAGGTATTCGGCGTTGCCTCGGATGGCGGCTTCGTAGCGTTTGAGTTCGGGGGTGTCGATGCGGTCGGCGATGACGAGGAGCAGGGTTGCCAGGGCCTTGTCGTGGTGGCCGGCGGCGTGGTGGGTGAGGGCTTTGAAGACTCTGAGCGAGTCGGATTCGGGGAATTCCTGGCTGGCGGCCTTGAAGACCTCGAGCGACTCGTCGAAGCGGTCGAGGTTGCGCAGCGTGCTGCCGTACTGGAGCAGGCAGCGGCGTTTGATGTCGCCGGTCAGGCCGGGGAGCGCCTGCTCGTAGTACGGGAGTGCCTTCTCTTCCTGGCCGGCCGTGTCGTAGGAGCCGCCGACCTCGTAGAGCACATACGGGTTGCCCGGGTGCTTGGTCAGCAGGTCCTCGAAGAAGTCGATCGTCGGCTGCATGTTGTCCCGGTCCCGCCGGGAGAACGCCTCGTCGATGGTCGCGGCCAGTTCCGGCGTCAGGTCTTCGCTCACCCTCCCATCATGCCGCGCCGGAATGTCGAGCCTCGCGCGGCCGCTCCGACGTGGCGGGCATCGGATCGATCGAGAAGGAGTCAGCGATGACTGAAGCAGCGATGACTGAAGCAGGGTGGCCGCGGGGGATCCAGGCGATCACGGTGTTCGTGGAGGACCTGGCCGAGTGCAAGCGGTTCTTCGGGGAGGTGTTCGGGCTGCCGGTGGTGAACGAGGACGAGGAGTCGGCGCTGTACGCGTTCGGGGAGATATTCGTGAACCTGCTGGTGGCGTCGGCGGCGCCCGAGCTGATCGCCCCGGCACCGGTCGGTGGCGCCGACGCGGGACGGCGCTTCCAGTTCACCATCCCGGTCGATGACGTCGATGCCCTGTACGCCGAACTGGCGGGGCGCGGCGTCAAGTTCCTAAACGGCCCGCTCGACCGTCCGTGGGGAATCCGCAGCGCCGCCTTCGAGGACCCAGCAGGCCACGTCTGGGAACTAGCCGAGCCGAAACCGAAGCCGGAGTAGCTGCCAGGACCTCACCCGACTGCGGCCGGAGCAAGCGCCAGGACCTCGCCCCGCCGCGGCCGCAGTAGGCAGCAGCAGTTGGAGTAGGAGTAGGAGCTCAGAGGTCGAGGACTACCTCGCTGGCCGGTCTTGCGCAGCAGGGGAGGATCTGGCCGGCGGGGGCGGGTTCCAAGGGCTCTGGGCTGTAGGTCACCTCGCCGGAGATCAGTGGGGTGACACAGGTGTGGCAGACGCCCGTTCGGCAGGACCAGCGCGTCGGTACATCGCAGGCGTCGGCCAGGTCGAGCAGAGACGGCTGGCTGTCCGACCACGGCACGGACAGGCCGCTGCGAGCGAACGTGACCAACGGGCCGGTACCGGGCGTGCCCTCAGGTGGATGAGGCGGCACTGCGCGGCGGTCGGTGATGCCGGGGTTGATCGCTGCCAGTGTGCCGAACAGCTCCGTGTGGATCCGATCGCGCGCAATCCCCAAGCCGGCAAGGGTTTCTGTCATCTCGGTCATGAAGCCGGCCGGTCCGCAGATGTACGCCGTCGCCTCAGCCGGCAACCCGAGCTCCGCAAACTGATCAGCAGTCGGCCGCTTGCCCGTTGCCGTGTAGAACACCCGCTGATGCGCCAGCGGAAGACCGCTCAACAGCTGACCCGCCTCCGAGGCAAACGCCTGCTGAGCCTCGTCCCGCGCCACATGAATCCACCAAACTGCCCGGCTGGAGCTGGCTGGGGCGGCTGACTCGGCGGCGGCCTGTGGGTCGGCTTGTTCGGTGGCGAGGGCGTGGAGCATGGCTAGTACTGGGGTGATGCCTACGCCGGCTGAGACGAGGATGACTGGGCCGGGGTCGGCGGTTAGTACGAAGTCGCCGCGGGGTGCTGCTGCGTCGACCGTCATCCCGGGCTTGAGGTGGTCGTGGATGTAGCTGCTGACCAGGCCGTCGCGCTTCACGCTGATCCTGTACTCCGCAGCGCCCGGCGCTGACGACAGCGAGTAGCTCCGAACGGCCGGGAGAGCGTCGGAACCGGCCGCGAGCCGCAGCGTCAAGTACTGGCCGGCCTGGGCGGCAGGCAGCCCACCAGAGCCGTCCTCCGGCTGGAAGCAGACCGAGATGATCGAGCTGCTCTCCGGCACCACCGCAGTCACCCGCAACGGCCGGAACCCCGGCCAACCGACCGAGGAAGACTCCTCAGCCGCAGGCGCAGTGGCGTACTGGGCGGATAGGTCGCGGAAGGATTGTTGCCAGCCGGGGCTTAGGGCGGAGATGTTGAGGGAGCGCTGGAGTTTCGCCTCGTCGCGATTCGGGAGATAGAGCAGCGCATCGACATCCGCGACGCTCAGCGCCTCCGGGCCGACCTGCGTCCGGATGATCTCGTCGCCCGCCTCGACGCGACCCTCCTTGATCACCCGGAGGTAGAACCCCGGCCGGTGATGAGCGACCAGCAGCGACGGCAGCTCAGGCTCGCCGAGACGCATGCCAACGCGATAACACGTCACCCGCGGCTGCGTGACCTCGAACTCCGCCTCGCCGATCTGATACCGGTCACCGATGCAGACCTCGTCATCCGGCAACCCATCCACG
Source organism: Kribbella sp. NBC_00382 (assembly GCF_036067295.1). NCBI lineage: Bacteria > Bacillati > Actinomycetota > Actinomycetes > Propionibacteriales > Kribbellaceae > Kribbella > Kribbella sp. NBC_00382. The sequence continues at coordinate 3,330,379 of NZ_CP107954.1, forward strand.
GTGAAGTTCTCGCCGAACATCCCGTACGTGAGGTCCTCGCGCCCGAAGTGCTCCTTCCAGTGCGCGTACGAATCGAGCTGGTAGACCAGCACCGCGCGCTGCTCGCCACCGTGCCCGCCGAGATCGCCCTGCCCATCGCCGTCGACGTTCAGTCGACGAACCATCCGCGGCCCATCGACAGGCGCCTTGAAGACACCCGTATAGACCGTCCGGTCGTGCCAAGCCACGTCCTTCGGCAGACCGACGTTCAGAGACCGCAGCGTCGCCATCATCAGCTCCAGCTGTTGAGTACTGACCGAGTCGGATGGAAACGGACCGCCCGGCCCGTCTCGCCTTCCGCGTTCCAGTCGATTGTCGCCGTACCGGACAGATGCAGCGCCGTACCGGTCGCGAAGTCGAGGAAGAGCAACGAGGTAGTCGGGTCGACCGAGATGTTGCCGAGGCTGTTGAACATGTTGTTGCCCGGGAAGTCCGGCCACCACAGGTCCCCACCGTCGATGCGCACGAAGCCGGGTTCGCCGCCCTTGTGTGAGGTGTCAGCGCCGCGCGTGGGGTGCGCAGTACCGAGGAAGAAGGTATCCGCCGCCTCGATCAGAGCCGCCGCAGCCGCACTGAGCGACCCGTCGGTCACGATCGGCAGCGTCGCCGCCGGCTGGGTGACCTCGTGTGGATGGATGTACTGCGGACAGTTCCCGTAGGCCTGCTCCGCCGCTATCTCCAGCTCCCCGTCCGTACTGCGAACCAGCTCCCCATTGATCCGAACCCGTCGCCGCAACGCCAGATCGATCACCAGTACGCCGACCGGCTGCCACGCCGGTACTCCGTGCAACGGATCGCCCGCCCCAGGCGCAGCACCGATCGTCAATGTGCTCCCACTAGAAGCGAGAAACCCAGGCTGCCCGGAAAGACCGCTCGTCCACAGCCGCCCATCGCCGTCGCGCGCCGTGATCGCCACGAAGTCGCGCTGCGCCAGGAACTTCTGAGCGCCACCCTCGAGCGACGCCGGCCGCAGCATTCCCTCCAACCGGGCCGCGTCGTGGGCGACTCCGGCCTTCTCCTGGACCGCCAGCTCACCCTCGTGGAAGCCGATCATGACTGCCTCGTCTTCTCGTAGTGCCTGGCGACCCGAGTGCGGTTGCCGCACCGGCTGCCGATGCACCACTGCCGCCGCTTGTGCTCGGCGAGGAAGAGCATCGAGCAGTTCGGGTTCGCGCATCTCCGGAGCGTCTCCAGCCGGGCCGGATCGGTCATCAGCTCGATCGTCTCGCGCGCCATCATCGCGAGCGCCGCGTTCCCGCCGTACTCCGGATGCCAGCGCGTCTCGGCCTGCAACCCCTCGCCAGAAGCCACCATCCGCAGGCTCTGCGGCGCCCCGGCGACGGCCGCGTTGAGGTCGTCCACAGAGGTTGCCGACGGCAACCGATCGGTCAGGTGCGAGTCGAGCACCTCCCGTACTGCGGCCCGCAACCGGCGCACCGCGGCACCGTCCGGCACCGGTCCAGCCGGGAGCCGGCCCGCCTGCAACGACCACCAGCTCGCCAGCTGCTCCGGCGTCTCGATCAGATCCACCGGCGGACTGACTGCCAGTAGCTGCGTGTCCACCAGGTCGAGCGCCGCCAGCCGCTCGCCGCCCATGGCGAACCCGGCGGCCAACAGGTCGTCAACACTCGGACTCATGCTCATGAGGACATCTTACGCATTAGCTACGCCACAGATCAACCCTGTGCTTGGGGCTTGCGCAAACCAAGCTAACGGTTTTAACTTCATTTCAACATTAGCAACGAACGGAAGTGGAGAGCGATCATGGGACTGTCCTGGCAACAAGGACCACTGGGTGGCGGCGCGGTCGGTCGCTTCCTGACGCCGGAACCGCTGCCCGAGCGGCTGCTGTACGCCGAGCGTCTGCGGCGGCGGATGCGGGTCCGGTTCGGTGGCGAGTGGATCGCGGACAGCGAGGACGTGGTCCTGCTGCACGAGCCGGGGCGCTACCCGGTCGCGTACTTCCCGCGCCGCGACGTTCGCGCCGACGTGCTGTCGGGTGGCGAGCGGACGACGCAGCACCGCGACTTGGGCACGACCGCCTGGTTCACGGTGGGCGGCGGCGGCCGTGAGACGCAGCGGGCGGCTTGGGAGCACATCGATCTGCCCGCGTACGCCGGGGATCTGGCCGGCCGGGTCGCTTTTGCGTGGCGGGCGATGGATGCGTTCTACGAGGAGGACGAGCGGATCCTGGGGCACGCTGCGGACGCTTATCACCGGATCGACATTCGGAGGACGTCGCGGCATCTCGTAGTACGGGATGGGGATCGGGTGATCGCTGAGACGTCGCGGCCGGTGGTGCTGTACGAGTCGGGGTTCGCGCCGCGGTGGTACGTGCCCCGCGAGGACATCGTGGACGGCGAGCTCACGCCGGTCGACGGGCAGACCTTCTGCCCGTACAAGGGGTTGGCTGACTACTACGACATCGGTACTGCGAAGCGCGCGGCCTGGTCGTATCGCGAGGCCTACGACGAGGTCGGCCGGGTGTCGGATTTCGTGTCCTTCGAGGCCGACAAGGTCGAGGTGACGCTGGACGACGTACGGCTGCAGCCGGAGCCGGGGCAACAGGTCAAGCCGCACGGCATCGACCGCGGGCTCGACACCGACGAACTCATCTCGGTCGACTGAAAGGGATAGCGCGATGTCATTGGAAAACAAGACCGTGTTGGTCGTCGGCCGCGGTAGCGGGATCGCCCGGGCGACGGTGACGGCACTACTCGCGGCGGGTGCAAAGGTCGTGGCTGCTGGTCGCGATCAGGAGGTGCTGGCGGCGGCGTACAAGGGAACTGCTGTCGAGACGGCGACGGTGGATCTCAATGACGAGGCGTCGATCGCCGCGCTCGCCGAATCGATCGAGGTCGACCATGTTGTCTCCACTGCGTCGGCGCGGGCTCGCGGGCTGGTCGCTGAGCTGACGCCGGCCGCGATGCTCGGGTCCTTCCAGACCAAGGTGATCGGCCCGATCCTGCTGGCCAAGCACTTCGCGCCGCGGCTGCCGACCGACGGCTCGTTCGTCTTCTTCTCCGGGCATTCCGCACGTAAGTCGCACCCCGGGATGCTCGCGGTCGGCGCGACCAACGCGGCCGTGGATGCGGTCGCCCGATCGCTCGCGGTCGAACTCGCGCCGCTCCGCGTGAACGCCGTCTCGCCCGGCACCATCGACACCGGCGCGTACGACGGCCTCGGCGAGGCAGCCAAAGCCGAGCTCTTCGCCCATCGGGTCGCAGAGAACCCCGTCGGCCGCCTGGGCACCGCGGAAGACGTCGCCGGCGCTGTCATCTTCGCCCTCACCAGCACCTTCGTCACCGGTACTTCGGTAGCGGTCGACGGCGGCGAACCGATCGTCTGAGGAGACCCAGCCATGTCCCACGAACCCGCAGTCATCGTCGGCGAGATGCTCTTCGAACTGGTCCCGTTGCCGGTCACTGACATCGACCGAGCCAAAGCCTTCTACGGCGACCAACTCGGCTTCGAGCTGGACGTCGACGTCAGCCCGGTGGACGGCGTACGGATCGTCCAGTTCACCCCGCCCGGCTCGTACTGCTCGATCAAGCTCTCCACCGGCATCCCCGAGGTCGAGATGCCCGCCGGCTCCCTCCGCGGCTTGCACCTCATCGTCGCCGACATCGAGGCAACCCGCGAGGCGCTGATCGCCCGAGGCGTCGATGTGAAGCCGATCGAAGAGGTGCGCGGCGTCTACTTCGCCTACTTCTCCGACCCCGACGGCAACACCTGGACCCTCCAGCACCTGCCGTGGCGCAAGTGAGCGTCGCGGTGGTCCCGATCGACAGGTAGTGCACCGCCGAGACGCCGTACGCAGCGAGTCGTTTCAGTCTGGGGGTGCACTAGCTGATCGGGACTACGTCCTGTCGACCGGGACAAAGTCGTCCGCCAGCCCGCCCTGTCGCCGAGTCGGGAGCCGGCGGAGAGCCGCGTCAGCTGAGTTTCGAGACCTGGTAGTGGGCGATCTTCCAGGTGTTGTTGTTGCTGTGGGCAAGGATGCTCAGGTTGACGTCTAGTGTGGGGCGGTCGACGAAGGAGAAGGCGACTTTGAGGTAGCCGAGGATGAGGTCGTCTGAGAGTTGCCTGGTCTCGAGGATTTCGTAGTCGGCCTTCATACCGAGGGGTTGTGACGCGTAGTACTCGGCTACGCCGGCGGGACCGACGCTGTACGGGTGCAGGCCTTGGAAGATTGCGTCGTCGGTGAAGACCTTGGCGACGGCGTCCGGGTCGTGGGCGTCTACGCCGGCCTTCCACTGGTCGAGGACGGTACTGAGGATGCTGCTGGTGTTCATGCTTGGAGCTCCTTGAGGTGAACCCGGCTCGGTAGCGGGCCGAGGTGGTGCGGGAAGTGGTGTCTGAGGGCGCCGGCAGCGACTGCTGCCAGTGTGACGATGGCGGCGGCGATGAGTAGCGCCTGGTGGTAGCCGTTGTGGAGAAGTGGTGTGACGGCCAGCGGGCCGATGATCTGTCCGATGCTGTAGCCGGTGGTGAGGATGGCGACGGCGCGTGGAACTTGGAGATGTGCGCCGATGGCCAGAGTCATGCCGCAGATGCCCAGGAAGGTTGCCCCAAACAGCGTTGCTGACAGCAATGCTGGGATCGTGCCGCCGCTCAGGACGGGCAGGGCCAAGCCGATGGCCTGCAGGATCAGAGCGGTGACGAGCAGGGTCGGGCGCGACCAGGTGCGGCTCAGCCAGGCCCAGAGTGCAGTGGACGGTATGGCGGCGAGGCCGACCAGGACCCAGGCGGTGCTGCCGATCGGGCCGGTGGTCGTTTGGTTGATAGCGGCAACCAGAAACGTACCGGCGATGACGTAGCCAACGCCTTCGAGGGAGTAGCTCACGAGAAGCGCTCCGAACCAGCGCGGACTGTTGGCGGCGACCTGTGACGGTTGGGTGGTTTCGCCCGACGGACGGAGTTGCCAGGCCGGAACGGCGATTGCCAACGAAAGTGCTGCGGCTGTCCACCAGGCGTCTTGCCACGTATGGATGATGAGGACGGCAAGGCCCGACAACGCGATCCCTGCGCCGATTCCGCCGAGTGCCCAGCCGATCAGGTGATGCGCCGGGCTGTGGAGGAGTGCGCTGGTGGCGATCACGAAGATGAGGGCACTGGCTATTCCTGCCAGCAACCTCAGTACGAGCCAACCGCCGGCCGGCATCAGGGCGAGTGTTGCGATCAGGGTCAGGAGCGCCAATCGCAGTACGAGCTGGGACCTGGGCACCACGATGGCGATGAGAGCCCCGATCAGGTAGCCGACGTAGTTGGCGGTCGCCAGGTGGGCGCCGGTTGTCGCCGACATCCCCGCCTGCGCCTGCATCAGCGGCAGGATCGGGGTGTAGACGAACCGCCCGATTCCCATCCCGACCGCCAATGCCGCGCCCACCTGGCCCGCCTTCATCTCGCGCTTCCTCTCGAGGTCAGTGTCCGGCGCTCTGGCCGCCGTCGACGTGCAGGATCTCGCCGGTCACGAACGGCGCCTCTTCGAGGTAGGTGACGGCCCCGACGACGTCGGAGATCTCGCCCATCCGGCCGACCGGGTGCAGGCCCGCCAGTACTTCGTGAGTCTCTTCCGGATGCATCGGCGTCCGCATGATGCCGGGGGAGACCGTGTTGACCCGGATACCGCGACCGGCGTACTCGATCGCCAGGGACCGCGTGACGGCGTTGAGCCCGCCCTTGGTCAGCGATGCGAGGGCGGACGGCACGTTGGAGTTGGCGTGGTCGACCAGCGCCGTCGAGATGTTCACGATGTGGCCGCCGTCTCCGGTTGCGAGCATCGCCTGGACAGCGCGCCGGGTGAGCTCGAAGAAGCCGCGCAGGTTCACGCCGGTGACGAGGTCGAACTCCTCGTCGGTGTAGTCGGTGAACGGCTTGGCGATGAAGACGCCGGCGTTGTTGATCACGGTGTCGATCCGGCCGAACGCCTCAAGGCCCTGCTCGATGATCCGGTTGCCGACGCCCGGGGTGGCGATGTCGCCGGCCACGGCCAGTACCAGCGGGTCGTCGGAGGGCTGGATGGAGCGCGAGTTGGCCACCACGGCGTACCCGAGCTTGCGGTATGCGGTCACCAGCCCCGCGCCGAAGCCCTGCGATGCGCCGGTGACGACTGCGACTTTCTGGGTACTCACAGCTTGCTCTTCTCTCTGTGTTCTTCGGGGAGAGCGATCGTTCTCCGTGCCTCGATACTGGCTCGGCGCCAGCGGCGTTTCCACGACTTGTTGCCTCCCTGCTGGGAGGCAACGCCTACGATCGAGGGATGGAACTGCGACAGCTCCGCTACTTCGTCGCGGTGGCCGAGGAGCTGAACTTCGGCCGCGCTGCCGCCACCCTGCACATCGCCGGCCCGTCGCTGTCGCAGCAGATCAAGGCGCTCGAACGCGACCTCGGCATCAAGCTGTTCGACCGCGACCGCCGCTCGGTCACCCTGACCCCGTCCGGCGAGGCGCTCGTGGCGCCGGCCCGGGACCTCCTCAAGCAGGCCGATGAACTCCGCCGCTCAGCTGTCGGCCTGGCCAAGGCCGAACCGGTCCGCCTCGGCTACGTCAGCTGGCATCCGCCGGACCTGATCACCCGCGTCTCCGGCATCGCCCAACTCCGCATCGACGCCTGGGTGCTGCCGTCGCACACGCAGGCCGCCCGGGTCGCCGACGGCAGCGTCGACCTGGCCATCGCCTGGATCAAGACCTCCGCCTTGGCCGAGCTCAACCTCGAGGCCCGCTTCCTCGGCGCCGACCGCCTGTACGCCGTATCGCCAGGCGCCGACGATTCGCCGGTACTCGCGAAGGACGTCATCATCCTGGTGGACTCCGACATCGCCACCTGGTCCTCGTGGAACGACTACGCGGAGGAGCTCGCCCGAGCCACCGGAGCCCGACTCGAGTACGTCGACGACGGTGGGATGACCGGCCCGGCCTTCCACGAGCACGTCCGCCGACTCCGCCGCCCCGTCCTCAACAACCCGAAGCGCACCACCACCCCAACGCCGCCCGACCTCACCGAACGCCCAGTCACCGACCCGGCCCCGTACTGGACCTGGTCCCTCCTGTCCCGCGCGTCCGACCCCCGCACAGCGGTCCAATCCACCATCCACGCGCTGACGGATGACGTCCCACCGCTCTGCGCCGACCTCTCCGCGTGCTGGCTCCCGGTCGAGGATCCCTACCGGTAGGTCCGTACGACGGAGTGGATCTGCAGGATCTCGGTGCCGGGTGGCAGGGCTGTGTGGAGGTCAGGCACTCAGGGTGGGTTCGTCGGGGGCCGAGAGGCTGAGGACTGCGCCGGCCACCGCGGGGGAGGCGCTGATTTTGGCTTCGAGGGCGCGGAGGCGGACGGCTACATGCGACTCGGTGTCGTCGCCGGTGAGGTCGACGTCGCCGATCACCGAGATCATCCGGGGGCCGACGATCTCCAGGCGGAGATAGGTGACCCGGGCAACTTCCGGGGCGGCGAGGATTGCCTGCAGGGCGGCTTGGCGGACCTTCGGATCGGCTTCCTGACCGACCAGGAAGCGGCGGTTGCGGTTGATCAGGAGCAGGGCGACCCAGGCGAGCAGCAGGCCGACGAGGATCGAGCCGATGGCGTCGGGGATGGCTGAGCCGGTCAGTTGGTGCGCGAAGAGGCCGGCGGCCGCGATGACGAGTCCGCCCAGCGCGGCGGCGTCCTCCACGAACACTGCCCTGAGTGTCGGGTCGGAGGTGGCGAGTACGTGCTCGATCAGGTCGCGGTCGAGGGTGGCGGCCTCGCCCTTGGCCTGACGGGCCGATTGAGCGAACGAGATGCCTTCGAGGACGAAGGAGACGCCCAGTACGACGTACCCGATGACGAAGTGTCCGGCCGGTTCCGGCGTGATGAGCTCCTGGACCCCGTGCGTGATCGACACCGCGGCGCCCGCGACGAACAGCCCGAGCGCGGCGAACAGCGACCACACATAGGCCTCGCGCCCATGCCCCAACGGGTGCAGCTCATCGGCTGGCTTGTGCGCCCGCCGATTCGCGATCAACAGGAAGATCTCGTTGCCGGCATCAGCCCAGGAGTGCGCCGCCTCGGCCAGGATCGAGGCCGACCCGGTCGCCAGCGCGGCCACCGACTTGGCGATCGCGATCAGCACATTGGCTCCGAAGGCAACCAATACCGTCGTCAGACTCTCGCCACCACCGGTCGCCGCGCTCCCAGGCACCTCCGCCAGCAGATGCCGCCCGTCCCCGTCTCCATCCACCATGAGGCAGTCGTAGCACATTCCGCTTGCCACAACCTGCAACTCAGGGTGCGTTGACCAGCTCCCAGGTGGTCGGATAGCGTCTGAGGGAGCGTGGTTGGGGCCGCGTCGAGACTCGCCGGAAGGCTGGAAGCCACCCCAGGTTCTCCTCATTGGCTAGGGCATCGTGCTCCTTGTGGCCTGTGCGAGTCCGGGCGCGAGAGGACACGTTGTGAGATTTCTGCCTGACAAGCCGAGCCTGGGGTTCCTGCGCAAAGAGGCGAAAGACCTCTTGGCCGCACTCCGCGAATCCGACCCGACAGCATCCTTGACCGACGCGCAGCGCGCGCTGGCGGTCGAGTACGGGATGCGTGATTGGGCCGAGCTGAAATCCGAGGTCGAGCGGCGGGCTGCCGCAGTACCGGTTGCTCCTGAAGGTCTTGCCGAGGGGCTGGCTGCTGCCTTCGGTCTGGGGGCTGTCGTCGGGGTGCCGTCACCTGTTTCGTTCACGCCGATGGGGCGTTGCTGGTCGATCGCCACCGACCGCGGTCGCTGGCTGGCTGTCACCGTCTACGACTGGATCACCTCCGAACAAGCTGAGGTTGGCTCACGCTTGCGCGAAGCCGCCGTCGCCGCGGGGGTCGCCGCTCCGGCGCCGGTACGCAGTCCTCGCGGCCTCCTGATCGAGCCCGTGCAAGGACAGAACTGGCGGGTCCACGAGTGGCTCGAGGTCGGCCCGGCACCGGTACTCCCGACGCCATCAGCAGTCGCGCGCCAGGTCGGTACGACGTACGGGATCCTGCACTCGCTGGCCATCCCGAGCGAGTCCCCGATGAGCTGGTACCTGACCACGCGCAAGTCCAGCGCCGACTGGTCCGACCTCCTCGCCCGAGCCCGCGCCGCTCAGAAACCGTGGGCCGACCTGCTGGCCGAATCCCTGCCAGCAATAGCCGATCTCAACCGGATCGAACTCGAAGCCGACCCCGCCGACTTCATCCTCTGCAACAGCAACCTGATCCCCGAACACGTCCGCATCGGCCACCACGACGAACTGGTCGTCACCGAGTGGGACTTCGCCGGCTCCATGACCCCCGCCCTGGAAATCGGCGCGGCTCTCGGTCAATGGACCCTCCGCCCAACCTTCAACGAAAAGGCAGCAATCGCCTTCCGCGACGGCTACGTGGAATCCGCCGGCACCTGGCCCAACCTCACCCTCTCCTCCTTCGGCGTAGCCGTCAGCGGCTGGCTCAACTGGACCTACAACTGCATCTGCGAAGCCATAAACCCCTCAGACGCAGACCAAGCAGACACCACCGAACGCGGCACCCTCGACCTCCTCACCTACCCGATGACCCGCGCCTCCCTCGAAGAACTGCTCGCGGTCACGGCCTAGCCGACTGGCCTGTCACACCGGCAAGGCCTGAGCTGTCTGTATTTGGACATCGATCGGTTGGAGGCAGGTATGACGGAGCAGAACGGGTTTCCCGCGCCGGAGCACGGATTGGTGGTGACTCACTTCTTGACCGTGCGCGACGTTCAGGTCTCGCGTGAGTTCTACGCGGAGGTGTTCGGCGGGGAGGTCGTACTGGCCGAGAATCCCGCCACCGTCCGGGTCGCCAACACCTGGATCATCATGAATCCAGGTGGCGGCCCGACTCCTGACAAGCCGGACGTCACCCTCAGGGCGCCCGAGCCCGGCGACCCGGTATCCGCGTTCCTGAACGTCCGAGTCGCCGACATCGCCGCCTTCTACACCGCCGCCCGGGCGAAAGGCGCCCACTTCCTCACCGAGCCCCAGGACCGCGGCGCAGAGATCCGCTGCTACCTCCGCGACCCCGACGGCTACCTCATAGAAATAGGCCAAACCACAGGCCTGCTCCACGGAATCACAGCAACCTAAGGTGGGCTGGGTCGCCGGGAAGGTTCCGCGGCGACCCAGCCTGTCGCGTTAGGCGGGTACTGGCACGTGGGCCTCCAGTAGGGCTTTGTCGAGGGCTGCGGCGAGGGTAGGGACGTTGGGTGGGCGCATGAGGGTGTAGTGGTCGCCGGGGACCGGGTAGTGGTTCAGCGGGCCCATGGCGATCTGGGGCCAGCGGGCGATGGCGGCTTCGGCGTTGGGGGCGTCGGTGGCGCAGAAGACGGCCACTGGGCTGTCGTACGGCTTCAGTCGGTGGTCGCAGACTGCTCTGGCGAAGCTGTCGAAGACCGCCAGGAGTCGAGCGACCTGAGGGCCTGCAGTGTCGGCAGGGACGACTCCCTGGGCGACCGCCTCGGCTAGTACCGCGTCGGCGAGGTCGGGGCCGGTGAGGTGGCGGATCTCGTCCGGGTCGATCTCCAGGTCGCGGTTGACGGCACGGCCGAGTTCCCAGGCGAACCAGGCAGCAGTCGTTGCCTCGTCGCCGTGCTGGACCAGTGCGTCGACATCGGCCGGCCCGCCGTCCAGTGCAGCCAGCAGCGCCACCTCTTGGCCCTCCTCGCGCAGTTGCGTAGCCACGACGGTCGCGATGATGCTGCCGGCGCAGTACCCGGCCAGGTAGTACGGACCCTCCTCCTGGACCGAGCGGATCGCGTCGAGGTAGATGTGGCCCAGCTTGTCGAGGTTCGGCTCGGGGGTGGTACCGGCGTCCAGGCCGGGTGCCTGTAGGCCGTAGACCGGCAGGTCGTCCGGGAGGTGCGCAGCCAGGTCCACGTAGCTGAGCGCGTTGCCGACCGCGGGTGGGAAGCAGAACAGCGGCGGCCGGGTCCCGTTGGCCCGAATCGGCACCAGTGGCGACCACGGGAGCGAGTCCGAGCGCCGGAGTTCCTGGGCCAGCCGCTCGATCGTGCTGCCGCCCGTGAACATCACCGCGACCGGCAGTTCGATCCCGTGGTCGGCAGTGATCCGGCTCAGCAGGCGGATCACGTGCAGCGACGTACCGCCGAGGTTGAAGAAGTCGTCGGTGACACCGATGTTCCGCCGCTCAAGCAGCTCCTCCCACAGCGCGGTCAGGGCCAACTCGAGCCCGTCCCGGGCAGTCACCTTCGGCCCGTCGTCACCCGAAGCCTCGCCAGGTGCTGGCAGCTTCGAGCGATCCACCTTGCCGTTGGCGGACAGCGGCAGCTCATCGAGCCAGCAGACCCGCGTCGGCACCATGTACTCAGGCAGTACTCCGGACAGCTCGGCCCGCAGTTCAGTTGTGGTCACCCCGTCGCCAACTACATACGCGAGCAGCTGGTTGTCCCGGCCAACCACCACGGCATCGCGGACACCAGTCACGGCCCGTACTGCGGCCTCGACCTCACCCAGCTCGATCCGGAACCCACGCAGCTTGATCTGGTGATCCAGCCGACCCAGGAACTCGATCACCCCGTCCCTGCGCCATCGGGCCAGGTCGCCGGTCCGGTAGAGCCGCCCACCGCGCCAGGGGTCCGCCACGAAGTGCCGCTCGGTCAGCTCGGGTCGATTGAGGTAGCCCTCGGCCACCTGGACCCCACCGATGTACAGCTCGCCCGGGACGCCCACCGGCACCGGCTCGCCCCGTGAGTCGAGCACGTACAGCTGTGTGTTGGCCACTGGTCGACCGATCGGCACCATGGCGGCCTCGTCGTCCACACTGCAGGTCCAGTGGCTGACGTCGATCGCTGCCTCGGTCGGCCCGTACAGGTTGAACAACTCGCGGCCAGGCAGAGCTTTGAGAAAGCGACGAGCCACCTCACCGGACAGCGCCTCGCCACTGCACACCACCCGCCGCAGCGACGTGAGACTGCTCAGCTCAACCGCCTCGCTGAACACAGCAAGCATCGACGGGACGAAGTGGAGGGTCGTGACCCCCTCGGCCTGGATCAAGCCGGCCAGGTACGCGGGGTCGCGGTGCCCCTCCGGCCGTGCGACCACGAGTCGCGCCCCGGCCAGCAACGGCCACAGGAACTCCCACACCGACACATCGAAGCTGAACGGCGTCTTCTGCAGTACGACGTCCGAGCCGTCGAGCCGGTACTCGCGCTGCATCCACTCGAGCCGGTTCACGATCGCCCGATGCGTCGTCGGCACGCCCTTCGGCTGCCCGGTGGAGCCGGACGTGTAGATCACGTACGCCCCATCACCAGCCCCGGCAGTAGCAGCTACGTCGGTACTGGCCGGAAGCTCAGCGTCTAGCCGCACCACTGTCGGCCCGGCCGGCACCCGGTCGAGTGTGGCGCCGTGCGCGAGCACCACCTCGATCCCTGCGTCAGCGACCATGAACTCGAGCCGGCGATCCGGGTAGGTCGGGTCCAGCGGGACATAAGCCGCACCGGCCTTCAGAATCCCCAGCAACCCAACCACCAGCTCCACCGACCGCTGCAGACAAAGACCAACGCGCGAACCAACCCCAGCACCAGCTAGCACTCGCGCTACCTCGTCGGCCCGCCGGTTCAACTCCGCGCCGGTCAGCTGCTCGCCCTCGAAGACCAGCACCACCTCGTCGGCCCGCCCCCGCAGCGAGCGCTCGATCAGCTCATGCACCGGTACGTCGTCGTCGAACTCCACCGCAGTGTCGTTCCACCCGTTCAGGATGGTCTCCCGCTCGGCAGCCGACAGCAGCTCGATCTCATCCACCCGGACCGCAGGATCAGCCGCCACAGCAGCCAGCACCCGGACCAGCCGATCGGCCAGCCCCTGTGCGGTATCGGCGTCGTACAGATCGCACGAGTACTCAAGATTCCCGTCGATCCCCGTAGTGCTGCCGTCCGCATCCAGCGACTCCGCGAACGCCGCAGTGAGGTCGAACTTGGCCACGTCGTTGCGTGCCCGCTCTGCGTCGACCTCCAGCCCAGCCAGCTCCAGCCGGGCCGGGGCGTTGCTCTGCAACACCATGCTCACCTGGAAGACGGGGTGCCGGGCCAGCGCCCGCGGCGGGTTCAGTACCTCGACCAGCCGCTCGAACGGCAGGTCCTGATGCGCGTACGCCGCCAGGTCGGTCTCGCGGACCCGGTCCAGCAGCTCAGCGAAGGTCGGGTTGCCCGAGGCATCGGTCCGCAGCGCGAGCGTGTTGACGAAGCAACCGACCAGGTCCTCCAGCCCCTCGTCGGTGCGCCCGGCGATCGGCGTACCGACGACTAGGTCGTGGCCTGCGCCGGATCGGGACAGCACTGTGAGCAGCGCGGCCTGCAGCACCATGAACAAGGTGGCTTGCCGGCTCCGGGCCAGCTCGCGCAGAGCCTGTACCGGACCAGGGCCGAGCTGGAACTCGATCAGGCCGCCCTGGTGTCCCGGCTGGGCCGGACGCGGGCGGTCGGTCGGTAGCGCCAGTTCCTGCGGTGCGCCGGACAGTGTCGTTGTCCAGTACTTCAACTGCTCTGAGATGACACTGCTCGGGTCGTCCTCGCTGCCGAGCAGGTCACGCTGCCAGACCGTGTAGTCGGCGTACTGGACGGGTAGAGGCGACCACTGTGGCGCAGTACCGCCGCAACGCGCCTCGTACGCGCTGGTGAGATCGCGGACCAGCGGGGACATCGACCAGCCGTCGGTCGCGATGTGGTGCAAGACCAACAGCAGAACGCTTTCCGAGGGGCCGAGGACGAACAGCACCGGCCGCAGCGACGTCTCGGTGGCGAGGTCGAACGGCTTGGTGAACTGCTCGGCCATGCGATCGGACAGCTCGGCCTCGGTGCACTGGACGATCGTCAGCGACGGCGCACCGGCCGCTGGGTCTAGGACCAACTGGTGGGCGGTACCAGCGGTCCCATCAGTCATCGGGAAGACGGTACGCAGCGACTCGTGCCGCGCGACCACGTCGTACAGGGCCTGCCGGAGCGGGTCCACCTGGACTTGTCCGCGCAGCCGCAGCGCGAGGGTGACGTGGTACGCGGTCGATCCGCGGTGCAGCTGTTCGAGCATCCAGAGGCGGTGCTGGGCATAGGACAGCGGGATCATGAGGTCTCCTGAGTTCTGGCGCGCGGGCGGAGCGTCGGGCGGGCCTTGGCGGCCTGGGTGAGCCGCTCGGCCAGCTGGGCGACGGTCGGCGCCTCGAAGATGGTGCGGATGGACAGCTCGGCCTGCAGTACCGACCGGACCCGGCTGATCAGCCGGGTGGCGAGCAGCGAGTGACCGCCGAGCGCGAAGAAGTCGTCGTCGATGCCGACCTTGGGCAGCTTGAGCACGTCGGCGAACAGCTCGCACAGGATCTGCTCGCTGGGCGACCTTGGCTCGCGTCCGGCCGCGGTGGGCGTGAAGTCCGGATCGGGCAGTGCCTTGCGGTCGAGCTTGCCGGTGGAGGTACGGGGCAGGGAGTCCACTACGACGACAGTGGCCGGCACCATGTGCCGGGGCAGCCGCTCGCCGGCGAACTGCCGCAGCCCAGCCGGGTCCACCCGCTCGCCCGGCGCTGCTACGACGTAGGCCACCAGGAGGCGACTACCCGAGTGGTCCCGGGCAACCACGGCGGCCTGGCCGACCGCGGGGTGCTCGAGCAGGCTGGCCACTACCTCGCCGGGCTCGATCCGGAAGCCCCGGATCTTGATCTGGTCGTCCGCGCGTCCGGCGAACTCCAGAACTCCGTCCCTGGTCCAGCGGCCGAGGTCGCCGGTCCGGTACATCCGCGCACCCGGTGCCCCGTGCGGGTCGGGCACGAACCGCTCTGCAGTGAGCGACGGCCGGTCCAGGTACCCCTGGGCTAGCCCGGACCCAGCTGCGTACAGCTCGCCGGTCACCCCGACCGGTACCGGCCTCAGGCGCTCGTCGAGGACGTACATCCTCTTGTTTGCAACAGGTTTCCCGATCGGTACCGCCGTCTGCCCGGCCTCGTCGCGGCTGATCTGGTGGGCGGTGGTCAGGCCCATGCTCTCCGCCGGGCCGTAGCCGTTGAGCACGCGCAGCGAGGGGTGCTCGCGCAGCGCCCGGTGGACGTGGATCGGCGAGGCCGCCTCACCTGCCGTCATCGCCCGGCGCAGTCCCTTGAAGACCTGCGGGTGCTCGTCCAGCATCACGTTGAACAGGCTGGCCGACATCTGCAGCATGGTGACCCCGTGCTCGGCGGCCAGCTCAGCGATCGCATGCGGCTCCGGGTTCTGTCCCGGCTGCAGCACACAGGTACCGCCGCACAGCAGTGAGCCGAACAGCTCCAGCACGAACGCATCCCACGACACGGGCGCGCACTGGAGGAACACCTCGTCCGGCCCGAAGTCGACGTACTCCTGGCCGCACACAGTGGCCACGATCGCCCGATGCGGCGCCAGTACTCCCTTAGGCCGGCCAGTGGAGCCAGAGGTGAACATGACGCAGGCAAGGTCGTCCGGCACGACCGGCAGCCCTAGGTCTGAGCTGTCCAGCTCCTCTGTGACGGCCAGGATCACCTGCTTGGACGGCAGTCCGACTGTGGTCGCGTGGCTGTCCGTGGTGACTACTGCGACGGTGCCTTCGGCAGCACGCCGCAACCGCTCGGCCGGGAACGCGGGATCGAGCAGCGTGTAGCCGGCGCCCGCCTTCAGCACGGCGAGCAGTGCAGTGACCAGCTCGGTACTGCGGTCCAGCAGTACGCCGACCAGGCCGCCCGACTGAATCCCCTTGCTACGCAGGTGTCTGGCCATCCGGTTCGCCGCAGCGTTGAGGTCGGCGTACCGGACCCGGCGGTCGCCGTCGATCAGGGCGATCGCATCCGGGGTCTCCCGGGCCCGCTGCTCGAACACCTCGTGCACCGGCCGCTCGGGGACGTCGACGGCGGTGTCGTTCCAACCGCGCAGTACCTGCTCCCGCTCGGCGTTGGGCATCACCTCGATGGACGCGATCGACGCCAGCGGATCGGCGGCCACAGCGGTCAGTACTGCCGTGAGCCGCCCGGCCAGCTGCTCGATCGTCTCCTTGTCGAACAGGTCCTCGGCGTACTCCAGCCAGACGTTGATCCCGCCCGGGGTGCCGTCGGCGGCCTGCTCCTCCTCCAGCGTGAAGGTGAGGTCGAACTTGGCCACACCGAGGTCGACCGGCTCGTCGGTGACCCTGAGCCGGGGCAGCTCCATGCTTGCTGCGGCGTTGTTCTGCAGCACCAGCATGACCTGGAACAACGGCTGGCGTGAGGTCGAGCGGACCGGGTTCAGGATCTCCACGAGCCGCTCGAACGGCATGTCCTGGTGGGCGTACGCGGCCAGGTCGGTGTCCCGCACCCGGAGCAGTAGCTCTTGGAAGGTCGGTTCGCCGGACGTGTCGGTGCGTAGTACCAGGGTGTTGACGAAGAAGCCGACCAGCTCGTCCAGTGCCTCGTCGGTGCGCCCGGCGACCGGGGTGCCGAGCGGTACGTCGGTACCGGCGCCGGATCGGGTCAGCATCAGCGCCACGGCGGCCTGGGCGACCATGAACAGGGTGGCCCGGTTGCGCCGGGCCAGACCGGCCAGCTCGGCGTGCACGCTCGCGGGGATCCGTGCCTCGACCAGGTCCCCGCGGTAGCTGGAGACGGACGGGCGCGGTCGGTCGTAGGGCAGCCGCAGCTCCTCCGGTACTCCGGCGAGCGCCTCCTTCCAGTACGCGAGCTGGCCGGCGGCCAGGCTGTTCGGGTCGGTCTCGTCGCTGAGCAGCTCGTGCTGCCAGGCGGCGTAGTCGGCGTACTGCACCGGCAGCGGCTCCCACTCCGGCCCGTGCCCACCCAGCCTGGCTGTGTAGGCCGAGGACAGGTCGCGCATCAGCGGGCCGAGCGACCAGCCGTCGCTGACGATGTGGTGCAGCACCAGTGCGAACACGTGCTCGGTCGGGCTGACCCGCAGCAGCGTCACCCGGACGGGCAGCTCGCCGGTCAGGCTGAACCGGTACCGAGCAGCCTCGGACAGTGCAGCCGGCAACTCCTCCGCTGTGCAGTCCTGGAGCTCGAAGTCCACCGCTGCGTCAGCGGCGTCGACTATGAGCTGGTAGGGCACCCCGTCGGCCGACGGGAACATCGTGCGCAGGGCCTCGTGCCGCGTGACCACGTCGCCGACGGCGGCGCGTAGTGCGGAGTGGTCGAGCTCGCCGCTCAACCGGAGTACCAGCGGCGCGTTGTAGGTATGGGTCGCGCCTTCGAGCTGGTCCAGGAACCACAGGCGCTGTTGGGCGAACGAAAGCGGAATCATCGGATCTCCTTCGGGGCGGAGCGGGGACGCAGGGGCGGACGCGCCTGCTGGGCGTCGGCCAGTCGTCGGGTCAGATCGGCCACCGTGGGTGCTTCGAACAAGGTGGCCATGTCGATCTCGACGCCCAGCGCCGAGCGGACCTGGCTGATCAGCCGGGTGGCGAGCAGCGAGTGCCCGCCGAGGTCGAAGAAACTGTCGTGGTCGCCGACCGTGGTCACACCGAGCACCCCGGCGAAGATCCTGCGCAGGACCCGTTGCTCCCGGCTGGAGGCCTGCTTGCCTCGCCAGGGGGCGGTACCACCGGCAGCGAACGGATGCGCGGTGGCTGGTTGGGGTCGCAGCGTGTTGAGCCGTCGCTGTGGGTCTGCGGCGACTGCGTTGAGCAGCTTCGCGAACTGGTCGGCTAGTCGGCCTGCTGTGGTGGCGTCGTAGCGGTCGGCGGCGTACTCGAGCCAGCCGGTCAAGCCGCTGGGGGACTCCGTGAGGTCGACGGTGAGGTCGAACTGCGCGGTACCGGTGTGTAGCCGCTCGACTGCTGCGCCTAGCCCTTCAGTAGCGGCATGGACGGCGAGCATGGCCTGGAACAGCGGATGGCGGCCGGCCCGGCGTTCCGGGTTCACCGCTGCCACGACCCGGTCGAACGGCACTGCCTGGTGGTCGAATGCCGCCACGTCCGCGGCCCGGGCGCGGTGCAGGAGTTCTACGAAGGGCGGGTCGCCTGCGGTGTCCAGGCGGAGTACCACGGTGTTGACGAAGAACCCGATCACGTCGTCGAGTGCCTCGTCCGGGCGGTTGGCTACCGGAGTACCGATAGCCAGATCCGTCGTGGTGCCCGACAGGAGTGCGGCTAGAGCGGCGTGCAGCACCATGAAGAGAGTGCTGTCCTCTTTGTGCGCCAGGTCGGCCAGTCTCTGGTGCAGGTCGGCATCGATGGCTAGTGGCACGATCCCGCCGGTAGTGGCACGCCTTGCCGGGTAGGGGCGTGCTCCGGGCAGGTCGGTCTCACCAGGGAGGCCTGCCAGCGCCTCTGTCCAGTACGTGAGGTCGTCCTGGTTGTTGAGTTGCTCCTGCCAGAGGGTGTAGTCGGCGTACTGCGCCGGGAGCGCCGGACGGTCGGCGAGACGTCCGGCGTACGCAGCAGAGAGGTCCTGCAGCAAGGGCGTCATCGACCAGCCGTCGAAGGCGATGTGGTGCAGTACAAGGACTAGGACTGCATCGCCTGTGGACGGGACCAGCAGACTGGCGTGCAGTGGTGGGTCGACGGTCAGGTCGATGGTCCACCGGGCCGCCTCTGCCACGGCTTGGTCCAGCTCTTGCGGCCGTACTACGGGCAGTGGGACCTCTGCTGCGTCCAGTACTTGCTGTGTGGGCTCGTCATCCTCGTCGGCCGGGAACACCGTGCGCAGGATCTCGTGCCGGGCAACCAGGTCGTTGAGTGCTTTGTGCAGCGCCTCCTGGTCCAGCTCTCCGGGCATCCGGATCGCCAGTGCCACGTGGTACGCCGGTCCGCCGCCGGTAGTCCGGTCCAGGAACCACAGCCGCCGTTGGCCGGCGGACAAGGGGAGCTGGTCCGGTCGGTCGACCACTCGCCGCAGCGCGGGAGTAGCGGCCGGTGCGGCGTCGATGCGCTCGTCTAGTCGACGGACAGAGCGGGCGTCGAGCAGTGTGCGCAGGTCCACCTCGCGGCCGAGGGTGGTACGGATCCGGTTCGCCAGCCGCGCGGCCAGCAGGGAATGCCCGCCGAGCGCGAGGAAGTCGTCGTCCAGCCGGATCCGATCTGCGGTGGTTCCGAGGACGTCGGCGAACAGGCCGCGAAGCAGTTCCTGCCTCGGTGTTCCTTTGCTGTCAGCAACTACTTCTACGGGAGTTGGCGCTGGTAGCGCCGACCGGTCGAGTTTGCCGTGGTCGTTGAGCGGAAGCTCGGTCAGCAGTACTACCGCCGCTGGGATCGCGTGCCGGGGCAACACCTTCTCCGCGTGCCGGCGGACGGTCGCCACATCGAGCTCTCCGGCCGGTACTACGTACGCCACCAGCCCTCGACCGCCGGGTGCGTCGTCGCGGACGACCACGACGGCGTGGGCGATCGCGGGATGGCGTTCGAGCGCGAACTGGAGTTCACCGGGTTCGAGCCGGAAGCCGCGGACCTTGACCTGGTGGTCCGCGCGGCCGCAGTACTCCAGTAGTAGTCCGTCCGACCGCCACCGACCCAGGTCACCGGTGCGGTACATGCGATCACCCGGTGCTCCGAACGGGTTGGCGACGAATCGGCTGGCGGTGATGGCCGGCTGGTTCAGGTAGCCGTGGGCCAGGCCGACGCCGGCGATGTAGATCTCACCGGTCGCTTCCGGTGGTACTGGGTTCAGTGCTGCGTCGAGCACGTAGACCTGCTTGCCCTCGACTGGTCTGCCGATCGGTACTACCGGGCTGGTGGTGTCCTGGACGGTCAGTACCTGGGCTGTGGCGACGATCATCGTCTCGACCGGGCCGTAGCCGTGCACGATGCGCAGCGCCGGATGGCGACGCTGCAACTCGGCCAAGTGGCTCGAGGACGCGGTCTCCCCGCCGGTGAGGACCTGATGCAGACCGGTGAAGGTCTCCGGGTGCTCGTCGATCAGGTGGTCGAGCAGGCGGGCCGAGGCGAACATCGCGGTCACCGGGTGCTTGGCGACCAGCCTGGCGATCGCTGCTGGCTCGGGAGATGAGCCGGGCTGCAGGATCGCAGTACCGCCGCATAGCAGGGTGCCTAGGAGTTCTAGGACGAAGCCGTCCCAGGAGACGGGTGCTGACTGCAGTACCACCTCGCCGGGGCCGAAGCCGCCGAACTGCCTGCCTACAAGGGATCCGACGATCGCCCGGTGAGAGGCGAGTACTCCTTTCGGTCGTCCGGTCGAGCCCGACGTGAACATCACGCAGGCTGCAGCGTCTGGGCTGGTGGCTGCGGGCCGTGCTACGGCGTTGGGCTCGGGAGTCTCGCTGAGGTTGAGGGTGGGCCAGTCGCCGACCGCTGGCGTGGCGGCGATCACCAGGGCCGGCCGGACCTCGGCCAGCTCGGCGTCGCGGCGGGCGGTTGGGTAGGCGGGGTCTAGTACGAAGTACCCGGCGCCTGTCTTCAGTACGGCGAGGATGCCGGCTACGAGTTCGACCGAGCGCTCGAGGTGGATCCCGATCAGCTGACCCGGCCGGACCCCGCGGGCGCGTAGCCGGCCGGCGATGCGGTCGGCCTGCGCGTCCAGGTCGGCGTAGGTCAGCCGCTGGTCACCAGCGACCAGCGCTGGTGCCTCAGGCTGCTCGGAGACTCGCAGCTCGAACAACTCGTGTACACGCAGCGAGGTGAGGTCAGGCCGGGTCGTCGAGGCGACGGTCATCCTGCACCGCCGCCGGTCGCGTCCCGGCTCGCCAGGGCGGGCCGCAGGTCGGTCCAGTTCGCCTCGACGTGGTCCAGGCAGGTCTGGCGGGACGCCGGGCCGAGTGCCGACGACCAGCCGGCCGGTACTGCGATCGACGTCGGCCACAGGCTGTGCTGGCCGAGTTCGTTCACCAGTACCAGGTAGGTCGCGTCGGTGTCCTCGAACGGGTTGGTGATCTGCTCGCTCATCGGTCGGCTCCGTCCGTGGTCGTGACGGCTGCATCGATGGTGGCGGCATTGGTGACGGCGTCGGACTCGGCCTCGGGCTTGGCGTCGTCGGCCGGGGTGGACGGGTAGTCGGGGTGCTCGGTCGGCAGGTCGCGGGTGGACTTGAGCGGGCCGATCAGCAGGATCAGCTTGCCGACGCAGCCCAGCCCCAAGACGATGAACAGCGCCTCGCGGACTCCGATCGCCTGGCCGAGGAAGCCGCCGCCCAGGGCGCCGAGCGGGATCAGGCTGAAGCTCACGAAGCTGCCGCTGGTGGCGACCCGGCCGAGCATGTCGGGCGGGCAGTAGGCCTGCCGGAACGAGCCGCCGATGATGTTGTTGGCAACGATGCCGATCGACGGGATGAGCAGGCCTGCGGCGAACAGTGCGACGCCAGTACCGCCAGTAGCCAGGGGGATCAGCAGGCCGAACGGGGTGGTGACCAGGGACCAGGTCAGGAGCGCCCGAGCGGTACCGATCTTCTTTGCCAGCTTGTTGGCGACAGTAGCGCCGAGCACTCCACCCAGGCAGTCGAACGCCATCAGGACGCCGACCACTGTCGGGTGCAGGTCCAGGGTGCGTACCAGGAAGACGACCAGCAGGGCATGCCCGCCGGCGAGGAGCAGGTTGTCCACTGCGGCGCCACCGGTCAGTACACGGAGGTACGGGTCCCGGACGACGAAGCGGATGCCTTGGGCGATCTCCTGCCGCAGTGTGGTGGTACGCGGCTCCGGCTTGGTGGTCTCACGCGGTTCGCGCTTCTTGATCCCCAGCAAGCAGATGAAGGACACCACGAACGTGGCGGCGTCGAGGATCATGCCCAGGATCGGGCCGAAGATCTGGATCAGCCCACCACCGGCACTGCTGCCCGCGACCACGGCCGCCTGCGAACTGCCTTGCAGCTTGGCATTGCCCTCCGGCAGGTCGTCCTTGTCGAGTAGCGATGGGAGATACGCCCCGTACGCCGGGCTGAAGAACACGCTGACCACGCCGCCGAGCAGACAGACCACGATCAGCTGGGTGAGGGTGAGTACCCCGAGCCAGGCAGCCAGCGGCACACTGGCGACCAGCACGAAGAAGGCGATGTCGCAGGCCAGCAAGGTACGGCGGCGCGGCAGCCGGTCGATCCATGCACCGGCCGGCAGACCGACCAGCAGCCAGGGCAGCCAGGAGGCGGCGTTGATCAGGCCCACCGACGATGCACTGGCACCGAGGGTCGTCAGCGCGATCACCGGGACCGCGATCCCGCTCATCGCGTTGCCAAAGGTACTGGTGGTCTCACCGATCCACAGCCGCCGGAAGTCGCCCTGCCTGAGCAGCCCCCAGCGGGACTTCTTCTGGGGCGGGTCACCCGGGTCGCCCTGCCCGTTCGGCTCGCTCGGCTCGTTCGGCGGGGGAGTCTCGCTGAGTACTTCGTTCAGCGGAGCGAGGTCGGGGCGCTCCGCTGCGATCTCTGTGGTCATGCCGATGTCGCCTTCCGTGGGGTTCCAGTGGGAATGTGCAACTGCTGCGCCGGTACGGCCGACGCGATGAAGTCGGTGGTTGCCCCGAGGCCGGTGGCGGCCCAGGAGTCCGTGGGGGCCCAGAGGTCGTCCGGGCTGAGTGCTGCTGGGTGGTAGTGGCCGAGGGCGCTGATCAGTAGGCCTAGCTCGACAGTCAGGCAGTCGACGAGCCGGATGAGGCCCTCATCGCGGTCCTCGTCTACGGCGAGCAGTGCAGCCCGGCCGAGACCAGCTGCCGTGGCACCGAGCGCCAGGGCCTTCACTGCCCGGGTGCCTTCCCAGATCCGGCCAGTAGCCATCAGACAGCCGCCAGGTCTAGCCCATGCGTGGTGCTGTGCGATGCGGTACAGGCATTCGGCGAGGGGTAGGCCGACGTGGTCGAGCGAGGACAGCGGTGCCCAGCCGGTACCGCCCTCGGCGCCGTCGACGGTGACTGCGTCGGCTCCGGCGGCCCAGGCGACCGATGCCGCGTGGGCAATGTCCCGGCCGGGGTGCAGCTTCACCCAGACCCTGGCGCGTGGGTAGTTGTTGCGCATCAGGCGGATCTGCTGCCGGAGGATCTCGTCGGTGAAGGTCCCCGGGCTCGCACTACGCAGCCGGTGGCTGGGGTCACCCAGTACGTCGGAGATCGAGTACCGGTCGGCCAATGCGTCCGCCTGCCCGGTGCCGAGGACAGTCATGCCGCCCAGACCGGGTTTGGCGCCCTGGCCGACCTTGAGCTCGAACGCGAGCCGCCCGGAGTCGAGCAGCCGTTGGGCCGCCGGGTCGCTGTAGGCGAGATTCCACACCTCGGCGTCGGCGTCCTCGGTGCTCTGCTGGACGGCAACCCCGCCCAGACCGTCGGGGACGTTGTCGGCGTACGCCGTGATCCGCGCCAGCAACGACCGCTGAGCAGGAGCATCGCTGTCACGGCCGTACCCGCTGACCGGTACGACGTTCTCGCCGATCACCATCGGGAGGCCGAGCCGCCCGGCCTGACGACTGAGCGCGACGCCCAGTTCCCCGCCGCTGTCCGTCGAGCCGAGCGCCGAACAGAACACCGGTACCGGCGAACGAAACCCGCCGATCGTGGTACCGAGCTCAACGTCACCAGGCATCGGCTCCCGCCCGAGATCGATCAGCTTCTCCAACCGCTCCGGCATGAACACCGGCGGCACCAACCGCAACCGATCAAGCGAATCGTTGCTATTGGCAACCGGATCGGCACCGAAGACAGCCCGCCCGTACGCCCCGACCGGCGGGAACAACTGAGCCGACCCGACGCGGGCCCGAGCGCGTACGGCATCTGCGGGGAACCCGTCGGCGGCCAGCCGGTCGGTCCGCGCATCGGCGTACGGGATCTCGGTGGTCATGCCGACACCACCCCGGGCAGTTTGGGGAAGGCGCTGGCCTGCCAGGCGGTTTCGAGGCCGGCGATGTAGCGGGTCAGCCGCTGCAGGCCGAGTCCGAAGCCGGCGCTCGGCGGGATGCCGTCCTTGGCCATCTGCAGGTACCACTCGTACTTGGCCGGGTTCTCGCCGGTCTCCCGGATGCGGGCGACGATGCGGCGGTACTCGTGTTCGCGCTCGCTGCCGCTGGCCAGTTCGCCGTACCCGTCCGGAGCGAGCAGATCGAAGTTCCGCAGCGTCCCCGGCGTCGACCGGCTCTCGCGGTCGTAGAAGCCGCGTGACCCCTTCGGATAGTCCGTCACGAAGAACGGCCGCTCGGTCGCCTTGGACAGGACCTTCTCGGCCTCCCAGTCGATCTCCGCGTCCGGGCTCTGCGTGTGCCCGGCGACGGCCAGCCGCTCGACCGCCTCGGCGTGACTCATCCGGTCGAACGGACCGTCGAGCAGTGCGCCGAACGCCGCCGGATCGCGCTGGAGGGTGGCGAGGTCGTCGGGCAGGTCGGCAAGTACGCGTTGGGTGGCCGCCTTCACGATGCTCTGCAGGACCTCCATCGCGTCCTCGCGGGTGGCGTTGGCGATCTCGATGTCGAGCTGGTGGAACTCGGCCAGGTGCCGGCCGGTGAAGCGGGTCTCCAGCGGCTCGAGGCGGACGTTCGGCGCGACGCAGAAGATCTTGTCGAACGCGGTCACCGCTGCCTGCTTGTAGAGGATCGCGCTCGTCATCAGCTTGTAGCGGTGGCCGTAGAAGTCGATGTCGACCTGCTTCGACCCGCGGCCGCCGGGGTCGGTGACCGGGCCGATCATGGGTGGCAGCAGCTCGACGAATCCCTGTGCACGCAGCTCTTGCCGGGCGGCGTCGAGGATTCGGTCCTGGATCCGGATGGCGGCCTGGGTGGCCGGCGCGGCCAGGTGGACGGGCAACGCGGGCAGGTCCGGGGTGGTACCGGCTGTACTGGCTGTAGAGGTACCGGCCTCGGGTGCGGCCGGTGCGGGCATGGTCTGGGTCATCGGGGCTCCTGGTGGCCGACAGCAACGGCGTACTGCTGGCTGTCGTAGGTCCTGCGGATGTAGTTGAGTGATTCGAGAAGGTCTGGTGCGGTGGTCCTGCGCCCGGTCGGTCCGGTGGGCCGGATGGGCATCGAGCCGGTACGTGTCCAGCGCAACCGCCCGTCGCCGCCCACCTGGCCGGTGGCTCGGCCGGCGTTGTCGGGGTGCAGGCAGTAGGGGATGTCCAGGTAGCCGCGCTGGAGTGCGCTGATCAGGGCTGCGCCGATGTCGTCGTCGAGGTCTAGTACCGCGTCGACGAGCGCCCGTGCCTCGGCGTAGGTCTCCGAATCGACGTACGGGTCCGGTGTCGCTGTGGGCCCCGCCGCAGCGGCTGCTGTCTCCAGGGCGATCACGTTCTCGGCGATGGTCGGGATGCGGAACGCCTCGGCCGTGGTCTTGACTATGAGCCGGGCAGCGCCGGTACGGGCGGTCAACCGGGCTGCTTCCTGGAGCAGCCTCGTCGCGCCGTCACCTGTCAGCGGGTAGACGCCCATGTAGGCATAGACCACGACATGCGACTGGACATCGGGCAGTAGCTCGGCAATGAGGCGGCGCATCGCTAGTACTGCCTCAGTGTTCTGCTCTGCATGGGTTTGCTGGGCATAGCTCAACGAGATCGACCGCAGCCCGTGCTGCCGGAAGAACAGCGCCTCAAGGGTGCTCAGGGCAACCAGTAGTCCTGGCGGGCAGAGCTGGCCCATCATGCAGCCGCCGAACGTCTCCAGATGGGCCTCCTGCCCGTTCCCCCGGCACAACTCGACCAGTAGCTCGGTACTGCGCTCCCACTCGTGCACGGACTCCCGCACCGGCACCCGGCTGTAGGGGAGGCAGTACGAGATCGGACCGCCCTCTGTGGCGTGCAGGCCGGCTGCGGTGAGCGCCCGGATGATGTGCTCCGGCCGGGCCGATCCATGCCGGACCTGTACCGGAGTACCGGCCTCTCCGATCACCTGCTGGGTGAGCTCGGCCGGATAGGTGGCGATCGGGTAGCCGTTGAGCGCGACCCCTGCGGCCAGCGCCTTGTCGGCGGCCGTGAGGTCGTTGACCCGTGTGTAGCTGTCGACCGTGATCGTGCCGACGGTGGTCGCGGAGGCATGACGAACCGCGGTCAGACCGGCGTGCATCGTCTGCGGATGGGAGAAACCCATCCGCGGCTGCACCACGATCTGCCCCGCCGCCCTTGCCTGCGCGACGAATTCACCGAACGACCACGGAGACCGGGTGATCACCCCACGGCCGCGAGCGAACGCTGCGCGGCCTTCTCGTTCGTGACGGACTCGAGGAATCGGTAGAAGCGGCCCATGTCGGCGTCGTCGTCGAACACGGCATCGAACCCTGCGGCCAGCAGCTCCTCGGCGGCCGCTTTCGAGTTCCCCTCGATGCCAAGCTTCCCCCCGATGACGATCGGTGTGCCGGCCAGTTCCTTCTGTGCACGCAGCAACCTGACGACGCGAGCGCCGTCCTGGGCGCCGTGGCCGTTGACGGTACTGATCACCACGAGATCCGGCCGGTCGGTCCGTGCCCGATCAACCAGCAGCTGGTCGGGCACACACGCGCCGAGATTTCCGACCCGGTACCCGCGGTCCTCGAGCACGAGCTGCAGATACACCAGGTTCCAGGTGTGCGAGTCGGACGAGACGGTACTCAACAGGACGTTGAACACAAGAATCCCCCCAGATTGTCAGCGAACAATGGCGGTATCAAGAATTGGAATCGTTATTCCAATGCCGCCATTTCCCTGGCTGACCATCGAAGAAATCAATGGAAAATAGTCCTCAGGGACCCCGAAGGTGCCTCACATTGCGACCAGGGGCGGCGGCCGAGAAACAGTAAACCCCCGGCTACCTGGCGAAGTCAACGATCGGCCACTACCCAATTTCGCAAATGCAGAATTACCTATAATTACAATATTCGTTACCTATGTTCATAAGCCGCACTACCCACATTCGACCCACATTGACATTTATCAAATCCTGGGGGGCGACCGGGTAAATGTCAGTACCACCTGATTCAAGCGTTCGTCCCTCTACTCAGGGGATGAGCACCCGAGCAACCGGCCAGGCCCCAGGAGAGGTGTTCGACAACACCGTCCAGGTCGTCCCGGACGCCGGCTCATGCACCGACTTGAACGAAACCCCGGCATCGGCCCCGACCAACATCACCCTGTCGGACCGCTCATCCAGCCAAAACCCAAGCCCATACCGCCGACCTTGCTCCAGCACATCCACTCGAGCCCGCACAACCTCGTCCACCGACCCCACGATGCGGCCGCCGAAGAAAGCCCGCCAGAACTTGGAGATGTCCCCGGCCGTGCTGTGGATCCCCCCGTCCCCACTAGCCATCACCGGCAAATGAAACACATTCGACCGATCCACCCCATCGATCGGCAGATACCCCACCGCCGCATCCCCCGGTAACTCATCGGCTCTTAGAAAGTCAGTCCTGTCCATCCCAGCCGGCCGAAGCACCCGCTCCCGCACCAACTCGTGATACCCCACCCCACTGGCCCGCTCCGCCAATAAGGCCAACACCACAAACCCACCATTGCAATAACTGAACCGCTCCCCAGCCCCGAACTTACTGACATGCCCCGCCAACAACGGCAAAAACGCCTCCGTCGACGTCAACTCATGCGCCGCACCGACAAAATAGTCAGTGATCTCCCCGCCTGCATCTTCGTCGAGATAATCCCCGATCCCCGAAGTATGCGTCAGCAAATGCTCAACCGTCACATCATCCGCAATCAACGGCAGATCATCACCAAGCAGCGATCGCGCAGTGGTCCCCAACTCCAGCAAGCCCTCCCGCACCAGCGAAACCACCGCCAACGCAGTAAACCCCTTGCTCCCACTGGCAATCCCGAACCGCGTATCCACGCCGTTGGCAACCCGATAGGCCCGATTCGCCAACCCATAAGCCTCAGCAAACTCGACCTCACCACCCCGGTCGACCCACACCACCCCAGAGAACCCAGTCTCCGCAGCAACCGCATCAATCTCCGCCTCCACCATGGCCGCAGATTAAGCCTCAATCCCAACCATCGACGACGCGGACGCACCGGCGTCTCGTTGACGTGGGTTATTTCTCGAGGGGTGGTGAGTCCGAGCCGATCCTCACGGTCTCCTCGGCGACGACCTCGATGATCCGCCCCCTCACTTCGGGGTCGAGATCAGGGGCCAGTTCGTACTTCACCCGAATGGTCCGGGCGACGACCGGTGCTGGCGGAGCGACGGACTTCTTCCGCAGATCGGTGTAGATGGTCCATCCGAGACCGGCAATGCTGACGATCAGAGCACCGATGGATACCGGGTCGATGTACTGGTCGGGCGAAGTGGACCGGCCGTCGGCGGCCAGGGCCTGCTCGACTTCGGTCACGAGTCGCGGACCCAACGCCTGCTCCTGAGCCAGGCGAAGCGCGGCAGCGCGGGCGATGATCTGCTGGTCGTCAGTCATGGGATAGGTCCTGTTCGTTGTCTTCTAGTTCGCGATATTGACCCACGAGGGCGCGGACTTCGCTGGGAAGGGCTTCTTCCAGCAGGTTCATCCACACTTGTTCGAGCAACGGTTCACCGAATTTCGCGCCAAGATGCCCGAACACGTACAGCGTCGTATGCGATGGGGGTTGGCTGAGCTGAAAGGTGATCGCGAGGCTTCGAACAATCCATTCGAGCGCTTCCTCGGCTCGGCCGTACTGCTCTGCGATCAGCGCGAGTTCCCGATAGGCCGTGGCCACGTCCGGCCAATTCTCCAGACGTTCGTTGATGGCAATCGACTTGAACTGCAAGTCAGCGGCTTCTTCCAGCTGTTGATGCTGGCGAGCGATAGACCCGAGATGGGAGAAGATCGACGCCACACTGGCGTGGTCTTGGAGCGCCTCGTAGAGTGGCAGGCTTTTGAGGATCCAGGCTACGGCGTTCTCGTCATCTCCTTGCTGCCATGCGATGACCCCCAGCTGGCGATAGCAGCGGGCCAAACCTGGGCGATCTCTGAGTTCTTCCAGCAGGGTCAGGGCTTGCCGGTTCCAATGATCGGCTTGGCTGAGGTCGTTCTGCAGAACCGCGAGCGCGCCAAGTTGGTGGTAGGCACGAGCCAGCCCGGGGCGATCGCCCAGACCCGCTTTGATCCTCAGCGACTTGAGAAACCAGTCTTCGGCCTGTGGATAGTCCCCCCGAGCCATAAAGACCAGTGCGAGTTCGTGATAGGTGGAAGCCAGCGCCGGCTGATTCTCCGCGGCCTCCTCGATCGTCAGGGCTCGACGGAGCCACCGGTCGGCTTCGTCGAGGTCGTTCTGCACCTGGGCCACGATGCCGAGTTGGTGGCAGCTCATGGCGACGAGCGTGTGGTCTTCCAGTTCCTCGAAGATGGCCAGCGACTTCAGATGCCAGCTCACTGCTTGCTGAAGGTTTCTTCGGTGCAAGGCGATGATCCCGAGCTCGTGGAACGAGCTTGCGAGGGTCCGACGCTGACTGGCCGAGGGTGGCTGACTCTCGGCCATCCGGACGATGGCTTGGTGGATCTGCTCACCCTCAACGATCTTCCCGTCGTCCATCTGACGGCTGGCCTGCGCCGTCACCACGAACAGCCACAGCTGACCGGCAGCTGTTTCGGCGGCCGGTGGGGAGCCGTCCAGCCCTTCGACGGCCAGCCTTGCCCGATCGATCCAGGTGTTGGCCTCAGCGGCCAATCCACGCTTGGTGAGGTAGAGGTCGAACGGTGCGAGGATCGACTGTGCATCCCCCCATCGCTCCGATTCGAGAGCGACGCCGACCATGGCGCCCAGGGTGTGGCGATGGCGATCCATCATCGCCAAGGACGCTGCGGCCCCCGCCGACGAGATCGCGACGTTGAGCAAGTCGGCCAGCTCGCTGACCACTGACAGCATGCATCTCTGAGCCGCTGCGATCTCATGCTCGTATTCGGAGCCGCTGTCATCACGCCATCGACTGGTCAGATACGCAGGCAAGGCCGGATGGATCTGGTACATCCCCGCACCGAGTGAAGTCAGCAGGCCGACGTCGGTTGCCTCATCCAGCGCCGCGGACCATGCGGCCTGAGTTCGCCCCTGGAACCTGGCCGGAGAGGAATCGTAGGCGCTGACGGCGGCGAGAACATCAGCGTCGGCAACGCCGTAGAACAGCGACACTGCAACCAGCAGTTCACGAGTCGCCGGGCTCAAGTGGTCGAAGGAGTACGAGATGCTGGCGGCAAGAGAGGTCGTACGCCCACCACCAACCAACCCGGGGAGCGGAGTCGTGCCCTTCAGGCCGTCCAGCAGTTCACCGGCTGGGGTGGCCGACAGATGGGGCAGGATCAAGCGCATGCTGAGTGGGTGACCGTCGAGCCACTGGAGAAGCTCACCGAAAGTTCGTTGTGCTCTCCGCTGCACGGATACTGCATACGGCGCGAGCAGATTGTCGGCGTACTCGTTGGCCTCGTCCGGGCTCAGACCGCCGACAGCGACTCGCCGGGTCTCCGCGCCGAGCCAATCCTCTCTGCTTCGGCTCGTGATGAGGACGGCACTCTTTCCACCGGAGGCGACCTGCTGCAGAAAGTCGACGATCTCCTGCAGTTCCTGAGCGGACGGGGGAGGTGTCGCATGCGACGGATCCGGCATGCTGCGCACGGACTCGAAGTTGTCCCAGATCAGCAGGAGTCGCTGTTCGGCTGAGAAGTCGAGGACCACCCGGCGTCGTTCTTCGGGCGGAAGCTGCCCGAACTGGGATCCGAAGACCTGTAGACCGATCGCGTCGACGACGCTGGGCAGGCCGAACGACACGCTACCGGGTTCGAAAGAGTGCCAGACCACCCACTCCGGCTGCTCGACGCCACCGGTGGCCTGCCACCAGCGGCCGAAAGCTTTGGCCAGCTCGGTTTTGCCCGTCCCCGCGGGACCGTTGAGGACGACCACCCGCTGAAGACGAAGAGCAACCTCCAGGTCGTAGAACAGGCCGTCCCTGCCGATGAAGTCGTCGGTGGGAGCGAGGGGATCGGATCGGTCCACGGATACGGTTCGGCGAAGCCGGTCAAGTACTTGGTCCATTGACTCGGCGGGGGTGTGAGTCGGTACCAGCTGGGGGAACACCACCGGCGCGCGCTCGTAGTGCACCGGGACCAGCCAGTCGGACAACGGCATCGGCCCGCGCGGGCTCGGACGCTCCGAGGTTCTGGCCAGCTGGGACCGTCCCGCTGACATCGCGGAACTGACGGTGTCCCCCGCGAACAGACGCTCGTAGAACGCGGTCATGAACTCGGCCGCCGCGATCGCGTACACGCTGTAGGCCATCGCGACGACGGACGCACAGCCGTACTGCAGTAGCTGACCCGCGACGTTGGCCTCGAGCTCCTTGCCGACCGCGCCGGACTGGCAAGCGTTCAGAACGACCAGCGGCACCTGCGCTTCGGCCAGTACCGAGGCGACCGTAGCGGCAGGGACCGGATCGGAGCCGCCGTTCGGCTTCTCGAATATGAGGACTCCGGTATCGCCTCTGGAGTCGAGCGTCAGCGGAACCCCAAGGTCCGGCCGGCGCTTGTTGAGAGCGCCGTGTCCATCGAAGTGGACAATCTGAAACGGGATGCCGTCAGCTTGTGCCTCGGTCAGCCGCAGCTTGAGCGCCTCCAGGGTCGGGGGCCGCAGTACCACCAGCTCGACGTCGCCACGGATCGCCGGCGCCCGGCGGACCATCCGCCGGGCGATCATCTGGTAACCGACATCTGCTGCCCCGGCCGGCCGGGATATGACCATCAGAACGCGGAGACGCTGACCGGAAACGCGGAAGACCTCGCCTGGCCCCGCCGCGGGGATACTCCGGCTGATCGCTACGCCGTCCAGCACCAGCGGCGCCGTTCGATCGGGGTCGTGCATGAGTTCCCATGGTTGCCCGAGTAACTCGGGGGAGCGGGACCGGAACACGATTTCGAGTGGAGTGCCCCGGCTCCGCAAGCGAATGTAGGCGTCGCGGGCCGCACCGGAGCCGAAGACCGCCGCAAAAATATCCTGGCCCCAAGACCGCAACCGATCGGCGATCCGCGGGCCGGCGTCCTCGTAGACACCGAACGGCGTCCGGAGGTAGTCCTCCAGGTACCAGCGAATCTCTTCCAGCGCAGGCTCGTCCACTGGCCAGACCAGCCGCTGACCTGCCCCACCCGCCGGCTCGGGCAGCTCCCCGCCGATCCAGGTGTAAACCCGAACGAGACCATCCGCTTCCAGCTCGACCAGCAAACGATCCACAGACTCCCCCGCCGCACCGCTCCGAACCGAACTCCAAGGATGCCAACGATTCCCATCCAGAGCCAGTCACCACCCGCCACACAGCAGCTCGGCCGGCCTTGTCAGCGGCATGGGGGTCGCGCGCGGGGGCGTGCGTCGTACGAGTACCCGACGTGCGGTCGAAGCCGAACGCATCGTCGCGTTCGGCGTGGCCTGCCGGCATCAAGACTTAGCGAGCCGGCCGTACCCGCAGCCGATGGGTGCTCTAACGGAGAATGTGCTTCGTCGTTCTGACGGCCTCGGCGGTCCCATCTGGGTAAACCGCGAAGATTGCGACCACCACCGAGGTGTATCCACCACGGACACTGTCAACGGAGGTGATCGACCCTTCGGTGTACGCGCCATCGCAGACGGTCGGGGTCTTCGCTCCGGCGTACTCCCTGGTCCCCACGAAGGGGATGATTGCGCCGTACCGGCAGCCGCTTCCGGGTGACGTGCTGATCCGGCCGTAAGCCGAGACCGTTTGGTTGGAGAACGAGACGCTGCCCTTGTACCAGGTGGCGCCGTAGTCCGTGTAGAAGTCTTTCCCAGCCGTCGTGGCCGCCTGCGCCGGCGCTGTGATGCCGATGGTTCCAAGCGCCGCAACAAGACCGATGCCGGCAGTGACAACTCGTCGCATATGTGCTCCTCGAGAGTGTTCGTTGAGTCGCAAGGAGTGTGCCTTAGTTGCATCCGGCAATGAAAGCTTTCTGCAACTTGTGGCAATGTGACGAATCAGTCGCCGAGGAGCGCGAGTCCAACAGCCGGGGGTACGCGAAGCAGATCCCCGACGCCACGCTGCCGAACGTCGGCTCCCACAGCTCAACTCGCAGAGCGTCGGCTGAATCCCAAGGCGCGATTGTTGCGTAGTCATGCCGCTTCGTCCACGGGTGGTGGGCGCCATCCGGCTCAGGCACGGAGACGCCGACGTCGCGCGAAGCCCACCAGGTCGAGCCTGGCTTGTCGGCCGGCCAGCCGCGGGTTTGCTCTCACGGCGGCGGGACGAGCGACGGAGGAGCGAGGTAGCCGGGGGGGTGGGGAGCACGGCGACGGAGGAGCCGCGCGTGGGCAGCCGTCGTACGGGTGGTAGGCCCCGTCGGACTCGAACCGACAACCCGCGGATTAAAAGTCCGCTGCTCTGCCAATTGAGCTAGGGGCCCGGGTGTGTGGGGACAGTCTGTCAGGTGTTGGGGGTGGATCGCGAATGGGTAGACCAGCGGGTCGACTGGTTTCGGAGGGTAGTTAAAACATTACGAACGGTTGAACCGGATGGGGTGGTGGGTCGTTCTGGGGGTGAGGGCATCCCCCGGTGCCGACCTGTGGTGGGGGATGCGTGGACCCGTCCGTTCACCGTGAGGAGCAAGTGATGAGTGTGCTGGAGCGCTGGCAGGACCAGGTACTGGCCGTTTTCCGGATCGTTGTGGGGTTCTTGTTCGCGACGCATGGGATCGCGTCGATGTTCGGCGTGCTGGGGACCAAGCAGGTGGAGGCGTTCGTCTGGCCGGGGTGGTGGGCGTCGGCGATCCAGGTTGTCGCGGGGGCGCTCGTGATGGTGGGGTTGGGGACCCGGTACGCCGCTTTGCTGTGCTCTGGTTCGATGGCCTACGCGTACTTCACCGTGCATCAGCCTGGTGGGCTGTTCCCGGTGGAGAACGGTGGCGAGAAGCCGGCGTTGTTCGCGTTCGCGTTCCTGCTGATCGCGTTCTTCGGGTCTGGTGTCTGGGCGCTGGAGAAGTTGCCGGTGTTCAAGCAGCAGGAGGCGCGGCAGCTGGCAGCTGCGACTGAGTGACCCCGGGTAGGCCGGACGATGAGCCGCACGACGACTGGACGGGAGTGCCGATGGCCGACGACCGCGCGGCGCTGCTGCGGGAGCTGCACGACGTGCATGCGCCCTCGTTGTGGCGGTTCGTCGTCCGGCTGACCGGGGACGACCGGTTCGCCGAGGATGTCGTTCAGGAGACCCTGCTGCGGGCGTGGCGGCGCCCGCAGATCCTGACCGAGGACGAGGCGGGGGCCCGGGCCTGGCTGTTCACGGTGGCGCGCAACCTCGTCATCGACGACCGGCGCAGTGCCCGGGTCACCCGGGAGGTGGCCAGTGACGACCTGCCGGAGAGACCCAGCGCCGACCACGCGAACGCAGTACTGGACGCATGGCTGGTGTCTGACTCGCTGGCCCAGTTGTCGGACGACCACCGGCAGGTGATCGTGCGCGCGTACTACGGCCGGCGCACGGTCACCGACATCGCCAAGGAGCTCGACATACCGGCCGGCACGGTGAAGTCGCGGCTGCACTACGGGCTGCGGGCGCTGAAGCTGGCGCTGCAGGAGAGGGGGGTGACGAAGGAATGAGCGACCCGTACCGGGAGTGGGATGCGGCGTACCTGCTCGGGGCGTTGTCGGCGAAGGACCGGCGGGCCTACGAGGGACACCTGGCCGACTGCCAGGAGTGTTCGGAGGCGATAAAGGAGCTGGCCGGCGTACCGGGGACTCTGGCGGTACTGCCGGACGACCGGGCGCTGGCCACCCTCACCGCCCCTCCGCCCAACCTGCTGCCGGGCCTGGTGCGCAGTGTGCAACGGGACCGGCGGCGCAAGCGGTACCGGCTCGCTGCGGTGGTGGCTGCTACAGCCGCCACCGCGGCGGTCGCCGGCGTGGTGTTCCAGGGGACGCTCGGCAGAGATGAGCCCAGCAGCGACACTGTGGTCCTGGCGCAGACAGTGGCGAGCAAGCTCACCGCCGACGCGAGGCTGGTGGACGAGCCGTGGGGGACCACTATCGAGATCAGCTGCCGCTACGAGGAGCTGGCCACGCCCAGTGAGCGGGCTCGCGGCTACGAGCTGTACGTCACCGACGACAGCGGCAAGGCGACACTGCTGGCGAGCTGGACGGCAGCCCCCGGTACGACGGTGAAGCCGGCCACCACGACCAAGCTGCACCGCGCCCAGATCAAGGGGCTCGACATCCGCGGCGCCGAGTCGGGCCGAGTGCTGCTGGCCGTCTCTTTCTGAAACTGGTTGCCTCCAGCCACCCAGTAGTTGATTGACCACGGTTCGAAAGGGCACCTGTCACTTAGGAGCGACCGGTCGCTCGAGAGATGGGTCATTCCAGGCCCCGGCGTTCAGAGACGTGCGCCGGGGCTGCCCTTTGCACAACACCCCCGGTACGCCGGTACGCGGCGGGGTATGGTTCCTTCCGGTTGGGAAGTCAGCCCGGCGGCGCAGCATGCCGCCCGTGGCGAAGGTACCGACCCCCGAGGACGACTCCCGGTGAGAACATCCCTGCCGTATTCGGTAGTCCCCGAGTGAGCGACGAGCTGGCCCAGGAGCTGGCTCGGATGGCGCAAGACCTGTATGAGCAGCCTGACGTCGAGCACACCGCCAAGCGGTTCCTCGACTACGTGACGGCCGCGATCGGCGTCAGTCACGCGAGCGTAGTACTGGTTCATCGAGCCGGCCGGCTGGAGACTGCCGCCGCCACCGAGGACACCGACCGGCTGCAGCAGTTCGCCGGCGTCCTCACCATCAGCCTTCGTACGCCGACCAGCACCGTCGGCGCCCTCAATCTGTACGACGAGGCGCCGAACCGGTTCACGGATCAGGACGCGCTCCGAGCCCAGCTGTACGCCGACCACGCCGCCCTCGCGATCGCCCGGGCGCGCTCCGAGGCGAGCCTGTGGCAGGCGATCGAGGCGCGCAGACTGATCGGCCAGGCGCAGGGAATCCTGATGGAACGCTTCGAGCTGACCGGCGACCAGGCGTTCGCAGTACTGCGTCGCTACTCCCAGGACTCCAACGTCAAACTCCGCGACGTGGCCCGGAAACTGATCGCCACCAGGAATCTTGGCGAAAACCTGTAACACCAGACCCGTGACGAGCGATACACCGTGTGTAACGCCACTGAGGATCCTGCCCCAGGTTAACCGCCCGAAGGCCTGGGGCGGGGTTCTCGTCGCTCGAGGCGCCCCGACGTCGTTACACACGAAAGCCCCCGGATGCTCCCGGGGGCCTTCCTGTGTTACTCCTCCTCCAAAAGCTTCAGCAAGTTACTGTGCGGACGCTCGCTCAGTCGGTCGGTCCGACTCCGGTAGCGCGATCCGGTCCGCCGGCAGGCGATCCGTGTGCTCGATACCGTCGTCGCCCTCGTACTGCACCACGCCGATCCATCCCGTGTCCTCGTGCTCGCGGCCGATCAGCCAGCCGCGCCGCCACTGGCCGTCCACCTGGACGATCACGTGGCTGGGCAACGAGAGACGGGACACCAGCTCGGTGTCGGGCTCGAACTCAGTCATGCCCGAAGGCTAGGCGGTTCCGCCGACAATTGCCCACTGAGGCGTGTTCTCTGTCACAGGACTCATGATCTGGCGAGCAGTTCTCGCACCACACTGTCACCAAGACCGAAGGTCTCGACCGAACCGGTGACTTTGAGTGCGCGGCCGCCGGAGATGCGCGTCACCCAGCCTTCCCGCAACGCATGTGCGCACATGGCGGCCCCAACAGCGCCGGCCAGATGAGGTCGACGCTCGGTCACATCAAGACATGACCGTACTGCGGGACGCCCATGCCGCCGCTCGACCACGATGCCGAGTTCTGCGAGCCAGTCGGTGCCCTCAGGCGTGAGCGCGACGCCTTCCGACCAGTCGAGCAGGCCACGCTCCGTCATCGCGTCCGTGAGCGCGACGCCGAGCCGGCCGGCGAAATGGTCGTAACACATCCGGGCGCGGGCGAAGGAGTCCCGCTTCGAGGCCCCGGCGAGACTCGTTGCCGTGGCCGGGCGCCGGGGAGCCAACGC
This sequence comes from Kribbella sp. NBC_00382, assembly GCF_036067295.1. Classification (NCBI taxonomy): domain Bacteria; kingdom Bacillati; phylum Actinomycetota; class Actinomycetes; order Propionibacteriales; family Kribbellaceae; genus Kribbella; species Kribbella sp. NBC_00382. The sequence goes on from NZ_CP107954.1 coordinate 3,367,252, forward strand.
CGCAAGGCCTTCCAGCAACTCAGCCGTCTCCGGACCGGCGAGTTTCACGTACCGATGCCGTCCCTGTCGTACTTCGCTGAGCAGGCCGCCGTCGACCAGCACGTTGAGGTGTTCGCTGATCGTCGGCCGCGAAACCCCTGCCAGCTTGGCGAGCTCGGTCGCTGTCCACGCCCGCTGGTCGAGCAGCGCGAGGCACACCGTGGCCCTGGTGGAGTCGGCGAGCATCTTCGCCCAAGCCGCAAGCTCCTGGCCCTCCGTCGACGTGTTCACCCCACCATCCTGCCTCGCCGACGCTTCGGCGCCCACCTAACCGAGTCGCTCCTAGCCTCGCCACCATGACGCATCTGACGATCGAACCGTCCATCCTGTACGTCGGTACGCCGGTCGAATTGATCAGTACGGCCAACGGCGACGGCACCGTCAACCTCGCCCCGATGTCGTCGGCCTGGGCACTTGGCGATGTCGTTGTCCTCGGCATCGGTACGGACGGCCAGACCGCGCACAACCTGCTGGAACGCCCAGAGATGGTGATCAACTTCCCGTCGCCGGAGCTCTGGACGGCGGTCGAGAGCATCGCGGGGATGACCGGCCGGTACCCGGTACCGGAGGAGAAGCGTGATCGGTTCCGGTATGAGCCGGCCAAGTTCGAGGCGGCCGGGCTGACGCCGGTACCGTCCGAGCTGGTCGGTCCACCGCGGGTCGCCGAATGCCCGTTGCAGTTCGAGGCCGTTGCCGACGACATCCGATTGGATGCTAGCGGCAACTTCTTCATCGTCGAGGCGCGAGTGGTACGCGTCCACGCCGACCCGCGCATCGTCGTACCGGGAACCTCGTACGTCGACCCGCGGCGGTGGTCGCCGTTGATCTACAACTTCCGCCACTACTTCGGACTGGGCGAGCAACTCGGCGAGAGCTTCCGCACCGAGACCCCCACTGCAGCAACGTGCAACAGCGTCTCCGGGGTGGGGTGACTGGTGCATGCTTAGCCGGTGAATGGGGTTCGGCGGGGATGGGTCTTGGGACTTGCGGTCACGGTCGTGGCTGGTGGGGTCACCGGTGGGGTGCTTTGGCGGGGGCACGAGAAGGTCGCTCCGGTGGCGAGTAGGCCTACGGCGGTACAGGTTGACGCGGGTACGCAGCGTGCTGCTGTCGACGCGATTCTGAAGCGGCGGGCTTCCGCTGTACTGCGGAAGAATCGGGCACAGTTCCTGGCTGATGTCGATCCGAAGAACGCGAAATTGGTGGCAGCGCAGAAGGTGCTGTTCGGGAATCTGGTGCAGTTCGGGTTCACGAAGTTGAGCTACCTGCGGGGTGAGCCGCAGGTTGAGCAGTGGGTGATCGACGAGTACGGGCCGACGACGTACCTGGTGAGCGCGGCGATGACGTACCAGATCGGTGGGATCGACGATCAGGTGGCGAAGACTGCTGTGGGGTACACGTTCGCGGAGCGTGGCGGACGGTACGTCCTGGTCAACGACACCGATCTGGAGGCCGGCCTGCCTAACGGGTCGCATCAGGAGGCCTGGGATCTTGGACCGGTGCTGGTACGCCGGGGGACGCGGGCGCTGGTGGTTGTCGAGCCGGGCAACGCGAAGCTGGCCGCGTCGATCCTCAGCCAAGCGGAGGTTGCGGTGAAGGCGGTGAACAAGACGTGGTCGGCCAGCTGGCGAGGTGGTGGTCTGGTGATCGCACTGACGCTGAACCACGAGCAGGTGCGCGGTGCCGACTTCAGCAATCCGCAAGTTGAGTCGCTGGCGCTGGCGACGCACGTGTACCGGACCTTGCCGAGTGCAGCAGACAAGTTGGGTAAGTACGGCGGCTCGTACGTCGTGGTGAATCCGACGGCTCGGTACGAGCTCAGCACCCGGATATTGGCGCACGAGTTCACGCACGTCGCCTGCGCGGAGTACGGGCCCTTCGCGCCGCACTGGCTCATCGAGGGCGCGGCCAGATACGTCGACTGGCAGACGATCGCCGGTCCACGCGACCTCGACAAGCATCGCTTGGTGGTCCGCTCCGACTACCTGGCCAAGGTGAATACCCTGCCGTCCGACGAGACCTTCTTCAGGACGCCGGAAAGCTCATACGAGATCGGATGGTTGACGGTCGATTACCTTGTCCGCAAGTACGGTGAGGGGAAGGTCATCAAGCTCTACCAGGAGCTGGCTCTTCGGGGGGCCGATCAGAATCAGCGTGATCGGATCATGGCCGCACAGTTGGGGCGGACGGAGCAGCAGTTGTTCGCCGATCTCAAACGTAGTTAGGACAGATCTTGAGTCAGCTCAGTCATCTGAACCCCGAAGGTGTTGCGCCGGGGAACGGGTACAGCCATGTGGTCAGCGGGCCCGGGCGGTGGGTCGCGATTTCTGGGCAGGTCGCGTTTGATGCCGAGGGCAACCTTGTTGGGGAGGGGGATGCGGGGGCGCAGGCTCGGCAGGTGTTTGCCAATCTCGAGCGTTGCCTGGACGCGGCCGGTGCGACGTTTGCGGATGTGGTGAAGTTGAACTTCTTCGTCACGGATGTGGCGTATCTGCCGGCTATCCGGGTTGCGCGGGATGCTCACATCGACACGGACAAACCGCCGGCCAGTACTGCGGTGCAGGTTGTTGCGTTGTTCCGGCCAGATGTGTTGATCGAGGTCGAGGCGTACGCGGTCGTCGCTGAGTAGTTAGCGCAGTTGGTCGATGGCCAGGCGGGCGGCTTCGCCGATGGCTGCGTCGACGCGGGGGAGGCGGTTGTCGCCTCTTGCTGCGTGGGTGAAGACGGCGATGGCGTAGGCGTCGCCTGCGGGCATCACGATCACTCCTACCTCGTGGCGTAGGGCGCCGAACGTTCCCGTCTTGCCGGCGACGCGCACTCCGTCGTACGGGAAGCCGGAGGCTAGGCGTTGCGTGAAGACCTGTTGCTGCAGGAGGGTCTGGGCGAATGCCGTCTGCTCGTCGGACAGCAGCCGTCCGGACCACAGGTCGGCCAGGAGCGTCGTCATGTCCCTGGCGGAGCTCGCGGCCATCCCGGCGGCGTCGTACACGCCCACTGGGTCCGTCTGGTCGTTGTCAGCCAGTACTGCGAACGCCGCGTCGACGTCACTCGCCCCGGTCCGTCGTCGCAGCTCACGGAGGTTGCCGGCGGCGCCGCGGCGTACCTGGGTGTGCTGTAGGCCGAACGACTGCAGTAGCTCGGCCAGGCGATCCACACCAACCTGGTTGAGCAAGGCGTCGGCGGCGGCGTTGTCGGAGACGGCCATCATCATGACGGCCAGGTCGCGCAGGGACATCGTCACGGGGTCGCGGAGGATCGACAGGCCGGTGGCGCCGGGGATGCGGTCGCCCGGCTGCAGGGTTAGCTGCTCGCGCGGGTCTAGCTCGCCACTGTCCACCAGGTGGCAGAAGGCAACCAGCAGCGGAAGCTTGTAGACCGAGGCAATCGGTACTACGACGTCCGGGTCCAGATCGACAGTCTGCTCCGGGTGCTCGAGCGAGACAGCATGCAACCAACCGCGAGCGCCCGCATCCTCGAAGGTCGCCCGAATCCTGCCCGTCATTGCTGGAGCTCCGCTGGTGGCCGGGAGGGCGCGGTGGCCAGGGCTTGGGTTAGGTGGGGTAGGGCTTCGGGCGGGAGGGCGTTCGGGGTGCCGGGGTGGGGGTGGACGAGGCGGAGGCGGATGGGGAGGGGGTCGTCGACTAGGCGGTGTCTGCCGACGCCTGCTGCTTGGAGGGAGTCGTCTGGGGTGATGACGATCGCTTGTCCGGCTGCGGCCATGGCTAGGGCTGCTCTGTCGTCGGTGACGACTACTGTGCCGCCGCTGGGTCTGTGGAGGCCGAGGGTGTCGAGGAAGAGGTCCCTGGCGGCAGGGGCTTCTGCACGCGGCCGTACTGCGATTGGCAGTCCGTCGAGCTGGCGGAGCGGCAGTGGCTGTCCGTCGTCGGGGTGGAGCGAGGTCGGTACTAGCGCCCAGGTTCTGAGGAGCGTCACTGGCCCTGCCTGGAGGCCATCGAGCACAGCCGGGTGCAGTACTACGGCCAGCCCGAGCCGGCCGGACGATACCTGGTTGACCAGAGCGCTGGTGGGCGCGGAGATAGCGGTCACCCGACTCCCACGTACGGCCTCACCACAGGCGGCAGCAACCGCCGCGCCCACAGCCGCAGGTACCTCAGGAGCCAGCCCGAGTCGAATCTCCGGCCCCTCAGGGTCCTGAGCGACCGCCGCGTGGTGGAACTCGTCGATCGCTCCCAGCGCTCGCCGCGCATACGGCAGCAGAGCTGCTCCTGCTGCTGTGAGTTCAACCCGCCCGAGGCCGCGCTCGAACAGCTTGGCCCCGACCATCGCCTCCAACCGCCGAAGCCCCTGCGACAGCGGCGGCTGGGTGATCCCGACCACCCGCGCCGCATCCCCGAAGTGCTGCTCCTCGGCGAGCGCCACAAAGATCTGCAGATACCGCTCAGTCAGCATGACCCACCTGACCTGCGCTGATATCTCCAGCAACTCGCTTCATATGTAAGAGCATATTCGACATCCCGCTCAGCCCTCGCCTTGACTGGCAGTCCGGTTCGAGTGAGGGAGACGGCGTGACTTTGAGTCGCAGAGGTGTGCTGACAGGGACGGCGGCGGCCGCGGTGGGTGCCGCAAGCGTGGTCGGTTGGCGGAGTACCACCGGCGTTGAAGCGGCAGTAAGTACAACCAGCGTTGTAGCGGGGCGCGAGCCTGTGACGCTCACGTGGTGGGGGAATCACGCTTGGGAGATCAGGTGTGGGAAGTACGTGGTGCTGACTGACCCCTGGTTGACCAGGTTCAAGACTGGGACCTACAGCGCTGAGGGGGCTGATCCCGGGACTCGGGTGGTCAGTCGGCCGGACGTGGTTGATCGGTACGTGAGTGGGGCCGATGCGGTGCTGGTGCATCACGGGCACTACGACCACATCCCCGATGTGCCATATGTTGCACGCAAAACCGGGGCGACGGTGTTGGGGAACGAGTCGCATCTCAATCTGCTGCGGGCGATGCAGGCGCCGGCCGACCAGCTGTCGCAGGTGAGCGGTGGGGAGTACCTGCCGTTCGAAGGGTTCACCATCGAGGTGTTCCGGTCGGTGCATTCGTGTGGTGGGAAGCGGCATCAGTTCGCGTTCCCGGGGACGCGGCCGGGGGCGGTACCGGCGCGGCCGCGGACGATCGCTGACCTGGTGGAGGGTGGCACGCTCGCCTACGTGATCACGATCGGCGGGTTGCGGATCCTCAGCCTCAGTACTGCGGGCTTCGATGCCAATGAATTAAGGGATCTGCAGGTCGATGTCGTGCTCGCGGCGCCCGGCGGCGAGCCCGGCGTGACCGATCGGTTGCTGCAGACGATCAAGCCGGTGAAGACGGTGATCGCCACCCACTGGGACGACTTCGATCAGCCACTGGACAAGTCGGCGGTCGACTGGGGCGGCCTGGCCAAACTCCGCACCTCGGCCGAGGCCGCCGGCTCGACATTCGTCACCGTCGATCACCTGAAGTCGATCACGCTCTGAGCACTCGACCACCGAGCCCGAGCGGCCGGAGCTCGACGTGGGCGGGTCTACCTGCCGATGGTGTCCAGTTCGGTGATCGCGTCGTCGGGGAGGACCAGCGCGGCGGCGGCGAAGTTCTCGCGGAGGTGTGCGACCGAGGACGTACCGGGGATCAGTACCAGCGTTGGCGAGCGCTGGAGGAGCCAGGCCAGGGCGACCTGCTGGGCGGTGGCGCCGACGCGGGCGGCGACCTTCGTCAGCGTCTCCGACTCCAGCGGGCTGAACCCACCGAGCGGGAAGAACGACGCATACGCGATCCCCTCGGCCGCGCACCGGTCGACGAGTGCGTCGTCGCCGCGCTTGGCCAGGTTGTAGAGGTTCTGCACCGTGACGACCGGTGCGATCGCCTGCGCCTCCGTGAGCTGCGCGTCCGAGACACCACTCAACCCGAGGTGCTTGATCAGCCCCTCCTGCTGCAACTCGGCCAGCGCCGTGAACGCCGCGGCGATCGACGCGTCGCTGACCTCCTCGTGCCCCGGCGCGCGGAGGTTGACGACGTCGAGCGTGTCGAGCCCGAGGTGCTCGAGGTTGTCCCGGACCTGGGCCTTGAGGTCCTCGGGCTCCTGCGCCGGGTTCCAGCTGCCATCGGAGCCGCGCCGGGCTCCTACCTTGGTGACGATGTGCAGGTCGGCGGCATACGGGTGCAGTGCCTCCCTGATCAGCTCATTGGTCACCACTGGTCCGTAGAAGTCGCTCGTGTCGATGTGCGTGATGCCCAGCTCGACCGCAGTACGCAGTACGGCGATCGCCTCGTCGTGGTCCTTCGGCGGACCGAACACACCGGGCCCGGCCAGCTGCATGGCGCCGTAGCCCATCCGGCTGATGGTGAGATCGTCCGCAAGCGTGAGAGCCCCGCCGGGAAGGTTTGTAGTCATACTCCGACTCTCGCTCGCCTCAAGCAGCTATGGGGATGCCCCCGCTGTCCTGGGACTCACGGGGCTAGGAAAGCGCAGTACCAGCCGCAGCCGGCGCCAGGCGGTACCCGGTGTGGGCGGAGAACTCAGCAGCCAGAGCAAACCGGTCACCCCGTACTACGGTGTGCCGCCACTCGATCTTGCGGCCCTGGGCGTGCCCTAGCCGGTTGATCGAGAAGGCGGCCGCGTCGGCCGGGCAGTGCAGCAGTGCTCGCTCAGCCGGCGTCGGGTTGACCGCCCGGATGTCCTCCCGGCCATGGTCGAGCCGTAGCCCGGTGCGCTCGGCCAACTCGTTGTATAGGCTCGTATGGCCGAAGTCGGCGTCCAGTAGCCCCGAGGCGAGCGACGCGGGCAACCACACGCGGTCCAGCGCCAGCGGCTCGTCCCCTGCGAACCGCACCCGCTCCAGGTAGACCAGCGGGATCGACGCCTCCAGATCCAGCCTGCTGGCGATCACTCCGTCGGCCCGGACATCCAGAGCCCGTACGACGCTGTGCTGCGGCAGCCCAGACGCCTCGACCGACGAGAAGAGGCTGTAGAGCGCACCCATCGGCTGCCGGATCTCCGGTGAGGTGGCGACTCGGGGCTGGCGCCCACGCTCGGCGACGATCAGCCCGTCGGCCCGGAGCTTGCCGAGCGCCTGGCGGACGGTGTGGCGGCTCACCTGGTACTCCTCCACCAGCGCGAGCTCGCCGGGGAACAGGTCGTCGAACTCGCCGGCCCGCAGACGGCGTACCAGCTCCTGCTGCAGCTGCTTCCACAGCGACTGTCCACCGCTGCGATCCAGCTTGCGCTCGCTCATCCGGACCTCTCCGTCGACGCCGTCTTGCCAAATGTACGGTCATCTCTTAACTTAAATGTACGCACATTTCTGTCAGGAGGACCGGTCGTGGTGCACGTTGAGGTTAGGTCACCGGCTGTGGTCGAGCCTGAGCCTGTCTCGAAGCCGCACTTCATTGAGCGCGTCCCGGGGCTGTTGGTGGTGCTCGCGCTGGCGGGGGCCGCGGTGCCGCTCGGGCGATTGGTGCCGGTGATCGGCGGGCCGGTCTTCGGGATCGTGCTCGGCGTCCTGGCCGGCGTGCTCGTGCCGGCGCTGCGCGGGTCCTGGTCGCGGCCGGGGTATGAGTTCGCGTCGAAGACATTGCTGCAACTGTCGATCGTCGTGCTCGGCACCGGGCTGTCGCTCCAGCAGGTCGTGAAGGTCGGCGGTGAGTCGCTCCCGGTGATGCTCGGGACGTTGACGGTCGCGCTCGGCGGTGCCTGGTTGTTCGGTCGCCTGCTCGGAGTACGCGGTGACACTCAAACCCTCATCGGAGTCGGTACTGCGATCTGCGGGGCCTCGGCGATTGCCGCCGCCACCGCCGCGATCGGTGCGAAGAAGTCGTCGGTCGCCTACGCGCTGGCCACGATCTTCACCTTCAATGTGGTCGCGGTACTCGCCTTCCCGCCGCTCGGTCACCTCCTGGGCCTCGACGCCCAAGCCTTCGGCCTCTGGGCCGGTACCGCCATCAACGACACCTCCTCGGTAGTTGCCGCCGGCTACACCTACTCCCAGGAAGCCGGCGACCAAGCACTGGTCGTCAAGCTCACCCGCTCCCTGATGCTCATCCCCATCGTCATCGGCCTCGTCATCCTGAAGTCGCGGCGGGAGGCGCGGGTGGCCGGTCGTGTGTCTGGGGCGGAGCCGGTTGCTGCGGGCAAGCTGCCGTGGCGACGGATGGTGCCGTTGTTCCTCATCGGGTTCATCGTGGCCGCTGGGCTGCGGAGCGCGGGTGTGGTGCCGGATGCGTGGCAGGAGAGCTTGTCGCTGGTCGGGACGTTCTTGATCACCTCGGCGTTGGTGGCGATCGGGCTGTCTATGCGGCCGAGTGAACTGCGCAAGGCCGGTTGGCGGCCGTTGGCGTTGGGCGCGTTGTTGTGGATGTCCGTAGCACTGAGCAGCCTGGGGCTGCAACTGCTCACCGGCACGTTGTGAAATAAGAAACCTGGAATACCAAATCTCGGGACAGGGCTAGTAAATGTCCCTTCCTAAGTCTTATCTTGCAGATTGACGGCGCCCCCCGTCATGAACGCAAGGAGCTAACCATGGTGGAAACAACGCAGCAGCGCGAAACCTGGATCGCCCCGGACTTCCTGGAGTTCGAGACTCCGACCGAAGTCACCTCCTACGCGGCGCGGATCGACTGACACACCGCCGAACGGGGGCCTGCGCCGCAGGCCCCCGTTTTCCGGGATTTCCCCTGAACAAGTTCCGTCACAGCGCATTTCCGTGCGCCCGAGTTCCATTTGTGACGTTCAATTTAGGCGGAGGCCGTTGTGTCGACCATGAATGCCGAGGAATTCACCGCCGCATTACGCGGGCTGTCGTGCCGGTACTGGGGAACGCACCCGTTCCACCGGCGGCTGCACGCCGGCGACCTGGACGAGCGGGAGCTGCGCCTGTGGGCCGCCAACCGCTGGTACTACCAGAGCATGATCCCGCAGAAGGACGCGGCGATCATCAGCAACTGCCCCCTGCCGCACGTCCGTCGCCAGTGGCTCGACCGCATCACCTACCACGACGGCAAGACCGGCCAAGATGGCAAGGCAGGCGAAGACGGCGGACTCGAGCGCTGGCTGAAGGTCTGCGAAGCAGTCGGCCTCACCCGCGAGGAAGTGCTCGACGAGCGCCACCTCGCCCCTGGCGTACGGTTCGCCGTCGACGCCTATGTCACCTTCGCCCGTACCAAGCCTTGGGTGGAGGCTGTCGCGTCCGGTCTGACCGAGATGTTCTCCGGCCACCTGATGAAGCAACGCGTGGTGGACATGCTCACGGCGTACGAGTGGATCCGCGCCGAGGACCTCGCCTACTTCACCAACCGCATCGACGCGGTCTCCGGCGAAGGGCAGGCGACGCTCGACCTGGTCGTCGAGCACTGCATCACCCGCGAGCAACAGGACAAGGCGATCGCCGCACTCTCCTTCAAATGCGACGTCCTCTGGTCCATGCTCGACGCGATCGAACGAGCCGCGGCCAAGCAATGAGCCTTCAAGCAGGGAAGCCCCGGCTCAAACGAGGTGTGCGACTCACCTACGACCACACCAGAGACCTCCAGGTACTCCTCTACCCCGAGGGCGTGCTCGTCCCCAACCCGACGGCGACCGCCATCCTCCAGCTCTGCGACGGTGAGTCCGACGTCGAGCAGATCACCCTTGCCCTGAGCAACCAGTACGACGGCGTGCAACCCCAGCAGGTCGTCGACGTCCTCGCCCGGCTCGCCGATCGACAGGTGGTGGAGTGGTCATGACGGAGGCGCCTCTCGGACTGACGGCGGAGCTGACCCATCGCTGCCCACTGCACTGCCCGTACTGCTCCAACCCACTCGAACTCCTGCAACGCGACCAGGAGCTCAAAACCGAGCAGTGGAAGGAGATCCTCACCCAAGCACGCGAACTCGGCGTCCTCCAGGTGCACTTCTCAGGCGGCGAACCACTCGGCCGACCCGACCTTCCCGAGCTGATCGAGCACACCGCGAACCTCGGCGCCTACGTCAACCTCGTCACCAGCGGCCTCGGCCTGACCGAGCAACGCCTCAACACCTTGGTCGACAAAGGCTTGTCGCACATCCAGCTCTCGGTCCAGGCCGCGGACGCCGAGCGGGCGAACAAGATCGCCGGTACCCGCGCCCATCACCACAAGATCGTTGCCGCCGAGCTGATCAAGCGAACCGGCCTCCCGCTCAGCGTCAACGTCGTCCTCCATCGCACCAACCACGACCAGCTCGAAGGCATCATCGCGCTCGCCGAGCAGATGGGCGCCGACCGGCTGGAGCTGGCCAACACCCAGTACTACGGCTGGGCGCTGCGCAACCGCGACCAGTTGATGCCGACCAAGGAGCAGCTCGACGCGGCGCAGCCCGTAGTACGGGCAGCCATTGATCGGTTGAAGGGCAGGATGCAGGTCATCTATGTCGTCGCCGACTACTACGAGGAGTACCCGAAGCCGTGCATGTACGGCTGGGGTGCTCGGCAGTTGACGATCGCGCCGGACGGGACGGTACTTCCGTGTCCGGCCGCGAGTGCGATCGAGACGCTGGACCTCGACAACGCGACCGCCAAGTCACTGCACGAGATCTGGTACGGCTCCGAGTCGTTCAACGCGTATCGCGGTGAGGACTGGATGAGCGACACCTGCCGAAGTTGCGACCGTCGCGGACTCGACCACGGTGGTTGCCGGTGTCAAGCATTCCTGTTGACCGGCGACGGCGCCGCGACCGACCCGGTCTGCAAGAAGTCGCCCGATCGCGGGCTGGTGGACCTGATCCTCAAGACTCCCAACAAGACACCGGTCAAGCGGGTCGAGTTCGAGATGCGCGGATGAAGGCGATCCTGCTCGGGACCGCGGCCGGTGGTGGCTTCCCGCAATGGAATTGTGCCTGCCTGACCTGCTCCGACCCTGGTCTCCTACCTCGAACGCAGGACGGGCTCGCGATCAGTGCTGACGGCAACGACTGGTACCTGGTGAACGCGTCGCCCGACATCCGTGCCCAGATCCTTGCCACCAAAGAGCTCAGAGCTGGGCCGGGTCCGCGGGAGACGCCGATCAAGGGAGTCTTCCTCACCGATGCCGAGCTGGATCACACGCTCGGACTGATGATGTTGCGGGAGGGCTCCGGTCTCGAGATCTACGGTCCGCCTGCTGTTCTTCAAGCGCTGAAAGATGTCAGGTCGACGCTGAGCAAGTACGGCGCCTGGACCTGGTCGACGATCGGGTCTGACCAGTACCTGGCCGGCCTGCGCGTCAAGGTGCTTGCTGTCAGCAACAAGCAGCCCAAGTACGTGACCGGCGCGACGGGCGATCCGTGGGTGGTCGCCTACCGCTTCGAGGATCCCGCAACCGGAGGGGTGCTCGTCTACGCGCCCTGCCTGGCGACCTGGCCGGATGGGTTCGACGAATTCGTGGATGGCGCGGCGTACGTAGTACTGGATGGCACTTTTCATGATGGTGGGGAGATGTCGGACAGGGCCGATGCCACCGCCAAGGCGCAGAGCGTGATGGGGCACCTGCCGATCGAGGCCAGTCTCGAACGCATCCGCAAGCTCAGCGCCGCGCAACCCGGCACCGCGTGGGCCTACACGCATCTCAACAACACCAACCCCGCCCTGGATCCGGCGACTTCGCAGTACGCCGGAATCCGGGCGGCAGGTGTGAAGGTCCCACCTGATGGGACAGCCCTTGTGCTGTAGAGACCTACTGCTCGTACGCCGCCAAGCGGACTTGGACTGCCTTGATGCGGGGCACGTCCAGCTTGGTGCTGCGGTCGAAGCGATAGATGCCGTTCTCCTCCTGGAAGACGTCGGTCAGTTGCGTGTAGCAATAGCCGAACATCAACGGGTTGTCGAGCAGTGCGTCGACCAGCCCGGTGAACCGGTCGTAGAACTCGGCCTCGTCCTTGACCCGCTGGCCGTACCCCCACGACTCGGGGTCGTTGCCGGAGGCACTCGCGGCCTGAGGGTTCCACCAGATCCCGCCGAACTCGCTGCAGAAGTACGGCTGCCCGTTGTACTCCTGCGAGATCGGCCGCCCCTCCGGACCGGTGTTCCCGTACGGCGAACCGTCGGCGAGGCCGGCCATCTGCTTGCCGAACTCAACCGGGTCCTGCTCGTAGTTGTGCGAGTCCCAGATGTCCGTCTCCGGCACCCGATGCGAGTAGCCCGACGAGTCCAGTACCGGCCGCGAGGTATCGGCCGCCTTGGTGGCCAGGAACATCGCTCGCGTGACGTCGTCGAGCTGGGTGATCTTGTCGTGCAGCAGCTGGTGCGTCTCGTTGAGCGGGCACCAGCCGACGATCGACGGGTGGTTGTAGTCGCGCTCGACGGTCTCCAGCCACTGCGTCACGAACGACGCGGTCGGCTGCTGGTTGTCGTCCCCGGTGCCCGCGACGCCCGCACCCCAGTCGCCGAACTCGCCCCAGACCAGGTAGCCGAGTCGATCCGCGTGGTACAGAAAGCGTTCCTCGAACACCTTCTGGTGCAGGCGTGCACCGTTGAAGCCGGCGGCCAGACTCAGCTCGATATCGGCGATGAGCGCGTCCTCGGTCGGTGCTGTCATCAGGCTCTCGGGCCAGTAGCCCTGGTCCAGAACGAGTCGCTGGAAGACGTGCTCGCCGTTGATGAGTACCGCTTGGCCGTTGATCGAGATGGACCGCAATCCGGCGTAGCTGTCGGCCGCGTCGACGAGGTTGCCGTCGGCATCGATCAGCTCCAGCCGGACGTCGTACAGGTGGGGATCGGTGGTGTTCCACAGGCGCACCCGATCGGCCGGTACTGCGAGCAGGAGCCGCGGGGCGAGATCGAGATCCGCGCGGACCTCGGCCGACGCGACCTCACCGGCGGCGTCGGACAGTACGGCGCGGACTCGCCAGCCGGGCTTGTTGGCGGAGAGCGGAACCGAGACGTGGAAGCAGGAGCCCGCGACGTCGGGCGTGATCCGCGGCCGGTTCAGGTGGACTGCCGGGACGGCCTCGAGCCAGACGGTCTGCCAGATCCCGGTGGTGCGGGTGTAGTGGCAATCGGCGTTGAAGTACGGCTGCGACTGCTTGCCACGCGCCTGTACGCCGTACCGGCTGTCTCGCGCGCGGACCACGATCGTTGCCTCCTCGCCGGGAGCGGCGACGGCGCTGAGCGGGGCGCTGAACGGGGTGAAGCCGCCGCGGTGCCGGACCACCTCGACGCCGTTGACCCAGATGGTCGCGTCGTGGTCGACGGCCTGGAAGTGGAGGACCGCGTCGCGGCCGGCCCAGTCGGCGGGGATCGTCACCGTCGTCCGGTACCAGACAGCCTCGAGGAAGTCGACGTTCTCGACCCCGGACAGCCGCGACTCGGGCGCGAACGGCACGGTGATCCGCTGCAGCAACTCGCGCTCGCGGACTCCGCGCTCCAGGCCGGAGTCGGACCGGTCGAGTTCGAACTGCCACTCGCCGTTGAGGTTGAGCCAGTCGGGCCGGGTGAACTGCGGGCGCGGATGCTCGGGGCGGGGCTGCTCAGGGTGGCGCTGAGGAGTGGGCATCGAGGGCTCCCGGGAGCTGGAGGGATGCGGGCGGTGACGAGCGTACAACGTTGTAATAGGCCTGGGCAACGGGCGAGCACAGGCCGGGGCGCGATGCAACAACCTGCAATTGTGGTTGAAAGGTGGAGGAGAGCGAACCATTTGCCACCCACAAGCATCATGCTGGTGAGACAGGTGTCCAGCTGGGGAGATCTAGGAGGTTCATCGAGTGATGACCGAGCGCACAGCCGAGATCAAGCGGCTGCGGTTGCGGGTGCCGCAGGCGGAGCTCGACTCGCTGTACCGGCGGTTGCGGACGTTCCGCGACAGCGGCGACTACATCGCGGCCGGGCTCGACCGGATCGTGCCGGCCGCCTATGCCGACGAGCTGGTCGACTACTGGGTCACCGGCTACGACTGGCGTGCGCACGAGAACCGGCTCAACACCTACGACCACTACACGACCGAGATCGCCGGGCAGTTCGTGCACTTCCTGCACCTGCGGGCGGCGAACCCGGATGCCGAGCCGGTGCTGCTGACGCATGCCTGGCCGAGTGGCGTGATGGATGCACTCTCTACTGCGCTCCCGTACGAGGCGCAGGGCCGCTACCACCTGGTCATCCCGTCTGTTGCCTGGACGGCGCTGGCAGGCGAGGGCGAAGGCTCGATGAGTCGGCGGACGGCCGCTGGCTGGGACGAGCTGATGTGCCGGCTCGGGTACCACGACTACCGGGTGGGTGACGACCGCAACGGGTTGGCCGGGACACCGGCGTACACGGAGGTCACCGAACGGCAGGCGCAGGAGCGCGGGCTGGATGCGGTCGAGCTTGCAGAGGTCCGCTGGTTCAACGAGAACCTCACTGCGTTCAACGAGCGGCAGCAGGTCTCCTCGCTGGTGCTCAGTACTGCGCTGCTCGCCTGGCATGCGCAGCTGGTCGACCTGCTCGTCGACCGCGACGAGATCCTGACCGGGCTGACCTTGGCTTGGTTTGCTGCTCACCTACCCACCGAGTAGGCGGTTGCCGTTCTCCCAGCAGACGGCTCTCAGCCAGTCGTCGCCTAGGTCGAGTTGCTCCAGGGCTTCTAGCTGTACTGCGTACTGGTACGGGATGTTGGGGAAGTCGGAGCCCAGGACTACCCGGTGCTGGAGGGCTTTGTAGCGGGGGAGCAGGTCGCGGGGGAATGGCGCCAGCGCCTCGGTGAACGGGGTGCAGGCCATCGTGGTGTCCAGGTGGACGTTGGGGTACGTCTCGGCGAGCTGTAGGTGCTCGGCGTACTCCGGCATGCCCAGGTGGGCGATGACCGCGGTGAGGCGGGGGTGCTTGCGAAGTACGTCGCCCATTGGGCCGGGGCCGGTGTGGCGGCCAGGGATCGGGCCGGAGCCACAGTGGACGACCACTGGTACGCCGGACTCGGCCAGCTGACCCCACACTGAGTCCAACTCGTCGTCGCGCGGGTCGTAGTCGCCGACCTGGACATGCACCTTGAAGATCCGGGTGCCCAGCTCCAGAGCTTCCTTCACGTACTGCGCTGCGCCGGGCTCGGGGTAGAAGGTGCCGCTCGAGACGCAGCCGGGTGTGGTCGCCGCGAACTCCCTAGCCCAGGTGTTGAGCGACTCGGCCATGTCGGGCTTGTGTGGGTAGACGAGTGCGGGGAACCGGCGTACGCCGAGGTCCTGCAGCGTCTGGAGCCGCTCGGCGACCGGTGTGCGGTAGGTGACCGGCCAGGCGGTGCCGTAGTGCTCCTCGGCCTGGTCGAAGTAGCCCCAGACGGCGTCCATCACGCGATCCGGCAGGAAGTGCACATGCACGTCCACCAGCCCGTCGAGCCCCAGCCGCTGCCACCACCCAGGCACCTCGTCATCACGCACGCCGCCACCCTACGTCCGCCGGTACTTGCAATAGCTACGTAACTACGTACTATCCACAATGTGGAGAACCCTGTGGATAACCGGCTCACAGAGCTGGAGGCGCGGATCGCCGCGCTGGAATCCGCCGCGTCGTCCACACCCCCGGAACAGGCGCTGCGAGAGCGGGCCGGGTGGGCGGAGCTTGCAGGGGTGCTGGGGGCTTTGGGGAGTCCGGTGCGGCTGACCTTGCTGGAGGAGATCAGCCGGGGGAGGAACACCGTCAGTGCGTTGAGCGAGGTTGACGGGTTGGGGACTAGTGGGCAGATCTATCACCACCTGCGGCAACTCACCGCTGAGGGCTGGCTCCACAGTCCTAGTCGCGGTACCTTCGCCGTCCCGCCACCTCGTGTGGTCGCCCTTCTGGCAATCCTGGAAGCACTGCAGAGGTAAGACTTGAAAGTATCTATTAGCGCGGGGATCGCCATCGTGGTCGCGCTAGCTGTCGTGGCCGGAGGTTGGCTGGTGCGGCCGCGGACCATCGAACTGGAGTCGGCCCGGACGGGTGACAACAAACTCCAGACCTACATCGACCAGCACTACAAGGGCGCCGGCCACCGGCTGGAAGTAGTTGTCATCGGCGACAACTCGCTGACGTTCGCGGGCCGCGGTGCCAACGAGCACAGCCCGTTCGAGGTCGGCTCGATCAGCAAGGGCTTCACCGGGCTGTTGTTGGCCAACTCGATCCACCGCGGTGAGGTCAAGCTCGACGACCAGGTCGGCACCCTGCTCCCACTCGACGGCGCCGAGGTCGCAACGGCGACTCTCGAAGACCTCGCGACGCACTACTCCGGCCTTCCGAGGACATCGACCAAACCGCTCGACGTGGCGCGCGGCCTGCTCACCACCCTCGACGCGGGCAACCCGTACCCGTACTCCGTCGACGACCTGATCAGCCAGGCCAAAGCCGACGCGGGCGGCCGCGGCCAACCGGCGTACTCGAACGTCGGTGCAGCCCTGCTCGGCCAGGCCCTCGCGCGCAAAGCCGGCCTGAGCTACCCGGACTTCCTCCGCGAGCGGCTGCTGCAGCCACTCGACCTCCAGGAAACCCACGTACCAACGACAATCGACGACGCGGCTCCGGCCGGCTACAGCTCCGGCGGGCGCAAGGAACAGCCGTGGATCCAGGACGGCTACGCCCCGGCCGGGGGCATCGTCTCCAGCGCAGGCGACCTCTCCCTGCTCGCCCAGGCGATGCTCCGAGGCAACGGAGTCGAGGCCCTGGCTCCGATCCGCGACTTCGAGGAGGGCGACCGCATCGGCTACTTCTGGCTCACGAGTCCGTTGGCCGGTACCGACCGCAAGATGGTCTGGCACAACGGCGGTACCGGCGGTTATCGCTCCTTCGTCGGTCTGGACCTCGAGAAGAAGCGTGCGGTCGTGGTGCTGTCCGACGTGGCCGCCGATGTCGACGAGTTCGCCACCAAGCTCCTGGCGGACCAGTCATGAAGTACTTCGCGATCGCCCTCGCCGTCGGCTACCCGTTGGTCGCCCTCTGGCAGATCCACACCAGAAAGCTCCGCGACCGCCTGGACCTGCTGATCGCCCTGGTGGCAGGCGTCCTCTTCCTGCTCCTCGCCCGTACCATCACCAACTGGCAAGAACTTCCGCCCTGGCTCTGGCTGGTAGCCCTCGCCCTGATGGCCGCGGCCACCGCGTACTCCGGCTGGGCCTGGCCAGACCTCCCCTGGCTCAGACCCACCCGCCCACGCCGCCGCGCAGTCTCCGCGACGATCCAACTGATCATCGCCGCGGCACTGCTGGCTCTGCTGGTCTAACCCTGGTCGGTCACCCACAGGCCGGTCAGGCCGCGGAAGTGGGCGAGGAACTTCTCCTGCTCGTGGGCCGGATAGGTGGCCGCGACCGTCTCGCGCAGGATGCGGTCGAAGTCGTCGCCGGAGACCCAGTCGACCAGCTTCGCGTCGAAGTCGGTCAGGTTCTCCGCGCACCACTCGTGGTACCTCGCGGTGTCGAAGTACTCGTCGGCGAGCGCGAGGTACCCCTCCAGCTTGGCGTCGTAGTCGAGCGACTCGTCGTCCGCGATCGCGAAGTACCGCTCGGTGTGCAGGTCGACCTTGGTCCGCCGGCCGGTCGCCAGCGAGAACACCGACCACTTCACCAGCGCGCTGATCGCCCACGGGAAGTAGTAGTGCAGCGAGGTGATCGCGACGTCCGGGCAGGCGTTCGCATAGTCGATCGGGTGCACCGAGTCGCCGGCCACCAGCATCTCGCAGGAGTTGAACTCCCAGCCGAAGAAGGCGTTCACGATCCGGCTGATCGCGACCGCCTGGTGGCCGGCCGACGGGCTGAGGAAGTCGTGCGAGACGGCGTACCGGTTGTGCATCGGCTCGTCCGGGCGGAAGTCCATCACCATCGTCTCGGCGCCGATCGACAGCGCCCGGGCGAACTTCTCGTACTCGACCGTGGCCTGCAGGTGCATCAGCATCTCGCCGGACTCGTCGTACGCCTTGTGCAGGTCGTCGGGGTTGTTGATCCGGGAGACGCCGCGCCAGCCGCCGCCGTCGAAGGGCTTCATGTACATCGGGTAGCCGAGGTCGTCGGCGATCGCGTCCAGGTCGAACGGCTTGTTGTACTTCTCCGACGTGTACGCCCAGCGCACGTTGTCGACCGGGTTCTTGAACGGCACCAGCACGGTCCGCGGGATCTTCAGGCCGAGGCGCAGCATCGCGCAGTACGCGCTGTGCTTCTCCATCGCCTGGAAGGTGAACGGCGAGTTGAGCAGGTAGGTGCCGTTCATCAGCGCGGCCTTCTTCAGCCACTCGCGCGGGTGGTAGTACCAGTAGGCGAGCCGGTCGATCACCAGCTCGACCCGGACCGGATCGTTCAGGTCGAACGGCTCGATGGTCAGCCGGTCGGTGCTGAACTCGTGGGTGGTCCCGCCGGCCTCGACCGGGCCGACCCGCCGCAACAGCGCTTCGAACGCCTGCGGCCAGTCCTCCTCGGCGCCGAGCAACAACCCGATCAGATGCTGAGAGCGGTCAGACACGTGGGACTCCTTAGCAGAATCGGGGCAGGTGATGAGCGAGCTGCTTGCGCCACCAGGGCCAGTCATGGGCTACGTCGTATCCCCAGAGGTCCAGCTCATGGGGAATGCCTTTGGCAGCCAGTACTTCGGCAGTGGCGCGCGCGGATGGCAGCGAACCGGTCGGGTGGGTCTCCCAGTCGCCCTGGCCGACCGTGAGCACCAGGAAGAGCCGCTGGCGCAGCCACTCCAGGTGGTCGCCCTCGAGGTTGGGCAGGTAGTCGATCGGGTTGTTGAAGTACGTCGCGTCGCCGCGCTCGCCCCAGGCGTGCCAGCTGGCCGCGTCGTAGTTGCCCGACTGGCAGATCGCGATCGGGAACAGGTCGGCCCGCTTCACCGCGAAGTTGAGCGCATGGAAGGCCCCGAGACTGCAGCCGGTGGTGATGATGTCCGACGCACCCGGGGTGTCGCTACCGATCGCCGGTACGACGTGGTCGAGGATCCACGACTCGTAGAGCCCATGCCGTCGCGCGCGCTCCTCCAGCGGGATGCTGCGGTCCGACCAGCTCACATGGTCGTACGAATCGACGCAGTACAGCTTGACCCGGCCGGCCTCGATCAGGTCGGCCACTGCCCCGACCATGCCGTTGTTCTCGTAGTCCCAGGCCCGGCCCTGCTCACTCGGGAACACCAGCACCGGGCGGCCGTAGTGCCCGTAGCGGATCAGTGTGCCGGGCCGATCCAGCCCTGGTGCATCCAGCTCAACCTGCTCACGCTCCATGCGCCTCACCCCTGTCCTAGTGTCGCCACCTTGCCATGTCTTTACCTCGTTTGCCTCGTCCCAGCGCGTCCTGCCACTGGGCCGAGGACGGCGACGACTACAGCGAGTACTGCGACCCCACCCAATGCCGTGGGCAACGACCATGCGCTGGACGCCGCACCGACGGCGGCCGGGCCGAGCAGGAAGCCCAGGTAGGCGATCGTAGTGACGGTGGAGATGGCACTGGCTCGCCGCTCAGGACCGGCCCAGGCGCCGGCCATGCTGATGATCGTGGGCGCGCAGACCGACGTACCGAGGCCTGCGACTGCTATGCCGACCAGTGCCAGCCAGGGGCTGCCCGCTGCGGCCGCTAATGTGCTACCGAGGGCTGCGATGACGCCACCGACTACTAGGAGTTGAGCTGGCTTCAGGCGACGCAGGAGGACGTTGCCGGTGAGTCGACCCGTGGCTGCGGCGGCTGCGAAGACGGCTGGTGCGCTGGAGGCGAGTGCCGGTGCCGCACCGAGAGTGGTGTCGAGGTGTACGGCGCTCCAGCTCTGCCAGGCGTTCTCGACCACGAAGGCGAGGGCGCAGAGACCACCGAAGACCAGTAGGGCCGGTTCGAGCCTGCGAGGCGCCTTGCCCTGCACTACCGGCCTGATCTTGGTTGAGCCGGGTGCGAGGACTAGCGCGACCACCAGAGCGACTACGACGAATACTCCGCCGAGTACCGGCAGTGCACCGGCTCCGGCGGCGCGGAGGGCCGCAGTACTGAGACTGGCGACGACTACCGCGATGGAGAAGAGGCCGTGGGCCAGGTTCATTAGTGGCTTGCCGCTGGCGGCCTCGGCGGCGGAGCCGGTCGCGTTGATGGCTACGTCGGTCGCACCTGAGGTAGCGCCGAGCAGGAAGAGTGCACCGCCCAGTGCGACGGCTGAGCCGGCCAGTGCGGGCAATACGCCACAGGCGGCGAACAGTAGGACGGCTACGGGCAGCACCACACCGCCGTACCGGTCGATGAGGTAGCCGGTGAAGCGCATGGAGAAGAGGGCGCCCAGGCCGACGCACAGCAGCGCACCGCCCAGTTGTGCGTCGGTGACGCCTGCCTCGGCCTTCACCGCGGGCAGGACCGCGCCCCAGGCACCCCAGAAGAGGCCGAACGCACCGAACCCCGCGAGCGTTTTGAGCACTCAGGCCCAGACGCGGTTGAGCAGATTGGTCAGGCAGGGATCCAGCACGTCGCGCCAGGCGGTGAAGTTGTGCATGTCGGGGGTCTCGTCGAAGGCGACCTGCAGGCCGAGCTTGGTGAGCTGGGCGGCCATCACGCGGTTGTTGTGTACGTTCTCCTCGGGCGTCCCGGCGGTCATCGAGATCGCTGGGTTGCTCGGGAACGCGGTGGTATCGAGTACTTCGTGGACGAAGGCGGTGACCTCGGCGTAGTACTCGAACTTGGACTCCTGCGGGTCCGTGTCGAGCGTGAAGAACGACCCCGACTGGAGGAACAGTCCGGCGAAGGTGCCGGGGTGGTGCCATTCGGCGTACAGGGCGGCGAGCGCGCCGAGGCTCGCACCCATCAACACCGGCTTCTTGCTCCGGTACGACGCGGTCAGCATCGGCAGCACGTGCTGCGTCAGGGCTTCCGCGTACTCCGGATTGGCGGCGTACCAGAGGTTGCGCGAACTCGGCCGGATGAGGGCCAGCCGCAGCGGCGGCAGCGTGCCGTCGGCAACCATGGCGCCGACGTAGTGGGTCAGCCCGGCGTACGCGGCGAACTCGGGTCCGTCATGGGCCAGCAGCAACGGCAGCTCGAAGGTGGGCGCGATCCCGTCCGGCGCCCAGAGCAGGACGTCGATCGGGCCCACCGGTGTCGGGTCGATGATCAGTGGGGTGAGGCTCGACGCGATCGGCTCGATCGTGATCCAGTCCGGCTCGACGTACCCGGGCAGCGGCAGCCAGGAGTGCTCGCCGAACGCGCCGCCGACTACGCGCGGATTGGTCGGGTCGGTCCGCATGCCGGTGCCGGCGATGTCGAAGAGGTACTCCATCCGGTGCACCGAGGGCCGCGGCAGCCGCAGTTCCCAGCCGTACTCGACCGGCTTGAACTCGAGTTGCTCGGCCGCGAGCCCGAGCTCCTCCCACAACCGGACGCCGGTGAACGCGTGCTCGGGGTCGCCGAGGCGGAACACCACTTCAGCGCCTTCGACCGCGCTCACGATTGCTTCGGGCATCAGACCACGGTACGGCCTTCCGGCGTCCGAATCGTCCGGTATGGGCAGTCGGCGGGCCCGAGATAGGCACCTCGCCACCGTTGTGCACGCTGCGCGGGGGCAGGAAAGTGATGCTGACAACACTTGATCTGGAGAGGTACGACGATGACATCGACCGAACTGACGGCCAAGGACGTTGCCATCGAGTCACTCATGGTGATGGCGAACGGCTCGCTGGAGGACTTCCGTTCGCTGTTCCACCCCGAGGCGACCAATCGGATGGCTGTGGACGAGCCACTCGCCTGCCGTGGCCGCGGGCCGGAGGCGTACTACGCGACCGCGGTGTGGCTGCGCGGCGCGTACGCCGACCTCGGCTGGACGATCGAGGATGCCGTGGTGGAGGGCGATCTGGTTGTCCTGCACGCGACGATGTCGGGCCGGCACACGGGCCCCTTCGTCACGTACGACGAGAACGGGCGCGCGGCGCAGGCGTTCCCACCCACCGGGAAGACCTTCGCCGTGACCCAGTCGCACTGGTTCCGGCTGGCGGACGGCAAGGTCATCGAACACTGGGCCAACCGCGACGACCTCGGCCAGGCGATGCAGCTGGGCTGGATTCCCCCGACACCGGTCTTCCTGATCCGAATGCTCCTCGCCCTCCGCAAAGCCCGCCGCTCGTAAGTACTACTCGCCGGACACCAGTACGGTCACTGCCTCGCCTTGGCGGACCCATTCGTACGCCGCTACGAGCGCCGCGTGCTCGGCCGAGCGGCCCACCAGTACCGGGCTCGCTGTCGGCGGTACCGGCACCTCCCTGTCCTTGTGATGTGCGAATCCGGACCGCGATGTCACCAGATCTGACGACGACGACCCGGGGGTGGATCGGCGAGGCTCGTCGCAGGTAACCCGGCCGACCGATCGCCGGGGCCGACGACGGAGGAGGCACCCGATGCGCAAAGTGATCCTGGTCAGCAACATCACGCTGGACGGCGCGATCGCCGGACCGGACGGCGAGCTGGACTGGATGTCGATGGACCACCAGCTGAACGTCGAGTTCACCGAGCGGTTACGGGCCGAGGTGGACACGATGATCGCCGGCCGCAAGGCCTACCACCAGCTGAACGAGGCGTTCTCGGCCCAGGCGACGCATCCGGACAGTCCGCCGGAGCTGGTCGACTTCGCGACCTGGATGGTGGAGACGCCGAAGCTGGTCTTCTCCCGCACTCTGACCGGTCTGCTCTCGCCGAAGGACCGGCTGGCCACCGCCGACATCCCCGAAGAGATCAAGGCGGTCAAGCAAACCGAAGGCAAGGGCCTGGTCCTCTTCGGCGGCGTGGAAACCGCCCAGCAGTTCGTCCGCCACAACGTCATCGACGAGTACTGGCTCAAGCTGTACCCGGTTGCCCTAGGCAACGGTCGCTCACTCTTCACCGACCTGCTCCACCGAGCCGACCTGAAACTCACCGAGTCGAAAGCCTACGACTCCGGCATCCTCACCCTCCGCTACGTCCCCGCCTGACCCCCACCGCCAAGGAGCTCACCATGTCCACCACCCGAATCACCCGCACCGCAGTCCCCATGTCCGCTTCCTCGACCTCCGCGCCGTCGATGGGATCGCTGCTGCGGGACGGCGCCATCGCCACGGTCCTCGCCGCGGCCGCGACGGCAGCGGTCTCCGCCATCGGTCACGCCGCCGGAGCCAGCCTTGCCCTCGCCGGCAACCGGATCCCCCCGTCCGGCTTCGCGACCATGACCGTCCTCTTCGCCACCCTCGGTCTCGGCATCGCCCTCCTGATCCGCCGGTACGCCGCCAGCCCCCGCACCTCCTGGCTCCGCGCCACCGTCGCCCTCACCGTCCTCTCCTGGATCCCCGACCTGTTCGCCGACGCAGACATCTCCACCAAAGCAGTCCTGATGACCACCCACCTGGTAGCCGCCGCCATCGTCATCCCCACAATCGCCCGCCGCCTACGTGCCTGACAACAAACCGCCGCCCACCGCAGGAAGCGGCGGGCGGCGGTTGCTGTGTACTACCCGCAGTGCTGGGACTTCTCGTCGGCGGTCATCGGAGCGGTCTTCTTGGTGATCAGGCCCTTGGCGTCCTTCACCGGGCCCACCGCCTCGAACTCCTGGTACCAGATGTAGTGGTCGTAGTACTTGTCCGGGAAGTGCATCTCGTACTGTCCCTTGACCCGGCTCATCTCGGTCGCCCGTTCGATCCAGCCCTTCTCGCCCGGCCGGACATCGACGCTGTCGTCCTGGCCGACCGTGCTCGACGTCTCCCAGGTGTGCTGGTACGACGTCTCGATCGACACCTTGAACACCTCGGAGAACCCGTACTCCGCGGAGACCGACACCCCGAAGCTGTTCGACTCACCCGTCGTCTCGGACCACTTCACCGTCGAGCGCTGCAGATCAGCCGTGCAGTTGAAGACGGTGTCGCCGACCTGGTGCACGTCGCCGCGGAACGTCTCCGGCGGCCCGTACGGATGGAAGGTGCAGGTATCGGTGCCGTTGTCGCACTTCTCCAGTAGTTCGCGACCGGTCGGCCCGTCCGCGGCGAAGGCAGGAGCCGCGGTCAGTGTGGTCGCCGCGGCCAGCAGCGCGGCGGTGGTGATGGCGGCAAAATGTTTTGGCATGGCTCTACTTCCTCACTGTGTCGGAAAGGGATGCGGGATCAGCTGAAGCCGACGGACGCGGTCCGGTCGTCGAGCATGGTGCCGACCCAGCCGGTGTTCGTCTTGAACGGCCCGTCGCGATCACCGCCGAGATCGTTCTCCGGATACAGCCAGATCTTGCAGTTCGCCCACGGCTGTACCGAACTGATCCGGTTGTGCCATTCCGGCGGGAAATTGAACTGGTAATTGATCACGCCGTCCGACCCGTCGCA
Organism: Kribbella sp. NBC_00382; assembly: GCF_036067295.1. Taxonomy (NCBI): domain Bacteria; kingdom Bacillati; phylum Actinomycetota; class Actinomycetes; order Propionibacteriales; family Kribbellaceae; genus Kribbella; species Kribbella sp. NBC_00382. The sequence goes on from NZ_CP107954.1 coordinate 3,391,485, forward strand.
CAGACCCGCGCCGACCACCGTGTAGGAGTCGCCGCCATAGTCGCGGTTGTCGAAGAACGTGCCCTGGATGACCTCGCCCTGAGCCTGCTCCGCACCCTTCGTCGAGGCCAGCCGCGCATTCTTCTGCGCTACCTGCGTACGGGCGGAGTCCAGCGCCTCGGCGAGCGTGCCGAAACACCGTGTCGTACCGGCGGAATCACCCACGCAATGCCGGGCGGACGGCTCGGCCGCCTGTGCCGATGGAATTGCCGGAATTGTCGCGGCCAATGTCAGGATACTGATTCCGGCGATCGAAATTCTTTTTCTCGCTGTCATTTGCCTCATTTCCCGGACGCTAGCGGGAGCGCTCTCACCGGGCAATGCCGGGAACACTGACAGCCCTTGACGACGTCGGGCTGTAAAGTCACCGCGACGCAGTTGTGACATCAGGGGTGGTTTGCGCAAAACCGGAGGCGAAATGGTCGATCTGGACGACATCCGGGCGGTGACCGAGGGGTTGCCGCGCAGTTATGAGGTCATAGTGCGCGACCGGATCAAGTTCCGGGTCGGGCGGATCGTGTACCTCGCGCTGTCCCGCGACGAGAAGCAGATGGGCATCGGCTTCCCGAAGGAGGAGCGCGCGGCGGCGATCGCGGCGTACCCGGAGAAGTTCCTGCCGCCCAGCAAGGCCGACGAGCGGTACAAGTGGATCGAGGTCAACCTCGCCGTGCTCGACGAGGAGGAGTTGCGCGAGCTCATCCTGGAGGCCTGGCGGATGTGCGTGCCCAGAAAGGTGGCCGCCGAATACTTCGGCGAGTGACCAAACGGGGGCCTAGGGCAACAAAAGCCGCTTCGCGGTAGGGGTGGCGGGATCGGTTGTCATCCCTGGGGATGATTCCGGGGCTCCCAGGGGGCGACTTGAGTCACGTCCGAACCGTTCCCGGGGAGGATGGAAACCCAGGCTTTCCCCGGCAGGCTTGAAGGTATGACCGGGGACTTCTTGCCACAACGCCGCCAGGCGTCGCTACTTGCTCAACTGCTCACCATCGTCGTGCTCATCGCCGCCGCCATCGGCGGCTGGTACCTCCTGAGCTGACGCCGGCGCAGCCTGGCTGACCTGACGCCAGGCCAGCACGACCTGCTGACCTGACCGTCAGCCCTCCCAGCGCACCTCGGCCTCGCCGGGCCGGACGACGCCCGCCTCGTAGGCGACGACGACCGCCTGGACCCGGCTCGACAGGCCGAGCTTGGACAGCACGCTGCTGACGTGGGTCTTCACCGTGGTCTCGCTGACGAAGAGCTTCGTCGCCAGGTCGCGGTTGGACAGCCCGCGCGCCATCCAGACCAGGATCTCGCGCTCGCGCTCACTCAACTGCGCGAGCGGCCCGGCCCAGCGTCCGGCGGGCGCCGGCGCCGAGTCGGCGGGACCGCTGCCGACCTGCCGCTCCAGCTCCACGCACCGCTCGAGCAGCACCCGCGTCGACGCCGGGTCGACCAACGAGTCGCCGCGATGCACCGCCCGCACCGCCGACACCAGCAGATCCGGATCGGTGTCCTTGAGCAGGAATCCCGAAGCACCAGCCCGTACTGCGCTCAGCACGTAGGCCTCGTCATCGAAGGTCGTCAGCACCAGCACGGCGGGCCGATTCCGGCCGGACTCCTTCGCGGCCTTGGTGATCCGCTCGGTCGCCTCCAGCCCGTCCATCACCGGCATCCGGATGTCCATCAGCACGACGTCCGGGTCGTACTGCGCGATCATCCGGATCGCCTCCTCGCCGTCGCCGGCCTGCGCCACCGTGGTCAGGTCGGGCTCGTGGTCGAGGATCATCGCCAGGCCCATCCGGATCACGCCCTGGTCGTCGGCCACCAGGATCCTGATCTTCTCCGTCACCTCTGCGGCGGCAACCATGCCTGCACTCTCCATCCACCCAGTGGTCCGGCGGCGACGGTCAGTGTGCCGCCACTCGCGTGCGCGCGCTCGCGCATTCCGATCAGTCCGTTGCCGCGGCCGCTCTCCTGCCGCCGGGCGGTCTCCAGCACGTTCACCGGCGGTGGCCCGCCGCTGCCGTTGTCGTCGATGGTGAGCAACTCACCCTGCGGTCCACTCTGCCAGCTCACATGCGCGGCAGTGGCCTTCGCATGCACCATCACATTCGTCAGCGCTTCCTGAATGATCCGTACTGCGGTCAGGTCGGTGGCCGAGGTGAGCTGCCGGCTGCGGGTCGGCAGTTGCATGGTCACGTCGATCCCGACGGCCTTGAGCCGGTCGCCCATCCGCGCGACGTCGGCCAGGTCGGGTACCGGCGCGGTCAACGCACTCGCGCCCGGCGCGGCGGTGTTCAGCACTCGCACGGTCTCCCGCATCGCGGTCAGCGCTTCGCGGCCGCTGGCGGCGATCCACCGTACGGCCTCCCGTAGTGCCTCTGGCTTCTGGTCGGCGACGCGGTCTGCCGCTTGCGCACGGATCACCACCGCGCTCATGTGGTGCGATACGACGTCGTGCAGGTCGCGGGCGATCCTGGTCCGCTCGGCCGCCGCGGCACGCTCGGCCTCGATGGTCCGGAGCCGGACCAGGGCCGTGTTGCGTTGCTCCATCACCAGCAGGCTCTTGCGCCGGCGCAGCGCGTTGGCGCCGAGCAGGACCATGCCGCAGATCAGGGCTTCGGCGAAGACGAACAGGGACAGGTCGATGTAGTCGTACAGGCTGTAGGGGTCGCGGGGGAGGCCCGCGTAGCGATCGCCGTACTTGTAGACGCTGGGCGGGGCGTGGCTCATCACGATCGCGACGACGGCCGGCAGCCCGATCATCAGCGCGGCCAGGCTGCCCATCGTGAAGAACAGACAGGTGAACCGGCGTACTCCGCTCGCTGCCGCGAGATAACCGATCACCAGCAACGGTACGAGGTGCAGCTCCGACTGCAACGCGGCGTCGCTGATCGCGGGCGCGCGGAAGATGCTCAGCCCGATCTGCTCCGCCAGCCCGGTCTCCGCCGCCGCGTAGACGAGCGGATAGCAGATCGACACGATGAGCAGCGTCATCCGCGGCACCATCCGGGCGATCGCGATCGTCAGTACCAGGAACATCCCAGTGACCACGGAGACGCTCGGATTCTTCGGCCGCAGGATGCTGCTGTTGATCACCGCGAGCCCGGCGAACCAGACAACGCCGACCAGCGCGGCCAGCAGGATGTCCTGCTGCCACGCCTGAAGCCGTCGCCATGAGCTCACCTTGCCGTCACCTAGCTGAGCGTAGTCGTGGGTGACAATTTTCGGCTCCTGCGCCAGGAGGGGTGGTTTTCTCCAACTTTTGGATGAGACCGGGCGTCGGACCTGATACCCAGGTCCGACTTAAGGCTGTCCGAGACGGTCCCTGGGACCGATGTGGCGAACCCGCCGAACCGAGAGGCTGTACCCCATGACCAACGACCTGCCGCCGCGTCGCCCGTTCTCGGTGCGAGCCCGGTTGCTGTCTGTCACCGGGGTGGTTGTCGTCGCTTCGCTGCTGATCTGGCACGCCCAGGTGATCGACCTGCTGTCCTTCGACTCCGACGCCGACAAGCAGCCGGTGGTCGCGGGCGGGCCGAACGGCTCACCGCCACCGGCGCCACCGACGCGCAAGCCGGTCAGGAAGACGGCGGCGCCGGTCGAGACGCCGACGTCGGAGTCCAAGCCGAAGAAGACGCCGTCGCCCGAGGCGACCAAATCCAGCCGCAACGAAGAGAAGACGCAGTACTCCGAGGAGAGCATCGAGGGCCTCGGCCCTGTCCTGCGCGGCCGGCTGCGCAAGGCGATGGCCGTCGCGAAGGCTCAAGGGGTGCCGATGCGGATCAACTCCGGCCGCCGCAGCGCCACCAAGCAGCAACGACTCTTCGACGAGGCGCTCCAGAAGTACGGGTCGTACAAGGCAGCCATCCGCTGGGTGCTGCCGCCGGACAAGTCGGAGCACGTGCACGGCCGGGCCGTCGACATCGCTCCGCAGCCGGCGATGGCGTGGCTGGAACGGGTCGGCTGGAAGTACGGGATCTGCCGCGTCTATGAGAACGAGCCATGGCACTTCGAGGCGCTGCGGGCGCCCGGCAGGAAGTGCCCCCCATTGCAGACCAGCTCAGCCGCCGAGCTCGGCTGACCACCACCGAATCAGGAGCGCAACTGATGACGATGACATATGCCCTGCCGGCCACCCGGCGAGCCAACCGCAACCGCCACTCCGTACCGACGCTGTGGCGTCAGGTGATCCGGGGTGCCGCCAAGGACGAGCAGGTCGAGCCGGATCGGTCGGCGCACACGCAACTGGAGATCTACGAGGGCGTGCTGACCGCGTTCGAGCGGCGGACCGAGGTACTGCGGACGATCGACGGCGCCTCCGACCGGCTGACCGCCGTGCTCCGGATCCGTCAGCTGCTCGGCGTCAGCCAGCTGCAGGCGACCGCGATCCTCGAGCTGCAGGCGCAGGGCTTCAGCATCGCCTCGCGCGACCGGGTCGCCCACCGCGCGGCCGAGCTGCGTTCGGCACTGAACCGCTAAGACTTTTCTCCCAGGTAGTCCGATGAAACGAAATCACTGAAAGGAGGGGGTTGTGCCACCGGCCACGGCCGGCCAGGTACGGGCGCTGCTGAGGGGCCCCGCCCAGACCTGGCCGGCCGTGCACCGTTGTGGCGCAACCCCCTCGGGACCGTCAGCCGTCGAGGGCTCGGTCAGCCGTCGACGGGTGGCTCGGTCAGCCGTTGAGGAGTGCGAGGAGGGCTTCGGCGTACGCCTGCTCGGCGTCGTCCGACGGGTAGCGGCGGCCCTCGGTCAGTACGACGGCATAGCCGCCCGGTACCGCCTCGAGCTGCTGGAAGTGGGTGCCGAGCAGCGCGCGCAGTTGCTCCTCGCGCGGCAGCCAGATCACCTCCCGCTGCTCAATGCTGTCGAGCGCCCACTCGGTCGTGCCGTTGAACCCGATCACCTTGCCGCCCGGGTAGTCGTGCACCTCAACCGTCATGTCGCTGACGACGAACACATCGTCGTCCATCTCCCGGTCCGGTACGACGAACCGGTCGCCGGCACCGGGCACCCACAAGGCCCCGGCCTTCCGCAACCTCCGTGCCTGCTCAACCGTGATCACGCTTCCATCGTCCCTCCGCACGCCAAGGGATCAAATGCCCGTGTCACCAGCCGGACCGCTGCGGTCGACTTCGGGCGTCATCGACCGGACTGCGGGCGACAGTCCGAGCGTCAGTGGGTGGACCGCCAGTACTGCTTTCGGTCGCGGTCGCGGACGACGTAGTCGAGCTTGGCGAGCTCCAGCCGGAGCTCTCGCAGGTCGGCCTTGCCCTTGTCGCCCTGGTCGAACGCCTTCGACCGAGCCTTCAGTACTGCGTTCGCCGCGGGCAGCAGGTCCGGATCGTCCTCGACCCAGCGCCGGAACTCGCTCCCATGCGGATCACCGGCATCCGACCACGGGTACCCGTGAGCGCGGAACGCCGCCGGAATCGCCTTCCGCGGCCCCGCGCCCAGCTCATCGTGCTTCTCCCGGGCCAACTCCGCCGACCGGCTGTCCTGCAGCACGATCTCCTTGCCGTCCAGGAACGCGACCGCGACCTTCTCCCGCGGCACCCGGGTGGTCCGCTGGTTCTTCAGGAACTCGACCTCGGTGTTGCTGATCGTCGTCTTGAGCGTGTCCTCCAGTGCCATCGCCGCGAGCAGGACCCCGCCGAGCAGTCCGATCGCGAGACAGATCACGAGCACCCACCAGCCGTCCCATCGCGAGATGAGCTCGAACGGACCTTGGAACGGCACCCACTGCTGCCTGGCCGCCCAGTCGGCGATCCGGGGCAGGAAGAAGCCGAGGACCAGCCCGAGCAGCGGCAGCCCGCCGTACAGGACGAGCTTGTCGGTCGTGGAGTGACCGATCACCGTCTTCGTGGTGGAATCCGTGCTCATCTCCCGCTCCGCTCCGGCCGCATGAGGCCGAAATTAGCAGCGCGCGGGCGGCGTACGGGGTGACTTTGGTAGCGGGCTGACCGTTCCTTGGTCGCTTTCTGGCCGGTTCGGACGCGGGTGGCACGATGCTGGACATGACTGATGGCATCTGGCTGCGCTTCCTGTCCGGTCCCGAGATCGACTCGCTCGGGCTGACCCGGCTGGAGATCGTCGACGCGGTCGAGGCGGCCGTGCGCGATCACGGCGAGGGCGAGACGAGCTTCGAGCCGCGGGTGCATCTGATGCCGGACAACGGCGGGATCGGGCACTTCAACGTGCTGCGCGGGCACCTCAATCGGCTTGGTGAGCACGGCATCAGCGGGGTGAAGGTGGTCGGCGACTTCGTGCCGAACTACCAGGTCGGGTTGCCGAGCGAGCTGGCGATGGCGACGCTGTTCGATCCGACTACCGGCGTACCGCTGGCGGTGCTGGACGCGACGATGATCACGGCCGCGCGGACCGGCGCGATGACGACGGTGGGTGCGCGGTACCTGGCCCGGCGGGACAGCAAGGTGCTGGCGCATGCCGGCGCTCGCGGTACTGCGTGGTGGAACGTCACGATGCTCGACGACCTCTTCGACCTGGACGAGATCCGGGTGACGTCGCGGCGGCCGGAGTCGCGGGAGAAGTTCGCGGCGGAGTTGTCATCGGAGCTCTCCACGCCGGTACGGGTCTTCGCGACCGCGGAGGAGGCGTTCGACGGCGCCGACGTGATCGTCGAGGCGACGAGGCTAATGGAGCCCGAGCCGCTGCTCCGTACTGCTGCGGTGCGCCCCGGCGCCTTCGTCGTCCCCTACGGAACGGTCAGCGCCGTCGAGCTAGACCTGCTGGACGTGATGGACAAGGTGGTCGTCGACGACTGGCGCGAGGCCCAATCCGGTACCTTCGGCGCCCTCCGCCGGCACGTCGACACCGGCCGCCTGTCACCTGAGACCCTGTACGCCGAACTAGGTCAGATCGTCGCCGGCCACAAACCCGGCCGCGAATCCGATGCCGAACGCAACCTCTTCTGGCACCGAGGTCTGTCCCTCTTGGACGTAGCCATCGCCCACCTGATCCTCCGCCGAGCCGAGTCAGCCGACGTCGGCACGATGCTCAGATTCCACTGACATGCTGATCGATTCGGCCGCCGACCTCACTCTCGACCACGTCCTGTCCTCCGATCCTCTGGAACTCTCACCCGACCTCCTCACCCGCCTCGCCACCACCCGCGAAGCAGTCCTCACGGCCCTGGCGACCGGCGCCCCCGTCTACGGCGTCAACACCGGCATGGGCGCCATGAGCAAAATCCGCCTCACCTCCGACGAACAAAGCATCCACCAACACAACCTCCTCCTAGCCCGAGCCGCCGGCGGCGCCCCCTGGCTGCCCCCACTCGAGGCACGAGCCGTAGTAATCGCCCGCCTGAAAACCCTCCTGACCGGCGACGCCGGCGTCTCTCCTGAGCTGTGCCAACAACTAGTAGCCCTGCTGAACAGCGGCCTGGTTCCCGCCATCCCCTCCTCCGGCGCCGGCTCAGCCGGCGAAATCATCCCCCTAGCCCACGCCTTCGGCCCGTTGGTCGGCATCGGCTCACTGCTTGAGGGCGGCGCCGTAGTACCGGCAGAGGGAAAGCTGCCTGCGTTTGAGCTTGGGTCAAAGGAAGGGATCTCTTTGCTGGCTGGGATTCCGGGGGCTACTGGAAGGGCTTGGTTGCAGGTTGGGATTGCCTGGCAGCTTGTGGAGAAGCTGACCCTGGTTGCTGCTGGGGCGATTGCGGTGGTGGGGGCCAACCGCGATCCGTACAACGTCTTGTGTGGAAGGGGGGATGAGCTGCTGGCTGGAGAGTTGGCGCGGGTGCTGGATGCGGCTGGGCCTGAGGAGGAGCCGCGGAGTTTGCAGGCGCCGGTTTCGTTTCGGGTGGTGGGGCAGGTTAATGCGCAGGTGCGGCGGGCGGTTGGGCGGCTGGAGGAGGCTGTGGAGCGGGGGTTTGTGGGGGTGACGGACTCGCCGGCGTTTATTGGTGGGGAGTTTGTTGGTACTGCGGGATTCCATGGGATTGATCTGGCGGCGCACTGCGACCAGCTGGTGGCCGCGTTGGCGCATGCGGCTGAGGTTTCGACGGCTCGGATTCATCGGTTGCTGGATCCGGCGGTGACCGGGTTGCCGGCGCAGTTGGCGGCTGAGCCGGGGCCGCAAGCTGGGTTGGTGACTGTGCACAAGAGAGCCGTTGCCACCAGCCACTATCTGCGCAGGCTGGCGATGCCGTCGGCGGTTGGTGCGCTCGAGACGTCCAACGGGCAGGAGGATGTGCAGAGCTTCAGTTGGGAGGCGGTCGGCGTACTCGCTGAAGCGGTTCGGTTGACGCGTGAGGTGACGGCGTGCGAGTTGCTCGCGGTGCATCAGGCCTTCGCGTTGTCGAAACGTCCTGTCCCAGAAGGGTTACAGGGTCTTCTCGGTGAGGTCGCGAACGTAGTACCGCCGATCGTCGCTGACCGCCCGTTCGGCGTTGATATCGCCAACCTGCTCGAACACATCGTCTGACTACTCCTTGTTTGTTGATCGTCGCTCCGGGTACTCGGCGGTGGACGGCAGTTGCCGAAGACAACGAGAACGGGGATGGTTTCCGATGAGCACCACGCAGGAGCTGGAACGGGCGATGGGGCAGGACGTATATGACGTCGAGGGCCACAAGGTCGGCACGGCGTCCCACCTCTACGCCTCCGATGTGTCCGGGGCGCCCGAGTGGGTGACGGTGAAGACCGGGCTGTTCGGCAGCAAGGAATCCTTTGTCCCGTTGACGGGTGCGCACACCGAGCAGGACGGGCTGCACGTCGGCGCCCACAAGGACGTGATCAAGGACGCCCCGCGGATCGACGACAACGGGCACCTGTCCGAGGCGGAGGCCGCTGAGCTCTACCGCCACTACAACCTGCAGACCGGTACGCCGGGCATGAACGGCCAGCCGGGGATGGACGGGCAGAACGCGAAGCATGCCCAGGGCAAGGACAGCATGGGCAAGGATGCACGGCAGGGTATGGCCGGTCAGGAGTCGATGATCCGGTCCGAGGAGCAGTTGCGCGCGGGCACCGAGACGGTTGAGACCGGTCGGGTGCGGTTGCAGAAGCATGTGGTGACCGAGGAGCAGCAGATCACTGTCCCGGTCAGCCATGAGGAGGTTCGCGTGGTCCGGGAGCCGATGACCGGCACTGAGCCTGGTACCGGCAAGATCCAGGAGGACGAGCGCGAGGTGGTCCTGCACGAGGAACGCCCGGTCGTCGCCAAGGAGACGGTCGCCGTCGAGCGCGTCGGCCTGGAGACCGAGACGGTCCACGAGGAGACGCAGATCAAGGACACCGTCCGCAAGGAACAGATCGAAGTAGACGACACCACCAACCCCCGCAAGCACTAACTCCACCTCACCGGCGCTGCAGCCCCCGTGGGGCTGCAGCGCCGGGTTGTGTGGGCAGGGCCGACCGCCGGGTTGTGTGGGCCGGGCCCACGTGCGCTGTGGGTGGGGGAGCGCCGTGGGGTGTGCTGAGGCTGGTGTGGGTGGGGCGCACACGTGTGGGGTGGGTGCGGGCCACCGGGAGGTAGTCGGGCTCCCGGTGGCGCACTGTCCTAGTTGTGACGAGAGGCTGGACGACGTCCGGCTACTGCCGACCGTCGACCGTAGGTCGGCGGTCGGTGTGGTGGTTAGCTGTGGCTTACCGACAGGCCGTAGATGGTGGTTTGGCCGTAGTTGGTGGTGTTGCAGGGGGTGGAGTTGTCGCAGTTGGCTTGGGTGTAGACGCCCGCCTTGAAGTAGCCGGTGGTGAAGATGACGGGGATCGTCGTTTGCAGGACGCCGTTGTAGTAGGCCTTGATCGAGCCGTTGCTGACCACGAACTTCGCCTGGAAGCGGGTGCCGAGGACATAGTTGCTGTTGACGAGTTTGTAGTGGGTGTCGTTGTCGCGGGTGACGTACAGCGCCTTGCCGTCGAGGCGGAAGGTGGAGCGGTCGTTGCCGTCGTGGATCTGGCCGGAGACCACCTGCGGCTTGGTGTTCGGCAGGTGGTTGATCGCTTCGTCGATCACCATCGTGTGCGTGCCCACGTTCGACGACCAGATCGCCTCGGTGGTGCCGTCGGTCTTCATCTCGCGCAGCTCGGAGCGCGCGTAGGTGGTGTTCGGCGTCTTCACACCGTTCACCGCATTGCGGAACTGCACACCTTCACACGACGTCGTCGGCTTGAACCACGGCGACAGCACATAGGTGTTCAGCCGCGGCCGGGTCACCTGCAGCACCTGGGTACCGGACTGCGCCGGGTCGTCGATCGGCAACTGCACCTTCCAGCGCGTCAGATCCAGAACCTGCGCCGGATAAGTACAAGCAGCCTGTACTGCGGACGCCGCGCCGGCGGTCAGCAGGGCAGCGCTCGCGACGACAGTGGACACAAGAGCAAGGGGGCGGATACCACGCATGGTCGAACTCCTTCGGGGGCGGAAGTAGAGCTATCTGGTGTTCCTCTCAGAACCACTTCGACTTGTCGACGACATTGATCAAGGGGTCACCGGCAACAAACCGCCGGGCGTTCTCCAGCAGTACGGCGAACCGCCGCTCCGCCTCATGAGGCCCGACTCCAGCGACATGCGGAGAGATCAGTACTTCGGGACGCCGCCACAACGGATGCCCCGCCGGCAACGGCTCGACCTCGAACACGTCAAGCGCCGCCCCACGCAACTGACCAGCCGACAGCGCCGCATCGAGCGCGTCGAGCTGAACGGTCGGCCCGCGACCCACGTTGACGAAGAACGCCGACGCCTTGAACAGCTTGAGCCGCTGCGCGTCGATCATCCCCTCGGTATCCGGCGTGTGCGGCACAGTCAGGATCACCAAGTCGGCACCAGGTAACTGCTCATCCAACGCCTCAACCGGCAGCACCTCAGCAAACCCAGGCCGATCACCGGGACGCACATCGATCCCGGTCACCCGAGCGCCGAAGGCGTGAAGCAGCCGCCCGATCTCAGTGCCCAGAGCACCGACCCCGACAACCAGAGCCGTCGCCTCCGACAAGGAGACGATCGCCTCCGGATCCCAGTCTGGATTCCACACAGCAGCCTGTTGATCGCGGACATAGCGTGGCAATCCACGGCACAACGCCAGTACCAAGGCCATCGTGTGCGTCGCGACGTGATCGGTGTACGTATCGCGCATGTTTGTGACGACCACCGGATGCGCGACCAGCTCCGGATAGTAGAACCCAGGCGGCGGCCCAGCCTGCTGCGCCTGCAACCACCTCAGCCGAGTGGTTGCCGCCAGCAACTCAACGGGCAGTACGCCGTACGCCGCATCCGCCGTCCGCAGCGCCTCAGCCGCGTCCTCCACGTTAGGCCGCAACACCGTCAGCCCAGGCACCGATGACATCAGCCGCTCGGCCCAGTCCGCAGTACTGTCTCGCTGCGGCGGCACCATCACCAAGGTCGGACTCATGCGGACTTCGCCTGCCCAGCCTCGAAGATCTCGTGCTCCAACGGCTCACCGGCGACATAACTCGCCAGCTCCGAAGCCATCAACTGCCCCTGCCGCCGACGCTCGGTGTTCAGCGTGCCGGCCAGGTGAGGCGTCACCACGATGTTCGCCGCCGAGAACAACGGCGACCCCGGCAACGGCGGCTCCGGATCCGTCACGTCCAGTACGGCGAAAAGATCCGCGCGCTCCCGCAACACCGCGACCAAAGCATCCTCGTCGATCAACGCTCCCCGCGCGGTATTGATCAACGTCGCATCGTGCTTCATCGACGACAGCAGCGCAGTACTGACCACCTCGCGCGTCTCGTCCAGCACCGGCGCATGCAGGGAGACCACATCGGAGGTAGCGAACAGCTCCTCCAGCGACACCAGCCGAACACCCAGAGCCGACGCGACAGCAGGGTTGACATACGGGTCATAGGCCTGCAAAACGAGGTCATGCCGAGCCAGCAGCCGCGCAGTCGCCTGCCCGGTCGCCCCGAGCGACATCAACCCGACCACCGACCCTGCCGCACCCGGCTCATTCGTCGCCCTAGGCAATGACCTGGCGCCGAAGCGAGCACCCAGCACATACCGCCAGCCGTGCTTCAACGCGTAGAGCACCTGAGCAAGCGTGAACTCGGCAACCGACGCAGCGATGACCGAGTTGGCCGTCGTCACCCGGACATCTCGCGCCCACGACTCAGGCGTGACGATCGACCGCACCGACCCGGCGCCGTACAACACCAAGGCGAGCCGCGGCGCGGCCTCCAGCAACTCAGGCGTGAGCCGCGGCCCGCCCCAAGCGGTGACGATCACGTCAACGTCGGCCAGCAACGATGGCGTCAGCTCAGCCGAAGCGAGCGGTGGGGCGACGATCCGGATCTGCTTCTCAAGAGCGGCACGTTCCTGGTCGCCATAGACATCAGGAAAGCGAGCGAGGTCCATCACATAAAGCCCGTTGAGCATCAGGACACCTCCTGGACCGCAGCACGGATAGCCGCCAACCGCGCGGGCGACGCCAGCCCGGCGTGGTAGTACCGGACCTCCGACGCCCCCGCCGCAACAAGTCGCGCCACCAGCCCAGGCAACTCGGACGGCCGCTCGCCCAGAGCGTTGACATTGGCAACCAACGGTACGCCGGTACGCGTCCCAGCAGCCTTCATCCGAGAGATCGCCGCCTCCTCATCGTCCCAACACTTCAACACAAAAGCCGCCACCTCGACCCCGTTCAACTCGACCCCGACATCCGGCCCCGTCACCTGCGGATCATCCGTTGCCATCAGCAACACATCGCGCCCGTCGGCCAAACCACCAGCCTCCCGGACCAGCCCGCCGATCACCGACCGCCGATGCCGATAGATCTCCAAAGCCCGCTCAGCACCAATCGCGTCGGCCAATCCAGCGCCCGCGTGAGTCCCTTCTTGCAGTTCTCGATCAACAACCGCCCTGATGTCGGCCGCAAGCTCCCCAACATCCAAGGCCAGCGACGCAGCGCAAGCCGGGCAGAGGCAGATCGACAGCAGATCCCGGGCACAGGCGGAGAGATCCGCGCCCGACGTCTTCTCATGCTGACTCGCATGCTCGAACCCGAGCCACCCACAAGCCTCCAGCACCAACGCCGGCACGTCGTACTGCTCGCAAATCTCCTGCACGATCGTCAGCGCGTAATCGTGGACGGCCGGCTGCGCCGGGCAGAGCGCATAGCTGAACACCTCGTCGTAGGCATTGCGCACCGCCAACGAAGGCTCAGAACGCCCGAGCACCGACGAATGGGTGAGCACCACCCAGGCCTCGGTCCGAAGCCCGGCGGCGGCGAGCGCGGCGGACGCAGTACCGAAGCGGTCTTCGTCGTCGACTCCCCAAGTGGGAGCCAGCGGGCGTAGACCTCGCCAGCGTTCCGGCCGCAGACGGAAGTACGCGGCAGCGTGGTCCGCGTGCACCACGCGATGCGATGGATGCCAGGCCGTCGTCGCGCGGACCGAGTGATAGGCCGCCTGCAGCGTCACGGTGTCGATGCCGAGATCCGCGAAGCGGGCGGCCGCGGCGGGATCGCCGACCAGATCCCAGGTGTAGGCGAACGCGCCATGCCTCACCATCGCGGGCCCTACCATCTCGGAATGGCCGGATTCCAATCCGGCTGGATCGCACGCATCGGCGTGACGTCGTCCCGAGTGTCGAAACCACACTTCTCATACTGCTCAGCGAGCCGGCCCAGCGAATCCAGATCCAGCTCGACCCCCAGCCCCGGTCCGGTCGGCACCTTCACGGCACCGTCCGCGAAGTTCAGCACCCCAGGCTCGACGACATCCTCCACCAGATACGGGTAGTGCGTGTCGCAGTCGTAGGTCAGCTCCGGTGTCGCGCCGGCCAGGTGGGTCATTGCGGCGAGGCTGATGCCGAGATGCGAGTTCGAGTGCATCGACAGGCCGATCCCGAAGGTCCGGCAGATCGCGGCCAGCTCGCGCGACCGGCGCAGTCCACCCCAGAAGTGATGGTCGGACAGGATCACCTGGACGGCGTCGACCCGGATCGCCGGCGGCAGATGACTGAAGGCGGTCACGCACATGTTGGTGGCCAGCGGCATCGAAACCTCGCGCGCCACCGCGGCCATACCGTCGATCGTCGCGGTCGGATCCTCGAGATACTCCAGTACGCCATCAAGCTTCTTGCCGACGGCAACACTGGTCTCCACAGTCCAACCTGCGTTGGGATCCAGGCGTAGCGGATGATCCGGGAAGACCTCGCGCAGTGCGAGGATGACCTCGGCCTCCTCAAGAGGCGGGAGCACACCGCCCTTGAGCTTCAGCGACTTGAAGCCGTACTCCGAGACCAGCCGGCGAGCCTGGGAAACGATGCCTGAAGCATCCATCGCCTCACCCCAACTGTCCGGCTCGTAGTCCGGCGGCGGAGTGTGCGTGGCGGGCTTGAAGAACAGATAGCCGCTGTACGGTACGGCGTCGCGCACTTGCCCGCCGAGCAACTCCACCAGCGGGCGGCCGAGTGCCTTGCCCTGCAGATCCCAGCAGGCGATCTCGAAGGCCGACAACACTGTCGCGAGCGTCTTCTCGTCACTCGCCTCGCCTACCAGCCCGTGGTTCGCTAGTCCGGCGGCCGAACCGAGCGCCTCGCTGACGATCCGCTCCAGCCCGTTGAGGTCGAAGGGGTCCAGCCCGGCCAGTCGGGGCGCCACCTGGCGCAGCTTGGTCAGTACCGCCAGATCGCCGTATGTCTCGCCGAGTCCGGTGAGGCCTTCGTCGGTACGGACCTGCAGGATCGAGCGCAGCGCGTAGGGCTGGTGCAGGCCCTGGATGTTGCGCAGTGGCGGGTCCTTCATGGCGATCGGCGTGATGACGACATCGGTGATCTTCATGCGACAGCCTTCTTCCGGACGAGCGTCAGACCTTGCTCCAGCAGGTGATCCAACTCTTCCAGGTGTTCGGGTAGCGGATCCGTCAGCGGCGACCGGACCGAGCCGACGTCGGTCAAGCGCCTCCGGACGGCGGCCTTGACCAGCGAAACGGCGTACCCGGCACCCTTGTCCCGCAGCTTGACCAGGGGAAGGTAGAAGGCGGCTAGCAGCTCGTCGAGACCTGCCTCATAGGCATGCGCGATCTCCGGGGCGAAACAGTGCACGGCCGACGAATAGGCCTTCACGCCGATCGCGGCGTACGAGCGTGCGGTCACCTCGGCCGTCGGAAGCCCGTTGAAATAGGTCAGGTTCGGCGCGGCCGCCATGATCCGCTGCAGCAGGTCGAGGTCGCCGAAGCCGTCCTTGAAGCCGATCACGCCGGGGATCCGGGCAAGCTCGGCCGCGCTGTCGGCGGTGAAGATCGCGTTGTCGCGCTGATAGGCGATCAATGGCAGGCCGGCCGTCGCCGCGAGGCCGCGGAAATGGTCGAGCAGTCCCTGCTGTGACGGCTTGATCAGATACGGCGGTAAGACGAGCAGGCCGTCCGCACCTGCTTCGCGTGCGGCAGCGGCGTACTGGCGGGCTATCGCGGTTCCGTAGCCGGTACCGGCGAAGACGGGCAGCGCGCCGGCTGCCTCTTCTACTGCGGCGCGGACCGCGGCGGCGTACTCGTCGAGGGTGAGCGAGAAGAACTCACCGGTCCCGCAGGCGGCGAAGAGCGCGGCCGGCCGCGCGTCGATCTGGTGCCGCAGATGCTCGCGGTAGGCGCCGAGCGCGAGTGCTCCGTCGGCGTCGAAGGCGGTGACGGGGAACGACGAGAGTCGGTCGAGCTGCATGGGAAGCCCTCTCGGTAAGCGTTTGCCATCGGACCTTAGTCCGGCGCCGCGCCGCTGACAAGACCTGGCCTGAAAGCGGTTTCTCAGCCTTTGGTTGCGGAATGCCTCGTACTGCGCGACGCTGTGCAAGCGTTTTCTCGAAGGAGGGTTGCGTGCAGAACCGCCCGGGCCGCGCCCCGCGGATCACGATCAGCGACGTCAGTACGGCGGCCAACGTCTCGGCCGCGACCGTCTCGCGCGTCCTGAACGGCACCGCCAAGGTCGATCCGCAGCTCGTCGAGCGCGTGCACGACGCCGTCCGCGAGCTCGGCTACCGCCCGAACGCCGCCGCCCAAGGTCTGGCCCGCGGCGAGTGGGGCACCATCGGCGTCCTCGTCCCGGACCTCGCGAACCCGTACTTCCCTGAGGTACTCAAGGCCGTCTCGGCCGTCGCCCGCGCCCACGGCCGCCGGATGATGGTGATGGAGTCCGACGAGGATCCCGCGCTCGAGTACGAGCTGGTCGAGGACCTGATGCGCTGCTGCGACGGCGTACTGCTCGCCTCGCCACGGATGCCACGCGCAGAGCTGGTCGAGCTGCTCGGCCGCGACCATCCGATGGTGCTGTTCAACCGGGTGGTCGCCGGTGCGCGAGTGCCGTCCATCTCGGTCGACTTCACCGCTGGGATGACCCAGGTCTGTGGACATCTCGCGCAGCTCGGGCACCGACGGGCGGCGTATCTGGGCGGACCGCCGGCCTCATGGGGCAACGACGAGCGTGTCCGCGCCTTCGAGGCCGCCCGAGCATTCGGGCTTGAGGTGACGGTGGTCGAGTGCGGCGGGTCCACCAGCCAGGCCGGGTACGACGCGGTCGCGGCGGTGCTCAAATCGGACGCGACGGCGGTACTGGCCTACAACGATCTCGTCGCGCTCGGGGCGATCGCGCGACTGCGGGAGCTGGGCGTCGGCGTACCGGATGAGCTGTCGGTGATCGGGTTCGACGACATCTCGCTGGATCGGGTCGCGCACTCGAATCTGACCACCGCGTCGGTACCGCGGGACGAGTGCGGGCGACGGGCCGGGGAGATGCTGGAACGGTTGCTGGTCAACGACTACGACGACGAGCCGTTGTACCTGCCGATGACGCTGCAGATCCGCGACACGAGCGGTCCGCCCGCCGTACGGTAGGCGCATGAACTCGCTGCCGCCCGAGCCGCTGCCCGCGCCCGAGGCCTTCAACGAAACCGCGCCCGCGCTGGCGTCCGTACCGACGGATGGCGCCGGTGAGCAGGCGGCCGCGCGCTATCCCGATCTCTACCAGGCGGCCACCAACGGACCCGCGACGTTCCGGCACCTCGTCCAGGCGCACCAGCTCGCGGCATCGACCGATCAGCTGGCCTGCGATGCGGGCAACTGGTTGATCCCAGCGCTGTCGCAGAAGTTCAGTGAAGCGCATGGCGGAATCGAGAAGGAGTACTACTGCAGCGAGGTGGTCGGCGGTTGCCTGCTGGCCAAGGACCGCGCGGTCTACTCGATCCTCAACTCGCCGCCGCCCGAGCTGGTGGATTCGGAGATCGCCTGCAAGGTGGTCGCGAAGGAAGCGCTCTACGGCCTGCAGGGCAAGGGCGTCGTGCAGCAGCTCGAGGAGGCGACCGACCACGCGTACTCCGGGCTGACCCGGGTGATGGTCGCGGCCGACCTGGTCGCCGGCGGTGGGACTCCCGAGGAGGTCGCGGCGTCGATCGCGGCCGCGAAGAACGAGGTCTCGGTGGTGAAGGCGCGGGTCGAGGTGCTGCTGCAACGGCAGGCGCGGCTCGAGTACTTCCAGGGTGTGCTCGGCGGGATCGTACCGACGTTCCTGCTGGTCATCCTGTTCGGCCTGGCCGCCAATGCCTGGTGGCGCAGCTCGCTGGTGCCGTCGGCGTTGGTCGCGGCGATCGCGATGTCGGCGCTCGGCGCGACGATCAGCGTGATCCAGCGGATGTCCAAGGGGTCGCTCGTGATCGACCACAGTTCGTCCCGCTGGCAACGCACGATGCTCGGCGCGTTCCGGCCGGGGGTGGGCGCGATCTTCGGGTCGCTGGCCTACTTCACCTTGCTGGCCGGGGCTTTGGCCGGTGGAGCCGCTGTGAGCACTCCCGGTTCGGTGGCTGTCTTCGGGCTGACCGGATTCGCGGCTGGCTTCAGCGAGCGGTTCGCCACTGACATGCTCGATCAGGCCAGCAAGTTGATTGCCAAGTAGATGTACGTTCCCAAGCATTTCGCGGCGGACGAGTCCGCAGTACGGGATCTGCTGGTGGGTCATGGCGCCGGCGACCTGATCACCAGTACTGCGGACGGCCTGCTGGCGACGTTGTTGCCGTTCATCTACGACCCCTCCGTCGGTGAGCAGGGCGCGTTGCTCGGGCATCTCGCGCGCAACAACCCGCAGTGGAAGACGCCGGTACTAGGGGAGGCGCTGGCCATCATCACCGGGCCGGACGCGTACATCTCGCCCTCGGCGTATGCCTCGAAACAGGAGAACGGGCGGGTCGTACCGACCTGGAACTACGTGATAGCCCACGTCTATGGCGAGCTGGTGATTCACGACGATCCGGCATGGCTGGATGGGCTCGTCCGGCGGCTGACCGAGAAGCACGAGGCCCAGTTCGCCGAGCAGTGGTCGGTGGACGATGCGCCGGAGGCGTATGTCAGCGGGCAGTTGCGCGCGATCGTAGGCGTCGAGCTGGTGATCAGCCGGATCGAGGCGAAGGCGAAACTCAGCCAGAACCGGTCCGGCGCCGATATCGACGGGGTGGTTTCCTCGCTCGAGGCGCGGGGCGACCTGGCGTCCGCTGAGGCGGTCCGCGCGGCGAAGCCGGAGAAATAAAGGCGACATGCCGATCGGGTAGTAGCTTGTCGACGGGTTGTGTCGTTGGGGAGACGTACGGGCCGAGGTGGATCGCGGACCGGGCCGTTGGTTGAGCCTGGCGATCGTCTAGCCTGGGGCGGGTTTTCAGTCGGCGACGTGGAGGATTGAGTGAAGCGGTTCGTAGTACCGCCGACCTGGCCGACGCCGCCCCGCCGTAGCTGGATGCCACCCAAGACCTGGCGTCCCGACCCGTCCTGGCCGGCCGCGCCCGACGACTGGAAGTTCTGGATCGACGGCAAGGGCAACGCTGTCCGCGGCCCCGTCGGCCGGTACGGCGGTCCCTCGCAGCGGGTGGTGGCGCTGGGCTCTGTCGGCCTGGTGCTGTTCCTGGCGGTGAACTTCTGGGCGTTGTCCGCGATCGGGTTGTTCGACGGCGGACCGTCGGACTCACAGGCGCTGCCGGCGCCCGACGATCGCAGTACGACGCCGTCGGTGCAGCCGAGCACTCCGCCGAAGACGACCACGACGGCCGAGACCTCCGCGCCGCCGCCGGTCGTGAAGACGACCCGGCCGCCGACGACTCCGACGCCCACCAAGACGAAGACGACGACGAAGAAGCGTCAACGCGAGGACAGCAACCCGACGCCGACGAAGCCGCCGACCACCAAACCGACGACGGCCAAGCCGACCCGCCACACCCCGAGCCGGCGGCCGACCCGCGAAGAGATCATCCAGGCGTACTGCACCGCCCAGGGCTACGACGCCGCCTGGTGCGACCCGGACAACTGGCCCGACTCCGACGGTCCCTGAGTCCTCGGGCGACTCGCCTTGGCGTGACCGTGTCGACGGGACGCGCAAGCATGGCCTGAGATGCCGCGCTGGGGCCGAGGCGGTGGGTCAGCGAGGAGGCTTGTGATGCGGGAACTGACGGTCGACATGTTCAGCACCCTGGACGGGTACGGCGGCGGCGGGCCGCAGTCGGCACCGTACTGGGGGTATGGCGGCCCGGGACTGGACGCGTGGATCGAGCGGCAACTCGCGACCGAGCACGTCATGGTGATGGGTGCCACGACGTACCGGACGATGGCCGAGATCGTTCAGCAGGACGAGGATCCGAGCTTCGCGCGGATGGCCGAGCTGCCCAAGGTGGTCTTCTCCAAGACGCTGACCGCACCGCTCAGTTGGCCGAACACGACGGTGATCAGCGAGCCGATCGAGACCGCGATCCCCGAGTTGAAGGCGCTCGATGACCTGCCGATGCGCACGATCGGTAGTGCCACGCTGATCCGCAGCCTGTTCGAGCACGACCTGGTCGACCGCGTCCGGGTGATGGTCTTCCCGACGCTGCACGGCAGTACCGGCGAAGGTCCGGTCTTCGCGGGCCTCCCCGACGTGACGCTGGACCTGGTCGGCACCGAAACCGTCGACGACCGCCTGGTCCTGCTCGACTACCGCGTCGGGAAGCGCCTCTAGACGATGTTCTGTTCGGCGCGCAGGCCCGAGGTCTGGAAGCGGGTGGCGTCGAGTGGAGAGATGTCCACGAAGGGTTGGCGGGCGAGGTACAGGTCTCGGATGATCTCGCCGATCGCTGGGCCTTGGAGGAAGCCGTGGCCGGAGAAGCCGGTGGCGTAGAGGAAACGGCTGATGTCGGGGGACTCGCCGATCAGGGCGTTGTGGTCGGGGGTGTTCTCGTACAGGCCGGCCCAGCCGCTGGCCAGGCCTGCGTCCAGTAGTGACGGCGCTCTTTGCTCCATGGCGGCTGTCAGTCGGGGGAGCCAGGAATCGGTGCGGTTGAGGTGGAAGCCGGGTTCTTCCTCGGGGTCGGACATGCCGACCAGGAGGCCGGGACCTTCGCCGTGGAAGTAGAAGGTGCTGCTGAAGTCGATGGTCATCGGCATGTCGCGTGGCAGGCCGGGAATCGCTTCTGTCACGACGATCTGACGACGCAACGGTGTCACCGGGAGGTCAACGCCGACCATCGCCGCGAGTGGTGCGGACCAGGCGCCGGCCGCGCAGATGACGGTCGACGTGGCGACCGTGCCGCGGCTCGTCCGGACCGCGCGGATCTCGTTGCCGACCGCATCGATCCCGGTGACCTCGCAGTTGGTGACCAGCCGGGCGCCGAGTCTGCGGGCAGCGGTGGCGTAGCCGAGTACGACGGACTCCGGCGTACAGTGCCCGTCGTTGGGGGAGAAACAGGCGGCGACCAGGCCGTCGGGCGAGAGGATCGGCGCGAGCCGGACCGCCTCGTCGACGTCGAGCATCCGGGTCGGCTGGCCGGCCGCGTTCTGCAGCCGGGTGCTCTCCTCGAACAGCTCGACCTGCTCGTTTGTGGAGAGCAGGAACAGGTAGCCGACCTGATGCAGGTCGATCTCCTGCCCGGGCCGCTGGCCGAACCGGGCGAACGCCTCCAGGCTGCGCGCGCCGAGCGCGATGTTCAGCTCGTCGGAGAAGTTCGCCCGGATGCCACCGGCCGCCTTCGAGGTCGACCCCGACCCGAGCTCGTGCTGCTCCAGCAGCAGGACGTCGGTGATACCGGCCTCGGCGAGGTGAAAGGCGATACTCGTGCCCATCACCCCGCCGCCGACGATGACGACCTCAGCGCGTGCCGGCAGCATTACGGCAGCAAGAAGTCGTAGTCCGCCTCAACCGTGACGGTGTCCATCTGTGCTCTCTGCAGCTTGCCGGAGTAGTCCCAGTTCAGCGACTGCCAGCGGGTGAACTGGTCGAGCACCCAGATTCCGCTCTGCCGCGAGCCGTTGCCCGACTTGCCGTTGCCGCCGAACGGCAGATGCGCCTCGGCGCCGGAGGTCGAGTTGTTGACGCTGACCATGCCCGCCGAGATGCCCTGGGCGAACCGGAACGCCTTGTTCGGATCGGTGGTGTAGATCGAGCTGGACAGCCCGTACCCAGACTTGTTGCCCAGAGCAATCGCTTCGTCGAGGGTCCGGTACGTCGTGATGCCGACGATCGGCCCGAACGTCTCGTTCAGGAACAACTCGTCGTCCGGCTGGACCTGGTCGACGATCACCGGGTGGTAGAACAGGCCCTTGGCGGGATCGCCGACGAAGCCCTCGCGCGGATTGTCCGCGCCGACCCGGCCGGTGGAGCCGATCACGGTGTGGTGGGCGCTGATCCAGCCGAGCGACTTCTCGAATCCGGCGGCGAACTTCTCGTCCAGCAACGGCCCGAACAGCACGTCCTGGGTCGGGTCGCCCATCGCGGCCTCCCGGACGGCTTTGCTGAAACGGGTCACGAACTCGTCGTGCACCGACTCGTGCACGATCACCGTTCCCAGTGAGGTGCAGCGCTGGCCCGCAGTACCGAAGCCGGAGAAGAGGGCGCCTTCGACGGCCAGGTCGAGTTCCGCGTCCTCGGTGATCACCATCGGGTTCTTGCCGCCGAGCTCGAGGCAGGGCGTCTGGAGATGGCGGCCGCAGAGTTCGCCGATCCGAGTACCGACCTCGCTCGACCCGGTGAAGCCGACCTTGTCGATCAGCCCGGCCTGCAACGACTGCTCCAGCCCGGTGAAGGTGTCCGGCCCATCGGCGTACACGAGATTGAAGACCCCGGCCGGTACGCCGGAATGCGCGAAGATCTCGTAGAACGCCTCGGAGACGACCGCGGAGTACTCCGCCGGCTTCCAGACGACCGTGTTGCCGCAGAGCAGCGCGGGCACGATGTACCAGGACGGGACCGCGACCGGGAAGTTGCCGGCCGAGATGACCGCGACCGCGCCGACCGGGCGGCGGAAGGTGAACAGCTGCTTGTCGGGCATCTCCGACGGCACGGTCTGGCCGTAGAGCCGGCGGCCCTCGCCGATGAAGAAGTCGCAGGTGTCGATGATCTCCTGCACCTCGCCGAGCGCCTCCGCGAGCGGCTTGCCGATCTCCCGGGTGACGAGCGCGGCGAGCCGGTCCTTGTTGGCGGTCATCAGCCGGCCGACGTTCGCGATCACCTGACCACGCTGCGGCGCGGGGAGTGCCGCCCACCCCGGCTGTGCGTCCTTCGCTGCCTGAGCGGCCCGGACGAACACCTCCGGCCCGGCGGACCCGATGGTGCCGACCACGTCGGCGGTATCCGCCGGATTGGTCGACGGCGCGGTCCGTACCGGCCCCTGCACCCGCTCCCCGTTGACCACGGACAAGATCACAGACGACACAGGTGGGTCCTCTCGCTCGACGCTTCCGGTGCCCCCCACCCTCAGCCATCCCGCCCCACTTGCCAACCCCACCCCGCGCGCCCACCCCGCCGCCCCCGCGCCCCGCCGCCCCCGCCCGCCGCCCGCGCCCGCCGCCCCCGCCCCGCTGCCGCGCCCTCAGCGGGCCCGTGGGCCACTTTGTGCTCCACCTGAGTGAATCGGTGCCCGGGAAATGCTCAGGTCGTGCACAAAGTGCGGGGTTGGGGTCGGGTGGCGGAGGGGACTGGGTGGGGATGGCGTGTGAGAGTGCTGGGGTGAGTCTGAGTGATGAAGAGATCGCCGGGATGTCGCCGACGGAGCGGCGGGAGTTGATCCGGCGGCTGTTGCCTGAGTCGCCGCTGGTTCCGCAGCGGCGGATGCTTCAGCGGCTCCGGAAGTGGCGGCTGCTGCTCCTGGTGCTCTGCGTCGCGGTGCTGGTGCCGTGGACCGTGTACCTGGGCGTCACGCTGCCGAGCCGGTACGTCGCCCGGCACTGGGTGGCGACCTGGGTCGGCTTCGACATTCTGCTGATGGTGATGCTGACGGCTACCGCGATCGCGGGTTGGCGGCGTCGGCAGCTCGTGTTCCCGACGGCGTTCGCGTCCGGCGTCCTGCTGATCTGTGACGCCTGGTTCGACGTGATGACGAGTCAGCCGGGGGCAGACCTGATCCAGGCTGTGCTCAGCGCGCTGGTGATCGAGCTTCCGCTGGCGATCGTGTTCATCGCCGGGCCGCTGAGGTTGATGCGGATCGTGGCGACCCGGCACGGGCTGGTCGAGCCGGGCACCCGGATGTGGCGGGTCCCGATCCCGTTGCCGGAGCTCTGGGCCGATCGGACGGTGCCGAAGGGGTGAGGCTTGTGAACGTAATCACAAGCCGGTAAACTCCGTCGTACAGCAACCAAGTCGGAGTTGACTGGAGGCGTACATGACGGAGCGCAAACCGCCCGGGATGAAGACCCAGGACTGGGTCGAGGCGCAGATCAAGCAGGCGCAGGCGCGCGGTGAGTTCGACGATCTGGCCGGCACGGGCAAGCCGCTGGCCAAGCTCGCGGACCCGCACGATCCGGACTGGTGGGTGAAGGACTTCATCCGCCGGGAGAAGATCGAGACCGACGCCCTGCTCCCACCGTCGGTGCAACTCCGCAAGGAGAAGCAGGCGCTGCAGGACAAGCTCGCGGTACTACGCACTGAAGCCGAGGCCCGCGACTACCTCCAGGACCTCAATCGCCGCATCCTGATCCAGATCCGCGACGCCACCGGCGTAGTCGTCCCTGTCGGGCCCGTCGACGAAGACGAAATGCTCGCCGAATGGCACAAAGGTCACGAGGCCCGCCAAGCAGCCCGAGCCAAAGCCCGCGAATCCGAACCACCCCCGCAGCCGAAGCGCAGCATCTGGCAACGCATCTTCAGCTAACCCGCACCCCCCGGCACCCGGCCCGCCGCAAAGGCGCCCCGTATGCGCCTCCCCATCCGCGCAATTTCGGGGGTTAACCCCTCACCTTGTGGGTTGCCACCCCTGAACCACGGGTGACAACCCACCATTTCGGCGGTTAACCCCTGAAATGGCGGGCTAGGGCTGGAGGAGCTTGCGGGCGGCGGACTCGATTGTTTCTTCGCTGAGGAGGACCTGGCGGGCTGCGTTGCCCAAGGGGACGAAGGAGTCTTCGCTGGTTACTCGGGCCAACGCACCCGTGTAGCCGGCGTCGATGAGGGTGGCGAGGATGCCTTCGGAGACGCCGCCGGAGCGGCGGGTCTCGTCGACGACCAGGACCCGGCCAGTGGTTGTTGCTTCGCGCAATAGATCTTCCACGGGTAGGGGCGCCAGCCAGCGGAGGTCCAGGACGCGGACCCCGGGGAGCCGGGCGGCGACGCGGAGGCTCATCGGGAGGCCGTTGCCGAAGGTGACGATGGTGAGGTCGCGGCCTTCCCCGTACGTCCGCCCGCGCCCGATCGGCACATGCGCCGTCGGATACGGCGCCAGCCACTGGTCGTCGCCATCCACCTGCAGATCGCGCCGGTGGTACAAGGCGATCGGCTCCAGGAACACCGACACCGTGCCCTCCGCCCGAGCCGCCGCCGCGCACGTGTGCAACATCGCCGCGGCGTCATCCGGCCGCGACGGCGACGCGATCACCAACCCCGGGATATCCCGCAGCACCCCGATCGCATCGTCGTTGTGGAAGTGCCCACCAAACCCCTTCTGATACCCATACCCAGCGATCCGCAGCACCATCGGATTGCGGTACTGCCCTTGCGAGAAGAACTTCAGTGAGGCCGCCTCACCCCGCAACTGATCCTCGGCATTGTGTAGATACGCCAGATATTGAATCTCCGGCAACGGCAACAACCCCGACACCCCGGCCCCCAGCGCCAGCCCGAGAATCGACTGCTCATCAAGCAACGTGTCGAACACCCGAGCGGCCCCGTAGGACTTCTGCAACCCGCGGGTGACCCCATAGACCCCACCCTTACGAGCGATGTCCTCACCGAACGCCAACGCTTCCGGGTACGACGCAAGCACATCACCGAGCGCCCGATTGATCGACTGGCTGAGCGTCAGCAATTCAGCGCCCACAGAGCGACGAGGCAACGACTCCTCGACGATCGCCTTGTCCGGCAGGGCCAGCGGCGCGGCCACGGCAGCGGCCGATGACAGTTGCGGAAGGCCGGCCACTTCGCGCGCGATCCCGAGTACCTCGGCACGCTTGTTCTCGTAGAGCTCGATGATGTCGTCGGCGTCGTAACCAGTTGCCAGCAGCAAGCGCGCAGTACCGAGCAGTGGATCGAGTTCCTCGTCGGCGAGCAGCTCGGCCGGAGTCCGGTAGGCCGCTTCGACGTCTGACCCGGCGTGGCCCATCAGCCGAACCGTCCGCAACCGCAGGAACGCCGGCCGCCGATTCCGTCGTACGAAGGTCGCCGCCTCCGTTGCCATCGTCAACGTCGCGGCGAGATCGGTGCCGTCGGCATCGAAATACCGGAGGCCGTGCCGTTGCCCGTACGCCTGCTTGATCCAGCCATCCGGGGTGCGCACGCTGATCCCGATCCCGTTGTCCTCGCAGACGAGCAGCAACGGCATCGGGATGCCCTGGTACGACGCGTGCAGCGCAGCGTTGATCGCGCCGGTCGCGGTCGAGTGGTTCGCCGAGGCGTCGCCGAAGCTGGCCACCACCACGGCATCGGCCGGCCACGGCGACGGTACGCCGAGCTTCGCCGCCCGCGCGATCGAGAAGGCGACCCCCATCGCGCGCGGCAGGTGCGAGGCGATCGTCGACGTCTGCGGGATGATCGCCAGGTCGTGCCGCCCGAACACCTTGTGCCGGCCGCCCGAGATCGGCTCGCTGGTCGCCGCCGCGACGCCGAGCAGGATGTCCCGCAGCCCGTCCTTGTCCCGGTACTGCGCCGCGCGCGCCAGGTAGAACGCCCCCGACCGGTAATGCAGCAGCGCGGGGTCAGTCGGCTCGAGAGCCGCCGCGACGGCCGCGTTGCCCTCGTGCCCGGCCGAGCCGATCGTGTAGTACCCGTGCCCCTGGGACTGGAGCCAGCGGGCGGCCAGGTCGGCGTGACGGCTGCCGAGCTGAGCGTCGTACAGGCTGAGCAGTACCTCGGCCGGATGCTCGCAGGGGACCGGTTTGAGCGCGCGGACCCGGTCGGCGAAGAGCTCGTCGACGGCGGTCACAGGTAGATCCTCACCAGCAACATGATCCGTGAAGTCAGCAGAAACCACAGCCCTGCCCACAGGTCGGGCGCGTTCACGCCCTGGCAGGCGCCTCGAACCGGATCATCTCCGAGGCCAGCTCGCCGCCCCAGCTGATCGGGATCCGCCCGATCTCCCGCCAACCGGCCCGCTGATAGAACTCGACCGCTCCGTGCCGGCTGTTCACCACATCCAGAATCAGCTGCCGGCCCTGCTCAGCGGCGAAGCCGGTCGCGTACTCCAGCAGTTGCCGCCCGAGCCCCGCTCGGGTCCGCCGGGGATCCACGAACAAGCGCTCAACCAAGGCCGTGTCCGACCTCTCGGCGGTGACGATCAGATGCCCCGCGATCTCGCCGTCGAGCGTGAGCACCCAGCTACCCAGCGCCTCCTCGGGGGACAGCCACCCACCGGGATCGGCCGGCCAGTTCAGCGGATAACCGGCGGTCTTGTGGACCTCCGCGAGGAGCCGGACACAGTCTTCGAGGTCGGCCGCCGTGCGGGTCCGAATCAGGATGCTCGTCATTTCGGGCATCGTTTCATGCTGGACCGGAACCGATCCACGCGGTAAATCGTTGAGAGAACAGGTTGTTTTCTCTGTGTGAGGCGAGATGCGCGTACCCCTCTGGCTTCGGCGTACGGCGGTGGCGGCCGGCGTCGGGATCGGCACGTCCGGACTGCTGGCCGGTGTGATCATGCTCGGCCCGCTGGCCTCGTCGATCCTGCTCGCCGTGGTGCTCGCGCTGATCTGGCCGCTGGCGGCGGTGATCAAGTACCTCGCCGACGAGACCCCGTACCAGTCCCCGCTGCTCGTCGCGGCCGCGGCTGCCGGCGCTGTGCTCGCGGTGCCGGGGCTGATCCGGTTGCTCAGCTGGGGTGCGCTCGGGTTCGTGATCGCGATGATCGCGGCGGTCATCTTCGTGCTGGTCGACCTCGCGCTGCCGGACACCCGTCGCGAGCGGCGGCCCCGGCGTCGGCGGCTGGGCGGCGGGCGGTTGGGTCGACGGCGCCGCGACGCGGAGTACGGGGGACTGATGAAGCTGACGCATGCGGAGCACCTCGAGGACGAGAAGCTGATCGCCTCGCTCCAGTGCCCGCTCACGATCGAGGAGCTGTGCGGGGTCTGGGGCGAAACGACCACGACGCTCGCGCAGGGGGCCGGGCCGCGGGATCGGCAGGCTGTCGCCGAGGTACGCCGGATCTGCCTGGACGAGTTCGAGCGGCGCAACCCCGACGGCTTCCAGCGCTGGCTCGACGCCGGGGCGCCCGCGGACCCCGGCGTCTACCTACTGCCTTAGTTCTTGTCGAGTACTGCTGTCACAGCAGTCGCCGTACTGCGCGCTGACGCCGGGTTCTGCCCGGTGACCAGGCGGCCGTCGGTGACGACCTGGTCGGTGAAGTCGGCGGCCGGGTGGTGGATCGCGCCGCGGGCGGTCAGCTCGTCGGCGAGCAGGAACGGGACGACCTCGGTGAGGCCGACCGCGTTCTCCTCGGAGTTGGTGAAGCCGGCGACGTTCTTGCCGTCGATCAGGTAGCTGCCGTCGGAGAGCTTGAGCTCGACCAGCCCGGCCGGGCCGTGGCAGACCGCCGCGACGACGCCGCCGTTCTCGTAGATCCCGGCCGCGAGCGAGGCCAGCTCCTTGGCGCCGGGGAAGTCCCACATCGCGCCGTGCCCGCCCGCGTAGAAGATCGCGTCGTAGTCGGTGGCGGTCAGCTCGGCGGCCGTCTTGGTGTGCTCGACGTCCGCCTCGGCGAAGAACTGCTTCTGGTCCGGGTCGGCCTCGTCGGCGCCGTCGACCGGCGGCTTGCCACCGGCGACCGAGACCAGGTCGACGTCGTAGCCGGCGTTCTTGAAGACGGTCCACGGCTCGGCTGCCTCGCCGGCATAGAAACCAGTACTCCGGCCGGTGTCGCCGAGCTGGGAGTGGCTGGTGAGGGCAATCAGTACGCGTGTCATGTGGTCCATCATTGCCGGGCGACCCATCGGAGACCAATAGGCATTCGATGGGTCAGGCATAGGATTCCTGATGTGACGATCTCGCTCGACCTGCTGCGGAGCTTCCTGGCGATCCACCGGGCCGGGTCGATCACGGCGGGCGCGGAGCAGCTGGGGTTGTCGCAGCCGACCGTGACGGCGCATCTCCAGGCGCTGGAGACGGCGGTCGGGCGGCCGTTGTTCGAGCGGCGGGCGCGCGGCGTACTGGCGACTGCCGCGGGTGATGAGCTGGCCCGGCGGATCGCCGACCCGATCGACACGCTCCAAGGCCTGGTGGTCGACGAGCTGGACGAACCGGTCGCCGCGACGGTCCACCTCGGCGGCCCGGCCGACTACATCAGTCATCAGGTACTGCCCGCGCTGGCTGGCCGCCTCGCAGATGGCCTTGTCCTGCGTACCCGCTTCGGCCTTCCGGACGAGCTGCTTGCCGGGTTGCTGGACCGCTCGCTGGACGTCGTCATCAGCTCGGTCCGCCCGCGCCGCCCCGGCGTACAGGTGACGCCGCTCTACGACGAAACCTTCGCCCTGGTGGCCGCGCCCCGCTGGTACTCCGGTACTCCGGTGAGCGCGCCCGACCAGCTGCGCCACATCCCCTTGGTGGCCTACGCGGAGGAGGCCCCCATCCTCCGCCGCTACTGGCGAAGCGTCTTCGGAGTACGCCTGACTAGAAGCGTCGCTCTCGTAGTACCGGACCTCCGCGGCGTCCTGGCGGCCGTGCTCGCTGGCGCCGGCGCAAGCGTCCTACCCCTGTACCTCTGTGAGCCCGACCTCAAAGCCGGCCGACTCCGCCTACTAGCCGACCCCGAACTCCCACCTCTCAACACCGGCTACCTAGCCATCCGCTCCGACGCCGGCCCCCGCAGCCCCGCCAGCCTCCTAAGAACCATCCTCCTCGAATCCCTGAGTTAACTCCTCAAGCCGCGACCGCAGCATCCTCGGCCGGATGACCTGATAACCGAGCAGGAACAGGTAGAGCGCCACCAACGCAATGCGCCAGCGCGAGCCGTCGAAGATACCGACGATGCTGATGGCCAGGAGAAGGCTCCAGATGATCACCGACCGCAGCCGCCAGCGGCCAAGGAGCTCCAGCTGATGCCTGGCCAGCCGGATCGCCGCAGCACGCACGTTCGGATCAGCCGGAACAGGTCCTCTCCGCAAGGCACGCCCCGCGGCTCGCCGGTCAACTCGTGAGGTGTCCGGCCCTACCGCCCGCACCAAATGCTGCAGCTGCCGCCGTAGGGTGAAAGCCATCGCGATCCCGAAGGCCAACCCGACGACCGCGCCGGAGATCGCAGCACCTCTGAGGCTGTCCCCGTCGCTCCTGCTGATGAACCCCATCGCAGCCCCGAACGGAACACCGGTCACCACACAGATGACCCAGGCCGGAGTCTTCTCCACAGATACGCGCACGCTCAAGGATCACCCACCCAGCCCGATTCGCAGCCTCGGCCGGGCTGTGGTTGCAGGTTGTTGCAGTGGGTCAGGCGGCTTTCTTCTTGCTGGTCTTCTTGGCCGCGGTTTTCTTCGCGGTGGTTTTCTTCGCCGGCGACTTCTTGGCGGCCGCCGTCTTCTTTGCCGTGGTCTTCTTGGTGGTCGTCTTCTTGCCGGAGGCGCGGCGGGAGCGGGCGGCTTCTACGCTGGCTCGGAGGGCGGTGACGAGGTCGGTGGTGGTGGTCGCCTCGGGAGCGTCCTCGCTGACGACGATCTCCTTGCCCTTGCGTTTGTCGGCGACGAGCTTCTTCACGCGTTCGGTGTAGCTGTCCTTGTAGTCGCTCGCCCGCCAGCTGCCGCTCATCGCCTCGACCAGGTCGACGGCCATCGAGAGTTGCTTGCCAGTGGAAGACTTGGCGGGCAGGTCGCCGAGTTCCTCGGCCGGGTCGCGGATCTCGTCGGCGAAGAACATCGTCTCCAGCACGATCACCTTGCCGTCGGCGCGGATCGCGGCCAGGTACTCCTTGCTGCGCATCACGAACGACGCGATGCCGGCCCGGTTCGTCTTGGCCAGCGCGTCCCGCAACAGCCCGTACGACGAAGCGTTCTCGGCATCCGACGGCGCGAGGTAGTAGCTCTTCTGGAAGTGGATCGGGTCGATCTCGTCCAGGTCGACGAACCGGGTGATCTCCAGCGAGCGCGACCGGCCGGGCGCGATGTCGGCCAGCTCCTCCTGCTCGACGATCACGTACTCGCCGCCGCCGACGTCATGGCCCTTCACGATCTTCTCGTAGTCGACCTCACGCCCGGTCCGCTCGTTCACCCGCTTGTTCCGGATCCGGTCCGAGGTACCGCGCTGGAACTGGTGGAAGTCGAGGTGATGCTCCTCGGTCGCGGAGTACAGGCCGACCGGCACCGAGACCAGCCCGAAGCTGATGAACCCACTCCAGATCGCGCGCGCCATCTTTCGAATCCCTTCTCACCGGACTTCACTCGCATCCGGTGATCGGGTACCCGTTCAGAGCCGGTTGTATCGCTTCTTCGCCTCGCGGCTGTCCTTCTGCGCCGCGCGAGCCGCCTTGCGAGCCTCATCCAGCTCCTCGCCGACCCGGTGCACCGCCTCCTGCGCCTCGGCCAGCGCATCCCGGGCATCGCTGAGCTGGGTGTCGAGGTCCGCGACAACAGCCTCCGCTGCCTCAGCCGCCGCGACCGCGTCGTCGAGCTCCTTCTTGGCGGCCGCCTTCTCCGCTGCCTCGCGCTCTTCCTCTTCCCGCTCGGCCTTCTCCCGCTTCGCCTTCGCGGCGGCCGACTCGGTCTCCTGCTCAGGCTCCGGTACTTCGGCCTTGGCACGGCGACGGTCTTGAGCACGCTGGCGCCGCTCGTCGGTCAGCGGCGTGACGTTGGACGGCTCCCCGCTCTCGTCCACGACCCCGAACCCGACATGCCGCAGCGCACTGCTGAGCCGAGCCTCGCGGACCGCCTCACCAGCAGCCGGGTCGACCAAACCTGCGTCGAGCGTCTCGCGCAGCTTCTGCCCCACATCCGCGCTGACCTTCTGTCCCTCGCGCTCGGCGAGGCCGGTCGCGGATTTGGACAGCTGGTCGAGGAGCTTGTGCCGCCTCGGGGTCAGCTCCCGCAGCTTCTCACCGTCGAGATCGGCGGTCGCCTGCCGGAACTCGTCACCCAGCGCGAGCAGATCGTCGATCTCGTCCGGCAGTTCCCGGGCGAGCAGATTCGTCAGCCAGGCGGCGACGGTCGGCTTGCGCAGCGCCTTCAGCCGGGTCGAACCGAGCTGATCGCCGTCGGCTTTCAGTTGTTTCGCCAGCTCGTTGCGCCGGGAAATGAAGTCGGCCGACGGCGCTGCATAGAGCGCGTCGGCCGCCTCATCGAAGTCCACACCCCGACGCTACCCGAACAAACGGTCGCGATCAGGGCATTGCTGTGTCAGTCCTTGAAGGCGTCCTTGACCTTCTCGCCGGCCTGCTTCAGATCCGCTGTGGACTGGTCTACCTGGCCCTCGGCCTGCAGGTCCTCGTTGTCCGTCGCGTCGCCGGTCTTCTCCTTGATCTTGCCCTTGGCTTCCTCGGCCGCGTTCTTGAGCTTGTCTCCGATACCCATCGGGTCTCTCCTCTGTCGCTGCGAATCGGACCCACCCCCGGTGCCCCGCGATCCGAGACCTAACCAGCGACCTCTTGTAATCGTTTACGTAAGCGATTACAAAGCAGCTATGCGCGTGACTGTCCCGGCCCTCGCGGCCGCTCTCCTGGTCAACTTCCTGCTGCCGTCAGCCGGTCCCACGACGTCGCCCAAGGCGCCTGAGCCAGGCACGATCACCGCCGCGAGCCTCCACTCGAGCACGCTCGGTGAAGACCTCGCCTACAACGTGTATCTCCCAGCCGGGTACGCCGCTACGACCACGCGCTACCCAGTCCTCTACCTGCTGCACGGCCGCGGCGACTCGATGGCCGCGTGGACCCAGGTGAAAGGCCGGCTGGACTCCATGATCGCGGACGGTGAGATCCCACCGACGATTGCGATCATGCCGGATGCGCCGTGGAGTAGCAGGGCGAGCTACTACGTCGATTCGGCGTACAAGGGCAAGGACCCAGGCCGCCCAGTCGAGACGGCGCTGATCCACGACCTTGTGCCGCACGTGGACGCGACATACCGGACGATCACCGACCGGACGGGGCGGGCGATCGCCGGGTACTCGATGGGTGGGTCGGGCGCGTTGCGGTACTCGATGGTCTATCCGGAACTGTTCGGTGCCGCGATCGCGCTCAGTCCGGCGGTGTACTCGCCGCAACCGCCGAAGGACTCGAGCGCGCGAGAATTCGGTGCCTATGGCAAGGGTAAAGACACGTTCAGCGAGGCGGTCTACCGGAAGCTGAACTATCCGGCGGCGTTCAAGACCTTTGCCAGCAAGGGACTGACATCACACCTGTTCATTGCCGTGGGCGACGATGAGTACAAGAACCCGAAGCCCAAGGACTACCAGCACGACCTCGACTTCGAGGCGCATGTGGTGTTCAACCAGGCGGTCCGGGTGCCGGGGCTGACCAGCGAGTTCCGGGTCGTCAACGGCGGGCATGACTGGGACGTGTGGGGGCCGACCTTCGCCGAAGGCGCGAAGTACATCTTCCAGACCATCGGCAAGCCACCCGTGACGCCGATGAAGGCTGCGCTGTCCGGTACGCCGGGGGAGGATCGCGCGGGTGGAGTCGCGGTCGACGAGGCGGGCAACAGTTATGAGGCGATCGCCGCCGAGGGGGCGGTCGAGGGGCAGCCGTACGCCGGGGGCAAGGACGTGGCGCTGACGAAGTACGGGCCGGATGGCGGGCGGGTGTGGACGCGTGAGTTCGGGACGGTGGGGACCGAGCGCGCGTATGGGGTGGTGCTGGATTCGCAGGGGCGGCCGACCGTTGTGGGGTACACGACGGGGAGTGGGTCGGATGATGCGTTCGTGGCGCAGTACGACGTACAGGGGAATCAGCGGTGGTTCACGAAGCTGGGGACGGCGGCTGCAGATCGCGGGTATGCGGTGGCGGCGGATGCCGACGGGTCGATCTATCTCGGTGGTTATACGAAGGGTGAGTTGGGTGGGGTGAATGCGGGGGACAAGGACGTGTTCCTCGCGAAGTTGGATGCTGAGGGCAAGCAGGTTTGGGTGCGGCAGTTCGGCAGCGCCGGCGAGGAGAAGGGGATGGCGCTGGCGGTGAGCGGCGATGGCGTCTACCTCGCGGGCATGACGGCGGGGGCGTTGGGCTCACCTGTGGGAGATGTCGATGGGTTCGTCGCGCGGTTTGATCGCGACGGGAATCGCTTGTGGGTAAAGCAGTTGGGGACCGAGCAGGCGGATGAGTTCTGGGCGATGACGGCTGACGGGGCTGGTGGGGTGCTGCTCACGGGCTACACCGCGGGTTCCTTTGCAAGTGACCTGGTGGGCGACAAGGACCTCATCGTCGCGCGAGTTGATCCGGATGGTGCGGTGGTGTGGAAGGACCAGCTCGGCACTTCGGGGAACGACAAGGGCGCGGCGATCGCGCGGGATGAGACCGGGTTTGTCGTTGCTGGGTTCACGGATGGGGCGCTGGGGAATGCGGTGGGGAAGTTCGATGCGGTGCTGGTGCGGTACCGGGCTGATCAGACGCGTGGGTCGTTTGAGCAGTTCGGCACGACTGAGGATGACGGCGCGGATGCGTTCGCCGAGGCCAACCTGTTCGTGGCGAGCCGGCACGGCACGGCTTATGTGTCCGGCCTGACGGCAGGCGATACCGCTGATCAGCAGGCGATCGGCAACGGGGACGTGTTCCGGATCAACTTTGCGGGCTAGGCCTGTCGAGTGGGACCGTGAGGTCCTTACGAAGGCGGTCGAGGATGCCGCGGAGGAGACGGGAGACCTGCATCTGGCTCACGCCCAGTTCGTTGCCGATCTCTTCCTGGGTGAGGCCGCCGCAGAAGCGGAGGGCGAGGATCTGGCGGTCGCGGTCGTCGAGGTCGGAGACGGCCGGCGCGAGGGTACGGACGTTCTCGACGAGTTCATAGCCCTGTTCGGAGTCGGCGACCGTGTCGACCAGGCGCGCTCCGTTGTCGGCCGCCGCCGGGGCGTCGAGTGAGAGCGTGTTGAAGCAGCCACGGACCGACGCCGCTTCGGCGACCTCGCCAGGGTCGGTGCCCAAGGCATCGGCCGTCTCCTGGTCGGTCGGGAGGTGGCCGAGTTGCTGGGTCAGCTCGGGCTCGGCGGCCGCGATGGACCCTTGCATCTCCTGGACCCGGCGCGGCGGGCGGACGACCCAGGCGCAGTCGCGGAAGTAGCGTTTCAGCTCACCGCGGATCGTCGGCACGGCGTACGCGAGAAAGGCCGTCGACGCGTCGGGGCGGTAGCCGTTGGCGGCCTTGACCAGGCCGAGGTAGGCGACCTGCTCGAGGTCGTCGCTGTCGACGCCCTTGCGGCGGTAACGGGCGGCGATCGATCGCGCCACCGGCGCGTTCAGGATGATCACCTCGTCGAGCAGCTGCTGCCGCCGCGGGTCGGCGACGCCGTCCGCCTCGGTGAGCAGGTCATGCGTGGAGTCGGCGATCAGAGTCTGCGATTCGGTACTACGGGATTCGGTACTACGGACAGCTGCGGTCGTCACGGTGAGAAACCTCGTCGTGTCGGTGCTGCGGTGGTGGCGTCATTGCTGAACCACTCCTCCACCAGATCAAACCGATCGGCCTGACGCAACCCCTCCTGTGTTACAGGTGTTTGAATCTCACCCCGTTTGGGGTGGTTGGCGGCGGGCACCTGAAGTGGGTCACACAACGTCGGGAGGGGTCACCGACGCGTCATTGCACGGGGTATCAGCCGCCGGACGCCTGCACGGCTCCGGCTCGTAGAGAAAGGAACGACCATGCTCCTGATTCTCTGGATCATCGCGGCGATCCTCGTCATCAGCGGGATCGTCTCACTCGTCCGCGGGCAGCTCCTGATGGGCGCCGCCCTGATCGTCGTCGGCCTGCTGGTGGGCCCGGGCGGCGTGAGCATCTTCACGTAACCCCAGCTACCAGAAGTGGTGTCCTCGGACACCAAACGGTGACCTTGAACAAGTTATTTCTTGTTCAAGGTCACCGTTGCCTGTTCAAGGCCGCCAGTAATGGCTAGGGGTGTCGGAGGACTCGTTGGGCGGTGGCCATCCGGAGGGTTTCCAGGTCTTCGATCTGCTGGGCCACCTGGGTCAGCAGGCTGTCCAGTTCGGCGGCGTCGAAGCCGGGCTCGTCGTCGGCCAGCGAGCGGAGGATCCGGAAGCCGGCGGCTTTGCCTTCGACGGCGATCCGGAGGGTCTCGAGCTCGACGAGGTCGCTCAGCGGGGAGCGGCGGAGGATCTCGCCGTTGGGCTTCAGGCGGGCGAGTTTCTCGGCCATCCAGGCGCCGGCGTTCTTCAGCTGGTCCGGCTTGGCGCCGACGGCGGCGAGGTACCGCTCGAGGGCGGTCCGTTCCTCCTCGACCTCCTGCACCATCTTGGCCAGCGCAGTACGGACGACCGGGTCGGTCTGCTGGTCCGCTGCTCGCTTGAACAGCTCGATACCGGCGGAGGAGCCTGCGTAGTGGTCCTGCAGATACGTGGCAAGGCGTGCTTCGTCGATCATCACGACCTAGTACCCCTCGAACAAACACTGCCGGTACTTGTCAGGGTTTAGCGATTGACTGGGTGCCGTGAGAGCTGACTGCTGTGGCGTCGTGGATCTGAGGCAGTACACCGTCTATCCCGGCCGTCGGGACGAGTTGATCGAGGTCTTCGACGAGGCGTTCCTCGAGGGGCAAGAGGATCAGGGGATGCATCTGGTCGGGCAGTTCCGCGATCTCGACGATCCGGATCGGTTCGTCTGGATCCGGGGCTTCCGTGATCTGCCGGCTCGGGAGGCGGCGCTGAACGGCTTCTACTACGGGCCGGTCTGGAAGGCGCGGGGTGCCGAGGCCAACGTGACGATGAAAGACTCCGACGATGCCTTGCTGCTGAAGCCGATCTCGCTTGGCTCCGATTATCCGGAGCTTGGCGCGGCCAGGCCGCCGGTCGATGCCACGGAGGTTCCGTCGTCGGTGGTGGCCGGGGCGGTCTATCACCGCGGTTCGCCGGACGACGGATTCGGGGAGTACTTCGCCGACCAGATCGCGCCGGTGCTGACCAGGACCGGCGCAACGCTCGCGGCGACCTTCGAGACACTCGTTGCCGAGAACAACTTCCCTGCGTTGCCGCTCAGGGATGAGGTGGTGCTCGCCTGGTTCGCGGTCTTCCCGAGCGATGCGGCGTACGCCGAACATCGGCGTCAGCTCGACACTTCGCGGACGTGGCAGAACAAGGTGCTCCCGGAGATCATCTGCCGCTCGGTTGCGCCACCACAGCAGCTCAGGCTCCGGCCGACAGCCCGCTCACAGTTTCGCTAGATCACCCGTGGAGTTGCCGTTTGCTGACGCGCGGTGCGGAGCAGGACTCGGGTGCGGAGTTCGTCGCGGCCGACCATCTCGCGCAGCTCGGTCAGCACCCGATCGGCGGAGTGGCGGAGCTGGTCGAGGTCGGCGTCCGGGTTGATCGTCGTCTTGAGTTCGGCGACGACCTCACCGCGATCGGTGATCAGGTGACCGCTGCAGGACCGTACGCCGGGATCTGCGGCCAGTACTTGAGCAGCAGCGCCGACAGCCGAGTCGACGTCGGCGCTCAGCCGGCCTTCCGCCGAGCTACCGTCGAGTGCGAGTCGATTGAGTCGGCGACGCGGGATGTGACGCAGCAGCCAGGCCAACGCCAGCAGTACGAGGATGATCCCGGCCGCACCCGTTGCCCATGGCCACCAATCCTCGGTGACCACGGTCGGAGCGTCGGTGATCCTGACCTTCGACGGAGCATCGGCGAAGACGTCGTACTTCCATGCGAGTGCCGCCGCGCCACCGACGAGGAGTAGCAGACCCAGTACGAAAGCAACCAGGCGATCCAGGGCAATCAATCCTCGGCCCATCTCAGCTCTCCTCCAATCGCACGTGGGTGCGGATGCGGGGCGGGCGGTTCAGCGGCGCGAGCCGGCTGGTGACAGCGGCCTCGAGTTCCTCGCTGACATGCGCGGCGTCTGTGGTGGTGACGGCGTTGACAGTGATCCGCCGCCGCTTCGCCGAGGTCGTTGCCGAGAGCACCGAACCGACGTCCGTGGCAGCGCCGGCGGCAAGCCGGGCGGCGTCCTTGGGCCGGATCCAGACCGATGAGTCGCCGACCTGCCATTGCGTCGTCCGGCGGGGTTTGAGGGCGGCGATCAGGAACCACAGCCCGATCAGTACTGCGGCGATGCCCGCGGGCACCATCCAGCCGGCGGGCTCGATCAGCTTGACCTTCTCGGCCAGCGAGCCTGACCAAGACTCGCCCTTCACGACGTCGAGTGCTTGCAGGGCATCACGGATCGCCGCGGCGCCGAGTAGGCCGAGGGCGATCGCGCCGATGATGCCGACGGGTACCGCGGCCGGAGTACGGACTGGTCGTTTGGCTGCGGTCACAACACCCTCCTCGGTGGGGCGATCGTCAGTTCGCGATCGGGCAGCACGGTGTCGATGTGTACGTCGACGGTGTCGACGATGAGACCGGTCAGGGCGTTCACCTGTTCGGCAACCGCTGTGCGGGTGTCGGCGGCGACCTGGGCGAGCGGGCGGCCCCAGAGGGCGGCGATTCGGATCTGGAGCCGGACTCGCTCGCCGGCCTGCCGCGCCTCCGCACGCGGTAGGCCTCGCCCGAAGGTCGCCTCCTGCTTGGCGACGCCGGGGACGCGGGTGGCAGCCACCTCGGCGATGCGTTCGGTGACGCGCGGCTTGATCTCCGTGCGGCCACGATGGTCCAACTCGCCCGCGGCGGCCCCGAAGTCGGTCGCGGGCGCGGAGTCGGTCACCGGCAGGGTGTCGGTTGCCGGCCCGGCGTCGAGGAGGGCTTCGTCAGCCACGGCGCTTGGGGCGGAAGACGTCGTCGATGGACTTGGCGCCTTCCAGGTACCGGCCGACCGCGTAGCCGACGCCGCCGAGCACGAGCGCGAGCAGGAACCCCAGAAACCCGCCGGCCGCGGCCGCGACCGCCAGCAGCAGCCCGGCGAACAGACCGATGATCGGATAACTCACAAGATCTCCTTGGCAGCAGCAGTAGTCGGACGTTTCACAACATCCTCGACAGTCACAAACACCGGTACGCCGGTCAGCTCAGCCACCAGATCCCGAACTGTCTCGGCAGTCCCCCGGACCGGTTCCCCCCACTCCAACGTCAGATGCACCTCAGCCCGCTCCGGCGTAATCCGGACGCCGGACACCCGCCGCCCCGGCAGGTAGGTCGCAACCTCCCCGAACACCCCACCATGCAGGCCAACCACTCCTGGCACGGACCGCACCAGAGTCGCTACCTGGTCAGCAAGATCTTCCGGAGCCGGGGTGCTCGAGACGGTCACTGAACGCGGCGTTCGGGGAGGTCGTCGGTGTCTTCGGTGTCGTCTTCGCCGTCCAGGTGGACGTCGCTGACGGCGATGTTGACCTCGGTGACCTCCAGGCCGGTCATCCGTTCTACGGCGCTGATGACGTTGCGGCGGATGCCCTGGGCCAGGTCGGCGATGCTGACGCCGTAGTCGGCGACCACCTCGATGTCGACGGCGGCCTGCTTCTCGCCGACCTCCACCGAGACGCCCTGCGACAGGTTGGTGCGCGATCCGGGGATCCGCTCGCGCAGCATGCCGACGGCGCGGGCGGTACCGCCACCGAGGTTGTGCAC
Organism: Kribbella sp. NBC_00382; assembly: GCF_036067295.1. Lineage (NCBI taxonomy): Bacteria > Bacillati > Actinomycetota > Actinomycetes > Propionibacteriales > Kribbellaceae > Kribbella > Kribbella sp. NBC_00382. Next base: position 3,430,537 of record NZ_CP107954.1, read on the forward strand.
GCCGGTCACCTCGCGGGCGGCGATACCGGCGATCTTCGAGACCACCGTGTCGGCGATCGCGGTCCGGCCGTAGTCGCTCACCAGCGCGCTCGTCGCCGGCTCGGTCACGACCTCCGTGCCGGCCTTCGTGGACAGACTCTTCGCGGTCAGGCTCGTCTCAGCCATGTCATCCCCTCGTTGATTGCCATCTGCAACTGTGTTCGACACCCGGTACGACGAGGCGGAACACCCCGATGTCACGCGGATCGCCTAGGTTGTTCGTGTGAACGGGGTCACTGGATCGGTGCGAGTTACCGTACGGCCGCAGGCCGACGGTTGGTCGCAGGCCGGTGACGACGCGCTGCGCCGGGCTGCCGCGCTCGGTGACGCGGACGCGTTCGCGGCAGTCATCGAGCGGCACGGTCCGGCGATGTTCCGGTACGCGCGCCGTATGCTCAACGATCACGGCGATGCCGAGGAGGTGGTCCAGGATGCGTTCGTCGCTGCCTGGAAGGCGCTTCCCGACTTCCGTGGCGAGGCCAAACTGCGGACCTGGCTCTTCACTCTCACGGCCCGCAAGGCGATCGACCTGCTGCGCAAGAAGCGACCGACGCCGGTGGCGGACGAGACCCTCACCGGGATGCCCGCCGGCGGCTCCGACCCGGTCGAGCCGGCCGTCCGGACCGAGCTGCTCGAAGCGCTCGACGCCGCATTGGCCGAGCTGCCCGACCGGCAACGCGCGGTCTGGCTGCTCCGCGAGGTCGAGGAGATGAGCTATCTCGAGATCTCCGAGGTGCTCGCGACGACGCCGACCGTCGTACGAGGTCAGTTGGCGCGAGCCCGGGTCGCACTCCAGGAGAAGCTGGAGGACTGGCGATGACTGAAGACATCCTGCGCCGCGCCGCGGCCGAGGCCCGCTCGGCACCCGAGCCGGGTTGGGTCGACATCTCCACCCACATCCAGCAGAAGCTGCGATCCGTCACCCGCCGCTCCCGGCCGATCCTGGCCGAGGCCGACAGCGGCGGTCCCCTGTACGTCGCCGACCACGTCCTGGTCAGCCACCTCCGCGCAGCCATCAACGCGCTGCCCGGCTGCGAGCTCTCCCGGGTCTCCTTCGTCGGCGAGGACGGCCGGGCCACCGGCGCTGCCGTCGAGGTCGTCGCCTCCTACGGCCAAGACCTCGCCGCCCTCGGCGAGCAGGTCAAGGCCCTCACCTTCGAGGTCATCACCGACCTCCTGGGCCCCGTCGAACCGCCCTTCGGCACCGACGGCATCGACGTCACCATCACCGATCTCTCCGACCACTGATAAATCAGTTGCGCCGCCGACAGGCGGGCTGCATCCTGATCCAGAACTGTGCAGCTACGAAGGCTGCCTGGACTAAGGAGGGCTGGACGAATGGCCATCACTGCGCTGCGGCATGTCCGCGTCAGCCTCACTTCTTTCTCCAGGAGCACATCCGATGTCTTCCGACGTCTTTCGTACCGACCACCAACTCTCTGACCTCGACGATCGCTGGGCCGCACTGGCCGGCGACGAGTCCGAACCGGACGTTGCCGACGCCTTCGTCTTCCACTTCAGCGAAGTGGAGGAGCAGCTGGCGCCGGATCAGCGCTGGTCCACCTGGCTGGATGTCGAGCGCGGTTCTCGCGGGCCTGAGCCCCGCCCTTCGTGGGTGGTGACGGAACAGGCCGCGATCGATACCGAGCTCGGCATCCTCAAAACCGGTAAAGAGGCCGATGTCTTCCTGCTCGAGCGAGCAGTGGAGCAGATCGGCGACAACCCCGCGCGACGGTCGCTACTGGCCGCCAAGCGGTACCGCAGTGAAGAGCACCGCTCGTTCCATCGCAGTACGTCGTACGTCGAGGGCCGGCGTACTCGCAACAGCCGCGACACCCGCGCCTTGGCGAAGAAGTCTTCCCATGGCCGCAGTGTCGCGGCCGGGCAATGGGCCTACGCGGAGTGGGACGCACTCTGCCGGCTCTGGAAGGCCGGGGTCCCCGTTCCGTACCCGGTCCAGGTCGACGGCATCGAGCTGTTGATGGAGTTCATCGACGACGGTGATGGCGGCGCGGCACCCCGGCTGGCGCAGGTCCGTCCCAAGGGCGAACTGCTCAGCTCGTACTACGAGCAGCTCCGCGACGGCATGCGCGAGCTGGCCAGGGCGGGGCTGGCGCACGGCGACCTGTCGCCGTACAACGTGCTGGCCCAGGGTGAGCGGATCGTGATGATCGACCTCCCACAGGTCGTCGACATCGTCGGCAACCCGAAGGGGATGGACTTCCTGATGCGCGACTGCCACAACATGTGCACCTGGTTCACCAACCGCGGCCTGGAGGTCGACGAACACGAACTCTTCGCCGACCTCCTCACCATGGTGTTCTAACCGATTGCTTTGGCGGCGGCGCGACCCGCGGTCCGGCCAGTGAAGAGGCAGCCTCCGACGAAGGTGCCTTCGAGCGACCGGTATCCGTGGACCCCGCCGCCGCCGAAGCCGGAGACCTCGCCGGCCGCATAGACGCCGGGCAGCGGGGTGCCGTCGGCGCGGAGGACGCGGGAGTCCAGGTCGGTTTGCAGGCCGCCGAGGGACTTGCGGGTCAGGATGTTGAGCTTGACCGCGATCAACGGGCCGGCCTTGGGGTCGAGGATCTTGTGCGGGGGTGCGACCCGGATCAGCTTGTCGCCGCGGTAGTTCCGGGCGCCGCGCAGCGCGGTGACCTGGAGGTCCTTGGTGAAGGTGTTCTCCATTTCCCGGTCGCGGGCGAGGATCTGGCGCTCCAGCTCGGCGTACTCGATCAGGTCGGAGCCGACCACCTCGTTCATGCCGCGGACCAGGTCGGACAGGTTGTTGCGGACGACGAAGTCGGCGCCCTTGTCCATGAACGCCTGCACCGGAGCGGTCGCGCCGCCGCGGGCCCGGCCGAGCACGCCCTTGATGTCCTTGCCGGTGAGGTCCGGGTTCTGCTCCTGGCCGGAGAGCGCGAACTCCTTCTCGATGATCTTCTGGGTGAGCACGAACCAGCTGTAGTCGTAGCCGGTCTTCATGATGTGCTCGAGCGTGCCGAGGGTGTCGAAGCCTGGGAACAACGGCACCGGCAGCCGCTTGCCGGTCGCGTCGAACCACAGCGACGACGGCCCGGGCAGGATCCGGATCCCGTGCGAGGGCCAGATCGGGTCCCAGTTCCGGATGCCCTCGGTGTAGTGCCACATTCGGTCGCGGTTCACGTACCGGCCGCCGGCCGCCTCGGTGATCGCCAGCATCCGGCCGTCGACGTGCGCCGGTACGCCGGTGATCATCTCCTTCGGCGGCTTGCCCATCCGCTCCGGCCAGGACTCCCGGACCAGGTCGTGGTTGCCGCCGATCCCGCCCGACGTGACGATCACCGCCTGCGCCGTTAAAGCGAAGTCCTCCACCTCGACCCGCGAGCTGGAGACGCCGCGGGCGACGGTGCTCGGCTCGAGCACCTTGCCGGAGACGCCGTCGACGACACCGCCGGTCACCGTCAGCTCGTCCACCCGGTGCCGGAAGCGGAACTCCACCAGCCCCTTGGCGACCGCCTCGCGGACCCGGCGCTCGAACGGCGCGACCAGGCCCGGCCCGGTGCCCCAGGTGATGTGGAAGCGCGGCACCGAGTTGCCGTGGCCGTCCGCGTTGTAGCCACCGCGCTCGGCCCAGCCGACCACCGGGAAGAACCGCACGCCCTGGGCATGCAGCCACGGCCGCTTCTCGCCCGCCGCGAAGTCGACATACGCCTCGGCCCATTGCCGGGCCCACTTGTCCTCGTCGTCCAGCCGGTCGAAACCGGCCGAGCCGAGCCAGTCCTGGAAGGCCAGGTCGCGGGAGTCCTTGATGCCCATCCGGCGTTGTTCGGGGGAGTCCACGAACATCAGCCCGCCGAACGACCAGAACGCCTGCCCACCCAGGGAGGCCTCCGGCTCCTGGTCGAGCAGCAGCACCTTCTTGCCCGCGTCGGCCAGCTCGGCGGTGGCGGCCAGCCCGGCCAGGCCGGCTCCCACCACGATCACATCAGCATCCATCGGTGCCCACTCCCTCGCGTCGGTCGTCCATGTATAGCGGACGCCTCGTAGCGGTGAGATTACCCTTTACTGCGCTGCGCGTTGTTGCAAGAATTAGCCCGGTGACGACCCTTTCCGCGCAACAGCTGAGCCTGCCCGCCGCTTCCCTCGGCGAGGAGAACCCGCTGCCGCCGCTGCGCTCGAGCCAGGACATGCACCACGTCGAGAACCTGGCCGAGCTGCCGGCCGAGATGCGCGAGAACATGACCTACCCCGATCACCTGCAGACGATGCTGCCCACCCTCGTCCAGGACGGCTACGACCGTGACCTCGTCGAGCGCGAGCTGCCCTCGCTGGTCCTGGAGAACGACCGCCTCCGGGCCACCATCCTCCCCAGCCTCGGCGGCCGCCTCTACTCCCTTGGCCACAAGGCGAGCGGCGACGAATTGCTCTACCGCAACCCGGTCCTCCAGCCGGCCAACCTCGCCTTGCGCAATGCCTGGTTCGCCGGCGGCGTCGAGTGGAACCTCGGCAGTACTGGCCACTGGACCGGCACCTGCTCACCCATGCACGCGGCCCGCGTCGAAGGCCCGGACGGTACGCCGGTACTACGCCTATGGGAGCTCGAGCGCACCCGCAACCTGATCATCCAGCTGGACTTCTGGCTCCCCGAGGACTCCGAGCAGCTGTACGTCGGTGCGCGGATCCAGAACCCGTCGAGCGAGACCGCCCCGGCGTACTGGTGGTCGAACATCGCGGTCGAACAGTCGCCGGGGACGCGGGTACTCGTCCCGGCCGACCAGGCCTGGCGGTTCGGGTACGGCAATCGGCTCGACCTGGTCGGCGTACCGGAGTACGACGGGGTCGATCTGACCTATCCGATGCGGCACCGGCGAGCGGTCGACTTCTTCTTCGAGCTGCCGCCGGAGGAGCAGCCCTGGATCGCGTCACTCGATGCCGAGGGCAACGGATTGGCGCAAGCGTCGACGGACCGGTTGCGCGGCCGGAAGCTGTTCGTCTGGGGCGAATCGACCGGTGGCCGCAGGTGGCAGGAGTGGCTCTCGCCGGGCTTGCAGGGACACGGGTACGCCGAGATCCAGGCCGGCCTGGCGCGGACCCAGATGGAGCACCTCAAGTTGCCAGCAGCAACCAATTGGCACTGGCTGGAGGCGTACGGGCGGGTCAGCGTCGACCCGGCCAAGGCGCACGCGGAGGACTGGAAGACGGCTCGGACGGCCGCGGGCGAAGTACTGGAGCCGGTACTACGTTCGCTCGCCGCCCGCGAGGAGGAGTGGCTGACCGTCATCGACGCCGAGCCGGCCGAGCAACTCGCGGTCGGGTCGGGATGGGGAGCGCTGGAGTTGCGGCGTACCGGCTGGAAGGTCTCCGCGGGGACGCCGTTCGCCGACGAGACGATGACGGCCCGCGAACGCGCCTGGCTGCCGGTGCTCGAAGGTCGGCTGCCTGAGCCGATCGACCACAACGTGCCGCCGGACGGCACCTTGCTGCATTGGAAGGACTTGCTCGAAGCGGTCGAGGAGGACAACTGGCTGAGCTGGTACCACCGCGGCGTCGCCCGCTGGTACGCCGATGACCACGACGGCGCGCTCGACGCCTGGCGCAAGTCGAGCAATTGCTTGAAAACCGTATGGTCCGCACGCGAACTGGCGTTGCGCTCGGGCGACAGCCACGACTGGGATCATGCGGTGACCCTGGCCCCGGCCGGCTTGCATCAGTTGTTCGTGGAGGCGTTCGAGTGGGCCGTCGACGCTGGGGACACCAGGGCCGCCGAGCAGTTCTACCAGCGCGCCTCCGAGGAGGTACGCACCCATCCGCGGCTCCGGGCGGCCAGGGTCAAGCTGTTGCTGCTGCAGGACGACGCGGCCGGCGCCCAGGCCTTGCTGGACGAGGGGATCGACCTGCCGACCGTCCGCGAGGGGGAGAACCCGCTGGCGGAGTACTGGCAGTGGGCGCAGCGTGAGCTGGGCACGGACCGGCCGGTGCCGTCACGGCATCAGTTCGGGATGTTCGGCGACAGCTGAAACACAATTGTCAGTACGTGGGAACCGGATCGCCTCAGCCGCCGTCCCACCGTTTGTACGGGAAGGCCCGTACAGGCAGTACGACAAAACGACGACCGCGCCGCTCGCGGGCGACGCGTCGGGGGTGAGTACCAAGTGTTGACTATCGTTGTATTCGGTGGTTTAAGCCTGGTGCTGCTGGTCACGGCATGCATCGTGGCAGACATCGTTGCGGGCGTCCGGCGCCGCAGCGATGGGGTCGAGAAGACAGCCGGACGGGTGACGAAGGTGCGCGGCCCGGTCCGCGGACAGCTGGAGAGTGGCGCGACGGCGGAATGCCTGGAGGTCACTGTCGAGTACTACACCCGGCACGGCGAGGGCCCGTTCGAGGTCGCGCGGATGATTCCGCTGGCCGCGGCGAGCAGCTACGCCAAGAACGACAGGGTGATCGTCAGCTACGACATCCGGTCGCCGCGCAGGGCCCGGATCGCGGGCAAGGTGAGCCACTGGCCGACGATCGGCCCACGCTCACCGGTTCCGCAGCCGTAAGCCTTCCTTACCCAGCAAGAAGCGCCCTCCCTCGCCAGATCGGCGGGGGACCTTTGATTTACGACGAAACGTTGCTCGAGCCGCCTGCATGGCTCGAGCAACTGGTGATTCAGGGCAGCGGCTCAGCCGGCCTCAGCCGGCAGGTGTGGCTCGAGCAGGCGGTGCAGGGCCGGGCGGCCCTGAGCCAGCACGTACTCCGCGTCCGCGGCAGGCAGCCGGTCCGCCAGGTGGGCCAGTGCCTCGCCCATCGCGATCGTCAGCGTGACGCTCATCTGGAACTCGTGGCTGTCCCGCGCCCCGAACCGCAGCGTGAGCAGCTCGGCGAACTCGCCCGCGTGCTGGTCGTCGAACTCACCGGGCGTCACCTCCAGCTCCGGATCGCCCAGCCCGCTCAGCACGACCGCGCGGAACCCCGGATCGGTGGTGTGCATCTCGCGGAAGGTGTCCAGGGTGACATCGACGGCCTGCCGCCAGTCGGCCACCACGGCCAGCCGCTCGCGGACTGCCTCGGTGTAGCGATGCTGGTTGCGCCGCTCGATCGCCTGGATCAGGGTGCGCTTGTCCGGGAAGTACCGGTAGACGCTGCCGACCGCGATCTCGGCCCGGCGGGCGATGCTGCTGGTCGAGGCGGCGTCGTAGCCGCGTTCGACCACCTCGGCGCAGGCCGCGTCGAGGATGCGCTCGACCTGGCGATTGGCCCGGTCCTGGGTCGGTGTCCGGCGCAGCGGGTACGCCGTACCGGCGTCGGCGCCTGGCTCCTCGCCTGCGGATGTGGTGACCATGGTGTTCATTGTGCCTCCACCGGGGGACAACGTTGCCAAAAGCCCGCCGTCGGCACTACACGGTTTGCTGTCATCTAACAGTCGGCCAGATGACACCGGTCTAGATGAGAATCGGGGCAGAGGTCGCCGTCGGGGTTGAGTGAGGGAGAAAACAGATGCAGGTCAGCAGGAAACTGATTGCGGGACTCGCGTCCCTGGCCGTCGCCGGAGGTGGCCTGGCCGGAAGCGCCGCGCTGCCCGGGCAGAGCGCCGAGGCCAAGACGGACAACCGGACGAACACCTCCGGGATCCGGATGAACCAGGTGCAGCAGATCGGCTCGCACAACTCGTACCACCGGGAGCTGAGCCCGAACGAGCAGAAGGTCCAGCAGCAGCAGAACCCGGGCTCCGTCGACCTCTGGTACTCACACGCCCCGGTCGGCCAGCAGCTCGAGTACCAGAACGTCCGGACGCTGGAGTTCGACCTGTTCCCGGACCCTGTCGGTGGCCTCTACACCTACCCGCTGATCCGCAAGCTGACCGGTCAGGGCCCCCTCACCGACCCGGCGCTCGCGCAGCCCGGCATCAAGGTGATGCACGTCCCGGACTTCGACTACAACACCAACTGCCGGACCTTCGTACTCTGCCTGCAGCAGGTCAAGACGTGGACCGACGAGCACCCGAACGCGGCACCGATCTCGATCAACCTCGAGCTGAAGCAGTCCGACCCGCAGGTGGTCGCCGCCGGTGGGGTGAAGGCTCCGCCGTGGGACGCCGCGAACCTGGACAGCGTCGACACCGAGATCCACTCGGTCTTCACCGCGGACGACCTGATCACGCCGGACGATGTCCGCAAGCCGGGCCTGACGCTCGAGCAGTCGGTACTGACCAAGGGCTGGCCGACACTGCGGGACGCCCGCGGCAAGGTGATGTTCTACTTCGACAACGGCGGTCCGGGCGAGATCCGCGACCTGTACCGGGCCGGCAAGCCGAACCTGGAGGGCCGCGCCGTCTTCACCCGTGGTCCCGAGGGTGAACCGGACGCCGCGATCACCGAGGTGAACGACCCGCGGGGCGCCGGCCAGGCCGAGATCCAGCGGCTGGTCACGAAGGGCTACCTGGTCCGGACCCGGTCGGACGAGCCGATGGCGACGATCCGGGACAAGGACTACACCCGGCTCGGCATCGCGCTCGCCAGCGGCGCGCAGTACGTGACGACCGACTTCCCGGTCGCCGGGATGGCGGCCCGCTACGACAGTGACTTCGTCGCCCAGCTGCCGGGGAAGACCGCCGTACGATTCAACCCGGTGACGGCGCCGAAGAAGCGCCATGGAGTCGTGTCGGAAGAGAGGTAGTCCATGTCGGAGCACGTGGTCGATGTCAGCTGGAGTCGCGGTGAGCACGAGTTCACCTACGAGAAGTACAGCCGGGACCACGAGTGGCGCTTCGACGGTGGAGTGACCGTGCCCGGGTCGGCCAATCCGGCGTACCTGGGCACGGACTCCGGGACGGTGGACCCGGAGGAGGCGTTCGTGGCGGCGCTCTCGTCCTGCCACATGCTCACCTTCCTCGCGATCGCGGCGAAGAAGCGGCTGGTGGTCGACTCGTACGTCGATCACGCGGTCGGCGTGATGGCCAAGAACGAGGCCGGGCGGATGGCGGTCACCCGGGTGACGCTGCATCCGGTGATCACCTTCGCGGGTGAGACCCCGGACGAGGCGGCGATGGATCGGCTGCATCACTTGTCGCACCAGGAGTGCTTCATCGCGAATTCGGTGACCACCGAGGTACTGGTCGAGAAATAAAGAACCACCCGGGCCGGCCTGAGCCTCGCGCAATCGGCGTCAGGATGGCCAACGGGTGGTTCTTGGCGCTCCGCTGTGGCGGAGCACCGCGACGGGCAGGCGACGCGCTCGCATAGGGGCGCCTCGTGCGTCATGCGACTTCCGTGCGATCTACCTCGGTGGGGAAGACCGTTCGGGTGCGCCGCCTGTCCGTCCGTCCGGTTCGCGCCTTACTGCTCGGCGGCGGCGTCGCTCCGGTCGTCGGTGGGGACGGTCGCTGAGGCCGTCTTGTCGCTGCGGTCATCGCGGCGCAGATGAATCTGCTCGGTGGCGATGACTGTCATCAGTCGGTGGATCGTCATGCCTGTGAGACGCACGGCGGGGCCGGGTATGACGGGAATTTCTCAGAACATTTCGTGTGATCGGCGCCACACGGTCCGGAGGGGCTACTTCTCGTCCAGGCCGTCGGGGCGGAGCGGGACGAGTTCGCGGGCCTCGTCGTACGTCGTACCGGTCAGCTCGAGCAGGTCGACGATGACCGAGCGCATCTGGCCGAGGACGACGACGGCGGAGAGGCCGGGCGGCGTCGGGAGTACGGCGGTACGGCGGCCGAGTTCGCCCAGGACGCGGTGGGCCGCGACGTCGGCGGCCGGCTCGAAGAGGGACTCGGCGATGAGGCGGGTGCCGTCGGCAAGACGGTCGAGCAGCATCGGGTACTCGTCGGGCATGCGCTCGTCGCGCCATACGGAGACTGCTACCCGGCGTACCAGGACCCTGATGTTGCGGATCGCGCGGTCGAGCGGGATGACCAGGTCGGCGATCTCCTGGACGCGGCCGCGGTGACGGCGGCGGAACGGGGAGAGCCGGACGACTGCTACGCCCTCGGCGGCTGCGCTGCGCAGGTCGTCGAGCAGGCTCTCGCTCTCGCGGGCCCGGCGGAGGGCGTCCGTGACGGCGTCGTGGTCGTCCAGGCGGAGACCGTCGGCGGTCTCGATCAGGATGGCCGAGAGCTCGTTCAGGACGCTGGTGGCTTGTTGCCGGGGGCGACGAATCGCGGCGGCTGGGGCGATGGTTGCGGCGGCAAGGGCGACCAGGCCGCCGAGGACCGCGTCCAGCCAGCGGTTGAAGGCGGCGCCGTCGGTGGGCAGCAGGGTGGTCACGATCGCGGCCTGTACGCCGGCCTGGGTGGCCATCAGGGTGCCGGCGCCGAGCAGGACGGCGATGCTCATCGCGAGCGCTATGACGAAGACGAGCTGGAGTACGCCGGTACCGAAGACGCGGACGAACAGGTCGCCGACGCCGACTCCTACCGCGACGCCGACCATCACCTCGGCGACGCGGCGCAGGCGCTGGCCGAAGCTGAAGCCGAGGCAGACCATCGCGGCGACCGGGGCGAAGAATGGTTGCTTGTGGCCAAGGGCATAGCGGGCGATCGCCCAGGCGGTGGCGGCGGCCAGGGCGCACTGGGCGATGAAGAAGGCTCGGCTGCGCCAGCGGTCGATCCGGCGGTGCACGGAGGCGGCGGAGCGCCGGGCGGCGCGAGGGGCGATGTCGTCGCGGAGTTCGCGCAACTGCTCCAGGGTCAGCCGCACCGGGTCCATCACCCCATCATCGGGGATGGGTGGGCTCGGGTGACGCAGGGGCGCCGCCTTGATTCCTTTTGCTCGGACAGCGAGGGTGGTGCCATGAGCGACAACAACCGTGAGGACTACGGCAGCTACAGCGTCGACGACGAGGACCAGTTGCAGGCCTCGGACACGCTGAACGACCGCGGCGTGGACGACCTGCTGGACGAGGGCTACTCGCCGCCGGAGAAGTGGTCCGCGGGCGAAGGCTTCGGTACCACCGCCGAGGAGGCGCTGGAGGGAGAGACGCTGGACCAGCGGCTCGCGCAGGAGGAACCCGAACCGGACCCGTACGCGGAGGACGGCGAGAACGTCGGCGGCCCTGAGGTGGGAGAGGTCCGCTCCGGCCGTCTGGTCGCCCCCGACGAGGGCGCCCACTTCGACGAGGAGAAGGACCTGGTCGCCGAGGACGTCGGCTTCGACGGCGCCGCCGCCAGCGCCGAGGAAGCAGCCGTCCACGTAGTCAACGACGACGAGCCCTTCGAACTGGACGACGAAGACGAAACCGACCTCGAAGACGTCCGAGACGTAGACCTCGGCGACGTCGGCGACCTGGAGGACTGAACCCCACAGGAGGTGGTCCCGCCGCCCCACAGCGGCGGACCACTCGCCTGTGGTCCCGCTGGCCTGCGCCGCAGAACTGCGTGCGGGCCGAATCAGCAACCACTGGGTAGCTGGCGGCTGCCATCGCCTCCCAGCCGCGCGCAGCACGCCGGCGGAGGCGGCCTAGCCGACACCGCGGAAGCGGCATAACCACTCAGCGGCAGCACCAGAACGGCCAGCAGAGCTGCCGTCGCCCTCACCTGCGCGCTGTCCCGGTCGGTCGCGCCGGCCAGTACTGGCGACCTTGAACACCTTGTGGTGACCTCGGACAGGTAATTTCATGTCCGCGGTCACCACGAGGTGTTCAAGGTGCCGACTTCGGGTTGGTGTGGGTTAGGTGAGGCGGGGGGTGGCGGTGATGGTGGCGCCGTTGGAGGGGACGAGGGTTACGTTGCGGGGGGTGGATTTTTCGGGGGTGGTGGGGGCGGTGAGGTTGTAGCGGGTGAGGGCGGCTCGGAGGATTTCGGTGGATTCGAGGAGCGAGAAGCCGGCGCCGATGCAGCGGCGGGTGCCGCCGCCGAAGGGGATCCAGGTGCCGGGGGCCGGTGGGTTGTCGCCCAGGAAGCGGTCGGGGCGGAAGACCTCGACGTCCGGGAAGTGCTCCTCGTCGCCTTGGACCAGGCCGATGGCCGGCATCACCGTCGTACCGCGGGGGAGGCGGTAGCCCGCGAGGTCGATGGCTTCGGTGAGGCGGCGGCCGACTTGGTAGACGACGGGGTGCAGGCGGAGTGATTCCTTGCCCATGGCTTCTAGGTAGTCATCGTTACCTTCGTCAGCAGCCTGTTGCCCGGCCTGCAATTCCGAAGGCATCCGGGCCAGCTCATGGAACGCCCACGCCAGCGACGTTGCCGTCGTCTCATGGCCCGCCAGCAACAGAGTGACCAGCTGGTCGCGCAGTTCTTCGTCCGACCAGGTGCCTGCGGCAAGCAGTTTCGAGAGTACGTCGTTGCGCTCGGCAAGCTCCGGGTCGACCCGGCGGCCGGCGATCTCGTCGTACAGGATCTCGTCGACCTGCTGCTGCGCCCGGAGGAAACTACGCCACGGCGGGAACTTCAGCAGTACCGGGTAGAAGGCGCCGAGCATGATGATTGGGTCGACCGAGACGACCTTCTCGACCAGCGGCCGCAACTGCTCCAGCCGATCCGAGTCCGTCACCCCGAACACCACCTGCAGGATCACCTCGAGGGTGAGATCGCGCATCCGCTCGTGCACCCGGAAGGGCTTGCCGATCGGCCACGCCTCGACCTCGTCCTGAGCGAGCCGGGCGATCATCTCGGAGTACCCGCGCAGCGCGTGCCCGTTGAAGGCCGGCATCAGTTGACGCCGCATCCGGATGTGGTCGTCATCGTCGACGAGCAGCAGCGAGTGCGGACCCATGATCGGCTTGAGTGCCGTGTTGCCCTCGCCCGCGTGCACGATCGACGGCGGCGTGCTGAACACCTCCCGGATGTGCTCCGGCCGGCTGACCACCACGACCACCCGGCTGGACGGCACCAGCCGGATCGTGAACACATCCCCGTACTGCGCCCGCAGTCGCGGGAAGAAGGTCTTGCGATGACGCGCGAACAGGAACGTCTGCGCGAACGTCGGCAGCCGCGATCCCGGTGGCAGCGTTCTGGCCGTCGCCCGATCGAGCGTGCGGCCCCCGAGCAAGGGCGTCGGCGGGGTCATTGCCACCTCCTGGATGCTGTCCGGCTCCACCACGCTACGTCGCCCCGGTGAACGCCGCATGGCCGCGAAGGCTGCGTTTCGGGGTGGTGCTCAGAAGTCGATGCGCAGGACGGCGCGGCGTTTGCCGGGCTGGCTCACCTGGGTGAAGCCCGCGTCGGTGAAGGTGGCGAGGGTGCCGACGGAGCCGCCTTCGGCGAAGTCCGGGTAGCCCTCCAAGGCGTGGGCTCCGCGTTGCCGGGCGAAGTCGACGGAGGCGTGGGCCAGGGCGTGGCTGATTCCCCGGCGGCGGTAGCCCGCGTGGGTGATGAAGCAAGTGACGGCCCAGACGGTGGGGTCGGTCTTGTCTTCGGTGCGGCCGAGCCAGGGGACGCGGTTGTCGCGGAGCAGCCTTGCGTGGTCGGCCCGCGGCGCGACGGCGCACCAGCCGACGGGCTCGCCGTCGAGGTAGGCGACCAGGCCGCTGGTTGCGGGTGCCTTCGGGTTTCCGCAGGCGGTCTGGTCGCGGAGTCGGGCGGCCAGTTCTTCGGGGCCTTCGGAGGCCCAGGATTCTTTGTGGAGCATGCGGAATCGCTGGCAGGAGCATCGTGCGGGGTTGCCGGTGGTACCGAAGATCGATCGCAGGTCGGCCCAGCTCGCCTGGTTGGCCGGAACGATCGTCAACTGCTCGGCGCTGACCGGCTCCCGCGAGCCCCTGGGAATGTGTGCCCGCTTGGCTTGCGGCTTCTGCTGGCGGGGGAGGGCGTCGAAGGTGAGCCGGACATCCACCGCGTCGCCGACGCCGATGCCCGCGGGTTTGCGGACTGCGTCCTTCAGCGGGAGCAGGTAGCCGCCGTCCTTCGGCCACAACGAGGTCTTCCACTCGGTACTCCCGATCCGCGCGCGAATCGGGAGCATCCCCCAGCCGTAGCTGGCGGCCAGGCCAGCGGCTCGCAATGCGGCGCCTTCCTGCTCCGGTACGGGCACGAAGTAGTACGGCGCCGGACCGCGCCACTCGAGCACCTCGCCGCTGAACTCCTGATCCATAGGCCGATGCTAGGACTCAATCCGGACAGTGCGCTTCCGGAATCGCGTTGCCTGATCGGGCACGGCCGCGGGGCGAGGCGTTGGCAGCAGGCGATCCGGGCGACGATCGGGTTGCCGGAGTAGGCACATCTCAGGGGTTATCCCCTCAAACGCTGGGTTGCCCCCTCAGAATCTGAGGGGGCAACCACCCATCTCAGGGGTTAACCCCTGAGATGGGGCTGGCTAGCTGCGCTTGAAGCGGAGGGTGAGGATCTGGAACGGGCGGAGCTCGAAGGTCACTCCGCCGTCCGTCAGCTCGTGGTCGGCCAGGTGGCGCTCGAGCAGGTCGACCTCGGTCACCGACGCGGCCGCGAAGCCGGTGGTCAGCGTGGCCCGGGACCGGCCGCCGCTCGACTCGTAGAGCCGCACGACGACGTCGCCGGACTGGTCGTCGGCCAGCTTGACCGCCTCGACGATCACATTGTCGTTGTCGAGGGCAACGATCGGGTCGACTCCCTCGGCGCCGGTGACGACGCGCTCGGGCAGGTTGATCCGGTAGCCCTCGTTGATCGCGTCGGGGATGCCGGCGCCGACGACCAGCGCGTGGTTGACCACGTGCAGGCCCTGGTCGGTCTGCGGGTCGGGGAAGCGCGGCGCCCGGATCAGCGAGGTACGGATGGTGGTCGTGGTACCACCGTCCTCCCGCGCGGTCCGGTTGATGTCGTGCCCGTACGTCGAGTCGTTGACCACGGCGACGCCGTAGCCGGGCTCGCCGACGTGCACCCAGCGGTGCGCCGCGATCTCGAACTTGGCCGCGTCCCACGAGGTGTTCTGGTGGGTCGGCCGGAAGATGTGCCCGAACTGGGTCTCCGAGGCGGAGCGGTCCGCGTGCACGTCGACCGGGAAGGCGGCCTTGAGGAACTTCTCCGACTCGTGCCAGTCCATCGCGGTCTCGATGTCGACCCGCTTGGCGCCCGGCCGCAGCCGCAGCGTCTGGGTGACGCTGGACCGGTTGAAGGAGCGCTTCACGACGACCGTGGCGACGCCGTCGACGTCGCTGAACTCGACGCTGTCGACCTCGGTGACGTCGCGGACGTTGTTCTTGTAGAACGAGTCGACGTCCCAGGCGTCCCACTGGTTCGGGGTGTCCACGTGCAGCTGCAGGAGGTTCGCAGTACTGCCCGCGGCGATCACCTCGCGACCGGCCTCGAGGTCGTACAGGCTGGTGATCAGGCCACGCTCGTCGATCGTCACCCGGATCACGCCGTTGTCGAGGACGCCGCCCTCGATCGTCGCCGCAGCGCCTTCGCCGACGGCGATGCCCGCACCGAGACCAGCGACGCCACCACGGGTGTGCGGGGCTGCGTTGAAGACGATCTGCGCGTCGCCGGAGCCGGCCAGCGCCTGCTGTGCCGTGGCGATGATCGCCTCGAGCTCCTCGGCCAGCTTGGCGTAGGTCGCCTCGGCCTCGCGGTGCACCCAGGCGATCGAGCTGCCCGGCAGGATGTCGTGGAACTGGTTGAGCAGGACGGCCTTCCAGATCCGGTCCAGCTCGTCGTACGGGTAGGTGTCGAGCTTGCCGGCCACCACGGCCGCTGCCGACCACAGCTCGGCCTCGCGCAGCAGGTGCTCGCTGCGACGGTTGCCCTGCTTGGTCTTGGCCTGCGAGGTGTATGTCGCGCGGTGGATCTCCAGGTAGAGCTCACCGGACCAGACTGGTGCGTTCGGGTACTCCTCCTGGGCCGCGCTGAAGAACTCGGTCGGGGACTCGATCGTCACCCGCGGCGAGGACTCCAGGTTGGCCACCCGGCGGGCCGTCGCGACGAACTCACGGGTGGGGCCGCCACCGCCGTCGCCGTAGCCGAACGGCACCAGCGAGCGGGTGGCAGAGCCGTTCTCCGCGAAGTTGCGCTGGGCGTGCGCCAGCTCGCGACCGGACAGGTCGGAGTTGTACGTGTCGATCGGCGGGAAGTGCGTGAACACCTGGGTCCCGTCGAGGCCCTCCCAGAGGAACGTGTGGTGCGGGAACTTGTTCTTCTGGTTCCAGGAGATCTTCTGGGTCAGGAACCACTTCGAGCCGGACAGCTTCACCAGCTGCGGCAGCGCGGCGGTGTAGCCGAACGAGTCCGGCAGCCAGACCTCCTGGGTGTCGATCCCGTACTCGTCCAGGAAGAACCGCTTGCCATGCACGAACTGCCGGGCCAGCGCCTCGCCACCAGGCAGGTTGGTGTCGGACTCGACCCACATGCCGCCCACCGGGACGATGGTGCCGTCGGCAACGGCCTTCTTCAGCCGCTCCCAGACCTCGGGGTAGTTGTCCTTCACCCACGCGTGCTGCTGCGCCTGCGAGAACGCGAAGACGAGCTCCGGGTACTCCTGGGCCAGCGTGGCGACGTTGGAGACCGTACGGGCCACCTTGCGGCGGGTCTCGCGCAGCGGCCAGAGCCAGGCCGAGTCGATGTGCGCGTGGCCGACCGCGGAGAGCTGGTGAGCACTGGCGTGCGCAGGACGGCTCAGTACGTCGGCGAGCTCGGCGCGTGCGGCAGCCGCAGTACCGGCGACGTCCTCGTAGTCCAGGACGTCCAGGGCGCGGCTGAGGGCGCGCAGGATCTCGCGGCTGCGCGGCTCCTGCGGCTGGAGCTCCTTCTGCAGGCCGTTCAGCGCGTCCAGGTCGAGGATCAGGTCCCAGACCTCCGCGTTGAAGACGGCCAGGTCCGCACGGGTCAGCTGGTAGATCGGCTTGCCACCCGGCTCGGGCTTGGCGCCCAGGTCCGAGGAGATCGGAGCGAAGGCGTTGTAGCCCAGTACCTCGGGGTTGGCGGCCGCCTCGACGTAGAACTCGATACTGTCGCCGGCCGAGGCCGCAGTACCGTCCGGGCCGAGGATGGACAGCGGCGCATAGGTCTGGCGCGGATGCAGGCCCTTCAGCGGGACGCCCTTGGTGGTGTGCACCAGGCCCTCCGCGGAGAAGCCCGGACCGCCGCTGAAGCCGAGGTCGATGACGGCCTCGATGTCCTGGCCGGCCCACTCGGCCGGGACCTGGCCGCTGAAGTGGAACCAGGCGGTGCCCCAGGCGGGACCCCAGGGCAGCCCGATCTCGGCGGGCTCGTAGGAGGCTTTGAGCGCCTCGGCGGGTGACACCGGCTCACCAGGCGCGTGCCACACCTTGATGTCCAGCGGGACGGCCGCGCCGTAGATCGCGGGGCGGATCCGCTCCCGCAGGGCGCGCTGGAGCCGCTCCTCGATGAGTTGACGGTCGTCGTGCACGAAATCATCCTCCGATGACGGTCTGGCGCGGCCCTCGCGGCCGGTGCGATGACAACGCTGTCACATCCCAAGGGGGCCCGTCCAGACGCTGTTCGTTCGAGCACGGTAAGTAGCCTCGGGACCACTTGCCCAATAGGTTGTCCTCTATGGATCGCGCCCATCTCCTGAATCGCCGTAACGTGCTCGGATTCGGAGCCGCCGCGGCGGCCGCCATGGTGGTTCCCGGCTGCTCCCGCGGGCGGTCGAAGGAGCCGGCCCCGAGCGGCCCGGCCAAGCTCGCCACCGGCAACGTCGGCGGGGTGTACGCCGTGTACGGCGCGGGGCTGGCGAAGCTGGTCACCGAGGTGACCGGGGTCACGATGGAGACGATCACCACCCAGGGCTCGGTGCAGAACCTGAAGATGCTCGACATGGGCACCGCCGACCTGGCCTTCAGCCTGTCGGACTCGGCCCTGGACGCCTTCGAGGGCGTCGACCAGTTCAAGACGGGCAAGCTCCGGTTCACCGCGCTGGCCCGGACCTACGACAACTACGTCCACGTGGTGGTGCCGACCGCGTCCGACGTCTTCAAGCTCAAGGACCTGACCGGCAAGACCGTCAGCGTCGGACCGAAGCTGTCGGGGACCAAGGTCGTCGCCGACCGGATCCTGGACACCGCCAGGGTCCGGAACGTGACGAAGGTGAATCTCGACCTGGAGAGCGCGGTGAAGGCGCTGGCCGCCAAGGCCGAGAACCCCAAGGCCAAGGGCGGTATCGACGCGCTGATCTGGAGCGGCGGTCTGCCGACCACTCCGATCGGGGTGCTGCAGGACACCATCGGCTTCCGGCTGGTCGACATCGGCGACGTCGCCGAGACGATCGCGCTGCGGCGCTTCGGCGGTTACGTGCTGTCCTCGATCCCGCCGTCGGTCTACAAACTGGCCAGCGCGGTCCCGACCCTGGCCATCCCGAACTACCTGCTGGCCCGCCGCGGCCTGTCCGACTCCTGGGCCTGGTGGACCCTCAACACACTGTTCCGCCGCCAGGCCGACCTGATGACGTACCACAAGGAGGCCGGCTCGCTGGATGCCCGCTCAGCGGTCGCCACCATGCCGATCCCGCTCCATCCGGCTGCTGAGCGCTGGTACCGCACCAACCACGTCTGAGTACTACGGCCTGCCGCAGTACTCAGGCGTCGTAGTCATCCAGCAGGGGGACCCGGACCTCGATCACCAGGCCGCCACCGATCGGGGGACGGGCGACCACGCGGCCGCCTACCCGGGCTGCCTCGGAGCGGACGATGGCCAGGCCCAGGCCGGTACCGGGCATCTCGCGGTGGTGGGCGCTGCGCCAGAAGCGCTCGCCGACCTTCTTCAGGTCGCGGGAGCCGAGGCCGAGGCCGTGGTCGCGGACCGAGAGGACGACCTCGGTACCGTCGCGCAGTACCGAGACCTCGACCGGGGGTGCGCCGTACTTCGAGGCGTTGTCGAGCAGGACGTCCAGGATGTCGTCCACCTCGAGCTCGGACGCGACCCCGCCGGGGACCATCTCGCCGATGATGAGTTCGAGGTCGTCGGCGGCGTAGACGGCCTTCCAGCCGACCAGCCGTTCCTTGATCGCCTGGGCCAGGTCCAGCGGCTCTTCGCTGCCCTCGGTTTCGCCAGGGCGGTCCGAGCCGGCCAGCCGGGACAGCCGCTGGACGATCCGGCCGAGCCGGTCGATGTCGCTGAGCGCGAACCGCGCGGTCGGTGACAGCCGGGACAGGCCCTCGATGTGGATCCGGGCCGAGGTGAGCGGCGTCCGGAGCTGGTGCGACGCGTCGGCGACGAACTCGCGCTCGCGCTGGCGGGCCTGGTGCAGGCTGAGCGCCATCGAGTTGAAGCTGTCGCCGAGCCGGCGCAGCTCGGGCGCGCGGCCGTCGGTGGAGACCCGGGTGTCGAGCGCGCCGCGGGTGACCTGGTGGGTCGCGTTGTCGAGGTCGTTGATCGGCCGCAGCACCCAGCGGCTGACCGGCCGGACGATGCCGATGACGACGGCGACGATGGCGACGATCAGGCCGCCGAGCAGGAGCAGCAGGCCGTTCTGCACCTGGTCGCGGGCATGCTCGGTCGGCACCCGCAGGACGGCGGCGCCGAGGACCCGGCCGTTGTTGACGACCGGGCGGGCGACGACCATCTCGCCGGACTTCCAGGGCCACATGGCCGGCGGCTCGGCCGGCAGCCGGCCGGCCAGCGTGCTGGACAGCGCGGTCGCCAGGTCGGGCTCGCGGACGTCCACGCCGGAGCGCGAGGTCGCGATCACCCGGCTGTCGACGTCGACGACGAAGACAGGCGTGTTGTAGAGCTCGTGGTAGCGGACGGCGAGCTCACGCAAGCTGGCGATGTCGCCGGACTGCAGCGGACCCTCGGCCATCGTGGCGAACCAGTCAGCGTCGTTGCTGCGGGACAGGAACAGGGTGCGGGACGCACCGGTCGCGATGAAGTTGGCCAGCGGCCAGGCAGCGACGATGGCGAGGATGACCACCATCGGGACGAGGGACTGCAGCAGACGACGACGCAACGGTCAGTCCGAACCCAGGCGGTAGCCGACACCGCGGATGGTCTGGACCAGCTCGGGCCGGCCGAGCTTGGCCCGCAGGCTGGCGACGTGCACGTCCATGGTCCGCGAGGAGGCCTCGAAGACCGACTGCCAGGCATACAGCGCGACTTGCTCACGCGGCACCACCCGGCCGTGATGGGCGGCCAGCACAGCTAGCACGTCGAACTCCTTGCGGGTCAGGCTGATGGGCTTGTCGGCGACCTGGACCGTGCGTGCCTCGATGTCGACGGTCAGGTCTCCGACGGTGACCCGGGGGCGGGGCTGCAGAAGACCGGTACGGCGTAGTACAGCATCGATCCGGGCCAGTAGCTCGGAGATCGCGAACGGCTTGACCACATAGTCGTCGGCACCGCTGCGCAGCCCGCGGACGCGGTCGGCCGCTTCACCCCGGGCAGTCACCGCGATCACCGGTACGTCCGACACCGTACGGATCTGCCGGCACACGTTGATGCCGTCGCCGTCGGGCAGCCCGAGGTCCAGCAACACGAGGTCACCGGGGTCGGCTGCGAGCGCGTCCGCAGCCGTCCGGACGTGCGTCACCATCAACCCGTACCGGCGCAACGCAGGTATCAGAGCGTTCGCAATATCTAGATCGTCCTCGACCAACAAAATCCTGACGGCGCCGCTCATGCCGTGATCGTAGGGCAGGTGACGGGGTTATGTGTCAGATCTTGGTAAAGACGTAATCATGCGACTCCGCCTCGTGGTCGGCGACACTAGCCTTCGACCACAGGAGGGAACCAGTCGATGACTGTGAGTGCAACATCGGGGGGTGGCAGCGCCACGCTCTCCGATTCGGAACTCGCCGAGTACGAGCAGGAAAAGCCCGCTCGGCGGCTGCGTCCTGCCCTGGACCGGGTGATCTCGGTCTGGTGCGCGGTGATCAGTGTCGGTGTTCTGGTCCAGGTTTTCTTCCCGCTGTCGGCCGGGACCCAGTACTACTTAGTGATCTTTCTCGCAGCCGTCCTCCCGATCACTTTGTTGTGCTACCGGGGCTGGAAGGTGCCGCCCTTCCTGAATCCGTTCAAGGCGCGTTCGACCGACAACCCCGGCATCACCGACTGGGTGCTCGCAGCGGTCGCGGTCGTTGTCTGTCTCTACCCGCTGCTCGACTTCGACGGCTTCCTCGAACGCCGCCAGGCGCCGACCACGCTCGACGTGCTGACCGGCGCGATCCTGCTCGTCCTGCTGCTGGAGGCTTGCCGGCGTACGACCGGCTGGGTCCTGCCGCTCGTCAGCCTGCTGTTCATCGCCTACGCGTACTACGGCGGCTATCTGCCCTACACCTGGTCGTTGGCCCACCAGGGCTTCAACTTCTCGGCGATCATCGCCCAGTTCACGATGGGCACGGCCGGCTTCTACGGAACGCCACTGGGCGTCGCAGCCAGCTACATCGTGCTCTTCACCATCTACGGCGCCGTGCTGGACTACTCCGGCGCCGGCAAGTTCTTCATCGACCTGTCCTTCGCTGCATTCAAGCGCAGCCGGACGGCACCTGGCCGGACCGTCACCCTGGCCGGCTTCTTGCTCGGCAGCGTCTCCGGCTCCGGTACTGCGACCGCCGTATCGCTGGGCACCGTCTCGTGGCCGATCCTCCGCCGTGCGGGCTACCCGCCTGAGCCCGCCGGCGGGATGCTGGCCGCGGCCGGGATCGGCGCGATCTTGTCGCCCCCGACGCTTGGCGCCGCCGCATTCATCATCGCCGAGTTCCTTCAGGTCTCGTACCTGACAGTGCTCGGCTATGCGGTCATCCCGACGATCCTGTACTACCTGGGCATCCTGCTCGCGATCGAGATGGACGCGCGCCGGCACGGTACGACCGAGGGCGAAGCCTCCACCGAGTCGGCGTGGAGGCTGCTCAAGCGCTTCAGCTACCACTTCCTCTCGCTGTTCGTGATCATCGCCTTCATGGCGGTCGATGTGCCGCCGTTCAAGGCCGTCGTCTACGCGGTGATCATCCAGTTCGGGCTGTCGTTCCTGGACCGCGAGCACCGGTTGACGGCCGGGCCGCTGTTCAAAGCGCTTGCCCAAGGCACCCGTTCTGTACTTCCGGTGGTGGCCACCTGTGCGACGGCCGGTGTGATCGTCGCGGTGACCACGCAGACCGGGCTCGGGCTCAACCTGGCCTCGATCATCGTGGACGCGGCCCAGGGGCTGACCGACAACCAGACCGTGATCCTGATCCTGACGGTGGTGCTGTCGGCGTTCGCAGTACTGATCCTCGGCCTGGCCGTGCCGGTGACCGCGTCGTTCATCATCGCGGCCGTGATCATCGCGCCGGCCCTGGTGCAGTTGGGCGTCACGCAGCCCGAGGCGTACATGTTCATCTTCTACTACGCCGTACTGTCGGAAGTCTCGCCGCCGACCGCGCTGGCCGCGGTGGCGACGTCCGCGATCACCGGCGGCAAGGTGATGCCGACGATGTGGCAGGCGTGGAAGTACACGCTGCCCGCGTTCCTGGTGCCGTTCGCGTTCGTACTGACCGACAACGGCGCTCGGCTGCTCGGACAGGGCAGCCTGATCGGCATGGTGTGGACCCTCGCGGTCTCGATGCTCGCCGTCGCCGCGTTGGCCGTGGTGACCGGCGGATGGATCTTGGTTGCAACCACTTGGGTGGAGCGGGCGCTGTGTGTTCCGTCCGCTCTGTGTTTGCTTTACCTCGCGCCCGTAACTATTGCGCTTGGAATCGGTTTGTTAGTTGTCGCCGTACTTGTCAACCTGGTCCGGCGACACCGCCTGACTGGCCCAACGGAAGGACCAGCCGCCCCATGAGAACCCGCCGACGCCTCCCCGCCGCCGTGGTCGCGCTAGCCGCCGCTGTTTCGCTGGTCGCCTGTGGAGGGCAGCGAGAACCGGAAGCAGGCAAGGCCGGTACCGATGGTGGCCGGCTGACCATCGCCACCGGCAACACGACCGGTGTGTACTACCAACTCGGTGGCGCGATGGCGAAGGTGTTCTCCGAGAAGGTCGACGGCTACCGGGCGACCGCGAGCGAGACCGGCGCGTCGGTGCAGAACGTCCAGGGGCTGGTGGCCGGCAACTACGACATCGCGTTCTCGCTCGGCGACACCGCCGCGGACGCGGTCAAGGGCGAGCACAGCTTCAAGAGCCCGCAGGACGTGGTCGCGCTGACCCGGCTGTACCCCAACTACACCCAGGTCGCGGTCCGGGCCTCGGCCGGGATCACCAAGCTCGCCGATCTGAAGGGCAAGCGGGTCTCCACCGGTTCGCCGAACTCCGGGACCGAGGTGATCGCCCGGCGGCTGCTCGAGGCCGCGGGGCTGGACCCGGCCCGCGACGTCAAGGCGCAACGGCTCGGCCTGCCGGAGTCTGTCGACGGGATGAAGGCCGGTTCGATCGACGCGCTGGTCTGGTCCGGCGGCCTGCCGACCGGTGGCATCACCGATCTGATGACGAGCCTGGGCAAGGACGTCAAGCTGATCCCGATCACGGATCTGCTGCCCGCGCTGACCAAGACCTACGGCACGATCTATGCCCAGGGCAACATTCCGGCCGCGACCTACAAGCAGCCGGGTGACGTCGCGACGATCATCGTGCCGAACGTGCTGCTGGTCCGGAAGAACATGTCCGACGAGCTGGCCGAGAAGCTGACCAAGGCGATCTTCGAGAACAAGGAGGCGCTGGTCCAGGTGAACGCGGCGGCCAAGGGCATCACCATCGAGCAGGCGGCCGATACGGCGCCGGTCGAGCTGCACCCGGGCGCGAAGAAAGCGATCGACGCCTTGAAGTAACCCCACGAACCGTCCTCCCCCGCACTCCAGGCGCAGCGGGGGAGGGCGCAGGGACCCACCGCCGCACACCAGGCGCAGCGGCGGCGGGAACCAGACCCACCCTCACAACCAGGCGCAGTGGGGGAGGGTTTCAGATCGGGCCCGTCCCGCCGGAGGCATCCGGCGAAGGCGGGCCCGATCGCGTTCCGGTCCTGCTGTCAGGCTTCGGAGCTCTTCTTCCAGAGGTTGATGCCGGCCTCGACGGCGTCGGCGTCGATCGCGTCGAGCTCGTCCTGGGTGAACTTGAGGTTGCCGACCGCGGCCAGGTTGTTCTCCAGCTGAGCGACGCTGGAGGCGCCGATCAGGGCGCTGGTGACCCGGTCGTCGCGCAGGGTCCAGGCGAGCGCCAGCTGGGCCACGGACTGGCCGCGCTGCTTGGCGATCTCGTTCAGCGCGCGGACGTGGCCGAGCGTCTCCTCGGTCAGCTGGTCGGTGCCCAGCGAGGTGCCCCTGGAGGCGCGGGAGCCCT
This sequence comes from Kribbella sp. NBC_00382, assembly GCF_036067295.1. NCBI lineage: Bacteria > Bacillati > Actinomycetota > Actinomycetes > Propionibacteriales > Kribbellaceae > Kribbella > Kribbella sp. NBC_00382. The sequence goes on from NZ_CP107954.1 coordinate 3,454,653, forward strand.
CCGGGATGCCGTCGAGGTAGCGGTCGGTGAGGATGCCCTGCGCCAGCGGCGAGAAGGCGATCACACCGACACCGAGCTCACCGACGGTGTCGAGCAGGTCCTCCTCGATCCAGCGGTTCAGCATCGAGTACGACGGCTGGTGGATCAGCAGCGGAGTACCGAGGTCGGCGAGGATGGCGGCCGCCTGGCGGGTCTTCTCCGCGGAGTACGACGAGATGCCCGCGTACAGCGCCTTGCCGGAGCGGACGGCGCTGTCGAGCGCGCCCATCGTCTCCTCCAGCGGGGTGTCCGGGTCGAACCGGTGCGAGTAGAAGATGTCGACGTAGTCCAGCCCTATCCGGTCCAGCGACTGGTCGAGCGAGGCGAGCAGGTACTTGCGGGTGCCGCCGCCCTGGCCGTACGGGCCCGGCCACATGTCGTAGCCCGCCTTGGTGGAGATCAGCAGCTCGTCGCGGTACGGCTTGAAGTCGCGGGCGAAGTGGCCGCCGAAGTTGGTCTCGGCCGAGCCGTACGGCGGGCCGTAGTTGTTGGCCAGGTCGAAGTGGGTGACGCCGAGGTCGAAGGCGCGGCGCAGGATGTCGCGCTGGGTGTCGAGCGGCTTGTCACCACCGAAGTTGTGCCACAGACCCAGCGAGATCGCCGGCAGCTGCAGTCCGCTGCGGCCACTGCGCCGATAGGTCATCTGGTCGTCGTACCGGTCCGGAGCGGCTACGTAGTCAGTCACAGTTCCTCAGTCTGCCCCATGTCGTGACAAGTCCGCGAACCCTTGTTTTCCGTGGCTTGTGAGTGTCAGTACTGGGTCTTCTTGATCAGGTTGCGCCACGGCTCAGGCGGTGACGAGGCGTAGAACCGCAGCACCCCGAGTAGCCGGCTGCTCGGGGGAGCGGTCCAGTGCCGCTGCCCCGGCTGCGGATCTTTGGGGAGCGCACTGATCACCCCAGTCGATGATCGCCTGCAGTTGGTCGTCGTGCGTCATCAGGTTCTGCTGCGCCAGATCGCCGTGCAGAAGTACAGGCTCTTGCTCTGGGATCAGGGTGGCGAGGTGATCGAAGACGCTGAGAAGCCAGGTCGCGATGCTCGGGTCGAGATAGCCCCGCGTGGCCAGGCTGTCCACGGTCGGGCGGGGATCGCCGCCCCCGTCGTCTGCCGGAGCCCCGGCCGGCCGGGCCGCTTGATGAAGGAGCGCGATCTGGGCGCCGACCTCTTGCCAGAAGCTCGGGGACGGTGGCTCGCCGTCGACCAGGTCGGTGCCGTGGACTCGTTCGAGGACCATGAACGGGGCGTCGATGAGAGTGCGGGTGGTGTCGAAGTCGACGATGGCGGGCGTGCGCACACCGGCCGCGATGGCTGCGGGGATGACGGTGGACTCTTTGCGCAGGTCCTGCTCGAACTCGGTGCTGCGGGGGATGCGGACGAAGAGGTCGTCGCCGAGGGTGTAGGCGCGGTTGGCCACGCCTCCTGCGACTTCGCGGATGGCGTCCGGCGGTACGGAGTACCGGGTGGCCAGGGCCGTGCGCAGTGGAGTCTTCATCGGGGTGATTCTCTCCTGCTGGATACTGATCGGTGTGCGACGGGAACTGGATCCGGAGATCATCAGCAGTAGGGACTTCTACGCCGTGCTGAACGCGGTGGTCGTGCCGCGGCCGATCGCGTGGGTCTCGTCCCGGTCAGCCGCGGGTGTGCTGAACCTGGCGCCGCATTCGTTCTTCACCGTCTCCTGCGTGCAGCCGCCGATGGTGCAGTTCACCTCGGTCGGGCGCAAGGACAGCCTCAACAACGTCGAGGCGACCCGTGAGTTCGTGGTCAACTTCGCGGCCGAGCCGTTGTTCGAGCAGGTGAACGCGACCGCGACGAACTTCCCGCCGGAGATCGACGAGTTCGCCGCCGTCGGGTTGCATGTCGAGGCAAGTGCAACGGTCGCTGTACCTCGGGTGGCCGAGTCGCCGGTGGCGATCGAGTGCACGCTGCACACGACGGTCGAGCTGGGTGACTCGACCGTGGTGATCGGCCGGGTCCGCCGGATCAGCATCGACGAGTCGGTGATGGACGGGCACCACCCCGAGATCACCAAGCTGCAGCCCCTCGCGCGGCTGGGGCGGAACGAGTGGTCGACGCTCGGCGAGATCCGCGACATCAGCAGGATCCGGTACTCCGACTGGCCGGGCGATTACGCGGGTCCGCGAAAAGCCTGACAGGTAAGGGGAATCTGGGCGGGGTTTCCGCTCGGGCGCAAAACTTTTTGAATTTGGACCCATCCGGGGGGCTGGGCGGCCCGAAGTACCGGCATGACCATGAGGAAACGTCGCGCACTCGCAGCGCTGGGAGGTTTGCTCGCCGCAGGCGCAGGACTCGGCCTCGGCGAACTCACCGCCGCACTGGCCGGTGGCACGTCCCCCGTGGTCGGCGTCGGCACCCAGCTGATCGACCTGGCCCCCGGTGCTGCCAAAGACTGGGCAGTCAAAAACCTGGGCACCGCCGACAAGCCAATCCTGATCGGCGTAGTCCTGCTAGCCGTAGCGATCTTCTCCCTGGTGGCCAGCGCCATCGGCGCCACCCGCCCGAGGATCGCCATCGCCCTGACAGTCCTCCTAGGCGCCCTAGCCATCCTCGCCGCCGCCACCGGCCGCACCCTCGCAACCAACCACTTCACCCAGGTCCTCCCCGCCATCATCACGTTGCTAACAGCAACAACCGGCATAGTCGTCGTACTACGCACCCTCAAACCCTTCGGCGGCAGCCGGCACCCGGAAGCCCCTGCCGCCGAAGGCTCCAACCCGCCCCTCGCCACCAATACGCCTACCGCCGACGGCGCCGACCCGGCCCTCGCCACCAACGCTCCCGCAGACGAGGGCTCGGAATCCGCCCCCGCCACCAACGCCCCCGTCGCCGGAGGCGGCAAGCCCACGCTCCGCGTCGGCGACTCAGCGCCCGTGGCTGGTGCAGCCGCTTCGTCTGACACCGCGCGCAGCGCCGTGGGCGCGGAGCCGGCCGAGGCGCCGAGTGGGTTTGATCGGCGGGCGTTTCTGGGGACTGTGATGGCTCTGGGGGTCGCCGGGGCTGGTGGGTTCGGAGGCTCGCTGGTGGTGCCGGGTGGGGTTAGTGAGTCGACTCGGCGGGGGATCAAGCTGCCGATGGCTGCTAGCCGGGCTCGTGCGGTGCCGGCTGGGGTGGCGGCGGACGTCTCCGGCGTCAGCAAGTTCTTCACGCCGAACCCGAACTTCTACCGCGTCGACACCCTGCTCACCGTCCCCAAGGTCGACCCGCGCAACTGGCAGCTCCGCATCCACGGCATGGTCGACCGCGAACTCCGGCTGAGCTTCGCCGACCTGCTCGACCGCCGGCTGATCGAGCGCGACATCACCCTCACCTGCGTCTCCAACGAGGTCGGCGGCCCGTACGTCGGCAACGCCCGCTGGATCGGCGTACCGATCGCCGAGCTGCTCCGCGAGGCCGGCGTCCAAGGCGGCGCCGACGCGGTCCGCTCGACCAGCGTCGACGGGCTCACCATCGGCACCCCGCTGAAGGCTCTGACCGACGGCCGCGACGCGATTCTCGCCGTCGGCATGAACGGCGAACCGCTGCCCTTCGAGCACGGCTTCCCGGTCCGGATGGTGGTGCCAGGCCTGTACGGCTTCGTCTCCGCGACCAAATGGCTGGTCGACTTCGAAGTGACCAAGTTCGAGGACTTCAGCGCGTACTGGACCGATCGCGGCTGGTCCGTCGAGGCACCGATCAAGACCTCGTCGCGGATCGACGTACCGCGCGGATTCGCCCGGATCAAGGCCGGCCCCGCGGTCGCGGCCGGTGTTGCCTGGGCTCAGCACCGCGGTATCACCAAGGTCGAGGTCCAGGTCGACGACAACGACTGGTTGCCCGCGACGCTCGCCGCCGAGGACTCCATCGACACCTGGCGGCAATGGACCTTCCGCTGGGATGCCACCCCCGGCAACCACACGCTCACCGTCCGGGCGACCGACGCCACCGGACAGGTGCAGACCGCCGACCGTGCGGCCCCGCGACCCAACGGGTCGAGTGGCCTGCACAACACGGTGGTGATGGTCGAGTAATTCGGCCGGATCACCCGCAGACCCCACAGCAGAACGCCTGGCGGCACACCAGTGATCACGCCGGGAAATCAAACCCAAGGAGAAGGATCGTCATGTCCCACACCATCAAGCGCGTCGCCCTCGCCGCCTCCGCCGTTTCGTTGCTCTTCGCAACGGTTGCCTGTGGCAGCAGCGACGACAAGTCGAGCAGCACCCCGTCGACCAGCAGCTCGGCCTCGACCTCGACGTCAGACACCCCGTCAGCGATGCCGTCCGTCGACAACGCAGCCGGCCTCGTCGGCCCGGGCTGCGCCGACTACGCCAAGGCGAACCCGACCGGCGCCGGCTCGGTCGACGGCATGGCCGCCGCCCCGGTCGCGACCGCCGCCTCCGGCAACCCGCTGCTCAAGACGCTCGTCGCGTCGGTATCGGGCAAGCTCAACCCGAAGGTCGACCTGGTCTCCACCCTCAACGGCGGCGAGTTCACCGTCTTCGCACCCGTCGACTCCGCCTTCGCGAAGATCCCGGCCGCGACGATCAACACGCTGAAGACCAACTCCGCGCTGCTGACCAAGATCCTGACCTACCACGTGGTCGCCGGTCAGCTCGACCCCGCCGCGGTCGTCGGCAAGCAGACCACCGTCGAGAAGGGCGCCCTGACCGTCACCGGCTCGGGCAACAACCTGATGGTCAACAACGCCAAGGTCATCTGCGGCGGCGTGAAGACCGCCAACGCCACGGTCTACCTGATCGACACCGTCCTGATGCCCCCGGCCTGAGCTTCCATCAGTTGCCCTAGGCAACTGATCCGCCGACCGACTGAGCGGTGCCCCTTCTGCCGGGCGCCGCTCAGTCATCGTTCAAACCGACGTGAGGGCGGTGGTCAGGGCCGGGGCGATGAGTGGGGGCTGCCAGGTCGAACGTACGCATATCTCGTCACGAGGCCGGGGTGAGCTCGTGCAGGAGCGCGAGGAAGCGTGGGGAGAGCCCGGGACCTGGCTCGTCGGCTGCTCGGGTGGCCAACTGCCAACCGTCCGAGGTCACCAGATACACCCAGGGACTCAGCGGCCCGGGATCGGTGGCGTGCGACCGTCCAGCCAGGTTGAGCATCATCCCGAGGGCCGGGATCGCGGACAGAGATGTGATCACGTGCACGAGCAGCAGATCGCGGACCGGCATCGCCACCAGTACGCCGTACCGCGGGTTCTCCACGTGGAGCGACTCACGCAGGACGGTGTCGAGCACGAGTGCCCGCGAGGCAGCGAAGATGCTGCCGCTGATCATCGCGACGTGGGTGCCGTCGTACGCCGCATAGCTGACGCTGTCCGTCATCGCACGCAGGTTTCGCAGACCGTATGACTCCGCCTCCGGCCAGGTCAGGCCGAGATCGCTCTCCGGGTCGAAGTACATCGTGATCGCGCCGTCGGAGCTCGTCGCGGGCACCGACAGCAGGCCGGGCACGAACTCCGGTGCCGCGCCGACCACCCGTGGATCGAGTGAGTCCTTCGTGGCCAGGCGCTGGATGAGCTCGGTCTGCGGATCGGCAGGCCGTGGCGCGAAGCCGTTGCGCAGGACATCGACCAAGCGTTCGAAGTGTTCGCCCACCAGGCGGGGCCAATGGTCCGGTCGCTCGTCCGCGACCAGCCGGGCCAGGTTGGTCAGCCCGGCCTCGAACCGCTGGAGCGGGGGAGCCTTCCCCGGCGGTCCGGCGGCCGTGGGCGTCCGCTGCAAACTGAGTGCGCCGCGTCCGTCGTACCGGCCGGTGAGTCCGAGGGTCGTGGCGGCTTCGAGGCTGAGGCGCACCAGGTGAGCGGCCTCCGCCCGGGACAACGGGAGCAGTACCGGATCGAAGTGGTTGCCTGAGGCCCGTTCGGTGGAGTCGTCGTGAGTGATCATGCTGTCCACCTCCTTCGACAGAGAAAGTACGAGCGAAGGCCCCACCGGCGGACGGCAGTTTCGGAGCCTGTGGACAACCGGGCGTTATCCTGCGTCAGCCATCGATCGACCGAATCCCGAGGAGCGACCCCATGTCCGGCACCGGCACCCCCAGCGCAGACCGCACGCCGGCCGAGGGTGTCGCGCGCGAGGAGGTGACGAGCCGCTCCGCCTCTGCCACCCGCATCTCGCTGTCGCACATCACCGCCCAGAACGAGACCAACCTGCTCGGCACCGTGCACGGTGGCGTGGTGATGACGCTGGTCGATTCGGTCGCCGGAGTCGTCGCGGCCAGGCACTCGGGCGGTCCCGCGGTGACCGCGTCGATGGACGAGATGGTCTTCGTGGTCCCGGTCCGGGTCGGCGACGTGGTCCACCTCACCGCCCAGGTGAACTGGACCGGGCGCAGCTCGATGGAGATCGGGGTCCGCGTCACGGCCGACCGCTGGGACTCCGTCAGCCCGCAGGTGCATGTCGCGACGGCGTACCTGGTCTTCGTGGCGGTCGACGAGAACGGCAAGCCGCGCCCGGTACCGCAGGTGGTGCCCGAGACCGACGACGACCACCGCCGGATGCGTGAGGCGGAGATCCGCCGCAGCCACCGGCTGGCCCGCAGGCAGGCGATCATCGCCTCCCGCGAAGCCACCGAAGAAACAGCAGCGTCCGAATGAAGCTGGTACGCAGCGCGCAGCGGCACCCGTCCGCGATCCTGCTGGTCGTCCAGCTGCTCGGCGTCCTGCTCTACCCCGCGATGGAGGGCTCGCGCGGCGGCCGGGTCGCGTTCGAGATCCTCGGCATTCTCTTCCTGACGCTCGCCGTCTTCTCGGTCCGGTCTACCCCCGGCCTCACCTGGGTCAGCGTCTGCCTCGGCCTCCCCGCCGTCGTCCTGTCGCTGCTGGACGCCTTCCGCCCGACCGACACGATCGTGCTGATCTCCAACCCGCTCCACGCCGCCTTTTACTTCTATGCCGCCTACAGCCTGCTCCGCTACATGCTGTCCGACCACGACGTCAGCGCTGACGAGCTCTGGGCCACGGGCGCGACTTTCACTTTGGTGGCTTGGGGTTTCGCCTACCTGTACGTCTTCGTCCAGGCGCTGGTCCCCGGCACCTTCACCGCAGCGGTCAACGCGAGTCAGGACCGTACCTGGATGGAGTTGCTGTTCCTCAGCTTCACCACGCTGTCCAGTACCGGCCTCAGCGACATCGTGCCGATCAGCTCGTGGGGACGCTCGGTCGTGATGATCGAGCAACTCGCCGGCCTCGGCTACGTCGCCATGGTCGTCTCCAGGCTGGTCGGCCTGACCGTCGCCAAACGCAACTAGTCCCGCGGCCAACCGGCCAGCAGATCGGCCGCGGCTCGATGCGCGACCTCAGGCGCGTTCTCCATCGCAGCCACCCGGAAACACACCAGCGCGCCCTCGTGCAGCAACAGCAGCCGATCAGCCAGCTCCTCCACGTCCGAGAAGCCGCCCAAGGCAGCCTGCGCCATGAACTCGGACCGCATCCACTGCTTCTGAGCCACGATCACCGGCATCGCGGGATGGTCGGGCGCGGCCAGCTCGACGCTCGCGTTGATGAAGCCGCAACCGCGGCGTGATTCGGCCATCCAGCCCGTGAGCGCCGCGAACAGCGTGAGGATCACGTCGGCCGGCGTCTCCGGCTTCAGCGCCGCGAGTTGATCATCGAGGAACGCATGCCAGGCCCGGTTCCGCTGCTCCAGGTACGCCGCGATCAACCGATCCTTCGACCCGAACCGGTCGTACAGCGTCTTCTTGGTCACCTCGGCCGCGTCCGCGATGGCGTCGACGCCGACCGTACGGATCCCGCGCTCGTAGAAGAGCGTCGACGCGGCCCGAAGGATCCGCTCACCCGCAGGCGTCAGCCGCTCCGCCTCGAGCTCACCGCGGTCCGTCAGCAATCCGACCATACTGACAGTATACCGACCGGTGTGGTTACTTGTCTCCATGATCACTCCACGCGCACTCCCAGTCCTGGCCGGTGCAGGCTTCGTCGTGTTCTGGAGTTGCGGCTTCATCGGCGCGCGCTGGGGCACGGAGTACGCCTCCGCCTTCGACCTGCTCGCCTGGCGGTACCTGGTCGCCGGCGCGCTGGCTGCCGCCGTACTGCTCAAGCGCCGCCCGCACCTGACCCGCAGCGACCTCATCACCCACGCGGTGATGGCCTTCCTCACCCAATGCGTCTATCTGGGCCTGATCTTCACCGGTATCGACCACGGCATCTCCGCAGGCGTCACTGCGCTCATCGGCTCGCTACAGCCGATCCTGATCGCCACAGTCGCCGGACCACTACTCGGTGAGCGAGTCAGCCCGAGGCAATGGATCGGCCTCCTCCTCGGCCTGGCAGGAGTCGCCTTCGTCGTCGCCGACGACCTAGGCGCAACCCCAGCCCTGACGTTCCTGCTCCCCATCGGCGGCCTACTCGGACTAGTGACCGGCACCGTCTGGGAGCGCCACCGCAAACCAACCACCAACCTGCTGGACGCCCTCTGCCTGCAGAGCCTGGTCTCTTGCATCTTCTTCGTCGTAGTGACCGCGAGTACCGGCCAGCTGACAGTCCCGCACGACGTGCAGTTCTACGGCGCAGTGCTGTGGCTCGTCGTGTTGGCCACCGGTGGCGGCTGGGGCCTGTACCTCGTCAACCTCCGCCTCTCCGGCGCCACCAGGATCAGCGGCCTCCTCTACCTGGTACCGCCGACGACGATGCTCTTCGCCTTCCTGCTGTTCGGCGAGACTATCGGCGCCCTCGCCGTCGGGGGAATGCTGCTCTGCGCGTTCGCAGTTCTGCTGATCACGGCTCGCCCAGGCGGCAGGAAGGCCCGGATCTCGTTACGCTGCGACAATGGCGGAACCACGGTGGCTGGATGACCAAGAGCAGCGGGCCTGGCGAGCGTTCATCGCGGCCCAGCGCGTGGTGAACGGCCGGATCGAGCAGCAACTGCAGCGCGACGCGGGCATGCCGCACACGTACTTCGAGATCCTGGTCCGGCTCGCCGACGCGGACGACGGCCGGCTGCGGATGAGTGAGCTCGCCGTCTCCACCCTCGGCTCGCGCAGCCGCCTGTCGCACGCGGTGAACCGGCTCGAGAAGGTCGGCTGGGTCCGGCGCGAGGGGATCGAGTCCGACCGCCGCGGTCAGGTCGCGATCATCACCGAGGAAGGCCGGCAGAAGCTCAAGGACACTGCACCGGGCCACGTCGAGACTGTCCGGCAGGCGGTCTTCGATGCGCTCACCGGCGAGCAGGTCGACCAGCTGCGCGACATCTGCGCGGCCCTGACCCGGCACTCCGGTGGTACCTACGACAGCGCCATCTGGGAACCAAAGGCCTCCGGTACGCCGGCCGAGTAACCCCATGGGCCAGAATGGCCGTGATGAAGACCACCGGACGCCGGGTACTGGCAGTAGCGGCCGCGGCGACTCTGCTCGCGGGCTGCAGCGACTCGGGCACCCCCACGGCGGGGCCTAGTACTGCGCCTTCCTCCTCGGTCACCCGGCAGACCCCGCTGCCGACCGAGACCCCGACGCAGACGCCCAGCCAGACGCCGAGCACTCCGAGCACGACTCCCAGTACTCCGCCCGCCGACGGCTGCGTCGACCAGAAGCTGCAGCAGCTGACGATCCGCGAGCAGGCGGCCCAGCTGATCATGACGGGCATCAGCACCAAGGGCATGACGGCGGCCGAGCGGTCCATCGCCAAGGCCCAGAAGCCAGGCGGCCTCCTGCTGATGGGTCCCGGCGCCAGTGCCTCCCACACCCGTACTGCGATGGCCGCTGTCACCACGACGGCCACAGTGAAGGGCATCCGGCCGTTCATCGCCGCAGACCAGGAAGGCGGCAAGATCCAGCGCCTCAAGGGCTCTGGCTTCGACCGCATCCCCGCAGCGACAGTGCAGGCCACCTGGTCCGACGACAAGCTCACCGCTCGCGCCAAGACGTGGGGCGGCCAGCTCAAGCAAGCCGGGGTCAACATGGACCTCGCGCCGGTCGCAGACGTAGTACCGGCATCTCTTGGGGACAGCAACGCTCCCATCGGGGCGCTGGACCGGGGCTACGGCAACACACCCGGCAAGGTCGGCCCGCACGTCGCCGCCTTCGTGAAGGGGATGGAGCAGGCCGGGGTGATGACCTCGGTCAAGCACTTCCCGGGCCTCGGCCGGGTCAAGGGCAACACCGACTTCTCCTCCGGCGTGGTCGACACCGTCACCACCCGCAACGACGACTACCTGTCGTCATTCGCCGCGGGCATCCAGGCCGGCTCGGACCTGGTGATGGTCTCCACCGTCACCTACACCAAGATCGACCCGGAGAACCGCGCTGTCTTCTCGCCCACCGTCATCGGCGGCATGCTGCGCGGCGATCTCGGGTACACCGGAGTCGTGATCACCGATGACGTAGGGGCGGCCGCGGAGGTCGCGTCGGTCCCTGCCGGCCAGCGCGCGACCCGCTTCGTCGCAGCCGGCGGCGACATCGTGATCACCGCCAAGGCCTCGCTCACCTCCACCATGGTCAACGCGCTGGTCGTGAAGGCCCAGCAGGACAAGACGTTCGCGGCCGCACTCCAGAGCAGCGTCCACCGGGTGCTCGCCCTCAAGCAGAGCCGTGGCCTGCTGAGCTGCTGATGACCGAGCCGACCCAGGAGCCCGACTACCGGTTCACCCTCGCCAACGAGCGGACCTATCTGGCGTACCTGCGGACCGCGCTGGCCTGCTACGCGGGCGGCCTGTCGGCGGTGCAGTTCCTGGACCTCGGACCCGACCGCTGGCCCGCGCGGATCATCGGCGTCGTACTGGTCGCCGCGGGGATCACCACCACCGCGCTGGCCTTCCGGCGCTGGCAGACCAATCTGACCGCCATGCGCACCGGCGGACCGCTCCCGGTGACCCGGCTGCCGTTGATGCTCGGGGCAACCATCGCAACCGTCGGTCTGATCGGTCTGCTGTTCAGCCTGTGGCGATGAACACACAGCGATGACCACAGCGTCGCGTGATCCAGGTCTCCAACCGGAGCGCACTCTGCTCGCCTGGCGCCGCACGGTGCTCGGCCTGGTCGCCAACGGCATCTTGTTACTTGCCTCCGGCCACGGTACGTCCGACGTCCGGCTCGGCCTCGGCATCGTGGTGACCGTCCTGGCCTTGTCCTGCTGGGCTGTCGTCACCGCGGTCTACCGCCGGGGCGTCAAGCCTTCGGCGCTGGGATCGGAGCGGGTCCTGCGGCTGGCGGCCGGTCTGGTGCTCGTCGTCGGAGTGTTCGACCTCTACGCGGTGATGACGCACTGAAGTCTTCCGGTCACTTTCCGGTCGGATTGAGTCTATGTGTTCATCATCTCGCGGTACCTTGAGCAGGCGGATGCTCCGTCAGCGGTCCGTTGCCCCTAGCATGGCCAAGGTTTGTCCCTCGTTCACCCGGAGCTTGAAGTGCCGTTACGTCTGCGTCCGAACGACCCGACGTTCTACGACCTTTTCACCGAATCAGCCAACCACCTGGTCGACGGGTCCCGCATCCTCGCCGAGCTGCTCGGCGTCACCGCCGGGACCGGGCTGTCGGCCAGCCATACGATCGCCGCCCAGATGAAGGACGCCGAGCACGCCGCGGACGAGACCACCCACTCGATCATCCGCCGGGTCAACTCGACCTTCGTGACCCCGTTCGACCGCGAGGACATCTACCGGCTGGCCTCCGACCTCGACGACGTCATGGACTACATGGAGGAGGCCGTCGACAGCGTCCACCTGTTCAACCTCGAGAAGCTGCCGGCCGAGGTGGCCGAGCAGATCGAGGTGCTGCAGCGGATGGCCGCGCTGACCGCCGAGTCGATGCCGCGACTGCGCACGATGAAGGACCTGGCGGAGTACTGGATCGAGATCAACCGGCTGGAGAACACCGGTGACGCGGTGCACCGCCGGATCATCGCCAAGCTGTTCAGCGGTGAGTTCGACGCGCTGATGGTGATGAAGCTCAAGACCGTGGTCGACCTGCTGGAGGCCGCCATCGACGCCTTCGAGCACGTCGCGAACACGGTCGAACAGATCGCCGTCAAGGAGAGCTGAGCGTGGAGCTCGCGCTCGTCATCGCGGTCATCGTCATCGCGCTCGCCTTCGACTACACCAACGGTTTCCACGACGCCGCGAACGCGATCGCCACCTCGGTCTCCACCCGGGCGCTGACACCCCGGGTCGCGTTGCTGATGGCCGCGGTGTGCAACTTCGCCGGCGCCTTCCTCGGGACCGAGGTGGCCGAGACGATCGGCAAGGGCATCATCACCTTGCCATCCGGCAAGCACGGCCTGGTGGTCGTGATCGCCGCGCTCGTCGGCGCGATCACCTGGAACCTGATCACCTGGTACTTCGGGCTGCCGAGCTCCTCGTCGCACGCGCTGATCGGCGGCCTGGTCGGGGCCGGACTGGCCTCCACCAGCGTGGTGCTCTGGTCCGGCATCGTCGACAAGGTCGTCATTCCGATGGTGCTGTCACCCGCGGTGGGTTTCTTCGGCGCCTTCTTGCTGATGATCGCCATCCTGTGGATCTTCCGGCGCAGCAATCCGGGCAAGACGACCCGTGGCTTCCGGGCCGCGCAGTCGGTGTCCGCGGCCGCGATGGCCCTCGGGCACGGGCTGCAGGACGCCCAGAAGACGATGGGCGTGATGTTCCTGGCGCTGCTCAGCACCGGGCATGTGGAGAAGGGCGACGGGATCCCGATCTGGGTCAAGATCTCGGCCGCGACCGCGATCTCGCTGGGTACGTACTCCGGCGGCTGGCGGATCATGCGGACCCTGGGCCGCCGGATCATCCACCTCGACCCGGCCCGCGGCTTCGCCTCCGAGGCGGTCGCGGCGACCGTGCTCTACGTGATGGCGATCGGCCTGCACGCACCGGTCTCGACCACCCACACGATCACCTCGGCGGTGATGGGCGCCGGCGCCACCAAGCGGCTGTCCGCCGTGCGCTGGGGTGTCGCCAAGGGCATCGTGGCGGCCTGGGTGCTGACCATCCCGGCGGCAGGCGTCGTCGCGGCGGGGGTCTACTACCTGGCGCACATGATCCTCGAGTAGTAGTTCATTCTTCGAGCAGTTCACCGCGATTTCACCCGGCGCGCTTAGCGTGAGAGCGCTCCTGACGCCGCCCTCTGGGATGTGATCGTGATGGATCTTTCGTTTCTCGTCATCGTGGTGATCATCACCGCCTTGGTGTTCGACTTCACCAACGGTTTCCACGACACCGCCAACGCGATGGCGACGTCGATCGCCACCGGAGCGCTGAAACCCAAGGTCGCCGTCGGACTGTCCGCCGTGCTGAACCTGGTCGGCGCGTTCGTCTCCACCGAGGTCGCCAAAACGATCTCCAGCGGGCTCGTCGACGACGCCAAGGTGACCGTGCCGATCATCTTCGGCGGCCTGGTCGGCGCCATCCTGTGGAACCTGCTCACCTGGTACGTCGGGTTGCCGAGCTCCTCGTCACACGCGCTGTTCGGCGGCCTGATCGGCGCCACCTGGATCGCGGCCGGCAGCGGTGCGGTCCACTTCGGCACCGTCGTGCAGAAGATCATCATCCCGGCCGTCGCCGCCCCGATCGTGGCCGGTGTGGTCGCCCTGCTCGGCACCTACCTGGTCTACACGATCACTCGGCGGGCCCGGAAGAAGAACGTCGACGACGGGTTCCGGGTCGGCCAGATCGCCTCGGCCTCCCTCGTCTCGCTGGCGCACGGTACCGGTGACGCGCAGAAGACGATGGGCATCATCACGCTGGTGCTGATCACCTCGGGCAGCCTGGCGTCCGGCTCCAAGCCGCCGCTCTGGGTGATCTTCGCGGCCGGCCTGGCGATCGCGGCCGGCACCTACCTGGGCGGCTGGCGGATCATCCGGACGATGGGCAAGGGGCTGACCGAGATCGAGTCGCCGCAGGGCTTCGCGGCGGAGACCAGCTCCACCGCCGTACTGCTGGCGTCGTCGCACCTCGGCTTCCCGCTGTCGACGACCCAGGTCTGCTCCGGCAGCATCCTCGGCGCCGGCCTCGGCAAGCGCCTGGCGGAGGTCCGCTGGACGGTCGCCGGCCGGATGGCGCTGGCCTGGCTGTTCACCCTGCCGGCCGCCGCGATCGTCGGCGCCCTGGCCGGCCGGGTCGCCAACTCCGGCAACCTCGGCGTCACGATCATCGCCGTCGCCGCGGCCGCCGCGGGTGGCTTCATCTACCTGGCATCACGCCGCAAGCCGGTCACGGCCGGCAACGTCAACGAGTACCCGGGCAGCACGACGGCCCCGGCGTCCGCAGTACCGGCTGCCTGAGGAGGATCTGATGCACATCGACTGGAGCGCACTCGGCCAGGTCGCGATCGTGAGCCTCGTCTTCGGGGTCGGTATCGCGGTGCTGTTCGCCGTCGGAGTCAACGCCTTGTCCCGGCGCGCGGTCGCGGTCGAGGAGAAGAGGAGCGCGCCGCCGGCCGACACCGCGGTGGCCGGCCTCTGCTTCCTCGCCTGCCTCGCCGCCGTCGTCTACGGCCTGTACCTGATCATCCCGCAGTTCCACTGAGTCAGCTCAGCGGTTCCAGCGGCGGACCGACCTCGCTACGTCCTTGGGGCGTAGCGAGGCGACCGCGCTCTCCCAGTTGTTGTAGAGGGAGTCGCCGAGCAGGTCGAGGCTCAGGAACGCCTGCGGGCGGACCGCCATCACCCAGGTGGCCGCCGCGGCATGGCCCTGCTGGTAGAGCAGCCGGTCGGCCGTCGCCTCGATCCGCGCCTTCCGGTCGTCGGGCGCCATGTTGATCGTCGCCCAGGCCTTCACGATCGCCGAGTCCTTGGCGGTCATCTGCGCCAGATAGGTCAGCGGGCCGCGCCACGATCCGCGGCGGCCGAGGCTGTCCAGGCTCTCCAGCGGGAACCAGCCGTTCTGGCAGCGCCGGCCGTTCACCGCCGACTCGATCTCCCGGGCCTGCTCCGGGCGCAGGTGCTGCGTCGCCCAGTACAAGAAGTAGACCCCGACATCCGGGATCTCCTCGGCCACGTTGCCCGGGATGCTCAGCTTCCCCGGTTCGAAGAGGTGCAGCTCTTCGTCTGATCCGTACAAAGTAGTCATTCCCCCGCCCAGCCCGATGACCGCAGGCCGGGCGTCCGGGGCGGGAACGCGACAGCCTGCCGTCGAGAGGGACCCCCCAGGTCCTGCTTCGACATACAAAGGTTCTTGGTACCCCTGGCTCGCGCCGGGGTCAACCCCTCGTCCGGATAGCGACGGGGGTGATAGCCGGAATGTTTGACCTACTTGCGGCGGCGGGCGGCCCGCTCGCGGAGCTCCTCGGCGTCGAGCCGGTCGGCCTCCTCGGGGGTCGGCGCGCCTCCGCCGTACGACGCCGGCAGCCACCACGCACCGGCGGGCTTGTCCGGGGACGCCTTGATCGTGCGGTCGAGCATCCCGGCCATCGTCGTCCGCAGCCGGGCGGTGGCCTCGGTGGCGTCCTCGTCCTTGCTCACGGGCATCGGCTCGCCGACGGTGATGGCGACCTGCTGGTGCCGGGAGAAGTCACGGGGGTGGTCCTTGGTCATCATCCGCTGGGTGCCCCACAGGATCATCGGGATCACCGGCACCCCGGCCTCGGCAGCCATCCGGACCGCGCCCGACTTGAACTCCTTCAGCTCGAACGACCGGCTGATGGTCGCCTCGGGGAAGACGCCGACGATCTCGCCCTCGCCGAGGTAGTGGATGGCTTCCCGGTACGACCCGGCGCCGGCGCCACGATCCACCGGGATGTGGTGCATGCCGCGCATCAGCGGTCCGGAGTACCGGTTGCGGAACAGCACCTCCTTGGCCATGAACCGGACCAGCCGCTTGCTCGGCTGTGCGCCGAACCCGCCGATCACGAAGTCCACGTAGCTGATGTGGTTCAGCGCCAGCACGGCACCACCCGTGGTCGGGATGTGCTCCGTCCCGACCATCGTGAAGCCCAGGTCGAGCACCTTGAACGCGGTCTTGGCGAAGCCGATCACCGGCGGGTAGAGGATGTCGCGCATGGTCCGACGCTATCGGGTCGGTCAACGGCGCGCGGATCCAGTACGCAGTACGCAAGCTGTGGTTAGAGTTGCCGACGACAAGTTGATACCGCGGGAGCTCGCGCTGTAGCGGGCTGAGAGGGCGGCTGGGTCTCGGAACCCGGCGCCGCCGACCGCCGAACCTGTCCGGGTAATTCCGGCGTAGGGAGCAGCATCGTGACAACTATCGACAACTCTGTCCGCCCTCAGGTCACTACCGGGCCGATCTCCGGATCGGAGAAGATCTACACCGGTGAGCTGAGGGTTCCGCAGCGACGGGTGCACCTCACCAACGGGGAGCACTTCGACCTGTACGACACCTCGGGTCCGTACACCGACGCGCAGGCCGAGATCGACGTCCAGGCGGGCCTTCCGCCGGTACGCCGGGAGTGGATCGCCGGCCGTCAGCCGTTGACCCAGCTGGCGCACGCGCGGGCCGGCACCATCACCGAGGAGATGCGCTACATCGCAGTACGGGAAGGCGTCGAGCCTTCGTTCGTGCGCGACGAGGTGGCCCGGGGGCGGGCCGTGATTCCGGCGAACCACAAGCATCCGGAGTCCGAGCCGATGATCATCGGGAAGAAGTTCCTGGTGAAGGTGAACGCGAACATCGGCAACTCCGTCGTCTCCAGCTCGGTCGAGGAGGAGGTGGAGAAGCTCGTCTGGGGCATCCGCTGGGGCGCGGACACGGTGATGGATCTGTCCACCGGCAAGAACATCCATGCGACGCGGGAGTGGATCCTGCGCAACTCGCCGGTCCCGATCGGCACGGTGCCGCTCTACCAGGCGCTGGAGAAGGTGAAGGGCGATCCGACCGAGCTGTCGTGGGAGGTCTACCGCGACACGGTGATCGAGCAGTGCGAGCAGGGCGTCGACTACATGACGGTGCACGCCGGCGTACTGCTCCGGTACGTGCCGTTGACCGCCCAGCGGATCACCGGGATCGTCTCGCGGGGCGGCTCGATCATGGCGGCCTGGTGCCTGGCGCACCACCAGGAGTCCTTCCTGTACACGCATTTCGCCGAGCTGTGCGAGATCTTGCGCGAGTACGACGTGACGTTCTCGCTCGGCGACGGACTGCGGCCGGGGTGCATCGCGGACGCCAACGACGCGGCCCAGTTCGCCGAGCTCAGGACGCTGGGGGAGTTGACCAAGATCGCCTGGGCGCACGACGTCCAGGTGATGATCGAGGGCCCCGGGCATGTGCCGATGGACAAGATCGCGGAGAACGTCCGGCTCGAGGAGGAGCTCTGCGGCGAGGCGCCGTTCTACACTTTGGGGCCGTTGGCAACCGATATCGCGCCGGCCTACGACCACATCACCAGCGCGATCGGCGCGGCCCAGATCGGCTGGCTGGGCACGGCGATGCTCTGCTACGTCACGCCGAAGGAGCACCTCGGCCTGCCCGACCGCGACGACGTGAAGACCGGCGTGATCACGTACAAGATCGCTGCGCACGCGGCCGATCTGGCCAAGGGGCACCCGGGCGCGCAGGACTGGGACGACGCGTTGTCGACGGCCCGGTTCGAGTTCCGCTGGGAGGACCAGTTCAACCTGTCGCTGGATCCCGACACGGCGCGCTCGTACCACGACCAGACGCTGCCGGCCGAGCCCGCCAAGACGGCGCACTTCTGCTCGATGTGCGGGCCGAAGTTCTGCTCGATGCGGATCACCGCCGACATCCGCAAGTACGCCGAGGAGCACGGGCTGGACTCCGCCGAGGCGATCGAGGCGGGCTTCGCGGAGATGTCGGAGACCTTCAAGGCCAAGGACTCCAAGCTCTACCTGCCGCTGGCCGACTGAGCTTGCATCCGGGACAAATCTAGACTCGCCGGTCCGCGCTCCGAAGTACCCGAAAACCTCCTGACTCCGTGTGAGGGTGACGGTGAGTCGGGGCGCGGAAAGGCCCGATTTCAGCGGAGAATTGGGAGATCGGTGGCCACCGGGGTGATCACGGTGGGTGATCGGGCGAACCGGTTCAGGTTTTTGCCTTCACTCTGAGTGAATAAGACTGTAGCCTTAACCTGCGTCGGGAAGGAGGTACAAGGCGGTGGTCTTCGTTCTCACGGTAGATCAGCGAGGCAGCCGGAGCATCGGCGATCTCGTACCCGAGCTGCTGAATACGCTGAACCGGCGGCCGCGCCGGATCGGCCTGCTGCGCAAGTTCGAGCGCACGGCCGGCGACGAGGTGCAGGGCATTCTCTCGGAGGCTCGCGCCACGGTCGACGTCGTCGTGCAGCTGCTCCGCGCGGACACCTGGCACATCGGTCTCGGCGTCGGGGCGGTTGACCAGCCTCTGCCCCGGAGTACCAGGGCAGGCAGCGGGGAGGCATTCGTCTTCGCGCGGGAGGCGGTCAACCGGGCCAAGGCGAGCCCGCATCACGTGAACGTCGTCGGTGCGAACGAGCACGCGGCGGAGCAGGTGGAGAGCGTCATGTGGCTGATGGCCTCGGTGCTGCGTCGCCGTAGCGAGCGCGGGTGGGCTGTGGCTGACCTGCTCGCCGAGGGGCTCACCAGGCGAGAGATCGGCGTGAAGCTGGGGATCAGCCAGTCCGCTGTCACCCAGCGGGCGCAGGCGGCCGGTTTCGCCGAGGAACAGCGCGGACGCGTGCTTGCGGCAGAGTTGCTCGAGGCTGGGGAGGTTGCATGACGGCAGCGGTACTGGTGCTGACTGGGGTGGCTCTGGTGCTCGCCGTACTGGCGTGGGTGCCCAAATCGGGTGCCACGCTGGAGATAGTGCTCAGTGGCGTGATGCTGGCCTGCTTGATGGGCACCGGCATCCTGCTGCTGGCGGGGCACGGCGTACAGGGTTGGCGGGAGGCCTGGTGGAACATCCTCCTCCTGGTCTCCGGCGGCCTTGCAGTAGCCGGTGGTGGCCCGCTGACCACGTCAGTGCTGGCGCTGGTCGACCGCGGCAACACCAGGTCGCAGTCAACCCAGCAGGCCGGTGAGGTGCTCCGCGGTGGCGCGCTGATCGGCGCCCTGGAACGTGGCGCCATCTACGGCTCGATCGTGGCGGGCTGGCCCGAGGGGATAGCGATCGTGCTGGCCATCAAGGGCCTGGCGCGATACCCAGAGCTGCGTAGTCCGGACCAGCCGGCCTCGGTGACGCCCACGGCGGTGGCGGAGCGATTCATCATCGGCACCTTCACCAGTGTGCTGTGGGCCGTCACCTGCGCCGGGCTGCTGGTATCTCGTTAAGTGCCCCGAGTCCGACGTTCTTTGACGTGAGCGGCGCCCAGGCACGCACCTCGCGGCAGCGGAGAAACGGCCACGATGGAAAAACATCGAGGCCGCTTCTCCGCCACCGCGATGCACGCACCTGAACACCGCTCACTGTCAAACAACGTCGGACTCGGGTCACTAGACCTTGACGACGTAGGTGCTCATCACCTTGTCGTGCCAGGTCTGCTTCTTGTCGTCCCACAGCGGCCACAGCGAGTTGAGTAGGCAGGCCTGGTCGAAGATGCCGCGCAGGATGTCGCGCAGCAGCGACTTGCCGGCGCCGATCGGCTGGAAGTAGGTGGCGTCCACCAGCTTGATCTTCAGCACGCTCTTGCCGACGCTCTGCCCGGTCTTGCCCTGCCGGATCACCCGGTTCCACACCCATAGGCCGATGCTGGCCAGGATGCCGAGGATCAGCAGGATGACGGCGAACGCGCTGGGGCCCTCGTTGCTGGAGGTGGTGTAGCTGTCGCCATCGGAATTGGCGATGACGTTGGCGATGAAGATCGCGTACGCGATGCCGGCGGGGATGCCCGACACCAAGCCGTCCAAGAGCGCGGCGCCGACCCGGGATCCCCAGTCGGCGAGCTCGGACCCGGGGGCGCCGTAGCCGAAGCCCTGCTGGAACGGGTCCTGGCCGCCGTACGCCGGCTGCTGCTGCCCATACCCAGGCTGGCCGTAGCCAGGCTGGCCGTACTGGGGTTGCCCGTACTGCGGCTGACCGGGCTGGCCGTACTGCGGCTGCTCAGGCTGGCCGTACTGCGGTTGCCCATACTGCGGCGGCTGGCCGTAGTCAGGCTGGCCGTAGCCCGGTTGCCCAGCTGCCGGTTGCCCAGATCCCGGTTGCTCAGCTCCCGGCTGGCCGTAGCCGGGCTGGCCGGGTGGCTGGTCCTGGGGGTCCTGGGGACGGTCTTCGGGACCGTTCGGAGGGGTGGTCACTGAAATTCCCTTCAAAGCCTTGATCGCCAGGTCGGAGACGACCTTGCCATGCCGACCATGCCATGCCGGACGCCGTGACCGCTGCAGGCCACGGCGTCCCGCGTGCTACCTGGTCAGAGCTTGACGACCAGGGTGTTGTTGATCTTGTCCGCGAAGGTCTGCTTCTTCTCGTCCCACAGCGGCCACAGGTAGCCGACGTAGCAGACGGCGCCGTCGAGAATGTGGGTGAGCTGGCGGACGAACGCCTTGGCCGCACCGACCGGCTGCCCGGTCGCGGCGTCGATCAGGCTGATCTTGACCACCGACTTGCCGATGGTCTGGCCGGTCTGGCCCTGCCTGATGACGACGTTCCAGATACCGAGGCCGATGGCGACCAGGAAGAACAGCAGCGTGAAGATGCTGCTGACCGACCGGCCGAGCGTAATACCGATGGCGTACGGCACTCCGACCAGCAGGGAGTCGATGATCGCTCCACCGGCCCGCAGCGGCCACTCGGCCAAGGTGCCCGTCGGAGCACCGTAGCCCGGCTGCTGCCCGTACTGCTGCGGATACCCGGGCTGCTGCCCGTACTGCGGTTGCCCGTACTGCGCCGGCGGCTGCCCATAACCCGGCTGCTGCCCGTACTGCGGCTCCTGCCCGTACTGCGGCGCCTGCGGCTGGCCGTACCCGGGCTGCTGCCCGTAGCCCGGCTGCTGCCCAGGCTGGCCGTATTGACCAGGCTGCTCGGGCTGCTGGCCGTACTGGCCGGGCTGTTGGCCGTACTGACCCGGTTGGTTCGGGTCTTGCGGGCCGTAACCCGGCGGTGGCGTCGGAGTGCTCACGACGATCCCTTCTACTGACATGAGGAGTGGTAGCGCTCTGACGGATCAGCTGTGTCGGCGGATCCCATCAAGTTGCCTGAGGTAGGAGATACCTTGGTAGATGTGACCCTGACACAGCAAGCTGTTGTACTCCGGCCGCACGGGCCGGTCGAACCGCTGGACCGGCGGGTGCTCGGCGTCGCCGGCGTCGGTGTCGGCGGTTTCGCTCTCGCAGGTGTTTATCAGCTGTCCGGTTCACTGCACCTCGGCATCCCGTGCTTGCTGCACGCCACCACCGGCCTGAACTGCCCGTTCTGCGGTGCGACCAGGATGGCCGCGGCGTTGCTGCGTGGCGATCTGGACGCCGCCTGGCACTTCAACCCGGTCGTGCTCGTCCTCGGCCCGCTGATCGGTGTTGCCATCGGCTACCAACTGCTGACCTGGGCGCTGGAGAGCGCGCGGCTGATCAAGCTGCCCCGGCTGCGGATGAGCCCGGTGACGCTGAAATGGTTGCTCAGGGCCCTCGCGGTTGTATTGGTCGTCTATGGGATCGCCCGCAATCTGAACTGAGACACTAAGGTGTTCCAGTGACTCAGCCTCCTTTGCCAGATGAGAACGGCCAGCAGCTCGAGCCATTCGGCCAGCAGCCGACGCAACCGCCGGCGCCGCAGCAGCCGGGTCCGCAGGATCAGTTGCCGATGGCCCCGCAATACGGAGCCCCGCAGTACCAGGCTCCGCAGTACCAGCAGGTCCAGGGGCAGCCGGTGCAGCCGCCCGCGCAGGCGCTGCCGGCCGGGCCGGTGCTGGTCACGATCGGGGACATCTCCGTCGAGCAGTACCGGATCGTCACTCCGGCCGGCGTGCTGCCGACCCAGGGGACGAACTGGTCGGCGATGGACATGACCCGGACCGAGGAGAAGATCCCCGCCTACGCGATCGTGCTGGCGATCATCTTCTTCCTGTTCTGCCTGCTCGGCCTGCTGTTCCTGCTGATCAAGGAGCGCAAGACGACCGGCTTCGTCCAGGTGACGGTCCAGCACGGGAACCGTACCCACAACACGCACGTGGCGGCTGCCAATCCGACCCAGGTCGCCGACACGCTGGCCAGAGTCAACTACGCCCGCACCCTCTGCGTCTGAGACCCCTTGCAGGCAAGGGATCCGGGCGCAGCGGGCACGGGCGCGGCGTAGTACCGGCTGGAGGTTTTAGCCGAAGCGGCCGGTGATGTAGTCCTCGGTGGCCTTCTCGTTCGGGTTGGAGAAGATCATCTTGGTCGCGCCCATCTCGATCAGCCGGCCGGGCTTGCCGGTGGCGGACAGGTTGAAGAAGGCGGTCTGGTCGGAGACGCGGGCCGCCTGCTGCATGTTGTGGGTCACGATGACGACCGTGTACCGGTCCTTCAGCTTCTCGATCAGGTCCTCGATCGCCAGCGTCGAGATCGGGTCGAGGGCCGAGCAGGGCTCGTCCATCAGGATCACCTCGGGCTCGACCGCGATCGCCCGGGCGATGCACAGCCGCTGCTGCTGACCACCCGACAGGCCCGAGCCGGGCTTGTCGAGGCGGTCCTTGACCTCGTTCCAGAGGTTGGCGCCCTTCAGCGACGTCTCGACCACCTCGGCGAGCTTCTTCTTGTCCTTGACCCCGTTCAGCTTCAGGCCGGACGCGACGTTGTCGAAGATCGACATGGTCGGGAACGGGTTCGGCCGCTGGAACACCATGCCGACCACGCGGCGGACGGCGACCGGGTCGACCCCGCTCGCGTACAGGTCCTGCTGGTCCAGCAGCACCTTGCCCTCGACCCGGGCGCCGGGGATCACCTCGTGCATCCGGTTCAGGGTGCGCAGGTAGGTGGACTTGCCGCAGCCGGACGGGCCGATGAACGCGGTGACCGAGCGGGGCTCGATCGTCATCGACACGTCCTCGACAGCCTTGAAATCGCCGTAGTAGACGTTGAGGCCGCTGACCTCGATGCGCTTAGCCATATCGACTCAGAACCTCTCGACTATTTGGACTTGATGGTGCTGAACCGGGCGATCAGCCGGGCCAGCAGGTTGAGGGCGAGGACCAGGAGGATCAGCGTGAGCGCCGTCGCCCAGACCCGGTCCGCGGCGGCCGGCAGGGCCATGTCGCCGCGGTCGTTGTTGATCATGGTCGGCAGCGCGCCCATGAAGCCCGAGAACGGGTTGTAGTTGATCACCTTGGAGTAGCCGACCAGGATCAGCAGCGGAGCGGTCTCACCGATCACCCGGGCCAGGCCGAGCATGACGCCGGTGATGATGCCACCGAAGGCCGTCGGCACGACGATCTTGAGGATCGTCTTCCACTTCGGCACCCCGAGCGCGTACGCGGCTTCGCGCAGCTCGTCGGGTACCAGCTTGAGCATCTCCTCGGTGGAGCGCAGGATGACCGGCATCATCAGCAGGACCAGCGACAGCGATACCGCGAAGCCGATCCGGTTCTGGCCCAGGATGGTCACCCAGACCGCGTAGACGAACAGCGCGGCGACGATCGACGGCACACCGGTGAGGATGTCGACCATGAAGCTGACCACCTTGGCCGGCTTGCTGCCCTTGCCGTACTCGATCAGGTAGACCGCGCCGAGGATGCCGAGCGGGACCGCGATCGCCGCGCAGATCAGCGCCATGATCAGGCTGCCGATCAGCGCGTGGTACGCGCCGCCACCCGCGCGGCGCGAGGTGATGCCACGCTGCGACTGCGACCACCAGTTGGCGTCCAGCACCAGGTGGTAGCCCTTCGAGATGACCGTCCAGAGGATCCAGCACAGCGGGATCAGCGCGATCAGGAAGCAGAGCGAGATCAGCACCGTGGCCAGCGTGTTGCGGAAGGCACGGGCGCCGGACTTGCCGGTCAGGTCGAGAACCTTGCCGTCGTACTGCGGACGGTTCGCGGCGATGGTGCTCACGCGGCTGCTCCTTCTTTGGCGGCTGGCTTCGGCCGGTGCGTCCGGCGATTGGCCCCCGGGCCCGAGCGGGCCACGATGATCCGGGCCGCCGAGTTGACGATGAAGGTGACGACGAACAGCACCAGGCCGGCCGCGATGAAGGCGCCGGTCTTGGCCGGGGTGTCGAGCTCGGCCGCGCTGGAGGCGATCTTCGAGGCGAAGGTCTCACCACCGGCGAAGATCGACGGGTCCCACTTCGCGATCGGGTTCGGCTGGGACAGGATGATCAGCATCGCGACGGTCTCGCCGAGCGCGCGGCCCAGGCCGAGCATCGCGGCGCTCGTCACACCGGAGCGACCGTACGGCAGGACGGCCATCCGGATCATCTCCCACTTGGTGGAGCCCAGTGCCAGGGCGCCCTCGCGGTGGGTGACCGGGGTCTGCGCGAAGATCTCCCGGCTGATCGCGGTGATCACCGGCAGGATCATGATGGCCAGTACCAGGCCCGCGGTGAAGACGGTGCCCCGGTCGGCGTTGGCGGCTTCCTTGAACAGCGGGAACCAGCCGAGCACGTCGGAGATCGCGTGCGAGACGGGCTGGACCACCGGGGCGAAGAAGATCAGGCCCCACAGGCCGTAGATGATCGACGGTACGGCGGCGAGCAGGTCGACCACGGACGCGACCGGACGGGCGAGCCGCGGCGGAGCGTAGTACGTGATGTAGAGCGCGACACCGATCGCGATCGGGACCGCCACCACCATCGCGATCAGCGAGCTGACCAGGGTGGTGTAGAAGAGTGCGGCGATACCGAAGTTCGGGTGGTCGCCACCGGGCAGCCAGGTGCGGGAGAAGAGGAAGTTGCCCTCGTTGTCGGCCAGCGCCGGGATCGCCAGTGCCAGCAGGAAGATACCGACGAACGCGACGATCGCGACCACCAGGCCGCCGGAGCCGCGGGCCATCCCGGCGAACAGCCGGTCCCCGAGGTGACCGACCGGGCCCAGGTCGAGTCCTTTCCGGCCTTCGCCTGCGGTCGGTTCCGTCGCCGTCGCAGTACCGGCCGGGTGCTCGGCGGCCTCGTGCTCGGCGTGCTCCTCGGCCAGGCCCTCGAACCGCGGGGCCGGCCCGGAGGTCTCGTGGACCAGGTCCTCGATCCGGGGTTCTTGCGTGCCTTCCGGCCGGTCTGGCGGTTCCGTGCCGTCTGGACTACTCATCGATGGTGCTCCAAGCGCCTGGGTCGGGTGGTCAGGTCTGCTTCACGAGGCGAAGCCCCGGCCGTCTGAGAGGGACTCTCGGACCGGCCGGGGCTCGCAGGTGGTAACGGTTTTCGTCAGCTGATCGACTGGATCGCGGCGTCGACCTTGATCCGGATCTCTTCCGGCAGCGGCGCGTAGTTCAGGTCGGTCAGAGCGGCCTGACCGTCCTTGCTGGCGAAGTAGCTCAGGAAGCTCTTCACCATCGCGGTCTTCTCGGCCGGCAGACCCTTGCTGCAGACGACCTCGTAGGTTGCCAGGATGATCGGGTAGGCGCCCGCCACCTTGGTCGCGTAGTCCAGCTTGAGGGCCAGGTCGCTACCGGTACCGGCCGGCTTCGCGGCGGCCAGCGCCTTGCCCGCGGACTCGGCGGTCAGCTCGACCGGGGTGCCCGAACCGTTGTCGATCTGCGCGATGCCGAGCTTGTTGTCGACCGCGTAGGACCACTCGACGTAGGTGATCGAGTTCTTGGTGCTCTTGACGCCCTCGGCGACACCCGCGGACTTGTCCTTGCCGGCGCCGGTGCCGGTCCACTTCTTGGCCGGCTCACCCTTCCAGGCACCCGCGCCGGAGGCGGCCAGGTACTTGGTGAAGTTCTCGGTGGTACCGGACTCGTCCGAGCGGAAGAAGACCGAGATCGGGGCCGACGGGAGCGTGACGCCCGCGTTCAGCTTGGCGATCGCCGGGTCGTTCCAGGTCTTGACGGTGCCCTGGAAGATCTTCGCGGCGGTCGGGCCGTCGAGGACCAGCTTCTGCAGACCGTCGACGTTGTAGGCGATCGCGATCGGGCCGATCACCATCGGCAGGTCCAGCGCCGGGTTGTTCTGGCAGCGCTTGGCGGCCTGTGCCGTCTCCGGCTCGGCGCCGTCCTTACCCTCGGTCTTGAGGGCGGAGTCCGAACCGGCGAAGTCGACCTGGTTCGCGTTGAACTGCTTGATGCCCGCACCGGAACCGGTCGGGTTGTAGTTCACCGTGACGTCGGCGCACTTCTCGTTGTACTTGGAGATGACTTCCTCGATGGCGTTCTTCTGCGCCGAGGAGCCCTCGGCGTTCAGGGTGCCCTTCGGGCAGTCGCCACCGGCAGCGGTGGTGCTGCCCGGGCTCGAGGAGCCGGCGGGCTCGGGGTCGGAGCCACAGGCGCTCAGGGCGAGGACGCCGAGGGATGCCACGGCGACGGTGCCGACGCGGAGCAGGCGATTGACGGACACGAGAGTGTTGCCCTTCTGCAGGATTCAGACTTGTTGAACTTCCACAGACGGTAGGGAGACCAAGTGACCGACCGGTCCGTCGCCGGTGAACGAGCGGTGAACGGTTCCAATAGCGTGTGCGACGCTTGGCGTGCCGCCAGGCGGCCAGCAGGTGAACTGAGTTAAGACCCGTGACGCTGAGTCACCTGAAACGGTCATTTGCTCACGTTTCGGTAACGCTCAGCGCATCCCGCCGAACGCGGAACCGGCCCGCGCCAAGAGTAGGCGCAGGCCGGTCCGGTTCGGAATCGCGGAGAGGTTAGCGAACAGTGAGTTTGAAGGCGCGGCTGGCCGTCGCCACGATCGGCAGGCCGTTCATGCTCATCTTCGGCACCACCACCCGCCAGGACCGGGTGGTGCCGCGGCCGGACGCCTTGAAGGACAACGTGCCCGTGCCCTTGACCAACGGCACGTACCCGGCGTGGCGCCAGACCTTGCCATCGAGCCATTGCAGGTCGGCCTTGACCGTCCCCGCGGGCTGGACGCTGACCGTTGCCTTGACCGCCTGGCCAACCGATGCGGTGGTCAGGTTGAAGCCCGCGGTGGTGAACCTGGCCCGGGTGCTGACCCGCCGGAGCGAGGTGGAGATCGCCGGGGCGACACTCAGTTCGTGGGCCAGAACGTATGACCGGGCCGGAACGGAGAGCCGGTACTCCTGGCCGCCGTACGAGCGGATGCTGGCAGTGAACTGCAACTTCTGGTCCTTGTACGTCCCGATGGTCTTCCAGGGACGAGTGGCATCGGGTCGCGCCTGCAGAAGAGCCTGGATGCCTGGCTTGGCGACGAAGGGATTCGCCGGGTCCTGACAGTTGACCAGCGCGTTCGCACACAGCCGCACGCCCGCGACGGCGATGAACGGAAGGCTCAGGCCGTAGTCGGCGACGGCAGGCACGGTGAGTCCCGCGGTCTGCTCGCTGAACGCGACGGTCGCAATGCCCGGGTGGTTGTTCCCGAAGACCCACTCGTTACTGGATCGGATCGAGACGGGATAAGGACGGGGACGGGGCGGCAGGGTCACGGTGCTGGTGCCCGCGGGCAGGACGAGCGACAGACGCGGGGCGGTCGGAGTCGCGTCGGAAACGACGTTCACGTAGTCCTCGGACGGCGTCACGTCGAGCGGATCGGCGGGGGTCGTGTCGGCAGGGACCTCAGCGAACGACCAGTCCAGCTTCAGCGAGCCGTCCGGGAGCGGCGCCGCCTTCGTGAAAGTCGCCAGTGGCGCGCCGATGGTGTCGAACCAGGGCGAGACGACCGGGGCGCTCTCGACGCCGGATCCGTCCACGCTGACCACGCTGATGCGCGCGACCCTGTTGGCATCCAGCAGACTGCCCGTCTTGAGGTACTCGTTGGACGTGCCCGCCAGCCGCGCGCCCAGGGTGACGAAGCCGCCACCCTGGTACTCGACCCGCACCTTGTTGGCTTCGCCGCTGTCCGCCCAGGTGATGCTGATCTGCTGGTGCTTCGGCTGAACCCAGCCGATCTGCAAGCCGGTCGGCGCCTCCGGGCCCGCGGCCCAGGCGGGGAGCTGGGCTCCGCCGAGGAGGATCAGGGCAGCCGTCGTGGCAGCGATTGTCTTGCGCATGGAGAGGAGACCCCCAGGAGAAGTAAGCCTGGCGAGTGGCCCCCCGGCCGCCAGTACGTCGGGGTGCAACTTAGCGCACGGAGTACGGCGTACAGAACATGGATTGCAGCTTGTTGCAATCGGCTCAGCTGGAGAAGTCCTCGGGGTGTACTCCGTCGAGGAACTGGCGGAAGCGTTCGAGCTCGGCCTGCTCTTCCTCCGGGGTGGCCACGCCGGCCTCCTGGAGGACCTGTTCGGTGCAGCGGATCGGGGTGCCGAGGCGGACCGCGAGCGCGACCGAATCGCTCGGGCGGGACGAGACACGGGCGCCGTTGCCGAGCAGGAGCTCGGCGTAGAAGACGCCATCGCGCAGCTCGACGATCTCGACCGCCTCGATGGTGACGCCGAAGGCCTCGATCACATCGCGCATCAGGTCATGGGTGAGCGGCCGGGACGGGCGCAGGCCCTGTTCCTCGTAGGCGATCGCGGTGGCCTCGACCGAGCCGATCGAGATCGGCAGGTAGCGGTAGCCCTCGGTCTCGCGCAGCATCATCACGGGCGCCCGATTGGGCGACTCCATCCGGATCCCGATCAGAGTGAGCTCTCGCATCGTCGTCATGGCGCCCCGACCTCTCCGTGAGCCGGCGCCCGGTGGGACGCCTCGGTAGGAACATACCCGCCCTGGCCGACGTCACCCGGCGCAGCCCACCCGCTGTTTCCGGAAGAGCGAACAGATTGTGCCTGAACGGTGACTGTCGCAGGCTGTCGAAGGGCGATGACGAAGGGTGCTCAGGGTGCCCGGAAGCGCTCGTAGACCAGCCGGCCGCCGTCGAGCTGGTGGGCGATCAGGACGGCGCCGGGGGAGAACTTGCCAACCTTCAGCCCGAGCGCCTTCGACAACGCGGGCAGGACCGGGCGATGCGAGCAGACGACGGTGATCTTGCCGGGCTTCCAGGAATGTTCGGCCATGCCCTCGATCGCGTACGGATCGGACGCGTACCCGCGCTCGGAGATCTCCGGGTGCAAATGGATCTGGCGGCCGATCTCCGCGGCGTACGGGGTGATGGTGGAGACGCATCGCTCGGCGTCGCTGCTGCGGATCCGGTTGACGCCGACGGCAGCCAGTACCTCCACCAGCCGCTCGGCCGTCGCGTGGCCGACCTCGGTCAGCGGGCGGTTGGTGTCCTTGCCGTCCCAGTCCTTGCGTTTGACCGCCTCGGCATGACGGACCAGCACCAGTGTCGAGATGACCGGCGTGACGATGGCCAGCGCATCGAGGATGTCGACGTCCCGCGGGTAACTGAGCCTGCCCCGCGCGCTGTCGAGCGGCAGCCACTCCAGCTTGTCGACCTCGTCGTTGGGCACGAACTCCCGCTCGGCCCCGATCAGCTCGGCCGACCAGTAGTGCACCATCTTGGGCACCGTACTGCCGTTCTTGCGGACGTCGTACCGCTGGATGCCGAGCGGTGGACCGATCAGCACCCGCTGGCCGGTCTCCTCCTCGATCTCCCGGCGAGCCGCGACCAGCACGTGCTCGTGCGGAGTCAGCTTGCCTTTGGGATGGGACCAGTCGTCGTACCGCGGGCGGTGCACCAACAGGATCTCCCGGCCGTCAGGGCCGTCCCGCCACACGACACCACCCGCGGCGATCACCGTCGCCGGGCTGCTCACGATTTCAACCTTAAGTAATAGGGTCCGTTTGCCGGCGCCGGCCACGCGTCGAGATCAGGCGTTCCTGCAGATCACGGAGCGGCTCGCCGTTGGCGTCGGTCAGCCGCGCTTGCCAGGTGTCGTCGGGCTGCAGCCACCAGGACCCGGTCCGCTCGTCGAACCCGAGATCGAACAGGTCAGCAAGCTCGTTGAGGTGGTCCTGCTCCTTCAGCTGGACCAGTACCTCCACCCGGCGGTCCAGGTTGCGGTGCATCAGGTCGGCCGAGCCGATCCAGACCTCGGGCTCGCCGCCGTTCTCGAAGAAGAACACCCGGCTGTGCTCCAGGAACCGGCCCAGGGTGCTGCGGACCCGGATGTTCTCCGACAGCCCGGGCACGCCCGGACGGATGGTGCAGATGCCCCGGATCCACAGCTCTACCGGTACTCCGGCCTGCGACGCGCGGTACAGCGCATCGCAGAGGGCCTCGTCGACCAGGCTGTTCACCTTGATCCGCACCCGGGCAGGGCGGCCGGAGAGGTGGTGCTGCACCTCACGCTCGATGCGGTCGAGCAGGCCCCGGCGTACCGACTGGGGAGCGACCAGTAGCCGGCGGTAGCCGCTGGAGCGGGCGAACCCGGACAGGTGGTTGAACAGGTGCGCGATGTCCTCGGTGACCACCTTGTCGCTGGTGAGCAGGCCGAGGTCCTCGTACAGCCGGGCGGTCTTGGGGTGGTAGTTGCCGGTACCGATGTGGGCGTACCGCCGCAGCCCGTCCGGCTCCTCGCGGACCACCATGGAGAGCTTGCAGTGCGTCTTGAGCCCGATCACGCCGTACACGACGTGACAGCCCGCGTGCTCCAGTTGGCGGGCCCACTTGATGTTGGCCTGCTCGTCGAAGCGCGCCTGGATCTCGACCAGGACCAGGACCTGTTTGCCGGCCTCGGCCGCGTCGATCAGGGCGTCCACGATCGGTGAGTCGCCACTGGTGCGGTACAGGGTCTGCTTGATCGCCAGTACGTGCGGATCGGCGGCAGCCTGCTCGATGAAGCGCTGCACGCTGGTCGAGAACGAGTCGTACGGGTGGTGCACGAGCACGTCGCGCTGCTTGAGCGCGTGGAACATGTCGGCCGGGTTGGAGGTCTCCACCTCGGCCAGATGCGGGTGCGTCGACGGGACGAACGCCGGGTACTTGAGCTCGGCCCGGTCCAGCGCGGCGATCGTGAAGAGGCCGCGCAGGTCCAGCGGGCCGGGCAGCTCGAACACCTCCGCCTCGGTCACGCCGAGCTCGGAGACGAGCAGCGCGCGCACCTGCGGGTCGATCGACTCCTCCACCTCGAGCCGGACCGGCGGGCCGAACTTGCGCCGCAGCAGCTCCTTCTCGAGCGCGGCGAGCAGGTTCTCCGCGTCGTCCTCTTCCACCTCGAGGTCCTCGTTGCGGGTGACCCGGAAGGTGTGGTGCTGGGTCACCTCCATGCCGGGGAACAGCTGGCCCAGGTGCGCGGCGATGACGTCCTCGAGCGGGACGAACTTGCCGTCGGCCACCGTGACGAACCGCTGCAGCAGCGGCGGCACCTTCACCCGGGCGAAGTGCTCGCCGCCGGTGTCCGGGTTGCGGACCACGACGGCCAGGTTGAGCGACAGGCCGGAGATGTACGGGAACGGGTGCGACGGGTCGACGGCGAGCGGGGTCAGTACCGGGAAGACGCGGTCCCGGAAGAACCGGGTCATCGTCTCGCGCTCTTCGGTGCTCAGCTCGTCCCAGCGGAGGATGTCGATCCCCTCCTCGACCAGCGCGGGCAGCACGACCTTGCGCCAGGTCTCGGCCTGCCGGTCCATCAGCTCGCGGCTGCGGGTCAGGCTCCGGTCGAGCACCTCACGCGGCAACAGCCCGCTGGCGGCCCGTACTGCGACGCCGGCGGCGATCCGGCGCTTCAGCCCGGCGATCCGGACCATGTAGAACTCGTCCAGGTTGTTGGCGAAGATGGCCAGGAACTTGGCCCGCTCGAGCAACGGGACCCGGTCGCTCTCGGCCAGCTCGAGCACCCGCTGGTTGAACGCCAGCCAGCTCAGCTCGCGGTCCGAGAACCGGTCCTTGGGGAGATCGTCGGCCTGCGTGATGTCGTACGGGGGTTCGACGTCGTACTCCCGGTTGTGCGACGCCAACAAGTCTCCAGCCACGTTGACCAGCATCCCATCCTTGGGTGAACAGCAGGTTGCCTCGACGGCGAGGCGGACGTTGTTGCTAGCGTCACACCTTGTGAACAGCCGAGTGGACACCATGCTGCGGACCGCCTTGAACACGGTACAAGGCAGTGCCCTGAAGCCCGTGACAGCTTTGCCTCCCGCGCTCCGGAGGCGGCTGGCGGGCGCCCCGATCCAGATCGACGGGAACGTCCTCGACCCTGAACTGCAGCTGTTGCTGCGGCTCGAGGGATGGTTGCCGGGCGCAAAGAAACAGTCCGTCGCCACCGCGCGGGCGAACCTGCTGTCCGTGTCGAAGCTCGTCGCGGGGCATCCTCGCGAGCTACTCCGAGTGACGGAGCTCACGGTCCGCGGCGCCGACGGCCAACTCGGTGCCCGCCTGTACGTCCCCCGCGCGGCCCCGTCGTCGGGCGGCGGCCTGCTGGTGTTCTTCCACGGCGGCGGCTGGGTGGTCGGCGATCTGGACAGCCACGACGCGTACTGCCGCGACCTTGCCGAGGAGGCCGGTATCCGGGTCCTGTCGGTCGACTACCGCCTGGCCCCCGAGGCCGAGGCCCCGGTCGCCGCCGAAGACGCGATCGCCGCCTTCAGTTGGGCGATCGAACATGCCGAGGACCTAGGCGCTGACCCTGCCTTGGTCGGAGTAGGCGGCGACTCAGCCGGCGGCAACCTTTCAGCCGTGGTCGCCCAGCAATGCGTCGTACGCGGCCTACCGTCCCCTGCTCTCCAGGTCCTTCTCTATCCGGCCGTAGACCTCGCCTACCGCCGCCCCAGCCGAGACCTCTTCGCCGAAGGCTTCTTCCTCACCGACGAAGACATCACCTGGTACCTGAACCACTACACCCCGGACCCCTCAATCCGAAAGAACCCCCTCGTCTCCCCGATCTACGCCGAAGACCTCACCGGCGTAGCCCCCGCCTACGTGGTCACCGCAGGCTTCGACCCCCTCCGAGACGAAGGCAACGACTACGCCACCCGCCTCCGCGAGTCCGGCGTCCCCACCACCCACACCTGCGAGCCCACCATGGTCCACGGCTTCGCCAGCATCCTCGCCCTCCCCGGCGAAACCCGCTCAGCCCAAAAACGAATAACCACCACAATCCGCCACCACCTGAACCCCACCCCCTAACTACCGCCCCGGCTCAACCAACACCGGCACAGCCTCCCGCACCCGCAGGGCTGTCGCGGGCCCGGTGATCGGCACAACCCCCTCCACGTACTGCCACCCGGTCCCCGCCACATTGAACCGAGCCGCGTAGTTGGTGGTGAGAGTCAGCTGCACCCCAGCCTTCTTCATGTACTTGTGCGTGATGTCCTTGGCCGGATAAGGCCTGCCGGGCGTCGTGGTAGTCACCGAGGCGCCGTCCCCAAATCTCCACGTATAACTCATCGGCATCGCCTCAACCGCAACAGGAAACCCGAGCACGGTCACGGTGTCCGTGTAAACCCTGCTCTCGTCCGTATAAACGATCGTCTCCAAATTAACCAACGTCCGCCCAGTCGGCTGCACCTTCACGTGAAGCTTCGGAAACAAAACGTTCTTACTCTCAGCCAACACCTCCCCCCACCGCACATCCTCCGGCCGAGGAACCCGAACCCGAACAGCCATACTCGGCGAAACCTCCGGCCGCCCCGGCTCATCCGGCAGCACGTCATCCTCCATGGCCGGCAGGCAACGAGTCATGTTGGCAGTATTCGGTCCGCGGAACCCGCAGAGGCTGATATTGAGACGAAAGGGCTGCGTGTCGTCGTCGGCAGGATTGGTGGAGGTTTGCCGCAATAGTGGGTGCGAGCCTCGCGATTTAGCTCCCGTGCTTGCCTTTCCGGCGCCCGCAGTTTTCTTCTCCATGCGATTGGTCTGTTTTGCGCCGACCGACGCACCCCACGCATGTTTCTTGACTTTTGTCGGTGGCGGTTTCGGCTTTGCGATGGAACGCGTCGTTGGGTCGAGTTCAGTCGATGTTGGGGCGGCGTCGGCGACATCGCCAACGAAGGTCAGCGTCAGGCCGGCGACAAGTGCAGCGACTGCGCTGAATGCCGGCAACTTCACCCGGTCGAGGCCGTTCATTCGTTGATCTGCATCTCGTACATCACCCAGTTTCCGGCGCTGGGGGAGAGCGTGAACTCCATGGTCCCCGTACCTGCCGGTTGGGGAACCGGCGAGGCCCCCGGGGTTGCCCGCTCTTGGAAGGTTCCGCTCTTCAGCGAGGCTGATCCTCCCAGGTGACCGGACTTGCCGCGATAGATCTCCTTCACGTCGATCAGTCGGTCCTTGAAGTCACCTTGGAGCCCACCGTTCTTCGCGTTGATCTTGCGCACGTAGCCCGCAATCCCTTTGCAGCCGACGCAGCCTTTGTCACTTTCCGCCAGAAGCAGCTCAGCGTCTCCTGTGGAGTATGCGTAGTTGAGCAGGTCCACGTAGTAGCCAATGAAGGCCTCGCCCGCTGCCAAGGTCGACCCGGCGGCTAATGCCGGTCGTGTCGGCGCATCTGTTGGCGTACTCGGGGGAGTCGATCCGGCGCTCGAAGGTGTCGAAGCGGTGGTGTTCGTCGTCGCCGACGACTGTGGTGGAGCGGTGTTGGGGCGGCCTGCTTCGGGGCTCTTGTTGTTGCAGCCAGCTAGTGCGGCGGCGCAGAGGCAGGCCAGGGTTAGGGCGGTGGCTTGCCTGTTGCGGGTTGTCACGGGTGTCACCTCTCCGTAGTCGGTCTTGATCGTAACCGGGGAGGGGAGCGGGGGGAGAGGCGGAAGGTGTGGGCTGTGGATAAGTGGTTGGGGGCCAGGAGCCGCCCGGCTGGGGGGTAAGAGGCTCGGACGGCTCCTGGTTGAGGGTGGGACGTACGGGTAGCGCGATTATGACGCGGAGTTACCGGGTGAATTCGGTGTGACACCGTTCACAGGGGCGAACTGGACGTCCAGGGCGGCTGTGGTGAAGCCGAGGTGGGTGTAGAGGGTGTGGGCGGCGGTGTTGGTGCCGTCTACGTAGAGGACGACTGAGGTGAGGCCGCGGTCCTCCTGGAGGTGGCGGATGCCTTCTAGGGTCAACGCCTTGCCTAGGCCTGCGCCCTGGTGGTCGGGGGAGACGCCTACTACGTAGACCTCGCCGAAGGGTTCCGAGCCTTCGTCTTCGTGCACCTTTGTCCAGTGGAAGCCTGCGACCGAGTCGTCGGCGGTGACTGCCAGGAAGAAGCCGGCAGGGTCGAACCAAGGCTGTTGCAGCCGGTCCGCCAGATCCGCCTGCGTCCAGCTGCCCTGCTCCGGGTGGTGCGCAAAGGCGGCGGCGTTCACCGCCAGCCAAGCGCTGTCGTCCTGCCCCGGTACGAACGTGCGCACCGTCACCCCCTCCGGCCAGACAGCCGCAGGCACCGGCGCGCTCGCCCGGCGGAGGAAGTACAGCTCCCTCGCCACCTCGAGCCCCAGCCGCGCCGCCAGCTCATCCGACCCAGCCAGCCGCCCATGCGCCCACACGCGTAGCTCGGAGCCACCGTGGTCGAGCAGCATCCGCAACAGTGCAGTACCGAATCCCTGTCGCCTGTGCTCCGGGCCGACCACCAACTCCGCCGACCCGTCCGGCCCCAATGAGCCGTACCCGGCCAGCTCGCTCGAGCCGGGCTCACCGGCGTACGCGAGGAAGTGCGCGTCCCCTGGATGTTCTCCTTCGAGGTGCAGCAGTGTCTGCTCGGAGAGGGGATTGACTCCGTCGCTCTCAGCAGCGGACCGAGCGAGTTCGGTGATCTTGGCGACGGTGGCCGGGGGCAACGGTGAGGGAACGACTTCGAGGGTCACCCCGATACCGTAAAAGGTCCTGGTGAGTTCACCGTCGAGACCTTGGTCAGCCACGCCGTAGCAAGGTAATTTTCGGGCACCGCGCACCAGCGGTGATCGAAACGACGACAGAGAAGACGAAGAACATGGCCTTCACAGGACGAGACAAGACGTGGCTGCGCGGACCCCGGGCGGTTGCCCTGGTGGCCGCCGGTGCCACCGTGGTGCTCGGCTTGGCCACGGGGGGAACCGTGACCCAGGCTGCGCCGGCGAAACCCAAGCCGACGCACACCCAGATCCAGCTGCTCGCGATCAACGACTTCCACGGAAACCTGGCGCCCAACCCGGCGACCAGCTCCGGCGGCAACGTGAACGGCACGCCCGCCGGCGGCGCGGAGTATCTGGCGACCCAGCTCAAGTTGCTGCGCGACTCCGCCGAGGCGCAGGGGCAGGACTCCGCGACGGTGGCCGCCGGTGACCTGATCGGCGCCTCACCGCTGCTGTCCGCGGCGTTCCACGACGAGCCGACCATCGAGGCGATGAACGAGATGGGGCTGGACGCCACCTCGGTCGGCAACCACGAGTTCGACGAGGGCTACAAGGAGCTTCTGCGGATGCAGAAGGGTGGCTGCCTGCCCGACGGCGACGGCGCGAACAACCAGAACTCCTGCCCGGACCCGAAGGCGAAGTTCAAGGGCGCCGACTTCGCCTACCTGTCGGCGAACGTGTTCTACGAGAACACCGACAAGACCCTGTTCGCGCCGTACATGATCAAGAAGTTCCACGGTGGTCAGAAGGTCGCCTTCATTGGTATGACGCTGGAGGCCACCCCGAACATCGTCACCAAGTCCGGCGTCGAGGGCCTCGCCTTCAAGGACGAGGTGGAGACCGCCAACGCGCTGGTGCCGAAGCTGAAGAAGCAGGGCGTCGAGGCGATCGTCGTACTGATCCACGAAGGCGGGGTGCTGTCCGACCCGAAGGCGTTCAACGGCTGCCCGGGGATCTCCGGACCGATCACCGACATCGCCAAGAACCTCGACCCTGCGATCGACGCGGTCATCTCCGGACACACCCACCAGTCGTACAACTGCTCGATCAACGACCCGGCCGGCAAGCCGCGCCTCGTCACGAGCGCGTCGTCGTTCGGCAAGGTCGTCACCGAGGTCCGGCTGAGCATCGACCTGGCCACCAACGACGTGGACCGGCTGAACACGCTGGCGAACAACCACATCGTCACCCAGGACGTGCCCAAGGATCGCGACCTGACCAAGCTGATCACCAAGTACCAGACGCTGGTCGCGCCGATCGAGACCAAGGTGATCGGCCACATCACCACCCCGTCGGTGGTGAAGACGCCGGACGACTCGCAGGAGTCCCCGCTGGGTAACCTGATCGCGGATGCACAGCTGGCCGACCCCTCGACCGTCACCAACGGCAAGACGCCGGTGGTCGCGTTCATGAACCCGGGCGGTATCCGGGCCGACCTGGCCTCCAACGCGGGCGCGGTGACCTTCGGCCAGGCGTTCACGGTCCAGCCGTTCAACAACTTCCTGGTCTCGATGGACATGACCGGGACGCAGATCAAGACCCTGCTGGAGCAACAGTTCTCCGGCGCCAACCAGGCTGCGAACAAGGTGCTCCAGGTCTCGGGCATCACCTACACCTACAACCCGGCCGCCGCGCCGGGCGCCAAGGTCGTGGCGGGTTCGATCAAGATCGCGGGCCAGCCGCTGGTCGACGGTACGACGTACCGGATCTCCACGAACAACTTCCTCTCCGACGGCGGTGACGGCTTCCCGGCCTTCACCACCGCGACCGACAAGTTCTTCGGTGGTCTGGACATCGACGCCTTCGCCAACTACCTCGCCGCACACGACCCGTACACCCCGGGCCCGACGGACCGGATCTCGCTCGGTTCCTGACCCACGCCGCAGCACCAAGACGCCCGGGCGGTTCTCCACTGACCGCCCGGGCGTTGCCCCACCGCCGCCAATAGGAACGCACCCAAGGCCTGCGACAGCCGGCGTCGTCGCAAGCTGGTCTGCGGTCAGATGGCGAACTGCCAGTCGTAGCCGCGATCGAGCGGTTCGGTGAAGGTCTCTTCCTCGCAGCCGCGAGTGAAGCCTCGCGCGGCGGCGTCCCAGTCCGAACCGGTCCGGATCGCTATCCCCAATGAGCCGCGCAAGCCCGTAAGTGTTGCTGTGCTCTTGGCGCGCAGATACATCGATGCCTGGGTCTTGCCCGAGGTCGACACCACGATCAAGGCGTCGGTCGAGCGCTTGTTGGTGACCCGGATCTGCGCGGAACCACGCTTCCCGACCCGCTGCACCACGTGTCCGTTGGTCCCACGCCGCGGCGCCGGCATCCGCGGTGGAGCCGGCAGCAACTTGCGGCCGAAGGTGGTCCGTCGGCCTGTCGGATTCATGCCCTGCGTGATCGCGTCGTAGATGTCGAGGTTCGCGAAGTAGATGAAGGTGGCCAGAGGTTCCGCCACGGTGCAGCCGTCGACGGGACTGTTCAGGAGGTCGCCGATCAGACTGCCGGAGAGGGTCTGCAGTGCATCTTCGTGCACAGCGGCGAGCCGGGGCGGAGGGTCGACGAGGCGGAGGATCACGGCCTGTTGGGCGATCACCGCAGTCAGCAGTTCGCGATAGGCGTTCGCCGAGGCGATGGACTTCGCCGCCATCGCCCTCGTCAGGTTGCGCCGCATCGTGGCTTCGATCCGCGCGAGCACCCCCTGGTACGCCGCGACGCTGAGCGGCCCCGAAGTCGTGGCGGTCGGCGCCGGGGTGCTAGTCGATGGCAGGGTGCTGGTCGATGCCGGAGTGCTCGTGGCAGACGCGTTGGCCGCAGCCGCGGGTGACCCTGCGTCCGGCGAACAGCCACCACACACCAGCACGACCCCCACCAGACCAGCAATCCGCCGCCCAGCAATCCACTGCCCAGCAACCCATGGCCGGGCGATCCGCCGTCCAGTAACCACCATCGCTCCTCCGAAGGCCGGGGCCGAAGCCGAGGTCCGGATTGAATGGTCGCCCTGTCGACGGTTGCGCTGAGTCGCCTGTCCGCTTCCTGCCGACGCCGAGAGTCAGCGGTTTCCGCTGGAAGCCGGCTGGGTGGTCATTGCTGTGAAGGCCTGTTCGGCGATGGCCGCAGACTTTTGCAGAGCTTCGCGCGGTACGCCGGCAGCCGCGTGCACCGCATGGCCTTCGGACACCACCATCACGAATCGTGCCAAGGCGTCCGGGTCGGCGTCGGCTGGTAGATCCCCCTGCTCGATCGCCAGACGGAACCGGTCGGCGAAAGCCTTCTCCCCGCCGAGCCGGCTGGCCGCGAGGAACTGCGCGACATCCTGGTTCTCCGCGCTGCAGGACACGCCGCCCTGGATCGACAGGCACCCGTTCGGCTTGTCCTCGAGCGTCACCGCGACCACGTTGTCGCGCAGAAACCGCTGGACCACACCAAGCGCGGTCGGCTCCGCGAGGGCAGCAGCCGCATAGGCCATGTCGTGCTCGGCGTAGTGCGCGATCACCCGGCGGAAGAGATCCGCCTTGCCGCCGAATACGGCGTACAGGCTGGGTTTGTTGACGCCCATGGCGGTGGTCAGGTCGGTGATCGACGTGCCCTCGTACCCCTGCCGCCAGAACACCTCGACGGCGCGCTCCAGCGCCTCGTCCTCGTCGAACGTGCGCGGTCGTCCTCCCGGCATCTGCCACCTCCTGCTCCCGACCCTACAGTTCTTAACCGCTCGGTTCAAAAATTTGCCTGAAGCTTCAACCACTGCTAGCTTGAGTTTCTAACCGAACGGTATGAAACCCAAGGAGTTAGAGCTATGGACGGCAGTGTTGAGCAGGCCCTGGGGCGGGTCGGGGTCTGGAGCATGGAGCTGCGCAATGCAGGGCAGCCAGGGGTCGAGGCCGCGGCCGAGCTGGCCGAGCGGGGGATCACCGCAGTCTGGATCCCAGGCCTCGACGGCCGCGGCATCTTCGACGACACGGACGAGTTGCTGACCGCATCGCCCAGCACGTACGTCGTACTCGGTGTGCTCGGCATCTGGCGCCAGGAAGCATCCGTCCTGGCGGCGAAGGTCCAAGAGCTCGACCTCCGGCACGGCCCGCGGACGATCGTGGGACTCGGTGTGAGTGATCGCAACGCGGCCGCCGCAGTGGGGCAGACCTATACGAGCCCAGTCGGGGCGGTCAGCGACTACCTAGATGAGTTGGCCAAAGAGCAAATCCCGAGTGATCGGTTGCTGCTCGGCGCTCTCGGTCCGCGGATGGCGCAGCTCGCGGCGGACCGTACCGCCGGGATTCACCCCTTCCTGGTGAGCCCGGAGTACACCGCGAGAATGCGCGCCCAGCTGGGTGCCGACGCGCTCATCGCGCCGCATCAGGCGGTCGTGTTCAGCACTGACGCCGAGCAGGCGCGTGCGGTGGCTCGCGATCAGCTCGGGATGTTCATCGGATTCGATGCCTACCGCAACAATCTTCGACGGCTCGGCTACACCGACAGCGATCTTGTACCCGGCGGAAGCGACCGCCTGATCGACGCACTGGTCGCGTGGGGCGACGACGAGGCCATCAGCCGCCGACTTCGCGAGCACCTGGATGCCGGAGCCGACCACGTCGCCGTACAGGTGCTCCCCGCTACACCAGTTGCGGGTCTTCCAGTCAGGGACTGGCGCCGACTGGCGGATCTCGCGCTCTCTATCTGACCTTCTCAACCATCATCGAAAGGATCTCATCATGGGACAGCTGGACAACAAGGTCGCACTCGTCACGGGTGCCACCAGCGGTATCGGCCTCGCTTCGGCCCGCCGCCTCGCGACCGAAGGTGCTCACGTCTTCATCACCGGCCGCCGCAAGCCCGAGCTCGACGCCGCCGTCGCCGACATCGAGCAAGCCGGCGGACAGGTCACCGGAATCGCGAGTGACGTCGCGAGCCTCGACGACCTCGACGCGCTCTTCGGGGCAATCACCCAGTTCGGCCGCGGGCTGGACATCGTCCACGCCAATGCGGGCGGTGGTGGATTCGCGCCGCTCGGCACGATCACGCCCGAGGACTTCGATCAGACCTTCGGGATCAACGTCCGCGGCACGCTCTTCACCGTGCAGAAGGCGCTCCCGCTACTCAACGACAAAGCCACGATCGTCCTGACCGGTTCGACCTCGGCCACCGACGGGACGCCGGCGTTCAGCGTGTACGCCGCGACGAAGGCCGCCATCCGGTCCTTCGGCCGCACCTGGGCCGCGGAGTTGGCGCAGCGCGGGATCCGGGTGAACACCGTCATCCCCGGCCCGACCAACACCCCGGGGCTGGCGGGTCTGGCGCCGGACGCGGAGCAGGCGACCGCGTTGCTGGGCTCGATCGCTTCAGGTGTGCCGCTCGGGCGGCTCGGTGAGCCCGAGGAGATCGCCAACGCCGTACTGTTCCTGGCCTCCAGCGAGAGCAGCTTCATGACCGGCGCCGAGATCTTCGTCGACGGCGGCACCAACCAGCTCTGAGCTAGAGCAGGAACCTGAGGACGACCAGGGCGAAGGCGACGCCGGTCGAGAGGGCGGCCTTGATGGAGCCGACGCCCTGGCGCAGGCCAGTGGCGAAGACGGCCACGGTAAGCGGTACCAGCATGACCAGCAGGGTGACGCCGGCCGCGTGGACGCCGACGTGGGAGCGGCCGGTCAGGACGACCCCGAAGATCAGCGCGAAGGTCAGGCCGAGCCAGGTTGTGGGCTGGATCGGGCCGTCCGTGCGGACCTGACGGTGTGAAGCGCGAGCGCCTCGGCGGTGCGAAGTCGGAGCAGCGTGCGCCATCGGTCACCTTCCGTGAAAAGACCGAATACGCACCGTAGCAGCACGAATACGCTGCGGGTCAAGCCCGGAACTTACGCGCCCGGTCCAGTCCGGAATGCTCGATCAGACGGAGACGTCGGCTGTTTCGCGGTCCTTGGAGGGCGGGATGACGAAGCGGTAGCCGACGTTGCGGACGGTGCCGATCAGCGACTCGTGCTCGGGGCCGAGCTTGGCCCGCAACCGGCGGACGTGGACGTCGACCGTACGGGTGCCGCCGAAGTAGTCGTAGCCCCAGACCTCCTGGAGCAGCTGCTCGCGCGTGAACACCCGGCCGGGGTGCTGGGCGAGGAACTTGAACAGCTCGAACTCCTTGTACGTGAGGTCGAGCGCCCGCCCGTTGAGCTTCGCCGTGTACGAGGCCTCGTCGATCACCACGTCGCCGCTGCGGATCAGCGACGTGTCGGGGTCCTCGTTGCGGGCGGCGGCCAGGCGGCCGATCACCAGTCGCAGCCGGGCCTCGATCTCGGCCGGGCCGGCGGTGTCGAGCAGGACGTCGTCGGCGCCCCAGTCGGCGTTCACGGCGGTCAGGCCGCCTTCGGTGACGACCAGAATCAGCGGTACGTCGATGCCGGTGGTACGGATCAGGCGGGACACCCCGCGGACCGTGACCAGGTCGCGGCGGGCGTCGAGGAGGACGGCGTCGGCGTCGGGCGCGTCCACAAGGGCGGCGACCTCGGCGGGCAGGATGCGGATCTGGTGTGGCAGCAGGGCGAGCGACGGCAGCACCTCGGTGGAGGCCTGCAATGCGTTCGTCAGCAGAAGCAACGTGCTCACGCTGTCTCCTTGTGCTGGTCGTCGAGCCCCTGGTGAGCGACCCGGTCCTTATGCACGTCAGGCCCCAGCGGCGTCATTGCCGGGGGCCCGAGTCACACTGGATAGCAACAGCAAGCTGACATAATAGCTGATGACAAACCCGATCAGTGAGGCCCAACCCAGATGCCGGAAGTGACCATCAGGTACTTCGCCGCTGCGCGCTCCGCGGCTGGGGAGGCCGCCGCGACGGCTGAGGCGGGTTCCATCAAGGATCTTGTCGGTGTGGTCTCGGCGGGGAGACCCGAGTTGGCGCGGGTGCTCGGCATCTGCACCTTCCTGCTCGACGGCGAGCGCGTGGACCTCGACACCGGCCTCACCGACGGCGCCCTGGTCGACGCCCTGCCCCCCTTCGCCGGCGGCTGAGGACCCTCTCCGAGCGGTAGATTGCGCGATTGTGGCGATGGAATCGGGGACGTTGCTCACTACGGTGGGTCGCGCGGGGGCTTTGTTCGGGAAGGCTTGGCCGCGGTTGCTGGCTGTGTTCCTGATTGCGCAGCTCGCGCATCGGGGGCTGCAGTGGGTGGCTGTCCAGGCGGGGGCCAAGGCCGAGGCGGCCGGGATCGCGGTGCTGGCGTT
The DNA here is from genome assembly GCF_036067295.1 of Kribbella sp. NBC_00382. Lineage (NCBI taxonomy): Bacteria > Bacillati > Actinomycetota > Actinomycetes > Propionibacteriales > Kribbellaceae > Kribbella > Kribbella sp. NBC_00382. The sequence goes on from NZ_CP107954.1 coordinate 3,497,444, forward strand.
GCTGGTGGTGGTTTCGCTGGCGATGTACGTGACGATGTTCCTCGTACTCCGCGGCGAGCTCCCCTTCCACCGGAGAGCAGTCGCCGAGGGCGTGCTGGCCCCTGACGGCGTCGAGCCGGGCAAGGAGCACCGGCCCATCGACGCGATGGCGGCGGCCCTGCTGCCGTTCCTGGCGTTCTACGCCGCGTACAAGTTCCTCCAGAACGAGGCGCTCGACTACGAGTACCAACTGGCTGTCCACAAGGCCAACGACACCTTGGCGACCGTCCTCAACGGCGGCACGGTCGGCGGCCAGGCGACCGGGCTGCAAGCGCTGTCGACCTGGCTGTTCATCGGCCTCGGCGTCTCGGCGTACCTGCTGCGGTTCTTCTTCAAGCGGAAGAAGAACGCCGCCGCCGGCCCGGTCCGCCGGCTGTTCGTCGCCTATCTCGAGGCGCTCTGGATCTTCGTGGTGATCTACCAGGCCTCCTCCTTCATCCCGTCGCCGAAGGACTGGCTGAAGGACCGCCAGGTCGCCGCCTGGGTGCACGACGGGTACGTCTGGGGACTCGACCACGTGCTCGGCGTCGAGAAGGTCCGGGAGGTCTGGGACACCGTCACCGGATTCGTTGCCGCCGGCATCGGTGACCTGTGGAACGCCGCCGTCTTCCCGCTGATGTGGATCACGATGACCGCGGTGATCTACGGCCGGGCCGTGCACAAGGCGGAGCCGGGCGAGCGGCGCTGGCGGTTCGACCGGATCACCCACCGCTGGCAGCAGACGCCGAAGATCGTCCGGGTGGCCGGCAACTCGGTGGTGTCGGACTGGAAGGACCGCTGGACCCCGGTGGCCGAGGCGTTCCGGCTGGTGGTCCGGTCCGGGCTGCGGCCGATGCTGGGCTACTTTCTCGCCTGGGCGGTGGTCACCTTCCTGGCCAGCGAGGTCTGGATCTTCCTCAAGCTCTACGTACTCGGCCCGCACACCCTGCCGTTCTGGCTGGTCATCGACGAGCCGCTGAACCTGGTCACGGACGGCCTGAAGATCATGCTCCAGGTCAGCCTGCTGGCGGCGGCGTACGACCGGATGATCGGCGGCCTAGCGGGCTACCTGAAGACCAAGACGCACGCGGCCCACGCAGCGCCTGGTCCGCAGGTGGACAAGGGCGTCGCGGACCTGACCGCCGCTACCTCGGGAATGCCAGATACTCAGGAAGTTTCGTAGCCCAGGTGACCGTCGGCTCGACCGACGACGCCACCGAGGTCGGCACGATGAAGATCGCCACCGCCTCGAACGGCTTCCCGGCCACCGGCTTCAGGAAGTACGGCGCGATGCGCGGGTCGCGATAGCTCGCAGGCTTGTCGTCATACCCACCCGTGCAGCCGGTCGGCCGGTCCTGGAACTCGTCCTCCAGGATCGACTCGTCCCAGATCCGCCCGTCCGGGGCCCGGAGGTGGATTTGGCAGCCGCTCAGCTTCTCGAGGTCTTTCAGGTCGGCCACCTGCATCCGCAGGTACACCCGCACCCGCGTCGTCCCGGTCGGCAACGTGCTCGGTACGGCGTTCTTGCGCACCGGCTGCGGATCGAGCTCCACGCTGGCGGCGTACCAGGTGGCTTCCTGGTACTTCGTACCGCCGGCCGCCACCGTCACGGCGTCGCGCGGCTCGGCGTCGTACCAGCTCTTGTAATCGGACCGCGTCGTCCACCAGCCGGCCAGCGGCACCGTGATGACCAGCGACAGCAGGGCCGCCGTGTTCTTCCGGAACCACCCCGGCCGGGCCCGTCGCGCGCTGCTCACAACGCATCCGCGGCGTTGATGATCACCACGTCCTTGCGCAGACCGGCCACCTGGTCCTTCTCGACGCCGAGCGGGATCGTTGCCTGCGGCTCCAAATCGTTCAGGAACGGCTTCTCCATCACCTGCAGCACCGCCCCCGGCAGCTTGTCGGCCGGCATCTCCACCACGAACACCCCACGGGCGGGGATGTCCGGCGCGAACTGGAACCCGGTCAGGTCGACGTCGTCGAGCCCGACCCGGTTCGCGCCGAGGTAGACGGTCCCGTCGGACGCCTTGATCGCCACCTTGCCCAGATGGATCGGCTCGTGCACCGCCGTCACCTCGGCCTCGACCACGACGAAGTCGGACAGCGACTCACGGTCCGGCGCGGACTTGGGGATCCGCAGCTTCTTGCCGACCTGGACACCCTTCACGAGCAGGTCGAACCGCGGCGTCTCGAGCAGCTTGCCGACGGCACCGTTCACCGGGACCGGGTCCTGGATGTCCTTCTGGGTCGGCGTCAGCCGGTACAGGCCGATGATCGCGGCCAGCACGACGAGCACCAGTCCGTAGTTCAGCAGCTTGCGCAGCCGGCCGTTGCGCGGGGCAACTTCCAGCGGCGGCGGCACATCCGCGCTCACTTCGTGTTGTCCTTCACCTTGACGGTGCTCTCGGCCGCGATCTTGTCCGCCATCCACTTCTCGTGGTGGTCCAGGATCGACTCGTCGGTGTGCTCGTAGTGCTGCACGGTGAGCTTCACCTCGGCCGGCAGTTCGGTGATCTTCGGCAGCTTCCAGACGTACGCGACGTCCTCGCCGAACTCCGGCGTCAGTACCGGCGTGGGCGTCCCGTCGCGCAGGTTCGTCGTGCCGATCGGGGCATCGGTGTCCTTGATCCCCGGTACGCCGATCAGCCGGACCAGATCGGGTGGCGGGGTGATGCCGGTGTCGTCGGTCACCTTGAGCTTGGTCACCACGGCGATCAGCGCGCCACCGTCATCCGGCTGGAACAGCGGCTTCAGGTGCTTGACCGTGACCACCCGCTGGATCGTCACCTCGAGCTGGCCGCTGTCGATCGCCGTGCCGGCCGCCACCTGCGGAGTCTCGTCAGCCGCCTTCTTCAGGCCGCCGAACGCCGCCGAGATCGCCAGCAGCACCACGCCCGCGCTGATCCCCCAGGTCTTCAGCGACCGGCCGCGCACCTTCAAGTCCTGCAGCTCCGGCAGTTCCTCGCCGTCACCGCTCCCCGTTGCTTCTGGCACGCCCGAAGCCTAACGACCCAAAGGGGCGTCAGTCGGTGGGCCGTCCCCTTAGGCGCTTGGTGTCACCGCGGCGCTTCTTGTCGTCCAGCCGCCGGCGGACCGCGTTCTTGCTGGGCCGGGTCGGCCGCCGCTTCCGGGGCGGGGCCGCGATCGCCTCCCGGATCAGCGCCGCCAACCGGGTCCGAGCCGCCTCCCGGTTGCGCCACTGTGAGCGCTGCTCGGACGCCGCGATAGTCAGTACGCCGTCGACGAGCCGCGAGCCGAGCCGCTCCAGCGCACGGGCCTTCAGTACTTCGCTGAGCGCCGTGCTGGCCGCCACGTCGAAGCTGAGCTCGACCCGGCTGTCAGTGGTGTTCACCGACTGCCCGCCCGGGCCGCTCGACCGGGAGAACCGCCAGCTGAGCTCGGATTCCGGGATGACAACGCCGTGGCGCACGATCAACCCGGTTTCCATGGGGCTATTCAATCAAAGGGCCCAGTGGTGGCGGGGATCCAGCCAAGGTGGCGGCCAGCAGGGACTGTGCCGACCACTTCATCAACCGGACCGCCTCGGCGTGCGGCAGTTTCGCCACATCCAGCAGCCAGCTGAAGGCTTCGATCCCGGCGACGCTCCGGATCGCGATCGCGAGCTGATGGACGGAATCGGCCGGCAGTTCGTCCCGGAGCGGCAGCAGCGCTTCTTCGATCCAGTTGATCGCGCGGCCCTGGCGCAGCGGGAGGGCCGCTCGCTCGGCGGGATCGGCCTCGAGGGAGAGCCGGAGCATCGTGCGTTGCTGCTCCTCGGTCTCGACGATCAACGCGATGAAGGTGTCGATCACGACCGCCAGACGCTGGCTCACATCGCTGGGCGGATCCGCCGGGAGCAAGGAGGTGGCCGTGGTCTCGGGATGGGCGGCCGAGAGCAGGGCGCGCTGGTTCGGGAAGTACCGGTACGCCGTTGGGCGTGACACCTCCGCGGCTGCCGCTGCCTGCTCGACGGTCGGTGTCACCCCGGCGGCGACCAACTCGCGGGCCGCGGCCACCAGGGCGTCTCTGGTGCGCTGCTTCTGCCGGCTGCGGCCACCGGTCTCGTAGGGCATTGACACAATGCCGATGATACCCCAGTCTCGTGGTGAGACCTAAGTATCATAAGCGGGAGGGGTGGACGTGATGAGTGGATTCGTCAGGGCAGCGGACGATGGCGAGTTGCGGTGGTTCTCCGGGGGTGGGGTGCACCGCTGGATGGCTACCGCCGAGCAGACCGACGGGAGCTATCTGCTGTTCGAGGACCGGATGGAGCGCGGCAAGGTCACGCCGCTCCACTTGCACCCCGACGCGGACGAGTCGATGTACCTGCTGGAGGGGGAGATCCTGATCCACCTGGACGGCGTCGAGCATCGCGTGGGTCCGGGCGGCCTGGTGATGGTGCCGCGAGGGACGCCGCACGCGTTCCTGGTGACGTCCGAGACGGCGAGGATGCTCTGTCTGATCACGCCCGGCGTCGGTCAGGAGTTCTTCTTCGACGCCAGCGAACCGTACGTCGAAGGCGTAGCGCACGAGGTCGACTTCGCCAGGATCCAGCAGTCGGCCAAGACCAACGGCAGCACCGAGATCCTCGGCCCGCCGCCGTTCGCGAAACTGCCGGTGGGGTAGTGCCCCGGCGCCGACCTGGGAAGGCCGGCGCCGAGGCGGAAGCCATCAGGCCGCGGGGTCCACGGCGCGGCCGAGGGCGCGGTAGTCCCAGGAGGCTGCACGCCAGGCGACCGGGTCGAGGGCGTGCCGGCCGTCCACGATCGCCCGGACGGCCACGATCTCGCCGAGCCACTCGGGGTCGATCTCGCGGAACTGGTCCCACTCCGTCAGCAGCGCCACGACCTGCGCGCCCTCAGCCGCCTCTGCGACGCCCGAGGCGTAGTGCAGGTCCGGGTACGCCTTACGTGCGTTGTCCATCGCCTGCGGGTCGTAGACGCGCACGATCGCGCCTTCGGCCTGCAGGAGCCGGGCCACGTCCAGCGCCGGCGCGTCCCGGATGTCGTCCGAGTCCGGCTTGAACGCCGCCCCGAGCGCACAGACCGTCACACCCTCCAGCGAGCCGCCGGCCTGCGAACGGATCAGGTCGACCGTCCGCTGCCGCCGCCGCTGGTTGATCGCGTCGACCTCGCGCAGGAACGAGACCGCCTGCCCGACGCCGAGCTCCTCGGTGCGGTGGATGAAGGCGCGGATGTCCTTCGGCAGACATCCACCACCGAACCCGAGTCCGGGCCGCAGGAAGCGGCCGCCGATCCGCGGGTCGTAGGACAGTGCCGCGGCCAGCTGCTGCACGTCGGCGCCGGTCGTCTCGCACACCTCGGCCATCGCGTTGATGAACGAGATCTTCGTGGCCAGGAAGGAGTTCGCGGACACCTTGACCAGCTCGGCCGTCGGCAGATCGGTCACCACGACCGGTACTTCGGCCTCGAGCAGCGGAGCGAAAGCCGCCTGCAGCTGCTCCAGTGCCCAGTCGGACGCGACCCCGAAGACGAGCCGGTCCGGCCGCATCGTGTCCTCGACGGCGAACCCCTCCCGCAAGAACTCCGGGTTCCAGGCCAGCTCGACCTGGTCACCGGCCGGCGCCGTCGACTGGAGCAGTTCGGTCAGCCGGGCCGCGGTGCCGACCGGGACGGTCGACTTGCCGACCACCAGCGCGCGCCGGGTGAGGTGCCGGGCCAGATCGGTCACCACCGCGTCGACGTACGTCATGTCGGCCGCGGGTGAGTCCTTCATCTGCGGCGTACCGACGCAGACGAAGTGCACGTCGCCGAACTCGGCCGCCTCGGCGATGTCGGTGCTGAACCGGAGCCGGCCGGTCTCCAGTGCCTTGCTGAGCATCTCGGGCAGCCCGGGCTCGTAGAACGGGACGCGGCCGTCGGCCAGGGCCGCGATCTTCGCCTCGTCGGTGTCGATGCCGAGTACGTCGAAGCCGAGTACGGCCATGCAGATCGCGTGCGTTGCACCCAGGTAACCGGTGCCCAGAACGGTGATGCGTGGCTTGGCAGCCATCAGAACCCCCCATAGGTTCGCAGGTGGAAGCTGTCCGTCCGGTCTCTCGCCGGGCGGACGGTCGGGTGGAGTCGATGTGTTATTTGCAGGGAATGTTGCTGAGGCCTTCGCCGGCCCCGGTAAATTTGTTGTCACAGGCAACGACATTGGAAGCGGGCTGGCGCAGCGCGATCGCCAGGCCGGGGCCGTCCACGGTCGCGATGTTGCCGGTGAACACGTTGTGGTCACCCCAGCCCTTCAGGATCTGGTGGGTCTGGAAGCCGTCCAGGGTCGACTTCGTCCCACTGTTGCCCTTGATCAGCCAGTTGTTGCCCTTGACATCCACCCAGGAATCGGCGCCGCTCAGCGCCGAGCCGTCGAAGGTGTTGCCCTCGACCAGCCCCCCGGTGGTGCCTTCCTTGATGTCGACGGCCTCTGAGGTGACCTGCGAGATCTTGTTGCCCTTGACGACATTGCGGTCGCTGCGGTCGGGCTGGCAGTTGTTGGTCGTGCACCAGTTGCTGACCGCGGAGCCGATGTAGACGCCCTCGCCGAACTTGTCCCGGCGCTGACCCGTCTTGGAGATGGTGTTGTTCAGGACGACGTTGTCCGTACTGTTCGCGCGCAGGTGGATCGCCTCGTCACCGATGTCGTGCACGGTCAGACCCTGCACGACCGACCCGACGGTGGTGTCGGCCATCACGCCCTTCTGACCGTTCGTGACGGTGAACCCCACCAGCCGCCAGTACTTGGCCTTGTTCAGGTGGAAGACGTACCCACCCTTGATGCCGTCGCCGTCCAGTACTGCGCCCGCTCCGCCGCACAACCAGATCGGTTGTGCCGCGGTACCAGAGGCCTGGGTGACGAACTTCCCGGTGTACGTGCCGTCCTCGAGAGCGATGCTGGTCCCGGGGGCGGCCTTCGACAACGCTTCTTCGAGGCTCTTGGTGTCCTGCACCGTGACGGTGGCCGCCGGGCAGGTGACCGGTGACGAGTTCGGCAGCGGTCCTTGGCCTGCGGCCGCCGCGTTGGCGATCACCGGCGCGTCTTCCGGCTTCTTCTTGCCGTCGCCGCCCTCGCCGTCGTCCGGAGACTCGCTCTCGGTCGGCTGGGTCGCTGGTGTGCTGGCCGGGTCGCTCGGCTCGTCGGTGATGTCCGGGATGCTCGGCTCCGGCGGTACCGACGGAATCGATGGCCCGACTGATGGCAGTGGAGCGGATGTGTGGTCGTCCGGCCAAGCGGCGGCCACGATGCCGCCACCGACCAGCAGGACCGCCCCGGCCGCACTGCCGGCGATGATCAGCTCACGCCGGGACAGCTTGTTCAGCCTGGTCAGTTCGAGCAGCCGGCTCAGCCGGGTCATCTGGCTCCCAAGTGGTTGTTGTTGTCGCCGGCGACCGGGACCGCGCCGGCCGGCACGCTCCTGCCATCGGTCACCGGGCGCTTGTCGGCGTACGGGTGGACGACCTTCCGGATCCGGCGCGAGCCCCGGGCGGCGGTGAAGATCAGCAGGGCGGCGAGGCAGATCCACATCGCGGTCAGCGGCTGCAGGAACCGCTTCAGGGTGACCACGAACGGCGTGGTGTCGTGCCAGTTGTCCTCGTCGTTCTTCCAGCGGTGCATGTTGACGTCCGCGGCCCGCTTGGTGTCGATCGCGCTCGGGCCCCGGCCGCTGATGGTGTTCTCGGTGACCTTGGTCTCGCTCACCGAGCCGACCAGCGAGATGGCGTGCGAGTCGGCGTCCGACATCGTGTTGCGCTGCACCGTGGCGGCCGAGTCGCGCAGGTACACGCTGGTGTTGCCGCCGCTGATGATGTTGCCGGTGACAACGGACTTGGTGACGCCGTCGCGGATCGCGATGCCTTGCCGGATCGGCTCGGTGACCCGGTTGCCGACCACCGAGACGTCCTCGGCGCCGCCCCGGACCACGACGCCCATGTCGTTGCCCTGCAGGTCGTTCGCGTTGACGCCGATGTTGGTGCCGCCGATCACCTCGACGCCGTACCGGGCGTTGTCGATCAGCTTGCTGTTGGACACGGTGTTGTTGCCGTAGCTGCCCAGGCTGGAGCCGGTCGCGCTCGGTCCGTCGGCCAGCGGCAGGCCGGACATGGTCAGCCCGTTGCGGTGGTTGCGGCTGGCCTCGATCTCGGACAGCACGATGCCGGTCGTTGCCCTGGACAACACGAAACCGTCACCGGCGTTGCCGTCGGCGGTACTGGAGTCGATCACGGCGTTGGTGACGTAGCGGTGCATCACGATGCCGTCGACCAGGCTGTCGTCGAACTTGCTGTCCCGGATGTCGAGGCCGTTGGCGCTGGCCGCGAACAGCCCGAACGCGTTCCGCTTGATCGTGGTGTTCTGGATCAGCGCGGAGACGTAGCTGTACTCCGGATCCGCGATGTCCACCTCGGGCAGCGGCAGCTTGCCGGCCGGGAGGACCTGGCTGAGGCTGTTCTTGCCCGCGCCGTTCAGTCCCGTAGTACCGGGGTCGGCCTTCTTGCCGGCGTCCTTCTCGGCCTGGCGTTCCTTGGTGGCGCGCTTGCCGACCCGCATCGTCTCGCCGAGCTTGTCCAGCGATCCGCTGTTGGGGCGGTCGGTACCGGTGAGCGACAGCCCGCCGGTGCGGCCGCTCCAGAAGCCGAGGTCGGACAGTTCGGCGTACCGGAAGCGGACCTGGCCACCGAGCGAGCGGATGTAGGCCCGGCCGTCGTTGGTCAGCGTGTCCGGGCCGTCGGTGTCGCGGTTCCAGCTGGAGATCCGGACCGGCCGGCCGTTCGCACCCTGGACGTTCAGCACGCCGCCGTAGTTGACGATCGAGACGAAACCCTTGTCGTCGCTGGCCAGTCGCAGCGTGAGGCCGCCGGACGAGGCCAGGTTCAGCGTCGCGCCGTTCTGGATCACGACGTGCTCGGACAGCAGGTAGCCGCCGTCCGGCTGCCGGATGAAGGTCTGCGGGGCGAGCCCGAGCAGGTCCTTGATCGTGTAGACCTCACGGCGCGGCGTCAGGACCAGCGTGTACGCCGAACCAGTGGCGATCCGGTACGGCGAATTGAGGGACGTCTTGCTCCACCGGGCCAGCGAGTCGACCGTGCGGACCTCTACCAGGCGGCGGTCCTCGTCGGCGACGTACGCCGCTTCGGCCTCCGGGTCACCCGGGTAGGGGAGCCGGTCGATCGCCTTGTCGTCCTTGGCCTCGCCGGGTGTGGTCGGCTGGGTCGCGTCCGGTGGCTGCGGCTTCGGGGTGGTACTGGGCGTGGTCGCGCTGGGCTTCGGTGTTGGCGACGGTGTCGCGTTGGGCGAGCCGGAGGCGGTGGTCTGCAAGAGGACGAACCCGGCAATACCGAGCACTCCGACCACGGCGACGGCCCGGAGGCCCTTGCGGCTCTTCTTCTTGGGCTCGGTCATGACGCGGGCTCCGTCTGCAGCTCGGCGGACGCGTGCTTGGGGCGGTTCGCTTCGTTGTGCATGGCCGGCTGCAGTTGGCCCGTGGTGGTGGTGTTCTGGTTCGGGCGGATCAGCGAGGCCGCGTCCTGGCCCTCGCCGCCGATGGTGTCCTCGGACCGGGTCAGCCAGCCCTGCTTGTTCATCGTCACGAAGGCGTACAGCTTGATCGGCAGCGCGATCAGGATGACGGTGACGGCGATCAGCGGCAGCAGCACGATCTCGCCCGGATGTCTGCGCAGGTGGGAGATGCCGCGGATGCCGCGGGCGATCGTCATCCAGACCGCGGCCAGCGCGAAGCTCTGCCAGGTCCAGTCGAGCCGGCTGAAGACCATGTAGCCGATGGTGATGCCCATCGTCACCGGCGTCAGCAGGATCTGCAGCACGGTCACCTTGGTCACCAGCGGGACCCGCCACAGCCAGCCCTTGTAGACGGCCGTCAGGTAGCAGCGGTACGAGTTGCGGCTCCAGCGGATCCGCTGCTTGGCAAAGGCGCGGAAGGTGGAGGGGAACATCGAGAGCGCCTTGGCCGACGACTGGTGCACGGTCTTGTAGCCGGAGGCGAGTACCAGCCAGGTCAGCCGGCCGTCGTCACCGGCGATACAGCGCCGGCCGAGGAAGAACTCGTTCTCCAGGTTCTCCAGCACCGGCATCACGACACTGCGCCGGTACGCGCCGGTGCGGCCCGAGACGCAGGCGACCGCGCCGGCCGCGCCCATCGCGGGCACGTAGTCGTAGTACCGGAGGTTGACCAGCCAGTTGGCGACCCGGCGCCAGACGCTGGTGGTGCGCTCGTGCACGTTCTGCTGGGTGCTGACGGCGCCGACCTCGGGGTCGATGAACGGGCGCTGCACAGCCTTCAGCAGGCCGGGCTCCCAGCTCGTGTCCGAGTCGACCAGCAGCAGCACGTCGTAGGAGGCGGCGCGGATCCCGACGCCGAGCGCGGAGCGCTTGCCGGCGTGCTTGAACAGGATCGGGTTGATCCGCGGGTCGTCGAGCGCGACCAGCCGCTCATAGGCCTCGGTGTCCGCGACGTCCAGGACGATGATGATCTCGTCCGGGTTCTGCGCTCGCCAGCTCTCCAGGCAGCGCATCAGGATGTCGGGATCCTCGTGAAAAGAAGGAACCACCACCGAGGTGGTGGTGGTGAAGTCGTTCTCGATCGGTTTGGCCAGCCGGGACAGAAAGAAGCGGTACAGCCAGAGCGCCCAGACCACAATTCCGGCGGCTGCCAGCGGGACCAGATTTCGCCATTGCGAAAGATCGTCCATGGACAATGAGAAATGCGTGATGCGATCCCAGATGTCAGCCAGGCTGAATCGGCTCATGGGCGTAGTGAACACAATCATTCCTTAATCCCCCCACCGCACGAAGCGGTCGAATGTCACCCGGCCACACCCCTGGGACGGGTGACGCCTCGGCCGAGCCTCACGTCGGCCGTTCCCTGCGACGGCTGCGGACAGTTACCAACCTGACCGCGGCCTCCGTCGAAAGTAGTCGCCGTCGCCGCCGCCGTCAACGCGGTGCGACCAGGTCGAAACTAGTCGGATCCATGGCCGAGCACCCGTGAAGTCAGGATCGTTCACGTAACATTAATCGCTGGGTAACACGTGTTGACGTGGCATTTCCGCCGGTTCCGGCCGCATGCAAGACTTGGCCAATGCGGAATACGTCACGGGTGGTGAGGAGTTGTTTACTCGCGATTGCGGTGACGACTGCTCTGGCGGCTTGCAACGACACCGAAAAGCCCTCCTCCGCGGGTTCCGTCCCGCCGACCGGGCCGTCCTCGGTGACCGCTCCGTCGACTCCTGGCACGCCGTCGACGACCGGTACGACGCCCACGCCCAGCCAGGATCCGGAGTGTGTCCCGGGCGCCGGGCGGACCGTCCGGAAGCTTCCTGGAGTCAGTGTGGCCGAGGTGGTCGTCCCGCCGCTGACCTATGACGACAACGGCACCCAGAAGACCGCGGTCGAGGGATTCACGGTCCCGGCGCAGGTCATCGACGCCGGCTGCGTGATCCAGTACGACGCTCCCGGTGGCTGCCTGGGCGCGGTCAAGATCACCGGCGCGACGATTCCGCCGGTGACGATCCCGGGCAGCATGCTGGCCGGGAGCCAGAAGGAGTTCCCCGGGGTGACCGTGCCCGGCAAGGCGCTGCCTGCCGTGACGTCGCCCCAGATCTGCCAGGTGAAGATCAATGGCGTGCTGCCCACGGTGACCCGCAAGGGCGTAGTACGGCGTGGGGAGTCCAGGAACGGCGCCGCCCGGCCGGGTGGCTTCGTGAAGGGCGACGGGACCGTTCCTGACCTGCGGATACAGACAGTGAAGGTGCCCGAGGTCAGGCTGCCCGACGTGGATGTCGATCCTGCCCGATTGGAGTCCCGCAAGCTGCCCGGGCAAGAGAAAGTCGAGGTTTTCACCGGCGAGGGCAAGATCTCCTACGTCGCTCCCGGTGACGTCCTGTTCGACACCGACAAGGCCACCATCCGTCCGGATGCGGCCAAGGCGCTGCATGCGATCGCGGTCAAGATCAAGGGAGAACATCCGGGCGCGAAGCTGCGGGTCGAGGGTCATACCGACGATCGCGGCGACGCGACGTACGGGCTGAAGCTGTCCGAGCGGCGGGCCCAGGCGGTCGCGCAGTACCTGATCGGGACCGAGCACTTCGCCGCCGCGCAGATCACCACCAAAGGCTTCGGGGAGACCGCCCCGGCCGTTCCGAACACCTCGGATGCCAATCGGCAGAAAAACCGCCGGGTGGTCATCACGGTCGCATCAAGGTAAGGCTTACCTGTCAAATACCCCTTGGCGCCCAACGCCCGTTTGAAATGCCGCCGAGTTTGTCCCGGGCCGGTCGCCGAGTTCTCCATTCTTCGCCGTTCGGTCCACAGGGTGAACGACCGGTTGAGCGTAATCAGGACCGACGTACGCTGGATTGTCATGAGCCCCGGGATCATCGTGCTGGTCAGCGCCGTCGCCCTCGGCGTCGTGCTGAGCGTGCTCAAGTCCCGGTTCGACGGCCGGTTCCGCGGTACCCGCGCGGTCCGGGCAGCTGGTGAGAAGGAAGCAGTGGACGACGCGACATCGGCAGCGGACCGGATCTCGGCCGCGGACCTCGGTACCGGGCTCGGCGAGCGGGCCACCATGCTCCAGTTCTCGTCGGCCTTCTGTGCGCCGTGCCGGGCCACCCGGCGGACGCTCGTCGAGGTCGAGGCGATGGTCCCCGGCGTGAAGCACGTCGAGCTGGACGCCGAGTCACACCTCGAGCTGGTCCGCCGGCTCGACATCATGCGGACCCCGACGGTGCTGGTGCTCGACGCGACCGGCGCGATCGTCACCCGCGCGAGCGGCCAGCCCCGCAAAGCCGACGTGATCGCCGCTCTGGGGACCGCCGTCGATGCCACCATCAGCCCCGGATAGCGGGCTGGACCACCGGTACGTGATGCTTTGGCGATGAGCTTCCCGGCTGGCTGGTACGACGATCCGCAGGACCCGACCCAGCAGAGGTACTGGGACGGCGGGTTCTGGACGGACTACCGCCGGCCGCGCGAGGGCCCGCCGCCGTATCAGGGCCAGTTCGGCCAAGGTGGTGAGCCTGCGCAGGATGAGCCTGGCTTCGGACCGGGGCTCGGGCAGCCGGGGATGGGGCGGCAGGGGTACGGGCCGCAAGGCCATGCCCAGCAGGGATTCGGCTACGGGCCGCGGGTGCCGTCGACCCCGGACGGCCAGCAGCTCGCCGGCTGGTGGAAGCGCGTGGCGGCGCGGATCATCGACTCGATCATCGTGTTCGTGATCGGCCTGCCGTTCACCGGCTACTTCTTCTACCGGTACATCCAGGCGGTCAACGACAGCGACATCTTCGCTACGCCGGCCGCTGGGGCCACGCCGAGCTTCGAGCTGCCGGTGGAGATCTACCAGTGGGCCATCCCGCTGTCGATCATCGGCCTGCTGGTCGAGCTGGCCTACTCCTACTTCTTCCTGACCCGGACCGGCGCGACGCCGGGCAAGAAGGCGATGGGGCTCAGCGTGCGGCTGCGCGCGGTCCCCGGTCCGCCGACCGGGTCGACGGTGCTGAAGCGCTGGGCCAGTACCAGCGTGTTCGGCTTCATCTGCGGCTGCCTGAGCCTGGTCGACGTGCTCTTCCCGCTCTGGGACGACAAGAAGCAGGCGCTGCACGACAAGATCGCCGATACCAACGTCGTGGTCGGGCCGCAGCAGCGCCGGTGAGCCTGACCAGTATGTGATCAGTTGTCTCACCAGATGGGACCATTGCTGGCGGTCACCGATGGTTTCCGTACTCTCGGAACCGTGGAGTACACGACATGGCTGACCAAGCGCAGGGCAGTGGACAACTGCCGCATGCGCTCGTCCCTGTGTCGTACCCACTGACCAGGCGGCGTCCCGAGCGCTCCGGAACCGGTAGCTGAGCACGGTTCCCAGTACGTCGCCTCCCGCAGCCCCGGGCGGGTCCGGCTCGAACCACCTCCTTCTCCGGGAGTCGTCATGTCCACTCCGGCGGCACAACAGCCCCAGGTCGACCCGCGCGGACTGCGGTTCGCCGCGGCGCTGACCACGGTCGTCCTGGCGCTGACCCTGATCCTGAACAACCCCTGGCCACTCGTGGTGCAGGCGGTCGTGTTCGCGATCTCGGTCTTCTTCGGCGTCCAGGCCTCGCCGTACGGGCAGCTGTTCAAGCGGCTGGTCCGGCCGCGCCTCGGTCCGCCCAAGGAGCTGGAGGACGCGGCGCCGCCGCGGTTCGCGCAACTGGTCGGGCTGGTCTTCGCGGTCCTCGGCCTGATCGGGTACTTCGCCGGCGTCGAGCTGCTCGCCGTGGTCGCCACCGGGTTCGCCCTGGTCGCCGCGTTCGTGAACGCGGCCGTCGGGCTCTGCCTCGGCTGCGAGGCCTATCTGCTGATCCACCGCATTCGTACGCCATCCACCGCTACTACTTCTTAGGAGCAGCATTCAATGAGCAGGGAATCCTCGCTCGTCTCGGCCGACTGGGTCGAGGAGCACAAGAACGACGCCAACGTGGTCCTGATCGAGGTCGACGAAGACGTTTCGGCGTACGACGGCGGCCACATCGCCGGTGCGATCAAGCTGGACTGGAAGGACGACCTCCAGGACCAGGTCCGGCGCGACTTCGTCAACCAGGAGCAGTTCTCCGCGCTGCTGTCCGAGCGTGGCGTGAAGAACGACGACACCGTCGTGCTCTACGGCGGCAACAACAACTGGTTCGCGGCCTACGCGTACTGGTACTTCAAGCTCTACGGCCACGGTGACGTCCGCCTGCTCGACGGTGGCCGCAAGCGCTGGGAGCTGGACAGCCGCGAGCTGACCGACGAGGTGGTCAAGCGCGAGGCCACCGAGTACCAGGCCAAGGCACCGAACCTCGAGATCCGCGCCTTCCGCGACGAGGTCAACGAGGCCATCGGCGTGAAGAACCTGGTCGACGTGCGCAGCCCCGACGAGTACGCCGGCCGGCTGCTCGCCCCGGCGCACCTGCCGCAGGAGCAGGCCCAGCGTGCGGGTCACATCCCGACCGCGGTCAGCATCCCGTGGAGCAAGACCGCCAACGACGACGGCACCTTCCGCGTCGACGAGGAGCTGAAGACCCTGTACGCCGACGCCGGCGTGGACTTCGGCAAGGACACCATCGCGTACTGCCGGATCGGCGAGCGCTCGGCGCACAGCTGGTTCGTGCTGCACGAGATCCTCGGCCAGGCGAACGTCAAGAACTACGACGGTTCGTGGACCGAGTGGGGTTCGCTGGTCGGCGTACCGGTTGCCCTCGGCGACGAGCCCGGGAAGGCCTGACATGTGCGGAGCAACGAAGGGCGGCCTCGACCTCAAGGGCGTCGACGTCGACAAGGAAGCCGTGATCCAGGGCCAGGTACTGCGCGGCGAGGAGCCGGTCAACGGCGCCTACGTGCGGCTGCTCGACTCCACTGGTGAGTTCACGGCCGAGGTCCCGACCTCCGCGACGGGGCACTTCCGCTTCTTCGCGGCGCCCGGCACCTGGACGCTGCGGACGCTGGCACCGAAGGCCGACCCGGTCGACCGCCAGGTCGTCGCCCAGTACGGCGAGGTGGCCGAGGTGGCCGTCACCGTCTGACCCTGTTAGTTTGCTGACCCCGAAGGGCCCGTTTGCTTGCGCGACGGGCCCTTCGGCTCGTCCTCAGTCGAGGTTGTAGTAAACGTCGTCCAGCCGGCCGTGGTACTGGTCGTTGTTCTTGCCGGCGCTCTTCGCGCCGAGCGTCACCTGCTGCCCGGCCGGGCTGATCGTGTAGGTCGGCGCCAACGCGGTGCTGCCCCGCACGACGGAGTCGACGAGGATGTCGAGTGAGCTCGCCGTCCGCTGGCAGGACACCTTGTGCCAGTTGCCGTCGGCAACACCGACGGTCGACAGAACCACCACTGGGTTGAGCCCGCCGGCCTCCCGGACCACGCAGCTCGGCGCACCCGTCGCGGGCTTGTCCAGCTGAAGCTTCCACTGCGAGGTGGTCGACAGGCCCTTCTGGTACACGTTCGAGCCGTGGTCGGTGGTGAGCTCGGCCAACGTCACGTTGATCCAGGCGCCGTAGGTGAAGGCGGCGGTACCTGGGTTGAGATCCGCGGCATCAGGGCTGGTGATGACGGCCTTGGCGCACGCGTCGCCCGGACAGACCGCCGGGAACTGCACGGCTTGCCCGATCCCGTCCCGGCCCGGTGCGACAGCGGTGATCTGACCACCGTTGGCCGTCACGGCTGTACCGGTATGGCCCTTGCCGCTGTCGTCGACGACTGTCGTGACGACCGCGCTCACGTTGTCGAACTTCCAGCGCAGTTTCTGTGAGACCGCCATCGCCGGCCCGGCCGTCGCCGCCAGCAGGCCGAGTGCGGCCAGTCCCACCAATACTCTTCGCAACATACTTCCCCCTCGTTGCTGTTGTCTGATCCTTCGGACGCTAGCAACGGGGATCGGTTCTGGCTGCGGCGTGGATCTGCAACTAGCTGCAATATCAGGGACTTCCTGTGGCTTCGCTTACACGAGACGAGGTTACGCACAAGATCTCGATTCTCACGGGGCGGCCGATCAGGTAACGGTTTGATCTCGGAGAGGGAACTTCTCGTTACCTACTGCAACCGGCTGAGTTGTGTCTGTGTCCTGGCCCGCTCACTAGGGTCACGTCATCACTCAGGGAGGAGGGGTCATGAGACCCCGCATCGGATACAAGAAGCTCGCTGCCGTCGGAGTTGCGGCGGTTGTCGGCGTAGCTTCGACGATCGCGCTGACCTCGGGTTCGGCGTCCGCCGCGCCGGTGTTTGGCTACAGCGGTTACTCGTTCGGCACCGGCATCGAGGCCGGTATCGTCCAGCACGGCCCGAACGTGGTCGCGCAGTTCAGCTGCACCACGGACTCGAGCTCGAAAGACCGCAACGATCTCGCCACCGCGAACATCAACAACCAGGCGATCGCGCAGACCGTCACCACCGACACCCACGCGTTCAACGACGCGCACGGCAACGGCGTGACCAGCAACGCGACCGCCGCCGACATCAAGGTCGGCAACCTGCTGCACCTGGTCGGCGCCAAGACCACCACCACGTCGGTCTACAAGAACGGCCAGCTGTCGTACACCGGCAACACCACCTTCGCCGCGGTGAAGATCGGTGGCGTCGTGGTTCCGTCGCTGCTGAAGCCGAGCCCGAACTTCAAGGTCGCCGTCCCGGGCCTGGGCTACATCGTGCTGAACCGCGTCGGTGGCGTGAAGACCAGCGCCGGCATCTACTCGTACGCGCAGGCCGTCGTGCTGCACGCGAACGTGAAGAACAAGTACATCCCCGAGGGTGTCGACGTCGCGGTCCTGAAGACCCGCGCCGAGATCACCAAGCCGGCCACGGCCATGGTGATGGGTGACGCCTACGGTTCGACCGTCCAGGTCGACAAGCTGGTGAAGTCGGGCAAGACCTCCTACCAGGCCACCTGCCAGGGCACGGAAGGAAAGACGGTCAAGAACTCGATCGCCGGTATCGAGATCCCGAAGGTCGCCTCCGTGGGCGCGATCTACACCACGAAGAACGGCTACATGGGCGCCGAGAAGTCGGCCGTCAACTTCACCTCGCACATCGCCGGCGTCCGCGTCGGTAGCCTGCGCGTCGGTGCGATCGAGTCGTCGGCTTCCGCCTGGAAGACCAAGGACGGCAAGGTCGGCATCCACTCCTCCTCGAGCGTCGCCTCGATCCAGGTCGGCAACAAGACCTACCAGGTCGCGACCGGCCCGAACGCAGTACTGGACATCCCCGGTGTCGCCAAGCTGACCTTCAACCAGGTCGTGCGTCAGAGCCGGTACGTGTCCGTCAACGCCCTGGTGATCGACGTCTACAGCCTGAACACCAAGGTCGTCCTCGGCCACTCGGCCGCCGGTGTGATCGGCTGATCCAGCCACCACACCACCACCTCGCTGAGCCGAACCTCACCGATTCAGCCAGGTAGCTCTCCAGGACCCCCGGGTCCGGATCCTCGAGATCCGGTCCGGGGGTTCTGTCTGTCCCGGTTCAGTCGTCGAGCTCAGGCGTCGAGGATGAGGGTGACCGGGCCGTCGTTGACGAGGGACACCTGCATGTCGGCGCCGAACCGGCCGCGCTCGACCTTGGCGCCGAGGGCCTCCAGTGCGGTGCAGAACGCGTCGTACAAGGGTTCGGAGACGGGACCGGGTGCCGCGGCGCTCCAGGACGGGCGACGGCCCTTGCGCGTATCGGCGTACAGGGTGAACTGGCTGATGGCGAGGATCGGGGCCTGCTCATCGGCGCAGGACCGCTCGTCACGCAGGATCCGCAGGGTCCAGATCTTCGCGGCCAGGCTGGCCGCCTTCTCGGGGGTGTCGTCATGGGTGACGCCAAGCAGAACCAGCAGCCCGGGTTGGTCGATCGCGCCGACCACTTCACCCTCGACGCTGACCGCTGCCTGACCGACCCGCTGCACTACTGCTCTCATGCCCCCAATTCTCTGTCACCCTCAACCCATGCGCCGCCTACTGCGATGGGTGTTCCTGATCGGCCCCTGTCGCCTGTACATCCTCGGCGAACTGAACGGCGGTGTCGTCCCCGTCGCGGCGCTCGCGGTGATGGTTGCTTTCATGGCCGTGAGCGGCGGCGTCGGTGCGCTGGTTGCCGTCCTCACCGGCGGCAAGGTCGGGGACGCGTTGTTCAACTGGGGCCTCGGCGGGCTGCTGGTCTTGCTCGGCTGGCTGGTCTACAGCCTGCTGCTGTACGCGGTCCTGTGGATAGCCGGCCGTTCGCCGTTGACGGTCGCGGGCCTGGATGACGGCGAAAGCCATGCGCGGCATGCCGCCGGGACGGGTGACTCGCACTGGCGGCGTCGGGGGCGGGATCCGTTGGTGCCGTTGAGTCTTGCTGGGTTCTTTCTGCTGATGGTCGGCTTTCTCTTGGTCGGGTCGACCGTGACGGCGGTGCAGGAGCGGAAGTACGGCGGGGAGAAGGTGGTCGTCGCCGGGGATGTGCTCCGGTACGACGATGGGCCGGGCGGCTTCGGCAAGCGTCACCTGGTGGTGCGGTATCCGGTGGGGGACGAACTGATCACCGGAGATGTGCTGGCTGATGACCTCGACCTGGATCGTGATGTCCCGCGTCCTGGGCAGCAGGTGGACGTCGAGTACTTGGTGGCGGATCCGCACCAGGTCCGACCGGCCGGAGCGACCAAGCGGGTGGCTGACGATGTCGCCCAGGATCGGCTGATCAGTGGGATCTGTGGTGGGCTGGCGGTGCTCTGCGGTGGCGCCTGGCTGGTCGGCAGGTGGCGTCGCCGAGGGTGAGGTGGGCGGGAGAATGTCCGGTTTTCGGGGCGTAGTACGGCGGAATATCCCGTCTGGGGCCGGGATCTGGCACGATTCGTTCATGACGTCGACGTTGATCACCGTTGCTCCCACCGGCGCCGAGACCGCTAAGGCGGACTGTCCGGCGCTGCCTACGACGCTCGAAGAGCTGGTTGAGACGGCTAAGCGGTGTGAGGCGGCGGGGGCCGCGATGATTCACCTTCACATCCGCGACGGGGAGCACCGGCCGACGCTGGATCTCGGGCGGCTGACCGAGTCGGTGGCCGCGGTGCGGGAGAACACGGCGCTGATCGTTCAGTTGTCAACCGGCGGTGCCGTGACGGATCCGTTCGACCACCGGCTGCGGGTGCTGGACGCGGCGCCGGACTCGTGTTCGCTGACGATGGGGACGGTCAACTTCGGGGACGACGTGTTCATGAACCCCTGGCCGTTCGTCACCGAGCTGTACCAGCTCACGCAGGAGCGCGAGGTGGTACCGGAGTTTGAGCTGTTCGACCTCGGACAGGTGGCGGCACTGGGACGGCTGCTGGACAAGTACGGGCTGCCGTACGGCGGCAAGGTGCACTGCGATCTGGTGATGGGCGTTCCGGGTGGCATGCCCGGTACTACGAACGCACTGGTTGCCGCAGTCAACGGTCTTCCCGCGGGTGTGACGTCTTGGTCGGCGACCGGCGTCGGCCGTACGACGCTGCCGGTCGCGCTGGCCGCGTTGTCCTGCGGCGGGCACCTCCGGGTCGGCATGGAAGACACGCTCACGTTGGCCAAGGGCCAGCCGGTCACCCACAACGCGGAGCTGGTCGAGCGCGCCGCCACCATCGCGGCGCTTGCTCAGCGGCCGCCGATGTCGCCCGACGACGCGCGCGACTTGCTGAATATCAAGCGCCGCCCCTGAAGTACGCCGATCACCACGCCGGCGACGATGATGGTGGCCTCTAGCAACAACCAATCGCGCAGGTAGTCCCGCGGCAGCACAGTCGGGTTGACGCCTTTCCCTTGCCTGATCAGCAAGGGAATCGCAACCACCGTCGTCACCCCGACATACAACAACGTCGTCCGGACGACCCCGACGATCCGATGCCGCCCGGGCCCGATCGACCATCGGGTCAGCAGCCAACCTGCGGCCACTGTCAACGGCACCAAGAAGAAGTCATCAGTCACCACCGCGCCCCCGAGCCATAGCGGCAAGCGCACCAAGGCATCCACGCTGACGGCTTGTAGTAGGAGCCGGAGTCCCCACAGGCCGAAGCCGACACCGACAGCAC
This sequence comes from Kribbella sp. NBC_00382, assembly GCF_036067295.1. Taxonomy (NCBI): domain Bacteria; kingdom Bacillati; phylum Actinomycetota; class Actinomycetes; order Propionibacteriales; family Kribbellaceae; genus Kribbella; species Kribbella sp. NBC_00382. The sequence goes on from NZ_CP107954.1 coordinate 3,517,996, forward strand.
CCAAGGCCGTTCTGATCCAGCGGGTCATGTGAGTACCTCCAGGCGGTGGACCCATTTGGTTTGGAAGACGCCGGGGCGGTTGGGGGCGATGAGGCGGGCGGGGTAGCCGTGGTCCAGGGCTAAGGGGGTGCCGTTGAGGCGGAGGGCTAGGAGGGTTAGGGGGTCTTCGGCGAATTGAGGGGGGAGCTCTCTGGTGGCGTAGAAGCCGCCCTTTTCCATGGAGATGACTCGGAGGTGGGAGCCTTCGGGGGCGCCGCAGAGGGCTAGGAGGTCTCGGATGCGGATGCCTTCCCAGTGGGCGCCTTGGCTCCAGCCTTCTACGCAGGCGATGGGGAGGGCGGAGCGGCTTTGGGGGAGGGCGCGTAGTTCGTCTAGCGAGTAGGACAGTGGCGTCGGGCCTTTGACGGTGAAGCGCCAGTTGGCTTCTACGGGGAGTACTCCAGCGGCCTCGGCAGTTCGGTTGACGGGCAGGCCTTGGGGGCCGATGTTGGGTTTGCGGGGAGCCAATACAGCGATCGGGCCGAACGCCGGTACGGATTGACCGATGGACGCGATGCCGACCAGCGAGGCGGCGCCGGCGACCGTGCGGAAGAGGCCGCGGCGGCTCAGCCCGGTGATTGCTGGCGGCAACGAGTCGGCTTGGTGCGGTACCGGCGTACGGTCGGCTGGAGTACGGCGCCAGTTCGCGATGATGAGCGGGAGCTTGACCGCGAGGTGGACGAGCAGGGCGCCGATGATGATCCAGGCGAGGGCGTAATGCGTTTCCTTGAAGGGGAACGGCCACGGGTACCACTGCAATGTGTTGAGGAAGCCGATGAAGAGCTCCAGCGCCAGCGCCGAGACCAGCACCAGGATCGAGCCGCGTTCGAGCACCGTACCGAGTGCCTTCCTGCTCGGCGGCCAGGGCAGCTTGGCGAACAGCTTCGGGTAGACCGTCCACAGTTTCGCCAACAGGAGCGGTACCGAGACGATCCCGCTGAGCACGTGCAGGCCCTGCGTGACGCGGTACAGGCCGGCCGGCCGGCTGGGGATCACGAGCCAGCCCGGCGTCGCCTGCTGGAAGTGGCTGAACAGGCCGGTCAGGAAGCAGATCGTGATCGCGACCCCGAGCCACCGCCCGAGCACGGTGGCCACGCGCGGATGGTGCAACGGCGACGGGAACGATTCCTCGGTCGGGGGCTGCGGCAACTGCGGCAACTTCATGCTTCTCATCAGAGCGCAGAAATCGCCCACCCAGCGCCCTCCTCCGGTTACTGCTCGCGAACGCCCAGCCGGTACGCCGGATCGCCGCTTACGGCTCGCGTACGAGACCCGATATCCACAGGCCAGGGCTTGCTTCCCAGCGCTATGCCACCCCTTCGCTTTAGGCTGAGCAGGTTCGAGTGAGAGGAGCGGGACAGGTGAGGACGCAGCAGCGGTCGTCGGACGATGACGAGCGCGCTCTGGCCGACCTCGCGGAGGTGTCCGACTGGAAGCGCGTCTGGGGTCCGCCCGAGACGGGGCTGGACGCGATCCGCACGCTGGTGTCGCGCGTCACCGCAGCCACCGGCTGGCGTCCCTGGGCTCCCGGCAACATCGACCCGGACCGCTACACCTGGGGTCTCGTGACCGCGCGCCGGACCGTCATGCTGGTGCTGCCCGATGCCGTACTCCCGGACAGCCCGCGCAGTGGCTGGTCGGCGTACGAGATCGGTGCCGACGAGGTCCGCGCGGCTGAGGACGGCCTCGACGACCGCTGGCCCGACCAACTCGAACTGGCCCGGCGGCACTGGGGTCAACCGGTCTTCGTCGGGCCGGGCACCGATCCGCGGATTCCGCTGGAATGGCGCGACCGGCGCCGCCATCTGGCAGTCTGGTTACGGCCTGGCGCCGAGATGCACCTGTACGCGACCCAGCCCAAGGCCGACCCGGCGGGGACCAGCGCCGGCTTCGGGTACTCCGTCTATGCGAGCGAGGTGGCCTGATGGCGTCGATCGAAGAAGACATGCTCCGGGATATCTACAAGGTGTTCCGGAAGATCGCCGCCAAGTACCTCCGCAAGCGCGGTCCCAGCCTGTCGCAGCGGATGCGGCAGGCACAGGCGCGGCAACAGGCGCAAGCACTCGAGGCGATGCGGGAGCAGGAGTACCGCTCGCTGGTCGAGGACATGCAGAACGAGCGCCGGAACAACCCGGAGTACGCGAGCGCGCTCGACGGGCTGTCCGATGCGGAGCGGACCCAGCGGATCGAGGCTGAGGCGCGTTGGCAGCAGGATCAGCGGGATCGGATGGACGCGGATCCGAACCTGACGCCCGCCGACATCCAGCGGGAGGTCGACCGCGACCTCGACTTCGACGACAACGGGCTCGACGACCGCCTGGACCGGCAGCGGGATGCGGAGGACTTCGAGCGGAACGTCGTCGACCCCAACGGCAACGACAAGGTCGACGCGGTCGAGCAGCGTCAGCAGGCGCAGGCCGAGCGCGACGCCGAGCAGGCGCGAAAGCAAGAGCAGGAGCGGAACGCGGAGGCGCGCGAGACGGAAGGGGCGCGCGGCGGCGATGCGCTGCCGGCGGCCGCTGCGGCTGGGGCTACTGCGATCGCGGCTGAAGAGGTCGCGGAGGGGTTGCAGGAGGAGCGCCAGGAGCAGGAACTCGAGGATCAGCAGGAAGCCGAGGTCCTGAACGAAGACGGTAGTTCGCCGGAGGTGATCGGGGAGACTGAGGCGGAGCGTGACGATCGGACGGCGGAGCCTGAGGTTTCACAAGACGACCGGCTGCTCGATGAGGACGGTGCCGCGCCTGAGGTGATCGGCGAGACCGAAGCGGAGCGCGACGATCGGCTCGCGGAGCCTGAGGTTTCGCAGGACGACCGGATCCTCGACGAGGACGGTGCGTCGCCTGCGGTCATTGGTGAGGACGCGCAGCAGGCTGGGCTGGATCAGCAGGAGCAGGATGACCGGATCCTCGACGAGGATGGTGCGTCGCCTGCGGTGATTGGGGAGGACGCGCAGCAGGCTGGGCTGGATCAGCAGGAGCAGGGGGAGCTCGGGCAGGACGAGGCTGAGTCGGGCGGGCTGGAGCAGGGCGGGACGGAGCGGGAGCGGCGGGAAGAGCAGGTTCAGCAGGGGGAGGCTGGGCCTCAGCCGGGGTTGCCGACCGGCGGAGATCAGGCTGCGGCGGCTGATCAGGAGGCGCAGAACGAGCAGCGCGGTCCGGATTACGTCGAGACGACATTGGAGCAGGCGCGCTCAGAGCAGAACGGCCAGAACGGCCAGAACGGCCAGGGCGAGCAGAACGGTCAGCGGCCGGGGATGTCCCAGGACGAGATGGACAAGCTGCGAGGACTCCAAGGTGGACAGGCCGACGCCGCCGAGGCGACCCGCCCACGCTCCGGGGAGCCCGTCGAGGTCGGTGCAGGCGGCAAGAACCCGGGTGCCCGCGCAGCCGAGCTCCGAGCCGACAAGGGCAGCCGCCGCGACGGCCCCGGCATGGGCGAGTAGCCCGCGCGTACCGGCGTACGGGTTAGTAGACGATTGCTTGGGTGTTTTCGGTGAGGATTTCTTCGGTGAAGGCGGGGGCGCCGGCTATGCGCGTGCCGGGGAGCAGGTCTGCCTCGGTGAGGTCTCGGCGTTTGGCGCATTGGGTGCAGACCGTCAGTTGACCGCCGGCCAGAACGGCGGCCAGGAGGTCGGCGGCGGGGGCGGCGTGGGGGAGCTCGAAGGCTTCGGCCCGGCCGGGGACGGCGAACCAGACGGCCTCTCCGGTGAGCCACAAAGAGACCTGTGCGCCGGAGGCTACGGCGGTGGCGGCGACTGTCAGGGCTTGGTTGGCGCGCTCAGGTTCATCGGCGCCTGCGGTCAGCTTGATCACCAGCGTGCGGGACATCACGCCACCGTAGCTCAGACCGCTGCCGCCATCCCCTAGACTGACAAACGTGCTTCACGTCATCTTCACGACCCTGCTGGTGCTCGTCACCGTGTTCATGGGCTGGTTCTCGGCGTTCGTCGTCTACCGGCTGTACCGCGGCCGCGCGGCGAACTGAGGCGGGCTGATGGCGTTCGAGATCTCGCAGGATATGCACCCCGACCTGATGCCGCTCGCCTGGCTGCTCGGCCGGTGGGAGGGCCGCGGTCACGGTGACTACCCGACGATCGAGAAGTTCGAGTTCGGCCAGCAGATCGACTTCAGCCACAACGGCAAGCCGTTCCTGCACTACGTCAGCCAGACCTTCGTGGTCGGCGAGGACGGCAAGCGCGAGCGCCCGCTGGCGATGGAGACCGGGTTCTGGCGGCCGAAGCCGGACAACAAGCTCGAGGTCGTGATGGCGCACCCGACCGGCTTCGCGGAGATCTGGTACGGCGAGACCGACGGCGCCAAGATCGAGATGCGCACCGACGTCGTGGCCCGCACCGTGACGGCCAAAGAGGTCAACGCCGGCCACCGCCTCTACGGCCTGGTCAAGGGCGAGCTCCTCTGGGCCTACGACATGGCCGCCGAAGGCCTCCCGCTCCAGCCCCACCTATGGGCCACGCTAGTCCGCGTCTAGCTCTCCGACACCCAGGAGTACTCGACCTTCGGTCGTCCGCTCCGCCCGTCGTAGCGCTGTGTGCGCAGCGCCTGGCCTTGATCGGCCAGGTGCTCCAGGTAGCGGCGAGCCGTGATCCGGGACGTACCGATCGACGAGGCGACCTCCTCGGCTGTCCACCCTTCGCGGTCGCCGAGCAGCGTCACGACCCGGTCCAGTACGGATCCCGCCAAACCCTTCGGAACCGACGAGCTGGTTGCCGGGTGCAACAAACGGTCGACCTCGTCCTGATCCGCGACGACCTGCCCGGACTCCGCCGCACGCCGCTGCCGCGCATAGGCCGTGAGCCGATCCCTCAACGTTTCAAAGGCAAACGGCTTCAGCACGTACTGCACGACCCCGATCCGCGCAGCAGCCTGTACTGCGGCAACCTCGCGCGCAGCCGTCACGGCAACCACATCAGTTTGGTTGCCAGCGGCACGCATTCGCCGTACGACGTCCAGCCCGTGCCCGTCCGGCAGGTTCATGTCGAGCAGGACGAGATCGATCTGCTCTTGACTCAGCACATGCAGGGCGCGGGCCGCAGTACCGGCGAGACCGATGCAGACGAACCCGGGCAGCCGATCGACGTACACCCGATGCGCCTCGGCCGCGACCGGATCGTCCTCTACGACCAAGACTCGTAGATCAGGCACTCGCGCTCACCGCCCGCGGCAACCGCACCCGGACGGTCAGCGCCGGTACGTCGTCCAGCTCGGAATCCGGGTCCACCATCAACGTCCCCTGCCAGCGCTCGACGGTACTGCGGACCAGTACCAGCCCTAATCCATGCCCCGGCTCGGCCTTCGTCGTCCAGCCCCGGTCGAACATCCGCGCCAACTCGGCTGCCCCCAACTCGGCGCCGGTGTTCGTCACCGCGAGATCGATGTGCTCGGCGCTCGTCGATGCTTTCAGCTCGACCCGGCGTGGCGCAGTACCGCCGCGCGCCGCCTCGACCGCGTTGTCGAGCAGGTTGCCGACGACGGTGACGATGTCCTGGGCCGGGAGCTTCGTATGCAACGCCTCGGAGCCCAGCTCGAGCGTGAGCAGCACCCCACGCTCCTGCGCCTGGGCGAGTTTGGCGAGCAGCAGCGACGCGAGTACCGGGTCGCCGACTGTGCCGACGACGCGGTCGGTCATCGCCTGGGCGAGCTGCAGTTCGGAGACGGCGAACTCCCGCGCGCGCTCCGGCCGGCCGATCTCGATCAGGCTGACGACGGTGTGAAGGCGGTTGGAGGCCTCGTGGTTCTGCGCCTGCAGTGACTCGGCCAGGCTGCGGACCGCGTCCAATTCGCCAAGCAGGGCTTGCAATTGAGTGTGATCTCGCAGCGTGACGATCCGGCCGGAGCGGGCGGGCTGCTGGTTGACCACGACGACTCCGTGCGCCCCCAGATGCAGTTCGTCGTACGCCGTCCGGCCGGCGCGCAGGAGTCCCGACAAGGTCGCTGGGAGGTGGAGGTCCTCGACCGTCGTACCGGGGGTGAGCTCACGCAGACCGAGCAGCCGCCGAGCCTCGTCGTTGACCAGTTGGACGTGTCCGTGCGAGTCGACCAGGATCAGGCCTTCGCGCGCAGCCCGGAGTACGCCTTCGTAGAAGTCGAGCATCCAGGCGAGCGCCTGGGTGCCCATCCCGCGAGTGGTGTGCCGGACCCGCCAGCTGACCAGCGCATTGCCGGCCACCGCGACGCCGAGCAGCAGACTGGCGACGCCGAGCATGGACCGCAGCTCCATCTGGATCAGGTCGCCCCAGCTGGTCGGCGCGATGCCCGCCGCGGCGGCGTCCCGGTCGGACTGGGTCCGGGAGTGCGCGAGCAGGACGATCCAGACCAGCGCGATCATCACCGAGACCGTGGCCGTCTGCAGCCAGAACACCTGGCGGCGCAGCTCCCACGGGCGGTCTCTCATAGCCGCCATTCTCCACACCACTGCCGCAACTGGCATGCCGCGCGCCTGGCAGCGGGAATCGACTGCGAACGATATGAACGAAATGCGCAGTTGTCCTGTGCGTCACGTCACAGTTACCAGAACCCGCCCGCCCGGCATTAGGAGTCCCCCATGGCGAGCCCCACCGCACCCCGACCGACGCCGGTCCGCAACGACCGGACCCACTTCCTCTACATCGCCGTCATCGTCGCCGTGCTGCTCGGCATCGGTGTCGGTTTCATCTTCCCGGACTTCGCGATCGAGCTGAAACCACTCGGCACCGGATTCGTGAACCTGATCAAGATGATGATCAGCCCGATCATCTTCTGCACCCTGGTCCTCGGCATCGGCTCGGTCCGGCAGGCCGCCAGCGTCGGCAAGGTCGGTGGCCTCGCGCTCGGCTACTTCCTGGTGATGTCGACGGTCGCGCTCGCCATCGGGCTGGTCGTCGGCAACCTGGTCCAGCCGGGTTCCGGCCTCAACCTGACCGAGAAGCTGCGCGACGCCGGCCAGAAGCAGGCCGAGGGCGCGCACGAAGGCACCACCGACTTCCTGCTCGGCATCATCCCGAAGACGATCGTCTCGTCGCTGACCGAGGGCCAGGTACTGCAGACCGTCCTGGTCGCCCTGCTCGTCGGCTTCGCGCTGCAGGCGATGGGCTCGAAGGGCCAGCCGGTCCTGGACGGCATCGGCCACATCCAGCGGCTGGTGTTCAAGGTGCTGTCGATGATCATGTGGGCGGCGCCGGTCGGTGCCTTCGGCGCGATCGCCGCGGTGGTCGGCGCGGCCGGAAGTACCGCGCTGGTCAGCCTGCTGAAGATCATGCTGGCCTTCTACATCACCTGTCTGCTCTTCGTGGTCGTCATCCTCGGCACCATCCTGCGGGTCGTCACCGGGCTGTCGATCTTCCAGCTGCTCAAGTACCTGGGCCGCGAGTTCCTGCTGATCGTCTCGACCTCCTCGTCGGAGACCGCGCTGCCGCGACTGATCGGGAAGATGGAGCATCTCGGCGTCGACAAGTCGGTCGTCGGTATCACCGTCCCGACCGGTTACTCGTTCAACCTGGACGGGACCGCGATCTACCTGACGATGGCGTCGCTGTTCATCGCCGAGGCGATGAACCAGCCGTTCTCGATCGGTCAGCAGATCTCCCTGCTGGCGTTCATGATCCTGGCCTCGAAGGGCGCCGCGGGCGTCACCGGCGCCGGACTCGCGACGCTGGCCGGTGGTCTGCAGTCGCACCGGCCGGAGCTCGTCGACGGCGTCGGCCTGATCGTCGGTATCGACCGGTTCATGTCCGAGGCCCGGGCGCTGACGAACTTCGCCGGCAACGCGGTCGCCACGGTCCTGGTCGGCCACTGGACCAACAGCTTCGACAAGCAACAGGCCCTCCAGGTGTTCTCCGGCGAGGACCCGTTCGACGAGGTCGCCTTCGCAGCCGGCGACACCCACGCAGGCGACGTACCGGAGCCGGCCCCAGCCATCGAAGGCCGTCCCGCCGACCACTGAGCCTCAAAAGACCATCTGTCCCACCCCTCCACGCTGCCCGTCAGCTCCCAACCGTCTGGGAGCTTGACGGGCAGTGTGCTGTTACCTGCCGTTGAGCATCTCGACTACAGGGGCGAGCTCGTCGAGGTAGTCGGTGTTGACGGTGATGTACGACGCCCCGAACTCGTCCCGCCGGCGCTGGAGTTCGTCGGCCATCTCCTGTGGGGTGCCGCGGAGCAGCATCAGCGAGCCGCTGTTCTCCAGCTCGGCGGGGTCCAGGCCGGTCGCCTGCTTGCTCCACGCGGGCAGTTCGGTGGTACCGGCGGCGAACAGGTTCATCGCCAGCTCGATGTGGTCCGCACGCGGGCCGGCCAACTCGCGGAGGTCCTGTGCGAGCTGCCGCAGCTCCTCGCGGGGTGCCGTCGCGGGCTTGGCCAGCGAGACGATGTCGGCGCGGGCGGCGGCCAGTGCGAGCGACTTCGGCCCACCGGACGCGAGCATGATCGGGGTGTGCTGGTCGCCGTCGAGCTTCGCTAACTGGTCCAGCGTCTCGGTCACCTGGTCCCGCCGCTCCTTGGCCGTCCCCCACGGCAGGCCGACCTCGTTGACCTGCTGCTCGGCCTGGGGGCGCCCGGTGCCGATACCGAAGTCGAACCGGCCGTTGGTCAGTACGGAGAGCGTGTGCGCGTCCCAGGCGGCTGTACGAGCCGGCCGCAGGGGTGCGGCCGCTACGAAGGTCCCGACGCGGATGTCGGCCACAGTGGCGGCTACTGCGAGCGTGGGGAAGGGCGACAGCAGCTGCAAGCCGTCCGGCATCAGCACTGTCGAGTACCCGAGCCCGGCGGCCCGGCGTACGGTCTGCTGCCACTCCTCGGGGCCACGGTTGGCACTGCCCACCACACCGAACCGGAATGCCCTGTTCGTCATCGTCCTGCTCCTCTCGAATTGGTAGTACCAGCGTCGCGGACCGTGGTGTTGTCCACATCCCACAGCGGGAGGCAGTCGGCGTACGCCGGTGGACGTACTCTGGTGACATGTCATTGACGCGCAGCCCCCTGCTGGACCTCCCAGGCGCCGTCGAGGCCGACGGACTGGACGCCGGGGTTGCCGCGCACTACGGCTCCGACCTGCGCGAGCAGCGGGCCCTGGTCGCCGGCAAGGGCTTCGTAGACCGCTCCAACCGCGACGTAGTCACCATCACCGGCCCTGACCGGCTCACCTGGCTACACGCGATCACCAGCCAGTACTTCGAGGGGCTGCGGCCAGGCACCTCGACCACTGCCCTCCTGCTGTCGCCCACAGGCCACGTCGAGCACGCCATGTACGGGGTAGACGACGGCGAGACCTTCTGGCTCCACACCGAGCCCGGCGCCGCAGCCCCGCTCGTCGAGTGGCTGCAGAAGATGGTCTTCATGTCCCGCGTCGAGATCAAGGACGTCACCGCCGACTACGCCATCGTCTGGCGTCCGGGCGCAGCACCTGCAGAAGGTCCGTTGACGCGCAGTGGGCAGGACTCACTGGGTGGACATGAAGTGTTTCTTCCCAGGCAAGAGCTCAGTGCGCTTGAAGGACCCGCTGCGGGTGTCTGGGCGTACGAGGCGCTGCGGATCGAGGCTGGTGCGCCGCGGCTCGGGCTGGACATGGATGAGCGTGCGATCCCGAACGAGCTCGGCTGGCTCGGGGTTGGCGTGCACCTGGACAAGGGCTGCTACCGCGGTCAGGAGACGGTCGCCCGCGTGCACAACCTGGGCCGTCCGCCGCGGCGGCTCGTCCGGCTGCACCTGGATGGGTCAGTCGACCACCTGCCGGCGCACGGGTACGCAGTACGGGTGGGGGACAAGCAGGTCGGGTTCATCGGCTCTGCGGCGCGCCACCACGAGTACGGGCCGATCGCGCTCGCGCTGATCAAGCGCAACGTGGACCCGGAGGCTGTGCTCGAGGTCGTCGCCGAGGACCAGCCGACGGTCACCGCCACGCAGGAGCTGCTCGTCGACCCCGAGGTCGGCCTGCACGTCCGCGCCCGGCTCTGAAAAACCTGTGAGCCGGATCATCTCCTATCCACCTGTTTGCACCTGACCTCTGAGCCGTACAGTTTCAGCCGTGACCGAACCTGTGCTCCTGGCCGACGTCGTCCGCAGCGGTTTCGTCGAGGGCCATCATCGTGGCTCCGTCGTGGTGACCGCGCCCGACGGCTCCGTCGAGTGGTCGGCCGGCGTGATCGACCAGCCGATGTTCCCGCGCTCGTCGAACAAGCCGATGCAGGCGCTCGGCATGCTCCGCAACGGCCTGGAGCTGGACGGCGAACTACTCGCGCTCGCCGGCGCTTCCCACTCGGGTGAGTCGTTCCACCTGGACGGCGTACGCCGGATCCTCGCCGGCGCAGGTCTCGACGAGTCGGCGCTGCGCACACCCCCGGCGTACCCGATCGACGACCAGGCTCGCGACGAGTGGGTCCGCGCCGGCCACGGCCTCGACCGCATCACCATGAACTGCTCGGGCAAGCACGCCGCCATGATTGCCACCTGCGTGGCCAACGACTGGCCGTTCCACGACGACACCAACGCTCAAGGTGCCGAGTGGGGACCGAACGACTACCGCTCCCCGAACCACCCGCTGCAGAAGGCGATCCGTACCGCCGTCGAGGACTCAGCCGGCGAGAAGGTCTCCTACGTCGCCGTCGACGGCTGCGGCGCCCCGATCCTCGCCATCACCCTGTCCGGCCTGGCCCGCTCCTTCGGCCTCTTCGCCGCCGCCGCGCCCGACACCCTTGAAGGCAAGGTCGCCAACGCCTTCCGCGCCCACCCCGAGTACGCCAGCGGCTCGCGGCGCGACGAGTCCGCCCTCATGCGCGCCATCCCCGGCCTCTTCTGCAAGGCCGGCGCCGAATCCGTCTACGCAGTAGGCCTCGCGGACGGCCGAGGCCTGGCAGTGAAGATCGACGACGGTACTCCGCGCGCCCGCGCCGTAGTGATGGCCGCGACGCTGCAGAAACTCGGCGTCGACCACGAGGAGATCACCAAGCAGACCCGTTCCCCGCTCTACGGCGGCGGCATCGAGGTCGGCGCGGTGCAGCCGCACCCCAAGGCCTTCGCCTGATCGTCCGCTACCCGGCGTAGTGAGCGGCCTCACGTCGGGTCTGCTTGCAATTGCAAGCACTCTGCTAGCACTATGGACGTATGGCCAGATTGAGTGATCGTGCAGCGGGTGCTGTCGGTTCGGTGGGGGAGTACCTCGCCGAGCAGCGCCGGCACGCGCAGTTGTCGTTGCGGCAGCTGTCCGATCTGGCCGGGGTGTCCAACCCGTACCTGAGTCAGATCGAGCGCGGGCTGCGCAAGCCGTCCGCGGATGTCCTGCAGCAGTTGGCGAAAGCCTTGCGGATCTCGGCGGAGACGCTGTACGTACGGGCCGGCATCCTTGATCCGGACGAGAGCGAGGACGGCGCACGGCGTACGCCGGGAGTGGTCGACGCCGTCTTGCTCGACCCTGCGCTGAACGAGCGGCAGAAGCGCGTACTGCTCGACGTGTACGCCTCGTTCGTCCGTGAGAACACGACCGACGGCTCCGAAGAGCCCACAACGGCACCCGCGCCGGCGAAGAAGCCCGCGGCGGCCAAGAAGACCCCTGCAGCAAAACGCACCACAACCAAGACCCCGCTGAAGTAAAAAACCTCACGAGGAGATGCCTGATGGCAACCCGTACCCCCGTCACGCCCCTGTACGCGATCGCCGGCGCCGGCGACCTGGCCGTGGAGAAATTCCGCGCGGTCAGCGAAGACGTCACCACCCGGTTCGCGAAGCTGGACCAGAAGAGCCTGCAGTCGTCCCTGCAGACCGAGCTGACCAAGCGTCAGGCCGAGCTGAGCAAGCGCCTCGAGGTGCTCGCCGCCGAGGCCAAGACGGTGCCGGCCAAGCTGCGTGAGCTGCCGTCGGTCGCGCAGGCCGGGCTGACCACCGTGCTCGGCCAGGCCGAGGAGACCTACGAGGACCTCGCCGGTCGCGGCAAGGACCTGGTCACCCGGATCCGCACCCAGAAGGCCACCGAGGACCTGGAGGCCCAGGCGAAGACCACGGTGAGCAAGGCCAAGGCCACCCGCACCACCGTGAAGAAGACCGCCGACACCGCGTCCCGCAACGTCAAGGCGACCGCGACCAGCGCCCGCAAGACGGCTGCGAAGGCCACCAAGGCTGCCGAGGCGGCCGCCGGGAAGATCGGCGACTGAGAGTAGCTTTCCGGCTCTGCGTAGTACGGGTGGTCCTGATTCCGGGGTTCGACGGATCGTGGGCCACCCGTGCCTACGTTAGGCTCGTTGCATGCTCGCACTCGCCACGTTCCAGAACCTGTTCCCCGGGTTCGTTGGTCCCATCAACGTGATCTGGTGGATCGTGCTGGGTCTGAAGCTGGTCGCGCTGGTCGATGCGGCCTTCCGGCCCCGGGCGGTGTTCGTCGCCGCCGACAAGCTGACCAAGCCCGGCTGGGTGCTGATCCTGTCGGCCTTCACGCTGTCGCAGATCTTCCAGGGCGGCTGGCTGAGCTTCTTCGGGCTGATCGGTATCGTCGCCGCCGGTGTCTACCTGGTGGACGCCCGTCCCGCACTGCGGGCGGCATCCGGCCGGGGCCGCGGCGGCTGGGGCATTCGCCGCCGCCGGGGTCCCCGCCCGCTCTAGAACCTACGAGCGGTAGACGATCACCTTGTCGCCGACGTGCACCTCGTCGAAGAGGATCTTGATCTTGGCGAGGTCGCGGACGTTGACGCAGCCGTGCGAGGCGCCGTTGTACCCGCGGGCCGCGAAGTCCGACGAGTAGTGCACGGCCTGGCCGCCGCTGAAGAACATCGCGAACGGCATCTTCGAGTCGTACAGCTTCGAGACGTGGTCGCGGCTCTTCCAGCCGACCGTGAAACCGCCTTCGCGGGTGGCCGTCTTCTGGGCGCCGAACCGGACGTCCAGCTGCATCTTCACGACGCCGTTCACCACGTACCGCAGCTTGCGGGTGGTCTTGTCGATGCAGAGCGCGACGCCTGTCGCGCAACGCTGGTCGAGCTTCTTGCCGTTCACGACCGGGGCCGGCGGGAAAAGCTCGGCCTGGGTGGGCTCGTGGGTGGCGGCGCTCAGCTGGGCCCAGGTGTTCTGGTCGACGTACCCGAGCGGCGGGATGCCCTTGGACTTCTGGAACTTCTTCACCGCTGAGCGGGTCATGGTGCCGAAGTCGTTGTCCATCCACTGCTGGTCGAGCAGCTTGAGCTGCACCAGCCGCGCCTCGACCTTCCGCACCTCGGCACCGCTGGACCCGTTGCTCCACAGGGCCTTCGGGTAGATCGGCAGCTCGCCACTCACCTCGAACGGCACCGGCTTCACTTCGGCGGTACCGGCCTGCTGCTCCGGCGCTGCCGACGCGGTGATCGCCGTCCCGCCGATCGCGGTCACCACCACGACCGCCAGCACATTGCGAACAACCAGCGCACTACGAATCCAGCGCATCGGAACCCCTCGAGTCGATCCGTCCCAGTACTACTAGGACGCCACCACGGATCACTTGGTTGGCATCGGGCGGACACCAGTACCGGAGCGTAACTCCGGTATCACCCAAGCCTAAGCCATTCCGGGCCCAGGCAAAGCGAAACGGCCGGCCCCGCGAGGGGGCCGGCCGTTCGTAGTACCAGGTGGATCAGGCGTTGTAGACGAAGACCTTGTCGCCGACCTTGACCTTGCTGAAGATGAAGTCGATCTTCTTGCGGTCGCGCATGTTCACGCAGCCGTGCGAGGCGCCGTTGTAGCCGCGGGCCTTGAAGTCCGACGAGTAGTGCACCGCCTGGCCGCCGCTGAAGAACATCGCGTCGGGCATCGGCGAGTGGTAGATCGAGGAGACGTGGTTCTTCGACTTGCGGTAGACCTTGAACGATCCGTTGCGCGTCGGCGTCTTGCTCGCCCCGAAGCGGGCGTCGCCCTCGGCCACCAGCTTGCCGTTGACGATGAACATCACCTTGCGCGTCTTCTTGTTGATGCACAGGTAACGCCCGGTCATGCACACCTTGGCAATGTGCCGTCTGCCCGGCACCAGGACCGTCTTCTTCGCGGTCGCCTTGGTGGCGACAGCGGCCTTGGTGGTCACCACGGTCTTGGCAGCCGGAGCGGCCTCCGCCGTCGTCGCGGCGGTGAGAACGCCTACTCCCAGCATCGCGACCGCCGTGGTGGTGGCGCCGAGCTTACGCAGAATGCCCATGGTCCTTTTCCTTCCCCCAACTTGTTGTGCTTCCGATATGTCAGACGCCGTAGCCCGCCACCTGGTTCATAACGATCCGGAACTTTCCCCCGCCGGATCGCGCAACCAGGTGAACGGGCTACGTTGAACTAGCTAGCGCTCTCAGGCCTTGTTCTTGCGGCCGAGCTTCGCGCGCTCGATCTGAGTCAGCGCGAGTTTACGGATCCGGATGGCGTCCGGAGTGACTTCGACACACTCGTCCTCGCGGCAGAATTCCAGCGACTGCTCCAGCGACAGCTTGCGCGCCGGGACCAGCTTCTCGAACTCGTCCGCGTTCGACCGGACGTTGGTCATCTTCTTCTCACGGGTGATGTTCACGTCCATGTCGTCGGCGCGCGAGTTCTCGCCGACCACCATGCCCTCGTACACATCGGTACCGGGCTCGCAGAACATCGTGCCGCGCTCCTGCAGGTTCACCATCGCGTACGACGTGGTGACGCCGGTACGGTCCGAGACGAGCGAGCCCGACGGACGGGTCCGCAGCTCGCCGAACCACAACTCGTAGCCCTCGAACACGTGGTGCGCGATGCCCGTACCGCGGGTGTCGGTGAGGAACTCGGTCCGGAAGCCGATCAGGCCGCGCGCCGGGACCAGGAACTCCATCCGGACCCAGCCGGTGCCGTGGTTGGTCATCTGCTCCATCCGGCCCTTGCGGACCGCGAGCAGCTGGGTGACGGTGCCGAGGTACTCCTCGGGGCAGTCGATGGTCAGCCGCTCGACCGGCTCGTGCCGCTTGCCGTCGATCTCCTTGGTGACCACCTGCGGCTTGCCGACGGTCAGCTCGTAGCCCTCGCGGCGCATCTGCTCGACCAGGATGGCCAGCGCCAGCTCACCACGGCCCTGCACCTCCCAGGTGTCGGGACGCTCGGTCGGCAGCACCTTGATCGACACGTTGCCGATGAGTTCGCGGTCGAGCCGGTCCTTCACCAGACGTGCGGTGACCTTGGTGCCCTTGACCCGGCCGGCCAGCGGCGAGCTGTTGGTACCGATGGTCATCGAGATGGCCGGCTCGTCCACGGTGATGAACGGCAGCGCCTTCGGGTTCTCCGGGTCGGCCAGGGTGTCGCCGATCATGATCTCCGGGATACCGGCGATGGCGACGATGTCGCCCGGGCCGGCCGAGTCGCCGGGGACGCGCTCGAGCGCCTCGGTGATCAGCAGCTCGGTGATCTTGACCTTCTGGATGGTGCCGTCGTGCTTGCACCAGGCGACCTGCGAGCCCTTCTTCAGGGTGCCTTCGTGCACCCGGACCAGGGCGAGCCGGCCGAGGAACGGCGAGGCGTCGAGGTTGGTGACGTGGGCCTGCAGCGGCGCGCCCTCGGTGTACTCCGGGGCCGGTACGTTCGCCAGGATGGTCTCGAACAGCGGCTCGAGGTCCTCCGAGTCCGGCATCCCGCCGTCGGCCGGCTGAGTCAGCGAGGCGCGACCGGCGCGGGCCGAGGCGTAAACGACGGGGAAGTCCAGCGCGGACTGGTCGGCGTCGTGGTCGAGCAGGTCCAGGAACAGCTCGTACGTCTCGTCGACGACCTCGGAGATCCGGGCGTCCGGCCGGTCCACCTTGTTCACCACGAGGATCACCGGCATGTTGCGGGCCAGGGCCTTGCGGAGTACGAACCGGGTCTGCGGCAGCGGGCCCTCGGAGGCGTCCACCAGCAGGACGATCGCGTCGACCATCGACAGGCCGCGCTCGACCTCACCACCGAAGTCGGCGTGGCCGGGGGTGTCGATGATGTTCAGCGTCATCTGCTCGCCGTTGGCCATCTTGTGCCGGACGGCGGTGTTCTTGGCGAGGATCGTGATGCCCTTCTCACGCTCCAGGTCACCCGAGTCCATCGCTCGTTCGTCGACGTGCTGGTGGGCTCCGAAGGCACCGGACTGCCACAGCATCGCGTCGACCAGGGTGGTCTTCCCGTGGTCGACGTGGGCCACGATGGCCACGTTGCGCAGATCATTACGGAGGGGCATGCGGAAGCGCTCCAAGCAAGTCGGATTGAGGTCAGGCGGTGGCTACGGCAAGTCCTACGTGCCACTGGAGACGCAGTGCGCAGCCATCTCATCCTACCCGTCACCGGGGGTAGCGCCGAATCCGGTTGAGCCTTTGACATTCGTTCGCTGGACGTACAGTCTATGAGTGGACGCCTGGGGAGGGGTCCAGCCCCGGGAGGCCGAGTGACCGTGGGGGGTGGACTCGGCCTCCGGGGGCAACAATCGAGGAAGAATCCACGTGCCGCGATCGGCCAGTACGAACCGTGAGCAGCGCCACAAGTCGCGTGAGCGCATCCTGAGCGCTGCCCTCGAGGTGTTCGCCGAGAAGGGCTACGAGGCCGCGTCGATCTCCGACGTCACCCAGCGCGCCGAGGTCTCCCGTGGCCTGGTCACCTACTACTTCGCCACCAAGCAGTCACTCGCCGCCGAACTCCTCGATCGCTGGCTGGACGGCATCGGCGCGATCCTCACCCTGCAAGGGAATGCGGACGAGCGGCTGGCCGGCATCATCGACGGCACCCTGATGGCGGCCGCATCGACACTGGAGATCCAGCGGCTGGCGATCTCGCTGATGATGCAGCCGGCCACCCATGACGTCTTCGCCGAGGTCGAGGCGGCCAAGAACGACCAGGTGGTGGAGATCGAGGACGCGATCCGGTCGATCTTCGCCGACCGCGGCGCGGCTGATCCGGCCGTCGAGGAGATGTTGCTCAGGGCAACACTCGAAGGCGTGACGGTAAAGCTGGCGATCTACCCGCAGACGTTCCCGGTAGAGGCAGTCCGGCGCCGCCTGTACGTGTCGTACGGCCTCCCGGAGCCCGCGGCGCCGCTGCCGATCAACTCACCTGTGGCCGATCGGCTGCGCGCCAAGTAGGCAGTCGACCGTCCGCGCCGAGGTTGTGGATGACGGATTGGACACGACGCCGTGAGTGGATCAATATGTCGCACGGACAGTGGAGTCGTGTAACACTTTCATCCATGAAAGAGGTCGAGGGGACGTTGCCGAACACGTTCACCACGCGTACAGCCCTGGGGCTTGGAGTGCATTCGCGCGACCTCTATGCCTGGCGCGACGACGGCAGCATCCTCGAACTCTCGCGGGGTGTCTTCCGCCGTGCCGACGCTCCGGAGCCCTCATATCCGGACCTGCTGGCGGTTGCCCATCGGTCTCCAGGCGCCGTCGTCTGTTGCGTCTCAGCCGCGGCCGTCCACGACCTGACCGATGAACTGCCTGTGACGGTCCAGATCGCCGTACCTACTCGCTCGAGGACGCCGCGAATCGACTATCCCCCGACAACAGCTTTCCGTTTCGACGAGGACACCTTCGAGGTCGGTCTCTCCCGGATCGAAGCGGCGCCCGGTGAATCGGTGCGCATTTACAGCCCGACCCGAACCGTGGTCGATCTGATGCGTTTACGAGGGCGGCTGGGTGAACCGTTGGCCTACTCAGCCCTTCAGCGCTATCTGCGGTCGCGGTCGGCCAAGCCCGGGGTGCTTCTCGATTTCGCCGACAAACTAGGTGTCTACGGTCCGGTACGCCGGGCGCTCGACGTCGCGAGCGCCGGATGAGCCGCCCGACCAGGCAGAGCCAGGGCGGCCGTGTCTACCTCGATCTGCAGAATCGTGCCCGCCGCGAGAAGCGGGGAACCCAGGAACTCCTCACCTTGTACGTGGTCGAACGATGGCTTGCCCGGCTCGCCAGGTCGCAGTACGTCGAAGACTTCGTTCTGAAGGGAGGGATGCTGCTTGCTGCCTTCGGTCAGCGACGGCCGACAGTCGATGCGGACGCGCTGGCGCGCAACCTGGCACGTGATGCTGCGGCCGTGGCGGCTCGGGTCGCCGCCATCGCGGCACAGCCCGATCCCGAGGACGGCGTCGAGTTCCTCATCGACACGGTGAAGACAGCGGCGATCCGCGATGACGCGTTGTACTCCGGGGTGCGAATCGTCATGGAGGCCCGGATCGCTACTGCCGCGGTCAAATTCCGTCTGGATGTCAATATCGGGGACCCGGTCACCCCTGCGGCTCAGCTGATCCGGCTTCCCTCCCTGCGGCCTGAGTCGCCGGCGATCCGCGTGCTGGGATATCCGGTCGAGACGGTGCTCGCGGAGAAACTCAGTACAGCCGTCGCTCTCGGCGCCGCCAGTACTCGAGTGCGGGACTACACCGACATCTACACATTGGCGGCGACGCAGCCGCTGAACCATCGGGCGGTCCGAGCCGCCTTGCTGGCTACTGCACGGTTTCGTGACATCGACCTGCAGCCGCTGTCCGCGGTTGTCGGCAATTTGGTGGAGCTCAGAACTGGCGCCTACCTGGCCTATCGTCGCGGCCTCGGCCCGGACGGTGACCATCTGCCGTCCGAATTCGCCGAGGTGCTCGCAACTGTCGTCGCCTTCGGCGATCCCCTGATGATCGAGGATCCGGCGGCTGGCGACTGGGATCCGGTCCGTCGTAGTTGGACAGCGCCCGTCAGACGGATGCATCTTCCGAGCTGATCCGGCTCAGGTGACGCGGTGGACCTTGTGTTGCGCGGCTTGGGCGCGGGGGCGGACCGTGAGGCGGTCGATGTTGACGTGCTTCGGGCGGGTGGCGACCCACGCGACGATGTCGGCGATGTCGTCGGCCAGCAACGGTTCGGCGACCCCGGCGTACACGGCGTCGGCCTTCGCCTGGTCGCCGTCGAAGCGGGTGATCGCGAAGCCCTCGCTCTTCACCATGCCGGGTGCGATCTCGCAGACCCGGACGGGCTGGTCGAAGAGCTCCAGCCGGAGGGTGTCGACGACGGCCTTCGTTGCGTGCTTGGCCGCGACGTACCCGCCGCCGCCCTCGTACGCGACCTGGCCGGCCGTCGAGCCCATCACGATGATCTGGCCCTCGGCAGCGATCAATGCCGGGAGCAACGACTTGGTGACGGCGGTGACACCGATCACGTTCACCTCGAACATCTGCCGCCAGGCCTCCAGATCGGCTTCGGCGACAGGCTCGAAACCGAAGGCGCCGCCCGCGTTGTTCAGCAGCAGGTCGACCCGATCCCCAACGGCTGCGGCCAACGCGGCGACGTCCTCAGCCTTGGTGACATCACACTGCACCGCGCGGCCGTCGATCTCCTTGGCCAGCGCCTCGATCCGGTCCAGCCTGCGCGCGGCGCAGACCACCTCGAACCCTTCCCGGGCGAGATACCGGGCCGAGGCGGCCCCGATCCCACTGCTGGCTCCGGTGACGACGGCGACAGGACGGCTGGAAGTCATGCCCACAGTCTTTCACCAGCAGGATTCGGGGCCCAACGGCGTCTCACGCCTGCCGGGTCGGCAGGACGACGAGGTGGCTCAGGTTGACCTCACGTCGCCGGGAGACCACGTACGCGACCAGGTCGGCGATGTCGGCTGAGGCGATCGGGCCGATTGCGTCGGCCATGCCCGCCAGGCCGGTCTGGGCCTCCTCGGACAGGTGGGTACCCAGCTCGGACTCGGTCAGGCCGGGCTCGACGTTGGTCACGCGGACGTCGTACGGGGAGAGGTCGGCCCGGATCGCGTTCGAGAGTTGGGTCACAGCCGCCTTGGTCGCGCCGTACACGCCATAGCCGGGGAAGACGAGGTGCGAGCCGATCGACGAGATGTTGACCAGATCGGCCGTACCGCCCTCGGCCGCCGCCTCGATCAGGCCGGGGGTGAAGGCGCCGATCAGGCGCAGTACGCCGGTGACGTTGGTGTCGATCATCCTGGTCCAGTCGTCCGACCGTGCCTCCTGGATGGGCGCCGCGAGCATGACGCCGGCGGCGTTCACGACCAGGTCGACCCGGCCGAGCCGTTCACCGATCACCGCGACACCGCGGTCGACCGATGACTGCTGCGTCACGTCCATACCGACTCCGAAGGCGGATTCACCGATGCGCTCGGCCAGTTCGTCGAGACGGTCGGTACGCCGGGCCAGCAACGCCACCGAAGCGCCGTCAGCCGCCAGCCGCTCGGCGATGGCGGCCCCGATGCCACTGGCCGCGCCGGTCACGACGGCGGTCCGGCCGGTCAGGGGCAGGGTGCTGGTGGACTGCTGAAGAACGGTCATCGTTTTGCTCCTTGGAAGGTTGATGACCTCAGCCTGGCCGGGCCGCGAGGTGTTACCCAGACGTCTGTCGACCCTGGGTCCTGGCAAGCCTGGTTCTGCCAGGACCAGGCTCAGCGGACCTCGAACGCGGATACTGAAGGACATGGACCGCCGCGAGGAGCTGACCGAATTCCTGAAGTCGAGAAGGGCCCGGGTGCGCCCGGAAGACCTCGGTCTGAAGGTGTTCAACGGCCGTCGACGCGTGCCCGGGCTCCGGCGTGAGGAGCTGGCGCAGGCGTCCGGAGTGAGTGCCGACTACTACGTCCGGCTGGAGCAGGGGCGTGCCGATAACGTCTCGCAGGAGATCCTCGACGCCGTCTCCGAGGTGCTCGGGCTGGACGACGCCGAGCGGGATCACCTGGCCCGGTTGGCGAAACCGGTACGACGCAGGCGCCAGCGGCGTACCGTCCAGCGGATCCGGCCGGCCCTGCAGCAACTGCTGAACGCGATGGACGGCGTACCGGCATTCGTGCTCGGCCACCGGATGGATGTGCTCGCCTGGAACCGGCTGGCCGCCGCCCTGGTCGGCGACTTCGCGGAGCTGCCGCCGAAGGAACGGAACATGCCGCGTCGGGTCTTCCTCGACGAGTCGTCCCGGGAGTTCTACCCGCAGTGGGACGCGGTCGCGGCGGAGAGCGTCGAGTACCTGCGTCTGTACGCCGGCCGCTACCCCGACGATCCCGAGCTGGCGGAGCTGGTCGGCGAGCTGTCGATCCACAGCGCCGAGTTCCGGGAGCTCTGGGCCCGGTACGGCGTCAAGGACAAGTGCTTCGGCGTCAAGGTGATGCACCACCAGCTGGTGGGGGAGCTCACCCTCCAGTACGAGACCTTCACCCTGCCCGACGACCCCGACCAGATGCTGGTGACGTACTCCGCGGTCCCCGACTCCGACTCCGACCAGGCCCTCCGCCTCCTGACCAGCTGGACCACCCCCGCGCCCGATCAGGCCGATAGGGAGAAGTCCCGATTTCCCGAGACGGCGCCGGAGTTACCCTGACGAGGTGACCCAACCTTCGGCAGACCGTCCTCTCCGGCGGGTCGCGATGATCAGCCTGCATACCTCACCGCTGGACCAGCCCGGGATCGGTGACGCCGGCGGGATGAACGTCTACGTCGTCGAGCTGTCCAAGCGACTGGCCACGCTCGGGATCGAGGTCGACGTGTTCACCCGCGCCACCTCGTCCGCGCTGCCCGCGAAGGTCGAGTTGCTGCCCGGCGTCACCGTGCGCAATGTGGCCGCGGGGCCCTACGAGGGCCTGTCGAAGAACGAGCTGCCCTCGCAGCTGTGTACTTTCGCCCGCGCCGTACTGCGTGCCGAGGCGGTCCGCGAACCCGGGTACTACGACGTCATCCACTCGCATTACTGGCTGTCCGGCCAGGCCGGCCTGCTCGCCCGCGACCGCTGGGCCGTCCCGCTCGTGCACACCATGCACACGATGGCGAAGGTCAAGAACGCCAGCCTGGCCGAGGACGACGTACCGGAGCCGCCCGCCCGCCTCCTCGGCGAGGAGCAGGTCGTCGAGGCCGCGGACCGCTTGCTGGCCAACACCGACGACGAGGCCAACGAGCTCATCAGTCTGTACGGCGCTCAGCCGGCGAAGGTCGGGGTGGTCAACCCCGGCGTCGACCTGGACGTGTTCAGCCCGGGCGACCAGCTCGTGGCGCGCAAGGCGCTCGGGTTGCGCCCGGACGCGATCGTGCTCGCCTTCGTCGGCCGGATCCAGCCGTTGAAGGCGCCGGACATCCTGATCCGGGCCGCCGCCAGGATGCTCGAGAAGGACCCTTCGCTGCGGGACCGGCTGGTGGTCGCGATCATCGGCGGTCCGTCCGGCAACGGGATGGAGCACCCCGAGTCACACGCCCAGCTCGCCCGTGAGCTGGGCGTCTACGACGTCACCTGGTTCGTGAAGCCGATGGCTCGGGCGGCCTTGGCCGACTGGTACCGGGCAGCGTCGGTGGTCTGCGTACCGTCGTACTCGGAATCCTTCGGCCTGGTCGCGCTGGAAGCACAAGCCTGCGGTACGCCGGTGGTCGCCGCGGCCGTCGGTGGGCTGACGACCGCCGTCGCGAACGGGGCGACCGGGCTGCTCGTGCCCGGGCACGACATCGGTGACTTCGCCGACGCGCTGCACCGGATCGCGACGGATCCGCTGCTGCGCGAGACGATGAGCCGCGCGGCGGTCAAGCATGCCGGTGGCTTCGGCTGGGAACTGACCGCGGAGAAGACGCTCGCGGCGTACCGGACGGCGCAGCAGACGATGGCGGCCGAGCTGGCCCAGGAGGTCGATCGATGAGGGTGTCCGCGGCGGATGTGATCCGTCAGGTGCTGGACGAGAACGAGCTCGACTACACCGAGGCCGAGCCCGGGGTGTTCAGCGCGGATCTGCCGGGTGAGCGCAAGCTGAAGACGACGGTGGTGCTCACGGTCGGGAGTCAGGCGGTCCAGGTGCACGCGTTCGTCGCGCGCCGGCCGGACGAGAACCACGAGGCCGTCTACCGCTGGATGCTGGAGCGCAACCTCAAGATGTACGGCGTCGCGTTCGCGGTCGACCACCTGGGCGACATCCACCTGGACGGCCGGGTCCCGCTGCACGCGATCACGCCGGTCGAGGTCGACCGGTTGCTGGGAGCGGTACTGGAGTACGCCGACTCGTCCTTCAACACGATCCTCGAACTGGGCTTCGGCTCGTCCATTCGCAAGGAATACGAGTGGCGGATCAAACGCGGCGAATCGACCCGGAATCTGGACGCGTTCATGGGCTGGCTGGAGCCTCGCTAGTCTGAGGGCATGACATACCGCCTGATCCTGCTGCGCCACGGCCACAGCGACTGGAACGCCAAGAACCTGTTCACCGGCTGGGTCGATGTCGACCTGAACGACCAGGGGGTGACGGAGGCGCACCGCGGTGGCCAGTTGCTGCTCGAGCGCGGGCTGCTGCCCGACGTCCTGCACACCTCGGTCCTGTGGCGCGCCATCCGGACGGCGAACATCGCCCTCGAGGAGGCCGGCCGGTCGTGGATCGACGTCCGCCGGTCCTGGCGGCTGAACGAGCGCCACTACGGCGGGCTGCAGGGCAAGGACAAGAAGCAGACGCTGGAGGAGCTCGGCGAGGAGCAGTTCATGCTGTTCCGCCGCTCCTACGACACCCCGCCGCCGGCGATCGAGCGCGGCTCGGAGTTCGACCAGGCCGGCGACCCGCGGTACGCCGGACTGCCCTCTGAGTTGCTGCCGGCAACGGAGTGCCTGAAGGACGTCGTCGAGCGGATGCTGCCGTACTGGTACGACGCGATCGTGCCGGACCTGCGGGCCGGCAAGACCGTCCTGGTCACCGCTCACGGCAACTCACTGCGCGCCCTGGTCAAGCACCTGGACAACCTGGACGAGAAGACCATCGTCGGCCTGAACATTCCGACCGGCGTCCCGCTGTACTACGAACTCGACGACGACTTCAACCCGCTCAAGCCGGGCGGCGAGTACCTCGACCCCGAGGCCGCCGCGGCCGCGATCGAAGCGGTCAAGAACCAGGGTCGCTAGGCAAACAAGTAGCCCTCGGCAACCAGTTGGTTGCCGAGGGCTACTTTGTGGTTCTGGGTGGCTCAGTTGCCGTTCGGGCTCGGGGTGGAGGCGCCGGCGCCGGAGCCTGCGGCGGTACCGCCGATGGCGACCGGGAGCTCGCCGGTGACCAGGTAGACGACCCGGCGAGCCATCGAGACCGCGTGGTCGGCGATGCGCTCGTAGTACCGGCCGAGCAGCGCGATGTCGACCGCGACCTCGACGCCGTGCGGCCAGGAGTTGTCCATCATCAGCCGGAACTGGCTGGTGCGCAGCTTGTCCATCTCGTCGTCGGCGGACTCCAGCGCGGCGGCGGCCTCGACATCGCGGGTCTTGATCACGTCACCGGCGGCATCGACCATCTGGCCGGCCACGGTGCTCATGTCCTCGATCACCTTGTGCAGCTCGTCCGGGATGGCCGGCGAGGGGTAGCGCAGCCGGGCGATCTTGGAGACGTGCGCCGCCAGGTCACCCATCCGCTCCAGGTCGGCGACCATCCGCAGCGCGGCGACCAGCATCCGCAGCTCGTTGGCGACCGGGGCCTGCCGGGCCATCAGCTCGAAGACCTTCTCCTCCACGCCTTCGCCGGCCGCATCCAGCTGGATGTCGGCGGCAATCACTTCCTCGGCCTGGCGGATGTCGGCGGTCAGCAGGGCCGTGGTGGAGCGGCGTACGGCGGTCGACACCGTCCGGGTCATCCGTTCGAGCTCGGCGAGAATGTCGTCGAGCTGCTCGTGATAGGTGTCGCGCATCGTGTCTGCATCCGATCTGTGGTGTCCGCTACTGCGGTGGGCGGGCTCCCGCGGGCACGGCTCAGTACCCGCCCACCGTGGAACATATGCCAGCCAGGTTGCCGGGCGGCGACGAGTGGTGAACGCCCGATGAACAGTTGAGACGCGTTCCGGTCATCGGGTGCTCATTCGGTCTTTCCCTCCTGGTTGCCCGCGTAGCATCGTTGTCGTGGACCCCACGCTGGCTGCGGTGCTGGGCGGCGTCATCGGCGCGGCCCTGGCTCTGCTTTCACTCGGTGCGATGATGCTTTCCGAGCGATCTCAGACCAAGGTGCCGGTCTCCCCGGACCCGATCGTGCCCAACGGCGTCGCCACCGTCTTGTCCGTCCTCCGCTCCTCCGCGGTGGTGATGGGCCCCGAGGACCAGGTGCTCCAGGCGAGCGCCCCGGCCCACGTTCTCGGCATCGTACGAGGCGAACGGCTCGTCGTGGAGGACCTGCTGACCATGGTCCGGGCGGTCCGCCGCGATGGCGAGATCCGCCAGCAGGACCTGGAGATCGTCCGCGGCCGGCTCGGCGCCACGCAGTACGTGAGCGCGCGGGTCGCCCCGCTGGGCAGTCAGCTGGTGCTGGTACTGGTCGAGGACCGGACCCGGGAACGCCGGCTGGACGCGATCCGGCGCGACTTCACCGTCAACGTCAGCCACGAGCTGAAGACCCCGATCGGCGCGATCATCCTGCTCGCGGACGCGGTCGCGGAGGCCTCCGACGACCCCGAGGCCGTGCAGCGGTTCTCCGGCCGGATGCGGATCGAGGCGAGCCGGCTGAGCCGGCTGGTCAAGGAGATCATCGAGCTGTCCCGGCTGCAGGGCGACGATCCGCTGGAGCACCCCGCGCCGGTCGACATCAACGGCGTGATCGAGTCCGCGGTCGATCGTTGCCGGGTCGACGCCGAGGACCGCGACATCAACCTGGTGGTGAAGACCGACCCCGCCCTCGAGGTGATGGGCAGCGAGGACCAGCTGGCGATCGCGATCGGCAACCTGGTCGAGAACGCCGTCAACTACAGCCCCGACGGGACCCGGGTGGCAGTCGCCGCCCACCCGATCGGGGACCTGGTGGAGATCACCGTCAGCGACCAGGGCGTCGGGATCCCGAGCAGTGACCTGGAACGGATCTTCGAGCGCTTCTACCGGGTCGACCGGGCCAGGAGCCGCGAGACCGGTGGTACCGGCCTCGGCCTGTCCATCGTCAAGCACATCGCCTCGATCCACGGTGGCGACGTGCGGGTCTGGAGCGTCGAGGGCCAGGGATCCACCTTCACCGTCCGACTCCCGCTGCGGCTCGATCCCGCGACCGGGCAACCGACGGACCCCTCCATCCAGGAGGAGTCCGACACCCCCCTGACGCCGACCCCGTCGGAGGATCAGAAAACCAAGGAGGCAGCTTCGTGACCCGAGTGCTGGTCGTCGAAGACGAAGAGAGCTACAGCGACGCGTTGTCGTACGTTCTGCGCAAGGAAGGGTTCGAGGTCGCCGTGGCCGAGACCGGACCGGACGCGCTGGACGAGTACGACCGGGCCGGCGCCGACATCGTCCTGCTGGACCTGATGCTGCCGGGCCTGTCCGGTACCGAGGTCTGCCGCGCGCTCCGCAGCCGCGGCAACGTCCCGGTGATCATCGTGTCGGCCAAGGACACCGAGGTCGACAAGGTCGTCGGCCTCGAACTGGGCGCCGACGACTACGTCACCAAGCCCTACAGCCCGCGCGAACTGCTGGCCCGCATCCGCGCGGTCCTGCGCCGCGGCCAGGACGTCGAACTGCTCCCGGACACCCTGGAGGCAGGCCCGGTCCGGATGGACGTCGAGCGGCACGTGGTGACCGTCTCCGGCACCGAGATCCGGCTCCCCCTCAAGGAGTTCGAACTCCTCGAGATGCTGCTCCGCAACACCGGCCGCGTCCTCACCCGCGGCCAACTGATCGACCGCATCTGGGGCGCCGACTACGTAGGCGACACCAAAACCCTGGACGTCCACGTCAAACGCCTCCGCTCCAAACTGGAGAAGGACCCCTCCAACCCATCCCACCTGGTAACCGTGCGAGGCCTGGGCTACAAGTTCGAAGCCTGATCGCGACGTAGGAGCCGTCCCCACGCGCCCGGCGTGCTCGCTCCTACGTCGCGAGCCCGGCGTGCTCGCTCCTACGTCGCGCGTGGCGCCTTCGGCGTACAGGCGCTCTCGCGCGATGCGCCTTCGGCGTACCGCCCCTACGTCGCGAACTCGCCTACCGACCGGGCTGGCGTCGACTTTGTGCTCCACCTGAGCAAGTCAGCTGGGCTGGATCCGCTCAGACGAAGCACAAAGTCGGTGGTGGAGGTGTCTGCGGCTCGGCAGACTGGATGGCGTGTCAGAGCATCTCGGGGATCGCAAGGCCATCGAGCATCTCATCGGCCGTCCCTTGGCCCAGGAATGGCCACGAGATGCAATGGCGGCGGGGACCCGCGTCACCGTGGTCCAGGATGAGAACGGGGCCGGTCCATGGCGACAAGTCTTCACCGGAACCATCAGCGGTATGGCTGCCCCGGAACCTGTCGACCACCCGATGGCCCACGACGGTGAACTGGCCTACTGGGTCGACTTCGACGAGCCGCAGCACGACATCTCCGACGACGGCCCCTACCGGAAGGCCCAGATCTGGGCTCGCTACCTCCGCGCTGACTAGCGGCGGACAACCGGGTGTACGCGTCATCGAACTGCAAGCTGACTGGCGGGGGCGTGGGGAATGCCACGGGTGGGGCATGGGGTGGTATTGGGGCTCTTAGCTTAGGCTGTCCTAAGTTTCCAGCCCTTTAAGGAGTAGTGCTCATGTTCTGGTCCCGTTCCGGTGCGTTGGCGGTTGCCGCGCTTGTTGCGTCTAGCGCGTTAGTTGCGTGTGGGAGTGATGACGACAAGGCGCAGGTGCCTGCTGCGGCTGCTTCTGCTGGGTTTCCGGTGACTTTGAAGAACACGTTCGGGGAGACGACGATCGCGAAGAAGCCGGAGCGGATCGTCACGCTCGGGTGGAATGCGCAGGATGTCGTGTACGCGCTCGGTGAGACGCCGGTCGGGATGCCCAAGGTCACCTATGGGCCGACGCCGGCGGGAACGACCGCCTGGGATGCGGACAAGTTCGATCCGGCGAAGACGACCTTGCTCGACACCACCGACAGCATCCCGTTCGAGAAGGTGGCGGCGCTGCGGCCGGACGTGATTCTGGCGCCGTACGAGGGGTTCGACAAGGCGACGTACACGAAGCTGTCGGAGATCGCGCCGACGGTCGCGTACCCGGGTGCCCCGTGGCAGACCACCTGGCAGGACCAGACGACCATCATCGGCAAGGCGCTCGGCAAGTCGGCCGAGGCGGACAAGTTGGTGGCCGGGATCAAGGACCTGACCACCAAGGCGGCCGCGGATCACCCCGAGTTCAAGGGCAAGACGCTGTCGATCCTGTCGTACGGCGCCGAGAACTACGCCTACATGCCGGGTGACCCGCGGGTGCAGATCATGAACGAGATGGGCTTCGTCAACGCACCGGGGATCGAGAAGCTCGAGCAGGGCAACGCCAAGAAGGAGTTCGCCCTCACCGTCAGCAAGGAGCGCCTCAACGACCTCGACGCGGATGTCGTCGTCGGGTACATCGACGGGCTGACGCCGGAGAAGTTCGCGGCCGACAAGGTCTACGCGTCACTGCCGGCGTACAAGAAGGGCAACACGTACCTGATGACCGACCAGCAGGTCATCTCCGGGATGAGCGCGGTCAGCGTGCTGAGCGTGCCCTGGGTCCTCGACAAGATCCTTCCGGGTCTCGCCAAGGCAGCCCAGGCCTCTTCGTAGAGAGGGGTAGCTCAGCCTTCTTTTTCGGTATCCGGTCGCGGCGACGGGGAGTAGTGGTCCGTCGTCAGCACCGGGATCGAGGTGGTGAGCGGGCCGGCCTCGGCGAAGGTGATCGTCACCTTGAGCATCTGGCCCGGCTTACCGCCCGTGACGGTGACCGGCGCGCCGTCAGCCGGCGGGATCGTGTAGGACGTACCGGGCTTGAGGTCGGTCTCCTTGAGGCCTGCGATCGTCACCGAACCGGCCTGCTCGGTGCTGGTGTTCTGGGCATTCGGGTCGGCCGGGGCCGAGGCGATGCTGACCAGCTTGTCGTCGGACTGGCCGCTGTTCACGATCGCGCCATGCAGCTCGCCCTTGCCGTCCTCGGAAGCGAGCACCAATAGGTTGCGGACGTTGATGCTGCCCGACTGCGCATTGGTGCCCTCGGCGGCCTGGTAGGGCTTGGAGGTCTGGGCGTCGAAGCTGGCGCCACATGCCGCGACCGTGATGCTCAGAGCGACGGTGGCTCCGGCCAGCGCGGTACGCCGAACGGCCTGCGAGGACAACGTGATGGGCACTGGTGTTCCCTCTCCTACAACCCGATGGATGCCGTCAAGCAAAAGCCTCCGGCGGAGCACAGCGTAGCGATCGGGGCCGGTGAGCCCGACAGCGACCACCCCTTTCGGTGATGTCCCGGGCAACCATCCTCGCGCGTGTAAGGCACGCCGGACAGCGTTTGTCAAGGCAGGAAATGGCCTCTGACCAGCGCAAACGCCAGAACCGGACCAGCGACTGCGTGGTAGGATAGGAGTCGGAAAGGGGCACGTGACATATGACTTTCAACGTCGGCGAAACGGTTGTTTACCCCAACCACGGTGCGGCCGTTATCGAGGACATCGAGACCCGTAAGATCAAAGGTGAGGACAAGACCTATCTGGTCTTGAGGATCGTCGCTCAGAACGACCTGGTCGTCCGGGTCCCCGCGTGCAACCTCGATCTTGTCGGCGTGCGTGACGTCGTGGATCAGGCCGGCTTGGAGCGCGTCTTCGACGTGCTGCGGGCGCCGCACACGGAGGAGCCGACCAACTGGTCGCGACGGTACAAGGCGAACCTGGAGAAGCTGCACTCCGGTGACGTGATGAAGGTGGCAGAGGTCGTCCGCGACCTGTGGCGCCGTGAGCGTGACCGCGGTCTCTCCGCCGGTGAGAAGCGGATGCTGGCGAAGGCTCGCCAGATTCTGGTCTCCGAGCTGGCCCTGGCCGAACACACCAACGAGGACAAGGCGGAAGCCATCCTCGACGAGGTCCTCGCCTCCTGACCGAACTGGTCAGCAGTGGAGTCGGGGTCGCGCGACTGAACCGTCCGGCATGATGTGGTCGTGAGTACTGCGGCGATCATTCCGGCGGCCGGTCTCGGGCTCAGGCTCGGTGGTGAGGCACCAAAGGCATTGCGAGAGGTCGGTGGCGAATCGCTGCTGGTCCACGCCATTCGTGGGCTGCGGGCAGCGACCGCCGCCGACCTCGCCTGCTTTGTGGTCGCCGTCCCTCCGGGTACCGAGGACGACGTCCACAAACTGCTCGACCCGTACTCCGGACCGGTGCCACTCCTGATCGTTGCCGGGGGCGCCGAACGGACCGATTCCGTCCGGCTGGCCCTCGAGCTGGTACCTGAGGACGGCATCGACTGCGTGCTCGTTCATGACGCTGCCCGGCCGTTCGTGCCAGCCGTGGTGATCGAACGGGTCGTTGCCGCGGTCATCGCCGGCGCGCCCGCGGTGATCCCGGTCGTACCGGTCGTCGACACGATCAAACGCGTCGACGCCACTGGTCTGGTGGTCGACACGCCCGACCGGTCGACGCTGGTCGCAGTACAGACTCCGCAGGGGTTCGAGCCTGCTTTGTTGCGTCGGGCCCATAGTGGCGACACTGCCGGCGCGACCGATGATGCGATGCTGTGCGAGCGTCTCGGCGTACCGGTGCAGACGGTCGAGGGTTCCCAGGACGCCTTCAAGGTGACCCGGCCGCGCGACCTGATCCTGGCCGAATCCCTACTGGCGGAAAGGCCTACCCGGTGAAGCTGCCACGCGTGGGCACGGGCGTCGACGTCCACCCGATCGAAGAAGGCCGGCCGATGTGGCTGGCCGGCCTGCACTGGCCCGAGGAGACCGCCGGACCGTCGGGACACTCTGATGGCGACGTAGCAGCGCACGCTGCCTGCGACGCTTTGTTGTCCGCGGCAAGGCTCGGCGATCTCGGCTCCAACTTCGGTACTTCGGAACCGCAATGGGCCGGCGCCTCGGGCGCGACCCTGCTGGGCGAGGCCGCCCGACGGGTCAGGGCAGCCGGCTTCGAAATCGGCAACGTCTCCGTCCAGGTGATCTGCAACCGCCCCCGCTTCGCGGCCCGCCGCGAGGAAGCTGAGAAGGCCCTCAGCGCTGCCTGCGACGCCGACGTCTCGGTCTCCGCGACGACCACCGACGGCCTCGGTCTGACCGGTCGCGGCGAAGGCATCGCGGCCATCGCCACCGCCCTCGTCTACTGATCCACCGGTACTTCGGAGAAGCGCGCCGCCCGCGCATCCAGCTCGTTGCCCCGGGCCTCCGTGAGGATGCCGTAGAGCTCAGGACGCCGACCCCGCATCCAGCGGCGACCGGTGGACAGGGCCACCAGTTCGAGATCCAGATCCGCCAGTACTACGGCCTCGCCCGGGGTCGGCGTCTCGGCGATGATCCGGCCGTACGGGTCGATCACCATCGCGTTGCCGGTCCGCAGCTCGTCATCATCGCGCCCGATGCCGTTGCTGAAGAGGACGAACAACCCGTTGTCATGCGCCCGGGCCGGCAACCACCGCAGCAGCCATCCGCGCCCGTCAGGCCCGTTGAACGCCTTCTCGACCGCCGCCGGATCAACCAACCTGTTCTCCCAGATGTCCAGCGGGATCGGCTTCATCCCGTGCGGGCTGACCGAGTTCGTCCCGCCGGTCTGATGGGGCGCCAGCAGAACGGTTGCCCCCAGCAACGCGGTGGCACGGACGTTCTCGACCAGCTTGTTGTCCCAGCAGATCAGCACCCCCATCCGGACCTGCCACGGCGTATCGAAGACGGTGAACCGCGACCCGCTGGAGATCGCCTCATGCTCGAACGCATGCAGCTTCCGGTGCACGTGGGTGGTCCCGTCCGGCAGGCAGACGGCGTACGAGTTGAACAACGCGCCGTCCGAAGCCTCGAGCCAGCCGACCCCGATCCCGGCGTCGAGCTCGCTGGCCAACCTGCGTGCGGCGGTGATGGACGGCCCATCGACGGGCTCGGAAAGCTGGTGCAGGCGGGCGGCGGTGTGGCGGCGGAGGTGCCAATAGCCGAGGAGGCACATCTCCGGGAAGACGACCAACTGGGCGCCCTCGGCGACGGCCTGGTGGGCGAGGCGGGTGATGGTTTCGAGGTTGCGGTCCGGGCGATCGGGGACGGCTTCGAACTGGACGACGGCACTGCGGAAGGTGCTCACGACACCCAGGAAAGCGTGGATATTCCATGCCGTCCAATAGCAATGAGGTGGTGATCCATATCCTGAGGTTATGGATCTCAAGCTGCTGCGGGCCTTCGTGACGGTGGCGCGGTGTGGGAATTTCGGTGCCGCGGCCGGTGAGTTGGCGACGAGTCAGCCGGCGCTGACCAAGCAGATCCAGCAGCTCGAACGGCGGTTGGCCTCAACACTCTTCGATCGCGGGCGGCACGGTGCCCGGCTGACGGCCGCAGGCGAGTTGCTGCTGCCTGACGCCTTGGAAGTACTCGGCCGGGCTGAGGCGTTCGAGCGGCGGGCCGCGCAGATCGCTCTCGGTGTCGAAGGAGCGCTGGCGATCGGCTTTGGGATGTCCGGCATCGAGCTGGCGCCACGAGCGGTCGCGCTGTTCCGGAGCCGCTATCCGCGGGTGGAGGTGACGCTGGATGACATGTCGTCGGCCGTCCAGTACGAGCGCCTGCTGGCAGGGAGTCTCCAGGTCGGCCTAGTCCGGCTCCCGGTGCCGCCCGGCCTCAAACACCTTCGGCTGCAGAAGGACCGGCTGGCACTCGTAGTACCGGCTGGTGAGGTTGTCCCGGCCGGGTTGGCGACTTGGCTCGACCAGCGGCCGCTCGTACGTCTCGTACCTGAGCGTGGACCGGGCCTGACAACCCAGACCACCAACCTGTACTCCGTACTAGGCTGCCGGCCGCTAGTGCTGCAGGAGGCTGCCGACCTGCAAACGGTGCTCGCATTGGTGGCTGCTGGGGTGGGGCAGGCCGTAGTACCGGCGAGCAGTGCTGCGATTGCGCCGGCTGCTGTGCGCTTCATCCCCATCCCGGGCGAAGCGGCGACCTGGTGGACGGGTGCAGCGTGGAATCCGGCGTTCCCCTCGCCGCTCGTCTCCCACTTCCTCACCGCAGCCAACCAGATCGCCGACCAGCCCAGCCCTAGGTCTGGGTGACAGATCCGTCGTCGGGTGATGTTGACCGACGAATTCTGCTTGCAGGACGTCGTGTGGATCCTCGATCACCGAGATCCGCCCGCTCTTGAGTGACGGGTGCTGGTCAGTGGTGAAGTCATAGCTCTTGCCGTCCGGGCAGGCGGCGCTGAGGTAGTGGGTCGCGCCACCCTCGCTGCGGGTCACCTGGCAGTCCAAGGTCTTCCCGTACTGCGCCAGCGCGATCGGCGTCGGCCCGATGACCAGCACGGCCGCGGCCAGCCCCCCACCGAGTGCGGCGCAGGGGCGTGCCGACAACGATCACTAGCGCGAGGACAGCGAGTACCCCGAGCACTAGCTCCAGCAGGACCCACATGTCAGCGGCGGCGTCGGGGGAGTGCTGGGAGGTCGGTGGCGTCCAGCCAGACGGCGAAGAGGGCTTGGATGTCGTACGGCTCGGGGCTGAAGGTTTCGGCCAGGGCGATGAAGTCTTCGGTGGTGACCGAGCCGTGGCGGTGGGTGCGGGTCCAGGTGCGCAGTAGCTCGAAGAACGCGTCGTCGCCCAGGTGCAGGCGCAGTACGTGCAAGGTGATCGCACCGCGCTTGTAGAGCCGGTCGTCGAACATCAGGTCAGGCCCCGGGTCGGAGAGGAGCAGGTCCTCGTCCAGCCCGCGCAACCGGCTGTAGGCCTTCGAGACCTGCTGGGACGCGGTCAGCCCGCCGGACTCCTCCGACCACAGCCACTCGGCGTAGCAGGCGAAACCCTCGTTCAGCCAGATGTCCTGCCACCTGGAGGGCGTCAGGCTGTTGCCGAACCACTGGTGCGCCAGCTCATGCGCCACCAGCCGCTCAGCGCCGCGCCGGCCGTCCACGTGGTTGCTGCCGAACACGGAGATGCCCTGGGCCTCCAGCGGGATCTCCAGCGGGTCGTCCGTCACGACCACGGTGTAGCCGCCGAACGGGTACGGGCCGAACAGCTTGACGAACAGCCGCATCATGTCCTGCTGCCGCCCGAAGTCGGAGCGGAAGTCACGCATCTGCGAGGAGGGCAGCACCCCACGCATGGTCACCGGAGACGTGGCCAGCTCGACCACGTCGTACCGGCCGATCTGTACTGTCGCCAGGTACGTCGCCATCGGAGCGGCCTGGTCGAACACCCAACTGGTCCGGCTGGCCTTGGTACGGCGCGATACGAGCCGCCCGTTCGCCACCACGTGGTACGGCGAATCGGTGGTGATCGTGATCCGGTAGTGCGCCTTGTCGCTCGGGTGGTCGTTGCAGGGGAACCAGGTCGCCGCCCCACTCGGCTGGCTCGCGACGATCACGCCCTCGGTCAGCTCCTCCCAACCGAGCTCACCCCACGGGCTGTCGACCGGGGCGGGGTTGCCGGAGTACTGGACGTCTACTACGAACTCGGAGCCTTCCGAGAGCGCAGGGGACGGCCAGATGTGCAGCTTGCCGTTGCGGTGCGCGTACCGGCTCGCCCGGCGGCCGTTGACGAGCACCTTGGCCACCCGTAGCCCGGTCAGGTCGAAGCTCACCCGGGAGAGGGCCTGGGTCGCGACGGCCGTGATGGTGGCCTTGCCGCTCAGCCGGTTGCTGTTGAGCCGGTAGTCGAGGTCCAGCTCGTACGACTCGACCTTGTAGCCACCGTTGCCGTGGGACGGTACATAGGGGTCACCGGCTGTGTCCTCACCCGGCTGGCTGCGTTCTGCCTTCCCCGCCCCGCCGCCCCGAGCAGTGTCACGGGCAACCATCAACCCTGCCAGGGCGCGATCGGATTGCCGGCCCAGCGGGACCCGGCGGGAACACTCTCACCACGCATCACCAGAGACACCGGGCCGACTGTGGCCCCTTCGCCGACCGAGGCGGCCGGCAGGATGATGCCGTGGGGGCCGAGGGTGGATCCAGGCCCGAAGGTGACGGTGCTCATGGACATCACCCTGTCATGAAACAAGTGCGTCTGAAGAACGCAGCCGCGATTCACCGTGACACCGTCGCCGAGCGTGATCAGATCGGCCTCGGGGAACCAGTACGTCTCGCACCAGACGCCCTTGCCGATCTTCGCGCCGAGGGAACGCAGCCAGAGCGCCAGTACCGGCGTACCGGCGGCGGCGTTCGCGAACCACGGAGCGGCGACCATCTCGACAAAGGTGTCCACCACCTCGTTGCGCCAAACAAAACTGCTCCACAACGGGTACTCGACCGCGCGGGTCCTGCCGACGATGACCCACTTGGAGATGGTCGCCATCGTGCCGGCCACCGCGCCGGCGACCAGGATCACGGCGCCGGACAGCAGGATCGTCGGCACCGGTCCGAGCCACAGGTCCAGCCCCTGCAGGGCGAACAGCACGCCGAGGCCGATCAGCACCGTGCACATCATCGGTACGAACCGGCACAGCTCGACGGCGGCGCGGGCGAACTTGAGGCGCAGCGGCGGGTTGAACGTACGGCTCTGATCGCCGTCGACGGTCTGCCGGCGCAGCTTCACCGGCGGGCTGCCGAGCCACGACGTACCGGCCTTGGACTTCTTCGGCGCCGCGGACAGCACGGCGACCAGGCCGTTCTTCGGTACCGAGCGGCCGGGCGCGGTCATCCCGGAGTTGCCGAGGAAGGCCCGCTTGCCGACCTTGGCGCCGGCCACGTGCAGCCAGCCGCCGCCCAGCTCGTACGACGCGATCATGGTGTCGTCGGCCAGGAACGCGCCCTCACCGACAGTGGTCATCTTCGGCAGCAGCAGGACGGTCGAGGCCTCGACATCGCGGCCGATCTTCGCGCCGAGGGCCCGGAGCCACCAGGGCGTCAGCAGGCTCGCGTACAGCGGGAAGAGGAGAGTACGGGCCGAGTCGAGCAGCCGCTCGGTCGCCCAGACCTGCCAGCCGATCCGGCTGCGCACGGGGTAGTGACCGGCCTTGATGCCGATCCCCAGCAGCCTGACGATGATCACGGTCAGCAGGGCGAGCGTGACGAAGCCGACGAGCGTCATCAGCGGGATGGCGTACAGGGCCTGCAGTGCTGCGTCTCCGAGCGACGTGGTGCCGGCGACGGCGTGGCGGAGTATCAGGACCGCGAGAATTGCCGCACCCAGCGGTAGGAGGGACATGAGGGCGGATGCGGCGCCGTAGGCCAGCACCCACCAGGGCGCTCGAGCAGGGCGCTCCTCCGGCCACGGGTGCCGGGCCTTGCCGAGCCGTGCTGCCGGGGAGCCCGACCAGCGCTCGCCGGGCGGGACAGTACCGGAGACAGCCGAGCCTGCCGCGATCTCAGCGTTGCGGCCGACCTCTGCGCCCGGCAGGAGAGTACTGCGGGAGCCGACGACCGCCTCGGCGCCGACGGTGACAGTACCGACGTGCAGCCGGTCTCCGTCGATCCAGTAGCCGGACAGGTCGACCTCTGGTTCGATCGACGCGCCACGGCCCATCGTGAGCATGCCGGTGACGGGTGGGAGTGTGTGGAGGTCTACGCCCTTGCCGATCTTCGCGCCGAGAGCCCTTGCGTAGTAGGCGATCCAGGGCGCGCCGGCGAGGTTGGCGGCGCCTGCCGCGTCCGCGAGGTTCTCTGCTGCCCAGAGGCGGACGTGGACGTTGCCGCCGCGTGGGTAGATGCCGGGCTTCAGTCCTTTGAGCAGGATGCGCGCGCCGACGACAGCGATACCCATGCGGCCCGCGGGGGTGATCAGGACCAGCCAGCCGGCCAGGATCCACCACCACGACACCGTGCGCATCCACGGGTGCGGGCCGTCGGTCAGTGCCAGCAGGTTGTTCAGGGTGAAGAGCCAGACGAGCCAGCGCACGCCGACCACGGTCTGCAGGATCAGCGTGAGCGCGGTCTGGAGGAGCTGAGTGCTCGGTGGGGTCAGGCGGACCTCGCGGATCACCACTGGGGCAGTAGATGCCTTGAAGTCGTCGAGGCGGTCGGCCAGTGCGCCTAGCCGGGGGTACTCGTAGATGTCGCCGACAGTGACCTCGGTGTACTTCTCTCTGAGCTTCGAGACCAGCTGTGCCGCCGCGAGGCTGCCACCGCCGTGCAGGAAGAAGTCGTTGTCGGCACCGGTGACCGTTGCTCCCAGTACCTGAGTCCAGCGCTCTGCTAGCCAGCCTGCTGTCCCGTCGAGCGCAGCAGGCGGGCCATCCGTGTCCATGCCGGGCAGCGGCCAGGGCAGCGCGTTGCGGTCGACCTTGCCGGAGGTCCTGGTCGGCAAGGTGTCCGTGATGGCCAGGAGGGGGACCAGGGCTGCAGGGAGGGCTTCACGCAGTCGCTCAGTGGCTGCCTTCTGGTCAAAGGCTTCCGGGTCCTCCGGTACTACGTATCCGACGAGTAGCTGGTTGCCGGCACCACTGACCCGTACTGCGGCTGCCGCGCCGCTCACACCGGGGAGAGCCTGCAGGGCCGCGTCGACCTCGCCCAGCTCGATCCGCCGGCCACCTAGCTTGATCTGCTCGTCGGCCCGGCCCATGAACACCAGGCCCTCGGCCTCGTTCCGCACCAGGTCACCGCTCCGGTACGCGCGATCCCAGCCGAGCGACGGCATCGGGGCGAACTTCTCGGCGTCCTTGGCTGGGTCGAGGTAGCGGGCCAGCCCGACGCCGCCGATGATCAGCTCGCCAGTACCGCCCTCAGGTACCTCGTTGCCTTCACCGTCGACGACGGCGAGATCCCAACCGTCGAGGGGAAGGCCGATGCGTACCGGGCCTTCGCCGGTCAGCTGCGCTCCACACGCGACGACGGTCGCCTCGGTCGGGCCGTACGTGTTCCAGACCTCGCGTTCCGGGACGGCAAGGCGCTCAGCGAGCTCGGGCGGGCAGGCCTCGCCACCGAAGATCAGTAGGCGCACGTTGTCGAGTGCATCCGACGGCCAGAGCGCGGCGAGCGTCGGCACGGTCGAAACGATGGTGATGCCCTGCGCGACCAGCCACGGACCGAGGTCCATGCCGCTGCGTACCAGCGAACGCGGCGCGGGGACGAGGCAGGCTCCGTACCGCCAGGCGAGCCACATCTCCTCGCAGGACGCGTCGAACGCGACGGACAGGCCGGCCAGCACGCGGTCCTCGGGGCCGATCGGCTCCTTCTGCAGGAACATCCGCGCCTCGGCGTCGACGAACGCCGCCGCCGATCGGTGCGTGACGGCGACACCCTTGGGTACGCCGGTCGAGCCCGAGGTGAAGATGATCCACGCGTCGTCATCGGGCGAGGGGCCGTCGCCGCGCGAGCGCGGTCCCGCCGGGGCGGGCGTAGTACCGGCTGCATCCATTCGGGCGGAGTACGGGAAGTCGTAGCCGCCGTCGGCGGCGTCCTCGGGATCTGTCGTTGGTGCTTGGCGGGTCGAGGTGATCTCGAGGTCATCGGTGACGATCGCGGCGACCTGCGCCTCCCCGAACACGAGCTCGGCCCGCTCCTCGGGGTCATCGGCGTCGACCGGCACGTACGCCGCACCTGCTTGCAGACTCCCGAGAATCGCGACATACAGATCGTTGTGCCCCGACGAGATCCGCACCCCGACCCGGTCACCCGGCCCGACCCCGAGATCGGTCAACCGCCGAGCGAACTTGGTCACCTGCCCGAGCAGTTCGCGATAACTCAGACTCACACTGCCGTCATCCAGAGCCGGCTCATCCGGAAAACTCGCAGCACTGGCCTGCAAGACATCAACCAAAGTCCGCTCGGGCGGAGCGCTGTCCCCCCGTCGCAAAGTCACGGGCGCAGAATACGCCGCCCAGTTGTCCACCCCACCAACACACAGCCCCCACACGCCCGCCGCCTGCTCAGCCGCGAACCCCGTCGTCGTCCGCCTGGCCAGGTGGACAGGGGCAGTGGGTCGCGATGACACAAGTCGCGGACCGAGTGGAATCGGCTGGCAGCCCCCGCGCCGTCGAATGCCTGCAAGTCGTGGAAGCCGGCTTGGCGAAGGACTGTTCGAGCCCGGGCAGCAGAAGGCGCCTGCGTCTGAGTCGTCCCTACGGACAGGACATAGTGGCTGAAATGGCTCCGACTGCTGCAACCGTGAGCGTGGCGGGAGGCCGAGAGTCCGACTACATCCTGTCCTACGGGACAGCTGGGGTGTCCGAGTTCCGGGCGCAGCGCGGTCGACGCAGACGGCTCGGGCAAGACGGGCAGCCTTGGCGTGGGAGCGACGGGGTGGGGCGGATGGGTGGGTGGGAGCGGCCGACCGGGGAGCGACGGAGGAGCGAGCGGGGAGGTTGCGTGGGTGGGTACCCCGGGGAGTTACTTGATCTGGGATTGGGTGGCGGCGTAGGTGTTGCAAGCCTTGGTTTCGCCGACGTTGAGGCCGTTGACTATCCAGTAGCCCTGGCTGGTGGCCAGGCCGTGGGTTCGTTCGCTGGGTGGGGTTTTGGGGGTTTCGCCGAAGCTGTTGCTGGCCTGGAACTCGAACTCTTTCAGCCGGGACGTGAAGGGGTAGGACTTCTCGACCGCGCGGCTGAAGACGCCGGCGAAGCAGGAGGCCTGGAGTTCGTTGCGGCGGGAGCTCTCGAGCTTCTCGTCGGGGTGGTCGGCGAGGTAGGCCTGGCGGGCGTAGAAGAGGTCGGAGACGCTCTGCACGTGGTGGCCGTACTCGTGCGCGATCGTCATCAGGTAGGCCAGGTCCTGTTTCGGGCCGAACGCCTTGTTCATCTGCGCCACGTCGGTGTACATCACGTGGTTGCCGAAGCAGTAGAACGCCAGCACCCGACCGGACAGCGGCTCGAAGTGGCCGCAAGGGCCGTCGACGGGCTTGTCGAAGACGACCAGGCCGGGGTCGGGCTCGTGCTTGCCCATCTTCGCGAAGGCCGGGCGCCAGCCGTCGTTCAGGCACTTGAAGAGCTTCTCGTAGTAGACCTTCTGCGCCGCGAGGCTGCCGTCGCCCAGGTTCTCGGCCTTGCAGTCCAGCTCGCCCAGCCCGCCGACCTTGTAGATCGGCGCGTTCAGCAGGTAGTCCTCAGGAGACCCCTTGGGCGCATTGGTCTTCGCAGTCGGTACCACCGAAGGCCCGTCCACGATCTGCGGGCCCGCCGCGTCGGCGGACGAGCTTCCACCGGTCAGCAGTACGCCGACCACGGCCAACGCGATCCCGAGGAACGCCACACTGAAGAACCCGATCAGCACCAGCCGGATAGCGCTACCCCGCCGCTTCGGCGGCTGGAATCCGTTGAACTGGCCAGGCCCGTAGTACGGCTGACCTCCGTACTGCGCAGGAGGCGGGTACTGCGTACCGGGCTGCCACTGCACCTGCTGTGGCGGAGGCAGGACGCCGGGAGGCGCCCCGACTCGGTCCTGGGGCCGGCCGTCGTACCCGTACGGGGTGCTCACGTGTCGTTGCCCCTTCAGCTCGATGTGGGAGTTCGCTGGTCGAACCGGCACGAGACTACTCTCGACCCATGTCACTGAAGAGCCGCCTGTTGCCGGCCGCCCTGCTCGTGTCTCTGACAGTCCCTCTCGTTGCCCTCGGCATGTTGCCCGCCCAGGCCGCCGACGACCAGATCACCGGGTACGCCGCGGAGGCGTCGCTGACCGGTGACGGTGTCCTGAAGGTCAAGGAGACGGTCGATGTGACCGCCGGCGGCGACACCTTCGCACGGACCCTGACCACCCGGGTCCGCTCGAACGCGACCGAGGACCGCACCTACGAGCTGCGCAACGTCGGGGTCACGGTGAACGGGCAGCCGGCCGACGGCCTTGAGAACAAGAGCATCGACGACGGCCTCCGGCTCAGCGTGAAGACGTCCGGCCAGGCCAAGATCGTCTACACCTACGAGGTCGGCAACGTCGTCGCCGACTCGATCGAGGGCCGCGAGGTGAGCTGGCCGATCGTCCAGGGCTTCGGCGTCAGCATCCCGAAGGCCGTCGTCTCGGTGAGCATCCCGTTCGCGAACTGGGTGACCTGCATCGCCGGCCGCATCGGTTCGAGCATGCCCTGTACCTCGTCGCAGCTGGCCGAGTCGGCCGCACTGGAGATCGAGCAGAACGGCCTGCCGGCGGGCGGCCACCTGACCTTCCTGACCGGGTTGAGCGACCAGGCGACGGTGAAGCCCAACGCGGAGTTCAAGACCCGGTGGAGTCTGGGCAACGCGTTCACGCTCGACAAGTCGACGATCGGCCTGAGCGCGCTGCTGCTCGGCCTCGGCGTACTGGGCGCGGCGGCGCTGTGGTTCCTCCGCGGCCGGGACGCGGCCAAGGTCGGCCCGGGTGCGCCCGAGCGGCCGGTACTCGACGGCGCCGACGGGCCGCAGTTCGCGGCACCCGACGGGATCCGGCCGGGCCAGGTCGGCACCGTGGTGGACGAGACGGCCGACGTCGTCGACATCACCGCGACGCTGCTGGACCTTGCCGTGCGCAACTACTTGACGATCGTGGAGCTGCCGCGCGAGACGCACTTCGGCAAGCTGGACTGGGAGCTGCGCCGGCTCAACGCGGGCGGCCCGGAGCTGCTGGCGTACGAGAAGGCCTTGCTGGACGCGGTGTTCGCCGAGGGGGAGACCGTCCAGGTGTCCGAGCTCGGCCACGGACTGCGGTCCCGGCTCAACCTGGTCCGCGAGCAGCTGTACGCCGATGTCGTCACGCAGGGCTGGTTCGCGAGCCGGCCGGATGCCGTGCGCAACCGGTGGACGACAGCTGGACTAGTCCTGTTGGGTGCCGGCGTGGTGCTGACCATCGTGCTCGCCATCGTCACCAAGTACGGGCTGGTCGGCTTTGCCGTGATGCTGGCCGGGCTGGCGCTGACGCTGATCGGCCAGGTCGCTCCGGCGCGCACGGCTCGCGGTGCCGCGGTACTGGGCCGGGTTGCCGGGCTGCAGCAGTACCTGACGAACGAGACGTCCGCTGACCTGCCGCAGAGCCACCGGCTGGAGTTTGCCTCGCGCTGCCTGCCGTATGCCGCCGTGCTGGGGCTGACGGAGAAGTGGGCGCTGGAGATCGCGGCGACCGACGATGACGACGACCCGGACGCGGGCATCGGCTGGTACTCCGGTCCGGAGAACTGGCACCTGTCCGACATCGGGGAGTCGCTGTCGAACTTCGTCACCGCGTTCGGCGGCCACCTGTCGACGGCACGCCGGCTCTTCTGAGCCGGCGCACCGCCGCAGTACTCAGTTGGTGAGTGCTGCCTTGCCGACGAAGGTGTTGCAGGGGTTCGGGCTCTTGGTGTTGAAGCCGCGCACCGACCAGTAGTTGTTGTTCACCTTGCCGCCGTGGTCGCGAATCCGCGGCCGGGAGAACTCGTCGCCGGTGTTGGCGACCAGTACCTTCCAGGTGGCGAGCAGCGGACCACGGAGCGGGATGTACGCGCCGGCCGCGCCCAGGTACGCCGAGCCGAGGCAGGACGCCTGCAGCTCGCGACGGCGGCTCTCGGCGAGCTGGGCGGCCGCGTTGGGCGCGTTGACCTGCCGGGAGAGTGAGGCCGCGTAGATGCCGGCCAGCTTCTGCACGTGGTGGCCGTACTCGTGGGCGACAGTGTTCATCATCCACACGCGGCCGGAGACCGGGTTGCGCTTGTAGTAGTTCAGCCCGACCGCGTACGGCATGTAGATGGTCTCGTTGGTGCCGCAGTAGAAGGCGCGAGTGCCCTTCTCCGCACCGCAGACGGTCTTCAACGGGCCGACGAAGACGACGAGCTTCGGCGCGCGGTACGGCAGGCTGGCCTTCTTCATCGCCAGCCACCAGGTGCGGTTCATGCACGGCACGATCAGGTTGTAGTACGCCTTGGCGCCGGCGAAGGTGTTCGGGATGACCTTCGGCTCCAGGCACTGCGTGGGCGTCAGGACGCCGACCTTGTACAGCCTGCTGGTGGTGACGATCTGGTCGACCGTGGGCGGTCCGCCCGGGGTGGCCGACGCGGTGGTGGTCGGCGTGGCCGACGGGGTCGCCGAGGGCGTCTCCGAAGGAGCTGTGGTCGGTGTGTCCACTGCGGCCGGGGTGTTGTCGTCGCCCGTGTTCCGCAGGGCGAGGGTGACGCCTGACCCGACTACGAGCACGGCGAGTACTACGAGGCCGATCAGCAACCCCTTGGACGCGCGGCGCGGCTTCCGGCGGCGCCCCGGGCCCGGCGGCTGCGGGATCGGAATCGGCGGGTACTGCCAGGTCTGCGGCTGCGGCACCGGCTGGCCCAACCCCTGGAAGCCACCGTCAGCGGGTGCTCCGCCTGAGGGCGGTCCGGCGTGCCGAGCGCGGCGTCCGCTCTGGTCGGCGGCGGGGGGCGGGGATCCGGCCGGACCGGAAGCGGAGAAGGACTGGCCGCCACCGGGCTGGCCAGGGCTGTGAGGCGGAGGTCCGCTCTGGTTGGGACCTGCCGGGCGCGGGCGGGGTGGGGTGGCGCCCGGTTGGGAGTAGGGCGGGAGGTTCCAGGTGAGGTTGCGCTGCCCGGGCTGGCCGGGTGGGCCTACCAGGGGCGTTTGCTCGCCGGGAGGGGCGGGCTGGAGGTACTCCTTCTGCTTCTCGGTGGACTCGGTCCACCAAAGGGGCGACTGGCCATCCCCGCGGGCAGGCCCCTTGGCCGGGTCGGTGGGCTGCTCGCCCTCCGGATCCGGCTCGTTCGGGTTCCGCCCAGGGGGTGGAGTCCAGTTGTCCGACATCGATACTCCTCACGAAACCTTGCCGGCCGTAGCCGTGAACGTGTTGCAGCTGACGCTGTCCAGCGTGGTGAAGCCGCGTCCGGTCCAGTACTGGTGACTGGCCCGGCCGCCGTGGTCCCGCGGCCCGCCGCGGTTGTTCTCGTCCCCGGTCTGCGCCTGGACGTAATTCTTGTAGATGGTCAGGTCCAGACCGGTGATCCCGTAACTGATCTGGTTCGCTCCGGTGAAGACCGCACTCAGACAGGATGCCTGGAGTTCGAGCCGCCGGCTCAGTTCCAGCCGCGCGTCTTCGTCCGGAGCGTCGTACTGGAGCTGCCGCGCTGCCGTCAGGATGCCGGTCAGTTGCTGTACGTGATGGGCGTACTCGTGCCCGGCCGTGTACGTCGCCCACATCCGCGTGAACGCCCGGTTCGCGGCGTCCGGCGAGCGGCTCCAGAGCTTGATGTCATCCGTGTACTTCAGGTAGAGCGTCCCGCTCGTCCCGCAGTAGAACGACACCGTCGCACCGGCGGCACACGGCGTCTGGGCCACACCGTCCCAGAAGACCAGCTGTGGTGGCGTGAAGGTCTCCTTGGCGGCCTCGACCTTCGGTGCCCACGCCTTGCTCAGGCAGGCGACCAGGTTCGTGTAGTACGCCTTGACGTTGCTCTGCTTGCTCAACGGGACCGGCGCCTCCCGGCAGCCCACTGTCTGCTGCGGCCCGGTCGCGTAGAGCGCATCTGCCGTCACGGTCCTGGTTGCAGCCTGCGACTGCGGAGTACCGGTTGTGCTGTCGTCCGGCGTACCGAGCGGAGCCGAGCGGCCTGCGCCGGGTAGCGGGGCGGTAGCAGACGAGTCGCTCTCGCGGAGTGCGAGAGCGACTGTCAGCACGAGTACCGCCACTCCACCGAGCAGGAGCATGCACAGGAGCAGTCCGGTCTGGCGTCTTCGCGGCTGTGGCCCCCCATGCCGAAAGAGTCGGTCGCCGCCGATGTCGGGTCCCCAACCGACCGGCGGC
This sequence comes from Kribbella sp. NBC_00382, assembly GCF_036067295.1. Lineage (NCBI taxonomy): Bacteria > Bacillati > Actinomycetota > Actinomycetes > Propionibacteriales > Kribbellaceae > Kribbella > Kribbella sp. NBC_00382. The sequence goes on from NZ_CP107954.1 coordinate 3,562,426, forward strand.
TCTGGTTCGCCGACTGATGCACTGCTGTACAGCGGTATCGAGCCGTCGGGCAATGCAGCCGGCGGCGGGTGCGGCCCTGGTGGCTCGCTCCATTCCTGGTCAGACACGGTCGTTCCTCATCCCCCCGGGACACACAAGGCGTGATCCGGGGGACCAGGCTAACCACCAAGACCGCAATCCGTCTCTATACCGGTACAGGGGAGTTCTCTATGACACCTTCGCGCCCGACGCGGTGAAGGTGTTGCAAGCCGCCGGGTTGCGGCTGTCGTAGCCCTTCAGCGCCCAGTACTTGTGGTTGGCCGTACTGCCGTGGTCGTGCGCCCGGTCGATGGTGTCCCCGATCAACCACTTCCACTGCCGCAGGGACTCGCCGGTGAGCGGGTAGCTGCGCTTGTTGGCCGAGATGAAGATGTCGCTGAAGCAGGACGCCTGCAGTTCGAGCCGGCGGCTGCCCTGCAGCTCCGCCGCCTGGTTCGGCGCCTCGTAGCGCAGATTGACGTTGGCCTGGAAGATGCCGGTCAGCGTCTGCACGTGGTGGCCGTACTCGTGCGCGAACTGGTGCAGCATCCACATCCGCGCCCAGACCCGGTTGTAGACCGACGGGTCCTGCTTGTAGTCGCCGATGTCCTGGGACAGGTTCATGTAGATGGTCTGGTTGGTCGGGCAGTAGAACGGCGGCCCGGTGTCGGACATGGAGCCGCAGGGCGACTCGACCGTGCCGGAGAACGACAGCACTGTCGGCGGCCGGAACTTGGCGCCGGCCTTCGCGATCATGGCCGGCCAGGCGCGGTTGAGGCACCTGGCCAGGTTCGCGTAGTTGGCCCGGGCACCGGCCACAGTGGCAGGGCGCGCCTTGGACTCCCTGCAGTTGACCGAGCCCATCGTGCCGGCCTTGTAGAGCTTGTTGCGGGCAACGATGTCCAGGTCGCTCGGCTCCGGCTTGGGAGTCGCCCGCGGCGCCGTCGGCCTGGTCGCGACTGGTTTAGTTGCCGTCGGCTTGGTCACTGTCGGCTTGGGAGTCACCACGGACCGCGTGGGCTTGGTGCTGGGCGGCTGCGCCGAGGGCTCCTCGGACGGCTCGTACGTCGGGCTGTAGGTCGCCGTCGGGGACGGGGCCGACGTGTAGGAGTCGTCATGATGCCTGAGCGCGGCCGACAGCGCAGCGATCCCCACAGTGCCGAGTACTGCGACGCCCAGCACGATCAGCAGCGCCTTGCCCGCCCCACCCTTCTTCTTGGGCGGCAGCCCACCAGGTCCCCACCCGTACTGCGGCGGCGGCCACTGCCCGTACTGCGGAGGTTGCTGCCCGTACGGAGGTTGCTGCGGCGGGTACTGCCCAGGGGGCGGCTGGTAGGACACGGAGACCGACGCTATCGGAGCCCCGGCTCAGACCCGGTATGGTGCGGTCTGCAACCAGTGAAGTTCTGCCCCGGCCGCCGGCCGCAAGGCTCTGACCCTCTCGATACGGTGTGATTGGGCGATGCGTAGACGTCTGCTCGGGGTACCTCTGTGTGCCCTCGGTTTCCTTGCTCTGACCGGCCTACCAGCTGGCGCGACGACTACCGCCGATCCGGTCGTCACCAACTTCAACAGCACGATCAGGGTCGAGCGGGACGGCACGCTGAAGGTCGTCGAGGTCTGGAAGCTGAGCAACGTGACCGGGACCTTCACCCGGTTCGTGGTCACTCGCGAGCACCTCGCCGACGACGTCGACCACGTGCAGAAGATCGAGGACCTGCAGGTCAAGTCCGGCGGCGCGGAGAAGAACAAGGAGCTCACCACCAACGGTGACATCAGCTCGATCGCCGTCGCGGACGTCTCCGGTGACAGCGAGCTCGAGTTCAGCTACACGGTCAAGGGCGCGGTCGCGGACACGCTGAACGGCACCGAGGTGCAGTTCTCGCCGTTGACCGGGCTGGCGATGACCGTGCAGGACGCGAACATCGTCTACAGCGTCCCCGAGGTCAGCCACGTCTCCTGCTTCGCCGGCGCGATCGACAGCAACTTCCCGTGCACGCTGGCGCAGATCGGCGAGACGGCCGGCCCGACCTTCAAGCAGACCGGGCTGCCGCCGGGCAACACGATCCGGATGACGGTCGGTTTCCCCGAGGGCCAGATCGCGGCCAACTCGATCGTGGAGTACCGCAAGACGTTCAAGCGGGCGTTCTCGACCGACACGGCGCAGCTGATCACGGCACTCGCGGTACTGCTGCTCGGCGCGCTCGCCTTGCTGCTGCTGTACCGGTTGCGCGGGCGTGACCAGGTGGACCCGCGGCGCGTAGTACCGGCGTCGTTGTTCAGCCTCGGTCAGGACACCCGGATCGACTTCACCCCGCCGGCCGACCTGCGGCCCGGTGAGGTGGGCACGCTGATCGACGAGCGGATCGACCCGGTCGACGTCACCGCCACGATCATCGACCTGGCCGTCCGCGGTCACCTCACGATCACCGAGCTGGAGCACGAGACCGAGTTCGCCCGGCCGGACTGGGAGCTGCGCCGGGTCCCGAACGCACCGGCCGAGGAGCTGCAGCGGTACGAGAACGTCCTGGTCCGCGCGATCTTCGGCGACAACGACTCGGTGCTCGTCTCCGAGCTCGGCCGCCAGGTCCGCGCGAACCTCGGCCTGGTCCAGGACGCCCTGTACGACGGGGTCGTGAAGCGCGGCTGGTTCACCGAGCGGCCGGACCGGACCCGCTCGCTCTGGGCGACCGTCGGTATCGCCGTCACCGCGATCGGCGTCGTCCTGACCGTCGCACTGGCGCTGACCTCGACCTGGGGCCTGGCGGGCATCGCCGTCACCGCGGTCGGTGTCGGCCTGCTCGTCATCGGCCGTCACATGCCGGCGAAGGCACCCGCTGCCGGCCGTGTCCTCGGCCAGGTCGCCGCCATCCGTGGCGAGCTGCTCGAGATGGACGTCAGTGAACTGCCCACCGACCAGCACGCCGAGCTCTGCTCCCGCGCGCTCCCGTACGCCGTTGTGCTCGGCGGCTCCGAGCGCTGGATCGACGCCCTGGTCGCGACTGACACGGACGAGGACGAGGACGAGGGCTTCCACTGGTACCGCGGCCCGCGGGGCTGGCACCTGCAGTACCTGCCCGACTCGCTCCGCAACCTCACGACGAACCTGACTGGCGCTCTCTTCACACGATAAGTACTTCGGAACCGCCCGTACGCCGCCCCCGGCATACGGGCGGTTCCTGTTCGTGGGGTTACCAGTTGGCTTGGTGGGTCCTCGGTGGCAGCCGCTTGGCCGCCGGGTGGATCACGTAGACGATCCCGCCCGAGTGCGGGATCCAAGCGTTCTCGAAGGCCGCCCGGTTGTAAACAGTCCGGACCTCGTCGTTGCTCTTGATCAGGTGCGACGCCGGGTCGTTGACCACCACGTCGCCGTTCTTCGCGAAGCCGACGATCACCATCAGGTGACCGTTGGTGCCGTAGCCCGCGCCCGGCAGTTCGTCCTTCTCGAAGGACAGCGACGCGACCAGGGGGATGCCGGCCTTGATGAACTGCTCGGCCTCGGTCAGCGAGCGCAGCCGGGTGACGAACGCGTCGAGCCCGCGGGTGGCGGCGTACGCGGTGTTGAAGGGCCAGTTGCCGGCACCGTCGTACTTGTAGTCGAAGACCGACCGGGCCGAGTGATCGACCTGTGGATCGGGATCGGTCGGGTCCACCCAGGCTGTCTCGGCTTTACTCGGTCCACGCCGGTAGTAGTCGAGCACCATCGCGGTGGACGTCGCCGAGCACCAGGCCTCGCCGCCACCGTCCCACTGTGGGTAGTGGCCGATGTGTGTCTCTTGCGAGTACGTCGGTACGTCGAGTACCCGACCCCAGGCGCCTCCGCCTCGGCTGACGGGCACTGTCTCGTCGGCGGGCAGGCGGGAGGCCATTGCTCCTACTGACTGGAGTACGGGGACTTTCGTAGTACCGGCTAGGCGGTAGAGGGTGACCTTGAGGCGCCAGCGGTCCAGGGAGCGGCCGGCGCCGGCTACGAAGGTGTCGACCGAGACTGTGCCGGTGGTGTCCTTCTGGCCGCTCACGGAGGTGCGGTGGATGTCTCCGGCGGCGGTGTCGTCGCCACGGTTCCAGCGGCCGAGCACGTACCACTTGGTGGTGGTGCCCTCGTCGGAGCGGCCCGACATGGCGACCTCGAGCCAGGTCCCGGCCGGCGTGGTCGCGTTCCAGGAGGCGACCAGCTCGGTGAGGCCGTAGCTGGTCTTCACCTCGGGCGAGACCCAGCTGGCCTGCTCGTAGGCCTTGGCGGTGCCGTCGCCGAACGGATCGACGTACGACGTGGTGCCGGTGGCGGAGCCGAATCTCAGGGAGCCGTTGACGACAGTGGTCCCGGAGCGGGTGCCTTGGAGGAAGTCGGCGGACGACGTCCACGTGCGGTAGGTGATCTCGCGCTGCTGGGGCGGCGCGGCCAGGCTCGTACCGGCGGTCAGGCTGAGTGCGACGACACCGGTGATGAGGGCGGCAAGGGGGCGGGCGGCGGTCATCTTTCGACGGTAGACCCGCTCCGCCCCACTGTCGCGGTGAACGCGTGCCGCGATGTGTCGCTACTCGGTTATTTTATTACGAGAGGCCCATTCGTCGGCCAGCAGGGCGTAGACCAGCTCGTCGGTCCACTCGCCCTTGAGGAACTCGTTGCGGACGAAGTGCGCCTCCAGCCGCATCCCGAGTCGCTCGAGCAGCTTGGCCGAGCCGGTGTTGCGGTGGTCGAGGCGGCCGATGATCCGGTGCCAGCCGAGCTGCTCGAAGCCGAGCCGGAGCAGCTCGACTGACGCCTCTGCGGCGTACCCGCGGCCGTGGAAGTCCGGGTGGAAGACGAAGCCGAGCTCGCCGGAGTTGTGCTCGACGCTGTGCACGAACAGCGTCACCTCGCCGACATGCTGGCCGGTTTCCCGCAGGATCACCGCGACGGTGAGCGCTTGTCCGTCGGTGTCCATCGGTACGTCGGCCAGCCGGCCGGCGAGGGATTGCCTGACCTGCTCGGGGGTCTTCGGGTCGTACAGCAGAAACCTGGTGACAGCCGGACTGGACTGCAGCTTCAGCAGGTCGTCGTAGTCGGTCTCGAGGTAGCGGCGAAGAGTCAGACGGTCAGTCTCGATCGGCAGTTCGTAGGTCACCCATCGAGACTATGAAACCGCCGCAACCCGATTTAGCCGTTCGCGAGAGCCACCAGCCGGGACTGGTCGCCGTTGAAGTGGTTCTGATCGAGCGGGGACGAGGTCCACTGCCAGATCGTGTAATACGGCCAGCCGCCCGGCAGGGTGCCCGGGGACGTGCTGTACCGCGCCACCCAGAGCGGGTTGGTCGCGTTGAAGGCGCCGCTGTTGCCGGTGCACTGCGTCCACCAGTCCAGGTTGGTGTAGATGACAGCGTCGCGGCCGGTACGGGACTTGTAGGTGTTGAGGAAGTCGCGGATCCAGCTGACCATCGAGGCCTGGCTCAGCCCGTAGCAAGTAGCGCCGTACGGGTTGTACTCGATGTCGAGCGCACCGGGCAGGGTCCGGCCGTCGCGGGACCAGGCGCCGCCGCGGTCGACGAAGTAGTTGGCCTGGTTGGCTCCGCTGGAGTCGTTCGGGGTGGCGAAGTGGTACGCGCCCCGGATCATCCCGACGTTGTAGGACCCGTTGTACTGCTGGGCGAAGTACGGGTTGGAGTAGTAGTTGCCTTCGGTGGCCTTGCTGTAGGCGAACCGCTTGCCTGCGTTCCACTGGCCGGCCCAGTCGACGTTGCCCTGGTGGCTGGAGACGTCGATGCCTTCCACTACTGCAGCGGGAGCGGCTTGAGTGGATCGGCTGGCGGTAGTGGGTGCCAGCCAGCCCATGTAGGCGTCACCGGCTTTGGTGATGCCGTGCTGGCGGGCAGTGGGTGTGGGCTGGTGAGCGGCGGGTTCAGGAGCGGTTTGGGCGGCGGCGCCAAGCGGGGCCAGTAGCAGGCCGAGGGTGGCGGCGGCACCCGTGACGAGGGATTTCACGAGGAACCTCCACGGAGAGCGATGAGGGCGGTACAGAGCGCTCGTTGCGTGACGCTACTCCGCTGCTGGCGGAAAGTAACGCTCTATCTGAGATCCGAGTGACTATTTGACGAGAATCGAAAGGACGGCGAATGGACTGCCTGTGGAGAATTGTCAAGAGCACTCCCTGATCACCGTTACCCTTGATCGGTGACACTTCGCTTGTACGACACCGCGACAGCAGCAGTGAGGGATTTCGAGCCGGTCCAGCCGGGCAAGGTCGGGATCTACCACTGTGGGCTGACGGTGCAGGGTGCCCCGCACGTCGGGCACATCTACAAGGAGATCGTGTTCGACGTGCTCCGGCGCTGGCTGGAGCGCTCCGGCTACGACGTCACCGTGATCGCGAACGTCACTGACATCGACGACAAGATCCTGGCCAAGTCGGCCGAGCGCGGCGTGCCGTGGTGGGCGCACGCCTACGAGTTCGAGCGCGAACTGCACTGGGCGTACGACGTACTGGGCTGCCGTCCGCCGACGTACGAGCCGCGGGCCACCGGGCACATCCCGGAGATGGTCGTGATGATCGACGAGCTGATCAGGCGCGGGCACGCGTACGCCGCGGCCGACGGCTCCGGCGACGTCTACTTCGACGTGAAGTCCTGGCCGTCGTACGGCGAGCTGTCGAACCAGCGGATCGACGACATGGATCCGGCCGAGGACGCGGACCCGCGCGGCAAGCGCGACGTCCGCGACTTCGCGCTCTGGAAGGGCTACACCGAGGGCACCCCGAAGACGGCCTCGTGGCCGACCCCGTGGGGCGACGGCCGGCCGGGCTGGCACCTGGAGTGCTCGGCGATGGCCGGCAAGTACCTCGGCACCGAGTTCGACATCCACGGCGGCGGCCTCGACCTGCGCTTCCCGCACCACGAGAACGAACTGGCCCAGTCCAAGGCGGTCGGGCAGAAGTTCGCCCGCTTCTGGATGCACAGCGCGCTCGTCACCGCGGCCGGCGAGAAGATGTCGAAGTCGCTCGGCAACGGCGCGATCGTGCGCAACGTGGTCGAGCAGGTGCGGCCGATCGAGCTGCGCTACTACCTGGTGAGCTCGCACTACCGTTCGGTGGTCGAGTTCTCGATGGGTGCGCTCGAGGAGTCCGCGACGAGCTTCCAGCGGATCGAGGGGTACGTCGATCGCGCGACCGAGGTGACCGGTGGCGTTTCGCCGGCCGCCGATGTTCCGCAGTCGTTCGCCGACGCGATGGACGACGACCTGGGGACGCCGGCCGCCGTTGCAGTACTGCACAACACCGTGCGGGACGGCAACAAGCTGGTCGCCGATGGCGATTCCCCTGCCCTGCAAGAGAACCTGGCCGCAGTACGGGCCATGCTCGGTGTGCTCGGGCTCGACCCGCTGGCCGAGCCGTGGGCCTCGCGTGCCGGTGGCACCGAGGAGCTCACCGAGGTGGTGGACGGCCTGGTGAAGGCGCTGCTGGCGCAGCGGCAGGCCGCCCGTGAACGCAAGGACTATGCCGCGTCGGACGACATCCGCGACCGGCTCAAGGCGCTCGGCGTCGTCGTCGAGGACACCCCACAGGGTGCCCGCTGGACGATCGCCGGGCCCGAATCAACCGAAGGAAACTGAAGTGCCAGGCAGTAGTCAACGCAAGGGTGCGATCCGCAAGAAGCGCGGCAATCCGACCGCCGGGTCGGGCGGTCGGGTCCGGCAGGGCCTCGAAGGCAGAGGCCCGACGCCGAAGGCGGTCGACCGCACTAAGCACCCAGCGCACAAGCGGGCCAAGGCCAAGGAGCGCGCCGAGAAGCGCACCACCAGCCGCCGTCCCGACCGCAAGGACACCGAGGCGACGGTCGAGTGGGTCTACGGCCGCAACCCCGTGGTCGAGGCGCTGCGCGCAGGGGTCCCGATCAACGCGCTGTATGTTGCCGAGGGCACCGAACGCGACGCCCGGCTGCGGGAGGCGCTGCTGATCGCCACCGAGCACGGCATCTCGCTGCTCGAGGTGCCGCGGATCGAGATGGACCGGCTGACCAGCCACGGCGCCCACCAGGGCCTCGCGGTCCAGATCCCGCCGTACGAGTACGCCCACCCGGACGACCTGCTGTCCCGGGCGTACGACGCCGGCCAGGTGCCGCTCATCGTCGCCCTCGACGGCGTCACGGACCCGCGCAACCTGGGCGCCATCACGCGTTCGGCGGCTGCTTTCGGCGCGCACGGCGTACTGGTTCCTGAGCGGCGTACCGCCTCGATGACAGCCTCGGCCTGGAAGACCTCAGCCGGCGCCGCGGCCCGCATCCCGGTGGCCCGCGCCACCAACCTCAACCGAGCCCTCAAGTCCTACAAGGACGCCGGTCTCCTGATCATCGGCCTCGACATGGGCGGCGAGGTAGAACTCCCCGACCTCGAAGCCGCCACCGAGCCGATCGTCCTGGTAGTCGGCTCCGAAGGCAAAGGCCTGGCCCGCCTGGTCCGCGAAAACTGCGACCTCATCGTCTCCATCCCGATGACCAGCGCCACCGAATCCCTCAACGCGGGAATCGCCACCGGCGTAGCCCTCTACGAAATCTCCCGCCGCCGCGGCTGATCCCAGCCATCCGTGGCGACCTTGAACACCAAACGGCGACCTTGAACAGGTAGTAACTTGTTCAAGGTCGCCTCTTGGTGTTCAAGCTGACAAGGCCGGTACGCCGAGCAGGCGGCGGAGGCGGGCGGCGGTTGCTTGGGGGTGGTCGAGGTCGGCCCAGGTGATGCGGGCGAAGGCGTAGCCCTCTTCGCGGAGACGGTCTTCGCGCCACTTCTCGGCTATCAGAGCCTTGGAGCTCTCGTACTTCAGAGCTCCGTCGAACTCGACGATCAGGTGGTCGAGCAGAAGGAAATCGACCCGCGCGAGAAGCCGTCCTTCCGAATCGTGGATCTCCACTTGGGTTCTAGGGGTGGGCAGGCCTTCGTTGGCCATCAGCACCCGGAGCCGCGACTCGCCCACCGACTCGCTCGTTCCATCGGCGAAGGCGACTGCGGCACGGGCGGCCGGCGATCTGGGCCAGTGCTCGAGGTAGTCGACCATCCTGGTCAGCTCTTCGGACGTCACCACTCCAGCCCGTAGCGCCGCGTCCGCCAACACGACGCCGACCTCGTACGACGAAGTACAGGCTGTCTCGACGATTGCCCTGGCCGGAGCGGTTACCCGCAGACCGAATACGTCGCAGACCTCGTCTGTCGCGAGTACCGTCCGATGGACCTGAACCGAACGGTCGGATCGTGCCCGGCCCGCGGTTCTCGTCACGTGAACCCTGCTGTGGTCCAGGCCCCAGGCTGGGAGCCCATGGAGCAAGGTGGCTGACTGATGGCTGATCACCACCTCACCATCCAGCCGCCCGACTACAGCCCGCGCCATCAGAGTGTGCAGTCGCTCCGTACGAGCCCAAGGCGACTCGTCCTCCGGCCAGTCACCGGCTTCGTAGTACACGTCGCGGCACAAGCGTTTCCACTGTCCGTGCTTGAGTCGAAGTCGAATCTCACTGCCGGTGTAAGCGGCCTCCAATGCATCGGCCCGGCTGAACCACCCGCCCCGCTCGCGCACCACCCGCTGCAATTTCTTGTTCACACCAAACAAGGTGCCCCCAACCCCCACCGCAACCAGCCCTGACTTTCCCCTTGGGGATAACCACATCTGGCGACCTTGAACACCAAACGGCGACCTTGAACAAGTTATTACCTGTTCAAGGTCGCCGCTTGGTGTTCAAGCAGACCAGAAGAGAACGGTCAGTACACGTTGACGTTGTAGGTGGAGAGGGCTTCGGGGACGGGCTGGAAGTAGGTGGTGCCGCCGGAGGAGCAGTCGCCGGAGCCGCCGGAGGTCAGGCCTAGGGCGGTGGTGCCGGAGAAGAGGGCGCCGCCGGAGTCGCCTCCCTCGGCGCAGACGTTGGTCTGGATGAGGCCGGTGACGGTGCCTTCGGCGTAGTTGACGGTGGCGTTGATGCCGGTGACGGTGCCGGTGTGGACCTGGGTGGTGCTGCCGCTGCGGGTGACGGACTGCCCGACGGTGGCGTCACCGGCCGAGGTGATCTCCTGGAACGAGCCGTTGTAGAGGTCCACGTTGCCGGGCGGTTCCGGCGTACCGGCCGGGTACTTCACCAAGGCGTAGTCGTTGCCGGGGAAGCTCGAGCCCTGAGTGTCGCCGACCGTCTGGGTGTGGGCGCCGTCGGCGTACCAGGTGGCCGCGATGTTGCCGCAGTGGCCGGCGGTCAGGAAGTAGTACGAGCTGCCGTCGGTGACGTTGAAGCCGAGCGAGCAGCGGTACTGGCCGCCATAGATGGCGTCGCCGCCGCTGAGTTTCTTGGACAGCTTGCCCTGCATCTTCTCGACCTTGACCTTGCCACCGAACTGCTTGGTGACGCCGGTCAGCGCGTCGAGCTTCGAGCCGGTGACGGTGTCGTCGTACGAGACGGTGACGACTCCGGTCTTCGCGTCGGTCACCCAGGTGGTGCCCGGGATCGACGCTTCACGCGTCAGCGTCGCGCTGATCGCCGCCGGACCGGGTGGCGCGGCGGTGGCCGAGGTGGCCAGCAGAGAGGTGGTGGCGACGAGCCCGGCTGTTGCCAGGAGTGCCGCGGTACGGGATATACGCATAGTCAGTCTCCTCACGATGAGGACGCATTCGGGGGCGGACGCGTCCTAGACCTAACCGAGGAGAGACCTACCCGGGCTTTCGGTGCGTACTCGGATCACTCCAGAAGGTGAGGGTCATCCCTCATCTGGCCGAGCCGATGTTATGTACGTACCTAACTCGCGGGTTATGACAAACGCCCCCCGCCACACGAGGTGGCAGGGGGCGTCCGGTAATCACAGACTCAGTAGACGCTCACGCCGTAGACGTTCAGCGCCTCCTGGACCGGCTGGAAGAAGGTCGTACCACCGGAGGAGCAGTTGCCGCTGCCGCCGGAGGTCAGGCCCAGGGCCTTGGTGCCGGCGAACAGCGCGCCGCCGGAGTCGCCACCCTCGGCGCAGACGTTGGTGCGGATCAGGCCGGTGACGGTGCCCTCGGCGTAGTTCACCGTGGCGTTCAGGGCCTGGACCGTGCCGCTGTGCACGTGCGTGGTGCTACCGCTGCGCTTGACGGCTTGACCGACAGTGGGGTTGCCGGACGTGGTGATGTCCTGGAAGCTGCCGTTGTAGAGGTCGACGTTCCCGGGCGGGACGGTGCCGGCCGGGTACTTCACCAGGGCGTAGTCGTTGCCCGGGAAGCTCGAACCCTGGGTGGTCCCGATCGTGGTGGTGTGGGACGAGTTCGAGTACCAGGTTGAGGCGATGTTGCCGCAGTGACCGGCGGTGAGGAAGTAGTACGTGCTGCCGCTGCGGACGTTGAAGCCCAGCGAGCAGCGGTACTGGCCGCCGTAGATGGCGTCGCCACCGCTGACGTACTTGGTCAGCTTGCCGGACAGCTTCTCCAGGGTGACCCGGCTGCCGAACTGCTTGGTGACGCCGGTCAGCGACGCGAGCTTCGAGCCGGTCACGGTGCTGTCGTACGAGACGATGATCCGGCCGTCCGGCTGGGTGCTCCAGGCGGTACCGGGGATCGACGCCTGCTGGCTCAGCGTGGACGTGATCGCTGCTGCCGACAAGGTCGGGATGGGGGCGGGTGCGGCCGACGCCTGGGTGGCGAGCAGTCCTGCCGCTGCCAGACCTACGGTGCCGAGTACTGCGGTGATACGGGCGAACTTCACGGTCAGCCTCCTCGTGGGGTGAGGACGCGCTCGGGGCGGGAGCGTCCTTGATCCAACCGTGATCTGTTCTACCCGAAACTGTCATAAAGTACCCGGTCCAACCCGGAGCGTAAGGGTTTACCTCCGTCGCGGCCCTTGCATACCCTCAGGCGCGACCCGGTAACGCAGCGTGCTCGTCAGCTCCTGCCGACCGTTCACCATTCGCGCGTGATCCACGTCGACGGCCGCGTCCTCGCCGTACACGGTCACCGTCATCACGCCGTTTTCGAACCACGGCCCGTACGCCGTACGCCACCCAGCAGCCACATCGCGCACCCCGGCCGACCGCGACAGTCCGTGCAGAACCTTCGTCAATCCACGACTGTCGAGCAGTTTGTTGGCCAGCCTGATATGCCAACCAACCGGATTGCGGAACGGCGACATCGTCAGTTGCCGGATCGCCGTACCGGGATGCTCGACGTCCGTCAGCGACGCCTCGGCCAGGTAGCTGCAGTGCACGTCACCCGACAGCATCAAGATCGAGTTCGGCGGATTCTCCGAGCGAACCAGATCGCCAAGCAGGTCGGTCAGGTCGTCGAAGGACCGGCGGAACGACGCCCAGTGCTCCAGATCCATGCCCTGCCGGATCTTCTCGCCCAGCCTGGCCCCGAGCGGACCCCAGGCGCCTGACGAGATCGCCTCGTCCCAGCCCTCCAGGTGATGCAGCCCCGGCGTGAGCAGGAACGGCAGCGTGGACGCGAGCAGTAGATGGTTGATCGGCTGGGTCGCGTCGATCGTGTGCCGGCGGACCCACTCCCACTCGTGCGCGTCGACCATCGCCCGCTGATCGGGTTGCAGCTCCCGCGAGCACCGGGAGTCCACCGCCACCAGTCGCACGCCTCGAGACCGCGCCCCGAAGTCGCGGTAGAAACTCCAGCGGGTGGAGACCGGGTCCTCGTCCGCCTCCCAGGCGAACGCGTCGAGGTAGGAGCTGCGCTCGTCCTCGTCGTCCAGCCCGCGCATCGCGGCGTACGTCGGATCCTTGTCGAGCTGCTCCGGCGACAGATTGCCGAGGTGCTGGTAGACCCAGTACGACGCGTAGGCGCCGACCACGCGATCGTGCCACCACGGTTGCGCGGTGATCCACCGTCGCCAGGTCAGCGAGGTGTTCCAGTCGTCGCGCAGATCGTGGTCGTCGAGCAGCATGCACAGCGGCACGGTCGAGAACAGCCACCGGACGGCGGGGTTCAGCCAGGCATCGTCGTACAGCCAGGTGTACTCCTCGAAGTTGCCGATCTCGTCGGCCACCTCGGACCCCTGCCGGCCACCGTGCGCCGCCCGCAGCTTCTTCAGCACAGCGTCGGACGGGTCATCGGCGTACACCTGATCACCCAGCAACAGCACCGCATCAGGCCAGTCCGCATCCCCCGATGACATCCGCTCGGCCAGCGCCACCAGCGCGTCCGGTCCGAAATCCTTGAACCCCTGCTCGTCGAACGGCGCTGACCGCCGGCACGACCCGAAGGTCAGCCGGAAGGTCCCGTCGGCCCGAGGAGTGCGGATCACGCTCGGACCGTAGGGACTCTCCGCCAGCGGCCACGCCTTCACGCCGTCCAGATGCACCTCGTACGGCGTTGCGCTGGCCGGCTCCAGCCCTTCGACCAGTACCAGCGCGTAGTGATGCCCGTGCACCGACCAGGTCTGGGCCCGGTGCCCGAGTACTTCGACCTCACCCGCCGAGGTGGTCTCCACCCAGACGGTCGCCCGTGTCTCGTCGACGTACCGGAGCAGCGGACCCAGCTTCAGTTGCATTCAGGAAACGCTACCGCGCTCCCCAAGTCAGTAAACGTTGACGCCGTACGCGTTCATCGCCTCGATCACCGGCTGGAAGTAGGTGACGCCACCCGAGCTGCAGTCGCCGGTACCGCCGGAGGTGAGCCCGTAGGCGTACGTGCGGTAGAACAGCGGGCCGCCGGAGTCGCCCGGCTCGGCGCAGACGTTGGTGCGGATCAGGTTGCCCACTGCACCTTCGTCGTAGATCACCGTGGCGTTCAGGCCGGTGACCTTGCCGCCGTGCAGGCCGCTGGTGACGCCCGTGCGGTAGACCGTCTGGCCGAGGCCCGGGTTGGCCGCCCTGACGATGTCCTGGGAGTGGCCGTTGTAGAGGCTCACACTGCCGCCGGGTGTGAGGCCGGCCCGGTAGACGACCAGGGCGTAGTCGTTGCCCGGGAAGCTGGGCCGGAGAACCGTGCCGACCAGGTTCCGGTGGCTCTCGTCGCTGTACCAGGTGGCGGCGTCCTTACCGCAGTGCCCGGCGGTCAGCAGGTAGTACCTGCCCTTGCGCTGGACGTTGAACCCGGCCGAGCAGGTCCAGTCGCCGCCGTAGATCCCACCACCGCCGTTGACGTACTTGGTCAGCTTGCCGGGGAGCTTCTCCATCACGACCTGGTCCCCGAACTGCTGGGTGAGCTGGGTCAGCGACTTGTACTTGCTGCCGATCACAGTCGAGTCGTAGGAGACGACGACCTTGCCGTCCGGCCTGGTCATCCAGGCGGTGCCAGGGACGGTGTTGTCCTTGGCCAGGGCGGCGGAGATCGCAGTGGCGGTACGCGGTCCGGGCGGCGTCTGCTGGGGGACGGCCGAGGCGGCGTTGGCGGCTGGGATGGCGAGCAGGGCGAGCGCACCGGTGGCCAGCGTCGCCACTGCGCGGCGGAGGGAAGGCGATGTCATGAGAGACACCTTTCCACTGCGACCGGTTCAGCCGGGGGAGATGGCACCAACCTGTCGCTAGTCGTGGCGCAGCGAGTGCAGGACGAACGAGGAGAGCTCCCGGTACGCCTCGGCGTCGCTGAGCCCGGTACGCCGGGCGATGTCGCCACGCTGGATCGCCTGCATCGTGTGCGCGACCATCTCGGCCGCGAAGCCGATGTCGAGTTGCCGGAACGCCCGGCTCTCGATCCCCTCCTCGATCAGCGTCCGGACCCGGTCGGCCGCGATCCGGGTGTTGCGCTCGTACACCGACCGGGCCGGCGCGAACGTCGCGACGTCGTCCAGGAAGGTCCGGCTGGCCGGCCGCAGCGCGTCCGCGACGGCGTTCAGGTACGCCGCGATCCGGCGGTCCGGCCGGGTCTGCTTGGCCACCGCCGACTCCACCTCCGCGGTGGCATTCTTGAAGTAGTGCTTGACCACCTCGACGGCGAGCTGCTCCTTGCTCGGTGCCAGCGCGTACAGGGTCGTCTTGCTGCAGCGCAGCTCGGCCGCCAGGTCGTCCAGGGTGAACCGGCTGAAGCCTTGGGTGAGGAACAGGGACAGGAGCCGGTCGAGCAGTTCGGACTGCCTGCGGGTACGACGCCCCGGGACGACTGTTGTCATATCGAGACAGCATAGAACGATACGGAACTTTGGTCTTCAGTATCGATAGGAGTATCATTTCGGTACCCGTGGAGAGGGGTGCCTGATGGCTGTCGACCGCTTGCTTCCGACCGAGGAGGCCGGTGAGCTGCTGGGTCTCGTGCGCGACCTCTGTGAGCACGAACTCGCGCCGTACGCGGCCAAGGCCGAGGAGACCGAGACCTTCCCGCGGGAGGCGTTCCACACGCTCGGCAAGGCCGGGCTGCTGGGCCTGCCTTATCCGGAGCAGTACGGCGGCGCCGAGCAGCCGTACGAGGTCTACCTGCAGATGCTCGAGGAGATCGCCGCGGCCTGGATGTCGGTCGGTGTCGGCCTGTCCGTCCACACGATGACCAGCTACGCGATCGCGACCTTCGGTACTGCGGACCAGCGCGAGCTCCTGCTCCCCGACATGGTCGGCGGCGAACTGCTCGGCGCCTATGCGCTGTCCGAGCCGCAGGCCGGGTCCGACATCAGCGGGATGACAACGAAGGCAGTCCGCGACGGCGACCACTACGTGCTGAGCGGCACCAAGTCGTGGATCACGCATGGCTCGCACGCCGACTTCTACACGACCTTCGCCCGTACGTCCGCCGACCCGAAGCACGGCATCTCCGCCTTCCACGTGCCCGCGTCGGCCGAGGGGCTCAGCTTCGGCGCCCCGGAACGCAAGATGGGCCTGACCGGATCGACCACCACGCTGGTCAACTACGACGGCGTCCGGGTGCCGGTCGCCAACCTGATCGGCAACGAGGGCGACGGGATGCGGATCGCCTTGTCCGCGCTCGACTCCGGCCGGCTCGGCATCGCTGCTTGCGCGGTGGGCCTCGCACAGGCAGCGCTCGACCTCGCCGCGTCGTACGCGCTGGGCCGGGAGCAGTTCGGGCACCCGATCTCCGACTTCCAGGGCATGCAGTTCCTGCTGGCCGACATGGCCGCGGCGACCGAGTCCGCGCGATCGACGTACATCCAGGCTGCCCGGCGGCGCGATCTCGGCCGGCCGTTCACCCAGCAGGCGGCGATCGCCAAGCTGGTCTGCACCGACGCGGCGATGAAGGTGACCACCGATGCGGTCCAGGTGCTCGGTGGCTACGGTTACACCCGCGAGTTCCCGGCCGAGCGCTACATGCGCGAGGCCAAGGTGACCCAGATCTTCGAAGGCACCAACCAGATTCAGCGTCTCGTAATCAGCCGCGATCTCCTCAGGAGTGTTCGATGAAGCTTGCCGCGTCCGATGTCGTCCTCGTCACCGGCGGTGGTTCCGGGCTCGGTGAGGCGACCGTACGCCGATTCGCCGCCGCCGGGTCCGGCGTGGTGATCTGCGACCTCCCGTCCTCCGCAGGCAAGGCGATCGCCGACGAACTGGGCGAACGCGTCGTCTTCGTCCCCACCGACGTGACGGACGAGGCTGCCGTCACCGCCGCCCTCGACGCGGCCGCCTCGCTGGGCCCGCTCCGCCTGGTCGTCACCTGCGCCGGCATCGCCACCCCCGGCCGCGTCGTCGGCCGTAAGGGCCCGTTGCCCTTGGCAACCTTCAAGCAGGTGATCGAGGTCAATGTCGTCGGCACCTTCAACGTCCTCCGCCTGGCCGCCGAGCGCATGATGGCCCTCGACCCCGACGAAGACGGCGACCGCGGCGTAGTGGTCATGACGGCCTCCATCGCCGCCTACGACGGCCAAATCGGCCAAGCCGCCTACGCGTCCAGCAAGGGCGCGATCGTCTCCCTGACCCTCACGGCTGCCCGAGACCTGGCAGACAAGGGAATCCGGGTCGTCACCATCGCCCCCGGCACCATGGAAACCCCCATGCTCGCCGGCCTCCCCGAAGACGCCCGCAAGGTCCTGGAGCAACAGGTCCCGCACCCGGCCCGCCTCGGCCGCCCCTCGGAGTACGCCGCGCTGGTCGACCACATCGTCAGCAACCAACTCCTCAACGGCGAGGTCATCCGCCTGGACGGCGCCCTCAGGATGCCCCCGCGTTAATTGCCCTGTGGACAGCCGCTGATCTGGGTGGCTGCCCGGATACCTTCCCTGCTGAATCGACTTGGCGGTTCGTTGCGGAGGAGGTGTCTGACAAATATGTACTACAGTGTTGTCATGGCTGAGATCCCGGTGCGGGTGCTGAATCAGGAGACGGCGAAGGTGCTGGCCCGGGTGAAGCAGGGCGAAGAGATCGAGATCACCGAGCGGGGGGCGGTGATCGCACGGCTGGTGCCTGCGAAACCGTCACCGGTGGCACGTCTGCTGGAGACCGGCAAGCTCAGGCTGCCGCGCAGCACCGGCCCGATGCCGCACCCCCGGGGAGAGATCCGCACGGACCGGCAAGCAGGCGAGCTGCTGGAGGAGCTGCGGGGCGAGGAGCGGTACTGATGATCTACCTCGACACGGCGGCTCTGGTGAAACTCGTCCGCCGCGAGGTGGAGTCGGACGCACTCGTCGACTGGATCGCGGACCGGCCGGACGAGCTCCTCGTCTCGTCGGCGCTCTCCGAGGTCGAGCTTCCGCGCGCCCTGCGACGGACCGAGCCGGCCTTGCTTGCCGCACTGCCTGGGGTGCTCGGACGGATTGCGGTCTACGAGATCGACGAGTTGGTTCGGTCCACCGCCGCTGCCTATGACGACCCAGCCATCCGTTCACTTGACGCGATCCACCTCGCCACGGCAGACGCAGTACTGGCTGACGACCTGACGGCTTTCGTCACGTACAACCGCCGGCTGCTTGCCGCCGCGGAAGATCTGGGCTTGCCGGTCGCTGCGCCTGCTGCCTGATCACTGCCATCGTCGGCGGGTTCAGCGCGGTGGTGGGGTGAAGCTGCCGGGGGCGTCGATGAGGGGTTGGTCGGGGTGGTGGACGCCGGTGAAGAGCAGGTCGGTGAAGGGGATGGAGAAGACGCGGAAGTCGGAGCCGACCTTTGTGTAGTACTGGTTGGTGCAGTTCTGTTCCTGGAAGAGCATCGACCAGTTGCCGTCGGGGCCGTGCAGGGTCAGGCGGATCGTTTTCAAGCCTTGCGGTAGGCAGAGCAACGTGCTGCCGATGCGCATCGTGGGCGCGGTCTGGAGTTCTCTGCTGATCTGCTGGGCCAGGTTGGTCGCCCGCTTGCCGTCGAGGCTTGAGCCTGCGATCAGAGATGACTGCGGGGAGTTGTATTT
This sequence comes from Kribbella sp. NBC_00382, assembly GCF_036067295.1. NCBI lineage: Bacteria > Bacillati > Actinomycetota > Actinomycetes > Propionibacteriales > Kribbellaceae > Kribbella > Kribbella sp. NBC_00382. The sequence goes on from NZ_CP107954.1 coordinate 3,580,644, forward strand.
ACCCCAGTACTCGCAGATGCCGACCGAGTCGATCTTGCCCAGCACCAGCGATTCGGTTGAGTCGTCCTCAGCAGGGAGATAGCCGTTCTGCTCGCAGCCGTAGGCGTCCGGGCCGTTGGCGAGTGGGACGGCCGAGTCGAGGATGCGTTGGCGGAGGGCGTCGTTCTTGGTGAGCACGCTGACGTGGATGCCGCCGACCTCGCGGGTCTCCTCGGTCCAGCCGCCGTCGTACTGCTTGACGCCGGGCTGCTGGAGGTCGTCGAACCAGACGTACTCGTGCCGTTCCGCGAGCGGTAGGACCGCGACGGCGCAGCCGGAGTTCTTGAGGACGATCCAAGGTGAGAGCCGGCCGACGGTCGGCGCCTTCGAGGAGCCGCACGGCGCCGGGCTGGAGGTGAAGTTCGTCCACTGAGCGGGCACCTGGACCTGGACCGTCTTGTACGACTCCCAACGAAAATCCGTGGTCGTAGTCGAGGCCGGACCGGCCTCATGGTTCAGCGACTGGCTCACGGTGATGGTCGCGGCGACCGCAACGACCGCCAGGGCCGCAGCGCCAATGGTCCGGCCGGTACGCCGCCGCCGCAAGCGACGGTGAACCGTCGTCAGCAGGTCGTGGTCGTCGGGCGCCTCGGCAGCGTGACGGTCGAGCGACTCGGTCAGCATGCTCTCGGTGGGGTCTGCCATCAGCGGGTGACCTCCTCGGTCGTGCTCAGGGTCGTCCGCAACGACGCCAGCGCGCGGTGGATCTGGGAACGGACCGTGCCGGCGGTGCAGTCGAGGATCTCGGCGATCTCGTTGTCCGGGAGGCCTTCGTAGTACCGGAGGACGACGGCGGCGCGCTGCTTGGTCGGCAGCGAGGCGCACAGGGTCCAGACCGCGTCCTGCTCGGCGTGCGGGCCGGCGTGGTCCACGGTGGCGGAGTCGAAGGTCGTCGCCTCACCGACCGGCGTCTCGCGGCGGAAGAACTTGCGCCACCGCGAGATGTCCGCGTTGACGACAGCCCGCCGCAGGTACGCCTCCGGGTCACCCAGCCGGCCGATCCTGGCCCAGCGCGAGTACGCCGAAACGAGCGCGTCCTGGACCGCCTCTTCAGCCCGGCTGTGATCCCGGGTGATCAGGTACGCGAACCGCAGCAGCGCAGCACCACGCAACTTGACCCATTCGTCGAAATCCGGCGATCCCCCGTCGGTCATCCGCCACCTCCTACCCCGTACCACGCGGGCAGCAGCTCAGACGTTGCATTCAGTCCAGATCGGGGTCGAGTGTGGCTCCGGGTGGCGGGGGCGGTGGAAGGGTGAGCTTCTCGTCGGGCTTGGCGGCCAGGACGGTTTCGACGTACGAGCGGGCCGCCTCCATCGTGTCGACCTCATGGCCGGCCTGCTCGGACAGGAACCAGCGGTGCTCAAGTACTTCGTGGAACACCTCCGCCGGCTCGAGCTTGCGCTTCAGATCCCGAGGTACCGACCGGACGACCGGCTCGAAGACCTCGGTCAGCCACTGGTGCGCGACGATCTCCTCGTCCTCGCCCTGCTGGTCGGTCGAAGCGGAGTACGAGTCGAGGTCGTTGAGCAGCCGCCGCGCCTGGTTCTCCTCGACGTCGAGCCCGGTCAGCCGCAGCAGCCGCCGCGAGTGGTGGCCGGCGTCCACGACCTTGGGCTGGATCCGGACCTGGCTGCCGTCCCAATCGGTGATGATGTCGATCTCGGCGACGTCGAAGCCGAGCTCGTTCAGCCGCCGGATCCGCGAGTCCAGCCGGTGCATCTCGTCCGTGTGGAACTCCTCCGGCGCGGTCAGCTCCTTCCAGAGCGCCTCGTACCGGGCGGTGATCGAGTGGATCGTCTCCAGCGGATCGATGGTCGCGTCGAGCAGGCCGCCCTCCTCGAGGTCGGACAGCTCGCCGAACAGGTTGATCTCGGCCGTGTAGAGGTCGTGCGCGCGCTGCCCGTCGGAGATGTCCTGGTGCAGCTCGCCGGTCTCCGCGTCCACCAGGTACGCCGCGAAGGCGCCCGCATCACGTCGGAAGAGAGTGTTCGACAGCGAGCAGTCGCCCCAGAAGAAGCCCAGCAGATGGAGCCGGACGATCAGCGCGACCAGGGCGTCGATCAGCCGGTTGACCGTGTCCGGCCGCAGCGTGCTGGAGAACAGCGCCCGGTACGGCAGGGAGAACTGCAGGTGCTTGGTGACCAGGATCGAGTCGAGCGGCTCGCCGTTCTTGTCCAGCCGGTCGGTGATGACGCCGACCGGTTCGACCGAGGGGGAGTCCAGCCGCTCGAGGTCGCGCAGCAGCCGGTACTCGTGCATCGCGAGGTGTTCCATCACCTCTTTGATCGCGTAGACCGTGCCGTTCACCCGGACGAACCGGACGACGTGGCGGGAGATACCGCGGGGGAGCGCGACCAGCTGGTCCTCCGGCCACTCCTCCAGCGGGATGTCCCAGGGGAGCGAGAGCAGGCCGGTGTCCGGGCGAGTGGCTACGAAACGAGGCACCCGACCAGTGTGGCAGTTCCTGACGGATCGGGTAACGAACGCAAGTGGCCGCAAGAATTTGCGGAATGTGGCGTAGTGTTTGCGCTATGACGCGACGACTTGCTGAGGTGGCGAAGAAGGTCGGGGTCAGCGAGGCGACCGTGAGCCGGGTACTCAACGGCAAACCGGGGGTCTCCGAGGCGACCCGCGAGGCGGTACTCACCGCGCTCGACGTGCTCGGTTACGAGCGCCCGACCCAGCTCAGAGGTGACCGGGCCCGCCTGGTCGGCCTGGTGCTGCCGGAGTTGCAGAACCCGATCTTCCCGGCTTTCGCCGAGGTGGTCGGCGGGGCGCTGGCGCAGCAGGGGTTCACGTCGTTGCTGTGCACAAGGACAGTCGGTGGCGTCTCCGAGGCTGACTACGTCGACCTGCTCCTTCAGCAGCAGGTCTCGGGCGTCGTCTTTGCCGGTGGTTTCTACGCCCAGGCGGATGCGCCGCACGCACACTACGAGCTGATCCAGGAGCGCCGGCTGCCGACCGTCCTGGTCAACGCCGCCGTCGACCACCTCGGCTTCCCGCAGGTCTCGTCGGACGACGTTGTCGCCGCGGAGATGGCGCTGGGACACCTACGCGCGCTCGGGCACCAGAAGATCGGGATGGTGCTCGGCCCCCGCGACCACATCCCCTCGCGGCGCAAGCTGGACGCTTTCCTGAAGTCTCCGGAGGCCGATCCGGAGTTGGTCGAGCACACGATGTTCTCGCTCGAGGGCGGGCACGCGGCCGCGACCCGGCTGGTGAAGCAGGGCGTCACCGGGATCGTCTGCGCGAGCGACATCCTGGCGCTCGGCGCGATCCGGGCCGTCCGCCGGGCCGGCTTGTCCGTACCTGACGACGTCTCCGTGATCGGGTACGACGACTCCGCGATGATGAACTGCACCGACCCGCCACTGACGACGGTCCGGCAGCCGATCGACGCGATGGGGCGGGCCGCGGTCGAGATACTGGTCGCACTGATCGAGCGCGCCGCGGTACCGGCCGACGAGCTGCTCTTCGAGCCCGAACTGGTGGTACGCGCGTCGACGGCCCGGGCACGGGCGACAGCCAAGGTCTGACAACGACAGACACCCCACGGGGGTCTTGAGCAGAAATCCTGCTCGAGGCCCCCGTTTTGCGTTGTTCCGGCGAGGAGTCACGTTTTTGCAACTTGCGATCGAACTATTGCGCACATCTAGTCGCGTTGCCTACGGTACGGACCACATCCGAGGGGCGGGACGGAAAGCGCCCTCGCCAGTAGAAGGGCACATCGATGAGGACAACGAGCCACCGCAAGGCGCTCAGCCTGTTGCTCGTGGCAGGGCTCGGCCTAGCCGCCGCGTCCTGTGGATCCGGGGACGACAACAAGCCGGCCGCCCAGGGGTCCGGCGACGCGAACGCTCCCGTGACCATCACCGTGGGATGCCAGCCGCCGAAGAGCAACCCGAAGGAACGCGCCGGGTGGGACGAGGACGTCGCGGCGTTCCAGAAGCTGCACCCGAACATCACCATCCAGAGCAAGGACGCGTTCCCCTGCATCAACCCGGACACCTTCCAGGCGAAGCTGGCCGGCGGTACCCAGGAGGACGTGTTCTACGTCTACTACACCGATGTCCAGAAGATCATCAAGGCCAAGCAGGCCGCGGACATCAGCCAGTACATCGGTGACGTGAAGGAGCTCAAGGACATCCGCCCCGACGTCCAGAGCGTCTTCAAGGACGGCGACAAGAGCTACGGCCTGCCGCGCAACAACTACAACATGGGCCTGGTCTACAACCGCAAGCTCTTCACCCAGGCGGGGCTGAACCCGGACTCGCCGCCGAAGACCTGGTCCGAGGTCCAGGACGCGGCCAAGAAGATCGCCGGTCTCGGCGCGGGCTACACGGGCTTTGGTGAGTACAGCGCGGGCAACACCGGCGGTTGGCACTTCGCCGCCTCGCTGTACGCCCGGGGTGGCTCGATGGTGAGCGACGACGGCAAGACCGCCGCGTTCAACAGCGACGAGGGCAAGGCCGTCCTGGAGAACCTGAAGAAGATGCGCTGGGACGACAACAGCATGGGCACCAAGCAGCTGCTGCAGTGGGAAGACCTGATGCGGATGATGGGCTCCGGCAAGCTCGGCATGATGATCGGCGCGCCGGACGTGGTCCAGTCGGTCAACAACGACTTCCAGGGCGAGTTCGACGACTACGGTGTCACGGCCGTACCGGAGTCCGACGGCAAGTCCTCGCTCAGCGGCGGTGACGGGTACATGTTCAACCCGAAGGCGACGCCGGAGAAGATCAAGGCCGGCCTGCTCTGGCTGCAGTTCCACGAGCTGACGCCGGGCCAGGGCCAGTTCAACTACGAGCGGGCCAAGGCCCAGGGCCGCCCGGTCGGGCTGCCGATCCCGGACCTGTACGGCACCACCGCGCCGGGCAAGGAAATCGTTGCCCTCCGCAAGCAGTTCGCCACCGTGCCGGTCGACCACTTCACCCCGTATGTCGACGCGCAGGCCAACATCACCAACAAGCTCGAGCCGCCGAAGGCGCAGGAGCTGTACGCCGTACTGGATGTCGCGATGTCCGCGGTGCTGACGCGTAAGGACGCCGACGTCAGCAAGCTGCTCTCGGACGCCGAGGGCAAGGCCAACAAGATTCTCGCCAAGAACACCTGATGGCAGTACTGACCGCGAAGCCGCCGGTGCGCCGTTCCCTTCCCCAGGGAGCGGCGCGCCGCGCGGTGGGCAGGAACCTCACGGCGTACGGGTTCCTCTGCGGGGCACTGATCTGTTTCGCCTTCTTCTCCTGGTACCCGATGATCCGCGAGATCGTCCTGAGCTTCCAGGAGAACAACTTCGTCGATCCCGCCAAGTGGGTCGGCTTCGACAACTTCCGGACCGTGATCGAGGATCCGGCCTTCCGGTCCGCGTGGCTGAACACGGCGGCTTTCAGCGGTCTCGCGCTGATCGTCGGCTACGCGATCCCGTTCGTGCTCGCGGTGGTGCTGAACGAGCTCAAGCACGCGCGGGCCTACCTGCGGTTCGTCGTCTACCTGCCGGTGATGCTGCCGCCGGCCGTCGGCGTGCTGCTGTTCAAGTGGTTCTACGATCCGGGCGCGGGCCTGTTCAACCAGATCCTCGACGTCTTCGGCATCCCGCCGCTGAGCTGGCTCGATTCCTCCAGTACTGCGCTGATCTCGCTCGTCCTGGTCTCCACCTGGATGAACCTCGGCACCGGCACGCTGATCTACCTCGCTGCGCTGCAGAGCATCCCGGGTGAGCTCTACGAGTCCGCGGAGCTCGACGGCGCCGGGCTGTTCAAGCGGGTCTGGCACGTGACGATCCCGCAGACCAAACTCATCCTGCTGGTGATGCTGCTGCTCCAGGTGGTGGCGACCATGCAGGTCTTCATCGAGCCCTACCTGCTGACCGGTGGCGGCCCCGAGAACGCGACCGTCACGGTGGCCTACCTGATGTACCAGTACGCCTTCAACTTCGGCGACTTCGGTGGCGGTGGCGCGCTCGGCCTGATGCTGATGGTGGTCCTGATGGTCTTCTCGACGATCTACCTGCGCGTCTCGCGCGACAACGAGGGTGCCCGATGACAACCACGCTGCAACCGCAACAGGTGCTGGAGGCAACGACCCCGGCACCCGCTCCGCGCGGTACGAGGAGAAAGAAGAAGAAGGACAAGGGCGGCGGGTACGAGACCAGGAGCCTGGTGTCGCCGCTGGCGTTGCGGTCCGTGCGCGGCAAGATGACGTACTGGACCGTACTGGTCGTCGTGGTGATCGGCTTCACGCTCGCCTTCGTCTTCCCACTCTACTGGATGGTGACCGGCGCGCTGAAGTCACCGGAGGAGATCGCCCAGATCCCGCCGAGCTTCTTCCCAAAGCACTTCGACTGGCATGTCTACGCCGATGCCTGGAACCAGCTGCAGCTCGGCGTCTTCCTCAAGAACACGGCCCTGTACGCCGGTGGCGCGTGGCTGTTCACGTTGGCGGTCGACGTCACCGCCGCGTACGCGTTGTCGAAGCTGCGGCCCTTCTTCGGCAAGCTGATCCTGGCGCTGATGCTGGCCACCTTGATGATCCCGCCGATGGTGCTGCTGCTGCCGACGTACCTGGTCGCCAAGGATGTCCCGCTGTTCCACGTCAGCCTGCTCAACACGCCCTGGGCGATCTGGTTGCCGGCGGCCGCGAACGGGTTCTTCATCTTCCTGCTCAAGCGGTTCTTCGACTCGATCCCGCGCGAGCTGCTGGAGGCGGCCGAGATCGACGGCGCCTCACCGATGCGGATCCTGTGGTCGATCGTGCTGCCGGTGTCGCGGCCGATCCTCGGCGTGGTCTCGATCCTGTCGGTGGTGACGGTCTGGAAGGACTTCGTCTGGCCGCTGCTGGTACTGCCGGAGACGGACAAGATGTCGATCAGCGTCGGGATCGCGTCGCTGTCCGCGCAGATGCCGCAGAACGTGCTGATCGCGTCCCTGGTGATCGCGTCGCTGCCGACGATCCTGGTCTTCTTCGTGTTCCAGCGCAGCATCATGGCGGGCCTCACCGCCGGAAGCCTCAAAGGCTGATCCCCTCCCAACCTTCTAAGGAGACGCAATGTCGGACACATGGTGGCGCGGAGCCGCGATCTACCAGGTCTACCTGCGCAGCTTTGCCGATGGCAACGGTGACGGGATCGGCGATCTCGCGGGGCTGCGGGCGAAGCTGCCGTACCTCGCCGAGCTCGGTGTCGACGCGATCTGGCTGAACCCGTGGTACCCGTCGCCGATGGCCGACGGCGGCTATGACGTGGCCGACTACCGCGCGATCGACCCGAGCTTCGGCACCCTGGCGGAGGCCGAGGCGTACATCGACGAGGCGCACGCGCTGGGGATCCGGACCATCATCGACATCGTGCCGAACCACGGCTCGGACCAGCAGGACTGGTTCGTCCAGGCGCTCGCGGCCGGCCCCGGATCGGTGGAGCGCGAGCGGTTTCTGTTCCGGGACGGGCGGGACGGCGGCCTGCCGCCGAACGACTGGCAGTCGATCTTCAACGGGCCGGCCTGGACCCAGGTCGCGGACGGGCAGTGGTACCTGCATCTGTTCGCGCCCGAGCAGCCGGACTTCAACTGGCGCAACCCAGAGGTGGTGGACGAGTACCACGCGATCCTGCGGTTCTGGCTGGACCGTGGGGTGGACGGGATCCGGATCGACAGCGCGGCGGTGCTCTTCAAGGACCTGGACAGCGTCGAGGAGTCGTACACCGATCACGACGAGGTGCACGATGTGTACCGCGGCTGGCGGCAGATCACCGATGAGTACGAAGGCCGCTTCCTGGTCGGCGAGATGTGGATGCCGGACCAGGAACGCTTCGCCCTGTACCTCCGCCCCGACGAGATGCAGACCGCCTTCAACTTCGACTTCCTCTCGCGCCCCTGGGATGCAGCCGAACTCCGTGCGTCGATCGACCTGACCCTGACCACCCACGTCCCGATCGGAGCACCTCCCACCTGGGTGCTCTCGAACCACGACGTCACCCGCCCGGTCACGAAGTACGGCCGCCCCGACACGTCCTTCTCCCACCAAGACCGCAAACACGGCATGGAGACCGACCCAGTCCTAGGCGAACGCCGAGCCCGAGCCGCGGCCTTGCTGGCGATGGCCCTCCCCGGCAGCCTGTACGTCTACCAAGGCGAAGAGTTGGGCCTCCCGGAGGTCGAGGACCTCCCCGAACACCTCCTCCAGGACCCTCTCTGGGAGCGCTCGGGTGGCACCGACCGAGGCCGCGACGGCTGCCGAGTCCCCATCCCCTGGTCCGGCAAAGAACCCCCCTTCGGCTTCGGCGCCGGCACCCCCTGGCTCCCACAACCAGCCGACTGGAAAAACCTGACCGTCGAATCCCAGCAAGCCGACCAGAACTCCATGCTCGCCCTCTACCGCAACGGCCTGAAAATCCGCCGTACTGCGCTAGGCGACGGCACCCTCACCTGGCTCGACTCCGCCCCCGGCGTCCTAGCCTTCACCCGCGAGACGCTCACCTGCATCACCAACCTGACCGCAGACCCCATCGCGTTGCCCACCCACTCCGAACTCCTCCTGACCAGCAACCCACTGGAGGAAGGCAAACTCCCCCCAGACACCACCGCCTGGCTCCGCTGACCCACCCCGCGTGAGCGCCAGGGCCACAGACCTGGTGCTCCGCGGGGTTCTCAGCGGTCAAGCGGCGCGACGTCCAGTTGTCCCCAGCGGTCACGACGTCCTTCTACCTGAGCGGTGACCAGCTCCGCGATCCAACTGGCCCGGCCCTTCAAAGGTGCGGGAATGCCGGACTCGGCTGCTGCTTGATGGAAGGCTGCGGGAGTCCGCGAGCGGATCGACCGCATCCGGGTAACAGACTCGTCCCTCGTCAGACCGAGCCGCTTGCCCACGGCTATCCAATCCTGCTCGGAGACGCCGGCCATCTCCCACGTCGTACCGATCTTCATAGCGGACCTCAGACCTCGACTGTGTTCGTACGGCAAGTAGGAGGCCACGTCATACAAGGGTGCGAGTCGGACGCTCCGTGAGCTCAAGAGGAGTGAGAAGTTCTTCGCGTGGGCGTCTGTCGCCGCAATCGCGACATTGAACACCAGATAGTCGAACAGGGTTTGCAGATTGGTCCGGCGGTGCATGACGAGGCTGCGGCTGGCGAGGAGATCGCCGAGTTGGTCAGGGCCCGGTCCGCCGTCGGACTGATACTTCTTGCTCGGCGAGATCGAGAGCGCCTGGCAGAAATCTTCCTGGTGCAGCCGTCGCCATCTACCGTCGGAGCCCTGGTGACGGTCGTACCTGTGCGAGATGAGCACCTCGTATCTGTCACCGGCCAGCAGTTCGGTCGCAGCCGCCGGCAGCCCACACAGTTGCGCCGCCCTCAGACAAAGATGCTCGTTGAGATGATGGCCCTGGAAGTCCGGCATCGACGGCTTGAGGATATGCGTCGTCGGTGTCGAGTCGCAGGGAACTCCCCATCGTCCCTCGGACGATCGGAACAGCGCGATCTTGCTCTGCGCGCCGGCCAGGCTCCAGCGGCCCGCGTGCCTTCCGGGATCCCAGCTCTCCGGATTCTGTGCCAGATCGGCCAGCGTCTCCTCCATCGCTTCGGCAGTGAGCCAATCGATGTCGCCTTGCTGGTTGGCTGCATCGCTGGAGGCGATCTCCTCGGGAAGTACCTGAACTGCTCCAGCGGCATCTCTTCCGATCTGCCGCAAGAGAGCGAAGGGATTGTTGGCCGACACTCCGTACTTCCGGCCGAGCCGCTGAAGGGCCGCCTCGCTGTCCGGCAAAAGACCTGAGATGAACGCGTGTACTTGCTTGTGCGAGTGGTTCTTTGTTGCTTTAGGCATCGACAGTGACAGGGGAGTCGTCGTCGGGTCCTCTTGGTACTGGCCGTCGTAGGCGAAAGACAGACGTCCTTGCGCGCTCTGCTGGAGCGTTCCGGTCATCACGCCATCGAGGTAGACGACCAACCGATCCTCAGCCATTGTCGGACTCGCCGCTGAGATGGGAGAAGAGCTGGTCCCAGGTTGCCTCAGTCTGATCGCCGGCTTCGGGAGGTTGGGGTCCGGTGGCGAGTGCAAGACCTGCAGCGGCCAGGACATCGAGCACCAACTGAACCTCTAGCCGAGGGTGCCCCTGTTCGAGGCGAACCAGCCAGTCGCGCGAAACCCCCGCCCGACGAGCTAGTTCAGCCTGGGTCAGGCCCTGATGCGACCGCGCCTCGCGGACGGCCGCGCCAAGGTCCCTGACTGTATGGACCTGCATGACCGCCTCCTGGGGGTCGCCGATGCAATGTCGTAGTACGGCAACATTATCAAATGTCGTCGTACTGCCACAATATGTAATGTCCTAGTACGGCGACAGTCCGCTGGTGGATCGAGGCTTAGCTCGACGGCGTGAGCGGCTGGAAGCGCCTTAGTCGGAGGCTGTTCGTGACCACGAAGACTGAGCTGAAGGCCATCGCGGCGCCGGCGAGCATCGGGTTGAGCAGGCCGGCGGCTGCCAATGGGAGTCCTGCGACGTTGTAGGCGAAGGCCCAGAAGAGGTTGCCCTTGATGGTTCGGAGGGTGGTTCGGGAGAGGCGGATGGCGTCGGCTGCCGAGCGGAGGTCGCCTCGGACCAGTGTCAGATCGCTCGCCTCGATGGCGACATCCGTGCCCGTGCCCATCGACAGCCCCAGATCGGCCTGGGCGAGCGCGGCTGCGTCGTTCACACCGTCGCCGACCATCGCGACCGAGCGGCCCTCCGCCTGGAGTTTCTTGATCACGTCGACCTTGCCGGCCGGGAGTACCTCCGCGATCACCTCGTCGATGCCGACCTCGGCGGCCACCTTCTGCGCCACCGCCTCGTTGTCGCCGGTGAGCAGTACAGGCCGCAACCCAAGCGCCTTCAACTGCCGGATCGCCTCGGCCGAGCTCGGCTTCACCGTGTCCGCGACAACTAGAACCGCACGCGCCTTGCCGTCCCAGCCGACAGCGACGGCAGTACTGCCCTCAGCCTCGGCGTGCTCTTTAGCGTGTGCCAAAGCAGACGGCAGGTGCTGGCTCCACTCCTCCAGCAACCGCGTCCGCCCGACCAGCACCGCATGCCCGTCGACGATGCCCTGTACGCCGAGCCCCGCCACATTCCCAAAATCCTCAACAGCCGCGAGCTTGCCCACCTCATCGGCAGCCCCACGCGCGATCGCCTGCGCAATCGGGTGCTCGCTCGAATGCTCGAGCGCCCCCGCCAACCGCAGTACCTCCGCCCGCTCCTCACCGTCAGCCAGCAGCACGTCGACCAGCGCCATCCGCCCGGTCGTCACCGTCCCCGTCTTGTCCAGTACGACGGTGTCCACCCGATGCGTCGACTCCAGCACCTCAGGCCCCTTGATCAGGATCCCCAGCTGAGCCCCACGCCCGGTACCGACCATCAACGCAGTCGGAGTCGCCAGCCCCAGCGCACAAGGGCAAGCAATGATCAGTACTGCGACCGCAGCCGTGAACGCCACCTCGACCGGCGACCCGTTCCCCAGCCAGAACCCCAACGTGGCCAGCGAAAGCCCGATCACGATCGGCACGAACACCCCGGAGATCCGGTCGGCCAACCGCTGAACAGCAGCCTTCCCGTTCTGAGCGTCCTCCACCAACCGCGCCATCTGCGCCAGCTGGGTATCCGCCCCAACCCGAGTAGCCCGTACTGCGAGCCGCCCGCCGGCGTTAACCGTCGCGCCGACAACAGCATCGCCTTCACCAACCTCGACCGGCACCGACTCGCCAGTCAACATCGACGCATCCACAGCGCTCGACCCAGTGACGATCACTCCATCGGTAGCGATCTTCTCACCCGGCCGCACCACGAACTCGTTGCCCACAGCAAGTTGATCCGCCGGGATCCGGACCTCGGCCCCATCCCGAAGTACAGCGACGTCCTTGGCCCCCAACTCCAGCAAGGCCTTCAGTGCGGCGCCCGACCGTCGCTTCGCGCGAGCCTCGAAGTACCGCCCGGCGAGGATGAACGTCGTCACCCCGGCAGCGACCTCGAGATAAATCTCCTCCGCCCCACTACCCCGCGACGGGATCAACGTGAACGGCATCTTCATCCCCGGCAACCCCGCCTCGCCGAGGAACAACGCGTACAGCGACCAGATGAAAGAACTCAGCACCCCAACGGAGATCAAGGTGTCCATCGTCGCGGCCCCATGCCGCAGATTCGTCCAAGCCGCCTTGTGGAACGGCCATGCCGCCCACGTCACCACCGGCGTGGCCAGCGTCAGCGAAGCCCATTGCCAGTAGTTGAACTGCAACGCCGGAATCATGCCCAAGGCAATCACTGGTACGGCGAGCGCGATGCTGGCGAACAACCGCTCCCGCAACGGCCGCAGCTCGTCGACCGGTTCAGGGCCTTCGGCAACAGGGGGAGTGGGCAACGAGGCGGTGTAGCCGGTCGCCTCGACGGTCGCGACGAGATCGTCGGTGCTGATGCCCTCGGCAAACGTCACCTTCGCCTTCTCGGTGGCGTAGTTGACGGTCGCGCTGACGCCTTCCATCCGGTTGAGCTTCTTCTCGACCCGGTTGGCGCAGGAGGCGCACGTCATGCCACCGATGAGGAGCTCGACGGAGTTGTCCGATGTGGTCATCGCGGAACCTCCACGGTGAACTCGGCGGTCCGTACCTTGCCCGCGTGCTGGAAGTCGAGGAACAGGCTGTACGTCCCAGCCGTCGGGAAGGTCGTCCCAAACCCGACCTCCGGCCCACTCTCGGATGTAGACGGATGCGTGTGCAGGTAGGCGAGATCGCCGTCGCGCAACGACACCAGATGCCCGAAGGCCCCGAGATACGGCTGCAGGTCAGTGACCGGCTTGCCGGCCTTGCTGATGCTGAAGGTCAACGACGACTCCTTGCCGGCTACCGGCGTACCGGCCAGCGTGATGTCGTACCCATTGACCGAGTAGACGCTCGCCGCCTCCTTCAGCGGCACCGGGACGTAGAGCCCGGAAACGTTGACATCGGCACCTAAAGTCAGCTTCTCGCCGAGCGCCGTCGGCTGGAAGTCCGTGAAGATCCGCCACTGCCCACCCGCGGTGAACGTGAACGGAATGCTCCACGTCCCATCCGCGGCGCGCGTCGGATGCACATGATGGAACCCGGACAGATCCCGCCGCACAACGATCAGATGCAGATCCTTCTCATGCGTCTTCGTGTACTGCGTAACCGGCTTGCCGTCCGGCCCTTCGATGGTGAAGGCCAGCGTCTGCGGCTTGCCAGGCTGGAAGAAGGTGCTCCGAGGTACCAATGTGTAGCCCGACTGGGAGACCGCGAGCCCAGGCGGTTGAGCCGTATTCTCTGAAGGCATCCCGCTCATACCGTCGCCACCGCCGCCGTGCGAGTCAGCGGCGGGAGCCGGGCCGGCTGCCGCGACCGGGTCGACCACGGAGCCGAGTGCGAACGCGGCGCCGAACGCCAGCGCCAATGCACCAGCAAACGCGCCGAGCCGGACCGCGACAGCCCTGGTCATGCGCCTGCGCCAGATGCGGCCAGCTCGTAGCCCGCCTCGTCGACGGCCTCGCGCACGGCGGCGTCGTCCAGTGCGGCCTCGCTCGTCACGTGCACGGCGGAGGTACCGCCCGCGTTGAGGTCGATCTTGACCTCCTGGACGCCCGGCAGCTTGCCGAGCTCCTCGGTGACGGCGGCGCTGCAGTGGCCGCAGGTCATCCCGTTGACGGAGTACGTGGTGGTGGTCATAGCGGTGCTCCTAGCTTGAAAGATCTATCGAGGGTTCAGCTGCGGACGAGCCGGGCGATCGCGTCGGAGGCCTCGCGGACCTTCTCCTCCGCCTCCACCCCGCCCCGCTGCGCGGCCTCGACCACGCAATGCGAGAGGTGCTCGTCGAGCAGTTCGAGGGAGAAGGACTGCAGCGCCTTGGTGGCCGCCGAGACCTGGGTGAGGATGTCGATGCAGTACTTGTCCTCCTCGACCATCCGCTGCAGGCCGCGGACCTGGCCCTCGATCCGGCGCAGCCGCTTCAGGTGGCTGGTCTTCTCCGAGGTGTATCCGTGCACGTGCTCGGCGTTCTCTTCGGTGGTCATGGCGGTCCTCTTCTCCCAACTGCTACCCCTGCGGGGTATGTCGACAGGCAAAAAAGTACCCCCTATGGGTATCCAATGCAAGTCCGCACCGGATACCCATAGGGGGTAACTACAAACTAGAGCCCCAGCTCGGTCAACCCAGGATAATCGTCAGGCCGCACACCGGGCGCATCCCAGTGGAGCAACCGGTCGCTCTCAGAGATCGCCTGGTCGTTGATGCTCGCCCGCCGCACCCGCATCAGCCCGTTCTCGTCGAACTCCCAGTTCTCGTTGCCGTGCGACCGGTACCACTGGCCGGCCGCGTCATGGCTCTCATAGACGAACCGCACCGCGATCCGGTCGCCCGTGAACGCCCACAACTCCTTGATCAGCCGGTAGTCCAGCTCGCGCGCCCACTTCTGAGTCAGAAACTCGACCACTTCGTCCCGCCCGTTGACGAAGGTGTCCCGATTCCGCCAGTACGTGTCCGGTGTGTACGCGAGCGAAACAGCCGCCGGATCCTGCTTGTTCCAAGCGTTCTCCGCGGCCCGGACCTTCTGGATCGCAGTCTCCGCGGTGAACGGGGGCAACGGTGGTCGAGCATTCACGAGCACTCCTCGATGGTGGACTGTATCCATTCAATCTTGTACCAGCGTGAACGCCGAAGACCCCTCCGGGCAACCAGAATCATGAAAGCGATCCGTTACGACAGCCCGGAGGCTGACATCGGCACAGATGGGGGACCCGAGCTGGAGTTCGGTCAGCTCTTCGACGCCTATGCTGCCCCGCTGCACCGGTACCTCGCCCGCCGGGTCGGCCCGGACCATGCCCACGACCTGGTCAGCGAGACCTTCCTCGCCGCCTACAAACAACGCCAGACCTACGACCCCGCTACGGCCGCGGTCCGCAGCTGGCTCTACGGCATCGCGACCAACCTCGCCCGGCGCCACGTCCGCCAGGAAGTCCGGGGTCTCCGGGCAACAGCCCGCGCCGACAACACGCCGTACCAGCCCTCGCATGACGGGATGGTCGCGGACCGCGTGGACGCCCAGGCAATGGCTCGCCAAATCGCCCCGGCGATTGCGGAATTGTCCGACGGTGACCGCGACGTCCTGTTCCTGACCTCGTGGGCCGAGCTGACGACCGTCGAGGTTGCCGACGCGTTAGGCATCCCGGTCGGCACCGTGCGATCTCGCCTGCATCGCATCCGTCGCCACCTTCGCACCACCATCGCTCTGGAGGCGATCCACCATGACTGACGACAAGCTGATCGACCTGTGGTCCGAGGACGAGCTCGACCGTGCCCTCGGCGCCCTGCACGACGACGTACCGACCGACGACACTCGGCTCGAGGCCTCCCGCGCCACGTTTCTGGCGACCATCGATCGTCCCGTACGCCGTAAGCGCCGACGCTGGACATATGCGCTGACAGCGGCCGCCGCCGTCACCACCCTTGTAGTCGGCGGCTTCCTGGTCACCACCAACTCACCCGGCGGCACCGCCGAGGCGAAGGCTGCCCTCAACTCCGCCGCCGACCACGTGGTTGCCAAGGACCCGGTGATCCCACCCGGCAAGTACCGCTACCGGGTCAGCCACGGCTGGGTGATGGGCATGACCGAGACCACCCCGAACCACGCTGTGACCTATCTCGAAGAGCAACTCACCGAGACCTGGATCCCGGCCGACCGCACCCAGGAATGGATGCAGCGCAGCACCTCCACCGGCAAGCGGAAGCTGGCCCAGGGCACCCAGCAAGAGCTGGACGCGGTGAACAAAATGATGAACGACAACACGCCGCCGGAGGTCCTCCGTGCCAAATGCGGTGACTTCTACCTCGACGCAGGACAGCAGCCCTGCACGCGAGCGGGCGGCTGGCAGGACCCAACGCCGGAATGGGCGGCGGGCCTACCGACCGACCCGAAGGCTCTGTACAAGCGGCTCAAGAAGGATGCGCCGCGCAACAGTCGGGGCGAGACCGAGTTGCTCGTCTACGCCGCCGACGCGCTCCGGACAGGCCAGGTCCCGGCCGACGTACGGTCCGCGTTGTACCGGGCCCTGGGCAACCTCGATCACCTCGAGGTGTCGGACCGCGCCGCCAACCTGGACGGCAAGGTCGGCATCGCGTACGGCAGCGACGACGGCAAGGAACGCCAGGAGATCATCATCGATCCGCGGACCGGCGACTACATCGGTGAGCGCCAGGTCGTCACCAGCGGCAAGCAGCGTGGTCAGGTGGTCGGTTTCAGCTCGGTCGCCATGAGCATTGTCGATCGGATCGGAACCCGTCCCACCCGCTGAGCAACAAACCCGGCGAGGTGGACGTCATCCTCTGCAAGGATGTGGGTTTCCGAGGGAGAGGGGCGGCATGCCTGAGCTGGCTGTTCGCACACAGGCGCTGCGGAAGACGTACCGGACCCGGCGGGGCAAGCGGGTCGTCGCGGTGCAGGGGCTCGATCTGGAGGTCCCTATCGGCGGCGTGCACGGCTTCCTCGGGCCGAACGGCTCGGGCAAGACGACCTCGATCCGGATGCTGCTCGGGCTGGTCCGGGCCGACGCCGGCACGATGACCGTGTTCGATCAGGTGGTACCGGACCGGCTGCCCGACGTCGTCGGGCGGATCGGCGCGATCGTCGAGTCGCCGAAGTTCTTTCCCGCGTTCACCGGGCGGAAGAACCTCGAACTGCTCGCCGACGCGATCGGTGCGCCGCGCAAGCGGGTCGGCGAGGTGCTCGAGGAGACCTCGCTGAACGAACGCGGCAAGGACCGGTTCAAGACCTACTCGCTCGGTATGAAGCAGCGGCTCGCGATCGCCGCCACGCTCCTCAAAGAGCCTGACCTGCTGATCTTCGACGAGCCGACCAACGGCCTCGACCCGGCCGGTATCCGGGAGATCCGCGAGACGATGCGCGGGCTGGGGGCGCAGGGCCGGACGGTCCTGGTCAGCAGCCACATCCTGGCCGAGGTCGAGCAGGTCGCGGACACCGTCTCGATCATCGGCCACGGCCGGTTGCTTGCCTCCGGCACCGTCGCCGAGGTGATCGGCGGCAGCGGCAAGTCCACCGTGAAGATCCGGGTGGACCAGCTGGACCGGGCCGCCTCGATCCTGACCACCTCCGGCCTGACGGTACGGGCCGAAGGCAACTATCTCTTCGTCGACGGCGCCGAGCACTCGGCCGAGGTGACGAGGCGCCTGGCCCAGCAGGAGTTGTACGTGTCCGAGCTGATCCCGGTCCGCGCGGACCTGGAGTCCGTCTTCCTCGAGCTGACCGCCGACGAGGGTCTGGGAGGCGACCAGTGATCCGCCTGACCGGAGTCGAACTCCGCCGGCTGGCGTCGCGCCGGCTCGCGATCATCGGCGTCGCCGCCGTACTGATCATCACCGCGTTCCTGTTGTTCGCCACCTGGCGTGATTCCCGGCCGTTGTCGGCGGCCGAGCAACAGCAGAACCAGGTCTACTTCGAGCAGGCGCAGAAGGACTGGGAGCTGCACGGCGAGCAGTACCAGAAGGACTGCGAAGCCTCGTACGCCTCGACGCCCGACCCGAAGCCCGCCTTGAAGGACTTCTGCCCGGGACCGCCGACGCTCGAGCAGTTCGGCAAGCCGAAGAACGTCTTCTCCGAGCTGATGCCAAAGCTGCTGCAGGGGCTGTCGTACCTGCTGGTGGCGATGGCCT
Source organism: Kribbella sp. NBC_00382 (assembly GCF_036067295.1). Taxonomy (NCBI): domain Bacteria; kingdom Bacillati; phylum Actinomycetota; class Actinomycetes; order Propionibacteriales; family Kribbellaceae; genus Kribbella; species Kribbella sp. NBC_00382. Next base: position 3,598,370 of record NZ_CP107954.1, read on the forward strand.
TCCTGATCGGCGCCAGCTTCCTCGGCGCCGAGTTCAGCAGCGGGGCGATCAGCAACTGGCTGACCTTCGAACCCCGCCGGATGCGCGTCTACGGCAGCAAGCTCGCCGGCGCCGCGATCGGCCTGGCTCCGGTGGCGGTCGTGATCACCGCCATCATGGTGTTCGGCACGTACCTGATCATCGACCGGCTCGGCATCACCGCCGGTACGACGGGCAAGGTCTGGGGCAACCTGGCCGAGACGTCCGGCCGGATCGTGCTGGTGACGGCGGTGGGTGCCGCGCTCGGTGGCGCTGTCGGTCTGCTGCTGCGGCACACCGCGGCCGCGATCGGTGTCGTGATGGCGTACCTGGTACTGGTCGAAGGCGTGTTCGGCGGCTTCCTGACCCAGGTGCAACCGTGGCTGATCCGGCTCAACTTCGACGCCTTCGTGCTGCACGGCACGTCGTACTACGTGGAGAAGTGCAGCAGCGGCTCGGACGGCAGCTACAACTGCCAGTCGATCGAGAAACACCTGTCCTTCGAGCACGGCGCCTGGTACCTGAGCATCGCCACTGTCGTGCTGATCGCGCTCGGCGCGCTGGTCTTCCGCCGCCGCGACGTCAACTAGGCAGCGTTCTTCCGCCGCCGTCGGAGCAGGGACAGCAGCGCAAGACCACCGGTGATGAGGATGGACCCACCGGCGGCCGCCAGGCCGAGATCCAGGCCTGGCGGCCGGAAGCCGCAGTGGATCTTCTGGCTGGGCCCGGGCAGTTGCACGGCGATGAGCCCGCCGAACTCGCCCGCGTCCGATGCCTTGCCGCCGTCGACCGAGCAACGCCAGCCCTCGGTCCGCGGCACCGCGACCACCGCAAGCCCTGTACTACCAGGCTTCAGCGTCGCGTCGATCGAATGCCCGCCCGCCTTGACCTCAGTGGCGCCGGCCGCGCGATTAGCGGCGACAGCCTTGGCCAGCTTGGCTTCGTCAAGGCAACCGATCGCCCCCGTCACCGGCAGCGGATACGGCGATACGAGGATCTTGAGCTCGATAACGGCCAGCCCGTTCGCCGGCGTCTTGCCCACGTCCAGCACCGCGCTGCTCGTGTTGCTGCCCGGCCGCTTGGTGGCGATCAGGTTCCGCCACTCGCTGTCCGCGCCGATCCGCGCCTGCCCACCAGTGCGCGGCAGGCTCAGATACACAGTCGACCCAACCGGGCACGAGGCCGTCAACGTAACCAGGCCGGGCCCGACCCGACGCCCCCGGTACTTCGGTACGTCATACACCTGCGCGCCCAGAAGCCGTTCCTGGTAAGCGAAAACGCTGTCCGGCTCGGGCGCTCCGTCGGCCGGCTTGGGCCGGACCGTGACGAGTGGCGGCACGTCAGCGCGCTTGATCGTCCCGTCCTTCAGCCGGGCGCCGATGGAGAAGATCGCATCGGTCACCGGATTGTCGAGCTCCACCGACGCACGCCCGTACCCCTGCCAGCCGAAGCCGAGATTGGTCAGCGTGTGGCTCAGACTCGCGGGCAGCAGGCTGCTGTAGTACCCGGGTCCCTGGCCGCCGAGCAGCAGCGGATCGTTCGGCGTCAGGAACGTACCGGGATCGGTCCGGTACTGCGGCCAGCCGTTCGCCGCCTTGACCTTGCCGGCCAGGTCGGTCTGCTCAGCACCCCACGCCACCGCGGAGGCCTGGAGCACCTTGTTGCGCTCCTGGTCGACCACGATGGCTGTCCACGCCAGCTCAACGCCGATCGCGCCGATGACCAGCACAGCGGCGATCGGCGCGACCAGCCGCGCCTGCCCGAAGTACCGGATAGCCAGCAGCACAGCGATCAGCAGGCCGCCCGAGCAGCTCAGCACGATGATGCTGCCGTTGGTCAGCAAGGGGCTGTGCTGGGTGCAGATCGCCAGGGTGACGACGAGGGCCGTGCCGCCGAGCAATGCGATCCAGCTCGGTGTGCGGTCGGCGACCGAGAACCAGGCAGCGATGACGAGGATCGCGCAGAGGACGAAGCCCTCTCGGTACTGGCTTCCGTTCGGGGTGTCGAAGCCGTGCCAGACGTCGTGCGTCGGCGTCCACAGGAACGAGGCGCCGACAAGTACGGCCAGTACGGTCCAGGTGATCCGGGTGACGGCTCGGACCGACCCGTTGAACGGTAGCGTCGCAGCCAGCAGTAGGGCCGCCGTACCGACGTACAGGCCGGCGCTGCGGGAGACGCCTTCGCTCAGTGGCAGGAGTCGCGAGAAGAAGCTCTCCAGCGAGACGGGGACGAAGTGGCCGGATGGCGAGGGCGCGGCGAGAGCGTTGGTCTTGAAGACCGGGATCAGGACCGGCGTCGAGAGGGCCAGGCCGAGAATCATCGTGAGGGCGTGCCGCAGCAGGCCGCGCAGGCGTTCGGCCCAGCTGAGCTCGCTGGTCAGCACACGGGCGATCAGGATCAGGCTGGCCGCGATCGTCGCCATGTAAGCGGTGTAGAAGTTGGACACCCAGAACAAGCCGACCACGAGGACGCTCAGGATCCGGTGCTTGCCCTTCAGCGACCACTCGCCGACCAGACACAGCATCGGCAGCGCGATCAGCCCGTCGAGCCACATCGGCACGTAGGCGGCATCGTCGATCGCCCACCCACACAGCCCGTACGACGCGCCGAGCACCGCAGCAAGCCACCACGGACCGGGTCGCATCCGCCGCAGCAGAGCGGCCATTGCAGCGGCCGCCAATGCAAGTTTGAGCGTGGTGATGACGAAGACCGCGAGATCGATGTCATCGCGGGGGAACAGCACCACCAGGAACGACAGCGGACTGCCGAGAACGACCCCGAAGTCGGCGAGGAACCCGACCCCGAACGCGCTCTGCCAGTTGAACAGCAGGTCGCCCTGGGCGTTGCCCGTAAGGACATCCCACAGGTGCGCGTAGAACGGAATGTACTGCACGCCGAGGTCATTGGTACTGCGTGAAGCGTCCCCGAACGGGAAGGTGCCACGGAACATCCCCGCGACCATGAAGCCGGCAGCCGCGACCGCTCCCGCGACCCACGCCTCCGGCGCCGGGATTCTTGCCTTCGGCATCGCGCTCCCCTCTACCGCGCGCCAGGCTACACTCCTGGCCAGGTCGAGGATCTCTCCTGGAGTGCAATGCGGTTGACGCTGGTGGTTCCCTGTTTCAACGAGGCCGACGTGATCGCCCGGTTCCACGAGGCCGTCAGCCGGGAGCTGACGGGGACCCACGAACCGTACGAGATCATCTACGTCGACGACGGCAGCAAGGACGGCACGCTCGACGCGGTGATCGAGATCGCGACGGCCGACCCGGCTGTGCGGTACCTGTCCTTCAGCCGGAACTTCGGCAAGGAGGCCGCGATGCTGGCCGGGCTGCGGCACGCCGGCGGCGACGCGGTGATCCTGATGGACGCGGATCTGCAGCACCCGCCGGAGCTGATCGGGCGGATGCTCGAGCTGCACACCAAGGGTTTCGACCAGGTGATCGCGCGGCGTACCAGGGCCGGCGATCCGGCGACCAGGACGCTGCTCGCCCGATCGTATTACTGGCTGATCAATCGCTGGGCGGACGTCGAACTGATGGACGGTGTCGGCGACTTCCGGCTGATCTCGCGGCGCGCGGTCGACGGGCTGCTGAAGCTGGAGGAGAACAACCGGTTCTCCAAGGGGCTGTTCGCCTGGATCGGGTTCGACTCGATCATCTTCGAGTACGAGAACGTCCAGCGCGAGGGCGGCGGGCGGAGCCGGTGGTCGTTCCGCAAGCTGTTCGAGTACGGGCTGGACGGGCTGCTGTCGTTCAACAACAAGCCGCTGCGGGCGGCGATCTACGTCGGCATGCTGCTCACCACGGTCGCGGTCCTCTATGCGATCTGGGTGATCGTGGTGGCGGCGACGCAGGGCGTGGAGATGCCGGGGTACGTCACGCTGATCGCGGCGATCACCGGGCTGGGCGGGTTGCAGATGGTGATGCTCGGGGTGATCGGCGAGTACATCGGGCGGATCTACTACGAGTCCAAGCAGCGGCCGCATTACCTGGTCAAGGAGAGCAACCTGACCCCGCCCGGCGTCGTACTGGGTGGGGCGAGCACTTCGACGTACAGGCTGCACAGCCGTACCGACGAAGTACGGCTTGATCGAGAGTGAAAAACGGCCCCGGGGTTGAACCCCGGGGCCGTTCTACTGTTGCTGCTGTCAGGCGGTGAGACGCTCTTCGGTCGAAGCCGAGAACAGGTGCAGCTTGTCGGTCTGCGCCTCGAGGTGGATCAGCGAGCCCTTCTCGACGTTCATCCGGGCGCCGATCTTGGCCACGATCTGCTGGTGGTTGCCGTCGTGCTCGGCGGTGCCGTAGAGGAACGCGTCAGCGCCGAGCTCCTCGATCACGGCCACCTTCACCGGCAGGCCGTTGTCGGAGACCTTGAAGGCCTCCGGGCGGACGCCGATCGACACGGTCTTGTCGTTGCCGGCCTTGGCCAGGATGGCGCGCTCGACCGGGATCGTGTAGTCGCCGACCTTGACGCCGCCGTCGACCAGGTCGCCGGTCAGCAGGTTCATCGCGGGCGAGCCGATGAAGCCGGCCACGAACAGGTTCTTCGGGTTGTCGTACAGGTTCAGCGGGGTGTCGACCTGCTGGAGCAGACCGTCCTTGAGCACCGCGACCCGGTCGCCCATCGTCATGGCCTCGACCTGGTCGTGGGTGACGTAGACGGTGGTGACGCCGAGACGCTGCTGCAGCTCGGCGATCTGGGTGCGGGTCTGGACCCGAAGCTTGGCGTCGAGGTTCGACAGCGGCTCGTCCATCAGGAAGACCTGCGGGTTACGCACGATGGCGCGGCCCATGGCGACGCGCTGACGCTGACCACCGGAGAGTGCCTTCGGCTTGCGGTCGAGGTACTCCTCGAGGCCGAGCAGCTTGGCGGCCTCCTGGACCCGCTTGGCGCGGTCCTCCTTGGAGACACCCTGCATCTTCAGCGCGAAGCCCATGTTGTCCGCGACCGACATGTGCGGGTACAGGGCGTAGTTCTGGAACACCATCGCGATGTCCCGCTCTTTCGGCGGGCGGTGGGTGACATCGCGGTCGCCGATGTAGATGGAACCCTCGTTGACCTCTTCGAGGCCCGCGAGCATCCGCAGCGAGGTGGACTTGCCGCAACCGGACGGGCCGACGAGGACCATGAACTCGCCGTCCTCGATCTCGAGGTTGAGCTTGTCGACGGCGGGCGTCTCAGAACCGGGGTAGACCCGGGTCGCCGCCTTGAACGAGACAGTAGCCATGACTGTGTACCTTCCTTCACCGGCAGGAACGTGCCGGACGATCCGAGTAAAGGCCCCCAGGCGGGGGTGCGCCCATCCTCACCTGCGGGCCAGCTCCTGACAAGGTGCAGGGTGTGTGACGTGTCCGGTTTGTTCACTTGGTGGACACTTCCGCGCAGACCCGGTCTGCAATTTCTTGCAGCTTCTTGCTGCAAGATGATTGACCGGTGGGTAAGGTGCCGCCGTGAGCAGTAGAGCGAGGCTGGCGGACATCGCGGTCAAGGCCGGCGTCAGCGAGGCGACGGTGTCCCGGGTCCTGAACGGCAAACCGGGCGTCGCGGACGAGACCAGACAGGCGGTACTGACCGCCCTCGACGTCCTCGGCTTCGAACGCCCGACCCGGCTGCGCCGCCGCTCGGCCGGCCTGATCGGGCTGGTGATGCCGGAACTGATCAACCCGATCTTCCCTGCCTTCGCCCAGGTGATCGAGTCGGCGCTGTCCCAACGCGGCTTCACCCCGGTGCTGTGCACGCAGTCCCCGTCGGGCGCGACCGAGGAGGAGTACGTCGAGATGCTGCTCGAACGCGGCGTCTCCGGCATCATCTTCGTCTCCGGCCTGCACGCGGACACCGGCGCCGACCACGCCCGCTACCAGTCCCTGGTCGACCGCAATCTCCCCGTCGTCTTCGTCAACGGCTGGCTCCCCGGCGTGGAGGCTCCATTCGTGTCCTCGGACGAGTACGCCGCGATGGAGCTGGCCGTCTCCCATTTGGTTGCCCTAGGCCACCGCCGCATCGGCTTCGCCTCCGGCCCTGAACGCTTCATCGTCGTCCAACGCAAGCTGGCCGGCTACCGCACCGCCATGAAAGCCCAACTGGGCCTGACCGATGCTGATCTGGGTGACCTCGTCCAACTCAGCATGTTCGGCGTAGAAGGCGGCCAAGCCGCAGCCCAACGCCTCCTGGACGCAGGCGTCAGCGCGATCGTCTGCGGCTCCGACATGATGGCCCTAGGCGCAATCCGAGCCACCCGCCAACGCGGCCTCGCAGTCCCCACCGACATCTCAGTAGTCGGCTACGACGACGCCCCCATGATGGAGTTCACCGACCCCCCGATGACCACGGTCCGCCAACCCGTCCAAGCGATGGGCCTGGCCGCAGTACAAGCCCTCCTGGAAGAAGTCCGCGGCCACACCACCCCCCACACCGAGTTCCTCTTCCGCCCAGAACTAGTAGTCCGCAACACCACCGGCCCCCACCACCAGTAGTAGGCGAAGCGCAAGAGCAACAACAAGTACAACAGCAAGAGCAAGAGCAAGAGCAAGAGAAAGAGCAAGAGCAAAGAGCAAGAGCAAAGAGCAAGAGCAAAGAGCAAGAGCAAAGAGCAAGAGCAAGAGCAAGAGCAAAGAGCAAGAGCAAAGAGCAAGAGCAAAGAGCAAGAGCAAGAGCAAGAGCAAAGAGCAAAGAGCAAAGAGCAAAGAGCAAAGAGCAAAGAGCAAAGAGCAAAGAGCAAAGAGCAAAGAGCAAAGAACAAGAGCAAAGAACAAGAGCAAAGAACAAGAGCAAAGAACAAGAGCAAAGAACAAGAGCAAAGAACAAGGATAATAGTGCGCCGCCCGACCTGTGGTCGGCTGAGTGCCGCGCCGCCGCTCAGCGGTCAAAACAGGAACGTAGAAGGCGCTGCCGCGCAGGGACCCACGGGTGAGCCCGCGAGCGTGCGAACGAGAACCAGGGCACGGACAAGCGCGGGACATAAGAACAAGACGAGATCAAAAGAACAAGAACAAGAAGAAATGGTGCGCCGGCTCCGTGGGTGGCCGAGGCGGTGCCGCGCTTGCAGTCAGCGGTGGATAGCAAGTGCGCCCCGTGTTGAGACTCTTCAGTTGAGCTTGCCGTCGGCAGCGTTGGGGGCCAGAGGCAGGAGAGACCTCATCGCATCGAGCGATCTATGGCGTTGAGCCGCGAGGATGCGAATAAGCGTGTGGTGCCGCGACTCGTCGAGCTGGTCTGGCGCTTCAGGACAGTCGGGTGGCCGCCGGGTGCGGGTTATCCCGTTGGTTCGCCACCCGTGCGGTGTGTGGCGGAAGAGGTTCGAGGCCACGCAACCGGCCACCCCAAGTTCCTCTTCCGCCTAGCACTCGTGATCCGCGGCTCAATGGCCGTTGAAGTAGACAGGCTCTCAGCTGGCGTGACGCTGATGGACCTCCCCGGCAGCGATTGCCGCCTTGAAGGCGGCCCACTCCGACTCGTTGAACTTCAGCGCAAGCCCGGAATCGGCAGCCAAGAAGACTGATACGTCAGTCGTTACAGCCTCGTGGGTGAGGCGTCCAGGCGCCGCGTCCCCAGCCAGCACAGCCGCTGTGAACTCATCCCACTCGAGATAAGAAACGCGAAAGGTAAGCCCCTCGGCGTCCTTGCTGTCCCCGACGTACACGCCATCCATCGCGTGAGCCCACTGAACGCAGTCACTGGTGGTGCTGAAGCTGCTCTTCCGGAACACCAGCGGGTGAAGCGACATCGTGTTTTCTCCTAGAAAGTTTGCATAATCCATCGACAATGCCCTACCTAATAACCGGTGATACTACGCGGGCATCGCCGCCATGATCGTTTCTTGCTCTGCTCGCGCCGGGCGTGTCGTAACCGCCTTGATTGACGCTTTGATGGTGCGTGGTTCCTAACCCGGCTGGGCTGGGGCGGACATCAGTCCACCTCCTGCTCAGTCCGTGAAAACCGTTGACGCCGGATATCCACGAGTTGGTCACTGAACGACGGAAAATCGCCGGCCCTCTTGTGAAGCTCGGCGAAAAGCTCGCGGTAGTACTGAACCTCGTCAGGCTTATCGATGCTGATGGTCTCGATATTGGCGCCTTCGCGGTACAGCGTGTCGGGCAGGTCGTCGTCGTCGAACTGGAGGATCGTGAAGGCGGTGCCCATGCGCGGATGAGCGCCGGCTGCCAACGGGAGCATCGACAGACTGATGTCGCTTTCCTTCGCCCGTTCGAGCAAGTGGTCGAGCTGCTCGAGCATGACCTCGTTGGTGCCGATCTTTCGGCAGAGCGCGGCCTCCTCCAGGATGAAGTTCAGTTCCGGCCGAGGGGTCGACTCGAGCACGTTGGCCTGGCGCAACATGCGCAACTCCACCTGGCCTTCGATCTGCTCCGGACTGAGTTTCAGAGCTTGCGACAGGTTGCTCGCGTAATCCTCAGTCTGAAACAGGCCGGGAATCACCGCCGGCTCGTACTTGTAGATGACCTTCGCGCCCGTCTCCAACCCCATGAGCTCTTGGTACTCGCGCGTTGCGATCTCGCTGCTGATTGCTTCATAAATCATCGGCCCGCGAGCCTGCTTCGCCATCTCGACCTGTGACTCGATCACCGCTGGGTCCGTCACCCCGTACAGAGACATGAGCGCACGGATGCCAGAAGGCGTGATCGGAGATGCCCCCTGCTCCAGTCGCAACAACTTGCTCACCGACCAACCGAGCTCTCCCGCTACTTCCTTCTGCGTCAACATGGCGCTGGCTCGGTACTTGCGAATCGTCGTCCGCAGCCTGACGCGCGCGAACTCCGCGCCACCACCTGGCACTGCTTCGGTCACGCCGGTCACCTCGCCCCCTGCATCGATCTGCTCAAACCCGGCCCGCAGTCTAAGTCCGGCGAGCACAGCATAGTGCCACATCGCTAGCTGCTCATACCCTAATTGTGACCTAGTCTAGTGCCATGCAGTCTTGTGCTACATAGCATCAAGCGAGCTAGCATGGAGATGCGGCCACCGTAGCCGGTGCGCGGCGACTCAGCGTCCTCTCGAGATCACATAACGCTGCTGGGGGCAGCCTTCCTGAAGCCAACCGCGCACCCGAATAGGGCGTAGGCCCGAGGGGAGGCGACCATGTCAGAAGCCACCCCACACGGCAGCGTCGCTCCTGCGCCGGCTGCACTTCCTGAGCGCACCCCGGGATCACGCTTGAGGGCTCTTGTCCGCAGCCTCTACGAAGCAGACGAAGAGTTCCGTTCACTCAGGACAGCGCGTCGTAAGTCCAGGATCGAATGCCGTGAAGAGATCCGGCAGGCCAAAAAGGCCGTCCGCGCCCAGCAGGACGAGATTGCCCGTCAGACCGAACTTCAGCGCGCTCGCGACAAGGCAGAACAGATCAAGCTGGACCGTCAGAGTCGTCAACCACTGATCCGCACTCACGAGCACCCGCTGTTGGTCATCGTGAGTTCGCGACACATGACCGTGAATGCCGTCCTGGCGTACCTCGGAATCTTCCTACTTCCGGTGCTCGGCATCGGGTCAGCGGCTTACGCCATCTGGGTGCACACAGGAGGTGTGGACGTCACCATCGTGCTCGGAAGCGCCGGCGGCACGGGCGCGATGCTGGCCATGGGATTCAGCGTGCTCAGCTACCGCCGACGAGCCGGGAAGAAGAATGCGGTTGGGTCCGTGCAGACGCCGAACAACGCCAAGCCGCGTCAGGATGACAAGGTGGCCGATCCGCCCGAGAGCGGGCCCTCCGGTAGTTCTGCAAAGTAGGACTACGGCCCGGAGCCGCCCCCAGTCGGACGATGCCGAGCCGAAGGCCCAGAGGCTGCTCACCACGACGATTTACAGGCGACGCGGTGCGCCTGCCGCTGCAGATCGGTGTCGGCGTTGCTGCCCTCCTGGCGGAGACTTGTGCGGTACGTGGCTCCTCGTTCAGAAAGGCTTGGTCGGCTTCGAGTGGAGTTGAGCCGACCGATCGTCAACTCGCCCGGAGTTCGATGGCGAACCCCGGATCTGTGCGTGACTCGTCTTGAGACGAGTTAGCCCGCCGTTCGCTCGGTCCGCGAGAACCGGTAACGCCGGATCTCGCCGAGTTGCTCTGCGAACGGTGGGAAGTCATCTGTCCTCTCGCGAAGCTCGGCGAAAAGCTTGCGGTAGTACTGGACGTCTTCAGGGTTGTCGTTGCTGATGGTCTCTACATTTGCACCTTCGAGGTAAAGCGTGTCAGGTAGGTCGTCGTCGAACTGGAGGATCGTGAATGCCGTACCCATCCGCGGATGGGCGCCGGCTGCCAGTGGAAAAGCCGACAAGCTGATGTCGCTGTCCCTCGCCAATTCGAGCAAGCGATTGAGCTGTTCGAGCGCGATCTCGTGGGTGCCGATTTTCCGGCAGAGCGCCGGCTCACCCAAGATGAAGTTCAGTTCTGGCCGGGGGGTCGACTCGAGCACATTGGCCTGGCGCAACATGCGCAGCTTCACTTGGCGTTCGATTCGCTCCGGACCGAGGTCCAGGGCACGCGACAGGTGGCGTGCGTAGTCCTCGGTCTGGAAGAGGCCGGGGATCACTGAAGGCTCGTATTTGTAGATGACCTTCGCGGCCCTCTCCAACCCCATGAGCTCTTGGTACTCACGCGTTGCGATGTCGCTGAACTCTTCGTAGGTCGTCTGCCCGCGAGCCTGCCTCGCCATCTCGACCTGTGAATCGATCACCTCTTGGTCGGTCACGCCGTACAGAGACATGAGGGCACGCATGTCAAGAGACGTGATCGCAGAGGTCCCCTGCTCCAGTCGCAACAACTTGCTGACCGACCAGCCAAGCTCCGACGCCGCATCCTTCTGCGTCAGTCCGGCGTTGGCTCGATATTTGCGAATCGTCGCTCGCAGCTTAACGCGCGCGAACTCCGCGCCACCCCCAGGTCCGACCTCGGTCACGCCGGTCACCTCGCCCCTGCATCGATCTACTCAAGTGCTGTCGCCGTCGATATCGAAGGAAACAACGTTGTTCCCTTTCGCTGGATGGTCTTACTTGAATTGTGACATGACCTTCTCTTGTGCGTGTTCGGCAACTAATGATGGTGAGTCGCATAACGATGCTGGGGCAGATCCGAGGGGGAGACGACGTGCCAGGGCGGCGCCGCCACCCCGTTCTGTGAACAGGCTTGAGCGCTTTCTTCCGGAACCGGGGCTGAACGTAGGACTCCGGCTCGGAGCCGTCCCCTGCCGGGCGGGTCCGAGCCGGAGGCTCAGTGGGGGTGGGTTAGCGGGAGACGTGTACCGGGGCCTTGGTGTCTAGGGTGGTTAGGCCGTTGGCCCAGAGGTTGTTTACCTGGGCGCGTTCGGTGGAGTCGGGGTTGGGGTTGGTGCAGGAGGGGCCGGGGCCGCCGCCGGACATTAGTTCGGAGCAGGGGCCTGAGTAGTGGTCGGGGAGGCCGAGCACGTGGCCGGTTTCGTGGGCGGTGATTCGGGTTGGGTCGTACTGCTGGGCCTGGGCGTAGTCGAGGAAGATGTAGCCGCTGCCGTGGCCGTCGGTTGAGGCGTACGAGCCCTGCGGGTCGTTGCCCTCGGTGTAGTAGAAGTCGTAGTTGCTGCCTTCTACCAGGGTCACGTTGCTGACCGAGGAGTTCCAGATCGAGGTGCTCGCGGCGATCTGGGAGGCGAAGCTCGGGGCGTCGACCGCGTAGGTGACGGTGACGGCGGCGAGCTTGTTGCCGGACTTGGCCTGCTTGGCCTTCACCGACTTCATCACCGCGTCGTAGAACGCCTTGGTGGCGGCCTCGTCCTGGGGTGATCCGGTGTACGTCGAAACGTGGCTGGCCTGGGCCGGCTCGGGTGCTGGGGCGGCGGCTGCTGGGCCGGCGGCGAAGGCGGGGACGGCCAGCGCGGCTGCGGCCAGGCCGGCCAGGGAAGTCAGGATACGGCGATGCGACATGGGAGGGCCTCACTCCGTGATCTGTGGCGGAAAGCGACCGGCGGATTACTGATCGCTACAGATCGGGAGCTTGCCAAGCATCCAGGAATTCCACACCAGATCGGCGGAAAGGAAGGGGTTAACCCTCGTTCACCGACGCCGACGGTATGACAGTCATAACTCGCCGGGTATGCCGACGTTCAGAATGCGGGCACCCGGTCCACGCTCGGCCAGCCGGTCGGCCTTGTTGTAGAGGTTGCAGCGCTGCAGGCTCAGGCAGCCACAGCCGATACAGCCGTCGAGATCGTCGCGCAGCCGCTCGAGCTCGGAGATCCGGTCGTCCAGCCGGGTCCGCCAGGACTTCGACAACTTGCTCCAGTCGGCGCGGGTCGGAGTACGGTCGTCAGGCAACGAATCCAGGGCCGACTTGATCTCGGCCAGCGCGAGGCCGACGCGTTGCGCGGCCTGGACGAAGGCGATCCGCCGCAACGTACTGCGTAAGTACTGTCGCTGGTTCCCCGCGGTCCGTCGGGAGGCGATCAGCCCCTGGTCCTCGTAGAACCGCAAGGCCGAGGCGGCGACACCCGATCGATGGGCGATCTCCCCGATCGAAAGCCAATGGTCCTTGCTGGGAATGGTGTCTTCCGCCATACCTTCACAGTAGATCGCCCACACAAGAGCTGAAGGACACTTGAGCCTCAGTCCTGCAACAGTGCCAGCCGATCGGTGATGGTCCGCAACAGCCCGTCCGGCCAGGGAAAGAGCGACGCGGCCGTCTGCAGCTGCGCGAAACCGTGCAGCCCGACCCAGAGCGCCGCCGCATCCGCGGTCGGATCCGTGCTTGCCGACCGACCCGCCGCGGCGCAATCAGCAACAGCTTCGACCAGTACGCCGAAAGCCCCCATCCCCAGCACTTCGAGATCCTCCGCCATTGCCGGCACCCGATCAACCGACTGCCGCGCATCCCAGGCCGCCCCGAACAGGATCCGGTACCGCCCCGGCCACCGCACAGCGAAGTCCAGGTACGTCGCACAGACCGCCCGCAACCGCTCGACCGGATCGCCGAGCCCCAAAGCCGCCTCCCGCAGCGACCCTTCCAGCGAGGCGAACTCGAACTGCGCGACCGCCAGCAGGATCGAGTCCCGGTCCGCAAAGTGCGAGTAGATGGACGGCGCCGTGATCCCCGCCTCCCGAGCCACCGCCCGCAACGTCACGCTCTGCTCGGTACCACCGTCCAGCAACCGCGTGGCCGCCGCGACGATCTCCTCCCGCAGCTGAGCGCCTTCCCCCCGCTTGTTCCGCTCCCGGCCAGTCATGCCGATCACTTTACACGCGTTTACTCAACCCGTAAGGTTACGCCCGTAAGGTTACGCAAGTTAACCCAAGGAGCCAGTCATGACCACCGCCCGCACCTCGAAGTCGGTCCTCATCTCCGCCTGCGCCGTCCCCGTCCTGGTCGTCGGCCAATTCGCGATGCTCGCCATCGTCCCCGTCGCCCTTGTGGTGTCCGGCACACTCCGCAACCAGGCCCTGCGATCGCTGCGACCCTGGGCCGCTCTGCTCGCCGCCGTCTACGCGATTCCCCTTGTCCTGTGGGCGATCGGGCCTGACCGCGCGCCGAGTCTGTCGAAGGATATGCATCCTGTTTTCGTCCCGGTGATCTCCCTCGCGGCGATCGCGGTGATCGTTGCTTTCGCAAAGCTGAGCCGCCGGTCACCGGCCGTGGTCAAGGCCTGAGCTGGTTTCGGGTATGCTTGGAGGCGTCGGTGCGCGAGTCGCGTCACCAGAGCATTTCCCAGGCGCTCCGACCCGTCGGTTTCAGCATCCCGCTGATGGACCACCGGCGACATGGGTGCAATCCGCGATAGCACCCGCAGGTCGATGCCTATCTCCTGCCCAGCACGGTTCAGTCCGGCCAAATGATTTTGGCCGGCGCTCGCGTGCGGGTCCGATCCGGCATCAGTCCGTGACGTTGAGAGAGAGATTGCGTGTCCCAGCACGACCAGGACCAGTTCGTACCCGCCGATGGCGCCAAGAAGCCGAGGCACAAGAAGTTCCAGACCCAGTCGTACGGCGAGCGGATGGCCGCTGAGCTGGACGCACCGACCACCCCCGGTACCGAGCGCAGCTCAGCCCGGGTCGAGAAGGTTGCCCCCGCTCCCGAGCGTCGCGGCGGCCCCTCCCAGTACTCCGACCGCGGCAGCCGCGGCGAGCGTCGGGACGCCCCGGTCAAGGGCTACCGCGCAGCCGAGCGGACTCCGAACCGGAGCACCTCGTCGTACCCGAAAAGCAGCTACCAGGGCTCCTCGGACAAGCCGGCCTTCCGCAGCAACGACCGTGACAGACGTGGCTTCGACCGCGACCGTCCGGCCCGTACCGACGACCGCCCGGCCCGCACGTTCAACCGTGACGACCGGCCCGTACGGAGCAACGACGACCGTCCGGCGCGCAGCTTCAACCGGGACGAGCGTCCCGCGCGCAGCTTCGACCGTGGCGAGCGGGACAACCGTGGTTTCGACCGCGACCGTCCGGCCCGCAACTATGACCGCGCCGACCGGGCGTACGACCGCCCCGAGCGCAAGTTCGACCCGATGGAGGACCTCGGCGAGGTTGCCGAGGGCAATGGCTTCGCGGCCCTCGGGCTCGCGCCGCGGCTGGTGCAGCGGATGGCCAAGGACGGCATCACCCAGCCGTTCCCGATCCAGGAAGCGACCATCCCGGACGCGATGGCCGGCAAGGACGTGCTCGGTCGCGGTCAGACCGGCTCCGGCAAGACCCTCGGGTTCGGCCTGCCGACGCTGATGCGGCTGGCCGGTGGCCACACCGAGTCGCGCCGTCCGCGCGGCATGGTGCTGGTACCGACCCGCGAGCTCGCCATGCAGGTGCACGACGCGCTCGAGCCGCTCGCCCACGTGATGGGTGTCTCGATCAAGCTGATCGCGGGCGGTCTGCCCTACCCGAAGCAGATCGAGTCGCTGCGTCGCGGCGTCGACCTGCTGATCGCCACCCCCGGCCGGCTGATCGACCTGTGTGAGCAGGGCGCTGCCGACCTGGGCGCGGTGGAGGTCGCGGTCCTCGACGAGGCCGACCACATGTGCGACATGGGCTTCATGCCGGCCGTCACCACGCTGCTGGACATGACCCCGAAGGAAGGCCAGCGGCTGCTGTTCTCGGCGACGCTGGACAACGACGTCGACAAGATCGTGAAGACCTACCTGAAGGACCCGGTCACGCACTCGACCGAGTCCGGCCAGGCCACGGTCTCCACGATGGAGCACCACCTGCTCGTCATCGAGCCGGGTCACAAGCAGTCGCTGACGGCCGAGCTGGCCAGCCGCGACGGCCGCACCATCGTCTTCGTCCGCACCAAGCTGGGCGCCGACCGCGTCGCCACCCAGCTGCGCGACCGTGGCGTGATGGCCGCGGCGCTGCACGGTGGCCTGACCCAGGGCGCGCGCAACCGCACCCTGGACCAGTTCAAGGACGGTTCGGTACCGGTGCTGGTGGCAACGGATGTCGCGGCTCGCGGTATCCACGTCGACGACGTCGGCCTGGTCGTTCAGGCTGACCCGCCGGCCGAGCACAAGGACTACCTGCACCGCGCCGGTCGTACCGCGCGCGCCGGTGGCAAGGGCGCCGTCGTCACGCTGCTCCTGCCGCACCAGCGTCGGGGCATGATGCGGATGGCCGAGTCGGCCGGTGTCGAGGCCGAGCCGGTCCGCGCCCGTCCGGGTGACGGCCTGATGACCGAGCTGACCGGTGGCACCAAGCCGTCGGGCTTCCCGGTCAAGCTCCCCGCCCCGAAGCCGGTCCGCGGTAGCGGCGGCTTCAACAAGGGTGGCAAGCGCTTCGGTGGCGGTGGCGGTGGCTACCAGGGTCGCGGCGGCAACGGCGGAAGCCGTCGTCCCGAGCGCTCCGGTAGCGGACGTTCGTTCCAGCGCTAAGTAAGCAGACAACAAACCCCGGTGGCCGAAAGGTCGCCGGGGTTTTTGTTGCTTAGTCTGCCTTCTCTGTTGCCTGCAGCTCCATGGCCAGCCGGGTCAGGATGATCTCCAGGTCATCGGAGTCGAGCGGAACCAGCTCGAGGATGAGCTGACCTTCCAGGCTCTGAGCTGTACTGACGTAGATCGCCGGCGTCCCGTGCTCGAGCTCGGCGGCCAGCGTTGTGGCATCGATTCCGCCGGAGACGGTCAAGAGCACCCGCGACAACGGCAGGCCAGTGGGATCAGCCAGTACTTCGGCAGCCAACCCAGGCAGCTCATTGGCTGCACCCACGAACGAGCTCACCTTGGCAGCCTGATCAGCCTCCCACTTGGCCCGATCCATCGCGTGCCATTCCTCCAGCGCCGCGAGCACCCCGACTGTCGCTTCCTTCGTCGGCTTCATCCCGCGCCCGATCCCCTTCTCCTGCGCGCGAACCGCCCGCACGAGCCGATGCGTCCCGACGACCAGACCAGCGGTCGGCGCAGCCAGATACTTCTGCGCGCTGACCAGTACGGCGTCCGCCCCCGTCGCGAGCAGGTCCGCGGTCCGGGGGAACTGCGCCGCGCCATCGATGATCGCGGGCACGCCTCGACGGTGCGCAGCCCGTACTGCGGCAGCCAGGTCGACCGGTTCGCCAGTGACGAGTCGGGACGACACCAGCAGCAAGCACGCGACGTCCGGACCGGCCAGTTCATCGTCCAAATCGTCAATGCTGCAACGGTTTTCGTCCCCCGCGACGGTGACACTGGCTCCCGCCAATCGCACGGCCTGCGAGATCGACTGGCCGTAGCTGACCACATGGCCGGCCGGCAGTACGACCCGGTTGTGCATGTCGCTCGTGTCGGGCAATGCGGCGATCCGCTCGGGATCGGTACCGGCCATCGCGGCGGCGACGCACAGGGTGATAGCGGCCGACGTACAGTGCGTGACCGCGCCGGCCTGGGCGCCGGTCGCGTGGGCGAGGGCCTCGCTGGCCCGGTCGGCGAGCTCGTCCATCACGAAGAACTCGGGAAGCGCCTCCGCGACGGCAGCGGCCACGCCGGCCGAGCTCCGGGAGACCCCGAGCGGTGTGTACGTTCCCCTGGCGTTGATGACCTCGGTCAACCGATGCCGCTCATGTGTGCCCATGGTGCGAATCACCATAGTGGCTGACAGCATCGATCTGCCATGCCTTCGTCACTAAAAGTTGCGACCTGACTTCAGGCCACGGGCAGGTTATGGTCGGGCGATGGGGGAGAGCCGGTGGGGACGCTCAGTACTGGTCTGTGCCGCAGTCGGTCTGGTCGCGGCCGCCGGGGTGACGGCGGTCCGGATGTCTGGTGCCGACGACGACCAGCCGGGCCGGGTCCTGTCCACGGTCCGTACTCCGCTGGCGCCGGCCGCGCCGTCCGGCGTACCGGAGACTGCTGAGCCGACCGGGCCGACCGCCGCGCCGCCGCCCAATCAGAACAAAGCGCTCGTCCTGCAGAACAAGCTGTACAAGGTCGGCCGGATCCCTGCCTCGAAGTGCAAGGAGCCGACGGTCAGGGCGACGTCGCTGGCCAAGGTGAAGCTCTACTACACGCAGTTCCTCGGCTGTCTCAACAAGGCGTGGGCTCCGGTCGTTCGCGAAGCGGGCTACCGGTTCTGGGCGCCCAAGCTGGTCGTGTACGCCGGCCGCTCGACCAACACCTTCTGCGATCTGACCAGCACCGCCGTCTACTGCGACGGCACCATCTACATGAGCGCCGACTACGACCTGAAGAACCAGGCGACTTACGACCCGCTGTGGACCAGGACGACGATGGCGTTCCTGATCGCGCATGAGTACGGGCATCACGTCCAGGCGATGACCGGCATCCTGCAGGCGTCGCACGAACGCGAAATGGTCCTCAGCAGCACCGCCATGCAACTGCTCGAGAGTCGCCGGCGCGAACTGCAGGCGTCCTGCCTGAGCGGGGTCTACCTGGGTGCCGACAAGCAGTACTTCCCCGCCCGCGGCTCCTGGCTGCTGAAGTGGAATTGGACCGTCCGCAACCGCGGCGACGAGTGGAACCCGAAGCGCACGCACGGCAACAAGACCAACCACAGCCGCTGGTCGCGGGCCGGTTTCGCCGCCGCCGACCCCGCCGCCTGCAACACCTTCACGGCCAAGCAGACCGCCGTCTCCTAGACCGCCAACCCCAGCAACTGATCGGCGAACATCTCAAGAGTCTGTACTGCGGAGGCCGTGTCCCGGTCCGCGAGCCAGCCGAGCGTCACGCCATCGGTGATGGCCAGCGTCATCCGGGCGAGCTGTTGCGCCGGGAGCTTCCACTCGCAACCGGTCGCCGCCGAGATGTCCGCGAGGATCGCCTCGATACCGGCCAACTGGCTCGCGCGTTGCTCCTTCGCCAGCGGCTCAGTCTCCGCGTT
Source organism: Kribbella sp. NBC_00382 (assembly GCF_036067295.1). Classification (NCBI taxonomy): domain Bacteria; kingdom Bacillati; phylum Actinomycetota; class Actinomycetes; order Propionibacteriales; family Kribbellaceae; genus Kribbella; species Kribbella sp. NBC_00382. The sequence continues at coordinate 3,616,643 of NZ_CP107954.1, forward strand.
GCGCAACGCCCAGGAAGTCAGCTCATAGGTCAGCAGTTGCGCCTGCGGCGTCGCCTCGACCAACTGCCAGAAGCCGAGAAACGCGTTCCGTACGCTGGTGGCCACGTCGCCCCCGGGAACGATCGCCGCGCGCGCTGCCACTAACTGGGCTTCCGCGATCACCCGGATCACCTCGTGCAGCAGCTCTTCCTTCGAGCGGAAGCAGTAGTGCACGATGCCGACCGAGATGCCGAGCTCCTGCGCGATCCGGCGCGTGGTGGTGGCCGCCAGACCTTCCCTGGTGGCGACCTGGATCGCGGCCTGGACGAGGTCGGCGCGTCGTTCCTCAGCTGGTACCCGAGCCATCGGACTCCCTTCGGTCGCTCTCACGGTACGTGGAGTAGGTCAAGTGTCCAAGACTCTTGACCTGATGCTACTCGTGAGTCATTCTCAGTTTTTGACGACCACCCCCAGGGAGGACCAGTGACGCGCCCCCGCCCCACTCCGCTCGCCCGTGTTGTCCGTACTGCGACTGCCGCGCTCGCCGTGAGCGCAGTACTGGCCGCTGGACTGTCCAGCACCAGTCAGGCAAGACCCGCGGCCGCCGCTGCTGCCGCGCCGGTCGATTACTGCGCCGGCCAGTGTGCCGACATCGTCCCACCCGGACAGAACGGTAACGCGACCTTCACGGATCTCCTTCTGTTCAAGGGGTTCGGGACCAGGCCCGCGCACTTCAGTGACACGGTCAAGCCATACGAGCGACTGGTGTGGAACTCCCAGGGCATCACCGACGACGGACTCGATCCGTACTACGACGACTCCTCCTTCGGCGTGGCGCCTGGTGACGTCGCGTCCACCTTCAAACCGCGGGCCGACGTGACGATCGTGCGCGACAAGTCCCGCGGCATCCCGCACATCACCGGCACCACCCGCGAGGGCACGATGTTCGGCGCCGGGTACGCCGGTGCGCAGGACCGGCTCTTCGTGATGGACGTGTTCCGGCATCTCGGCCGCGGCCAGCTGACCCCGTTCGCGGGCGGCGCGGCGGCGAACCGGGCGTTCGAGCAGGAGTTCTGGCGGACCGCGCCGTACAACGAGGCCGATCTGCAGAAGCAGTTCGACGACGCCGACGATCTATACGGCGCCAACGGGCTGAAGATGCAGAAGGACATCCAGGCCTGGGTCGACGGCGTCAACTACTACATCAACACGGTCGGCATCGCCTATCCAGGTGAGTACGTCGCGCTCGGGCTGCCGACGCCGCAACCGTGGAAGGTGACCGACGTGGTCGCCACGGCCGCCGTCGTGGCCGGCATCTTCGGCAACGGCGGTGGCGGCGAGATGGCGTCGGCGCTGGCGTTGCTGGAGGCACAAGCGAAGTACGGAGTTGCCCAGGGCACCAAAGTCTGGGAGTCGTTCCGCTCCCAGAACGACCCCGAGGCGAACACGACCGTGCACAACGGAACCTCCTTCCCCTATGGGGTTGTCGGCGCGAACCCGGCCGGCCGCGCGATGCCGGATCGCGGGTCGGTGACGCCGGAGCCGGAGGTCGTGGACCAGACGGGATCGGCATCCAAAGCACTCGCGAAACCCAAGAGCAGCACGGGCGTCAAGCCGCCTAACAAAGCGCAGAGCAAGCAGGCGTTGAAGGGCATCTTCGACGGTGGCGTCTTCCCCGAGGGCTTCGGTCCGAAGGGCATGTCGAACGCGCTGATGGTCTCCGGCCAGTACACGCAGAGCGGCAACCCGGTCGCCGTCTACGGCCCGCAGACCTCGTACTTCGCCCCGCAACTCCTGATGCGCCAGGAGCTTCAGGGTCCCGGCATCAGCTCGCGCGGTGTCGCCTTCGCCGGCATCAACTTCTACACGCTGATCGGCCGCGGCGCCGACTACTCGTGGAGCGCCACGTCGGCCGGTCAGGACATCACCGACACGTACGCCGTACCGCTCTGCGAACCCGATGGGAGTACGCCGAGCAAGACCTCGACCCACTACGTCTTCCGGGGCCAATGCACGCCGATCGAGAAGCTCGAACGGCACAACGCGTGGTACTCGAGTCTGGGGTCGTCGGAGCCGGCCGGTTCCTACACGCTGGTCGCCCAGCGGACGAAGTACGGGATCGTGACGCATCGGGGCACGGTGGCGGGGAAGCCCGTACTGTTCACCAGCAACCGCTCGACGTACGGGAACGAGGCGGGGTCGGCGCTCGGGTTCATGTTGCTCAACGACCCGGATCAGATCCACTCGTCCGCCGACTTCAAGAATGCGGCCGCGAACATCGGCTACACCTTCAACTGGTTCTACACGGACAAGACCGACATCGCGTACTTCAACTCCGGCGACAACCCCGTCCGCGCTGCCGGCGCCGACCCGAACCTGCCGACCTGGAGCTCGTACGAGTGGCAGGGCTGGAACCCGGACACCAACCGGGCGACCTACACGCCGGCCGCTCAGCATCCGCAGGTCGTCAACCAGGACTACCTGACCAGCTGGAACAACAAGCAGGCACCAGGATTCTCGGCCTCCGACGGGAACTTCGGCTACAACTCCGTGTACCGGAGTCAGCCGCTCGATGATCGGATCAAGGCTGTGATCGGGTCCGGGCAGAAGTTCACCCGGGGCAAGCTGGTCGAGGCGATGGAGGACGCCGCCACGGTCGATCTGCGTGGCGACCAGGTCCTGCCGTATCTGCTCAGGGTGCTGAAGAGCGCGCCGATCACGGATCCGGCGGTGGCCGATGCAGTGGCCAAGCTGGAGGCGTGGAGGGCGGCGGGTGCGCATCGCAAGACGCCGAATGAAGCGTCCAAGACGTATGACCACGCCGACGCGATCCGGATCCTCGATGCCTGGTGGCCGATCCTCGTGCCGGCCGAGTTCCAGGGGCTCGGGCCTGATCTGTACAACGCGCTCGTGCATACCCAGAAGATCGACGAGCGGCCGAGTGCGCAAGGATCCGCTTTCCAGAACGGGTGGTGGGGTTTCGTTCAACGGGATCTGCGCAAGGTGCTCGGCGATCAGGTGAAGACGGCTCAGCCGGTGACGTTCTGCGGCGCCGGTTCGCTGGCGGCTTGCCGGACGGTGCTGTCCGACTCCTTGCTCGCGGCTACGAAGGTACCGGCGACGACGACGTATCCGGCGACTGGTGACTGTGCCGCAGGGGATCAGTTCTGTGCGGATCAGATCGTGCATCAGCCGATGGGTGGCATCACGCAGGACCGGATGGCGTGGGTCAACCGGCCGACGTACCAGCAGGTCATCGAGTTCCCGGCGAGGCGTGGGGATGACGTCAGCAACCAGGCGGTGGGGAAGACCGCTACCGCGAGCAGCTACGAGCGTGGGGTGTTCAACTCGCCGCCGGCCAATGCTGTGGATGGTGCTTTGGGGACTCGGTGGGCGAGCGACTGGTCTGATCCGCAGTGGTTGAAGGTGGATCTCGGGAGTGACAAGCCGGTTGGCCGGGTGGTGTTGCAGTGGGAGGCCGCGTACGGGTCGGCGTACAAGCTCGAGGTGTCGCGGGACAACGTGAACTGGCAGCAGGTCTACGCGACGACCACCGGCAACGGTGGGGAGGACGTGGCGCGGTTCGCCCCGGTGACGGCACGGTACGTGCGGATGACCGGGACACGCCGGGCGACTTCGTACGGGTACTCGCTTTATGAGCTGCAAGTCTTCAGGCAATGATTACGCCATGAATCAGAACTTCCCACCGAACCCGAACCAGCCCTACCCGCCGCAGCAGCAGGGGTACCAGCAGGGACCGCCGCCCGGTTACCAGCAGGGACCCCCGCCGCAGCAGTACGGGTATCAGCCGCCGCCGCAGCAGCAGAACGTGCCGCATGTGGCGCCGCAGGGATCGCCGTACCCGGTGCTCGTCTCGACGATGAACGACCTGCCGGGCTACACCGCGGAGATGGTGTTCGGCGAGGTGTTCGGGCTGACCGTGCGGAGTCGCGACTTCGGGTCGAACTTCACCGCCAGCTTCCGGTCGCTGGGTGGCGGTGAAGTGCCGGAGTACACCCAGATGCTGGCCGAGTCGCGGCACGTCGCGGTGATGCGGATGTGCCAGATGGCGCACCAGATGGGCGCGAACGCGATCCTGGCGATGCGGTTCGACTGCAACGAGATCGCCCAGACGATGAGCGAGGTGGCGGCCTACGGGACGGCCGTCATCGTCAGGCCGGTGGACAAGCCCAGGCCGCAGGACGCGGTCGACGACGACAAGGATGCCAATGACAGCTGAGCCGCTTGCCTTCGGCCCCGATTTCCTGTGGGGCGTGTCGACCTCGGCGTACCAGATCGAAGGGGCCGTGACCGAAGACGGTCGCGGGCCCTCGACCTGGGACACCTTCTGCGCCGAGCCGGGGCGGATCGCGAACGGCGACACCGGGGAGGTCGCGTGCGACCACTACCACCGGTACGCCGAGGACGTCGGGTTGATGAAGGAGCTCGGGGTCGACGTCTACCGGTTCTCGTTCTCGTGGCCGCGGGTGCAGCCGACCGGCAAGGGGCTCGCGAACGGCGCCGGGCTGGACTTCTACGACCGGCTGATCGACTCGTTGCTTGCTGCTGGCATCAAGCCGGCTCCCACCTTGTTTCATTGGGATACGCCGCAGGAGCTGGAGGATGCGGGCGGCTGGCTGAACCGGGACATCACCTATCGGTTCGCCGACTACGCGAAGATCCTGGCCGAGCGGTTCTCGGACCGGGTGCCGATGTGGATGACGATCAACGAGCCGATGGTGCTGACGCTGATCGGGTACGCCGTGGGCGGGCATGCGCCGGGCAAGCAGTTGGGGTTCGAGGCGTTGCCGGTCGCGCATCATCAACTGTTGGCGCATGGGCGCGCAGTACAGGCTCTGCGGGCGGGTGGCGCGTCGAACATCGGGATCGCGTCCAACCACTCGCCGACCTATCCGGCCAGTGACAGTGCCGAGGATGTCGAGGCGGCCGGGCTGTACGACAACCTGATCAACTGGATGTTCGTCGACCCGATCCTGCTGGGGGAGTACCCGAACGGGATCGGCGACGGGATGCCGGGGCCGGTCGCCGAGGACCTGAAGATCATCTCGACGCCGATCGACTGGTTCGGGCTGAACCACTACGCGCCGGCGCGGGTCGGCGCGCCGACCGGGAACCCGGACATCGCCGCGACCGACGGCATCCCGATTCCCGAGGGGCTGCCGTTCGAGCCGCGGGCGTTCGAAGGCGTCGAGAAGACCGACTTCGGCTGGCCGATCGTGCCGGATGCGTTCGGCGAGATCCTGCGCACTTTCCAGACCCGGTACGGCGACAAGCTGCCGCCGATCTACATCACCGAGAACGGGTGCGCGATCAACGACGGCCCGGTCGACGGCGTGGTGAACGACCAACGCCGGATCGACTACCTGGATGCGTATCTGCGGTCACTGAAGTCGGCGATCGGCGACGGGGTGGACGTCCGCGGTTACTTCCAGTGGTCGCTGCTCGACAACTTCGAATGGTCCGTCGGCTACACCCAGCGCTTCGGCCTCATCCACGTCGACTACGAAACCCTCGAACGCACCCCCAAGGCCTCGTACCACTGGTACCGCGACCTGATCGCCAAGCAGCGCCCATGACCCACCAGCCAGCTGCCACCTCCATCCCCGCACTTGCTGAGCCGTCGGTTCCTGTTCGGGGACGCTGGACGGCTGCGGTTGTGCTCGCCAACGTGGGTGTCTTCGCCGCCTTTCTCGGACCGATCCAGGTGTTGCTGGCCAAGCAGTCGGATGTGATTGCTCCTGGCAACAAGGAGTTCGTGTTCGGGTTGGTGACCGGGATCGGGGCGGCGGTCTCCGTCGTCGCCAACCCGGTCGCTGGTGCTGTCTCGGATCGGACGGCGTCGAGGTTCGGGCGGCGGGTGCCTTGGGTGCTTGGTGGCGCATTGGGTGGCGCGGCCGGCCTGCTGGTGCTCTCCGGGGCGTCGGCCGTCGCGGTGATGGTGGTCGGTTGGTGCCTGGTGCAACTGTTCTGCAATGCGTTGCTGGCGGCCATCACCGCCGCAGTACCGGATCGGGTACCGAAGGTTCAGCGCGGTGTGGTCGGCGGCTGGGTCGCGCTGGCGCAGACGATCGGCGCCCTCATCGGCGTGGGGCTCGCCACCGTCGTCGGCGGGATCACCGTCGGCTACCTCGCCTGCGCTGTCTTCTTGCTGTTGTCGGTGGTTCCGTACGTGGTGGCCAGCGGTGACCAGCGCCTGCCGTCGAAGGAGCCGCTGGTCTGGCGGGAGTTCCTGAAGAGCTTCTGGATCAGCCCACGGAAGTACCCGGACTTCGGCTGGGCCTGGCTGACCCGCTTCCTGCTCAACGTGGGCAATGCGCTCGGCACGCTCTACCTGTTCTTCTACCTCCAGGACGCGGTCGAGTACGGCGACCCGGATTCCGGCGTTCTCATTCTCACCGCCGTCTACAGCCTCTGCACGATCCTCACCGCCGTCTGGTCCGGCAGTTGGTCAGACCGGACGGGCAAGCGCAAGGTGTTCGTCACCTGGGCCGGCGTCGTGATGGCGGCCGGCGCCCTGGTGCTCGCGATCTGGCCCACGTGGATCGCCGCCATCGCCGGCGCGGTGGTGCTCGGGATCGGCTTCGGGGTCTACTTGTCCGTCGACTTCGCCCTGCTCACCGAGGTCCTGCCGAGTGCTCGTGATCGTGCCAAGGACCTCGGCGTCATCAACATCGCCAACTCGCTGCCTCAGGTGATCGCCCCGGCCATCGCGGCGCCCGTCGTCAAGGTCCTCGGGGGCTACCCGGTCCTCTACACCTTGGCCGCGGCCGTCACTCTCGCGGGCGCAGTACTGGTGAGGAAGGTTCGGTCGGTCGCCTAGTCTGGCGACCATGCCGCTGTATTCGTTCGAGGGCGTCAGCCCCACCGTGCACCCGGAAGCCTGGATCGCGCCGACCGCCACCCTGGTCGGCAACGTGATCGTCGAGAAGGACGCCTCGATCTGGTACGGCGTGGTGATCCGCGCCGACCTCGGCCAGATCATCATCCGTGAGGGCGCCAACATCCAGGACAACTCGGTGCTCCACAACAACACCGGGATCTGCGAGATCGGCAAGAACGTGACGATCGGCCACCAGTGCCTGGTCCACGACTGCACGATCGGCGAGCAGGCCCTGATCGGCAATGGGGCGATCGTGCTCGACGGCGCTGTCGTCGGTGCGCGGACTCTCGTCGCCGCCGGCGCTACTGTCACCCCTGGCTCGGTTATCCCGCCGGAATCCGTTGCCCTCGGCAGCCCGGCCAAGAAGATCATTCCGCTGGAGGGCAACGCGAAGCTCTTCGTCGACCACAACGCGACCATCTACCACGAGCTGGCCAAGCGTCACGCCGCCTCCGTCGAGCAGGTCGGCTAGGCCTGGTAGACCTCGGTGATCAGGGCGACCGCGTCCTGAGTCGCCGGGTGCGGGTCGTGGCGCGGCCAGATCACCCGTACCGCGACCGGCGGCGCATCCCGGAGCGGACGGAAGACGACTCCCGCTCGCCCGTACTGCGTGGCGGTGCTTTCCGGAGTGATGCTCACGACGCCGCCGGCCGCGATCCTGGCCAGGCAGTCGTCAACGTCGGCGGTGTCCTCGAGCTTGGGCTGGCCGCCGGCCGGCCAGAGGTCGGCTGTCGTAGTACCGGTTCTGCGGTCGCACAGCACCGTGCGGGCGCGGACCTCGTCGAGCTTGATCGAGCGGCGACGGGCCCACGGATCGTCGACGGCCATCGCGACGAAGCGATGCTCGAGGCCGACCTCGGTGACCGCGAAGTGCTTCTCGTCAGGCGGCGTTCGGACGACGGCGAGATCGCAGGCGCCCTCGGCCAGACCGCCGCTCGCAGTGTTGGTGCGGACCAGCAACAGGTCGACGTCGGGATGGAGCTCGGCCCAGCGACGCTGGAAGGTCGCGGTGTGCCGGCCGAGCGCCGACCAGGCATGGCCGACCCGGAGGCGGGCGTGGCCGGAGGTCGCTTCGCGGACCAGTTCGTTCATCTCCGCCAGTAGTCGACGGGCGCGCGGTACGAGCTGAGCGGCGGTCGGAGTGAGGGCGATCGTCCGGCTGGTCCGATGCAGCAGCCGCACCTTCAACGTCTGCTCCAACGCGGCCAGCGTCCGCGAGACGGCTGCCTGCGAGACGCCGAGATCCAGGGCGGCATCGGTGAAGCTACCGGCATCCACGATCGCCACCAGCACCCGCAACTGCTTCAGCTCGACATCCATGCCGCTAGCGTATAGATGGTTAGAAGATGCATTTTGCGTATTGCTTGCTCAGGCACATCCTGCCGGTATGACAGTTGAGGCAACCGTCCGCCCGGTGGCCGTAGCGCCCGACTCAGGTAGGGCCAGCGGGGTGCTCATGATGCTCAGCAGCGCCTTGTCCAACCAAGTTGGCGCAGCGACCGGATCGCTGGCCTTCCCAGCGCTGGGACCGGCCGGTGTGGTCGCGGTCCGCCAATGGGTGGCGGCCGTTCTGCTGGTCGGCATCACCCGCCCACCCTTCCGTTCCTTCACCCGCCGAGAGTGGTTGCCCGTACTCGGGTTGGCCGCCGTCTACGCGGTCATGAACCTCACCCTCTACACAGCGATCGACCGAATCGGCCTCGGCCTCGCGGTCACGCTGGAATTCCTCGGCCCGTTGGCGATCGCGCTGACCGCATCCCGTCGCAAGCTCGATCTCCTCTGCGCGCTCGTCGCCGGCGCGGCAGTAGCCGTCCTCATGAGACCCCAACCAACCACCGACTACCTGGGCCTGGCCCTCGGCCTCGTCGCCGCGGCCTGCTGGGCGGCGTACATCCTCCTCAACCGCACCCTGGGCACCCGACTCCCGTCAGCTCAGGGCGCCGCCGCCGCATCCACGGTCTCCGCTCTGGTGTACCTGCCGGTCGGCCTGTGGATCTTCCTCCACCATCAGCCTTCGCTCCGGTACGTCGCCTACGCGGTAGCGGCCGGCGTCCTCTCCTCAGCTGTCCCGTTCCTGGTCGACCTCGTCGCACTGCGCCGGGTCCCGGCCGGCTTCTTCGGCCTCTTCATGAGCGCCAACCCGCTGCTCGCAGTACTGGTCGGCTGGGTCGTGCTCGGCCAGACCCTCGGCCTGGTCGAGTGGCTCGCGATCGCCGCGATCGTCGCCGCCAACTCGGCCAGCGTCCTACGCGGACGGTTCCTCGAGTAGTACCAGCGGGATCTCTCGCGCCGTCCTGGTCTGGTACCCGGCGTAGTTCTTGTGGTCGGCAACGACCAGCGGCCAGAGACGGTCGCGCTCTTCCGGCGTCGCCGCTCTGGCGTGCATCCGCTGGGTCGGTGCGCCCTGAAAACTGACTTCCACCTCGGGGTTGTCGCGGAGATTGAGGAACCAGGCCGGATGGGTGTCGTCCCCACCCCGCGAGGCCACGACAACGAGAGTCGAGCCCTCCTGGATCGGCGAGGTGAGCATCACCGACCGCGGCTGGCCCGACTTACGGCCGACCGTGGTCAGCCGCAGTACGGGCATGTCCAACGCTCGCCACCCGACCTTGCCCCCGGTGAGTTTGAGGAAAACGCGGTGGACCGCGTTCATGGCTTTGAGAGAGAAGTCGCTGGGCATGTCAGCTCCGATGGTTGGGGGCGAACCGAAGATAAGGGTGGCATAAGGGAAATCCTTGATGCGCGCAATAGGTGTGATCGGGTTGAATCTGAGGAGTAGTGACGTCACTGCGTGAGCGGGCCGGGGATCGACCTCCGGGGGCGGAAGGTTCGAGCTCCGGCCCGCATTAACGCAATCGATATCCCACGCCGGGAACGGTCTCGATCAGGCCGGGCGGGCCGAGTTTTCGGCGCAGTGTCATCATCGTGACACGGACGGCATTCGTGAACGGATCGGCATTCTCGTCCCAGGCCTTCTCGAGCAGTTCCTCGGCGCTGACCACGACGCCGTCGGCGCGCATCAGGACGTCCAGTACGGCGAACTCCTTCGGCGACAGTTGGAGGAACCGGCCCTCGCGGCTGGCCTGGTGCCGGGGGAGGTCGAGCACGACGCCCTGCCATCGTCGTACCGGTGGAACCGCGCGTACCGACCGGCGGCCGAGAGCCTGGATCCTCGCCACCAGCTCAACCGTCTCGAACGGCCGGGACAGCACGTCATCGGCGCCGATCGCGAGGCCTTCGACCCGGTCCTTTGCCTCGGTCGAGTGGGTCAGCAAGAGGAGACGCGGTCCCTCCCCGGACGCGACCACCTTCCGGACCAGCTCGTCGGCGGGAACGGACGGCAGGTCGGCGTCGAGGACCACGACGTCGTAGTCGTGCAGCCCGATGCGTTCGAGCGCGCCGCCACCTTCGTGGCAGACGTCGACCGCCATCGACAGCCGGCGCAGTTCACGAGCGGTGGCGGCCACGAACGACTGGTCCACCCCTGCAATCAGTACTCGCACCGATAAAGCTCCCCCAGTTCCATATCCCCGAGTATCACCGAATTCCGGCCGCCCCGGGTCGCGTCTCAGCGCGCCACCTGGCGGTATACAAAATCACAGTGACGCAGAACACAGGAAATCATTGACGCATTAATCAAAGAATGAAAGAAGACATCAGACCTCATGCTCAGTGGTTTGTTCTAATTGCCGCAGCGCGGCCAGTACCGTGAGCACAGCGGGCCGCGGCGGCGCATCCCGGCGTACGACGGCAGTGATCGACCGCGTCACCGGTACGACGAGACCCGTCGGCCGGTCCGCTCGAGCAGCTTGGTGTGGGTCTCGAGCCGGTGCGGAAATGTGTGCTGGACGCGATGTTTCTTCGGACCCTAGCGTCGGGGGCATGGACCAGCATCTTGTGCGCTACCTGGGTCCCGGCGCCTTCAGCCCGGATCTGATCGACCATGCGGCCGGCAGCTTCCTGTTCACCGAGGACGGCCGCCGGATCCTCGACTTCACCTCCGGGCAGATGAGCGCGATCCTCGGGCATTCGCACCCGGACATCGTCGCCACCGTCCGGCGCCAGATCGGCGAGCTCGACCATCTGTTCAGCGGGATGCGCCTACGTCACCAGGCAACTTCGCCATCCCGGTGCCCGTCGGCAAGGTTGGGCCGCTCGACTGGCAACAGCAACTGGACCTCGGGTTCGAGCTGATCGACGCGCAGTCCGTCGGCAGCCTCGCCGCGTGCATCGTGGAGCCGATCCTCAGCTCCGGCGGCATCCTCGAACCACCGGTCGGGTACCTCGCCGCGCTGCAGCAGAAGTGTCGCGAGCGGGGAATGCTGCTGATCCTCGACGAGGCGCAGACCGGGTTGTGCCGGACCGGCGACTGGTACGCGTTGCAGCGCGACGGGGTAGTACCGGACATCCTCACCCTCTCCAAGACCCTCGGCGCCGGCTTTCCGCTCGCCGCCGTGATCACCACGGCCGAGATCGAATCGGCCGCCCACGACCGCGACTTCCTCTTCTTCACCACCCATGTCTCCGACCCCTTGGTCGCGGCCGTCGGCAACACCGTCCTAGACGTCCTCACCCGAGACCACCTAGACGAACAAGCCGCCAAACTCGGCGCCTACCTCCGCGCCGGCCTAGAGGAACTAGCCGGCCGCCACCCCGTCATCGCCGACATCCGCGGCCGCGGCCTCCTGCTAGGCGTGGAACTGGGCGGCCCCGAGGCCGACCAACTAGGTGCCGCCGTCACCCGCCGCTGCCTCGAACTAGGCCTTCACATGAACATCGTCCAACTCCCCGGCATGGGCGGCGTCTTCCGAATCGCCCCACCCCTAACCGCCACCGAGGAAGAACTCTCCCTAGGCCTCGAGATCCTGGATCAGGCCCTGGACAGACCTCGATAATGCTCGGCATGCCTCAGATCAGCGTTGAGTACTCCGAGTCCCTGACCGACACGTTCGACCGGCGCGGATTCGCGTTGGCTCTTCACCCGGCCGCGGCCGAGCTGATCGGTAGTGCCCTGCCTGGCTTCAAGACCCGATTCCGTACGACCGGCGAGACCGTCATCGGCGACGGCAACCCGGGCCAGGCGATGATCCACATCGAGCTGGCGATCCTCCCCGGCCGCGACGCCGAGACGAAGGCCCGCCTGGGCGAACTGACCCTGGCCCTCCTGTCCGACCACCTCAAGCCCACCAAGGACCTGAACACCCAGCTGACCGTCGAGATCCGCGACCTCGCCAGCTACCACAAAAAGGTCCTGGCCCCCTGAAGGACGGCCAGCGGTTACGGCACGTGTGGTCTTGGTGACTGCGAGGCGACCCCTTGCTGGTTAAGGGCTCTGATGCTCGCGCAGGGGCCGCGGGAAATGGTAAGACGGCGAGATGCAATTGCCCTCAGCATCCTTTCTCTCGGCTGCCGCGGAGCCGCTTTACCGTGCGGCCGTCGTGGGCGGGAGGACGAGCTTGGAGGTACTGGCCGAGCGTGCCGGTATGGACTGCGCGGCTGCTGCGGACGAGGTGAAGGCGCTGGCCGCCATCGGTCTACTCGAAGTGAGTGACGGCGGGATCGAGGCAGTCGCTCCGCGGATTCCGTTGGAGCAGGTGGCGGCTGAGCATGTGAGGGCTGCTGACGCCACTCGTCAGATCGCCTCGGTTTTTGCCGACATCTGGAGCGAGGCCGGCGACCGCTCGAGCTTCGTGGAGGTCGTCACGGACGAGGCGCGGTGCGTGGCAGTCGAGGCCAAGCTGATGGATGACACTGTCTCGACCGTCGACGGTTTGTGCATCGGCCCGGTCTCGCCGCGGAAGGCCCAGACCGGGATGGAGATCCCGCGGCCTGGCGTGGTGGTCGGATTCTTTGCGGCGATGGAACGCGGCGTGCGAGCCCGCGGGCTCTATGGCGTCTCGGTTCTCGAGGACTTCGAAGGACTTGCCGCAGTTCATCAGTGCATCGCGGTCGGCGAGCAGGCGCGGGTCTTCGCCCAGGTACCGCTCAATCTCATGCTGTACGACGACAAGCGTGCGCTGCTGTCGGTTCCTGGCCAGAAAGGGGCACGGCGGTCACTCATCATCGTCCACGAGTCCGGCCTGCTCGACTCCTTGGTGGGCCTCTTCGACGTCTTCTGGCAGATGGGTGTGCCGCTGTCGGCGGAGTCTCAGGTGGTCGACGCGTTGGGTGGTCCGGGTTCGGGCGAGCAGCAGCTATTGTCCTACCTGGCAGCCGGTCTCACCGATGAGGCGATCGCCCGCGACCTGGGCGTGAGTGCTCGTACGGTCGGCCGGCGGATCGCTCGGCTCGAAGAGGTACTCGGCGCTCACAGCCGATTCCAGCTGGCCATCCAGGCGAGCCGGCGAGGCTGGATCTGAGTCAGTACGACAGCGCCTCCCCGAGCCCGAGGGGCTCGAGGAGGCGCCACTGCTCAGCGTCGTACCAGGTCTGCGATCACTCCGCCACGGTGGCCGTGAACGCGCCCGATCCGGAGTCGGCCTTCACCACGAGGCGGTAGGTGCCCGCCGTGTTGTTGTAGGTGAACGACTCGTCCGGGTTCGGGGTGATGCCTTGGGCAACCGTCACCCAGGAGAATCCGGACAGCTTCTGCAGGTAGACGTCGAAGTCGGCGCCGGTCGGCCCGTCGAGGCAGACCTTGAGCTGGCCCGCATCGCTGTCGCTGAACGCCGGGAACGTCTTGCTGCCGCCTGCGGTGAGGCTGCCGTTGTAGCTGAGCGCGCCGGTGCACGCCCCGCCACCACTGCCGCCGGAGACGACCCACGAGAACGACACGCTGGCCGTCTTGCCCGCGGCGTCAGTGACCTTCGCCGCCACGGTGGAGGTGGCTGCGGCGGTCGGAGTACCGGAGATCAAACCCGTCGAGGCGTTGACCGTGAGGCCCGCGGGGAGACCCGTCGCCGACCACGAGTACGGAGTGGTGCCGCCCGTCGCTGCGAGCTGCAGCGTGTCAGCGGTACCTACGGTGCTCGTCTGCGCGCCGGGGTTGGTGACCGTCGGGGCGCCGGGGTCGGGGTTGCCCGTGCCACACGTCTCGGTCGTCGCCGCAACAGCGATGGCCGTGAACGCCTTTTCGACCGCAAGACACTCTGCCGAGCCTTGGCCGTAGAGGTCCTTGGCGGACTTGATCGCGCCGGTCCGGGCGTTGGAGTACTTGCTCGACGACGTCAGGTAGGTCGACAGTGTGCGGTACCAGATCTTCTCGGCCTTCGCGTGACCGATGCCGGTCACGGCCGCGGCGCCGGAACAGGTCGGGGAGTTGTAGCTGACCCCGTTGACCGTCTTGGCGCCCGAGCCCTCGGAGAGCATGTAGTACCAGTGGTTGAGTGGGCCCGAGGAGTAGTGCGGGTCGAGGGAGCCGAGGGTCGAGGACCAGCAGTCCTTCGACGCTCCGTCCTTGCTCGGCTTGTCCATGTACCGCAGCGGCGAGCCGTTGCCGTTGATGTTGATCTCTTCACCGATGAAGTAGTCCGGCACGTCGTTGGGGTTGTTCACGTAGAACTCGATCGCCGTACCGAAGATGTCGGAGTTCGCCTCGTTGAGACCGCCGGCCTCACCGGAGTACACGAGTCCCGCGGTGTTCTCAGTGACGCCATGGCTCATCTCGTGCCCGGCGACGTCCAGCTCGGTGAGCGGAGCGGCGTTGCCCGCACCGTCGCCGTACGACATCTGCGTGCCGTCCCAGAACGCGTTCACCATCGCGTTGGCGAAGTGAACCCGCGAGCGGGCCCCGCGGCCGTCGTCCCAGATCCCGTTCCGGCCGAGCTGGGTCTTGTAGTACTCGAACGTCTTCTGCGCGCCGTAGAGCGCATCGACGGCGGCCGACGCACGGTCGGAGTTCGCCCCGGTACCCCACTTGTCGTCGGAGTCGGTGAAGATGTCACCGTCCGGGCCCTCACCCGTGTTGGGGTCGCCCTGGTTGTGGACGTCGGTGGCCGTGTGGCCCGCCGCGTCCCTCATCTCGAAGCCGCCGCCCGACTTGGCGGTGGTGTTGATGGTGACGTTGCCGACGAAGATGCCGTTGCCGGTACCGGTCTTGATCTCGTCGTCGGTCAGGAGCACGGCGCCCGTACCGGCGTCGACGTACGTGTGCAGCCGGGTCGGAACCTGGTTGGCACGAATGCCGGTGGTCAGTACGTCGTACGCCAGCTTGGGACCCTGGTCGGTGACGAGGACGACCAGCTCGTTCCCGGCGGCCTTCTCGTCCTTGGTGGCCTTTGACGTGGCGAGACCCTTGGCCTGTGCTGCCGCCTTGGAGATCTTCGGCGTCCGCGACGCGGGGGCGATGCTCTTGCGGCCGAGGTTGTAGGTGACGTCGGTGACCGCGCCCTTCGCGTCCTTGTGGGTGACCAGGTCGCCACCGATCACGCGCAGTCTGTCGAGCGTGCGCTGGTACCGGACGTGCGTGCTGCCGTCCGCATCCTCGATGACCGTTTTGACGGTCAGCTTCTCGCCCGCGGCCAGGCCCAGCGCGAAGGCACTCGCCGGGGCCTGCGCCTGCTCGTCGGCAGTCGAATCGTGGGCGGCGGCGCCAGGAGTTGTCTGGTCGGCGTGGGCGGCGAAGACCGGCGTCATCACCAGCCCGGCGGCGAGTAGACCGCTGGTCGCGATCAACCTGGTTTTGGCTCGTTTCACAACTGCTCCTTGGGGCGGGGCCGACGATCTGCCGACCTGGGGTGCACCAGCCGCGTCCGGGACATGTCAGCGGCGATGGCGATTTGGGTGCTCTGAGTTTGAGCACGCCCCACCACCAACGGAAGGCGTTCTCCCTGGCGGACATCGGCACCGCCGATTTACGACATCCCCTGGGACGGATGCGGCATCGTTGCCATAAGCACCAAGCCGGCACCCAGGCGAAGCTGGTAGCGGGAGTAGCGGCGATGGCCGCCCTCGGAGCGTTGCGGGGTGATCAGCTTCGCTTCGTCCAGGCTGCGCTATGCCGAAGGGCCCCGGTGCCGAAGCACCGGGGCCCAAGGGGTTGTTGGATTGTCACCATCTACCGGCCGTGAGGCCGGCCTTGCATGTCCGCAGCGCGCCACGTGAAGGCCATCGCTACGGGGATCGCTGAATGCGTAACCGAAGACCACCTTCCTTCTTGATGGAACCACGGCACCCGCCCGGCGAAATACTGGCACTGGCGGGC
Source organism: Kribbella sp. NBC_00382 (assembly GCF_036067295.1). Classification (NCBI taxonomy): domain Bacteria; kingdom Bacillati; phylum Actinomycetota; class Actinomycetes; order Propionibacteriales; family Kribbellaceae; genus Kribbella; species Kribbella sp. NBC_00382. Next base: position 3,632,665 of record NZ_CP107954.1, read on the forward strand.
GATCCGACGGCGTAATCCGTTCCCTTCTCTCTCGAACAACTGCTTCGATCCGTCAAGCCTGGAACCCCGATCGACCACTGGCTCCACAGACTCTGACCTTGGCGCGAAACCCGAGCCCCTTCACTGATCGGCCCGGCGGAGTCCGCCGTCGTACCTACTGCACAACTCCTACTGCACAAACTCTCGGACAGGTCGTTGGCTGTCCACGTCAGCTTCGCTGTTCTTCTCTGTCAACACGAGGAACATTACACACGCCACACCCCAATGTCTAACTCCGCCACGATAGGTTTTACGGGGATCTCACAACAGCTTCGCTGTCCCCTCCGCGCGCACTGAGCATCACGCTCAGACCGGCTCGCCGAGGTCTTGTGCCATCCAGCCGGGCGTGTCCAGGCGTACGGGCTCGGCACCGACCAGCTCCGTCAGTTGCGCCTCGAGTTCGGTGAGCTGAGCGGCGCCGATCTGGCGTGCCCATCGCTCGCGCAACTCGTCGAAGATGGCCTCGGCTTCCCGAAGCATGTCGAACCCCCGCGGGGTCACCTGAAGCCGTTTGCGACGGGCGTCCGCGGGATCCACGTCGCGCGCTACATAGCCACGTTCCTGCAGTACCGCGATCGTTTTGGCCGCCGCCTGCTTGGAGACCACCATGCGCCGACCCAGCTCGGAGGCGTTGTCGGCGCCGGCGGCAATCGCGCGGATCGCGAAGTCGTGGACGGGGCGGACATCGGCGTGACCGCGGCTGGCCAGCTCGGTGTGTGCCGCGTCCACCAGGCAGCGAAAACCTCCGAGTAGTAGCAGTGCGAGGTCGGCACCAGAGCGAGACATGGGCCTCAGGTTACGGTGCCCGGCTGGACAACGACAACCCAGTTGTCTATTGTAATGGACAACTAAGTTGTCGAATACGGAGGATGTCATGACTACCCCCGAGATCGCGTCACTGCCCGGGATCACGCACCACTACGTCGACGCCAACGGAACCCAGCTCCACTACGTCGAGGCCGGCACTGCCGGGTCCCCGATCCTGCTGGTTCACGGCTTCCCCGAGACATGGTGGGCGTTCCGCAAGCTCATCCCGCTGCTGGCGGCGGACCACCGCGTGTTCGCTGTGGACCTGCGTGGCTTCGGTGACTCCGGCAACGAGGCCGGTCCGTACGACAGTGCGACCTCCGCCGAGGACCTGCACCAGCTCATCGGGCACCTCGGTCTCGGTCCGGTGCACCTCGCGGGACAGGACATCAGCGGGCAGACCGTCTTCCGGCTCGCGGCCACGCACCCGCAGGACGTTCGCAGCTTCACCGCGATCGAGACGGGACTTCCCGGGTTCGGTATGGAAAAGCTGGCCGATGTCACCCACGGAGGCGTTTGGTACATCGGCATGCTGACCACCCCGGGCATCCCGGAGATGCTGCTGGCCGGTCGGGAGCGCGAGTTCCTGGCTCAGTTCGCCGGCCCGCCCATGACCGTGACGCCGGGAGCGATCACCGAGGCCGACCTCGCCGAATTCGCCAGGACCTACTCGCGGCCCGGCGGGCTCCGCGGCGCGATCGGCCTCTACCGGTCGATGCTCCAGGACGGCGCGGACATCACGGCTCTCGCCGCCGAGCGCCCGCTGGACATGCCGGTGCTGGCGGTCGGCGCCGGCGGTGGTGACTTCACCAGTGCCACCTTCACCAAGGTCGCGGCCGGCGTGGTTCGGTCCGTCTCGCTCGAGGGCGTCGGCCACTACGCCGCCCAGGAAGCCCCGGACGAGTTGGCAACCGCTGTTCTCGCCTTCCTCCGCGACGTCGATGCGGCCTGACCGGGAACGTTGTCAGCGCACCAGGAGATCGACGGCGATCTTCATCCGTTCGAGGTAGAACTCCCGCGATGGGGCCTGATGCTTGAGGCCGATCGAGGCGCTGATCATCGTCTGTGCGACAGCAGCGGCCGTCTCTTGTCCCGATTCGACGGCGATCGCGTCCGTGATCAGCTCCTCGAAACGGCGCGGCGCGGTTTCCGCGATCTGTCCGAGCAGGTCGGGGTTGTCCTCGATGACGGCCGTGACCTCGCGAGCCAAGGGGCCGGTGTAGCGGCCCGTCCACTGGTCGAATGCCTCGACGAGGCGCTTTGGAAGGGGGCGGCCGGTGTCGGCCAGGATCTGCTCGACCGCTGCGATGTCCCGCTCCAGCGACTGGGTGACCGCGGCACGGAAGAGAGTCTCCTTCGAGGAGAAGAGAAAGTAGAGCCCGGGCCGGGAGATGCGCGCCGCCCGCGCGACCTCCTCCATCGAGGTTTTCCGGTAGCCGAACCGCGCGAACGTGGCCATCGCGGAGTCCAGAACCATGCTGCGGCGATCGGTATCGGCGCCCGTGGACAGGCGCTGGCCGGAGTCGGGACTGCTCATGAGGCGAGCATACGAGCGAAAATCAAACTATACAAGTTGAGTCTAATGCGTATAGTCGATGACATGAACCAGCTCATCTCCACGCCCTTCACCGCCGCCAGTACCGCGGACGAGGTGCTGCGCGGCGCTGATCTCACCGGCGTCCGCGCGATCGTGACGGGAGCTTCCTCCGGACTCGGCATCGAGACGGCTCGGGTACTGACCGCTGCCGGGGCGGAAGTGGTCCTCGCCGTCCGGAACGCAACCGCAGGTGATGCCGTCGCCGAGGCGATCGAGAAGTCGACGGGAGCGATACGGCCCCGAGTCGCCCGGCTCGACCTCGCCGACAGGACCAGCGTCGCACGGTTCGTCGACGCGTGGAGCGGCCCTCTTCACCTGCTGATCAACAACGCGGGCGTGGTCACCAGTGGCCTCGAACGAACACGCGAGGGCTGGGAACTGCAATTCGCGACAAACCATCTCGGTCATTTCGCCCTGGCTGCCGGCCTTCATGACGCCCTGGCCCTGGGAGCGGCCGACCGCGACGGAGCACGGGTGGTGTCGGTCAGTTCGACGGCGCACATGCGTTCCGGCATCGACTTCGACGACCTTCACTTCGAGCGTCGCGACTACGACCCGCAGATCGCCTACGCCCAGTCGAAGACGGCGAACTCGCTCTTCGCCGTCGAGGCGACGCGCCGCTGGGCGTCCGATGGCATCGTCGCCAATGCGGTGAACCCCGGCGGTGTCGCGACGGGACTGCAGCGGAACTTCACACCACAACAGAAGGCGTCGCTCGACGCGGCCGAGGCCGCTGGAGTCTTCACCTATAAGACGGTTGAGCAGGGAGCCGCCACCAGCATGGTCGCGGCCGTCGCCCCCGAGTTCGCTCACTCCGGAGGGCACTACCTTGACGATTCGCAAGAGGCCTACACGGTGCCGAACGATGCCGACCTCGCGCAGCATCCGCACGGTGTCAAGGAATGGGCGCTCGATCCCACCACAGCCCAACGCCTCTGGACCGTCTCGGCCAACCTGCTCCGCGGCTGACCTAGACTCATTGAAACGGACGATCTCGTCCGGTTAGGTTGATTGGAGTCGGCAATGAGCATGGCCTATATCGCGCAACCGCAGCAGCAACAACAACTCGAATGGCTGGACGGGGGCACCCTGGCGGTGCTGCTCGACGGGCTGGCCACGAACGGCCAGTTGATGATGGGCCGCTTCGACGTCGAGGAGGGCGAGGCGCCGCCGTACCACCAGCACACCAACGAGGACGAGATCTTCCTGCTGATCAAGGGGACCGCGCTGGTCTGGTGTGACGACGAGGAGTACGAACTGGCCGAGGGGGGAGTGGTGTTCCTGCCCAAGCAGATACCGCATGCGTACCGGATCACTTCCAAGAGGGCCGACCTGCTGATGATCAACACCCCGGCCGGTATCGAAGGGATGTTCCGCGAAACCGGCCGGGACAAGTCCACACCGCGTCCGCCCGGTCACGAGGTCAAACCCGATCCGGCGATCGCCACGAAGTACGGCAACGTCATCGTCGGACCACCACGCTGATGACCGCCGACCACAACAGCCGGGTGATCGAGGAATTTCGCGCCAACAACGGCAAGGTTGGTGGGAACTTCGAAGGAGCGCCACTCCTCCTGCTGCACAGCACAGGCGCTCGTTCCGGCGAGCCGCGGATCACTCCGATGATGTATCTGCTGGACGGAGGACGCTATCTCGTATTCGCCTCCAAGGCGGGCTCCGACAGCAATCCTGCCTGGTATCACAACCTGCTCGCCCATCCCGAAGTACAGATCGAAGTCGGCGGCGACACGATCGCCGTCCAGGCTGTCGAACTGCGTGGCGACGAGCGGGACATGTACTTCGCCGAACAAGCCCGCCGCTACCCAGGCTTCGCCGGCTATCAGCAGAAGACCGATCGGATCATCCCGGTGATTGCCTTGACGCCTCTCGCCGACTCCGACAACCCGAAGGAGACGGCCCGATGAGCCGCCAGCAACGCGAGCAGCTCGACCAGATTCTGCGGCACGGCGAGTTCGACATCGGTGGAGACGTCGACGAGCAGCGGGTGATCTTTCACGAGATGATCTCCTCGGTGCCGCTGGCCGACGACATCGTCACAACGCCGGGCGAGCTCGGCGGTGTACCGGTGATCACGGTCGAGACTCCGGACAACGATCCTTCGGTCGTCGTGCTGTACTTCCACGG